>CALLUS010000014.1 GCA_938010435.1 uncultured Rhizobiaceae group bacterium | reverse complement strand
TCTATCGCCACTTCGGCAACAACCTCAAAGTCGGCGTGGGATACAACTTCGGACAATTCTCCGATGACGTCTCAGACCTGACATTCGACGACAACGGCGTCTTCGTAAACATTATCGGGAAGTTTTAAAAAGGATGGTGGATGTTTTATGCGCGCATTCGGTCACCGTTCGGGTCGTAAAGGGCTCCATCTAAAACCTTTGCCGGATAAAGGTTGCCAAGAATTTCGACCTGTACTTCAGTTCCCGATTTTGAGTGGAGCTCACTCACATAACCCATGGCCAAAGATTGCTGCACGTGATGGACATATCCGCCAGAGCTGATGTAACCAACGGCGTTTCCATCTACCAATATGGCTTCGTCGTTTGAGACATCAATACCACTTACGTCTATCGCTAATGTGACCAATTTTTGACTGGGCCCGTTGTCTTTAAATGCCAGTGTTGCGGATTTCCCGATGAAGTCTTTTTTCCAATTTATGAACTGATCCATGCCAGATTCCACGGCATTGAAGTCTGGACGGAAATCCAACCCCCAAACGCCCCAACCTTTTTCCAATCGCATCGACATCAAGGCTCTTGCACCATACCAGCGGTAGCCGAGATCTTGGCCTGCATCTTCTATCGATTGCGCTAACCGCAATAAGAATTGAGGTTTGCAATAGATTTCGTAGCCAAGTTCTCCGGAGAAACTAATGCGGTTTAGAATGACAGGGACACCAGCGACAAATGTCTGTCTTACATCACGAAACCCGAAGGTATTCGGCCCCACATCTTCGCGCACAATTCTGGATAAGAGGTCTCGTGACTTCGGACCTGACAATGCGATGCCATGCCAATCGTCAGACACATTTTTGTAACTCACGGTCTCAGGCAAGTCCTTTTCGAACCATCGGCGATGGGCTTCCTGCATCACACCTGAACCAAAAAGCATGAAGTGACCGTCGGACAAGCAGGCAATGGTTAAATCGCCATACAGTTTTCCCTTTGGTGTGAGCATTGGAGTGAGTGTCAATCGGCCTGGATTGGGGATGAACCCAGCTAAAACAGTGTTCAGATAATCGCGTGCGCCTTTTCCTTTGAATTCATGTTTGGCGAAGTTTGCAATCTCGATGCCACCGACATTTTCGCGTACAGCTTTGACCTCACGCCCCACATAGTCGTGTGATCTGTTGCGTTCAAATGTTGGATCTTCGTGTGTATCGTTCGCGTTATCAGCAAACCAAAGTGCGTGTTCCAACCCAAAGTCCTGTCCCATGACTGCCCCCTTTGAAACCAGACGGTCGTAAAGTGAAGTTGTCTTTTGCAAGCGTCCCTTTGGCAGCGTTTCATTCGGGAACGTCATAACGAAACGACGCTCATAATTTTCTGTTGATTTTACAGTTCCCCAATCGGGGGTTGCAAAGTCGCCAAAACGCGCAACATCCATTGCCCAAACATCGATACTAGGTTCCCCATCAATCATCCATTCGGCCATGGCCAATCCCACGCCGCCGCCTTGGCAGAAGCCCGCCATTACACCGACTGCACACCAATAGTTGGTCATGCCCGGGACAGGTCCAATCATCGGATTGCCATCAGGTCCGAATGTGAAGGGGCCGTTGATTGCGTCTTTGATGCCTGTTCTACCAAGTGCCGGAATACGTTCAAAAGCCAGTTCCAACCGATCTGCAATGTTTTCCAATTTTGGCGGGAGTAATTCGTGACCGAAGTCCCAAGGCGTGCCACCAACTTTCCATGGAGTGCCAACCGGTTCGTAAGTTCCGATCAACATGCCTTCGCGTTCTTGGCGAAAATAGATGTTGGCTTCATAATCAATGCCGCAGGGCAGCCGGGTCGGGTGGTTGGCGACTTCATCAATTTTTTCAGTGAGTAAGTAATGATGTTCCATAGGCTGCACTGGGATATGCAGGCCTTGCATTTTCCCCACTTCTCTTGCCCATAAACCTCCACAATTGACGATATGCTCGGCATTGACCACGCCTTTTGGCGTTGTCACATCCCAAGTGCCATCCGCGCGCTGTGTGGTGGCTGTGGCTGGTGTGTGGGTGAAGTATTTTGCGCCGTGGACTTTCGCTGCTTTGGCGAAAGTATAAGTCGCCCCAGATGGATCTAGATCACCGTCCTGCTCATCCCACAAAGCTGCAATATAGTGCTTCGGATCAATCAAAGGGTGACGTTTAGCCACTTCTTGCGGGCTGATGAACTCCTGATGAAGGCCCATATAACGGGCTTTTGAGCGCTCGCGTTTAAGATAATCGTACCATGTTTTGTTGGAGGCGAGGTAGAAACCGCCAGTCATGTTCAAGCCAACAGAATGACCGCTGGTTTCTTCAATCTCTTTATAAAGGTCAATTGTATAACCTTGGAGCCGTGAAATATTGGGGTCAGAGCTGATTGTGTGAATCTGACCAGCTGCATGCCAAGATGAGCCGGAGGTTAATTCATCGCGCTCCAACAATACAACATCTTTCCAACCAAATTTCGCCAAATGAAAGAGGATGGAACAGCCAACAACCCCACCGCCGATAATGACAACTTTTGCGTGGGTCGGTAGTTTTTTGTTCTGGTTTGTATCGTCGTGCTGAATTTCTGGCATTGTATTGAACTCATGCATTTATTTGCCACCAAACGTTGCATGATTTGAGCGATTTGCAAGGCATAAATTGGTTCGTATTTGGAGAAAAAGGTGTGCAAAATACCCATGAATCTCGATGATTGGATTCAAGGTTCTTCAATAATCTGATGCTAAATTGCCCTTTGGGAAGCTCGTTTGAGCGTTGGATGGATCGATTTATGAAGCCTCAGGTGCACAGTTTTGTTTTGTCAGGTGGTATCGGTTCGCGCTTGTGGCCGTTTTCGCGAGCTGACAACCCCAAACAATTTCATCGCCTGACAGGCGCATATTCTATGTTGCGGAATACCATTCGCCGGTTCGGCGGCAATGATGAATTGTTCGGCCCTGTGAATGTGATTGCATCAGCAGACCACGCGCAAATTGTGCGTCAGGAAACTGTCGTTGAAGGTGTTTTGCCTGATCAGTGTTTGTTCGAACCAACTGGGCGAAACACTGCAGCAGCTGTCGCGCTTGCTGCGCAAGATATCTTGGAAAAGCATGGCGACGGATTGGTTTTGATCGTTCCGTCTGACCATGAAATCACGACCATCGATCAGTTTCACGAAACAATTTCCGATGGCCTGATATCGGCGCTTGCGGGCGCATTGGTTGTATTTGGTATCACGCCTACACGACCGGAAACGGGTTATGGATATGTGAAAACGGGCGAAAGTGATGAGAGTGGAACATTACGTGTTGAACGATTTGTAGAGAAGCCTGATAACGATACGGCTCAAAGATATCTGCAAAGCGGTGGTTATTTTTGGAACGCTGGGATGATTCTATTTAAAGCATCAGTGATGGCGGAGCACTTCAAAGCTCTGACTCCTGAAATTTGGAGTGGTGTGGAGGCGTCACGTGCTGCGGCAGCGACAGGTCTGGCGGGCTCGTTTCTACCGATGGCAGAGTATTCAGCCATTCCATCGCATCCCGTCGATACTGTAATTTTAGAGAATGCTCAAAATATCTCTTTGGTGCCAGCGAAATTCGGTTGGTCCGATATCGGTTCTTGGCAATCACTGTATGAAATTGCTGAAAAAGACGAACAGAATAACGTGTCGATTGGTGATGTTGTGGCTGTTGATTGTGAAGGGTCTTATTTCCACAACGAAGGCCCATTGATCTCAGCGTACGGATTGAAGGGAATGGCGGTCATTTCCACCGATGATGCAACATTTGTAGCGCCGCTTGAACATTCTCAAGATGTCAAAAATGTCTTTCAAAAACTGGATCAGGGCAACCGTTCGGAAGTGCGTGTGTCCGTTGGTCTCAGTCGTGCGAAAAACCCCGGCACGAATGTGGAACGGGTGCACCGTTGGTTGACAGAAATTGGCTTGCCATTGTGGGCGAAAGTTGGACCCGATTTTGTAAATGGTGGATTTCATGAGGTTCTTGGTTTTGATGAAAAGAGCTTGAACCAACCAAAACGCCTTAGAACAATGGCGCGGCAGACTTGGTGTTTTGCGCAAGCGGCAAAGCACAATTGGTGTGATGGAGCGGTCAAACTTGTCGATCACGGTTTGGATTGGTTGGATGCTGCAGCCAATGCCGAATTGCCATTTGCAAGCGTGGCATCCATTGAAGGGCGACCTGAAAATGCTCGAATGGACGCCTATGACCAGTCGTTCGTATTGCTGGCAGCTGCAGCCGCATTGGATGCCGGATTTGTACGTGCAAAGCCTTTGGGTGAATTGGTGCTGAAGACATTCAGCGAGAAATTCTTCGATGCTGAAAACAACGCGTGGTTTGAAACTAGTGAAGGGGCCTCTCTGGAACGTCGCGCCAACCCACACATGCATTTACTGGAAGCGTTTTTGGCTTGGCATGAAGTAACTGGTTGTGAAGACGCCAAATCTTATGCAGACGGAATTGTTGAATTGTTCCGCACGAAGTTTTTTGACCGTGATAATTGGGCTGTGATTGAGGTTCTTGGGCCGAATTTTGAGCCTTTGACGTCAGACAAAGGTGAACTGACAGAGCCGGGCCATCATTTCGAGTGGGCTTGGTTGTTGGGCGAGCATGCACGCCAACGGGGGCAGGCCCATGCGGATGAAGCGCGTAAAGTTTATGCGACAGGTGTCAGCCAGGGTTTAAGCCGCAAAACGAACCTTGGTTGGGCGAGTATTACACGCGATGGTGTTCCAATTGACCGCCATCACCGCTCTTGGCCACAGGCTGAAGCATTGAAGGCGGCAATCATTCTTGACCGGACAGGTAAACAAGAACTGGCAGGTGAAATTGAAGCGCGTGTTGATCGTCTTTTCGCTTGGCATTTAGACAACGCACCAGAAGGCTTATGGGTAGATCTTATTGACGAACATGGTGTTGTTACGGCGACCGATGTGCCTGCAAGCATTCTTTATCACATCGTGGGTGCGTTTCAGGCCTATCTCAATCACTTTGGTGATCGTTCAACCTAGCAGTGCTTTGACCGCCTCTTTGGCGTGTGCAAGCAATCTGTCAGACTTATCTTGGGAATCCGTCTCAACATACACTCGCAGTTCAGGCGCGTTCCCGGATGGGCGCAGATGCACAATACTGTCATCTTGAAACGTGAATCTCATTCCATCGGTGGTATCGATTGTCGCCAATTGGGAACTCGTGTCTGAAAGTACAGATGGATTCAAATCACCAACTGAAAACTGTACCAACAGTTTTTCTGACACTTCTTTTTCTGTATCGATCAACCTGTCGCTTGAGGTGATGCGCTTAGGCAGAAGACTTGATAGTTCGCAAAGCTGTAATTTTTTGAGTTTAGCTAAAGCGATTGTCGCCAGTATGGGCAGAACTGAATCACGTGTCGGCAATGGTGTAAGAATTGTTTCGTTCCATGGTGAAATCAGTTGAGTAGCAGTCAGGAAGCCGCCGTTCGCTTCAAATCCAACGATCGATAATTCAGTATCCATTGTCAGTTTTTCCATTCCGGCGATCACATGGGGTGATCCGATTTTTGTTCTGGCAATTGTTTTGAACAAACCGCACTTTTCCAAAGCAGTGTTTGAAGACACGGGGGTGACAACTGCGGTTGCATTAAGGGCCATGGCAGTAAAAATACCCAGTGTGTCTCCTCGAAAATAAGCACCGTTCTCGTCGGCCAAGAGCGGCCGATCTCCATCGCCGTCAGTCGATATCAAAGCATCCAAATTATGTTCTGCTGACCATTTTTCCGCTTGTACGCGGTTGGCTTCGGAGACAGCTTCTGTGTCTATGGGAATAAATGTTTCACTGCGGTCGAGAGGAATGACTATTGCGCCGAGGGCTTCCAAAATTCGGGTAAGATCATCACGTCCGGCAGCACTATGTTGATAATGGCCGATGCGCATTCCGTTGAGCAAACCATCAAAAGCAGTTTGGTAGCGCTCGCGCCAAGCTTTGTGCGCGGATCGGTTGGCAGACAAAGCAACATTAGCTTCTTTCAGTTCCAGATTGTCGAAAAGCTGATCGGGAAACTCTGTTTTTGAATTTGTAACGAACATCTCATCAGCCTTAGTCATTTCTCCATCTGGTCGATAGAATTTAATGCCGTTTCGGTCGAATGGAATATGGCTGCCAGTGATAATAACAGCTGGCTGTTTGGATTTGATCGACGAGTAGGCGAGTGAAGGGGTTGCAATCTCGCCGCAAAAAACAGGTTTAAGTTTTAGGTGTTGAATCGCGCTTAAAACGGGCTTTGCAATCTTTGGAGAAGAGGGGCGTAAATCATACCCCACCCAAACTTTCGTAATTTTGTGGTCAGCGTTTTCGTTAGCCAAATGGCTGAGGAATGCGAGTGTGAACGCGAAGCATGTTACGTCGTCTAAATCTTCCACCAGTCCGCGTACGCCAGATGTGCCGAATGATGCACCTGATTGTGAAATAATGTCGCCGCAATTTTTCATGTTCGATGTTATCCGCGACCAACAAATGGCATTTCACTCGCCATAATAGTCATAAACAAAATGTTCGTGTCCAACGGCAATTCTGCCATGTGAACCACTGCATTGCCGATGTTTTGCACATCCATCGTTGGCTCCGATTTCATGGACCCATCAGCTTGAAGCACTCCGTCATTCATACGCTCTGTCATTTCAGACGCCGCATTGCCAATGTCAATTTGCCCGCAGGCGATATTGTGCTGTCGACCATCCAATGCAATGGAACGGGTCAAGCCTGTGATAGCGTGTTTTGAAGATGTGTAAGGAGCAGATCCTGGACGTGGCACGTGCGCTGAAATAGAACCGTTGTTGATGATACGTCCGCCTTGTGGAGATTGATCCCGCATCATTTTGTAAGCTTTGTTGGCAATGAGGAAGGCGCCATCCAGATTGACGCCGATTACCGTGCGCCAGTCTTTAAAATCAAGGTCACCAAAATTGATCGATGGCACATTGTTACCCGCGTTATTGAACACCACATCAAGTCTACCAAATTTTGAAGTGATAGCGGCAAAAAGAGCATCAATACTGTTCTCGTCCGTGACATCAGCGGGGAATGGATGAACCATATCTTTGTGTGCTTGTTTGGCTGTTTCTTCTAGCGCATCTGCGCGCCGTCCCGTGGCGATCACGGTGAAACCAGCGGTTGCTAACGCCAATGTTGCGTTTCGACCAATGCCAGATCCGGCGCCGGTTACAAGTGCTATGCGGTTCATGATTGTATTCTCCCATCGCGAAGTTGAAACATACATCCAAACAAATGAGAGGCAAGCTGGAACATCGATTGTCGTAAATAGATATTCGTTTCCCCTGCAACATTGTGATAGGGAAATTTATGGCTCATTCTTCTATTGTTATCGATAATCTTCAATATGCAAACTGGTCGGAAAAGATTTTTCGCCAAATGCAGGATGGTGGTGTTTCTGCTGTTCATGTGACAATCGCTTATCATGAGCTATTTCGTGAAACTGTTCTGAATTTTGAAGCTTGGAACCGGTATTTTGAACTTTATCCAGATTTGATTTTTCCCGGTTTCACAGGAGATGATGTCCGTCGTGCAAAAGAAGAAGGCCGGACGGCGATTTTCTTCGGATTTCAAAACCCTTCACCGATGGAAGATGATCTCGGGTTGATTGAAATACTGCATCGTCTTGGTGGAAGATTTATGCAGCTTTCTTACAACAACCAGTCATTGCTTGCGACGGGGTGTTATGAAGCTGAGGACCCCGGTATCACGAGATTTGGACGCGAAGCGATTGCCGAGATGAATCGCGTTGGAATGGTGATTGATATGAGCCATTCTGCGGAGCGCTCCACACTGGAAGCGATCGAGATGTCTTCACGACCTATTTCGATCACCCATGCCAATCCTCATGTCTGGCACCCTGCATTGCGCAATAAGTCTCACACGGTTTTGAAAAAACTGACTGATGCTGGCGGACTGTTTGGGTTTTCACTCTACCCACACCACTTGAAAGATGGATCGGATTGTACGTTGGAAAGTTTTTCGCAGGCGATTGCAGATGCTGCTGAACTTTATGGTGCTGAGCACATCGGTATTGGCTCCGACCTTTGCCAAGACCAACCGGACAGTGTTGTGACTTGGATGCGCAATGGCCGTTGGACCAAAATGTTGGATTATGGTGAAGGTTCTGCCGACAATGCGGGGTTCCCTCTACAACCTCGTTGGTTTGAAAACAATTTGCATTTTGGGAATATTGAGAGTGGACTGAAGGCTGTAGGATTTCATGCTCAAGAGATCGACGGTATAATGGGAAAAAATTGGCTTCGATTTTATGATACCTCTTTTGGCCCTCAAGATTAAAATTGCGGAATCTAGTTGATGAATGAGTTTTCAAGCATTGAGTTGCAGTCGGAAGTATTCCCGCAAACCGAATTGCGCCCACCTGAAACTGTTATGCGGTTGCAGCGGATGGGGAGTTTCTTTCCAACACGCCTGAGTTTTCTTCGATCTTTGTTGCGCGATCTTGCCCGGCAAAATGCCAAGCCCAAATGTACTGAGCAGATGTTGGATGACGATGGTTATGGCCACTGTGTTTACGAAGTTGTTTTGGATAATCGTCTCTATTCACTTATCGCCTATTCCTCTCCGCTTGAGCCTGAGAACAGAACAGACCGTGTAATCGCTGAGGCATGGGATGCCTGTTTTGTATTGTTTGATGGGAAGCCTTTAAAAGCTGATATCGAACTACTGCGCAACAATGCGACACGCCAAGAGAGCGGACGCTATAATCCATCTGTTTTGGTTCTTTCGCGAGCTAACAAAAGTGTTCGTCTGTTCGAACATGTGGCTGATGCATTGGCCAAAGGTCAGCAGCCGGATGGAGAGGCCGTTGCTGCCACCGGCTATTTGATGCGTACAACTGCCGTCTATGGGAACGGCAAATTTGGTATGGCGGATCGTGCTGATTTTGCGGGTCGCCCGAGCCTATCGCAACCGTTCCGTCTCGAAATGCTGACGGTTTATATGATTAAGGAATTCACGATTGATCTGGTCAATCACGTTGCTCAAAGCCGTGGCGGCGACAATGCCGTGAAACTGGACAATGCGACTTGTCGGAACCTTGGAATAGGCAATTCAACAGGTCTGGGTATGGCGCCTTTTCTGGTCAATCATCCCATATTGATCAACAACTGGATGATGGTGCGTGAAACAGCATTGGCACGCGTCAAAGCAGTTGAAGCAATTGACGATGACCAAGTCTCATTCTTCAAAAGCTTGTGCAAGCAAGTTCAGAAGCATTTGAAGAACTGGAATGTGGATGATGAACATGAGCAAAGGCGTATAGAAGGTTTGAGGGCTGATTTTGATGATCTGCTCGTTCATGTTCCCACGATTTTGGTTTCAAAATTTCCATGGGCTGGGATCGTTGATAAATCGGAAGCGTCTTCGATTGATCTGCAAGAATTGATTATCGCACTGGTGTTGGAACCCAATGGTGATCTCATCGATGGCCTCACGGATTGTATGGAGGCGACTGCGGAAGCAAAACTTGATCCGGCAATGTCGATTGGTGATTTACGTGAGATTATTGCTGAACGATATAGATGGGCGTTGTCGTTGGATTTGTCGACCGAGTACGCCAATGCAATGGCTTGGTATGTGTCTGAAGATAAGCTGGAGCCAAGATTGGGAACATCCCATTCGGTTGAGCGTGATTATCAGAAAATGCCTCATCACATTCCTCATGATGTTCAGTCATTGGTTGCTGCACTGAACAACTGCAATGACACTGAAAGTGTTGCTGAATTTTTGGCATCGACACTTCATTTCAGATCGATTGTTCGGCGTATCCAAACTATTGCTAAACACTCCTATGGCGAAGTGCAGGACAATTTGGTGGCTGGCGACGTACGCCCCATTGACTTGTTGCGGTGCAAACTGTCGTTCTTTGGGGCATCACGATTTGATCCGCGCTCTGACCGCTGGACGCGAATTACACTTTATCAGGGAGCGCCAATGGCTGCTGATTTGAGCGAAGAAAATGCAGCCGATTGCTTCCTTCCATCTCTGGAGATGTCGATGAGATGATTGTGTCCGGGAATGAACTTTACGGAACGGCGTTGAAAGCTTGCATTGGAAGCAAACTTCCACGCGGGGTGTCTGAAGATATTTCCCGTGCAGCTGTTGTGATCGCTCAGTCGGGTATCGATCCTACCTCTATGCTAATACGCACGACAGAATTGCCGGACTCGGAACAGCTTCAATGGTTTTTTGAAACACCCAATTGGGTGTGCCGCAAAGGTAGTGTGTCCAGTGTAGGTCCCTCATTGGTTGATTTTTCTCAACTTGTAGTCGGTTCTGGATACGCTTTGACAAAGGATGCAGATTGCCCGGGTTTGATTTATGGTTGCGCCTTATCCGTTGCCGAAACAAACAGTTTAAACTTCGAAGTGAGTTTTGGTAACGAGGCAGGCGAAGCAGACTGCGAATGGCTCATTGTGGGTTCTCAATCAACAATTGCTCGAATACCGGGCGAGCCGTCCAATATTGCTTTAAAGTGTTGGGGAGCATCACAAGGTACATCAGTTGCAACTCCCATCGGTGGCTTGACAGTTAATGATGAGAGCTGGGCAGATTTGAAGAAACTTGCAGAACTTATTCTTGTGCCAGCCAATGAAGCTAACAGTGCTGATGCTGGTGCAGGCACGACTGACAATGATTGAATGGAGAGTTTAGATGGCTGGTAAAATGATGACGCTTGAGCAAATTGAAGACCTTGCGAAAGCAGCCTTGATGGGAGCTGGAGCAAGCGAAGTGAATGCGGCATCTGTAGCCAAATCCACTTGGCGTGCAGAGCGCGATGGGGTGCGAAGCCACGGTCTCATGTATGTGCCGATTTACGCAGAGCACGTTCAGTGTGGAAAAGTCGATGGAACAGCGTTGCCGGAAGTTTTTCGACCGAAACCTGCAGCCGTACGCGTTGATGCAAAATCTGGTTTCGCACACCCTGCTATTGATGCCGGTTTTGATGCTCTTATCGCGTCCGCACGTGAAAACGGAGTTGGCGTGATGACTGTGTTTAATTCATACAATTGTGGCGTGCTAGGCCACCACGCCGAACGAATTACGGAAGAAGGACTGCTTGGTTTGTGCTTTACCAATGCGCCTGCGTCTATTGCACCCACTGGTGGTTCAAAGCCGGTTATCGGAACAAACCCGTTTGCATTGGGTGTGCCGGGCGCCGACGGTCCTGCATTTGTGATTGATCAATCTGCAAGCGCCATTGCGAAGAGTGAAATCATGTTGCGCAACCGCGAGAACCAACCCATTGAGGCCGGTTGGGCTTTGGATGCGGATGGAAACTCAACCACGGATGCTGCTGCCGCTCTGAAGGGGTCTATGGTGCCAAGCGGAGGTGCTAAAGGGTTTGGTGCTGGTTTGATGGTTGAAATATTCGCTGCGGCATTGAGTGGTGCTGTGCTTGGTAAAGACGCGAGTCCATTCTCAGGCACTGCGGGTGGCCCGCCCAATACGGGCCAATGTTTTATTGCGTTTGACCCTGATTGCTTTTCAGGTGGCGCGTTCAATATGCAAATTGAAAATTTAGTTGCCGCACTGACAGAACAAGAAGGTACAAGACTTCCCGGTACTCGACGATCTGGTGCGCGCGCCCAAACCGCCAATGGCGTTGAAGTTGATGAAAGCTTGATTGAACGGATCAGTGCCTATTCTGCTTAGTAGATATCAGTCCATCGTCTCTTCGATATTCGCAGTCGTAATCGACGCATCATTAATCTCTTGGCGTTTTTGCGCCATGAGTTTGCGTTGATATCGACCCTGAACAAAGTCCACCAGAATCAATACGATCAAGACAAAATAGAATGTGCTTTTGGCCATGGGCTCCACTGCGTAGCCGGCAAGCTTGATATGAGCGAGGTGTCCGCCTTCGGACACCAACATCACGCCTACAATAAACAATACGAACAGACCTAAAACTTCATACATTCGGTTGGCTGAAAGAAATGCTGAAACGCGGTCAGCAAGAAATAACATCATCAATCCTGATATTATGATGGCCGCTGCCATAACAAGAAACACGTCGGTGAGAGCAAGGGCGGACAGGATTGAATCAAACGAAAACACTAAGTTCATCAAGACAATCCAGAAAACTGCGCTGGCGACCGAGCGTTGAGCGCGCTCATGGTTCACATCAGGGTCGTGAACTGCAAGCATGTGCATGATTTCTTTCATGGCCGTATAAATGATGAAAGCACCGCCAAATAAGACAATCAATGAGTGCCCGTTGACTTTGCCTTCAGCAATGCCGGGCAAATTAAAATTGAAAAGTGTATCTTGGAAATAGGAGATCGCTTGAACAACCACGAACAGCAAAATGATGCGCAATGCGATAGCGACCAATATACCAATGCGCCTGACCCGTTGTTGTTGGCTGATATCTACCCGTTTTGATTCAATCGAAATATAAAGCAGGTTGTCGAAGCCGAGTACGGCTTGTAGCAAAATGAGCATGAGTAGTGTGAAAAGATTTTCAAGTGTTAGAACGTCAAGCATGTTATTTCCTCAATTGTTGGCCTTCCATATCGATTATTTTCTCGTTTGGAAATAATTTTGGTGGTGTGAAACCAACACGCCGCTTATTCGTTACTTCAATAATTAAACGGTTTGGATGAGATGATGAACAACACTTCTGAAAAATGGAAACATGTCTGGATCACCGGCGCCAGTTCGGGGCTTGGGGAATATACCGCACGTAAATTGGCGGAAAAGGGATGTCATGTGTCCATTTCTGCGCGCTCTGAAGATAAGCTTGCTGCAATTGCTGCTGCGCACGAAAATATTTCGGCGCACCCTGCAGACGTAACTGACGGCGAGCGATTGAAAGAGGTGATTGCGGAAATCGAAAGTGCTTACGGTCCGGTTGATCTTTGTATTTTCAGTGCTGGCGCTTGGTTTCAAAGCTCGATTAAAGACATGAATGTTGAGAATTTCCAGAAGACCATTGATGTTAATTTTATGGGCGTTGTTAAAAGTATGGACGCAATTTTGCCGCGTATGCTGGAACGCCGGAATGGGCACATTTCATGGATATCGTCGGTTGCCGGATATGGTGGTTTGCCGAACGCCGCTTCTTATGGCGCAACAAAAGCGGCTCTCATTCACATGGCTGAGACTGTGAAACCAGAATTGGAAGCTGAGAATATTACCGTTAGTGTGATCAACCCCGGTTTTGTACGTACGGCTCTGACAGATAAGAACAAGTTTCCCATGCCTTTCCTTATGGAACCAAAAGATGCTGCTGAAAAAATTGTGGCGGGTCTGGAAGCTCAAAAATTCGAAATCGCGTTTCCGTGGCAGATGGTTTGGATTTTGAAATTTCTTAATCACTTGCCTTATTGGCTTTATTTTAAACTCATCAAACGCTTGGTTTAGAAGTGCGCAAACCGCTGCCATAGACGATACGTTCAGGTGGCGCGGGTGGGTGATCTTTGAGCTTGAGGCCTTTGCGCCAGATTTTCAACGCTTCCCAATGAATGCCGGCAACGATTTTCAATGTCATTAGAGGATAACTGAAAAATGCTTTCAGCAAAGCTACGTCAGAAAACTCTGTTCGAACACCACGAAAGTGGGTGCGTAGAACCGGGCCATCTTCGGTTCGAAGAGCGACCCCGATCGTTGTTTCATTGTGCTGGCTGCGCACATGAAAGTCATAGTCACCTTCCACATTGTTGAATGGCGAAACATAAAACTGCTTATCGATCGAATGCGTGTAAGTTCCGTTACGATTTTCGCCTGCGGGTAGAACGTAGGTGAGATTTTCACCAAACGTATTGCGCACTTCATAGATCATCAAGAGCGGCTGCTCAGCCTCGTCTAAACAGAAATAGACAGTGAGCGGGTTGAATGCGAAGCCCAATATTCTTGGATAAAAATAGACGACAACCCGTTTGACTTGACCATCCAAACCAGCGGTCCTCACTTGATCCCAAGCAAATTCGCTCAGTGATGTTCCATCGCGATGGCCGTGTTGCTTTTCCGCTAAACTGAACAGGTTGAATGCATTCAGGCTGAAAAACCTCGATTTCATCGCTGTGTTTTTCAACTGGTCAACATCACACGCAAGCGAAAACACGCTGTATTGAAGTTTGTGTTCCTTTGGTCTCAATCGTTTGTGCACGACTTTGCCGTGATAGATTGAAGCAGAAGAAAACATCACTCGGCTGCCTGAAGTCGTTCATTTGCAGCGTGAACATGAATGCGGCCGGATTCGTCTTTAACTTCCCAAGGGCGACGAATGCCGCCCAATTGTTCAGCAACAGCTAGACCACTTTGTAATCCATCCTCGTGAAAGCCTGCGCCGAAATGAGCGCCACAGAACCAAGTCCTGTTTACACCTTGGAGAGACCACAATTCTTTTTGAGCACGCATGGCTGAAGTATCGAAAAGCGGATGCATATAGTCAAATCGGGCATCCACTTTTTCGATTCTGATGTTTTCAGACGGGTTCAAGGTGACAAATATTTGTTCTTTCGTTGCTAGATTTTGCAACGAGTTCATCCAGTACGTCACGCACAGGTCTTTGGCTTCTTTACGTGGTTGGTCCAACTTGTTTGCAAAGTCGAGGTAGTTCCAACTGGCCCATGTTAAACGGCGTTTGGGCATAAGTTTGCGGTCGCGATGCAGAACAGCATGGTTTTTGGCATATTTGAAACATCCGAGAAGGTTCGTTTCTTCGGTGGTGGGCGTGTCTAGCATTGCAAGAGCTTGGTCGCCATGGGATGCGACAACCACTTGGTCAAATTCGTGAGCTGTGCCCTCTTTTGTCTTTACAGTTACACCGTTAGGGCGGCGAACAATGGTTTCTACTGGTGAATTTGTTTTTACGGAAAAGCTGGCGTCGGCCAGAATTTTTTCCACATATTGGCGAGATCCGCCATCGACGGTTCCCCATTTCGGACGACCTTCGACTTGCAACAGACCATGATTCTGGAAAAACTGAATGAATGCGCGGGCTGGATAATCCATCATATCTTCAAGACGACTGGACCAAATTGCGGCGGCCATAGGAAGCAGATGAGCGTCAACGAAATATGTCGAATAATTATTGCGTTTGAGGTACTGGGACAGGTTTTCGCTTTCACTCAGCGTTGCTAGATCTTTTGGCGCTTCTTTGAAGAACCGCAATATGTCTTTCACCATCGACCAGTGACGTGGTTTGAAAATGTTGGACGGTTGGCCGATTAAACCTGTGTAAGTTCCGCCTGCATATTCATAAGCGCCATTGGCTATGGAAGCGGCGAAGTTCATATCTGTTGGATGCACTTTAACACCGAGATGTTTGAACAGTGCTGTCAGGTTTGGGTAAGTGGCCTCGTTGAAACATATAAATCCAGTATCAACAGGCACAGTTTTACCGTTGCTCTCGATTGTAACGGTGTTGGTATGACCACCAATCCTATCGTCCGATTCGAACAAAGTGACATTGTGTTTTTTGCTCAAAAGCCAGGCGGAAGATAAGCCTGAAATGCCTGAACCTATGACGGCGATGTTTTGGGATTGCATGTTAAACTGTGCTTCGTGAGTTTCCGTTATGTAAGAACAGATACGGGGTTGAGACTCAACGGGTTTTTATAAAAAGGAACGTTTTGTCACATTTGCAGAATGCGCTGTTAATAACTCAGCATCCAGTTCAGTTCACGGCGCCAGTCGACCATTCGAATGGGAGTGCCGTGTTTTCCAGTTTCAAACATGGTGAAACGTACCGGATAAGATGGATTTTTCTTCAATATGGCTTCGTAGAAACTCTTTTGACGCTCTGGTTTAAACACAGTGTCCCAACTTCCGTGGCCGAAATAAAGTGGGAAGGAACGCTCCCTTTCTTTTACGGCAGCTGAATTGAGAAAATCATCGTACCAATGGGAACCTAAGATAAACATGCCGGAAATCATGGGTGCCATTTGCTTGGAACTTGCCAATCGCCAACAAATGCCACCACCCATGGAGCCACAGGCGACTATGAGCTTGGTATCGGGTGACCGTCTGCGAAATTCATTGATTAGAGCCGCTATGTCTTGCGCGCCCTTGTCTTTGAAATCTGTAAACTCTGGTGACAACAATACGCCGGAGTTTTTTACCATTAAGTTTTGTAGGCGATTGAAATTTCCGCCAAAAGTCCAGTCATTTACCCCTTGAAAGCGGTTGCCGCCTTGCCCGTGTACCCACACGACAGTCATTTTTGCACCACTGCGGTATTTGCCTGTCGAGAAAAATTTGAATTTGCCGTTCGGTGAGGCGTAACTCCGCACTCGCCTTGACCATCTTATCCCGCGGTCAACATATTTGAAATGGGCCCTGCGAAGGGGGATTTCATCACGCTCATAGATATCCCGCGCTTTGATGTAATCCAAACGCAGATAGTTTCCGTTACGGGCGGATTCCAAGACTTTTGGATAGGCAAAAAGCGCATCTTTGTGGGGTTTTAACTGAATGGATTGCGCCGAAGCGGTTTGCGCAAAACACAATATAAATATAACCAGAATCGTTCTGAAAATCACCATGCAGACAGCATAACCCAGAATATGCTGTCTATTGAAGTTTTGTTGCTGACGCAGGCACAGACCGTAATTTGCGGTTCAACTGGGCTTCGCGATGCGAAATAAAGGTAGCGGCACAGACGATGATTGTTCCGCCCAAAATAACAAACGGATCAAGAGCTTCATCAAAAACCAGTATTCCCAACAGTGAGGCCCATACCAATTGTAGAAAGGTGACGGGTTGCGTAACCGATATGGGCGCTGCGGCCAAAGCTTGTGTCATCGCAAAATGGCCAAATGTCGCGCACAAAGCGGTGATGAACAGCCAAAATAAATCGTTATGGGTGGGTGTTTGCCAGTCCCAAATAGCCATGGGAAACAAGAAGAGTGTGCAGAACAAGGTCAACATAGCCACGATTGTTGGCGCGTCAGTGCGGTTGGTCAGAGATTTTGTGAGCAGGTAGGAGATGGCAAACATGGGGGCAGTGCCCAATTGAGCCAGTTGCCCGATGGATATTTCGTTGAAGCCCGGACGCAAAATCACAATCGCGCCAACCAAACCTGCTAAAACGCCCATAATTCGCCGCAACCGCAGTTTTTCTCCCAAAAATAGAGCTGCGCCCAAGGTGATGAAAATTGGCGTGACGTACCCAATGGCAGTCACTTCCGCGATGGGGATGCGGGCCATGGCATAGAACCAGAGAGTGACCCCAAAAGCGTGAGCAAAACCGCGTGCTGTGAACACTTTCATTAGGGCAGCAGATGGTGGTGTTTTGTACAAACGCCAAAAACTGGGCAACAGGATCAAGCATCCGAAGGCATACCGAATGAAGGCAGCTTCTGCTGCGGGGAGTGATGACCCCATGTGCCTCACAATGCCAGTGACAGCCACGAACATGAGAGTTGATACAATCATCCATCCCACACCAAGCAGGACTGTGTTTCGCGACAATGGCTGAGGGGAGGTGTTTGTGTTCACCACCAATTCATGCCTGCAAATTCAATGTTCGTCTAGGGATTAAGGCTGGTCATGACTTAAAAACCTCATCTTCGAAGCCGATTGTGAATCAGCGACTTATGAAGACATGCAGCCGCGATTCAGGTCGCGCCAGAACGGATTGTTTTGAGCCATGATACATTTTGCTTCATAGGAGCGTCCGCCAACAGTAAGGCAAATTATATCGCCCAATTCTTTGCGCTTGCCCAAACGGTCTGTGCAAAAACATTCCGGCTTTGCAGCTTTTGGGCGTTTGAGAAATTTTTCCTGAGCCACGGCCAGTGACGCGCCTTGGGTGGCTAAGAAACTATACGCGACGATTGCTGCGAGTGTTTTCATAGGTAATAAGTAGCACAATCAGTCATTAGGATCAATTTCATGGTCAATTCGGGAAATGTTGCCCCTTTATGGTACGTGAGTTTCCTCTAAATTCTGCAATTAAATCAGCGTTTTGATTGGTAACTTTGACATCATAGATTCCTGAGCGCCCGGCATTGTGACGTTCGATGGCTTCGGCCATCAATTGGTCTCCCAATTGGCCCGGTGCTGTGAATGTAATTGTACAGTGTTGAGCCAAAGCGTTCTGATTGTAACTGTTGCAGGCGAGAGCAAATGCACTGTCGGCCAGTGTGAATATTAATCCGCCATGGGCAACTTTGTGACCATTTACATGGGATTGTGTCACCGCCATTGAAAGCCGAGCGTAGCCCAACCGAACCTCTTCGATCGCAATGCCTAAGTGTTTGGAAGCATTGTCGCTTTCCAGCATTTTGGAACCGATTGCCTTTGCCAGTTCGTTATCCTTGTTGGTCATTTCTTTGTGTGCTCTGCAATGAAATCTGTTCTTGCTATCCTGCACGGGTTAAGAAGAACGTCAATTTGCAATCTTCAATCAGATACTAGGCTTGTTCATGGCTGGACCTCTCACCGGACTTCGTGTCGTCGACCTTTCACGTATTCTTGCTGGACCAAGTTTAACCCAGACTTTGGCTGACCTTGGAGCGGAAGTAATCAAGGTTGAACGACCAATTAAAGGCGATGATACCCGCCAATGGGGGCCGCCATGGTTGAAAGACGAAGACGGTAATGAAACTGCGGAAGCCGGATATTATCTTGCGGCCAATCGGGGTAAATATTCACTTACGCTCGACATTGCCTCTGATGAAGGTGCCAATATCGTTCGGGAGTTGGTGAAAAGCGCAGACTTTCTCGTTGAGAATTTTAAAGTTGGTGGTTTGAAGAAAATGGGGCTGGACTATGAAAGTCTGAAAGCCATTAATCCGGGCTTGATCTATCTGTCTATCACAGGTTTTGGCCAAACGGGACCGGACGCTGCACAACCGGGTTATGATTATCTGATTCAAGCCCGCGCTGGTTTGACGAGCATCACTGGCCATGAAGATGGCGAAGCAGGAGCAGGGCCTATGCGTGTGGGTGTGGGCGTTTGCGACCTTCAAACTGGCATGATGGGTGGTATCGGAATGCTGGCCGCGTTATATCATCGCGAAAAGACGGGTGAAGGACAACATATCGACATCGCGTTGCTCGATACTCAGGTGTCTGGTTTGGTGAACCAGGGCTTTAATCACCTCGTGACGGGAAATGTGCCGAAGCGCACGGGGTCTTGGCATCCAAATCTATCACCCTACCAGCCATTTGACGGTTCCGATCAACCTTTCATTATTGCCACTGGCAATGACACGCAGTTTGTGGATCTGTGCAGAGTCATTAGACGACCAGATTTGCCGGCTGATGAACGGTTTTTGAAAATGTCGTTGCGCAATAAAAACCGAGTGGCTTTGGCCGAGTTGATCAATGGGGAAACAATCAAACAACCCGCTGCTCATTGGTTGAAGGAACTTCCTGCTAACAATGTTCCTGCTTGTCCGATTAACAATATCGCTCAAGTGTTTGAAGACCCGCAGGTTTTGGCCAGAGGCATGAAGTTAGAATTGGATCATCCCACGGCTGGAAAAGTTCCAGGAATTGCCAACCCACTCAAGTTTTCAGAAACAGAAATTGAATACAAAAAAGCGCCACCAATTGTGGGTGAAGACACCGATGATGTGCTGCAACGGGTGCTGGGAAAAAGCGCAGAAGACATTCAGTCTTTAAAGGACACTGGAGTGGTGTAACGGCTCACCCTAACCACTAAATTGAGTCTCCAGCCATTCAATAAATTTTGACGTGGTTTCATGGCGGTTCAACTCGTTCAAACTTTCGTGCCGTGTGTTTTTCAGCAATTCGAAGGTCACATTTGAAAGCCCGTTTTTCTGCATTCTGGCTTCAATGTTAGCAATGGATTTACCACTTTCTGTGCATGGGTCTTTGTCTCCTGCCAGTAAATGAATTGGTAATTTCTTGTTTAATTCACCCATGTTGGTGTCATTCGCTGCAAAATTGATTCCATTCAATACATCGAGCCAAAGACCAATGGTTACATCGAAACCGCACATGGGATCGATGATGTATTTATCGACTTCAGTTTCATCGCGCGACAACCAATCATACTCTGTGCGGTTCGGGGTGAAGGCTTTGTTCCAGGCGTCGAATGTCAGTTTTTTGGCAATGCCGCTTGGTACATCAGAGCCTTTGAAAAAACGCTCTGTCTTTAAAAGCGCTCCGTAAATTGCCGACAAAAGACCTGTATCAACGCCCGCATTCCAGAGGGCGAGCCCTTGTATTCCTTCCGGGTTCTGTAGAGCGAAATTGAATGCAATGATCGACCCCATAGAGTGTCCGAAACAGACGGTGGGTGTATTTGGATGGGCGATACGAATGTACGAATTGATCTCTCCCACATCTGATAGGACTTTGGTCCAGCCGTCTTTTGCCGCAAACATGCCTTGTGCTGAATCTGATGATATTGTTTGGCCGTGGCCACGATGGTCGTGGGCGTATACGCCAAACCCTGCGTCAAATAATGCCTCAGCAAACCGTTCATAGCGCCCAGCGTGTTCGGCCATGCCGTGATTGATCTGAATGAAGGCTTTAGGTTCTTTAGGCGCGCAACTGAACAAGTGCAATTCAGCGCCAGTGACTGATTTTCGCGTTTCAGCGTTCCAAGAAAAATCGTTCATAGCCATTTGCCCATGTTTATTTTTGCGACAAGACTAACCTTTTGCATACGGCGGCGCTATTGCCTTGTTTTCATGGGCTTCAGCAGCTACATGAGACACAATAAATTCCAGACAGTTTGCGACTCTGATCGCCGTCTCTCAGATACGCGGAGAAATTCCCCATGGCACGCCAATTTATCTATCACATGCAGGGCCTGACCAAGCTCTATACCGGTGGCAAAAAAGTGCTCGATAATGTGCATTTGTCGTTCTATCCGGATGCAAAAATTGGTGTGCTTGGCCCCAATGGCGCAGGTAAATCGACTTTGCTGAAAATCATGGCCGGGATCGACAAAGAATGGACAGGTGAGGCTTGGGTCGCTGACGGGGCCAAGGTTGGTTATTTGGAACAAGAGCCGCAACTTGACCCAGATAAGAACGTCAAAGAAAACATCATGGTCGGTTTGAAAGAAAAAACCGATATCATCGACCGTTATAACGAACTCATGATGAACTATTCCGATGAAACCGCGGACGAAGGTGCAAAGCTTCAAGATCAGATTGATGCGGAAGGCCTTTGGGATTTGGACGCCAAGGTTGAAATGGCGATGGATGCGTTGCGTTGCCCGCCACCAGAAGCAGATGTGAAGCCATTGTCCGGCGGGGAAGCCCGCCGCGTTGCGCTTTGTCGCCTGTTGCTTTCTGAACCGGACCTTCTTTTGCTTGACGAACCGACCAACCATTTGGACGCGGAAACCGTGTCATGGCTTGAAAAACATCTGCGCGACTTCAAAGGCGCTGTGATGATCGTAACCCACGACCGTTACTTCCTTGACAATGTCACCGGCTGGATTCTTGAACTCGACCGTGGCCAAGGCATTCCATACGAAGGCAATTATTCTGCCTATTTGGAAAAGAAAAAGAAACGGATGATGCAAGAAGGTCGCGAGCAAGACAGCCGTATGCGCCAGTTGGATCGTGAGCGTGAATGGATGGGTACGTCACCTAAAGCACGTCAGGCTAAATCCAAATCACGTATCAACAAATATAATGAATTGGTGGAAGCAGCAGATCAGCGCAAACCGACAGATACACAAATCGTTATTCCTGTGGCTGAACGTTTGGGCCAGGTTGTTATTGAGGCTGAAAATGTAGGCAAAGGTTTCGGTGATAGACAGTTGATCGAAAACCTTTCTTTCAAACTGCCCGCTGGCGGCATCGTGGGCATTATCGGTCCCAACGGCGCTGGTAAATCCACACTCTTTAAAATGATTACAGAATCCGAGAAGCCTGATAGCGGTACAATGCGTATCGGTGAAACGGTGAAGCTTGGCTATGTGGATCAGTCTCGCGATTCACTCGATCCTGAGAAAACCGTTTGGGAAGAAATATCTGGCGGAGCCGAAGTGATTAAACTTGGCAAACACGAAGTGAACAGTCGCGCTTATGTGGGATCGTTCAATTTCCGCAAAGGTGATCAACAGCAAAAAGTGGGCACGCTTTCCGGTGGTCAACGCAATCGCGTTCACTTGGCAAAGATGTTGAAGTCCGGCGCCAACGTGCTTCTACTCGATGAACCGACCAATGACCTCGACACTGAAACCTTGTCAGCGCTGGAAGATGCGTTGGAAGAGTTTGGCGGCTGCGCTGTCATCATTTCGCACGACCGCATGTTCCTCGACCGTTTGGCAACGCACATGTTGGCATTCGAAGGTGACAGCCATGTGGAATGGTTCGAAGGCAACTTTGAAGATTACGAGAAAGATAAAATTCGCCGTCTTGGCGATAATGCGCTTACGCCAAAACGGATTCATTTCAAGCCGTTAGGCCGCTAAGCTGTCGAGTTGATTCAATTTCGCTCGGTGAGTTTCATCGGGCGGAACGCATTTTATTCGGTGTTGTGACCAGTTGCCTTGTGAGCAGTCATTCACCAAAACATCTAATTGGACACTCCTATGAGAGCCACACTCGCCGCGTTTGCAGAACGCTTTACAATCTCTGGACGTCAGAGAACGATCGAGAATTTCTTGAGCGTGAGCAGCGTGAAAACAGAAGTTCTTTCCGGTCTCACTGTGGCTTTGGCTTTGGTGCCGGAAGCCGTTGCGTTTGCATTTGTAGCAGGGGTTCATCCTCTTGTTGGATTGTATGCAGCGTTTATCGTAGGACTTATCACTGCTGTGTTTGGTGGTCGCCCTGGTATGATTTCTGGTGCAACTGGTGCGCTTGCTGTTGTCATGGTGTCGCTCGTTTCCACCCATGGTGTTGAATATCTGTTTGCCACTGTTGTGTTGATGGGAATATTACAAATTCTTGCGGGTATATTCAGGCTTGGGAAGTTCATCCGTCTTGTTCCTCATCCTGTCATGCTGGGTTTCGTGAACGGCTTAGCCATCGTGATTTTTATGGCGCAGTTGACCCAGTTTAAGATTGCTGGCGCAGATGGCACGCAAACATGGATGACCGGCTGGCCGTTGGTTTTGATGCTGGGTCTGGTTGTTTTGACCATGGTGATTATCTGGGGTTTCCCGAAAATCACAAATCTTGTGCCAGCGCCGCTTGCTGGCATCGGCATTGTGGCTGGTTTGGTGATCCTTTTTAACATTGATGTGCCGCGCGTCGGCGACTTGGCTTCCATAAAAGGCGGGCTGCCAGCCTTTCATATTCCAAGCGTTCCGTTTGACTTGGAAATGCTGAAGATCATTTTTCCTTATGCACTTATTCTTGCTGCCATCGGCCTGATCGAAAGCTTGCTGACGCTTAACTTGGTTGGTGAAATCACCGGCAAGCGTGGCGGTGCTTCGCAGGAATGTTTGGCGCAGGGCGCTGCCAATACAATCACGGGCTTTTTCGGCGGTATGGGCGGCTGTGCTATGATTGGCCAGTCCATGATCAATGTGAAGTCTGGTGGTCGCACACGTCTTTCTGGCATTGCTGCTTCTCTGTTTTTGCTGGCCTTCATCCTCGTCGCATCAGGTTTGATAGAACAAATTCCGCTCGCCGCGCTGGTTGGTGTGATGTTCATGGTGGTGATAGGGACATTTGCTTGGCAAAGTCTCACCATTTTGCGCCGTATTCCATTGACCGACGCGTTGGTGATTTTGCTGGTGACCGTTGTCACGGTCATGAGCGATTTGGCGATTGCCGTGGTTGTGGGTGTTATTGTTTCTGCACTGGCCTACGCATGGAACAATGCAACGCGCATTCATGCGGTTTCACATACGTCCACAGAAGGCGCTAAAGTTTATCGTATAGAAGGACCGCTGTTCTTTGGTTCTGCGGAAGGATTTGGCGAGATTTTCTCCCCGAAAGAGGACCCGTCTTTGGTGATTATCGACTTTATCAACAGTCGCGTGGTGGACCAGTCTGCGCTTCAGGCGATTGAAGCCGTGGCGACTAAATATGAAAACGAAGGCAAAGAAGTGCAGTTGCGCCACTTGTCTCGTGATTGTCACGACCTGCTCAACAAAGCCGGGCAAATTATGGTTGATTCAGACGATGATCCTGATTATCAAATTGCGGTCGATTACTCAGTAAAGACAGCAATCTTTGGTGGCGGTCATTAGCTCTAAGATGAATTGGGAGACCGCTAGACGGCCTCCCAATTGCCGCTTTTTCCTGCAGCGTAAATTGCGTCTATCAGCTTTTGATTTTTGATTGAGTCTTCAAGTGAAAACATTTCGCTGTTGTCTCCGGATCGAACAGCACGGGCAAACGCTTCGATTTGCAATTGGTATTGATTTACTCCTGCAAAGCGAAAACTCTGTGTTTCGCCGTGATCGCCGTTATGAAGTGTCACTACATCAGCATCATACAGGCCAGCGTTGAACGGTGCTGCCATCTCAATCCAGCCTTTGTCGCCATGAAATGCCATTTCCTGACGCAAAGCCATTTGGGTTGAGACATACATACTCATTTCAAACGAGCCGAAATCCGCACGGCAACTGGCATAAGTGTCCGTGCCAAAGTTTGCATCCCGCTCCACAGTGGCTGATACTCTGATCGGTTCAACACCCGTTGCAAAGCGGGTGGTGACAGTCGGGTAAACGCCGATATCGGGTAAGGCGCCACCACCAAGTTCAGGCTTGTTGCGCATGTTATCTGCGTCTTGATTGAAATATGTGAACGCTCCCTGAACATGTTTCAGAGTGCCTATAGCACCCTCTGATATGAGCGAACGTACTTTGTGCCATTGGGAGTGGTAGGTGACCATAAACGCTTCTGAAACGAGAACGTTGTTTCTGTCTCGTGCCTCAACAATCGCATCAATTTCTTTTGCTGCCAGAGCGATTGGTTTTTCGCACAAGACATGCTTTCCGGAATTGGCCGCTTTGATAGACCATTCCACGTGTTGGCTGGTAACAAGCGGAATATAGATCGCATCAACGAGGTCGCTCTCAAGCAATTCTTCATAAGAGCCAAAGGCTGTCGGGACAGCAAATTGTTTTGTGACATTCTGTGCCCGAGACAGGTCTCGGCTGGCGATTGCAGTGATAACACTGTTGTTTGAGCTTAAAACCGCCGGAATGACGTGTTCAATTCCGATCTTGGCAGTCGATAGAATTCCCCAACGCAACATTATTCAATATCCCAGCTTTATTATTTTGCCAAACGTAACAGACGCCCACCTTCTCTGTCTTCCAAAACGTATAAAGATCCATCAGGAGCCTGCTCAACTTCTCTGATACGCTTTCCCCATTCAAAGCGTTCAACTTCTTTAGCCGTGTTGCCGTCTATTTCCACACGCACAAGTGCACGGCTGACGAGGCCGCCAATCAATGCGTTGCCTTCGAATTTAGGAAACATATTTCCGGTGTAAATGACCAAACCAGACGGGGCTATGGATGGCACCCAGTAGGCTTTAGGGGCTTCAAATTCCGGCCGCGTGTCATGGTTCGGTATAACTTTGCCGCTATAGTTGTTGCCATTGGATACGACCGGCCAACCGTAGTTTTTGCCCGGTTTGATCAAGTTGAGTTCATCACCGTGTTTAGGTCCCATCTCATGTGCCCAAAGTGTTCCTTCAACATCAAATGAAATACCGAGTAAATTTCGGTGCCCAACGGACCAGAACGATTTCGCTAGTTCTCCCTTGTCTTGGTAGGGATTGTCGATGGGCACTGAACCATCGTCATTCAGTCGGATGATTTTGCCAAGTGCTTTGTCCCAATCTTGAGCCGGTGTTTGTTGTTGGCGGTCGCCAGACGTGATGAACAATTTGCCCTCTTGGGAGGAGCCTTTTGGACCAAACGTAATTTTATGAGAGAAATGGCCACGTCCTGAAGTCTTGGGAAGTTGCGTCCACACCTTCTCGATATTCGTGAGTTTAGGTGCCGATGATGTGTCTAACTTTGCGCGCACAACAACCGAGCCTCGTGTTGCGCCATTGTCGTTTGAGTCTACGTAAGAAAGATAGACGATCTGATTTTCTGCAAATTGTGGATGAGGGACAATATCGCCTAAACCACCTTGTCCACCAACCACAGCTTTTGGAACGCTACCCACCTCGACCTTTTCGTTATCAGTTCCCACCAACCACATTTTGCCAGGCTTGGTGGTGACCAACATGCGTTCCTTGTCGATGAACGTCATGGCCCATGGGGAGTCGAATGCCGCAATTTCTGAGGCAGTGATGTTTGACCCTCCGGTTCCTTGAATATCAAACGTTTCGGCATTTGCAGCATTTTGACCTGTGACAAATGTTGCAAAAATTATGGTCGATAAGGTCAAATACTTCATCTAATATTCCGCCGAGTTTGAATCATGTCTTTAATCTAAACGTATTTTCAGCCATTGGGTTTCAAAACATTGTCAATTTGATGATGCTGCAGATTTTGGATGCCGGTTTTGTCGTTCCGTAATCATTGATTGAAAGTAGATTTTCAAATGTCCGTTGATCCATTTGCCAGCCATCGTGAAGAAATTGAAATCGTTCCAGCGCAAAAAATACGTGGACATGTGGCTGGTCTCTTCAAAGCAGAGGGTCGCAACTTTCAAACTGCGGCTATTGATGAATTGCCACTAACCTTTGACGGTGTTCCTGGTGATTTCCACGCAGGTCCAACGCGAAAATCTGGTGGACGTGAACCTTGGTACAAGCGTGGAACAGAAATGCGAAACGAACGTCAAGTGTCTATTCTAGCACCAGATGAATTGCGTGCCGTTGCTGGTCGTCTTGATATTCCAGAGTTAAAACCTGAATGGATTGGCGGGAACTTGCTGCTTGAGGGGATTGATAATCTGACAATGCTACCACCGCGCACGCTCTTGTTTTTTGACAATGGCGTGACAATCAAAGTTGATGGAGATAACGGTCCATGCCGTGTTTCAGGCCGCGCGATAGCTTCTCAGTTTGAGGGACGTGATGACATCGAAATGGAGTTTCCAAAGCAAGCCAAACATCTTCGTGGCCTCGTTGGTTGGGTGGAAAGACCCGGTAAAATTTCTGTTGGAGAAGGTTTCGAAGCCCGAATAATGCCCCAGTGGATTTATCAGGTAACTTAACTCAAGCGCAACAAACCAGACGCTTTCAAGCAATGTTCATCGGCTAAGCTATCTTCAACAGCAGATGGGGAATATTGTTATGGCCGTTTTGAGAATTAGCGCATTGCTCGCGATTTTATTCAACGGTTTGATTGCCGGATTTTTCTACGCGTGGGTGTGCAGCACGATGTGGGGACTGGACAACTTACCACCTGACGCGGCGATAAGAGCAATGAATGCCATGAATATTTCTGTTCGAAACGCGGTGTTTTTCCCAACCTTCTTTCTCACTCCCATTGTTCTTGGTTTGACCGGTTTCTTGGCTCTATTTTTGCGTTCATGGACTGTTGGGTTTGCGTTTCTAGGTGCAGCGATAATCTATATATTAGGAGTTTTCTTACCGACTGTAATGGTCAATGTGCCCATGAACACAGCCTTAGAGAGCGTTGATTTGTCGAAGAATATAGATGCCGCGCAAGAAATATGGTCAACGTATTCGGTAAAATGGTAATTTTGGAACCAGCTTCGAACTGTTGCGAGTGCAGTGGGATTGTTATTGGCTGGATGGGGCTTATTGAAAATACCTAGAACAACAACCTAATTGGGGGTGCCGGGATCATTGTCGAGACCTCTGGGCGCACCCCATTCCTCAAGTATTTCATTGATATTATCAGCCACGAAAAAACGTGCTGAATCATGATCATATCCCTCATTGCGCAGCAAATCGTAATCTGTGTGTTCATGGCGGATGTGCGCGACCGTTGCCAGAAAGGCCGCGTTTACAGCTGTCAATTCTCTCATGTGTTTGGCGCGCATGGCCAGAACGATTGCAGAAAAATCAGCATAGTTTGCTTTTGGAATAAATGAGCGCAAAGCTTTCAGTTGCGCTTGTTGGCGTTTCGTATTGGTTTTCACCATAGGCGTCTCGATCTGAAGTAATTTTTGACAATTGCACATCCCGTTGCGCCATGTAACACAGTCATGTCTGTTGTTAAAATGCTTAAGGTTACAACTGGTTTGACTGAAACACCTGCGAATAAGCTGGATGATTCTGTCGCTTGGCTTCGGGCTGCGGGGGAACAAACTCGGCTTCGGCTGTTAGCTTTGATGGACCGTGTGGACCTTACCGTCAGTGAGCTGATGAGCATATTGGATCAAAGCCAGCCTCGCATTTCCCGCCACCTGAAATTGCTTGTTGAAGCGGGTTTGACCGAAAGGTTTCAAGAGGGGGCATGGGCTTATTTTCGAAATGTGGACAGTGGACCCCAACGTGTATTCTTGAATACTGTGTTGAAAGGGTTGGATTTTGAAGACCCTGTATTGGCAGTTGACCGTGAAAAACTCGATGCAGTGCGGGAGCAACGTGGACGCCGTGCCGCCGATTACTTTGCTGCCAACGCTGAACAATGGAATAAGATTCGTTCGCTCCATGTGGCTGAAAGCGATGTTGAAACGGAGATGCTTTCTTTTGGTCTGCGTTCCAATCCAGAAACAGTTTTGGATTTGGGAACAGGAACAGGCCGCATTCTAGAATTATTTGCCCCTCACGTTGCACGAGGTTTGGGCATAGACACGAGCCACGATATGTTGGCAGTTGCGCGTGCGGCCTTAGCACGGGGGCAATATGACTATATGCAAGTGCGATTTGGGGATGTCTACAAACTTGAGCCTTCGGCACGTTATGATCTTATCGTATTGCACCAAGTTATTCACTTCTTAGAAGACCCTGCGTTGGCATTGCGGCAGGCCAAACGTGCTCTTTCTCAAAACGGTAAAATATTGATCGTAGATTTTGCACCCCATGAATTTGAGTTTTTGCGAGAAGAACACACTCATCGGCGGCTTGGTATTGCTACAGAGCAGATCGAGCGTTGGTTTTCGCTGGCAGGCTTTCAACTGGAAGAACAAAGCATGCTTGCGCCAGATGCAAGTTTGGATGGCGCGTTAACGGTTGCATTGTGGCTCGGTTCGCATGCTGATGATGAAGGTTTCAACCCGATAGATTAACTAAGACTATTCAGAATTGCATTCTAACCAGTGGGCCGCTTGAAGAGCTTTTTTGTCTTGTCCAAATGGCGCAATAATTTGTACGCCCAAAGGTAGGCCATTATTGTCGAAACCGGACACAATATTTACACAAGGCATGCCCAGTAAAGTCCACATGCGATTGAAAATAGAATCGCCAGTTGATTGCAGTGTTTCCGGCGCGCTGCCGGGAGCTGAAGGCAATAACAGAACATCGCAATCATCAAACAGTTGACGACTTGCCTTCCTTGCGTGATTTGCGGTGCGCCTGGCTTCGTCATATTGTGCAGGTGTAATCTCTTGGCCTTCTGCCAAATAGAGAGCCAGCTTTTCTGAAAACTGACCTGAGAACCTGCAACGTTCGTCCGCTAATGCCAAGACTGCTTCAAAATCTTGAATAACTGCATGTGCCGACCGAGCCTCTTCGACCGGTGCAGGCGCATTCACATCCACCACTACAGCTCCAGATTTTTCGGCGCGAGCTGCTAATTGCTCGATTGAATGTTCCATCGCTGGCGACATGATATGATCAATCGAACTCTTGTAGATGCCAATTTTTGGAGCAGATTTGTCCGTATGATTTATCATCAAGTCACGATTTGAACATGTGGCTGCGATGAATGCATTGTCTTCTGCTCGGGCCGCAAAAAACCCAATCGTATCGAGAGACCAAGAAAAATGTTTTAGGCCAAGTGTTGGAAATAACCGAAAGCTGGGTTTGTACCCGGATACCCCGCAGAATGCAGCCGGACGAATGATTGAACCACCTGTTTGTGTGCCAATGGCTGCGGGAAAAAAACCTGCGGCCACGCCGGCAGCAGACCCGGAAGACGATCCACCCGGTGTATGTTTGAGATTGTGCGGGTTGCGTGTTTTGCCGGGCGAGAACCAAGCAAATTCGGTCGTAACGGTTTTGCCTGCAATGGTTGCACCGCAATTGCGTAACATGGTGACAAGTGCTGAATCTGTCGCTGGTTGGTGATTATTATAAATGGGGGACCCATACGCCGTTGGCATATCGTATGTGTCGAACACATCTTTAATACCAATAGAAATGCCTGAAAGATGGCCCTCAAGAACTGCCCATTTTGGCAACTCTTGGGCAAATACTTTGAGATATTGATCGTGCTGAGCAATGCGCAAATGAGAGTGGTTGAGAGCATCCTGCGCTGTTAAACGACCAGACTCAACTTCCCGAGCGGTCGTTAGGGCTGATATTGGGGCATATAAGCTCATCGGACTTGTGTTTTTTCAATTTTTTTGAGTCGCCACAAAAGGCTGAAAGCATAATAAACGAGGCACCAAGATATGAATGTTTCTTGGAATTCTCCTCCCCGGACAAGTTTAATAATAGTCCAAGAAACTTCGCCTTGAAGCTTGTTGTAAACCTCGGTTGCTAAAACCAAGAGTGCAAGCGGTGCCATGGCCAGTGGTGGATAGATAAAATCGAATTGCCGCGGCACTTTATTTGGACGGTTGAGTAACATCCAAGGAATAATCAATGCGCCGATTGCAATGCCAATTTTCAGCAATGCTCGTGGATATTGATCCAGTAGAAAGCTCGTGTTGTGAAGGTTGGTTTCTTGCTGATCATTTACACTCAACCAAAAATCCGGTGTGGTCCAACCTGCATAGTGTTGACCCCAGCTTGCCTCTTCTCCACCCAGATAAATTCCGCCAACAGCCATGGTGGAAAACCAGAAAACTAAAAAGCCATTTTTCCGAACGTAGGGATGAAAAAGACATTTAATGGCGATTAATGCGGTGATGGCGGGCAGAAAGAAATGCACAAATTCTAGCAAACCAGTTTGTTCAGAGCCCATCCATTTGTTATAAAATGGTCGGTTTATCCAAGCTGTGCAAAGAATGGCAATGGCGGTCAATACCGGTGCCCAAAGATACCAAAAACTCGACAGGTCTGCGGTTTCTTTTCGATACAATTCTGGAGGTGTTGTGAACTGAATGGACAAAATGCTCTTTCGGCGAAATGGATATGTTCTACGGCCTTTTCAATAAACGACCGTCGATAATAATCAATCCGGTCATGATTAAGGCAATTCCCATAATCTCGCGCATAGCTAATGTTTCACCGAGAAATACAATACCCAATACAATTGCTGACGGGGGAATTAAAAATGTAACCAGTGCAGCGTTTACGGCACCCGCGCTCTTTAAAATGTTGAAATAGAGAATGTAAGCAAATGCGGTGCAGACGACCGCTAAGATGAGGACGGACAGAATTGTTGGTGTGGACGGAATTGGTAAAAGCCACGGTTGGTCAATGAACAAAGCGAGTGGTAGCAATATGAGTGATGACATTGTTAATTGGCCACGGGCTGTTTGTATTGGTGGTACATTTGCAAACCTGCGTCCAAAAACGGCTGCAAAACCATAAGAAATCGTTGCACCCAAAATTGCTATCTGCGCTGTGACGGTTCCACCTAATCCATTAAATGCATCCAAGCCAATTAACACACCGACGCCGAGAAAGCCGAAGACTATACCCAAAGTTTTTTGACCTGACATTTTTTCATCGCTTGTCGTCTGATGTGCGATGATCAAGGTCCATATAGGCGTCATTGCGTTGATGATTGATGCTAATCCAGCTCCAATTTCTTGCTGCCCGTAAAAAATCAATCCGAAAGGGATGATGTTGTTCAAGATGCCCATCACCGCGAAGTTCAGCCACATAGATTTGGAATGTTGGAACATGTCGCTGACAAAGATCAATGCAATGTTCAAAACGATAGCTGCTATAGCCACGCGAGCAAGTGTCAAAGTGAGTGGAGGGAGTTCCGCAATGGCGATGCGGCCAAATAGAAACGTGGCACCCCATATCAAAGACAGCAGTCCAAGCGCTGCCCAGTCTTTTGTCTGCATTGTCATGGCTGGGTTCTACGGCTGAATTGATATTGTGAAACCGGACAGTGCAGGGAAAATCACGTGGTGACCACCCGATATATGAGACAATTTGACTTTGTCCCATTGGGATAATTGACGGGTTCTATCTGCCGTTGATTTATCTGGTGTGCTAAGTGACAGTTACTGACTGAAAACGGATAGCACCTAAATGAGTTCTTCTCGCAAAATTGCAATTCTTGGTGCCGGTATGACTGGATTGTCTTGTGCTCACAGACTGCGAAGCGCAGGCTTTGAACCTATTGTTTTCGAAAAAAGCGGGCGCACCGGCGGACGCATGTCAACGCGTTTGATAGAGAATGGATTTGCATTTGATCACGGAGCACAGTTCTTTCGTGCAAAGGGCAATGCGTTTGCAGAATTTGTTGCTGAGCTTGAATGTCAAGGTTACGCGAAACCATGGCAAGCCAAAGCCAAATCTGATCCGGTCAATCCTGCAAAGCCTATGATGGTTGGCAATGGAGCCATGAATGAACTTTTGGTGGAGCTGGCTGAAGGTATGGACATCAGATTTCGAACACGTGTCGAAACTGTCAGAGAAACTTCGGCAGGTTGCGAAATACAATTGCATGGTTCGCAAGATATTGAAGAGTTTGATGTTGTGATTTCAACAGTACCAGTGGAACAGGTGCGCGGATTGTTGGAAAAGCAGGTTGATTTTTTGAGGCAATGCTCAAAGGTTTCGCTTCTGCCATGCTGGGCCGGTTTGTTTGGGTTTGATGAAAAATTTGAGTGTGGTTTTGACACGTGGCGACACGTCAACAAGGATATTGGATGGATTGCGCGCAATTCGTCAAAGCCGGGTCGAGATATATCTAAAGATTGTTGGATTGTGCATGCTTCCTCTCAATGGACATTAACCAATTTGGAGCGGAACAAAGAAGACATTGCTGCTGATTTGTTGACCATGTTCGCGTCAGAAATGGAGATTCCTTTGCCAAAGGTCGGGTATGCGGATGCTCACAGATGGCGCTATGCTCAGACCTCTGAGCCGTTGGGGAAACCCTTTTTGGTGAATGAAAATCATTCATTATTTGTGGGCGGTGACTGGTGTTTAGGCGCGCGTGTCGAAGCCGCTTTTGACAGTGGAACGGCCATTGCAGAAACCATATTGAGCCGTTCATGACTTTACCGAAAACGATTCTCTTGATTGGCAGCGCACCTGATGCTGTACGCGCCAAAAAACTCGACAGCACGTTGTTTCATACCATCGTTGCAATCAACAATGCATGGCAAATTCGACCTGACTGGACTCACAGCATATATCCAGATGACTTGGCCGAAGACAAAAGATCAGAGCCTGCTCAATTTCAATCACTTGTGACTTCTGCCGAATATGTTCCGGCGAACAACGCCTTAGGGGGGATTGTATATGCGGGCGCAACCATGGCGTTTACCGCAGCCTATTGGGCATTGGAAACATTCAAGCCAGATCAGATGGCGTTCATTGGGTGCGACATGATTTATGATGATGCTGGCCAGAATCATTTCTATGGAAAGGGAACTGCAGATCCTTTGCGGGACGACCCCACGCTTCAAATTTTAGAGGCTAAATCCAATCGTTTGATGGCGTTTGCGAAACGTCACGGTTGCACTTGTTTGAACCTTTCTGAAAGACCTCTTAGTCGATTGACCTTTGCACGTGCAGATGCCGCATTGGAACCAACCGCTGACTTGCCGGTATTGATTGATGAAGAGATTGATAAGGCGTTGGCAATGGAGCAGAAGGCCGGTCAATATTTCCCGGGCGGGGACTATTGGAACGATGCGCGCCCACTGAACAAACAAGCATTGCTTGCGATCGACGAACAGTGGATGAAAATAGTCGTTGCTTCGGATTAAACGATAAGCGGCAGTGTCACTTTGAAGATGCATTTTCGGTCGTGTTCATCGGTAATTTCCACGTGCCCATCATGAGCTTCTGTAATTTGACGGACCAATGCGAGTCCCAGGCCATACCCATCGACATTTTGCTTTCCCGGTGCGCGATGGAATGGTTGGAACATTTGTTCGCGCAGGTCTTTGGGAATTCCTTCTCCAGCATCATGAACGGTGATTATGGCTTGTTTGTTTTGTGTTCTGATCTGCATATCAATCGGTGGCCGTCCATGTTTATGGGCATTGCCCACCAAATTACGAATGAGACGACGCAATAGTTTTTCGCTGCCCATTACACCAGCATTCTCGCCATTCAAAATGCATGTTTCAAATCGTGCGCATTCCTCTGCTGCCAACGCGAGGAGATCAATTTCCTCATTCATGGCGGGTTTCGTACCTGTGTCCAAACGACTCATTATGAGAATTTCATCAATCAGGGAATCCAATTCTGCAATGTCACGTTCCAACGCGGCACGCCGGGCAGGTGTTCCGCCATCCTTCATCATTTCCACACCCAATCGTACCCGCGCCAAAGGCGTGCGTAATTCATGGGATGCGTTTGCCAGAAGTTGACGGTTTGAATTGACCAAACGCTCAATTGTCGAAGCAGCGTTATTGAAACTGTTCGCCAATGAAGCCACTTCGTCTTTGCCTTCAACAGGAACGCGAACACTCAAATCGCCAGCCCCCATTTGTTCAACACCGGTTTGAAGACGTGCGAGTCTTCCCGTCAATCTTTTCACGAATGGCCATGCACCCAAACCTATCGCAGCTGTAATCAATGCAAGCCATAACAAGATACCGTATAATGGCGGGCGACTCGGGAACCCTTTTGGTCTCGCTACAAACCATCTGCCATCATCGAGTAAAAGCGAATAACCACCACGGTTGTTGCGAAGCCAGCCGCTTTCGTCATCGTCCTCATCTTCGTCTCGAATTTTTCGTCTAAGTCGTTCAAAATCGGGCGTTCGACCTTTAAACTCGTAGGAACCGATGACGTCTCCTTGCGCCGTGAACAGAGCAATGGCGATGTTTAATTCTGCGCCCAGTTTTTCAATCGATTTTGCCTGCTCGGTCAGTGGCAAAGCGGAGGACGGCATCGCATATTTTGTGAGGCTGGTGACAACCTTAAAAACATTGCGGTAATTGTTGTTCGGGCCACGTTCGCCGACAACGGAAAACAAAATAGCGGAAAACATCACCATCAAAACGAGGCAGAGAAAGACTGCAAAATAGATTTGTCGATGGAGGCGTTTTCTAATCATGATTTAATCCTGCACGCGGGCAAAAACATAGCCTGCGCCTCGAACCGTAATGATGCGTTTTGGATTTTTAGGATCGTCTTCAATCTCGGATCGAATTCGCGATATGTGTACGTCGATGGACCGGTCAAATGCTTCCAGTTCAGTGCCCTTCAATTGATCCATCAGCATGTCCCGGCTTAAAACACGTCCGGCTGACTTCGCCATGATGTGGAGTAAATTGAATTGATGGGCCGTGAGATCGCATTCTTTGCCGCCCATGGATGCTGTCATTGCATTGGGGTCAACTTCAAGGGCACCAAATTTGATTTTCTCACTAGGTGTTTCCATTTTCCCGCGCCGTAAAATGGCGCGCAATCTGGCAAGCAATTCGCGTGGTTCAAATGGTTTTGGGAGATAATCGTCGGCACCTAATTCAAGACCGACAATTCGGTCCATCGGATCACCTTTGGCTGTTAGCATTAAAATTGGAACGGTGTCATTGGCGCGCAACACACGACAGACTTCCAATCCGTCCATGTCTGGCAACATGAGATCGAGAACTACGGCGTCAAAGCCGTGGGATTTTTGTTTGGCTAAACCGTCAGTGCCATTTGCGGCAATCGTAACGTCGAAGCCATTCTCACCGAGATAGTCTTTGACCATCTCGGCGAGGCGGTTGTCATCTTCTATGAGCAGAATGTAGTCGGTCATTTGCTTCACTTTCTGCTCTTTTTCACAGTATTATAGAAGGATTATCCGCGGCGCCAGTGACGACGCATTGAACGGAACTGTTCAACCCGCTCAGCCAATACTTTTCGTTGCTCCACGGTTAATACTTCAGCTGCATCGGCCATTGCTGTCATCAGTTCCTTCGACAGGCTATCGACTTTTGCAACACGTTCAGCACGAACTTTTTCCATTGCTGTACGGTCTACTGTCTCTGCTGTCAGCAGAATTTTCATCTGTTCACCAGCCTCTTTAAATTCCAAGCGAACGGGGCGCATGTTTTTGGCAACCGAAGTCAGCAAAGTGGTTATCTTTGTGGTTTGTTCTTCTGTAGCTTCAATCTCGATGGCCACATGTTTGACAAAACGATCAACGCGTTTTTCGATTTGTTCGTCGGTCAGTTTCGACCAACCACCACGTTTGCGATGTTTACGACCTTCATGACCACTCCAACTTGCTTTGTGAAAGAAAGAGTTTGAACCTTCAGCAGATTGTCCACTCATGTATAGTTTGGCGTGTTGAAACGGTTTGCTTTCAGCAACGGCCTGAACGCCGAATGATGCGCCGATCAATATGCTGGTGCCTATGACAACAGCAGTTACTCTGCCTTTATCTGTACGGAAGAATGATTTCTTAGGGGGGAGATTAGCAGACATGATCAATTCCTTTTCTCAAAAAAGCCATCACCGGGAGGAGGTGAAGGACAAGACGTTTTGTCTTGCTATGATTACAATCTATTGGCTCCTCGTTTCCTGTGTTCGTCTGGCGTGTAAAAAAGTGTAAAGAGAGGATTGGCTGAAAGCCCAGTTCTACGTTTGTGTAAATTCACACAGACCTTTGGATGAAGGTCGCGTTATTGAAGGTAACGATATGTTGCATCAGGAGAGCCGCTATGTGGGACTTTAGTATTTCGAAAACGTTGAGCATCATGTTCAAGACTATGCCGTTTATCATTTTAAGGGTGGTTGTCTTCTTCTGTATCACAATTGCCTATATCGCAGCGACAGGTGTGGGCGCTGGTGTTGGCTTTGGTCTGGGCAATGTCTTTAGTGATACGGATGGCGCTACAGGTGGGGCTTTATGGGGTGGTTTGTTTGGCTTCGGGGCAGTGTCGATCGCCGTTTATTGGATACGTGAATACATACTCTACATTGTCAAAGCGGGGCATATCGCAGTGATGGTTCGTTTGATTGACGGGCAGGAGATTCCGTCTGGCCAAAATCAAATTACCTATGCAAAAGAGATCGTGACTGCACGGTTTGCTGAATCCAACGTGCTGTTTGGCATTGACCAATTGCTCAAAGGTATCATTCGCGTGATCACCGGTTTGATCGGTGGTGTGGGTATGTTTTTGCCAATTCCCGGAGTGCAAGGACTTCTTGGTTTCGTGAACTCGGTTATCAGAATGTCATTGACCTATGTGGATGAGGTCATTCTTGGCTACAATATGCGTATCGATAGTCAGAACCCTTACGAAAGCGCACAGGACGGACTGGTTTTGTATGCACAAAATGCCAAGTCGATGATCAAAAACGCGATTTGGCTGTCGATTTTCTTGTGGATTCTGTCATTCGTGGTGTTCTTGGTCACGCTGGCGCCCGCAGGAGCAATTCTCTATCTTTATCCCGACCAATTGGGCGGGTGGTCATTTGTACTTGCACTTGTTTTTGCTTGGGCGCTGAAAGGTGCGTTGCTGGAACCTTTCGCCATCGCGGCCTTGATGAGTGTTTACTTCATGAAGATTGAAGGACAGGAGCCAAATCCGGAATGGCGTGCCAAGCTGGCCGGAGCTTCAGACAAATTTGTGGAATTGAAAGACAAAGCCCTTGGCTATGTCTCCGGCGACGCCGCTAATCATTCACAAATGCGATAGGGATTTTTCTTTCCAGATCGTCCTAGATCAAAGTGTAAATGTGTGGCGTGGGCTTCATTGGAGCCCGGCCCGAGAACAGTGGTGAAAGTCCCGCAAGCGGCTTTTCTCAATGCGCGTTGGAACCTAGCTTCGTTGGGTTTCATCTGTTGTTCAGTTCGAACGTTGAGGGGCGGTTTGCCTTTCAGAACAAATGCGGTGAGGTCGATGGCATTCCCGAAAGCGTGTTCTGAAAGCTTGCCCGTCTTTGCATTGTTTCTTCTGCGACAGACAAACCCTTGTCCTGAACCTAATTGTTTCACTGTTGTTTCCAAGTGATGACGGGCCAAAGGTTGCAGCGTGTTTTTTGTGAAATCGGCAAGCGCTACAGCAAATTTGCAATTAAGGATAAGGCCGTTTGCAAATGTGATTGGAAAGGGGCCTTTTGTGGTTACAAGTTCCACGGGATCATCGATCATACATTGCTTGTCGTCGCTGGATGGTGCTTCTGCAAGACGGGTTTCCGCAATTTTCTGCAATTGTGTTATGCAAGCAGATGGGCTTTTCGCCTTCTTCACTTGACCTTTCACATTGCTATCTCTCTGTTTCTTCGGGGTGATGGAAACAGGACGCTTTGGCACTTCTTTTGCCGGCGATTTTATTTCCGGACGACTCTTCGGGACACCAATTTTGTCGGCTTGAAAGCTCTGCAACTCGTGCGCTACAGGGCCTCCAATTTCGTTTTGAGCTTTTGAAGGCCCTGTAAAAGCTGACAATGAGACAGTTGTTATGGCGAGGAGTTGAAAGAATGGACGCTTTTTCATCAGTCCTTATCTAACAACCCAATGAGGCGAAATGAGATCACGCTTCGCCATATCCACCCGGGGTCGGTGTTGTGACGATGACCGCTTCTCCCGCTACGACTTCTGTTTGATCACAATGGTGTAGAAGCTCTAACTCACCGGTTAGCCGGCGAATTTCCGTCTTTCCGCATTCGCCGTCTCCGCCACCATTGAGGCCTTTTGGTGGATTGTAACGATGACTGCCCAAAATGGCGCAGGTCATGTCTTCCAAGAACCGAATTGTGCGACGTGTACCATCACCGCCCGAAAACTTACCTATGCCGCCTGAACCTTTTCGGATTGAAAACTCTTCCATGACTACCGGATAGCGCATTTCCAGAATTTCAGGGTCCGTCATACGGGTATTTGTCATGTGCGTGTGCACAGCTGATGTCCCGTTGAAGCCCGCTCCATCGTTGTTCATGCCAGCGGGTGACCCCGAACAAATGGTCTCATAGTTCTGGTGTTTTGTATTGCCATAACTCAAATTGTTCATCGTTCCCTGAGCATTCGCAATTGCGCCCAACGCCATAAGCAATGCGTTGGTGACGTGTTGGCTGGTTTCTGTGTTGCCCGCAATCACGGCAGCTGGATATTCCGGTTTCAGCATACATCCGTCAGGAATAATAATGTTGATGGGTTTCAAACAACCAGCGTTCATCGGGATATTGGCTTCGACCATGATGCGGAAAACATAAAGCACGGCTGCCCTTGTCACAGGTTGTGGTGCGTTGAAATTGTTCTTTTCAACTTTCGATGTACCCGTGAAATCAACTGTTACCTCCCGCTTGTGACGATCAACGGTAATCGCCACTTTGATCTGCTGACCCGTATCTGTGGGATATGTGTAGCTGCAATCGCTTAGTCGATCGATCACACGGCGTACGCTTTCTTCAGCGTTGTCCTGAACGTGCAACATGTAGGCATCGACCACATCTGGTCCGAAATGGGTGACCATTTTGCGCAATTCGGCAACGCCTTTTTCATTAGCTGCCACTTGCGCTCGCAGGTCAGCCATATTCTGCGCCGGGTTACGGCACGGATATTTGTGGTTGGTCAGAACTTCAATCATATCCGCTTCGCGGAACTTGCCTTCATCCACCAGTTTGAAATTATCGATTAACACGCCTTCTTCATCCACGTGAGTGGCTTTTGGCGTTGCAGAGCCGGGTGCCATACCGCCTACATCTGCGTGGTGTCCACGTGAAGCGACGTAGAAAATGATTGCCGTTTCATCATCATTAAAGACAGGCGTGACTACAGTGATATCGGGCAAATGCGTGCCGCCATTATATGGCGCGTTCAGCACATACACATCGCCGGGCTTCATGTTGCCTTGATTCAACTCAATGATGGTTTCTACCGACCGGTCCATCGACCCTAAATGCACAGGCATGTGTGGGGCGTTGGCGACTAATTGGCCTTCTGCATTGAACACGGCACATGAGAAATCCAAACGCTCTTTGATGTTCACAGAGTAAGCCGTGTTTTGAAGTGTCACGCCCATCTGTTCTGCAATCGACATGAACAGATTGTTGAAGACTTCCAGCATGATTGGGTCTGCACCCGCACCATCTTTTCCTGTTCCAATCGCGATCTCGCGCGGCAATGGAGTGACCCGTGTCATAATGATGTGATCGAAGTTGTTGATGGCGGCTTCCCAACCCGGTTCAACAACGATGGTTTGGTGGTCTTCAATGATCAACGCAGGGCCGAGAATACGATTGCCCGGCGCGAGATCAAGACGTTTGTAAATTCCGGCATCTACTCTCGATCCGGATGTGAAAACAGAGGTGGTTGAAACAGGAGCCCGTTCGATCTCGTCTAACTCATGAGACACCTCTTGAGCGTTGGCTCCACCGCCAACCGCTTCCAATTCAAGAGCTTCTATTATCAACGGCTTTTCAAAGACAAATCCGAATTGCTTTTTGTGGGCATCGGCAAAGGCCGCAGACATTTCGTCGATCGACCCTCTGGTTATAGCGATGGCTGTGTCGGTGCCGTCGTAACGTAAATGAACACGAGTAAATGTGCTTATTTCTGAATCACTTACACCTTGTCCTTCAACTTCTTCGCGCACAGCTTCTTCAAGTTTTGATTCAAATGAACTTAATGTATCGATTCCGCTTTGATCTAAGGGCTGAATTATGGCTTGGGAACGGTTTGCACGGATGTCTGCCAACCCCATTCCATAGGCGGATAAGATGCCTGAGAAGGGATGAATGACGACCGTTTCCATACCGAGATTGTCAGCTACGGCACAAGCGTGTTGACCACCCGCACCACCAAAACAGGTGAGCGCATATTCTGTGACATCATAGCCGCGTTGCACGGAGATTTTCTTGATTGCGTTGGCCATGTTTTCAACAGCAATGCGCAAGAATCCGTCTGCTACTTCTTCCGGCGATTGGCCTTGGCCAATTTCATCAGCGAGCGCTGCGAACTTCTCGCGAACGACAGTTACATCGAGAGGTTCATTTTGCTCTGGACCAAATATTGCGGGGAAGTTTTCCGCTTTTAATTTGCCAACCATAACGTTTGCGTCCGTCACTGCCAAAGGCCCGCCACGACGATAAGAAGCGGGACCGGGATTGGCACCTGCGCTTTCCGGACCAACCCGGAAACGCCCTGCTTCATAGAACAGAATTGAACCACCACCCGCGGCAACCGTGTGAATGCGCATCATGGGGGCACGCATACGCACGCCTGCAACTTCTGTTTCAAATGCGCGTTCGTATTCACCGTCGAAATGGGAAACATCCGTTGATGTGCCGCCCATATCAAAGCCAATGACTTTTTCAAAACCGGCCAGAGCAGATGTTTCGACAGCTCCCACAACACCACCGGCAGGGCCGGATAGGATCGCATCTTTGCCCTGAAACAATTCAGCAGCAGTGAGGCCGCCTGAAGACTGCATGAACATTAATCGTGGTGCATCGTCTCCTACTGTTCCGAGTTCGTTTGAAACCTGCTCGACATAGCGGCGCAGAATGGGGGAGAGATAGGCGTCTACAACAGTTGTATCACCACGACCCACCAGTTTCGCCAATGCGGAGACTTCGTAGCTGACTGACACTTGTGAAAAGCCCATATCACGTGCCATTTTAGCGATTTTTTGTTCGTGTTCTGGATATTTCCAAGAATGCATTAAAGCAATTGCGACGGCGTTGATGCCACGCTCTTTGATGGTGTTCAATTGTTCTTCAACAGCCTTTAGGTCAGGTGCGGTTTCAACGGTGCCATCAGCAAGGACACGTTCGTTTACTTCTTCAACGTATTGGTAAAGTTGTGTTGGTTTGATGATTTCCTTGGCGAAAATATCGGGTCTTGCCTGATAGCCAATGCGCAAACCATCGCCGAATCCTTTGGTGATGAGTAGGGCAGTGGGATCGCCTTTGCGTTCCAACAATGCATTGGTTGCAACGGTGGTGCCCATTTTTACAGCGCCGACTTTTTGCGATGGGATCGGTTCATTCTTGCCAACATTGAGCAGTTGACGAATACCATGAATGGCTGCGTCGGGATAAGCTTCCGGATTCTCGGAAAGTAACTTGTAGGGATGCAGAGAACCATCGGGCGCTCGGCCCACAAGATCTGTAAATGTACCGCCACGGTCGATCCAAAAATCCCATTTCGCTGACATGTTGTTTTCCGTTCGATGAATAAAGCTGGACAAACATCAACAATTTACCGATAATTTGTCAATAATATAGTTGAATTGCTGCGGAGAAATTTTGGTGGAAGAGAAAAAAACATTGGAAAATACGGGAATTGGCCCCATTGTTTCCTCTTCACAATTGGCAAGCGGAGGGATGCCTGCCATGTCTGAAATGGAATATGCGCTCATCGTGACGAACAATGCTTTTAGCCGTTGGACCGTGCGGTGCATGGATGCTGCGGGATTGTCTGGCTTAACTCAGCTTGAGGTTCAAATTTTACATTCCAGCAATCATCGCGACCGTGAAAAAACGTTGGGTGATTTGTGCGTGATGCTGAACATTGAAGACACACATTTGGTGTCTTACGCGATAAAAAAACTTGTGGGATTAGGTTTGGTCACAACAGGTAAGCGCGGCAAAGAGAAAACCGTTCTGGTCACCCAGAATGGTGTGGAAGCTTGTGAACGTTACAAAGAGGTTCGTGAGGGCCTTTTGATTTCGTCCGTACAAGCGATGGGTCTTGAAGAAGGCGATGTTAGCCGTGTGGCTGGTTTATTGCGCGCATTGAGTGGTCAATACGACCAAGCAGCCCGCGGCGCAGCCAGCCTTTAATTTAGATGTTGGCAAGTTAGTCAGAACGGTTAAAATTCGTTAAACCTGACTTTGGACGGTTCTTATGGAATATATTCAACTTGGAAACACGGGCACGACTGTTTCTCGCATTTGTTTGGGATGCATGTCCTTTGGAACGCCGGGCGGGCCGACCCATCCTTGGGTTGTTCCTGAGAAAAATTCTGAACCGTTCTTCAAATTGGCTGTTGAAAAAGGCATAAATTTTTTCGATACGGCTGATCACTATAATTATGGTGACAGTGAAGAAATCACCGGACGCATGTTGAAAAAATTTGCGAAACGGGACGAAATTGTTGTGGCCACCAAGGTCGGACTGACAATGGGCGAAGGACCAAACAAACGCGGCCTCTCTCGTAAGCATATTGTGGAAACCATTGAAGCTTCGCTCAAACGATTGCAGATGGACCATGTGGATTTACTCTACATTCATCGCCTTGATGCGGATACGCCGTTTGAAGAAATGTTGGAAGCGCTGGACCTCGTGGTTCGTCAGGGGAAAGTTATTTACCCGGCGGCTTCCTCCATGTGGGCTTGGCAGTTTGCCAAATTGCGCGAGATGCAGATATCTGCTGGTTTTACACCATTTGTTGCGATGCAAAACTTCTACAATCTCGCTTACCGCGAAGAAGAACGTGAGATGATGCCCTATTGCGATTCTGAAGGTGTAGCGGTTGTTCCATGGAGTCCGATTGCGCGCGGATTTTTAGCGGGGAATAAGCCTGCTGAAGGCCAAGGGACTAATCGCGCGAACACTGATAAGATGAGCGGGTTATTTGGAAATAAACAGGACTACGCAATTTTGGACCGTGTGCAAAAAATTGCTGCTGAAATTGGAGTGCGTCCTGCGCAGGTTGCTTATGCTTGGGTCTTTTCAAAAGACTATGTGACGTCGCCCATTGTGGGCTCGACCAAACTGCACCAATTGGAAGAGGCAATCTCATCGCTTGATGTGAAATTGAGTGCTAGCCAGATTAAACGTCTTGAAGCACCTTACAAACCCCGTGCTGTTATGGGGCACAGCTGATCAACATTTTCGGGCTGCGATGTACCATGCTTGAACGCCTTCGTTGACCATATATTCTTGTTTGGATTTTTCGAGCAGAATCCATGTGTTGCTTGAAGTCAAAGTCTCAATTGCATCGGGAAAACCTGACGCATCCCAAACGCCTTCATTCACAGTGAAGCATATTGTTCCACCGGGTTTGGTGACACGAATGAGTTCGTCTATCCCTTCAGGGCCAACATGGCCATGGGTGAAAACGCCTACGCAGAGGGTCACGTCATAGGTATTGTCTTCGGCAGCAAGAGCTTGACCAATGTCCAACGGGAAAAGCTGTGTGTAGCCATGGTTTTCGGCGTGTTTCAACATCTTTGTAGATGGGTCAGTTCCATCATAATTCGTGAAACCGGCGACAGCTAAGTGTTTTCCCACGATGCCGGTGCCGCAACCCACATCGAGAATGTGCGAATTTAAATTTGTGCAATGGCGCTGCAGCATCGCGACCGTATTAGGTTGGGAGACCGTTTTCAGCTTGTTGTCGTTGTCATCATCATAACTTTCGGCCCATTCATCGTAAATCGCGCTGAGCTTTTTTCCTGCATCAGTCGTTGGTTCTAAATTATGATAGCGGTCAATTCCGTCTGACTTTGAATTCTTTTCTCTCATGTTTTCACTTGTGCTTTGCGACCTGCTACAACCACTACTAAAACTGCGAGTGCATAGAATATTGTTTCTGGTGTTACGGCTTCTTCTAACACCACGGCTGCAATTGCCAGTGTGAAAAAAGTCTGGAGCAACAGCAATTGCCCTATGCGTGAAATGCCGCCTAATTTTAAACCCGCATTCCATGCGAAAAACCCGAGAAACATAGATCCGAAACTGACATATAAAAACGCAATGTTTTGATGGGCCGGAAGAGATATATAACGGTTATCCCAGAACCAAATTGTTCCAGCAAATGAGATTGGGACACATACAATAAGGGCCCAACAGATAACTTCCCAACCCGGCATGTGATGGCTCAATTTGCCTGATGACACATACCCTGCTGATGCAATCACCCCAGCTGCTAATAGCCACAAGTCTCCTGCTTCAAAACCGAAACCTCCATCGCGAAATGTGAAGACAAAAATTATCACTGCGCCAAGCACACTCCAGAACCAAAACATGACTGAAGCACGTTCACCAGCGATTATGGCGGCAAAGATTGAAGTTGTGAGTGGTAAAATACCAAGCACCACTCCGCCGTGAGAAGAGGGAACAGTCTTCATGGCGAGAGCGACAAAGCCCGGGAAACCAAACACCAAAGTTACGCCTATAAATAAAAGTGTAGTCAGATGTTGCCGAGGAAATGGTTTTCGCATTATGAGCAGCGTAAGGCCGGCTGCACATGCGGCGAGTGCAGCCCGCCCAAAAGTAAGAAACCAAGCGTCGAACCCGACAACCGCAACACGCGTTGCGGGCAGCGTGCCACTGAATATTGTGACGCCTACAATGCCGAATATGAGTCCCCAAAAGGCGTTCTTTTTAATCTGCTGATCACGTTCCACTCTGAAATCCGATCAAAGAGCTAAGACATAAGATCGTTGTCATATTGTGGTGCGAATGAGGACGCAAATAGTTTCATGAAATAATTCTCACCCGAGAGAGATATGGTATAAGACGCGAATATGTCTATTTGGTCCGATCTTAGCGAATATATCTCCTCCTTGGTTTCAGGCGCTTATACGTCTGTTGTTGAAGGCGTGCGTACATTTGTGGGTGGTGATGTAGAAACGCGTCGGCGCGTTGCATTTTCCGTGGCGATTATTGCGCTATCTGCCAAAATGGCGAAGGCCGATGGAGTTGTGACCCCGGATGAGGTATCGGCGTTTCAAGAATTTTTTCATGTTCCTGAAGAGGAGCTGATGAATGTTTCGCGTCTCTACAACCTTGCAAAGCAAGATGTTGCCGGGTTCGATACATATGCGCGGCAAGTGAAGCGATTGTTTCCGGGAGATGATCCGTCAGACGATGATATTTTGAAGGATGTTCTTGATGCTTTGTTTCACATCGCGAAAGCAGACGGTGTTGTGCACGAGAATGAATCGCTGTTTCTGGAAGAAATTGCCATTTTATTCGGTTTTAGTGAACAAGAGTTTGAACGCATACAATTGCGCCATGTGACGCCTGAAGGAGGAAACCCTTATGCGGTGTTGGAAGCAGACCCCACATGGCCGTTTGACAAATTGAAACGACACTATCGGCAACGCGTGATGGACAGTCACCCTGACCGATTGATTGCGCGGGGGGTGCCGGCCGAATTCGTGTCTATTGCAAATGATCGATTGGCATCACTGAATGCTGCTTGGGAAATTGTTGAGGCGACCCATCGACGATCTCGCGAGTCCGGAGCTATTGCCGCGTCATGAGTTTTCAACCGGATTCTGTTTGCGTTGATAAAACGCAGAAAGCCATTAATTTCGGCGAACGACGTGGTGTGGAGAAGCCGGATATTCTCCTACTTCATTATACCGGGATGAATGACGGTGATGGCGCTTTGAAGTGGCTGTGCTGTGAAGAAAGCGGAGTGTCTTGTCATTATTTCGTGGAAGAAGACGGTCGCATTCTTCAACTGGTGCCGGAAGTAAAGCGGGCTCACCATGCGGGAGCAGGACAGTGGGAAGCGTCCGATGATATCAACTCTCGATCTATTGGTGTAGAAATTGTCAACGCGGGGCATCCCGGCGGGCTTCCTGACTTTCCCGAAGTTCAGATGGAAGCTGTCGCGAGACTGTCGAGGGATGTCATTCAACGACATTCAATCTTACCGCATCATATTTTGGCTCATTCTGATATTGCACCAGGCCGGAAAGAAGATCCTGGTGAGAACTTTGATTGGGCGTATTTAGCAAGCCAAGGTGTTGGGCTTTGGATTGAACCCAGCCCTTTGTCTTCAGGGACGTTCTTTCAGGAAGGTGATACAGGGCAACCGGTCGAAGCGTTGCAATCTATGTTGTCGCTTTATGGGTATGGACTGGAGATAAATGGTCTGTTTGATCGACAAACAAAAATTGTTATTGAAGCGTTTCAACGGCATTTTCGACAAGAAAAAGTCGATGGTGTTGCTGATTTTTCAACAATTGATACGCTGCACAGGCTTTTACGGCAGAAAATGCCAAACAATTAGAAAAAAGCAATTATATTGCAATTTGTAACAGATTGTTACTATGAGGCGCGCCTCAGGCACAATTTCGTCAAATTTGTCCTATTGTTGCCACGTTAACAGATGGTGTACGGTGTTGCGTTAGGGAAGGCTGGATTTATTTGTATTCAGCGATTGTCTCAAAGGTTCTTTATTTATGAGTAAATTCAATATTGGTTTGGTCGCATTGTGCGCGACTTTTGTGTTGGCCGGTTGCCAGACGTCTCAAATCCAAAGCAATACGAGTAGTTTTGCAAGCACGGGTATTGCCAATGCACCCGTTAAGAAACGTGTTGAAACTGCCCAGTTTAAAAATGAAGCAGCATCTTCAATCGTTAAACCCGAAGATCGTAAGAAAGCTTCTAAACCTTCTGGGAAACCAAAAGGTTTGCCAGCTAATGAAGCTGGCAATTATTTGGTGAAAAAGCCAGGCGGTCAAAACGTAAGTGCAACAACTAAGAAGAAAGTTGCAAAGACGAAGTCCAAAAGTCGTTCGGTGTCCAAAAAAGTTGCATCTGTTCGCCATACCAAAGGCCCAAGTTTCAAGGGGCGCCGTGGTCGTTACAGTGGTTTGATTGCAAAACACGCGCGGGCTGCGGGTGTTCCCGTGCGTCTCGCGCTTGCTGTTGTTGAAGTTGAATCCGGCTTCCGTCCGAATGCTCGTGGGCGTGCTGGTGAAATTGGCATGATGCAAATCATGCCACGCACTGCGCGTTTCATTGGTTATAAAGGCCGCATGAAGAACTTGTATAAGCCTAGCACCAACTTGAAATACGGTATGAAGTATTTGGGGAAAGCCTACCGTTTGGGTGGCAAAAGTACATGTGGTGCGATTTTGAAATACAACGCAGGCCACGGCGCAAAACGCATGAACCCGATCAGTCGCGAATATTGCCGCCGTGTTTCACGGATTATGCGCCGCGGTTAAGGCGGGTAGTTTAGAGAATTTAAAACCCGATTGTGCCAAGCGCAGTCGGGTTTTTCTTTGACCTCACGTTGGTTTCAGAGCAAAAGAGCGTGTCAGCTGGCTGGACGGCCGCTTCGCACAATGCCGAAAGGTGGTGTGGAGAGGAAAGTCCGGGCTCCATGGAAATACGGTGCCGGGTAACGCCCGGCGGGGGCGACCCTAGGGAAAGTGCAACAGAAAGAATACCGCCTCTCTTTTGAGGTAAGGGTGAAAAGGTGGAGTAAGAGCCCACCGCGTTTGCGGCAACGCAGATGGCACGGTAAACCCCACCGGGAGCAAGACCGAATAGGAACACCAAGTTTTGCGCAAGCGAAACCAATCTGTTTCCAGATGGGAGTGTTCGGGTAGGTCGCAACGAGGTGTGCAGCAATGCAGGCCCCAGAAGAATGGTCGTCACTTCACTGACTTCGGTCAATGAAGATACAGAACCCGGCTTATAGGCCAGCTGACTTTTTCCTCTTCAAAGACGTTTTGTAAACGAACCCTTAACGTTCTCTATTCATGTTCGGTTAACCGGTCATGAGGTGATTTGCGCCTTGCGTCCGACAAGTATTGTCGCTGCACATTGAGTGCCAAATTTGGGGGCTGTGAGCTGTGTCGAGTGCCGTTGCATTGAAACAGTCATCGAATGTCGGTGCTGTGAGGCGCCGGTGGGTGTCGCACTCTTCCAGTCGTTTGTGGAGAGTGAATGCGAGGCGGACCGCTCGTCCGTTCAACGTTTGCAACGCATTGAAGGAAGTCTTGGAACTTATGTCTTCGACGGCTATTCCAGAAAATGAATTACCGCATATCCCTGTCATGCTGACGGAAGTTTTGCGCGCCATGAAACTCTCGCAAGGGGATGTTGCAATTGATGCCACGTTTGGTGCTGGTGGGTATAGTCGTGCATTGTTGCAAGAGGGCGCAACGGTTGTCGCCATTGATCGCGACCCGACAGCAATTGCTGCTGGCCAATCTATTGTGAACGAGTTCGGTGGACGACTTATTCTGTCACACGGATGTTTTTCCGATCTTGACCGATTGGCTGAAGAAGCTGGTTATCCTCAAGTTGACGCGGTAGTGGCAGATATTGGCGTGTCATCCATGCAAATTGATCAGGCTGAACGGGGCTTTTCATTTCAAAAGGATGGCCCGCTGGATATGCGTATGGAGATGACTGGTCCCACAGCGGCTGATGTGGTGAACAGTTTTGAACGCCCAGACTTGACCAGAATTATTGGTATATTAGGGGATGAACGTCAGGCCTCTCGTATTTCAGCGGAAATTGTTGAACGTCGCGGTAAAGCGCCTTTTGAAACCACGCTACAATTGGCAAAGTGTGTGGAAGATGTTCTGGGGCGAAAAGCAAAAGATCGTATTCACCCGGCAACACGTACATTCCAAGCCCTGCGCATTTTCGTCAATCAGGAACTGGATGAATTGGCCGAAGCGCTTTTAGCTGCTGAACGGATCTTGAAACCGGGCGGTCGATTGAATGTCGTGACCTTTCATTCTCTTGAAGATCGTTTGGTGAAACGTTTTTTACAAGATCGAAGCGAAGTCACAGGTGGTAGCCGTCACCTTCCTGAAATCGACACCAAAGACCTGACCTTTAAGCAAATTAAGCGTGGAGCCGTATCAGCATCGAAAGACGAAGCTCAAATGAACCCGCGTTCACGATCTGCCAAGCTGCGCAGTGCGATTAGAACTGATTGTGAAATAGGTGAGATTGATCGATCCGTCTTCGGTTTGCCGCGTCTTGCCGAATTGACATCAGGGAGCAAACGATGATCCGTATTGTCGATACAGTTTTGGTTGCGGTTGCCATTAGCGGTGCAGTTTGGACCTACCAAATCAAACATGAAGCTGATCAATCAGCCAAACGCATTTCCAGTTTGCATTCACAGATAAAAGCGCAGAACCGCAAAATTGCTCTGTTAGAAGCCGATTGGGCGATTGATATTTCACCTGCTCGTTTGGAAAAAGTGGCTGAGCAATTCAAAGAACAATTGGGCTTACGGGAATTGACCTCAAGCCAAATCGTTGAATTGTCGGAATTGCCGGGCTTCCGCGTGGATCGTGATGCGCCCACCGAAGAAATTTACGCAAATGAAAATGATGACATCGTGACAGGTGGAATTGATGCGATAATCGAACGGGAGAATGGGAACTGATGCAAAATGTCCTCACATCTCTGCGCCGTTTGACGAAAGGTTTGCTAAAACCTGCAACACCTTCAGGTGATTTGGTATCGCAAACGCGCGACCGGATTGTCGTCGTGATTTCTGGTGTGGCGATGATGTTTTTAATCATCGAAGGGCGGTTGGTTTATCTGGCCGTGAATGCCGAACAAAGCCCGATTGCGAATCAAAAATCGAATATTGCGCTGACGGCAGCCCGTCCCCGAATTTTAGATCGTAATGGTCAAACAATGGCGCTTGATATTCAGGTGCAGTCTTTGTTCGCGGAACCCCGCGAGATTGAGAACCCGGATGAGACTTACGAAGCTCTGACAACAGTTTTACCTGAATTGAACTTTGACACAACAATGCGCCGTTTGAAAAGCGGGCAGGGTTTTGTTTGGATCAAACGTGAAATCACACCGCGCCAACAGGCGGATATTCTGGCTCTTGGTCTTCCCGGAATTGGTTTCCGTGGTGAAAGCAAACGCTACTATCCCGGCGGCGAAACAGCTTCGCACATTTTAGGTCTGACGAATATCGACAGTCAGGGTATAGCCGGTGTTGAAAAGCATCTGGACGACACTTGGCTGAAAGATCTCCACAATTCCGGTTTCGATGTGAAGCAGGAATTGGCACCCGTGAAACTGTCAATCGATTTGCGGGTTCAGCATTTTGTGCGCGAAGCCTTGAGCGAAGCGATGACCAAATATCGGGCTATTGGCGCCGCTGGTGTTGTGCTGGATGCTCACACTGGTGAAATTGTGGCGATGTCGTCTCTACCGGACTATAACCCGAACACACTTAGCAAGAGACTGCGCAAAGACCAGTTGAACCGCATGTCCGGTGGCGCCTATGAAATGGGCTCCACGTTCAAAATGTTCACGACTGCGATGGCATTAGACTCGGGTAAAGTGGGTATCAACAGCCGTTTTGATGCGCGCAAACCATTGAAGATCGGTCGTTTCCGAATCAACGACTTTCACGGCAAAAAACGAATTTTGAGCGTGCCTGAAGTGTTCATTTATTCCTCCAATATCGGCACCGCCAAAATGGCAGATGTTGTGGGCATTGAAGGGCATCGCGCCTTTTTAAAGAGCCTTGGTCTTTTGGATAAAATGGAAGGACTTGAACTTCCGGAAGTTGCACGACCAAGTGAGCCGAAAAAATGGAAGAAGGTCAATTCGATTACCATTTCATACGGCCATGGTGTCTCCACAACACCGCTTCAAACAGCGGTTGCCGCTGCTGCGTTGGTGAATGGTGGTAAGCTTTTGAAGCCGACGCTTTTCCCACGTTCAAAAGCGGAAGCCACACGTCTTTCTAAGCAAGTTTTGAAACCCAAAACGACCGATATGATGCGCTATTTGATGCGGCTAAATGTTTTGAAGGGGTCTGGGAAACGCGCTGAGGTTCCCGGTTTTTTAGTGGGTGGCAAAACAGGAACTGCGGAAAAAGTTGTGAATGGGAAATATTCGCGCGCCAAACGTTTCAACGCATTTCTTTCGGCATTTCCGGTGAATGATCCCAGATATGTTGTTCTTGTGATTATCGACGAACCCAAGCCTGAAAAAGGGCAGCGTTATGCAACGGCTGGTATGAACGCAGCTCCAACCGTTGCTAATATTGTTCGTCGTTCTGCGCCTGTGCTTGGTGTGAAACCAGATTTTCGTGTCCGTGATACTGCCATTTTGTCGTCGTATCGGCGTTAAATTGGAAACAGAAGAATAGCGAATTTATGCAACTGTCTGAACTTTTTGGCCCTGAATGCCGCTCAATTCACGGTGATGCTGACATCACTGGAATTTCGGCTGACTCGCGACAGGTTGAACCGGGTTTCCTTTTTGCAGCTATGGCTGGCGTAAATGTGGATGGCAGTCAATTTATCAAAGCCGCGATTGAAAAGGGTGCAGCTGCTGTGCTTGTTGATCAGCAAGCAGATCTTTCTGATATCGGTTTGCCCATTATAAAGACTGAAGACCCACGTCTTGCGCTCGCAATGATTGCAGCGAGGTTTTATCCCAAACAACCCAATACGATTGCAGCGATAACAGGCACAGCTGGCAAAACCTCTGTCGCCACGTTCCTTCGTCAAATTTGGGAATATGCAGGCGATGAAGCCGCTATGATTGGAACTACGGGTGTCTTTACGCGCAAACGCAACGACTATGGTTCGCTGACGACGCCGGACCCTGTTCGTTTGCATGAATTGCTGGATGAACTGGTCGGTGACGGTATCACCCATTGTTCTATGGAAGCTTCGTCTCATGGATTAGATCAACGTCGTCTGGATGGTGTGCGCCTGTCTGTTGCTGGCTTTACCAATCTCGGGCGCGATCATCTGGATTATCATCCAACGGTTGAAGATTATTTGGCAGCAAAAATGCGCCTGTTTTCTGGATTGATGAAAGAAGGTCAACCTGCCGTCATTTATGCGGATGATGAATATTCTGAACCCGCTATTGAAGCGGCTACAAATGCTGGTCTCGATATCAGGACCGTGGGGCGCAACGGGCAGTATCTTGCGCTCAAGCGTGTGGAGCAACACCGATATACCCAAGTTGCTGAAGTCAAATTTGAAGGCACTATACATCGTTTGACACTGCCTATGGCGGGTGAGTTTCAACTGGCCAATGGTTTGGTGGCTGCGGGTATGGCCATTGCTACAGGAACCCCTGTCGCGGTTGCTCTTGCCGCGTTGGAAACCTTGAAAGGCGCTCCCGGACGTCTTGAACTTGTTGGTCAAGCATCCAACGGGGCTCCAGCTTATGTTGACTATGCCCATAAGCCGGAAGCTTTGGAAAATGTGCTTGATGCATTGCGTCCCTATACAACAGGAAAACTGGTTTTGGTTTTTGGTTGTGGGGGTGATCGTGACAAAGGCAAACGACCTATTATGGGTGAGATTGCAAACCGTCTCGCAGATCTTGTTATTGTGACGGATGACAATCCGCGTACGGAAGACGCAGGACAAATTAGATCAGAGATTTTAAAAGCTGTGCCGAATGCTATGGAAATTGGAGATCGTGCCGAAGCCATTCAAAGGGCGGTTCACATGCTGGAGGAAGGCGACACACTCGTGGTGGCTGGAAAAGGTCATGAAGAGGGCCAAATTGTCGGCGACCAGGTTTTGCCGTTTTCTGACCATACGGTTTTGAAAGATACATTGGGGGCAAGTCAGTGAACCAGTCGCTTTGGACCATCGAAGACTTGAAGACTGCTATGAGCGCCCGTCTGCTCGGCGATGTTGCTAATGATGTAACGGGTCTATCTATCGATACGCGCACACTTCAAAAAGATGAAGCTTATTTTGCCATCAAAGGCGATGTGCATGATGGGCACAAATTTGTCGCCAATGCTTATGCCGCGGGTGCAGGCGTCAGCGTGGTTTCTGAAGACTGGCTGGATAAACTGACTGGTGAGACTGGGCCGCTTCTTATTGTTCAAGATGTATTGACCGCATTGGAAGATTTAGGTCGTGCTGCACGTGCACGCACCAAAGCAAAAATTGTGGCTGTGACAGGCAGCGTTGGCAAAACAACCACTAAAGAAGCTTTGCGCACGGCACTTTCTGCCAGTGGTAAGGTTCATGCTGCTGTCGCTTCATTTAACAACCATTGGGGTGTTCCACTGACATTGGCGCGTATGCCCGAAGATACTGATTTCGGTGTGATCGAAATCGGAATGAACCATCCAGGTGAAATCACACCGCTTGTGAAAATGGCGCAGCCGCATGTGGCGATTATCAACAACGTCGCCGCGGTGCATTTGGGGGCTTTCAAAGACGTAAATGAAATCGCCCACGCCAAAGCTGAGATTTTCAACGGTCTGATTGAAGGTGGCACGGCTATCTTGAATGCCGATGATGAACGTATCGCGTTGCAACGTGACCTCGCTGACAAAGCGGGTGTCGAAAACATTGTTACATTCGGTGAAGCGGATGGCGCTGACGTTCATATGGATAAGCTCGTTCTGCACGGCACATGTTCTTGCCTTACCGCAAATGTATTGGGCGATGAGATGGTGGTGAAGGTTGGAGCACCGGGTCGTCACATCGCGCAGAATGCACTGGCTGTTTTGGCTGCATGTAAACTCATGGGTGCAGATTTGGCGAAATCTGGTTTGGCTTTAGCTGACCTTGAAGCTGTGAAGGGACGGGGACAGCGACATAGACTTGCGCACCGTGACGAACGGATTGTGTTGATTGATGAAAGTTACAACGCCAATCCGACAAGCATGCGGGCAGCCTTGGCTTTGCTCGCTGCAGCCAATGTTAAAGGACGCGGCCGACGCATTGCTGTGATGGGTGACATGTTGGAACTGGGGCCAACATCAAAAGAACTTCACGTGGGACTTTCCGAAACTGTGATTGAGCGTGGAATTGATAAAGTGTTTCTCGCTGGCCCCGAAATGCAGTCGTTAAACGAAGCCTTAAAGGGCAAAGTGGACACAACCCATGCCGAGAAAATCGATGATCTGATCGAAGGGATCAAGGCTGATTTGATCGGCGGTGATGTCATTATGGCCAAAGCGTCTTTGGGGATGGCGTTTGCCCGCTTGATAGATGATTTGTTACAGACCTACGAAATTGAATCGGCACCGGGTGCTTAAAATCCCACGCCAAAATTAGTGATTTAAAACCGATGCGGTATCGGTGACGAAAGAGAATTTTATGTTCTACTACCTCTCTGAATTCGGTGACACGATTCCACTTCTCAATGTGTTTCGCTACATTACGTTTCGCACGGGTGGAGCCTTGCTGACATCCGCGTTGATCGTGTTTTTGTTTGGCCCTGCCATTATTCGGGCTTTGCGTGGTCGTCAGAAAAAAGGACAACCTATTCGTGCTGATGGACCTGCCACGCATTTCAAAAAGGCGGGAACACCGACAATGGGTGGTTTGATGATATTAAGCGGGATTTTTGGATCCACGCTTTTATGGGCTGATCTGACCAGCGTGTACATCTGGTGTGTTCTCATGGTCACGGCTGCATTTGGTGGCATTGGTTTCTATGACGATTATCTCAAAGTCACCAAGTCGAGTGACAAAGGTTTTTCAGGCCGCATGCGCTTGCTGCTAGAGTTTATTGTCGCTGGGCTTGCCTGTTTCATGATCATGACTTGGGGCGATCAAACCTCGACCATCACGAACACGGACATGTCGAGTGCGCTGACGTTCCCGTTTTTCAAGAATTTGTTTTTGGAACTTGGTTGGTTCTTTATCGTATTCGGCGCATTTGTTGTTGTGGCTTCAGGCAATGCGGTGAACTTAACCGACGGTCTGGATGGTTTGGCAATTGTACCCGTGATGATTGCGGCAGCTTCTTTCGGTGCCATCGCATATCTTGCGGGCAATAAGGTCTTTGCTGATTATCTCCAAATTCACTTTGTGCTTGGCACGGGTGAGTTGGCCATTATTTGCGGTGCTGTTATCGGCGCTGGTCTTGGGTTCCTTTGGTTCAATGCGCCGCCTGCCGCGATCTTTATGGGTGACACTGGTTCGCTTGCCATGGGCGGAATGCTCGGCACGATTGCTGTGGCCACAAAACACGAAATCGTTTTGATGATCATTGGCGGTCTGTTCGTGATGGAGGCTCTGTCGGTCATCATTCAAGTTGGCTCGTTTAAATTGACGGGCAAGCGCGTTTTCAAAATGGCACCGATCCATCATCACTTTGAACAATTGGGCTGGACAGAAAGCCAAGTTGTTATTCGTTTCTGGATTATCTCCATTATGTTTGCATTGCTTGGGCTTGCAACTTTGAAACTGCGTTAGGCTGGTTCTCAAAAATGATCGCGGTTTCTGTCTTCAACGGTAAACGGGTTGCCCTTTTCGGTTTGGGCGGTTCTGGTTTGGTCACTGCTCAAGTGTTGCTTGCGGGCGGGGCTGGCGTTGTGGCGTTTGACGACAACCCCAACAGCGTTGCAAAAGCGGATGCTGCCAACATTCCCACTGCCAATCTGCGTGAAGAAGATTGGTCGAAGTTTGACGCATTGGTGCTCGCGCCCGGTGTGCCCCTGACCCATCCGCAACCCCATTGGACAGTGGATTTGGCGAATGCCAATGGTGTTGAAATTATTGGCGATGTGGAACTGTTCTCACGTCAGATGAATGATTTGGGTCGACCAGCCCCGATTGTTGCAATCACTGGAACCAACGGAAAATCCACAACGACAGCACTGATCGCACATGTTTTGGAACAGGCAGGACGCGACGTGCAAATGGGTGGTAATATCGGGCGCGCCGTATTGGATCTTGATCCGATTTCCGACACGCCTGAAAACCAAGCATATGTAGTCGAATGCTCGTCTTATCAAATCGATACATCACCATCGCTTAAGCCAACAGTTGGTTTGCTGCTGAACCTGACGCCAGATCATCTGGAACGTCATGGCACGATGGAGAACTATGGGCGCATAAAATTTCAGCTCGTGGCTGCGAGTGACACGGCTGTGGTCGGCGTTGATGATGATTATTGTGTTTCTTATGCAGCTCAATTGAATGATGTTGTCACGATCTCTGGTCAGAGCAACACGGTTGCCAAAATTGGGTTCGATGGAACCAATTTGATCGACGCAGCAGGTGTTAAACTCGTTAGCTTGGAAAATATTGGTGCTTTGCGTGGTCGTCACAATGGACAAAACGCAGCGTCCGCTTATGCGGCTTGCCATGCTGTGGGGTTGAGCGATCAAGACATCCAGGCTGGTTTCCGATCTTTTCCAGGCCTTGCGCACCGTATGGAACAAGTGGGTCACTGCGGTCATGTGCTGTTCATCAATGATTCCAAAGCAACAAATGCCGAAGCGGCGGCACCTGCACTTTCAAGCTTCGATAAATCGTTTTGGATTTTGGGTGGTTTGGCCAAAGACGGCGGAATTGCTTCGCTTGCTCCACATTTTCCGCGAGTTGCGAAGGCCTATCTGATCGGTGAGGCGGCCGGAAATTTTGCGGCTCAACTGGGTGATACGATTCCTTATGAAATTTCAGGCACATTGAAAGATGCTGTTAACCATGCAACTGCCGACGCCGCCCTTCGCGCAAGTGAAATGAGTGGTGCGGAGCAAGTGGTGCTTCTTTCGCCAGCAGCGGCGAGCTTTGACCAGTTTCCGAATTTTGAGAAACGGGGCGAGGCTTTCAAGGAAGCTGTGACGGCACTGGACGGATTTAAAAAGATAGGAACAAAAACATCATGATGTCACGCGCGCGCAAAAGCCCGGTCTCTGACTGGTGGTGGACTGTTGATAAATTGCTTTTGACAGCAGCTTTGATGTTGTTGGCTTGTGGGTTTTTATTGTCCTTGTCAGCAAGCCCTTCAGTGACTCCGCGCTTGCGCATTGATGACAGTTTTCATTTTGTAAAACGCCACGCCTTTTTCATTGTTCCAGCAATCATCGTTTTGATTGGAACGTCCTTCATGAATTTGAAGCAGGTGAGGCGCGTTTCATTCTTGTTGCTGGGCGGCGCATTGTTGGCGCTGATCGCTCTGCCATTCATTGGCTATTCTGCAAAAGGCGCCACGCGCTGGTTGGCAATCGGCCCGTTCTTACTGCAACCGTCCGAATTCTTAAAACCTGCATTCGTGGTCATCACCGCTTGGTTGTTTGCCGAAAGTGCCAAGCGCCCCGATATTCCCTGCAACCTATTTGCCATAGCGCTGTTTGGCCTTTGTGCCGCGCTTTTGGTGACGCAACCAGACTTTGGACAAACCGTTCTTCTGGCTTTGGTTTGGGGTTCCATGTTCTTTATGGCCGGAATGCCTTGGATATGGATTGCAGTTCTTGGTGGCTTGGGTGTGGTTGGCCTTGGGGCCGCATATTTAACCATCAGTCATGTGAGCGAGCGAATTGACCGATTTGTGACTGGCACAGGTGATAATTTTCAGGTGGATCGTGGTTTGGAAGCAATCACAAACGGTGGTTGGTTGGGCCGTGGTCCGGGTGAAGGTCAGGTGAAGTTTGGCCTGCCAGACAGCCACACGGATTTTATCTTTTCTGTCGCTGCAGAAGAGTTCGGCATCGCTCTTGTGATGGTGCTCGTGGCGTCATTTGCATTCGTTGTGATCCGTGGTTTGTCACATGGGCTGAAAGAGCATGATCGATTTGTTCAGTTGGCGGTCTCTGGCCTCGTGCTGCAGTTCGGGTTTCAAGCCATGATCAATATGTGCGTGAACCTTCGTTTGATGCCTGCAAAAGGTATGACACTTCCGTTCATTTCCTATGGCGGGTCTTCGCTCATTGCGGTTGCATTGGGCATGGGCTTGGTGCTGGCGCTGACACGTAAACGTGCAGATTCCTATCGACGTCCAGAAGTGCGCATTCGCCCCATGGGGCACAGCACTTCAGCGCCTGCCGGGGCTTGATCGAATGAAAAAAACGGCACTTCTCTGCGCGGGTGGAACTGGCGGGCATTTGTTTCCAGCACAGGCGTTGGCGCATGAACTCACCAGCCGTGGTTGGAACGTGCATCTGGCGACAGATGAACGGGGCACACGTTATTCAGAAAAATTTCAGGTTGAAGGCCTGCATGTGATTGCATCAGCAACCTTTGGGTCAAAAAATCCAGTTGCAATGGCGAAATCCGCTTTGACCTTGTTCAAAGGATATAGTGCTTCCAAGACATTGATCAAAAAGCTTGGCGTTGATGTGGCTATTGGATTTGGGGGATATCCGAGCATTCCGCCAATGGTTGCTGCGCAAAGGCTGGGTCTCCCAACCGTACTTCATGAACAGAACGCGGTGCTTGGTCGCGCGAATAAACTTTTGGCTAAAAAAGCGATGGCTGTTGCTGCGGGGTTTTCAAGCGAAAGCCTGCCGCCAGATACGGTGATAACAGGCAACCCTTTGCGCGAAGAGGTTCTGATAATTGCAAAACGTCTCGATCAGTCTGAGACACCTTATAAGAAGTCTGTCGGTCAAGGCCCTTTCCATCTCTTGGTGGTTGGCGGTTCTCAAGGTGCACAATATTTTGGCGAAACGATTCCAAAAGCGGTTGTGCTTTTGCCTAAAGAATTGCGCAAACGCATCCGATTGACTCTGCAAGCGCGCGCCGAACAGGTGGACGATGTGACGACCTTGTTGTCAGAGCACAACGTGTCAGCGGAAGTTGCTCCGTTTTTTGACGGTATGGGCGCGCGTTTGGAAAGGGCTCATTTGATTATTTCGCGCGCTGGAGCGTCCACGGTGTCAGAAATTGCAGCTATGGGCAGACCGTCAATTTTGGTGCCTTACCCTTATGCACTGGATCATGATCAAGCTGCCAATGCTGCTGAACTCGTGGCGCGGGGCGGCGGCACTGTTGTTCCACAATCGCAACTCACGGCGCCTGTATTGGCTAATCATTTAGCCAGCGCAATCACTCAACCCGATATGTTGACAAAACAAGCACATGCCGCAGCAATGACTGGGCAACCACAAGCCACTGAACAACTGGCCGATATGGTTGCTGCCGTGTTGGAAAAGGGCTAATTGAGCCATAATCTGGCAAACACCAGCAAATTGTGGTTGCTCGTTTTATAAGGATACTTGCCCATGCGTATGTCTGACGACATTGGCCTCATACACTTCATCGGAATCGGCGGTATCGGCATGAGCGCCATTGCGGAGGTTTTGCACAATCTTGGGCACAAAGTTCAAGGCTCTGATGCTGCGGACGGTGCAAATGTCCAGCGCTTGCGCGAAAAGGGCATCACGGTTCACGTTGGACACAAAGCTGAAAACCTTGGCGAAAGCGCCGTGGTTGTGACGTCCACTGCCATTCAGCATGACAACCCTGAACGGATGGAAGCCAAAGAGCGTCATTTACCGATTGTGCGCCGTGCTGAAATGTTGGCGGAACTCATGCGCTTCAAACAGTCTGTGGCTGTTGGCGGCACTCATGGCAAAACCACCACCACATCCATGGTGGGCACTTTGCTTGACTATGGAGGGCTCGATCCAACCATCATCAATGGTGGCATTTTGAATGCCTATGGTACAAATGCCAAAATGGGTGAGGGTGATTGGCTTGTGGCGGAAGCTGATGAAAGCGATGGCTCGTTTTTGCGCCTTCCAGCCGATGTGGCGATCATCACTAATATAGATCCTGAGCATCTTGATCATTACAAGACATTTGAAAATGCTAAAGAGGCATTTAAAACTTTCATCGAGAACCTGCCGTTTTACGGCTTTGGTGTGGTGTGCATTGACCACCCTGAAGTGCAAGCTTTGCGCGGACGCATCGAAGACCGCCGTTTGGTAACTTACGGAAATAACCCTCAAGCAGACGTGCGTTTTGCAAGGGTTGAAGCACAAGGCGCGAACTCGAAATTTGATGTGGTTATTCGTGACCGCAAGACGGGCGAAACAAGCGAGATGGTTGGTCTCGTTTTGCCTATGCCGGGCATTCATAATGTATCAAATGCGACGGCTGCGATTGCGGTTGCTCATGAGTTGGGCGTGTCAGAAGAGAAAATTCGTGGAGGCCTGTTGGCGTTCCAAGGTGTGAAGCGTCGTTTCACCCATACGGGTTCTTGGAATGGTGTTGAAATTTTCGACGACTATGCACACCATCCAGTGGAAATTTCAGCGGTGTTGAAAGCCGCCCGCACCTCTGTAAAGTCGGCAGGGAAAGGCAAAGTCATTGCTATCAAACAACCGCACCGTTACACGCGCCTTGAAAGCTTGTTTGATGAATTTGGAGCGTGTTTCAATGATGCGCAAACTGTTTTGTTGGCACCTGTTTACGAAGCTGGTGAGAAGCCGATTGAGGGCATCAACCACGAAACGCTGGCCAGTAATATGAAATCTGGTGGACACCGCGACGTCCGTGTTATTTCTGGGCCGCAAGATGTTGCACCTATGATTGCAGAAATTGCGGAAGAGGGAGACTTTGTCGTGTTCCTCGGTGCGGGCAATATAACAGCTTGGGCTCAAGCATTGCCCGACGAATTGGCGAAGCTCTAATGAATGGCACTACACTTCTTGAACGTCTTGATATTACCAACATTCGCGGTCGTCTGACGCCAGATGCAGTCATGTCTAAAATCACGTGGTTTCAAGCGGGTGGCCCTGCGGACCTGTTGTTTTCACCAGCGGATGAAGATGACCTTGCAGCATTTTTGAAAATATTGCCGCAAGATGTGCCTGTTCTTGTCGTGGGAATTGGTTCGAACCTTCTGGTGCGTGATGGTGGTATTGAAGGTGTTGTGATTCGTTTGTCCGGCAAAGGCTTTGGACAGGTTGAGACTGTGTCAGGCACCCGACTGAAAGCCGGAGCTGCTGTGCCCGATAAGCGTTTAGCTGCGGCAGCTTTGCAAGCTAGCTTGGGTGGATTTGCGTTTTACCACGGCATACCGGGCGCAATCGGTGGCGCGTTGCGCATGAACGCCGGTGCGAATGGCACGGAGACAACCGACCGTGTGGTCGAAGTTCATGCATTGGATCGTCAGGGCAAAAAACATGTCTTGAGCCATGCCGATATGGAATATTCTTACCGCCACAGTGGTGCGGCGAAAGATCTTATGTTTACGTCTGCAGTGTTTGAAGGCGAACCTGCTGACAAAGCCGATATTCAAGAAGCTATGGATGAAGTTCAACACCACCGCGAAACGGTTCAACCCATTCGTGAAAAAACAGGTGGGTCCACGTTTAAGAATCCGTTGCCTCATTCTAGTTGGAAATTGGTCGATGAAGCGGGAATGCGCGGCTACATGGTCGGCGCTGCACAAATGAGTGAAATGCACTGCAATTTCATGATCAATACAGGGGGTGCCACTGCCCATGACCTTGAAACGCTTGGCGAAACCGTGCGTCGTAAGGTTTATAAGAAATCAGGCGTTTTGCTTGAATGGGAAATCAAACGTTTGGGACGTTTTGAAAACGGCAAAGAAATCGAACCATTCACGGTTTAAGGTCTATTCATTCGCGAATTTCATCACGGAAAATTAATTCGCCAATTTAGGTTCCTGAACTTAACTTGTCTCGAACTTTACATTCGTTTTGGACATTACATCATGCTGAAATCTGCAATTGCCGCCAGTTTGTTTGCGCTCATGAGTTCTGTTGTGTTGGCAGAACCTGTCGCTGTGACGGCATCCGAAATAAAAACATTGCTCACCGGTAATTCGATTGAAGGTACTTGGTCAGGTGATGAGTACAAACAGTATTTCAGCACCAGCGGCTCAACAACCTATGCGCAACGTGGGTCTCGCGAGACCGTTGGAAAATGGCGCGTGAACGAGCAGAACAATAAATATGAAAGCTGGTGGGAGCGTGCGGGATGGTCTGGCTATGGTGTTATTCGGGATGGAGAGCAACTGTTCTGGACGAGCAATGGTTTGGAGCCTCAACCATTTAAAGTTGTTCAAGGTCACCATGTAAATTGGGACTGATAGGGTCCGCTAGGCAGCCTTGCGTACTTCTGCTTTTTTGATCTGTTGTTCTCGCCACATCATATAAACACCTGACACTATGATGAGTGCTGCTCCAGCGATCACAAAGGTATCAGGTCGTTCGTCAAATACGATGATCCCCAAAATCAATAGAAACAGAATTCGGGTGTAACGGAACGGGGTTACGACAGACACTTCTGCCATGCGAATGCTTGTGATGAGCAACATGTAACCCGTTGATCCCAGCACAATCATTAGCGAAACCAACCACCAGTTGACGGTTGTGGGAAAAAAGCTCTCCCCATTGTAAAGAATCCAGACAATCGGAAATGGAATTGTTGCAATCATTGTAAAAGTTGCAAGGCTGGTGGACGCCATATCAGGCGGGGTTAGGCGGGTTGTGAGGTCACGAATTGACAATGCGATCATTGCCAGTATTGCCCATAAAACAGAACTGTCGAACTCGTTCGTGCCGGGCTGGACGATAAGCAGCACACCGATAAATCCAAATGAGATTGCACTCCAACGTCGCCAACTCACTTTTTCTTTGAGAGAAAGAACTGCACCAATAACAACCAGCAGCGGTGTAGCTTGGGTTATTGCGCCAACTGTGGCCAATGGAACTTTGGACAAAGCGATGACCATACCAATCATTCCTGTGATTTCTGATACATAGCGGAGCAGTAAAATAGGGGTGAAGGCATTTTTGTCGATCAGATTGTTGCCTTGGAATTTAGCAATCAGACCAAATAGTATGAGACCACCGCCAATCAGGAAAAACATGATTTGTGCTGAAGAGGCGACGCTTGTTGTGACTTTCACCAAAGTATCCGCCAAAGCGAATGCGACCATGGATATGATCATCAAAAGGATGCCTTTGGCATTTTGTTGAATGTTCAAATTAGTGTTCGCGATCCGAGCAGGTTCAAACGCCAAAGGCGTTGAACGGTTTTCAATCATCTAAGAAGATGTGCCCAGAATGCTTCCGGACTTCTAAACCCATAAACCTGTTCGTTTGCAAATGACAGAGAATTGCCAACGATATCAATCTCTGTAAGCATTGCTGTTTAGCGATCATGCTGTGGGAAGCGCGAATGGCGACTGTTTCAAAAACTTCAGATTTTATGGCGATGAAATCCGCTGGATATTATTCCAAGGCAACGATTGGTGCCAAACATGTTATGGATAATGCTGCGTCAATGGTTCTGGATGCGCTTGAGCGTATGGCTCCAAAGGATGATGGTAACGTTTTTCGGGCTACAGATATGGGTGCAGCTGATGGCGGCACATCCATTGATCTTTGGCGAACCGTTCTTGGTGCAGTGCGAAAAAAGGTACCATCCCGTCCAATCGAAATGATTTATACGGATTTACCCCGCAATGATTTCAGTCAGGTGTTCCAAATTGTCCATGGGTTGACTGATGTGAACAGCTATTTGGATGAGGTGTCCGGTGTTCATGTGATGGCATCAGGTACATCGTTTCATGATCTCATCGTGCCGACAGGCACCCTTGATCTGGGTTTTTCAGCGACGGCATCTCATTACATTGCAGCGAACCCATGCAATATTACCGGCCATGTTCACATGGTCGGGGCGAGTGGAAAAGAACGTGCTGCTTATGAAGCGCAAGGTGTTGCGGATTGGGAAACTATGTTGCTGCGGCGCGCCGAGGAGTTGAAGCAGGGTGGCAGATTGTGTCTGTTTAACTTCGGAATTGACGAAGAGGGCCGTTACCTTGGAAATACGGGCGGTCAAAACATGTTTGATACGTTTGCTGAACTTTGGGGTAACCTTGTCGATGATGGGATCATCACACGGGAGGAATATCTCAACACCAATTTTCCACAGTGCTATCGCACACAAGAACAATTTGTTGCGCCACTTGAAGATAAAAGCAGTGCTGTGTCTCAGGCGGGATTACGTCTAGAGCATGTGGAAAGTCGTGTGGTGCGGTGCCCGTTTGAACAAGACTTTACGGAAAACCACAAAGATCCTGTTCTGTTTTCGCAGGAATTGATTCCAACAATGCGATCTTGGTCGGAACCTACATTTGTAAATGGACTTTCTTCTGAACGCTCCGCAGAAGAGCGTAATCAAATTATTGATACATTTTATGGTCTCTACCAAGAGCGTGTAGCTGCTGCGCCTCAAGGTCATGCGATGGACTACGTTCATGTTTATCTGATTTGTCGCAAGGACGCCTGATCTTGCTTTCAACCACGTTTGATTCGTGAGTTGTGGCGAATTGCAACGGGCAAGGGTTTAAATTGGACGTGTCTGTCGTCAGTCAGTCAAAAAAACTTTTGCGCAGTTGGTTTTCCAATTCATGAGTCATTTGAATCTCTTACGGGAATCTTCTTCAATCTGCGATTTAAGACGGGCTTAAACCAAAGCTTCAACCTCGCTTGTCAGCTTGTTGCGGTTGTGATTCATCTGCCGTTCAGTAAGGGGATTTGGGGATGAGGTATTTCAATGACGCATGTTGCTGTCCTGATGGGCGGGTGGTCTTCTGAACGGCCAGTTTCTTTGTCCACGGGTGAAGCTTGCGCTTCCGAATTGGAAGCTTCTGGCTTCAAGGTAACGCGTGTTGACGTGGATCGCAGTATTTCGTCCACCCTTGAAAATCTCAAACCGGATGTTGTGTTTAACGGTTTGCACGGCCCTTATGGTGAAGATGGCGCTATCCAAGGCATTCTTGAATATCTTGATATTCCTTACACCCATTCAGGGGTCATGGCGTCCGCATTGGCGATGGATAAAGAGCGGGCGAAAACGGTTGCACGCCGTGCTGGAATTCCCGTCGCTGAAGCGCAAGTTATGCATCGGCTGGACGCTGCGCCAAAGCATGTGATGAAACCGCCTTATGTGGTTAAGCCGGTCAATGAAGGTTCCAGTTTCGGAGTGCTGATTGTGGGTGAAGATCATTCCACGCCGCCGCAAGAATTGTATTCCGATGAATGGCCGTATGGGGACGCGGTCATGGTCGAGCGATTCGTTCATGGGCGCGAGTTGACCTGTGCAGTGATGGGAGATGTGGCATTGGGGGTCACCGAAATTCAGGCTGCAGATGGTGGATGGTACGATTATAACGCTAAATATGCAGAAGGAGGGTCAAAACACGTCCTTCCGGCAGATATTTTACCAAATGTTTACCAAGAAATTCAAACACTGTCTCTGAAGGCGCATAAGGCTATCGGCTGTCGGGGTGTAACTCGCTCAGACTTCCGATTGGACGATCGCGTAAACGGGACGGGCGAATTGATCTGGCTGGAAGTGAATACCCAGCCTGGCATGACACCCACATCATTGTTGCCGGAGTTAGCCCAACATGCAGGGCATTCTTTTGGTGAGTTGTTAACTTGGATTGTGGAGGACGCGAGTTGTCGTCGCTAAGCGTGATAACCAGTCTGTTGGATAGGTCTCGTCGTAATGGTGAGGGTGGCTCTTTGCACCCTCGTCGCAGCCGCAGTCGCCGTTTTTCAAAATTTGTAGATTTGTTGCCGAGCTTACGTTCTGGGCAGGGCAGTGTTGCTGCTGTTATCTTTATCGCTTCTGGTTGGGTGTTCGGAGCTGTGAGCGGTGGTTCCGGCCCTGCGATTATGTCTGGAGCTGCGGCGACCATTGGATTGACTGCGACTGACATCGTGATTTCCGGTCAAGTAGAAACGAAAGAGCAAGATGTGTTCTCTGCACTTTCCAGCGGAGCGGTTTTGTCTCTGGTTGGTTTTGATGTGAATGACGCACGCGAACGTGTTTTGGCGCTGCCATGGGTGCGCGATGTTGCTATTCGCAAATTGTATCCAGGTAAGTTGCAGGTCTCTTTGGCTGAAAAGCGCGCTATGGCTGTTTGGCAACACAATGACCGATTGACTGTTGTTGAGAAGACTGGTGCGCCGATTGCGAAATTTGGCATTGCTGACCTTTTGAACAATCGTTTTTCGCATTTGCCTCATCTTGTTGGAGAAGGCGCAGCAGAATCTGCCAGAGAAATTCTGCCATTGGCTGCACGTTATCCTGAGATTGCGGGGCGCGTGGAAACTTATATGCGTGTTGGTGATCGTCGTTGGGATGTCCAGCTGTCTAACGGTCTATTAGTCAAGCTTCCCGAATATGGTGCAGGTTTGGCATTGGACCGTTTGGTGTCTCTTGAAGAAGAGAGTCAACTTCTGGAGCGTGAAATTTCGATTGTTGATTTGCGTCAGTCTGACCGGGTCATATTTCGCCTCGAGCCTGAAGCTGCGAAAACGCGTTCTGAATTGGTTTCTGCGCGTCTTAAAGCTATGAAAAAGGCGGATCGTAAACTGTGAGTCTCTTTCGTTCTTCATCTGATATTGCGCATTTAGGTCGATTATCATCGAGCCGTCCGACAACGCTGTCGGTGATCGATGTGGGGTCTTCAAAAATTTGTTGCATGGTTGCGCGTCTTACGCCGCGTGATGAATCAAAAATACTGCCTGGGCGTTCTCACAATGTGGAAGTTTTAGGTTTTGGACATCAACGTTCGCAAGGCATCAAGTCAGGCGTCGTCGTTGATATGGATTTGGCCGAACGGGCTTTGCGCCTTGCTGTTGATGGAGCCGAACGCTCTGCGGGTGTGACTGTAGATTCGCTCATCGTTTCTGCGTCTGCTGGTCGAATTGGAAGCGATACGTTTTCGTCAAGTGTAACCTTGGGCGGGCGTGAAGCTGAAACATCTGATGTGAAAGCTGTTCTCGCTGCAGGTTATGAGCACGCGTTAGAAGATCAACGCATTCCTTTGCATGCGCTACCTATCGGTTACTCGCTTGATAAAGAGCACGGTATACGGGATCCTCTTGCTATGGCTGGGGATGAACTCGGTGTTGATATGCATGTGGTGAGCGCTGATTACGCGCCATTGCGTAATTTAGAAGCTTGCATCAACCGGTCTCATTTGTCTGTGGATGCCATGGTTGCTGCGCCTTATGCCAGCGGTCTTGCTGCCTTGGTGGATGATGAGGCTCGTATGGGATGCGCCTGTATCGATATGGGTGCCGGTACAACAACAGTGTCTATTTTTCTTGGTGGAAATTTGGTTTTTGCCGATGCAATTTCGGTCGGTGGCGGACACGTGACCATGGATGTTGCCCGGGTCTTGTCCACGCCCGTCTCTGAAGCCGAGCGCATGAAAGTTCTTTATGGTTCAGCAAGCCCTAGTCGTTTCAACGATGAAGAGTTGCTGACTATCGCGCCTGTTGGTGGTGATTCAAATGCGATGGGATCTCAAATTTCGGTCGGTCAATTGTCGCAAATTATCAATCCGCGTGTTGAAGAAACATTTGAATTTGTTCGCGACCGTATCAATCGCTCCGGATTTGCGGGCGCCGTTGGAAAACGCATGGTTCTCACTGGTGGTGCAAGCCAATTGAGCGGTGCAAATGAAATTGCCTCACGTGTTTTGGGAAGTCCTGTTCGCCTTGGTCGTCCGATGGGCGTGTCCGGATTGCCGAAAACTGCAAAGGGGTCAGCATTTTCCGCAGCAGCGGGCTTGCTGATTTACCCACAAATCTCCCACACCGAATATGTCGGTGGGTCGTCATCTTCTTCCAACCTGTTCTCGAGTGCAGGCGGCGGAACATTCGCAAGAATGGGTCGCTGGCTGAAAGAGAGCTTCTAATGTTCATCACCCGGCACAGAACCGGGAGCCATAATTCGGTCGGGACTTCAAATCCGGACCAACCAGATCAAAACGAGGACTAAACCATGACCATCAATCTACAAAAGCCTGATATTACGGAATTAAAACCACGGATCACCGTTTTTGGTGTTGGCGGTGGTGGCGGTAACGCTGTTAACAACATGATTGCATCTGGTCTTGATGGGGTGGATTTTGTTGTCGCAAACACAGATGCCCAAGCTTTGACAATGTCAAAGGCCGACCGACTTGTTCAAATGGGCGTTGCTGTCACTGAAGGTTTGGGCGCAGGTTCGCAACCTGAAGTTGGTGCTGCAGCTGCTGAAGAATGCATTGACGAAATTAACGATCATTTGTCTGGCACGCACATGGCATTTGTAACCGCTGGTATGGGCGGCGGTACTGGTACGGGGGCGGCTCCTGTCGTTGCGCGTGCCGCACGTGAAGCTGGCATCCTGACTGTAGGTGTTGTCACCAAACCGTTCTCTTTCGAAGGCAAGCGCCGCATGGTTCTTGCTGAAGAAGGGATTATTGAGCTTCAGAAAAATGTCGACACACTGATCGTTATTCCAAACCAGAATCTATTCCGTGTAGCCAACGACAAAACAACGTTTGCAGATGCGTTCTCCATGGCTGACCAAGTGCTGTATTCAGGCGTTGCTTGCATTACTGACTTGATGGTCAAAGAAGGTCTTATTAACCTTGATTTTGCGGATGTGCGTTCCGTGATGCGTGAAATGGGCCGTGCAATGATGGGCACTGGCGAAGCCTCAGGCGAGGGGCGTGCAATGGCTGCTGCTGAAGCAGCAATTTCCAACCCATTGTTGGACGAAACGTCTATGTCCGGCGCGCAAGGCCTTCTGATTTCGATCACTGGTGGTCGCGATATGACATTGTTTGAAGTTGATGAAGCTGCAACACGCATTCGCGAAGAAGTTGATGCAGATGCCAACATTATTTTGGGTGCAACGTTTGATGAAAGCCTGGAAGGCATTATCCGCGTTTCTGTTGTTGCCACTGGTATTGAAGCGGAAGGTGGCGCCGGTGCATTACCAAATACACAACGTATGAATGACGCAGCTGAACGTCTGCGCCAGTCAGCAATTTCTCGCACAACATCGATTGCAGCACCTGTTGCTGCCAGTGTTGAGCATATTGAAGAAGCTCCTGTTGCTGAATCTGTTGAAGAAGCCCCTTCAATCGTAGAACGTGCAACGCCTGTTGCTGCTCCAGTTCCAGCGAAAGCTGAAAGCGTCGATTTGTCAGACCCAATTTCTGATGATGACTTCCAGTCTGCTTTGGAAGAACAAATTCAAATTCCAACAGCGCCAGTTCAACAACAAGCTCCTGCAGCCTCACCGCGTATGCCGGAAGCCAATGAGTTTCCTGCCGTTGCACAGCATAAGACTCCTGAGCAGGTTTCTGAAACGACAGAAAACGGACCAATGGGGCTGTTGAAACGTATTGCAACAGGCTTTGGTGGCGGTTCTGAACAAGAGTCTAAACAACAAGCAGCACCGGTGGTCCAGCCCGCGCCTACCGTTGCTCCGCAGTCTGTACCTGTTGCGCGCGAAGGTGGTGATCCTTATGCACCTCCTCGTAATGGCACTTTGGATATCCATGGCCGTCAAGCACCAGCACCGCGTGCCGGTTCTGAAGAAGACCAATTGGATATTCCTGCATTCTTGCGTCGCCAAGCAAACTAACCGGTGATTCTGACGGGTTTAAGTCAAGCGCTTCCGTCAGTTTAAAATGTTTAGAAAATACTAACACTGACTCTGCATAATCGCGGGGTCAGTGTTTCTATTTGTACACTATATTATCTCGAACTTTCAGTGTGTTAACCTTTTGTTAACGCGGTAACAAAACGTAAGAAAGCGTGATTTGGAAGTCTTGTGAACTGTGCGTATGACTATTGAAATACGGGGTGAATGACTCGTTTGGTCATTGGGTGGGATGTGCGAAAGCGCTACCAAACGGAACATCGCCCTAGAAAATGTAGTTTTAGAACGTTGCGCATGAGTACAGCGCGAACCACGGGGTAAATATGGGACTTTCAGTTTCTGGAATTCAAAACACAATCGGTTCTCGCATCGATTTGTCTGGCGTAGGTGTGCACAGTGGCAAACCTGTTTCTATCTCTCTCGTTCCTGCTGATGCCGATACCGGTATTGTTTTCCAAAGAAGCGATGTCGCTCCAGAACTCCAAAAAGATATTCCGGCAATTGTATCATCTGTAGGTGCTACAGATCTTTGCACTGTGTTGGGTGAACCTGCTGGCGTTCATGTGATGACAGTCGAACATTTGATGGCTGCTCTGATTGCTCTTCACGTTGATAACGTGATTGTTGAAGTTGACAGCGCTGAAGTGCCTGTCATGGACGGTTCATCGGAAGTGTTTGTTGATGCCATTGATCAGGTTGGTCTTGTCGCTCAGCACCGTCCGCGCCGTTATTTGCGGGTATTGAAAGAAGTGCGTTTTGATATGGGACCTTGCTGGGGCATGTTTACACCCCACGAGACCACACGGTTTGAAGTTGAGATCGATTTTGACGAACCAATCATTGGCCGCCAGAAATTTGCATCTAATCTCACACCTGATGTTTTCCGTAGAGAATTATCACGTGCGCGTACATTTGGCTTTATGAAAGACGTTGAGCGATATTGGGCAGCTGGCTTTGCGCTGGGTTCAAGTCTCGATAACTCGGTTGTTATTTGTAATGATAACAATATTATAAACCCAGAAGGTCTGCGTTATGCGGACGAGTTTGTGCGTCATAAGACGCTGGATGCTGTTGGCGACTTGGCCTTGGCAGGCGCGCAAATTCTCGGGTGTTTCCGTTCTTACCGTGGTGGCCACAAATTGAATGCTTTGGCTCTTCAGGCATTATTGAGCGACACCTCAAATTACGAGTGGAGCGATGTTTCACCGGTTAATCGTTCTTCTGCAGGACGTGTCGAACTCATGGCCGTTAAATCTCCCGCTTTTGCACCTGAAAAAAGCTAAATTTACCAATTCGGCATTTGAAACATTTTTGCCTCAAAAAAGTGCTAATTGTCTTTCAATGATATTGCCGTAGACGTTGTTCTATTTGAAGTTTCATTGTAACTATGCGTAGCGAAAAGCCGTTTTATGAAACGCGGCGTGTTGGGAAATAAAACATGGCGGATGTGTTTAAGTCTGGTCTGATCCGAAAAGCAACAACAAGCGGCTTGCTGAAAGCGCCCGTTTTCTGCGTTATAGCTGCGCTTTTGTTGTCGGCTTGCTCTAAAGACCAAGAAATCAACGCATTTGTTGAACCTACTGTTCCTGCTGACCAACTTTACAACGAAGCTTTAGCAAACATTGATGCCGGAGATTCGGTCCAAGCAAAACGCAAGTTGCAGAAACTTGACCGCCAGCATCCATTTTCAAAATTTGCTCGCCAGTCTGGCATTATGTCCACTTATTTGGCTTACCGTGGCGGCAATTACACTGAAGCCGTGACCAACGGTAAACGTTTTGTGGGACTTTACCCTGCTCATGAAGAAGCGCCCTACATTCAATATTTAATCGGTATGTCTTACCACAAACAGTTGGTTGACGTGACGCGCGATCAAAAAGCTGCGAAAAACTCTTATCGTTCCATGAATGAGTTGGTGACGCGCTATCCAGATAGCGAATATGTTGAAGATGCTCGTCGCAAGATGCGTATTGCGCGTGATCAATTGGCTGGTAAAGAAATGCTTGTGGGGCGTTACTATCTTGAACGCCGTGAGCATTTAGCTGCGATCAATCGCTTCCGTGCGGTCGTTGAAACGTATCAAGACACACGTCACATCGAAGAAGCGCTTGCGCGTTTGACCGAAGCTTATTTTGCGCTTGGCCTTGTATCTGAAGCACAAACCGCTGCTGCTGTTCTTGGGCACAATTTCCCTGAAAGCCAGTGGTACAAAGATTCGTATGCTTTGTTGGAAAAAGGTGGCTTACGTCCACTTGCCAATCAAGGTTCATGGATAACGCGTGCCGCAAAATCAATTGTGGGCATTAAAAACACATAAACGTTCTTGTAACGGAGACTTTCATATTCAAATGACTGTCTGGTGTTTCCCGTGTTTAAAAGTTGCGGTACAAAGCGGAAACATGCTGGTTCCGATGCGAGAATCCGTCTAAAATCTCAACGTTGAAATTTTTCTGGTTTGAATTTTCTGATTCATGCTTTCTGCACTGTCCATTCGCGATATTGTTCTCATCCGGTCGTTGGATATCGACTTCGGTACTGGTCTTGGCGTGCTTTCTGGTGAAACGGGTGCCGGTAAGTCTATTTTACTCGATTCTTTGTCTCTCGCGCTTGGTGCGCGTGGTGATGGGGATTTGGTTCGCATGGGTGCACAACAAGGACAGGTGAGCGCTATTTTTGATGTGGCTGCAGATCATTCAGCGTTTGATTTGCTTGAAATTCAAGACCTGCTGGGTGATGGGCGCGGTGAGCCCATCATTTTGCGAAGGACACAAAATGCGGATGGTCGTACCAAAGCGTACGTTAATGATCGCCCTGTAAGTGTCGCGACCCTAAAAGACGTTGGACGGCGGCTTGTGGAAATCCATGGGCAACATGAAGAGCGGGCAATGGTTGATGCTTCTGCCCACCGTGAGCTTGTGGATGCATTTGGTGGTCTGTTTGTTGAGGTGCAGGCCGTGCGTGATGCCCATGCAAATTGGCGTGAAGCGGCAAAGGCGTTGGACCAGTTGAAAGCGCGTGTGGAAAAAGCTGCCCGTGATGCGGAATATTTGCGTGCTTCTGTTGAAGAACTCTTCGATCTTTCTCCGCAGGAGGGAGAAGAAGAAGAATTGGCCAGACGTCGCCAAACCATGATGGCAGCAGAGAAAATCGCGTCTGACATCAATGAAGCATACGATGTTTTGAATGGTCAAGCCTCACCAGTACCGACACTCGTGGGTACGATGCGCAAACTTGAGCGTAAGTCCGACAGTGCGCCCGGATTGCTTGATAGTACGATCGAAGCGTTTGGAACGGCGTTAGATGCCTTGGCAACAGCAGAAAATGCGCTGGAGCACGCGCTTCGGCTGTCGGAATTTGACCCGAAAGAACTTGAGAACGCTGAAGAACGATTGTTTGCACTCCGCGCTGCATCGCGGAAATACAGCGTGCCAGTTGAAGGACTGGCCGTCCATGCTAGCCGTTTGACGCAAGACTTAGCGGATTTGGACGCTGGTGAAGAACGCCTCGCAGAATACGAGGTAAAGGCAAAAGAAGCGCGTAAAGCGCTTGAAGATGTGGCGCAAACCTTGTCGCAAAAACGTAAACAAGCGGGGGAAGAGCTATCCGCCCGCGTGATGGCTGAACTGCCTGCACTGAAGCTGAACCAAGCGAGTTTCTTTGTAGAACAGACCGTTAGTCTGGTTGATATCTCTGCTGATGGGGCGGATACTCTGGAATTCTTTGTACAGACCAACCCTGGCACGCGTGCAGGCGCAATGATGAAGGTTGCTTCCGGCGGTGAACTGTCCCGTTTCTTGTTGGCGTTGAAAGTGGCGCTTGCCGACCGTGTCTCTGCGCCAACTTTGGTGTTTGATGAAATTGATACGGGTGTTGGTGGTGCGGTGGCTGATGCTATCGGCGCGCGGTTGGCACAGTTGGCCAATCACGTGCAAGTTCTTTCGGTGACCCACGCGCCACAAGTGGCCGCCCGAGCTAATGCACATTTTCTCATTTCCAAAGGTGGGGATGAAACCGTTGAAACTAAAGTTCGCTCAATCTACGAAGATGAGCGTTTGGAAGAAGTGGCGCGGATGTTGTCAGGTGCCGAAATCACCGCAGAGGCCCGTGCAGCAGCTGCCCGATTAATGTCTTTGGGGACACAGTGATCATGAAAGAAGTGAGGGACCTTACCGTTGAGGAAGCGGCAGAAGAACTTGCGCGTTTGGCTGCCGAGATCGCAGGACATGATAAACGCTATCACGGTGAAGATGCGCCGACGGTTAGCGACGGCGAATACGATGCATTACGACTGCGCAACACTGCAATCGAGGGCCAATTTCCTAATTTGATACGCGAAGATTCACCGTCAATCTCTGTTGGTTCTACGGTGCAAAGCAAGTTTGAAAAAATCACCCATGTTGTTCCGATGTTGTCGCTCGACAACGCATTTAACGACGAAGACGTGGTTGATTTTGTGGGGCGGGTTAAGCGGTTTTTACGTTGGCCGGAAAATGACGCATTGGCTTTCACCGCTGAACCAAAAATCGATGGTCTGTCTTTGGCGTTGCGCTACGAGCAGGGCATGCTGGTGTCTGCGGCTACCCGTGGTGATGGAACTGTAGGCGAAAATGTTACGGCAAATGCCAAAACGATTTCTGATATTCCACACTTGCTTAAAGGTGCTGATGTGCCTGCTGTAGTAGAAGTTCGAGGCGAAGTTTATCTCGGGAAAACCGACTTTCTGGCGCTCAATGAACGCATGGAGGCTGAGGGAAAACCGCTTTATGTGAATCCACGCAACACCGCTGCAGGGTCACTGCGTCAATTGGATTCAGCTATTACCGCTTCACGACCGCTCAAGTTTTTTGCCTATGCGTGGGGCGATGTGAGTGAACTGCCAAGTGGCAGCCAATTTGCGATGGTGGAACAATTTGAAGCGTGGGGTTTTTCAATTAATCCGTTGATGGGGCGTTTTGAAAGCACCGCTGACTTGATAGAGCAATACAGATTGATTGAAGAGCAAAGATCAGCGCTCGATTACGATATTGATGGCGTTGTTTACAAAGTTGATGATCTGGCTCTGCAATCCCGTCTCGGGTTTGTGTCACGTTCACCACGTTGGGCGATTGCCCATAAGTTCCCTGCAGAATTGGCCACGACGGTTTTAGAAAAAATCGAGATTGTGACAGGGCGGACTGGTGCTTTGTCTCCCGTTGCCCGCTTAACCCCTGTCACGGTGGGCGGCGTGGTGGTGTCTAATGTGACACTTCACAACGAAGACTATATTTCCGGTTCCGGTTCCAAAGGCGAACCCATTCGGGAAGGGCGTGATTTACGGGAAGGGGATACCGTTACAATTTATCGTGCTGGAGATGTCATTCCCAAAATTCTGGATGTCGATATTTCAAAACGCGATGAATATTCACAGCCTTTTAGGTTCCCTGAAGTTTGTGAATCTTGTGGTAATCCTGCTGTCCGTGAAGTGAACGGGAAAACAGGCAAGACAGATTCTGTTCGACGTTGCACCGGCGGATTTATTTGTTCAGCACAAGCCGTTGAAGGCTTGAAGCATTTTGTGTCGCGCAATGCGTTCGACATCGACGGGTTTGGTGAAAAACAGGCGGTAGCGTTTTACGAATGGGGCTTGGTGAAAAACCCTGCTGATATTTTCACTTTAGAAGAACGGAACGCCGAACCGGGTAATTTACAAAGACTCGAAAACCGAGACGGGTTTGGCAAAACAAGCACAACAAAATTGTTTCAAGCCATTCAAGACCGCCGTTCCATTGATCTGCATCGTTTTATTTTCGCACTTGGCATACGCCATGTGGGAGAGGGCAATGCGAAGCTGTTTGCCAGACACTATCAAACGATGGAAGCGTTCCTTCTGGCAATGGATGGAAGTAAGGAATTTGCAGGTGAAGCTTGGGAAGAATTGATCAATATTGATGGTATTGGAGAGACAGCGGCACGAGCGGCGGTAGCTTTCTTTGCTGCCCCCCAACGTCGAGAAGTTGTTGATGCGTTGCTTGAAAAAGTAACGACCGTGCCCGTTAAGCAAGCGGACACCAATTCGCCTGTTGCGGGCAAAGTTGTTGTTTTCACGGGTTCGTTGGAAAAAATGACGCGCGACGAGGCCAAAGCAATGGCGGAACGTTTGGGGGCTAAGGTCGCCGGATCAGTTTCAAGCAAAACAGATTTATTGGTTGCAGGCCCCAGTGCAGGTTCTAAGCTTAAAAAGGCTGAGGCTCTTGGCGTTGAGACAACAGATGAAGATGGTTGGTTTGAATTGGTTGAACCTCTGTGAGCGGGTCGAAGTTTGACGAGCTGGCAGAGTTTCGAGAAGGTCTTCGGCACAGCATTCCTTTCATTTTGTCGGTCTTTCCCTACGGCATCGTCGTAGGGACTTTGGGTGTCAACAATGGTGGCTCGCCATTTGAAGTGATGCTGCAAAGTGCTTTGTTTTTTGCAGGCGCAAGTCAAACGGTCATGTGGGAATTGTTCGGTGCTGGCACGCCGGTATGGGTTATTCCACTGGCCATATTTGCAGTGAATTTCCGGCTGGTTTTGTATTCCGCAGCGATTGGACGAAAGCTCGAGCCACTTTCCAAACCCAAAATGGCCAGTGCATTGTTCTTGTTGCAAGACATTGCAATGGCTGTTGGGATGAAGCGTTCTGAACGCTCTGATGGCCTGTCCTTCGGTCACTATATGGGTATCAACTTTGTGTTGTATATTGTTTGGCTGGTGGCCTCCGCTATTGGAATTGTGTTTGGGCAATTGATTGAAGACCCAAAGGCAGTCGGCATGGATATGCTGGTGCCTGTCTATTTCTTGTTGCTGGTTATGGGGTTTAGCAACAAACCGAATATGGCTCTCATTTTCGTTGTGAGTGCTGGTGTGGCGACATTTGTTTATGCGCTTGTTGGGTCACCCTATCATATTGCTGCCGGTGGTCTGTCGGGCATGTTGGTTGCGGCACTTGCGGCTAAAGCGGAGCGGACGCATGTTTAGTTTGTTGGACACGACCTTAGTGTTGCTGATCGTTGTCGGAGGCGTGGTGACACTCGCCAATCGTTTGGCAGGCCACTACATCATGGCGCGTTTTGAACCCATACCCTTTCGAGTTGAGGCAGCACTGGAAGCTGTACCAGTGGCGGTCATGATCACCCTTGTTGTTCCCACAATTGTTGATGGAGGCTGGGTGGAGTGGCTCACTTTGTTCGTGGCTTTACTTCTCAGCTTTCGGCTTCCGTTCATAGCAGCAGTGTTTGTTGCTTTGTTGTTTTTGTTGGGTTTGCGCTATTTGGGGTATTAGGCCGATGCGGCAGGAAGGTTTTGGACCATTGGTTCGGTCGCACTTCTCAACCAATTGACCACTCTGTCTTCCACCAAAGGTTCCAGCTGCCGTCGAACATGACCGTGATAAGCATTGAGCCAATGAAGTTCGTCATCGGTCAACATGGTGGGGTCTATGAGGCGTTGATCTATCGGGGCAAGTGTCAGGGTTTCAAAGCCCAACATGAGTTGATCTCCGCCAGCAATGTCCATTTCTTCACGCACCAAAACGAGGTTTTCAATGCGAATGCCAAACTCTCCTGTTCGATAATATCCAGGTTCATTTGATATAATCATGCCCGGTAGAAGTTCCTGCATGCCGCGCTTTGAAATACTCTGTGGTCCTTCGTGTACGGACAAGTATGAGCCAACGCCGTGGCCTGTACCGTGTGCATAGTCAGCACCGTGCTGCCATAATGGCATTCTGGCCAAGACGTCAATATCTACGCCGCGTGTGCCTTTTGGAAAACGCGCAAGTGCAATCCCAATATGCCCTTTGAGAACAAGGGTGAACATTTTGCGTTGATCGTTGCTTGGTTCACCAATTGCGACAGTACGAGTGATATCGGTCGTGCCATCGTCATGTTGAGCACCGGAATCGCATAGATACAATTCACCTTCTTGCAGTTTGCGATTGGTGCTTTCATCAACGCGATAATGAACAATTGCACCATTGGGGCCTGAGCCTGAGATCGTGTCGAATGAAATATCGCGCAATGGCATGTTGCCTGCCATATCTGTTCGCATTTGTTCCAATTTTTTAGCTACAGTGATTTCGTCGACGCTTCCTGAAGATTGCTGATCAAGCCACGCAAGAAAACTTGTAACAGCCGCGCCGTCGCGTAAATGTGCATTGCGTGTGCCATCAATTTCAGTTTTGTTTTTTATAGCACGGGGTAGGCGGGCAGGATCAGATGCTGAGACAACAGTTCCGCCAGCATCTTCAATAATTGAATGGAGTGCATAGGCCGCTAAATTGGGGTCGAGTATGATGCGACTATTAGGAGACAATGAAGCAAGTGTTTCAGTCAATTCGCTTGCGTCCCGTAATTCACAGACTTGAGTCAAAAAGGCTTTGACTTCGATGTCCAGTTTTTTGCTGTCGATTAAGAGAATTGGTTCTTTATCGTCCCGCAAAATGGCGTGAGCCAGAGTGATGGGCGTGTGAGCTACATCGTGCCCACGAATGTTGAAAAGCCAGCAGACGGAAGATGGATCGCTTAGGACACATGCATTGGCGTTTTCTGAAACCATTGCGGCTTGCATGGCTTCCAGTTTCTTTCGCGTTGGTTTGCCAGCATAGGTGAAGTCATGAATGGAAACTGGTTCGCTGGGAAGGGCAGGTCTGTCTGTCCAAACCGCATCAACCAAGTTGTTTTTCAACGCAATGAGTTCGCCATCAATTTCTTTGGCTGCTGCTTTCAAGTTTTTCACTTCGTTCAATGTGTGCAGCCATGGGTCGAAGCCAATACGTGCGCCTGGTATTGCATTATGACGCAACCATTTGTGGCTCGGAGTCTCGATAAGGCTTTCGACAGTCCAAAATTCTGCATCGGTTTGCTGCGCAGATTGTAATGTGTATCGTCCATCCACGAATATAACCGCTTCATTCTTAGTGATGACGGCTTCGCCGGCTGATCCTGTGAAGCCGGATAACCAAGCCAACCGTTCAGCGGATGCTGGCAAATATTCATTGCGCTGCTCATCAGCATGGGGAACAACAAGCGTATCAAGAGAGTGTTGCTCCATCTGATTGCGCAGTGCTTGGAGACGGCTGTTACCAGTAACAGGTTTTTCAGGCGCTGAGAAATTTTGAAACATTGGGCAATCCGAGACTTCGTTTAGCGAATACTAGAGCATGTTCTATTCAGTCTGCCACAGAAGATGCTCCAAGGATGCACATCTTTTAGCGCTTATATGTTGCCGATAAGATGAAATTTGTATCGATGGTGCGGGGCAATGTGATGAAAGTGACGGAAGTATTAAAAGGCCCATGCGTTTTTTGCACAGCTCACTTGCGTCTGCCCCCCTTACCAAATTTTACTAATATCCTATCTATCTCCCATAGCTGATCAACAACGATTGGCTCCGAGATAGAAGGAAGAGAGATATGGGACTTCGCAACACATTTGATCGTATGATACAGGCTCGCGAAAAGCAGGCTCGTCGTTATGTTGCTGGCGCAATGCTCAACCTTGATGATGCGACTTTGGAAAAAGCGGGTTACACCCGTGCAGAGCTCAAAGCTCAAGGTACTTACGTTTATCCTTTCTAAGGTTGAACACAGTAAAGACGGAAAGAACGGGTCTTTTAAGGCCCGTTTTTTATGGCTTGCGCATGAGCAATGTGAGCCAGCCATCGCGAATATGCCATTTAATAAGGTGCAACCCCTGTTGGCTGTATGCCGATACGATACGTGCTCTTTGATGTGGTAAAAGACCAGACAAGATCACGTCAGCACCTTGTGCCAAATGGGCTTGCATTGGATGTGCCAACCCTTCCAATGGGCGCGCCAGTATATTTGCAAACAAGAGATCTGCTTGGCTAAACTCACGGAACACAGGGTGTTGAAAGCCGGTCGCTGTACGGCATGTCACAAAATTGCCAACCCCGTTGATCAGACAATTTTCGCGCGCGACCACTTCTGAAATAGGATCAATGTCCGTGGCCAACACAGGAATGCGCGCAGCTTTTGCCGTTGAAATGGCTAAAACACCTGAGCCAGTCCCAATATCCATTGCGAAGTTTGGTTTCCGGCGGCGTAAAACCAGTTCCAACATATCAAGACAGCCTGCAGTGGTTCCGTGGTGGCCTGTGCCAAAAGCTTGTCCTGCATCCACTTGTACTGGAACGCGCTTCTTTGCCGCCAACTGACTATCATGTGAACCATGAACGAAAAACCGACCGGCTTCCACAGGCACGAGTTCGCGGAGCGTTTGTGAAATCCAATCCACGTCACCAATTTCTTCACGTTCAATTTGTAGTCCGAATGCATCGCTGCCGAGCAAATCTTTAATTTGTTGTTCGCGTTGGTCTGCTTCACTGGTATCCGCATAAATGGAATAACACCACACGCCTGAATCTTCAGCAGTTTCGAAAAGAACGGTAGTTATACCTTCCTCTTCAAAGGTTACATCGAGAATTGAGGCAAGATGGTGCGCTTCGGGCTTTCGGGCGTTCAGATAAAGACGTGTCTGTGACATTAGAACTTTTCGGGTAAGTTGTTGCGTGATTGATTTTTATCGGTTTTGGAAGCGGGCCCAAATGCTATCAGTGTATCTTCAATTCCAGGTTCAGCATCACCGCGGCCTTCTTTAAAATGAATTTTTCCGTTTAGTTTCACCCATAGAAGAAGTGTTGTCTCTTTAGCCCGCGTGTCCAAATAATCACTGTAATTGAACTCTTGGGTCAATCGTGTGCTTTGAAAATGCCAGCCGTTCCAAATCTGACGGCGCAATTCCGAAAACTCACGACCGGGTTTGAACAAGGGGCGGCCGCCAACGGTGACACTCAGTGATTGGCGTTCACTGTCTTCACGTACAGTGCCAATTTGGAACACGTGGTTGCGGCCGAGTTCAGGTCCAAACTCTGTACAAACGAGGGAATTGTATGCGTCATTGTCTGTTGTAGCGATCAAGTGCGAGTAACGGTTTAGCGTGATGTCGTGGTGTGCGGACTCAGAAAGAACTTCACCAAAGAAGACCGGAATATCATTCAATCGGGAGCGTTTAATATGGTTGTAATTCGAGTCCACAACCAAAACGGGGAGTTCAAGATCTCTCAGTTTTTGCGCTAACGCGTCTGACCATTCCGATCCACCGACAATCATGATGCCGGGTTTTTCTGCAGACTTCAGACCAAAGGCACTGGCAAGTGGGGCAAGTGAAAACCCGTGCAGGAAGATTGTCGACGCCACGACTGCAAATGTAAGTGCGGTGAGTTGACTTCCATCTGCAATACCATTTTCAGTCAACGCTGCACCAAACAGGCCAGATACGGCTACGGCAACAATGCCGCGTGGTGCGATCCATGAAACCAAAACCCGTTCAGACAGAGATAATCCACGCCCGATTGTGGCGATCATGATCGCAATGGGGCGCACCACGAACAATACTAACGCAACGAACAATGCAGCTCCCCAACCGAGAGAATAAAGCGCGTTCAAATCCAACGATGCGGTCAATAAAATGAACAGGCCTGAGACGAGGAGTACCGTGATAGTCTCTTTAAAGCGACGCAATTCTGTCAGGCTGGCCATTTTGGAATTGGCCAAAGTGATGCCCATAACGGTGACGGTGAGGAGGCCGGATTCCTCCAATACAAGATCAGAGATCGCGTAAACACCGAGCACAATTGTAAGTAATACAGGTGATTTCAAGAACTCTGGAACGTGACCGCCAACGAACGTTTTTGCTATTGCCATCCCTGCTAAATATCCGCCGCCAACAGCAATGACGGCACCCAATACGAGTGTCAGCGCTAAGTCTGTTGCTCCATGCGATCCATGCAGCACAAGATAGATCTCAAAAGAAATAACAGCGAATAATGCGCCAATCGGATCGTTGACGATTGCTTCCCAACGCAGAAGGGCGGCTGGGCGATGGCTTAACTGGGTCTGCCGTAAAAGTGGCATGATAACTGTTGGCCCTGTGACAACAAGAATAGCTCCCAAAACAATCGCAGAAGGCCATGACAAACCAGCCGCATAGTGAGCGCTTAATGCTGAAAAGAACCAAACTAATGGTCCGCCAATTAATATAATTGCTCTGACGGCGCTTGATGTTTCGCGGATTTCCCGAAAGTTTAGCGTCAGCCCGCCTTCAAACAAAATGATGGCAACGGATAATGCAATAATGGGCTTGTAGACGTTGCCAAGGTCCTGCTGAGGATTCACATAACCTGAGACCGGTCCAAGCAACAAGCCAGCCAGTAACAAGAGTGCTATCGCTGGAATTCTTATCCGCCACGCAACCCATTGCGATGCGATTCCTGAAAAGCCAATTACAGCAAGTTTTAGAATGAGCCCGGTCATTCAACTGACGTATCGGTTCTGCCAAGCGTATGCAATTGGCGAAACTGTAGGATCACAGATCAAAAGCGAACGTTGAGATTGGAGTGATTCGATCTAAACGAGAGAAGCCGTACTGCCGCTCATAAGCGCTGACGCACAGAAGACTTCGATAGGACCATTCCATGCTTTTTTGAGAATCATTCGAACAAAAGGGCGGGGAACGGCGTCGTCAGTCATGACAACAAGAGTTCCATCGTAGCATTGAATATCCAAGACGCTCAAACGCAGAAATTGTTCTCGTTCCACAAGCGTTTGGATTGCCGCAAGGTTTTGGTTGGTATTGCCGGACATGGGGGCACCATTTCGCAATGAAAAAGTCGTTTCGTTGTCGCAGGCATTTTCATTATAACAAACGAAGATAACCTTAACAATGTCGATCAATTGTCGAAAACTTATGTTTTTGAATTATTTCTCTCATTGGCGCAAAAGTGAACGGAGTTTTGTTGAGAACCGTTTGGAAACCCGTCACTAGTCGGTATGGCTTATTTCAAATACGCATTCCCTAGTTTGCTTGTTTTCGCAGGTGTTGTCTCAACCACAAGTGCTGTTGCTGCTGATTTGCCGTGCACGAATGGCAGCCCTTGCGAACTGACAGGAAAGAATGGCGGGACATATCATCTGACCTTTCCCAAAAATTGGAATGGAAAACAAAAACTCAAACCGTTTGTATTTTTTCATGGTCACAACGGATCTGGCAAAGGCATTGCGCGTAATAAAAACCTCGCAAAGCAATTGGGTAAGTCGGGTTATTTATTGATCGCTCCTGATGGGCCGATGTTCACATTTCGCGGGCGCAGTTCGCGGGGGTGGGCGGCCAGACCTGAAGGAAACTCTCCGCGTGGCAAACGTGATGATATCGCTTTTGTTGAACGTGTGCTTGACGACATAAATCAACGTTTTCCCACAATTGCTAAATCTACGGTTTTGTCCGGGTTTTCATCCGGTGGATCAATGGCTTGGTATATGGCGTGTTATTCAACGCGCCACTATGCGGCTATTGCTGCAGTTGCAGGCGGCTTGCGCAGACCTTTACCGCCAAAGTTCGACACAGATGCAACGGGCGCAGATTTGCGTAAATGCCCGGGTGGCCCACGCAAAATGCTGCACATTCACGGGTTCACAGACGGGCAAGTGCCTTTGGAAGGGCGCGGTATTCGCGCATGGCATCAAGGTGATGTTTTCGAGGGGCTATCCGTTCAACGCATCACAAATCAATGCGGTTCAAAACCTGTCAAAATAGAGGCTAAAGGCAGGTTTTGGTGTCGTGATTGGTCGGGTTGCGGTTCGGATCAATCCGTTCGATTCTGCCTTCATTCGGGTGGGCATGGCTTGCCCTCAGGGTGGTTGGATCAAGCCTTAAAGTGGGTGAAATAACTTCAGATCGAATTTACTTAACTGAACTTGTAAAACGCTTACTTGACCATCACCTGATCAACAGTCAAACAAACTGCAAGTTTGAAGTTTGTTTGGGAGAAACCTTATGGGTGTTGATCGCGTTGAAGTCGGTGGCGTTTCCGTCGCACAAGAATTGTATAATTTCGTCAATGATGAAGTGTTGCCGGGCACAGGGATTGAGCAATCTGCCTATTGGGATGCACTTGGTGCAATCGCTAATGAACTAGCACCAAAGAATAAGGCGTTGCTTGCAAAACGCGGTGAACTCCAAGCCAAGATAGATGAGTGGCACCGTGAAAATCGTGACATGTTCAGCGATATGGACGTGTATCAGAACTTCCTGCGTGATATCGGTTACATCGTAGGCGAAGGCCCCGCATTCTCTGTTGAAACAGACAATGTGGACGACGAGATTGCGAAAATAGCAGGTCCACAACTGGTGGTGCCGGTGATGAATGCGCGATATGCATTGAATGCAGCCAACTCACGCTGGGGTTCGCTTTACGATGCGCTTTATGGGACCGACGCAATTTCTGAAGAAGGTGGCGCCGCCAAAGGACCGGGGTATAATAAAGTACGCGGCGACAAAGTTATCGCGTGGGCACGCAATTTCCTGAATCAAAGTGCGCCTCTTGCGATGGGCTCTTGGGAAAATGTAACAGGCTTTAGCGTGGAAGCCGGTCACTTGGTTATTTCACTTAATGATGGCGGCACAACTGGTCTTTCAGAACCTTCTCAATTTGTCGGATATAATGGGACTGAAGCTGGTTTGGATAACATTCTTCTCGTGAAGAATGGCATGCATTTGGATATCGTCATTAACCGTCAGCACCCGATCGGTGAGACGGATATTGCTGGCATTGCAGATGTGGTTTTGGAATCTGCACTGACGTCGATCATGGACAATGAAGACTCCATTGCTGCTGTTGATGCAGAAGACAAAGTGGTGGCTTACCGCAACTGGCTTGGCCTTATGAAAGGTGATCTGGAAGAGAGCTTTGAAAAGGGCGGCTCCATGATGGTGCGCCGTTTGAATGAGGCGCGTTCCTATCTTGACACTTCTGGCGCTGAGATGAGCGTCAAAGCGCAAGTTTTGATGCTCACCCGCAATGTGGGTCACCTGATGACCAACCCTGCGATCTTGCTGGCGGATGGGTCAGAAATTCCAGAAGGCATTATGGACGCCATGATGACGGCCGCTTGCTCTTTGCATGATGTGGGCGAAAACGGTCGTCGTGTGAATTCCTCTGAAGGCTCTATGTATGTGGTGAAACCCAAAATGCACGGCCCTGAAGAAGTGGCTTTCGCAGTGGAAATTTTCGACCGTGTGGAAGCAGCGCTGGGCATGAAACCCAACACCATGAAAATGGGCATTATGGATGAGGAACGTCGCACCACGGTGAACCTGAAAGAGTGCATTCGCGCCGCTAAAAACCGTGTTGTGTTCATCAATACAGGATTTTTGGACCGCACGGGCGATGAAATGCACACTTCTATGGAAGCGGGGCCGATGATCCGTAAAGCGGATATGAAAGCCTCTTCCTGGATTGCAGCTTACGAAGACTGGAATGTGGATATTGGTCTTGAGTGTGGTTTGCAGGGCAGGGCGCAAATCGGCAAAGGCATGTGGGCTATGCCGGACCTTATGGCAGCAATGTTGGAGCAAAAAATTGGTCACCCGAAGGCAGGAGCCAACACCGCTTGGGTTCCAAGTCCAACGGCTGCAACGCTTCATGCCACCCATTATCATCAGGTGAATGTTCATGATGTTCAGGCGGAAATCAAAAAGCGCGGCCGTGCGAAATTGTCTGATATCCTGTCCATTCCTGTGGCTGAGCGACCAAACTGGTCACCAGAGGATATTCAGGCTGAACTGGACAATAATGCACAAGGAATTTTGGGTTATGTTGTGCGCTGGGTCGACCAAGGCGTTGGCTGCTCCAAAGTGCCAGACATCAACGATGTTGGTTTGATGGAAGACCGCGCCACACTGCGTATTTCCAGCCAGCACATGGCAAATTGGTTGCACCACGGCATTGTAGATGCACCGCAGATTGAGGCCACCATGAAAAAAATGGCGAAGATTGTTGACGGTCAAAACGATGGCGATGCCTTGTATGAACCTATGGATGGCAATTGGGACACATCTGTCGCGTTCCAAGCCGCGATGGATTTGGTTCTCAAGGGCAAAGAGCAGCCAAGCGGTTACACCGAGCCGATTTTGCATCAGCGCCGTTTGGAAAAGAAGGTCGGCTAGGATCTTAACTGATATAACAAACGGGTCACCATCCAATCGGATGGTGACCCTTTGCTTCGCACTTCTTTACACTCTTTAGACTGCAATTCTCTGTGCCGTGGTGATAGGCTCGTTCTAAGACGGGCACACACGGAACACAGTTATGGCCAGCAATCCTCCTTTTCCTCTGCCGCCTTTCATTGAAAACTTGCGCAATATGCGTGAACGGGAGTTGGAACAAGCTGCCCGCAACCCTTTGTTGGCGCAGGCTCTGGAAACGGAAAAGCGGGAAGGGCACCGGCTTGCGGTGATCGCCCGTACGATTGCTCTCATGTTGGTTATGGTTCTGCTGGTTTTTGTGAATCCGCGTTGGAACGTGTTGTTTTATGAAGCGACTTTGTTGTTCTTCATTGGGCTTGGGTGGCTCCAATTGCGCATGGCAACCGTCGGCCGATCAGGCATTGAGCTGTTTTTGATCGTGCTTGATCTCTTCCTTCTCACCGTTGTGCTGATTATGCCGAGCCCGTTTTTGGATGAAACCATTCCTACGGCGTTCACTTATCGGTTTGACAACTTTATCTATTTCTTTGTGCTCCTTTCGGTCGGCACATTGGCGTATTCATGGCGCACCGTTTGGTCTATGGGCACGTTAATCGCCGTTTTGTGGCTAGGCGGGTTGGCTATAATTTCATGGTTTGGAACCACAATTCCGGAATTGAGTGCAGCGGCCGCCAATGCGTTTGCAGGGTATGATATCGTTTCTTACGAGTTGGACCCGAATACGACACAGCCTGCCATTCGCGTTCAGGAGGCTGTAGTTGTTATGATCGTTGCTGCCATACTCGGTCTTAAAGGCTATCGCTCCAACCAGCTTTTGATACGGCAGGCGGAAATCGCTACGGAACGGGCAAATTTGTCCCGCTACTTTCCAGCCAGCATGGTGGATGTTTTGGCAGCGTCAGACCGCGACCTTGGGGCAGTGCGCAGCCAGGATGTGGGCGTGTTGTTCACTGACATTGTGGGCTTTACCCAGTTTGCAGAAGACCACACGCCTGAAGAAGTGATGGAGTTTTTGCGCGATTATCACGCCATTGTGGAAAGGGCGATTTTTCAGAACAAAGGCACGTTGGACAAGTATCTGGGCGATGGGGTTATGGCCACATTCGGCACGCCAGACCCAACCCCTGAAGATGCTGCTAATTCCCTGCGCGCCGCGCAGCAGATCATCGAAGATGTGGATGCGTTCAACGCCGAACGTTCAGCCCAAGGCAAGCCCAGCCTCAAAGTCTCCATCGGCGTGCATTTTGGCCCCGTGATCTTGGGCGACATTGGCCCCGCCAGACGTTTGGAATTTGCGGTTCTCGGAGACACAGTCAACGTCGCCAGCCGTCTGGAAGCCACCACAAGAGAACTCGACTGCCAATGCGTCGTCAGCGACAGCGTGGTTCAAAAAGCAGGCAATGGCAGCCAAGACACCTTCAAACTGCACAAAGGCCAACGCTTAAGAGGGCGGCAGAACCCGATTGATATTTGGGTGGTTTGAAGGCGATGTATTTATTTTGAATTACATTTCTTTATACTGATAACGGATTTGCAATTTAAATAAAGAAGAATATTTCTTGGAAATAAACGATGAACCTATCTCCTCCAGCGGTGCTGACAGATTAGATAGAAACGAGTTCGTAGAGAAATTTGCTCGCCGCATTTACAGAATACAAATGGGTGAAAGCGGACTTGTAATTGGTCTCAATGGTGAGTGGGGAGCAGGTAAGACGAGTATCGTTAACCTTGTTCTAATCGAACTGCATCATCTGCATATGTTAGAACTCAGTAAGTCCGAGCAATATGTCGGTGAGTGTGGCAAACCTCTCACGTTAGAGAAACTTCGTCGAATTCAAGAGCAATACAGCGAGATAAAAAGCTCTTTAGATTTTGAGCACTCCCAATTGAATTATGTTTCACCTGATTACTTCAACCGCAGAGTCACTAATACTGGCTCTGAATATAATTCAAGCGAGGAATTGTATCGTTATTTTCGTTTAGATTACGCAGTACATCAAAGCCCTAGGAACATATTCGTGCACTTTGCACCTTGGATGATACCAGATACTGCCGCTTTATCCACCGCCTTCATTAGGGACATGAGTCGGTCATTATCGACATTGCGTGAGGATTTGGGAAATGCATTTGGTGAATATTCGAAGCAGATATCTGATTTAGCACCTATTGTAGGTTCAATTGCGGAATTGGGTGCACCTGGCTTAGGCGGTGTAATGAAGGCCGTTGCTTCTGCTATGGGCTCAAGCGAAGGAGTTCCCAAAAGTCTTTTTCAATCGAAAGCCGATTTAGAAAAGAAATTGGTATCGATGTCTCCAACCAAAATCATTGTTGTAATCGATGATCTTGATCGGTTGTCTCCAGATGAAGCTGCAGAAATGATTGGTTTGGTGAAAGGGCTAGGCGATTTACCTAATGTGCTTTACCTTCTTAGTTATGACCGTGATGTTCTGTCGAAATGTTTGCAAACTAGCCTCAAAGTTGATGGCAACCAGTACTTGGAAAAAATTGTTCAATACGAGCGCAGAGTTCCTCCAATACGCAGAAATAAGATTATTGATCTTCTAAATTTTGGATTGAATTCAGTTTTTGAGAATGAAAGTCAATACAGTTCGCGACTTTCAGATCTATGGACAGAATATTTAAGTAAGGTTCTGAAGACACCACGCGACATCAAACGAATTTTGAGCGCATTTTCATTTTCATTTCAAGATATTGGCGATTTTACTGACCCGGTTGACCTGCTTGTATTGGAAGTTATTTCTGCAAAACAACCTGATCTTTACGAATGGATACGAGAAAATTTGGATTTACTATGTGGATCGTCCAATCGGTTGTCAGATGACAGTATGAGTACGCTACTTGAGGGGATGCTGGAAGAAAAAGGCATAAACAGCAATCAACCTTCTGGGCGAGCCCTTTCTATCTTGTTTCCGAAAGTTGCCGAAGCATTGGACACGTATTCAACCTATACAGATTCGGATGATAAATTTGGAAAGGCAATTCGACACTTAGAGTTTGCGTTTAACTATTTCGATGTTGTGCCGCCTAAAAATGAATTTTCTAGATCGTTTCTCAATAGAATTTCTGAAACCGAAGCTCCCAAGGAACTTTTAAAAGAGGTGTTGGAAATTGCGAATTCAAGACCAGATTTTGCCAGTGAACTCCGATCCAGTTTCTTGGATGAATTGGTTTCTCACTTTGGTGATGGAACGTCAATTACGCTGCAATGGGTGAACGCTATTGTTGACCTCAGTCCAATGTTTATTGGATTCACGGATCACACCGGTGGCATTCTTACTGTAAGTGATAATTTTAGGCGGCTTGCTCGTGCAATTTTCCGTGGACTTGATGTTATCCCTGAGCAAGATCGATTTCAACTGGTATCAAATGCTTTAAACAATGCTGATGACATCAGCGTTTTGTGCAATGTGATTAGAATTGCAATAGGTGATCTTGAATGGGATGCAAATTCTGGAAAGTTGCTGGGATTTGCGGGCATGGAAGCCCAATTACGGGAGCAAACTGTTACTAAGGTCGTGGATTACGCGAACACTGGAAAACTTTGGCAACAAGCAAGACCAAGCTCATTGATCTGGTTTTGGAGAGGCAGTGATGAAAGCGAAGCTCATCGCGAATTTATGAACGACGCTTTGCAAAATGCAGATGATTTTCCAAATTTGGTAGAAGTTATAGTTAATCCAGTTTTTTCTACTGAGGGCGATTACGAAACGGTCGATAAACACGCAGACACTTTGGTCAGTTTGGAGGCGGTTGAGTCAAAGGCGAACTTGCTCGTTAGTAATGAAAACGAACAAATACGAAAAGCTGCGAAAAGGTTTCTGATTGCTTTGAAGAAAAGTCGTGATCCTGATTGGTCTGTTTGAAACAATCATTACTTATTTCAATCTAATGCCGCTCCACAAATGAATCCAACACGCGCTTTTCGCCTGCTTTTTCAAACTCAATCGTCAATTTATTCCCGTCGATGTTCGTAATTGCGCCGTAGCCGAATTTCATGTGGAAGACGCGTTCGCCCATGGCGAACGTGCTTTCTTCTGCGCCGATGACGGATTTGGCGACGAGTTCGCCTTCTATCGTGCGGGGGCCGCCGGAATAGGTGGATTTATAGCCGGAGCGTGTGCCCCAATTGTTTTTGGTATCTTCGTTGGCATTGGCTTGCGCGCGTTTCCAGCCGGGGGAGGAATAGCCCGAATTGTTGAACGGGTCGGACGTGTCGAAACGCGATTTCCCATAGGCGCTGCCGCCATTGCTGTAGCCGCCATAATTGCCGGAAGGTTCTACCACTTCCACATTGTCTGCGGGCAATTCATCGATGAATCGGCTGGGGATGGAGGCTTGCCATTGGCCGTGTATGCGGCGGTTGGACACGAACCAGATGTGGCAGTTTTTGCGCGCGCGAGTGATGCCCACATAGGCGAGGCGGCGTTCTTCTTCCAAGCCCGTGCGTCCGCCTTCGTCCAAACTGCGCTGGTGGGGAAACAAGCCTTCTTCCCAACCGGGTAAGAACACGGTGTCAAATTCCAACCCCTTTGCGGAGTGCAGCGTCATCAGATTGACGGCGTCCAAATTCGGATCGTTTTCCGTGTCCATCACCAGCGACACATGTTCTAGAAAACCGGGGAGGGATTCAAACTCTTCCATGGAGCGGATGAGTTCTTTCAAATTGTCCAAACGGCCCGGCGCTTCGGCGCTGCGGTCGTTTTGCCAAAATTCCGTATAGCCGCTTTCTTCCAAGATCATCTCGGCAAGGTCGGTGTGTTTCATGGTGGCGATGGAGTCCGCCCAACGGCCAAAATTAAGCGCCAGTGTTTTCAGCGTCATACGCTGTTTGGGCTTAAGCTCTTCCGTTTCGACCATCTCACGCACCGCAGCCAACATGGGAATGCGGCGGGCGCGGGCGTGATCTCTGATCAGTTTAATCGTCGCGTCACCCAAGCCGCGTTTTGGTGTGTTGACGATACGTTCAAAAGCCAAATCATCGGCAGGCTGACAGGTGACGCGGAAATAAGCCATGGCATCGCGAATTTCCATGCGCTCATAAAAGCGAGGGCCACCAACAACGCGGTAGTTCAAACCAAGCGAAACAAAGCGGTCTTCAAATTCGCGCATTTGAAACGAGGCGCGCACCAGAATGGCGATATCATTGAGGGCATGTTTCTTGCGTTGAAGGCTTTCGATTTCTTCGCCGATGGCGCGGGCTTCTTCTTCACTGTCCCAACCAGCGGCGACCTTCAATTTTTCTTCGTCAGGGTCTGTGAGATCCGTGAACAAGGTTTTGCCCAAGCGCCCTTCATTGTGAGCGATCAGGTGGCTGGCCGCTTTCAAAATATGAGAAGTGGATCGGTAGTTGCGTTCCAAGCGAATGACTTTCGCGTCTTTGAAATCTTTGTCGAAGCGCAGAATGTTCTCAACCTCGGCTCCACGCCAGCCGTAAATCGATTGGTCGTCATCACCCACGCAGCATATATTCGTAGGCTGGTTTTCTCTCCCCCCTTGTGGGGGAGATGTCTGTGCAACAGACAGAGGGGGGGCGGGATTTTCTGTTTGCTCCCCCCCTCTGTCACGTTCTGTGACATCTCCCCCACTAAGGGGGGAGAATGGAGCATGTTTCTTTGAACCTGAGTGTGTGTTTGAAGACCGCGGCTGAGCCAAAAGCCTCAACCACAAATATTGTGCCACGTTGGTGTCTTGGTATTCGTCCACCAGAATGTATTTAAATCGGCCATGATAGTCGGCTAAGACGTCCGGGTTTTCGCGGAACAGGCGGATGCATTCCACCAACAAATCGCCGAAGTCGCAGGCGTTCAAAATTTTCAATCGTTCTTGATAGGCGGTGTAGAGTTCGCGGCCCATGCCATTGCCGAATGCGCGGGCTTCGCCTTCAGGAATCTGTTCCGGTCCAAGGGCTTTGTTCTTCCAGCCGTCAATTAAACCGGCAAGCTGACGGGGAGGCCAACGTTTTATGTCGATGTTTTCGGCAAGCAAGATTTGTTTGAGCAGGCGGATTGTATCGTCGGTGTCCAGAATACTGAAGCCTGACTTTAAGCCCACAAGTTCGGCATGGCGACGCAGAATTTTCACGCAGATGGAGTGAAATGTGCCGAGCCACGGCATGCCTTCCACGGCTTCACCCACTTGGGTTGCGATGCGGTTTTTCATCTCGCGGGCGGCTTTGTTGGTGAATGTAACTGCCAAGATTTGGCTTGGCCAAGCCATGCGCTGTTGTAAAATATGGGTGATGCGGGTTGTGAGCACGCGCGTTTTGCCCGTGCCAGCGCCCGCCAAAACAAGCAACGGCCCTTCAGTGGACAGCACAGCGTCCAATTGTTCAGGATTTAAGCCGTCAAGATACGGCAAAGTGCCAGTGTCCGGGGACTGCCTTGCGGCACCCAGAGCGCGGGCAGCGATGCCTCCAGCAGCTTGATTCGGGACAGGTTCGTTCATGGAATGTACTTAGGTGTTTTTCATCGCGATTGGTAGGACCTGGCGTGTTCAATTTTTGAAGCCGGATTGACAAGACGAGGTCAGAAAAACCGTTATCTGTTGATTGCACACAATCTGCACAAAGTTGGGGGCAAGCCGCACAGGTTCGTCCATTTGTATGCACAGCGCCCCGTTAGTCATTGTGCATGAAAACACATCAGACATTTGAAACAGCTAAACTCAACAGTCATCTAAAATTGCCAAGTCGTTTGGTGCAGGACGGTTGGTGGCTGGATGAACTTGTCACACCGCTCGTTCGTGAAGGTCGTTTTGCCTGTTCCCGATGTGGTTTCAATCAACATTTTTGCATCAAGGAAACTGCGACATGACCAACACAACCTACGGGCCGGTTTTGCCTGTTGCCGAGGTTTCTCCACCTATCAGAACAATTGAGAAATTGTCGTTGGTGATGGGAATTCTCACTTTAGATTTTCTACTCTGGTCGGGTAGTTTCGGTATATCTTTGGTGCTCAGTGCCATGGTTGTGTTCAGTTTGAAGTTTTGGACACAGTTTCAGAACACCACGCACCGATCCAAAATGCTTGCAATCGGTATATTTATTGCGGGTATTTTGCCGATGATTGAAACTGTCAACACGTTGACATTTATCATAGGCGCCGGGTTCGCATTTGCTGCATGTTTTGCCTTGTCAAACAGTGAAAGACAGGATTGGGCCACACAGCTCGGTCTGCTTTTATCGTCGGCTATTGTTGCACCGTTCAGGTTCCCGAAACTCTGTATCCAACTCAAAAGCTCAAACCTGAAGAAAGTTGGCACATCAAATCTTATGGGATGGATTGTGCCTGCAGTAATTTGCTGCGTCTTTGTGTTGCTTTTCGCTTATGCAAGCCCGATTTGGCAAGGCTGGTTGGAAGCAATCGACCTCTTTGTGTTACTGGATGTTTTGTTCAGTCCACGAATTTTCTTCTGGATATTTATTGCTTGGGTGATTTGGCCCTTCTTGGAAGGTCGTGTCTCCAAGTTTCGCCTGTTCAATAGATCGAAAAAAACTGTCTCCTTTGTGGACACCGAGAACCTACTAAAAATGCATGACTGGCAGCAGTTTGCGCAACGTTGTCTTATTCTGTGCAATCTGGTTTTTGCTCTGCAAAATATTTTGGACTTCAGTATTTTGTGGAGCGGAGCAGCGCTTCCAGAAGGAATGTCCTACGCTGAATATGCCCATCGTGGAGCCTATCCACTGGTGGTTGCTGCGCTGTTGGCAGGTGTGTTCGTATTGATCGCCACGCGCCCTGGTGGTGTGGGAGAGCGTTCGATACTTATTCGAAATCTTGTGTTTTTGTGGGTTGCTCAAAACATCATTCTGCTGATGTCTTCGCTTCTGCGTCTCGATATTTACATTACAGCTTATGCGCTGACTTATTGGCGCATTGCAGCTTTTATCTGGATGCTATTGGTCGCAACGGGTCTCGTGTTGATCATCGTGCGATTTGTATTGAAGCGCAGTGTTGGATGGTTGGTTGTAGCCAATGTGATCGTCTTGATCAGCACACTTTACGTTACCAGTTTCGTCAATCTTCCTTACCGTATTACGGAGTTCAATTTGGAGCATTCCAGCATGGCAAAAGTTGGTGGGTCTCAATTTGATACGTACTATATGCGAAGACTTGGGCCGGATGCTTTACCTGCGTTTCAGAATTTTGAAACCAAGTTAAACTTTGCCTCGCGAGTACAACTTTACAGATTGAGGAAGGAGCGTGACTTTCTTTTGAAGCGACATAAATCTCTTTCAAAATATCACAAATGTAATTGGTGCGCATGGACGTATCGTGGGCATCGATTGAAAGAGTTTGTTGAACAGACGAGTAAACAAGAGCAAAGTGTAAACGCTGCAGAGAGGGAAGCACCATGAGCAAACGGGTACTCATTGTGGATGATGATCCACATATTCGCGAGGTTATTGCGTTCGCTCTTGAAAAAGATGGCATGAGCATAACTATGGCGGCCGACGGTGTGGAGGCATTGAAATTATTTGAACAACGTGCGCCAGAATTTGTGGTTTTGGATGTGGGTATGCCGGAGATGGACGGGCTAGAAGTTTGCCGTCGAATTCGCGCCACCAGCAATTGTCCTATCTTGTTTTTGTCGGCGCGCGATGACGAGATCGACCGCATTCTTGGACTGGAAATGGGAGGTGATGATTATGTCACGAAACCGTTCAGTCCACGGGAGTTGGTTGCACGCGTGCGTGCGATTTCAAAGCGCGTCGCTGCACAACCCGATGTGAGTAAAGAGAGCAATCTTGAGTTCGGTATTTTGAGACTGAACACCGAGCGGCGCACGTCCAAGGTATTAGGCGTTGATATTGAATTGACTGAAACCGAGTTTGATATGTTGGCGGTCCTGATGCGCAGACCGGGTGTTGTGTTTGATCGCAACTCAATTTTGGATCAGGCTTGGGGTAATAATATTCATGTGTCGGACCGTACAATCGACAGTCACATGCGTAATTTGCGGTCAAAGTTGAGACAGGCTGGATGCTCTGATGCTGTGCGCACAGTACGCGGGGTTGGTTTCCAATTGCATACTTGCGAAGGGGGAGTCCAACTTGCCGAAGATACCTGAGAGCCGGAAATGGCGTCCCGCACTCTGGATGATCGTCTTTGGCACAATCGCCTTGGTGTCGCTTTTACCTTTATCAGGGTTGGTGGCACTGGTGTCGGTGGAATCGATCTTTGGCATTGAGTTCCGAATGCGTAGCTTTACCGGGTTGGCGATTTTGGCTGTGGGCAGCATCTCTATGGCTGCGGTAATCGGCTATGTATTCTTGCGAACGCTCCTTCGGCCGTTGCAAGAATTGAATGCGCGGGCTGCTGAAATTGATGCCGGTGATCTGAACGCGTTTCGCCCTATGGGGCCGAGAGGTACCCGCGAAGTGGACAATTTGGCGCAAAGTCTGTTCAGCACATCACGCAAACTGATTGAACGAAACAACTATCTCAATCTCTTTACCACGCATGTGAGTCACGAATTAAAAACTCCACTGACCGCTATTCAAGGTGCATCAGAACTCTTGATCGAGAACGGTGATGACATGTCGGTAGATCAGAAGACCCGGTTCTTGACTAATATCAAAACTGATGCTGAACGCATGGCATTGCTATCGTCTCGTCTTCGAGAATTAGCCCATGCCGAACTTGCGGGTATGGATGGCAGCAGCCGTTTGAGACCAATACTTGAGAAATGCGTTGCTCAATATAGTTTGACTTTAGAGTTTACAGATCGTGACATTGAAATTCCGATGGTCGCTGCGAACAGTGAAATTGTTTGGCAACAATTAGTTCAGAATGCAGCATCACACGGCGCGCAGATATTTCAAGTGCAAGCTGTTCAATCTGGAACGGGCCTAAGGCTTTCCATTGGTGACGATGGAGACAAAATATCAGAAGCGAACAAGGCTGAAGTCTTTACACCGTTTTTTACCACGCGGCGTGAGACCGGCGGAACGGGCATGGGACTTGGGATCGCGCGTGCCATGGTTGTCAGCCACGGGGGCGTGTTGGATGTGAGTGATGAAGCACGATTTAAATTTCAAATGCAGTTTGACTAACACTTAGCGGTGTTCTTCCACACTCAAATCTACAAGCGCATTGTTGTACTCACGCAGTGCTGCGACCTGAGTAGCCCAACCGACGATAATTCCCTCGTCGCGGGCTCCAACAACAGGCAATCGTGAGTGACCACCATCATCGAAAATCCGCAACGCTGTTTCTAGGTTTGTGTCCGGACGCAATACGGTTTCTTGTTCTTCGATGTTTCGTACATTGCTTTCATCGTCGTCCAGCGGAGTCATAAACGATCCAACCAAAGTGTTTCGTGCCATAAAACGGTGCGGGCCATCTTGAATATTGAACCCGCGGGCTTCTAACTGCCATTGAAAGAATGAGCGGCCGTGTACGGCCATATTTATGCCAACTGCAATAGAAACGGTGAGCAAAAGCGCAATAGATAGGGAATATCCTCCAGTCAATTCAAACACGATGACTGCTGTTGAAATGGGGGCACCAATGACTGCTGCTGAAACTGCGCCCATGCCCAAAATTGCGTAAAGACCGCCAGATGATGCAAGCTCGGGAAAGAAAGAGGCTGCGATGAGGCCGAATGCACCGCCTGTCATTGCTCCAATATAAAGCGCAGGCGAGAAAATGCCTCCTCCAAAGCGCGAAGCGAGAGTGATGGAGGTTGCTGCGGTTTTTGCAACAATTAAAGCAATCAAGAGAGATAAAGAAAATTGATTTTTCAAAGCCATGTCTGTGGCTTCATAACCCACACCAAGAACATGGGGGAAGAACACAGCAATAGCACCAACCATCAATCCGCCGATTGCGGGGCGCATCCACAATGGCATGATGATAGAGCGGGCAACATAATCAGTGGCAATCACAGAAAACTGCAAGGCAATGGCGATGAATCCGCATACTGCTCCTAACAAGACAAAAGCAGGGAACTCTAGGTTCGATGTTATTTGATAATCAGGAATAGTGAAGGCGGCAGCATCACCGAACCAAAGACGGGTCAGGATTGTGCCCATGACCGATGAGATCACGATGGGAATAAAGGCTCTTTTCGAATAGTGCCCGAGAATGACTTCATGGGCGAATAATACGCCTGCAATAGGTGCATTAAACGAGGCTGAAACGGCGCTGGCGACACCGCAACCCAGTAAGGTTCTGCGACCCCAAACAGGAAGGTTGAATTTCTCGGTAATGGATGTGGCAAGCGTTCCACCCAAATGAACTAATGGTCCTTCACGTCCTGCACTAGCGCCAAAGCCGAGTGAAATTGCGCTCACAAAAGCCGAACCTAAGCCCGCTTTTAATTCAATGTTTCGACCGCCATGAGCTTTGGCTTCGATTACATCGGCAACGCCGCCAGTACGGCGTGAAGGCAAAAAGTTATTCAACAACCATCCCACCAGCAGACCACCTAAAGCGGGGGTGAATAGAATAATCGACCAATGGATCTTGGATGCTGCTGTGATCACCGTCTCTGTGTTTACCCCCAGCCAGATTAGCTGGGTAAAGAGAATAAGCTCCCGAAACAAAATTGCTGCGACAGAGACGATCAAACCAATGATCAAAGATAACACCCAAAGATTGGGCTGGCGGGAAGATATAAAACTTTGAAGGTTGGGGCTTACCCAAGCGATTAAAATGGATGGAAGACGCCGAACAATATCCAACATAAAAATGCGCTCCCTTCGTCTCTCAATGCCCCAAAATGAGCTTACGCCGATTTGCGAACGATTTCGATGCGTCGCCCTGCATTTTCTGGATATGGTAAATTCGTGTGCTGCGTGGCCAAAGATTCAACCTTTGAGAATACATCTTCAGGGAAGGGAGCTACTTTCGGCCCGCCCATATCAATGTGCAGCGTTATATTCTCGCTGGTCGCAGAAAGCCAACCGTCTTCGTGGCGCAATTCTTGAAATATATGCAGCCGTTTTTCGTCGTAATCCAAAATTTGAAATGAGGCTTGCACACGATCACCCAAATGAACTTCGCGCATATATCTCACATGAGCTTCGGCGGTATAGATCGTATGTTTGCGCTCATTGGCATATTGAGGGCCCATACCTAAAGCCTCAAAACTGAAATCACATCCCCGGTCGAATAAGACATTGTAGAACGCCATATTAAGATGGCCGTTATAGTCGATCCAATCGCTTTCCAATTCCATCAATGGAGAGAGTGAAGGTGCTGTTTGTGATGACATTGTTTCGCCTCGCGAAGTTTGAAATTGCGCGCTGGACCATGCGCTGTAATTTGTTAGATTGCTAACTCGGTGATTTGAAATACACAATCACACATTTGCGACTTATCTTGAATTCCCTCATTGAGGTCTTCAGCTTACTCGTTGATTTGTGTTGATGGGAATGAATATGGCGTTATCAGACCTGAAAACTGAAGTTCGCAATGATGACGGAATCGCAACTGCAATCGGCATTTTGAAACAACGTTTCGGTGATAAGTTACAAACGAATGCTTCGCTTTTGGAACAGCACAGCCATACAACCACTTACATACCAAGCCAATTGCCGGATGCGGTTATATTTGCAGAGAGCACTGAAGATGTGCAGCAAGTTGTGCGTGTTTGTGCAGAGCATAAAGTGCCAATCATTCCCTTTGGCACAGGAACGTCCCTCGAAGGTGGGGTTAATGCTCCAGCGGGAGGAATCTCACTTGATCTGATGCGGATGAACAAAGTGTTGTCCATTAATGCTGAAGATTTGGATGTTACTTTGCAACCGGGTGTCACGCGTGAAGACCTAAATATCGCGTTGCGTGACCAAGGGTTGTTTTTTCCAATCGATCCGGGCGCCAATGCAAGTTTGGGCGGCATGGCCGCAACACGTGCTTCCGGAACAAACGCGGTGCGTTACGGCACAATGCGCGACAACGTGATCAATCTTACTGTGGTGATGCCTGATGGTGCGGTTACTAAAACTGCCGGGCGTGCGCGGAAATCTTCCGCTGGTTATGATCTGACACGTTTGATGGTGGGGTCAGAGGGCACACTTGGTATCATCACCGAAATGACCCTTCGATTGCATGGCATTCCAGAAAATATTTCATCAGGTGTTTGTCAATTCAATACAGTTGCTGACGCTTGCAACGCAACCATTCTGGCTATGCAAATTGGCTTGCCTTTGGCACGGATCGAGTTGTTGGATACGCCCATGACTGATGCGATAAATCGATACTCCAATTTGGATATGGAGTTGAAACCTACACTCATGTTGGAGTTTCACGGCACAGACGTTGGCGTGGCTGAACAAACAGAAACGTTTAGCGAAATTGCTTCCGATCTGGGTGGAACAAGTATCAAATGGGTGAATTCGGTGGAGGCGAGGAACAAATTGTGGAAAGCGCGTCATGACGCTTATCCAGCTATGTTAGCTTATCGACCAGGAGCGCAAGGTATTGCGACAGATGCGTGTGTGCCTATTTCACGACTTGCCGAATGCGTCGCCGAAACTTTGAAAGATGTGGAAGAGTTGAATTTGGTTGCTCCCATCGTTGGGCATGTGGGCGACGGAAATTTCCATGTTTCACCTTTGGTGATGATGGATGATGCTGACGAAGTAGCACGTGCTGAAACCATGATTGAGCGTTTGAACATGCGCACCATCGCAATGGAAGGAACCTGCACCGGCGAACACGGCATAGGTCAGGGTAAACGTCGCTTCTTGAAAATTGAACATGGTGGTGGTGCCGACATTATGGCTGCCATAAAAAGGTCTATTGATCCCCATAACATTATGAACCCGGGTAAAGTTGTGACACTGGTTGAGTAAGGAGTGGTAGAACTTTGATAAGGGGCAAGATTTGATCCGTTTTTTTGTCTTTTTGGGCAGTTTGCTTGTCATCGCGCTTCTAGCTGCGTTGTTTGCGCCGCCTTTTATTGACTGGAACCAGTATAAAAGCCGTTTTGAAAATGAGGCTTCACGCGTTCTGGGCATGCCTGTTATTGTTGACGGTGACGCCAGTGTGCGCCTTCTGCCTCTGCCCTCATTTACATTTACAGATATGAAAATGGGCCAAACCTCTGACGGCGTTCCGTTGTTGAAGGCTGAAAGCTTCACAATGAACGTGGAACTCGCTCCTCTGATGAAAGGGGAAGTGGTAATTGTCGACGTGCAGTTACAAAAACCTGTGTTCGACGCGCGGCTGGATAAGAATGGAAATATTGAATGGCCGCAGATTAAACAACGCGCTCGGATTGATATAAATCGCGACGATGTGGCGCTTGAAAATGTAGGTATAGAGGGCGGTGTGGTGCGTTTTCGTGATGAGCGCTTCAACCGCGAATTCCTAGTTCGCAATATTAATGCCAATGCCTCTGCCCGCACGTTAGCAGGACCGTGGCGCGCGCAAGGTACTTTGACGTATAAAAATGAAAAAGCACGGATGCGCCTTTCGACTGGCAGATGGCAAGAGAGCCAATCGGTTAGCATCAAGTTATTCACTGAGCTGCAATCGCAACCCTATGACCTGTTTTTTGATGGGCCGTTAAAGGTTGTTGATGGTGTCCCGGGCATAAGCGGCATTGTCACAGTGAAGCCTATGACACCCCAAAGTGCCGAAGATGCGATCGCGTTTCGTCGGCCGAGTGCGGAGAGCGCACTTGCCATGCGACTGGAGAGTGATTTGCAATTGACTACATCCGGGGCCAGTTTTCCGGCGTTTAAGATGGATATTGGATCGAATGATGACCCTTATACATTGACGGGATCGGCAGACGTCCGCATTGACGAAATATTATCAATGCGGGCAAATGCTGAGGGGCAGCAGATTGATCTTAAGCGATTTGGAGACACCCAAGCTGCGAAAGGAACGAGCGCCGATAGCGGATTGAAAGCGCGCCTTGCTTCCGCAATGGTTTTTCTAAAACAAGTTCCAAAAATGCCAGAGAACAGCACGTTGAGTTTGTTTTTACCTGCTGTTGTAGCCGGAGATACGGTCATTCGCGACGTTGGGGTGGACCTTAGCCCTCTTGAAGGCGATGACGGCTGGCAGGTTGGAAATCTAAGTGCTCAAATGCCGGGGCGAACAGACTTGCGGGCCGATGGCCGACTTTCTGTGTTGAGTGATGTGAGCTTTCAAGGCGATGTGGTGGTGGCATCGCGCCAGCCGTCCGGCCTTGCAAAGTGGTTGGGCGTGGAAGCCTCACAAATCATACGAGACATATCTGGCATGGGGTTTTCAGGAAATGTGAACATCACACCCAAACAGTTCGAAACAAATGATCTCGAGCTCGTTTTGGATGGTAATACACTGAGAGGCAGTGTTTTGTATGAAGCGGACGGTACCGCTGAACAGACATTATCTTTAAAATTGCAAGGCGATGAAGCCAATATTGATCAGCTTGATGCTTTGGCCAAACTGATTACAGGTAATGCTGCTGATGGTGGATTGATTGCCCGGAACATTGATTTGGATTTGAGTGCAGAACGTGCGGTCGTTTCAGGTGCGATGGCTCGTAATGTTCAGGCTAAACTCGAACGTAGTTCCAATTCCCTCAAGATCGAACAAATTACGATTGGTGATTTGGAGGGGGCTCAATTGTCAGTGTCCGGCACTGTTGATGATTTGCTCTCCACGCCTGTGGGGAAAATTGATGGACGAGTTGTATCAAAAAACCCGTCTCAGTTTTTGGCTCTGGTCAATCAACGTTTGGGTGGTTTGCCGGGCCTTATCAGATTGAAGAACGATCCCGCATTGACTGAAAACACTGATTTGAATTTCGTTTTAAGTGGAGCTGGAAAAGACGATGGCTTGTCGCTTTTACTTGAAGGGAAAAGTGGAGAGAGTGAAGTGAACGCCAGCTTGTCGGGCATCTCACTTGCTGATGGAAAACCGGTGTCAGAGCAATTGTTCAAGTTTGTTTTGGTAAACCCTGAAGCTTCTCAATTGATGTTGCAGTTGGGTGTGCCTGTTGTTCCTTTAGACCAGACAGGCAGAGCGGCCTTTAGGGCCTCTGGCAGCGGGAATATGGCAAACGGGTTTGAAACTGAATCTGCATTGACCCTGAAATCCGGGTACATAAGTGCAGCAGGAATGTTAAAGCCGGAAACGATCAACGGCGCTCTATCGTTAAATGGAACTCTTTCGGTAACAGGTGAAGTCTCTGATCTCGACAGTGCGATTCTCCTGTCAGGTCTTCCAATACCAGGGTACGGAAGTGGTGCGTCGGTTAAATTCGAAACACAAATGCTGATCTCCGGAGCCACTTATGAGTTCGATAAACTGAATACTCGAATTTCGGATGGTGAGTTGAAAGGCAAGTTGGTGTTGCAAACCAATACATTGCCCCGCCCTGTTTTGTCAGGCGAGATTTCAGCGAATAATCTTGATGCGAATGTTGTTCGTCTTTTGGTTCATACGGGTGATGTGGATGCTGTAGCTGATGTAAAGCCAAAGTCTCTCTTGGCCGGGTTGGACGGACAAATTGACTTGAAAACAGAACGTCTTTTCATTGGGGAACGGCCGCCGGTTCAAAATGCTCATGCAACATTAGCGCTTCGTGATGGAGATATGCGTTTTAGTGGTTTGAAGGCGACTTGGCTTGGTGGTCAACTCACGGGCAAACTGTCAATTGCCCAGAATGAACGGGCGGCCACAATAAATGGTGCTTTGGAGTTAAAGTCGGTGGATTCGCAAGAGTTGATGAAGCTGACCAGACTTCCGCAAAAACTGACGGGTAAAGTAGACATCTCATTCAACTTCGATGGCGCCAATTCAATGCGGGATGAATTGCTCGATGGTTTGTCAGGTGGCGGTGAAATTCGAATAACAGATGGGACGATCTCTGGCGTCAATTCTGGCGCATTCGGTCCCATACTGGTTTCCAGTGATGGGCTGGAGGACAAATCACTGGTTGCTGCGGCTGGTCGGATTATCGATGATGGCGTTTTTCATAAGTCCTTTGAATTTGGACAAGGAGAATTTATCTATACGGTTGCTGATGGTGAGGCGCGTATAAATTCCATCGAAGTGGCGAACAACAATCTTAAACTGACAGGTAAAGCCGGTTACGTTTTTAACGACCAAACGGCTGCGTTTGAAGGGCGACTGAGTTATTCGGCCGGGCTTGAAGCGTTAGCTGGTGCTGAACCCGAATTGTATATCACAGCCACTGGCCCCGCCGACAAACTTGATATTTCTGTAGATTCCACATTTTTCCAAACATATCTCGGGCTGCGTCTGAGTGAACGTCGCGAGCGTGAATTTTTGGCGCAACGCGCTGAAATATTGGAACGTCAACGTCTCACCAGAACAGCCCGTATCTATGTGTTGCGTGAGGAGGCACAACGTGCGGCGGAAGCGGAGAAAATACGTTTAGAACAACTGAAAAAAGAAGAAGAGAAGCGCCGTAAGGATGATGAGATAAAGCGCCTGCTTGAAGAACAGAAAAAAGCTCAGATTGAAGCTGAGAAAGCTGCACAAGAAGCTGTAGCGGAAGCCAAGCGTTTGACAGAACAACAACAAAAGATTGATGCATTGCGAGAGCGTGCCAATCGCGCTTCACGACGTTTGCAGCTGAATTTTGAAGACAACCCGCAGCAGTTGAATGAAGACCCTACGGACAATTGAGCTTGCTTGCTTTAGTCTTGCGCAGCGCCTTCTTTCAATACTCTGTCCAACACATAAAGCCGTAGCGCTGATGAAAGGTTCGTGCCTTCTGGCCGTTCGCGGTCAATTCTAGTCACCACGCGCGCTACCGAATGCTGGTCTTTCGCGGCAAAACCTTTGAGTAAGTTCCAGAACGGGTCTTCAAGAGAAAAGGATGTGGAGTGACCGTTGATTGAGATAGAGTGTTTTCTCATCTCAAAAACGCAGGTTATTTTTTGCGGAAAGCGTCAAGGGAGACAACATCTGCAGAGCCGCTGTTTTCTTCCGCTTCAACTTCCGGCGCATCAGATTTTTCACCGGCGCTCTCAGCGTCCGTTTTGGTGTCTGCTTTTTTCGCTTTGGCCGCCGGTTTTTTGGCTTTTGACTTTTTTCCTGGTGCGGGAAGGGCGCTGACATTTTCTCCAGCATCGGTGTCCAGCGTCTCTAATTCCGGTAAAACCTCTTTACCGTCTTCATCCACGGCTTCAAACTGAAGGCCGAATTGAACGGATGGGTCAAAGAATCCACGGATGGCTGAATAAGGAACAAGCATGGTTTCAGGGATATTGTCGAAGGACAGACCTATTGAGAAACCGTGATCTGTTGTTTCCAAATCCCAGAACTGGTGTTGAACCACAATTGTCATTTCTTCCGGGTATTTCTCTTTCATCCGGCTCGACATACGAACACCGTTCCAATTTGTGTCGAACGTCACGTAGAAATGGTGCTCACCCGGCAAACCTGTACGCGCCACTTCTTGCAGCACTTTTTTAACCACACCGCGCAAGGCTTCTTGAGCCAAAATGTCGTAGCGGATTAAATCTTCGGGTTCGGTGTTGTCAGTAGTGTCGGACATTGTGTTGGAACGTTCTTCTGCAATTGTTACGTTAATATATGCACGAACGTGCTTGCATGCACCAGTGCGTCACAAATAACCCCTGAAAAATGCAGATAAAAAGTGAAGGCTTCTGTTGCCAGGTGCCTTCGGACCCCGCCTAAAAGTGTGAACCTCTAGGAGTTAAATTGAAGTACTTGGCACTGCTTACGCAGCGACGCGTGCTTCCACATAGTTGTTATCATTTGCAACTACTATAATGGCCCGATATCGGTGGGTACCATGCCGAGTGAAAACGCAGTCTTTACACCCTCGTCGATCCTATTTCGCCCCCGCCAAGACGCTTTAAAACAGCGTTTTAAGCAGCTTGGTGGAGGCGCCGGGTACCGCCCCCGGGTCCGAATGGCTTATTACACAGGTCATTTATCACCATATCCGGATTGCTCCGGCACTCCCTATATAGGGTTGGCAATCGACAATGAAAAGGCCGAGACTTGTTTCGGGGAAAAATGAGGCGTTTGCCAAATTGTGCCCATAAACGCTCAAACGTGGGGATTTGCGTTTGGCAAACTGAAAATGGCCCACTTAATTGGGCTGAAAAATTGGGAGACTTATTCAATGAGTGAATATCTTGATGACGTGAAACGTTATGATTCTGGCGCGGATTCTGGCGTTGTTGAAAAAATCGTCAAACATCTTGGAATTGCTCTGCGCGGGAAAGATTCGTCGTTGGTGTCATGTTCTGACACTTCTGAATTGGACCGTGTTCGTGAGAAATGGTCCATGAAGAAGCTTGGCCAGACTGATGCATCTGCCTGCGATGATGTGATCGGCAAAGTTTGCGAAGCTATGAAAGGCGACCGTAACAAACAGCGTGTGACCTTTTACTACCTCGTTGCAAAGCACCATGGTCAACTCGGTGACCTGTAACGTTCATTGGGTCTAAATTTTAAGAGGCGATGCTAAGAGTGCCGCCTTTTTGCTATGCACATGAATGTGAAATGGTGTGAGGTTGCTGATCTCGAAAATGATAAATTGATGAGTTATATTCTTTGCGAAACAGATTTGAGGACATTGATATGAACAGACGCGGATTTCTTGCCGGTGCAGCAGTTATCGCAGCCGGTGGTGTTGGGGCTTATTTTTGGACAGCGCGCGAAAGCTTGGCTTCGGGGCCTGTGTTCACGGGCAACACACCAGGTATTGCGATCAATGGATACGACACTGTTGCTTATATCACTGAGGGTAAACCGGTGGAGGGAAGCAGCGATCATTCACACAAATGGAAAGATGTGGAATGGCGTTTTGCGTCTGCTGAAAACAAAGCTTTGTTTGTTGCCAATCCGCAGAAATATGCCCCCCAGTATGGCGGCTTCTGTGCTTATGCAGTTGCAAACGGATCAACGGCTAAAACAGAGCCGGACGCCTTCACTGTTGTCGATAAAAAGTTATATTTGAACTATGATAAGAATATTCAAAGTCGCTGGGAACGCGATAAGGTTCAATATATCAAAGACGGAGATAAGAATTGGATCGCTCTTAGCAAAAGCGAATAACGCAAATTGTTTGTTGAGATGTCATGCCGAACATTGGTCCGGCATGACGAAAAGCATTTTAGCGTAAAGGCTTAGCCGTAAACGCTTTCTTTGCCGAAGTGTTTAGTCAGCATGTAATAAACAACTGCGCGATATTTGTTGCGCTCGGATTTGCCATAAGTTGTGATCACAGCGTCGATTGCTTCATCAAGCTTTGGACCATCGCCCAAACCAAGCTTTTTGATCAGGAAGTTGTTTTTCACTGTGTCGAGTTCTGACTTGTCAGAACCGGATACTGTTGACGCATCTGCATTGTAGATGGATGGGCCGCAACCGATAGTTACTTTGGTCAAAAGGTCCATGTCAGGTGACATGCCGCATTTGTTTTTCAAATCATCTGCGTATTTGGCGATTAGATCGTCGCGTTTACTCATGGGGCTTCTTTCTTTCGTCTAAGCGCTATCGGCATTATGCTTGGCGCAGTTGTGGAATTCCGCAGGCGCAATTTACCCTACGGAAGATTGCGATCCATCTTTACGACTTTCTTTGGCGTGCGTCCATCGTCACCTGTGGAAGAATTTGCAATTCTTGCACGAGTTTTATGAGGGTGCTTTATGAGAACCGTATCAGACAATTTGATTCATTGTCGTTTTGCAGTGGTTTTGAGCTTTTCATGAAACAATATCTCAATCTTCTCGCCCATGTTCTTGAGAACGGTTCTGATCGTGGTGACAGAACCGGAACGGGTACGCGCTCAGTGTTTGGTCATCAGATGCGGTTTGATTTGTCGCGAGGCTTTCCGGTTTTGACGACCAAAAAACTACATCTCAAATCGATCATTCACGAATTACTGTGGTTTTTGAAAGGCAGTTCTAATATCGCCTATTTGAAAGAGAATGGCGTTTCCATTTGGGATGAATGGGCTGACGAGAATGGTGAGCTTGGGCCTGTTTACGGGGTTCAGTGGCGTTCTTGGCCAAAACCGGATGGTGGCACTATTGATCAGATCGCCAATGTGATTGAGCAAATCAAAACCAATCCGAATTCGCGACGTTTGATTGTGACGGCTTGGAATCCGGCTTTGGTGGATGAAATGGCTTTGCCACCATGCCACACGATGTTTCAGTTTTATGTGTCGGACGGGAAACTGTCGTGCCAGTTGTATCAAAGATCAGGTGATATTTTCCTTGGTGTGCCGTTCAACATCGCATCTTATGCCTTGTTGACCATGATGATGGCTCAGGTTTGCGGATTGAAGCCGGGTGATTTCTTACACACGCTTGGTGACGCACATTTGTATTCCAACCATTTCGATCAAGCCAAAGAGCAATTGACCCGCACGCCGAAACCACTTCCCACACTCGACATAAACCCGGGTGTGGTCGATCTGTTTGCCTTCAAATTCGATGATTTCGTACTCAATGGATATGAAGCTGACCCAACCATTAAAGCGGCAATCGCGGTATGAACGTTCCAGTATGGATTGTGGTCGCGACGGCTGAAAATGGTGTGATCGGCATGGATGGTGATATGCCATGGCGACTTTCAACAGATTTGAAACGCTTTAAAGCGCTGACATTGGGTAAGCCCATGATTATGGGCCGGAAGACGTTTGAAAGTATTGGTAAACCATTGCCCGGTCGCACGTCTATTGTTGTGACGCGGGATGTTGAATGGCAATCGCCTGGCGTTGTTGCCGTTCAATCGACCGAGCAAGCATTGTTGGTGGCGGAACAGGTTGCATTGGCTGATGATGCTGAAGCTATTTGTGTGGTTGGTGGCGGGCAAATTTATGCGAAAACTCTTGCGTCTGCTGACGTTTTACATGTGACGCGTGTGGCAGCACAGCCGGAAGGTGACACCCATTTTCCCGACATTGATATGGCTGTTTGGCAAGAGATGAACCATGAAGATACTCCTGTCGGTGAACGTGATAGCGCACCTACACGTTACAGTATTTACCACAAACGTGGTTGATGCGTCATTTGGAACACGCAAAACGTCATGAATCTTGCGATCTTTCGTTGAAAGCGTGATGCGGCAACCCTATAAAGAATAAACACTTATCCAGCATGTCGTTTCGATGAGGTCGTCGCAACGCTAAGACAAGGACAATATATGCCCTGGAGCAATCAAACTGGTGGCGGTAAGCCCGGTGGAAATAATGGTAATGGCGGCGGCCCTTGGGGGCAGGGGCCTCGCGGTCCACAACGCCCACAAGGGGGAGGTGGTCAACAACCACCGGATTTGGAAGAAATTTTAAAGCGCGGTCAGGACAAGCTGAAAAATGTTTTACCAGGCGGCGGCGGTGGCAGCGGTGCCGGATTTGGCGCAGCAGGGCTTGGTTTCATTGCTTTGGCTGGTGTTGCTCTTTGGGTTTTAGCATCGGCTTATCAGGTTGATGCGGATGAGCTCGCTGTTGAAACGCGTTTTGGTGTTCCAAAGGATGAAGTGGCGACTGCCGGTCTGCACTTTGCCTTCTGGCCTGTCGAAACTGCTGAGAAAATCAAAATTGTTGAAAATCAAATCAATATTGGCTCATCAGCAAATTCCCGCTCCAAACAAGGTTTGATGCTTTCTGGTGACCAAAACATCGTGGATGTGGCGTTCACCGTTCTGTATTCGGTCTCTGACCCTAAGAAATTTTTGTTCAACGTAAGCGATCCTGCGGGCATGGTTGCTCAGGTGAGCGAAAGCGCCATGCGCGAAATCGTTGGTCGCCGACCTGCTCAAGATATTTTCCGTGATGACCGTGAAGGCATTGCCCAAGCGGTTTTGAAAATCGTTCAAGGAACACTCGACGGTTACGGTGCTGGTATCTCAATTCGTGGTTTGAAAATCGAAGACGCGGCTCCGCCTGATGAAGTGGCGCAGGCGTACGATGAAGTTCAGCGCGCGGAACAGAATGAAGATCAGTTCCAAGAAGAAGCCAACAAGTATCAAAATACCCAACTGGGTGATGCTCGCGGTGAAGCTGCTCAAATTCTCGAAGATGCGGCAGCTTACAAAAGCCGCGTTGTTCAAGAAGCTGAGGGGGAAGCGCAACGCTTTATCTCTGTTTATGAACAATATGCAAAAGCGCCTGAAGTGACCCGCAAACGTTTGTTCTTGGAAACAATGGAAGGCGTTTTGAAAGGCTCAAACAAAGTGATTATGGAGAATGGTGGCGCCAATGGTGCTGGTGGTACAGGCGTTGTGCCCTATCTGCCGCTACCTGAAATTCAAAAACGCGCAACAGGAGGAAACAACTAATGTCTAATCGTTTTGGTTTTTTGGGCGTTATTGCGCTTTTGGTCCTGTTGTTTGTTTGGAGTTCATTCTTCATCGTCAACGAACGTGAGCAAGCAATTGTCTTGCGGTTTGGTGAAATTCAAAAAGTTGAAAAAGAGCCCGGTCTCTATTTCAAACTCCCATTTACGTTCATGGGCGCTGACACGGTGCAAATCGTTGAAGACCGTCTGTTGCGTTTGGATTTTGATCCCTCCAATCCGGTTCAGGTTAAAGGTGGTAAGTTTTATGATGTGAGTGCATTCCTTACTTACAAGATTTCGGACCCCCGTAAATTCCGTGAGCGTGTTCCGGGCGCCACAACGCAACAAGCTGAAAGCCTGTTGAGTACACGTTTAGATTCTGCTTTGCGCCGTACGTATGGTTTGCGTGGTTTTGAGGCGGCTTTGTCCGAAGAACGTTCTGAAATGATGTTTGAAGTTCGGGATCAAATTCGTCCTGAAGCTCAAGAGCTTGGCATTGAAATCGTGGATGTGCGTATTCGCCGTACCGATCTCACCAGTGAAGTTTCAGAACAGACTTATGAGCGGATGAAAGCGGAACGTTATGCTGAAGCTGAGCGTCTTCGGGCCCGTGGTCAGGAAGCGGCGCGACGTATTCGTGCGTCGGCTGACCGTCAGGTTGTGGAGATCAAAGCGGAAGCACAGCGTGAAGCGGAGATCACGCGTGGTGAAGGTGAAGGTGAACGAAACCGTATTTTTGCGGACGCTTACAACAGAGACCCTGAATTCTTTTCATTTTATCGCTCAATGATTGCGTATCAAACGGCTTTGAAAGATTCCGGTACAACTTTGGTTCTTTCACCTAACTCTGAGTTCTTCAACTTCTTTCAAGATGCTAACGGTAAATCACCGGAGCAGAAGAAGTAGTCCGGTCTGGCGCGAGGCGGTTTTATGGTTGAACTGCTGAGTATTGTCGGAGCGTTTTTAGCAATTGAGGGTGCGCTTTATGCAGGCGCACCTTCTGCAGCCAAGAAATTGGCATTTGATGTCAGCCAAATGGACGAAAGTGTTTTACGCCGCGCGGGTCTTGTCGCACTTTGTATTGGTGTGGGACTGGTTTGGATTGTGCGTGGTTGATGAAACCAATTCACAAATTTTGGCGTAACTTAACCTTGATCAGGCAATTGTGAGATTGAAGCGGTATTTGGGACTTTCCCTGCCACATTGTTTCAGGCTTGATGTCCAAAGATAATTTGCTGGAGAATGTTTGAATGAAGTTTCCAAAGTTTCTGAAAGTTTCAGTTGCAGCACTGGCGATGACTGTCGCTGGCGGACTGGCAGGCCATTCGGGCCCTCAATTCACGATGCTGTCTGCCCATGCAGCCGGCCCTGCTTCTGTAGCTGACCTTGCTGACAATCTGATTGGTGCTGTGGTGAATATTTCCACATCACAGAATGTGGGTGGAGGTACGAACGGGAATGAAGGTGGTTCGACACCGCGACCACGGGTTCCGGACGGCTCTCCTTTCCAAGAATTCTTTGATGACTTTTTTAAACAACAAGAACGCGGTGGCTCACGTAACCAACCCCGTAAAGTACAATCCCTTGGCTCTGGATTTGTCATTGATCCTGAAGGGATCATCATCACAAACAACCATGTGATTGCGGATGCCGACGAAATTACCGTTGATTTCACAGATGGTAGCAAACTTGTGGCTGAAGTGATTGGCACGGATGCAAAGACCGATATTGCCGTTTTACGGGTGAAACCGCCCAAGCCCTTGCAAGCGGTTAAGTTCGGTGAATCCAGCAAGTCGCGTGTGGGTGACTGGGTTATGGCCATTGGCAACCCGTTCGGGCAGGGCAGTTCGGTTACGCTGGGTATCGTTTCCGCAATCAACCGTGATATTCGATCTGGCCCGTATGACAACTTCATTCAAACGGATGCCGCGATTAACCGTGGCAACTCAGGTGGTCCATTGTTCAACATGGATGGGGATGTGATCGGCATCAATACCGCAATTATTTCACCTTCTGGTGGCTCTATTGGGTTGGGCTTTTCAATTCCGTCTTCGTTGGCCACAAAAGTCATCAAACAACTGCGGGAGTTCGGCGAAACCCGTCGTGGTTGGCTCGGCGTGAGCATTCAACCTGTTACAGATGATATAGCTGAAAGCCTTTCCATGGCATCTGCAAAAGGTGCGCTGGTTGCCGGTTTGACGGCAAAGGGGCCTGCTCAAAATTCGGGTGTCAAAGTTGGTGATGTGATATTGTCGTTCGATGGAAAAAATATTTCGCAAATGCGTGATTTGCCACGGATTGTGGCGGAGACTCCTGTCGGCAAAAGTGTTGACGTTGTTGTTTTGCGCAAAGGCAAAGAAGAAAATATTTCGGTGACTCTTGGTCGTTTGGAAGATGGTGAGAAAATCATAGCTGCCAATAAAAATGGCACACCTCTTCCAGATGACGTCAAACCGCAAACCACTGTTGTGTCTGGCATGACGTTAGTTGAACTCGATGACAAAGCTCGTGAAGAGTTTAAAATTGCCGAAGATGTGAAAGGCGCTTTGATAACGGTTGTAGAGCCAGGATCTGACGCTGCAGAAAAAGGTATCAAGGCAGGAAGCGTGATTTCTGAAATCGGTCAGGAAGCAATCGTCACTCCACTCGACGTGGAAAAACGTATTGCGGAGCTAAAGAAAGACGGACGCAAAAAGGCGTTGATGTTGGTAGCGTCAAAAGATGGTCAACTGGGCTTTATTGTTCTGACCATCAAATAAACCGATAAAGACAAAACCTAAGACTAGCCGTTGAACGAAAGTTCAGCGGCTTGTTTGTTTTTGCCTATCTAACTTTGTTTTAGATCAGGCAGAAAAATCGCCTTTGCGGTAGCCCTGTATGTAAAGTAGGGCGGTGAGATCGCCGTGATTGATTTTGAATTGGGCCTGTTCAGCAACTATAGGCTTGGCATGAAGAGCTACGCCGCTGCCTGCCAGTTCAAGCATGCCAAGATCGTTTGCTCCATCGCCTACAGCGATGACGTCATCGGCGGTGAGATCGAGTTTGGCAGTGACATCGTTTAGCGCATCGATTTTTGCTTCTTTGCCGAGTATGGGTGGAATAACATTGCCTGTGAGCTTACTGCTTTTGATTTCAAATGTGTTGGCCCGATTTTCGTCGAAGCCTAAAACTTCTGCAATTTTCGAGGTGAACTGGACAAAACCGCCGGAAACAAGAGCGCAATAGGCTCCACTTGCTTTCATTGTTGCAACCAATTCTTTCCCGCCGGGCATAAGGGTAATGCGGTTTTTGATGACTTTGTCAAAAATGCTTTCATCCAAACCTGCAAGCAGCCTGACACGTTCGCGCAAGGCGGAATCAAATTCCAGTTCTCCGCGCATGGCCCTTGCTGTTATGTCGGCCACTCTTTCGCCAACACCGGCTTCGTCAGCCAATTCATCGATGCATTCTTGCTGAATGAGGGTTGAATCCATATCAGCAAGCAGAATTTTTTTGCGCCTGAAGTCAGCATCCTGAACAACAAAATCGATAGGCAAAGTGTCGATGCATTTTGCGATGCCATTTTCAACTATTTCAGCTTCAAATGGCAATGGAATGTCGCATGCAATATTATCTGCTAGAAAATAAACGGCTCTAGCTTTCACCAAATCGCGCACTCGGTCAGCGATTTCAGCTGTGAGGCAAGGGGTTGCGGGGTTGGCTATGAGCGTTAAAACGCGTTCAGAGGACGTCATTGGGACTCGTCAATTTTCGAGGGTGATTTGAATAAACCGGATGCCATTTTGATAGCGGGGCCAACAGCCAGCGGCAAGTCTAACTTGGCGTTGAAATTGGCCGACGAATTTGATGGCGAAATCATCAATACAGATTCCATGCAAATATTTCCGATTTTGCGTGTATTGACCGCACGGCCGGATAACATTGATTTAGCGCAAGCGGTTCATCATTTATACGGGACAACACCTTTGCAAGGTCCTTCATCTGTCGCAATATGGATGCGCGATGCGGAACGTGTAGCAAACGATATTTGGAGCCGTGATAAAACTGCAATCTTCGTTGGTGGGACAGGACTTTACTTTCGTGGTTTGGAACATGGGTTGGCACAAGTTCCTGATATTCCAACGGATATTCGAGCAAACGTTCGCCAGCAACTTACAGAAATGGGAAGCGAACAGCTTTACCAAAAATTGCTTGCCGCTGATCCACACGGGGCGTCTTTACTGCGCACCAGTGATGGGCAACGCATTGCACGTGCGCTAGAAGTTGTGCAAGCAACAGGGCAATCGCTGAAATCTTTTCAAGACAAACCTGATACCGAACCATTGCTGGCGGGTAAGTCGGTGAAACGTTATCTGGTAATGCCGGACCGGCTAGTTTTGCATGACCGTATCAATGCCCGCACAGTCAAAATGATAGATGAAGGGGCTGTTGATGAGGTCCGCGAGTTACTTACACACAATTTATCAGATGAACTGTCTGTCATGCGTGCGATCGGAGTGAAAGAAATAGCACAATATCTTGCTGGATCGTTCACGAAGGATGAAGTGATTGAAAAAATTAGAGCGGCCACGAGACAGTATGCGAAGCGCCAATCGACGTGGTTCCGCGGGCAATTGAAGACCGATTGGGCGCTGTTTTCAAATAACTGAACCAATTGTATAAAATTGGGTATAGTTAGGTTTCCATTTATTATTTATGTTTATATTCTAACGAAAGTGGTTGTAGGGGCCGCTAACTTGCAGAATTTGACGATTATTCCCTTGCGTCGGGAAATTGGTAACGAATGAAAAAATTGGCGAATACTGCGTATTGGATTTACGCTGGCGGTGTAATTGCCAGCATTGCTATTTCTTGCTTTGTGATGGCGCGGACCAGTGGCCTTATAGGACCTGTTGCATTACCCGTGATGGGGCCCTTCAGCCTTGTTCATATCGCTTTGCTCTTGATGATTGCAACGCTGATTTATGGGCTGTTTGGTGCTATGCCAATACTGCGTCAAACTCATTTCGATCATATCATTACGTCTGAACGGACAGCTGAGCTGGAATTGGCGGCTGTGACAGACCCTTTGACTGGATTGTACAACCGTCGCTACTTTGAGGATGGTTTGAAAGAATATATGCGCGAGTTTGATGGAACAGATGCTCCGCTGGCTCTTCTGACCCTCGATTTGGACCATTTCAAACAGGTCAATGACAATTTTGGCCACGATTCAGGTGACAGAGTTCTGGTGGAACTTGCCAAAGGACTAAAACGACTCACACGTAAGCATGATATCGTTGCTCGTACGGGTGGCGAAGAGTTTTGTATTGTCGCTCCGTTCACACAGGTGGAACAAGTCAAACCATTTGCCCAACGTATCTGCAGAATGGTTTCAAACCTTGAGATCGATGTGGGTGATGTTGTATTGCAACCAACAATTTCAATTGGTGTTGCGACAACGTGCGATGGTTTCACGACCAGCAAGCAGCTCTCAAAAGCCTCGGATCAACAGCTCTACAAGGCAAAAAATGAAGGTCGAAACCGCGTTTGCATGCTGGCGACTTAAATTTCATCAATCAGCAATATAATCGGTTGACGCAATTCCCAACTGGTGCATACAGTGTCATCACGAATTTAAAGGTGAATGAGAATGTTCAATATTCTAGTGGTGGTGATTAGGCGCGTTGGCATGATGGTTTGAAAACCTTCATGAATGCTAACGCGCGTCAGGCTCCTTCGGGGGCCTTTTTTATTGGCTGATTTGAAATGTTATTTTTAAAGCCAAATTGAAAAGACCGTCCGGACGACCGAACGAAATAAAAGAGAAGAACTATGACCAAAACAACAAAGACAGATACCGGCTCACGAGAAATGACAGGCGCCGAAATGGTGGTACAGGCGTTGATTGACAATGGTGTGACCGATTTGTTCGGCTATCCCGGTGGTGCTGTTCTTCCGATTTACGATGAACTGCATCAGCAAGAAGAAGTGCGTCATATTCTGGTGCGGCATGAGCAAGGGGCAGGTCACGCTGCAGAAGGTTACGCCCGGTCAACTGGAAAGCCCGGTGTTCTTCTTGTCACATCAGGTCCAGGTGCGACCAATACCGTTACACCGTTGCAAGATGCTTTGATGGATTCCATCCCGTTGATTTGTATAACGGGACAAGTGCCAACGCCTTTGATCGGATCGGACGCTTTTCAAGAATGCGATACCGTTGGCATTACGCGGCCTTGTACGAAACACAACTGGCTCGTGAGCGATGTGAATGAGCTTGCTGCTGTGCTGCATGAAGCATTCCATGTGGCGACACACGGTCGTCCAGGACCTGTTGTTGTTGATGTTCCTAAAGACGTTCAATTCGCCACTGGCATTTATCATCCGCCATCCGCATTTGATCAGGCGCATTATCAACCAAAGCTTTCTGGTGACCTTGAGAAAATTAAGGAGGCTGTAGCTCTTATGGCGTCCGCTAAGAAGCCTGTAATTTATTCGGGCGGCGGTGTTGTCAATTCGGGCGACGATGCGACCCGTTTGTTGCGTGAATTGGTGAAGCTTACCAACTTTCCAATCACTTCGACTTTGATGGGACTTGGTTGCTATCCTGCCAGTGGTGACAATTGGTTGGGCATGTTGGGCATGCACGGCACTTATGAAGCCAATATGACCATGCACGGTTGTGATGTGATGGTTTGTATCGGTGCGCGTTTTGATGACCGCATTACAGGCCGACTCGATGCTTTTGCACCTGATGCCAAGATCATCCACATCGATGTGGATGCATCGTCCATCAACAAAGTTGTTCATGCCGATGTGCCGATTATTGGCGATGTGGAGCATGTGCTTGAAGATATGGTGCGTTTGTGGCGGGCCCAGTCTGCAAAACCTGCGGAAGAAGACATGAAAAAGTGGTGGGCGCAGATCAACATGTGGCGTGATCGTAAGTCTTTGTCTTACAAACCCAATGATGACGTGATCATGCCTCAACTCGCGATCGAGCGTCTGAATGCGATGACGAAAGGTCATGACACTTACATCACAACGGAAGTTGGACAGCACCAGATGTGGGCGGCTCAATATTTCGATTTTGATGAACCGAACCGTTGGATGACATCGGGTGGATTGGGCACAATGGGGTATGGACTGCCTGCTGCGATGGGTGTGCAAATCGCGCACCCTGATTCATTGGTTGTATGTGTGGCCGGCGATGCATCTGTTCAGATGAATATTCAAGAAATGTCTTCGGCCATGCAGCACGGTGCGCCGATCAAAATTATGATTTTGAACAATGAATATATGGGCATGGTGCGTCAGTGGCAGCAATTGCTGCACGGTAACCGCCTCTCCAACTCATACACGGAAGCCATGCCTGATTTTGTAAAACTTGCGGAAGCTTATGGTGCAACTGGCATTCGTTGCTCCAAGCCTGATCAATTGGATGCTGCGATAAAAAAAATGATCGAGACGCCGGGTCCGGTAATTTTCGATTGTTGCATTGTTGCATTGGCAAACTGCTTCCCAATGATCCCTTCAGGCAAAGCTCACAACGAAATGTTGTTGCCCGATGAAGCGACTGATGAAGTTGTTGGCAAAGCCATCGATGAGAAAGGCAAAGCTCTGGTTTAAACCAAAGCGCGGTGTCTTGCGGGTATGGAAAACAAATTTTCACTTACTGATTATGTGATGCTGGTGGTGCTGGCTGCGGTGTTTGGGTCAAACTTTATGATGACCAAAATATCGCTGCAGGCTCTACCACCGATGTTTGTCGTCTCATTCCGCTTGGCCGTTGCAGCTGCCTTGTTGGTTGCTATCATGATCGCCGCGCGAGAATGGTTCCCCAAAGGGCGTATTTGGATTGTTTTGCTTGGGTCAGCTTTTTTTGGGCATACATTGCCATTTTCGCTTTTGGCTTGGGGGCAACAAAGTGTTGATGCTGGCTTGGCTGCCATTCTTATGGCCTCAATGCCGCTTTTCACTTTGCTTTTGGCGCAGGTTTTCACCAATGATGAAAAACCAAACCGATATTCTGTTACAGGGTTTGCGATAGCGCTGGTGGGAATTGTTGTCTTATTCGGTCCTGATAAACTGATGAGCTTGGCAGATCAGAGTGTACGTCAACATGCGATCATTCTCGCTGCTATGAGTTACGGCGTAAATGCCATCATCACCAAACAATTGGTTGGCTTACCGTGGCAACAATCCACCGCTTCATTCATGGTTGCAGCGTTGGTTTTGTCTTTACCTCTTTTGATGTTTGAAGATATTTCTGCAATCTCCGCATCAGCAAGTGTTTGGGCCGCAGCTATCTATACGGGTGTGATGCCAACTGCTGTTGGCGCTGTGCTCGTGATCTATATTGTGCGCAGAACGAGTGCTTCGTTTCTGTCGCAGATCAATTTTATGGTTCCGCTATTCGGTGTGGCATTTTCCATTTTGTTTCTTGGGGAAGTCTTGCCCGCGAACGGTGCTATCGCATTGCTTATTATTCTTGCCGGAGTTGCCTTGGCGCGCCGGCGCCCCAAACGCGAAATTATATCTATAAACAAAGGTGTATAGAGAATTATGGCCAAAGAGATTCAAAATCAAAATAAGCCGGTATTGCCACCAGCATCCGCATATTTCATCGCTGAGAATACAGATGTCATTGTGCAACACACTTTGTCTGTTTTGGTCGACAATGAAAGTGGAGTTCTAGCGCGTGTGATTGGATTGTTTTCCGGGCGTGGCTACAATATTGAAAGTCTGACGGTCTCGGAAACCGAGCATGAACAGCATTTGTCGCGGATCACGATTATCTCCAAAGGTACGCCCAAAGTGCTTGAACAGATTAAGCGACAACTTGAACGTATGGTGCCCGTACATCGTGTGGTTGACCTTACATTGGTTGCTCATTCCAAAGGGCACGAGAAACCGTTAGAGCGGGAACTTGCGCTGGTGAAAGTTGCCGGTGAAGGTAATGACCGTGTGGAAGCGTTGCGTTTGGCTGAAGCTTTTGGCGCAATTGTTACTGATGCAACGACCAAACATTTCATTTTTGAAATTACGGGACGTCAGCAAAAGGTGGAGCAGTTTATATCCATCCTCACTCCGTTGGGACTCGTTGAAGTCTGTCGCACAGGAATTGCCGCCATGAACCGTGGTGTTGAAGGAATGTAGTGATGTTGCGATGGTTTGTTTTTGCACTGTGTGGAATGATGCTTGTTGGTTGTAATGAGATCGAAGAATTCACCAATATCGAACAACAGATTGAAGAGCGCATAGAAGATGAGAGCAAAAAGCTTGCAGCTCTCAAGTCCGTTGCAAAAAAAGTGGATGGTCATGAAAAATTCAACACCTATTTCAACCAATGTCCCGCTAAGCACTTTGGTAAGGAACAATCACTCATCACAAACGTAATGAATGTAGTGCTGGGTGCAGAGGAATTGGACCAACATCTATGTTCGCTTTCGCCGGAGCTGTGTTTGTCCATCTGTTTGGATGGTGATGCAAACGTCTGCCTGTCGCTGGCGCAAGCTCTGGAAGGCGCGGGAACACATGAAGAAATCGGGACAACACCAGGTCGTAAAACTTATGCGCTGGCTTGTGCCACAGGCAGTGCGTCGGGTTGCACAAACCGTGGAGGTGGGTTGTTGAACTATCCATCTGAAGCCGACCCGCTGTCACAAAATTTAAAGTCCAATGGTTACGCTTGTACCTTTGAACTCTTCAAAACGGGCTGTGAGCACAATGATGCGTGGGGCTGCGCTATGTTGGGAGAGGCCTATGGTAGAGGTCAGGGCGCAGAAAAGAACCTCTCTGTTTCGAAGCAAAAATTAACGAAGGCTTGTGTGCTAGATGCTGAAGACGAAGCGTGCAGTTATGCCAAACAATTGGAAGAGACGTTTCTTCAGTCAGCTGATTGAATGAATGTGGAAATGAAATGATTCTACAATGACACTCGCCACATTTTCAGCTCTATTGATTTTTTCATTTGTATCATCCGTTACGCCCGGGCCGAATAACATCATGCTGTTTTCTTCTGGCGTAAATTTTGGACTGCGCCGCACGGTACCGCACATGTTTGGTATTGCGTTTGGGTTTGGGGTTTTACTGGCGGCTGTTGGTGCTGGATTGGGCGTTGTCTTGAAGCAATATCCTCCAATCTTTTTGGCAATCAAAATTGCTGGAGGAGCCTATATGCTCTGGTTGGCTTGGAAGATTTACAATTCAGGACCGGTTGAAATTAAAGGTGGTGAAGCACGCCCCATGATGTTTCTGAGTGCGGCCTTGTTTCAATGGGTTAATCCGAAAGCTTGGGTAATGGCTGCAACGGCAATGGCGACCTATACGACAGAAGGTGACTATACGATCAATGTTCTAATCGTCGTCTTTGCGTTTTGTTTTGTAAATTTTCCATCTGTTTCTATATGGGCCGGATTTGGCACGGCCATGCGAAATTTTTTGAAAGATCCCAAAAAGCTCAAACTATTCAATACTATAATGGCGTTGGCATTGGTGGGGTCACTTTGGCCGATGTTGCGTACGTGACGTTTGGTAAATCATGAGTGTGATTTTTCTCACAGTCAAAGATCTCAAAAATGTTACTATTTTGGAAGTGGGGGACTATGAAACATTTTTTGGATCAAGTAACCCAACTAATTGCAGTCGTCGATCGCCCCTGAACGACTGTTTGACCCGTTTGATTCTTCGGAATTGAACGGGTCTTTTTTTGAGCTATTGACGATGTCCAGGAAGACTTGAACCGGTTTGAGGGAATCTAAAATCGGGCGCTTGGGAGCAACGACATGGATGTTTGCTAAGCCAAGATGAACAATATTGCCGTTATCATTTGGTGGAGGCGGTTTGACGAAGCGCAATTAACCAAACTTTTGTTTGGAACCCATTGTTTCTTTTTACTGCTCGTCAAGAATTGAAAGAAAAATATCGAGAAGATCAAATTCGGGATCTATCGTAACTGTTCCAGAACCACGCCAAGCGATTGAAAGTGCAGATTTGACCGCTGCCCATTGTATCAATCGATGTTGCTCGACACAAAAATGCTTACTCCACAAACGGTATAGGTATCTGATGCGTTCAGGGTCTTGTATCAAATCTGGCGCGCCTTTTGGATTGCGGAACGCATTTGCCAATTCATAGGCTCTTTCGCCCAAAACTCCTTTAGCATCAAAAGCGCAATAACCTCGCTTACCCAACCGTATGTTATCGTGATGTAAATCGCCATGTAGTGGTTGAATGTCTTGTTGTTCTTGTAAGAGGTGTTGGGCAATGTTTCTGGATTTCAAAAGGTTTTTGTGCGCAATTGGAGGACAATCGGCTCCGAACTTAGTCGTAAAAAGTGCTTCAAACCAGTCTTCCAGTAACGGCAATTCCAGCATCTGGGAGCGAGGTGCAGCATGAATTCTGTTTGCAACAGAAACAAGTTCGGTTGCCGCTTGTTCATCCTTTCCATTTCGAGTGAGATCACCCAAAGAAGGTCCATCTAGCCATTCGATCACGGCACATGTCGCGCTTTGCTCAAAAACCAGAGCTGCGGCTTCTCCGTTCAAGGACTTTAGAAATTTATATCCGCAGCTTTCATTGCCCATATTTGCTTTTCTATAGGATTTCAGAGCAGCGAATTGCCCGTCCGACCTTTGAACTTTCCAAATAGAGGCAATCGCGGTTTCCTCTACAAAACATATGGAAGACACGTTAAACTTGGCGCTTAACTCCAAAGGCAAGATGTGGTCGGTGGTCATGTTTACTTTTTGCATTTTCTATTCTTTAAGCGCAAGTTGCTGGTCTTTTTGTGCGTATATGCGTCACTCAATTGTCTTTTGTTTCCGCAATTCGCTGTGTAGGTTGTTTAAATTGACCTTCGATTGAGCAGCCATTTATGACATCCAAAATTCCCGTTTCTATTGATGAAACACTCGATCTGTTGAACGCTGCTGATTATGTGGCTGACCGTTCGCTAGCCACCGTTTTGTATCTTTCATTGAAGATGCAACGCCCGTTGTTTTTGGAAGGTGAGGCGGGTGTCGGCAAAACTGAAATTGCGAAAGTGCTTGCTGATCAATTGAAGCGTCCGTTGATCCGGCTGCAATGTTATGAGGGGTTGGATATCTCATCTGCTGTCTATGAGTGGAACTATGCAGCGCAAATGGTGGAAATTCGAATGCGCGAGGCTTCGCGCGACACCAATAAAGACGCTATGGAAGATGGTGTTTTTTCTGAACGATTTTTGATCCGTCGCCCGTTGCTGCAAGCGTTGCAGCAGGTGGAAGGCGTAACCCCTGTGTTGCTGATTGATGAGTTGGACCGCACAGATGAAGCCTTTGAAGCATTCCTTTTAGAAGTGTTGTCAGACTTTCAAGTCACCATTCCCGAACTTGGAACAATTAAAGCTAAAGAACCGCCAATTGTCATTGTGACCACAAACCGAACCAGAGAAATACACGATGCGTTGAAACGCCGTTGCCTATATCACTGGGTCGATTATCCCGATGCTGAACGGGAGCTGGATATTGTGCGTAAAAAGGTTCCAGGAGCTGATGAGACTCTCAGCCAAGAAATTGTGGCTTATGTCCAAGAATTGCGCACGAAAGAACTCTTTAAAAATCCGGGCATTGCCGAAACCTTGGATTGGGCAACGGCCTTGATGGAACTCGATAAGGTAGCGCTTGACCCGCAAGCCATTTCAGACACGCTGGGTGTGTTGTTGAAATATCAAGATGATATTGCACAAATTCAGGGCAGTGAAGGCGCTGAAATTTTAAAGCAAATTAAGTCTGAAGCCCGTAGTGCTGGTGCCATTGCAGGCTCCGGCATGCCGTCGATTTGATCGGTCGTTGACGTGATTGCAACTCAACCAACAACCGCAATAGGCGGACGTTTGCCTGAGAATATATTGTATTTCGCGCGAACGTTGCGTGATGCGGGCTTAAAGCTTGGACCGTCTAGCGTCGTGGATGCGGTTCGCGCTGTGGAAGCTGCCGGGCTTGGTGATCGCGATGATTTATATTGGACGCTGCATTGCGTCTTCGTGACCCGTAAAGAAGATCATCCGGTATTTGATGAAGCCTTTAAGCTTTATTGGCGCTCGCGTGATTTGGTCAATAAAATGATCGCAATGTTTTCGCCCATGGCAAACCCGAACGAACCGGCGGCAAAACCGAAAGCCGGACAATCGCGGGTGGCGGAAGCGCTGTTTCAAGACAATGGAGAGAAAGAAACACAAGAAAAACCTGAGCTTGAGGTTGATGCTTCTTTTTCAATGAGCGCCAAAGAAGTGTTGCGTGAGAAAGATTTCGCTCAAATGTCCGCTGCAGAGTTTTCTCAGGCTCGTGCTGAAATTCAAAACCTACGTTTGCCGATCGACCAAGTGAAAACTCGCCGTTTCAGGACGTCTAACAAAGGTCGTGTGTTTGATGCGCGCGCTGTTATGCGCAAGAGTATGGCAACAGGTGGCGATCTTATTTTACCCAGTTTCAAGGAACCACGGTTGGTGCAACCTCCATTGGTTGTGTTGGCTGATATCTCGGGTTCTATGAGCCAATATTCGCGTATATTTTTACATTTCCTCCATGCACTCACGGACAAGCGAAAACGGGTTCACACATTCTTGTTTGGCACGCGCCTCACCAATGTTACCCGTGCATTGCGCAACAAAGACCCTGATGAGGCGTTGGATGATGTAGCTGATCAGGTAGTGGACTGGGAAGGCGGCACGCGTATCGGGTCCACGTTGCACGATTTTAATCGGCAATGGGGTCGGCGGGTTTTGGGGCAGGGCGCAGTGGTGCTGTTGATTACTGACGGATTGGAGCGCGCCGCTGACGAACATGAAATGGTGCAGTTGGCGAAAGAAATGGAACGGTTGCAAAAATCTTGTCGCCGTTTGATTTGGCTCAATCCATTGTTGCGGTTTGAAGGGTTTGAACCACGTGCTGCTGGCGTGCGGACCATGTTGCCCTTTGTGGATGATTTTCGCACAGTGCATTCACTTAATTCACTTGCGGATATTTGTGCAGCCCTTGGAAGTGCCAAGCGTTGTTTCAATTAAAAACAAGCTTAAATTGAAACCATGGTTGATATGATTAAAGACAAATTTGACGCACTAACCGTTGCTCAAAACTGGGCTGATGAAGGTCGCCAGATCGCCATTGCCACTGTTGTTGAAACATGGGGTTCTGCGCCACGACCAACAGGTAGTCACTTGGTGATTGACAGCGATGGCAATTTTGAAGGGTCAGTTTCCGGTGGCTGTGTGGAAGGAGCCGTCGTGTTCGATGCGGTTGATGCCATTGAGAGCGGTGAACCCAAAATGCTTGAGTTTGGTGTTGCAGATGAAACTGCATGGGAAGTTGGTCTGTCGTGCGGTGGACGCATTAAAATTTATGTGGAACCGGTGGCAACTTGATGGACCAATCTCTACTCATATCATTGAACGCAGCGCGTGAAGCGCGCCAGCCAGCCATTGTGGTGACGAACTTATCATCGGGTGCAAAGCGTTTGGTTTTGTCGGATGAAATTATTGCAGATCCGCTTAGCGAAATTCTTTTCAGTCGATTGAAGTCGGGAAAATCCGGCATAGAAGAAATGGAAAATGGTGACCAATTTGTGCAGGTTTATGTCCCGTCTGTGCGTTTGGTTTTGATTGGCGCCGTTCATATCTCTCAAGCGATTGCGCCCATGGCTGCTGCTTGTGGCTATGACCTTACTATCATTGACCCGCGCACGGCGTTTGCGACGCCAGAACGGTTTGAAGGTTATACGCTTCATGCGGAATGGCCCGAAGATATGATGGGGGATGACTATCTCGACCCCTTTACTGCGCTGGTTGCTGTGACCCACGATTCCAAGATTGATGATTATCCGCTGAAAGCTGCTTTGGATGCAGGTTGCTTTTACGTGGGTGCGTTGGGCAGTCGTAAAACCCATGCAAAACGAGTTTTGCGCTTGTTGGAAGCCGGGGCTGATCAAGAAGTTGTTGACCGCATTCGAGCGCCTATCGGGTTGAATATTGGTGCGGCGACGCCTGCAGAGATTGCGGTGGCGATTATGGGGCAAATTATTGAGACGCAACGCAAGCCTGTAACACTAGGCAAAAAGACGTGAAGTTTGGTTCGGTAGATGTGGCCTCGGCGGAAGGTGCGGTGCTGGCTCACAAATTGGCTTTGCCCAGCGGCGTGTTGCAAAAAGGGCATGTGTTGTCCGCTAATGATATCATTGCATTGAAAAGTGCTAAAATGGACGCCATCATCGTTGCTCAATTGAGTGATGGTGATGTGGCGGAGGATATTGCCGCTGGTCGAATCGCAGATATTTTGGCTTCGGAGCAGATCGAACCCAAAACTGCTTTCACGGGACGGGTGAATTTTTACACCGCTAGTGCCGGCATTTTTCACGCGAAAGCTGATGTGATCAATACGCTAAACCGCATCTCACCAGAGATCACATTGGCCACTTTGAACGATGGTGTCTTTGTGGAAGCGGGGCGTATGGTGGCCACTGTTAAAATTATTCCATTTGCCGTTTCGCAACACGCACTCGACGAAGTGCTTGCCGAAGCGCAATCGCATGCTGTTGTCAGCATCACACCTTCCGTGCCTTTCAATGTGGGTTTGATTGCCACAAAACTTCCCTCTCTTAAATCGACAACAATGGACAAGACACGCGGCACACTCCACGCACGATTAGAAGTGGCAGGCAGTTCGCTCACGGAAGAAATGCGGGTTGCGCACGATGTGCGGGAATTGTCGGCAGCCATGTGTGTGATGCGCAACCGTACCGATCTGATTGTGGTTTTCGGCGCGTCTGCAATCACTGACAGGCAAGATGTTATCCCCGCAGCTCTGGAAACGGCAGGGGGGCACGTCATTCGCCTCGGTATGCCCGTGGACCCGGGGAATTTGTTGATGATCGGAGAGCTTGACGGTAAACTGGTGATTGGTGCGCCCGGGTGCGCGCGCAGTCCGGCAGAAAATGGGTTTGACTGGGTTTTGCAACGTCTGTTGGCGCAATTGCCCGTGGATGACGACTATATTTCTAGCCTTGGCGTTGGAGGTTTGCTAATGGAAATCACCTCCCGCCCGCAACCGCGTGAGGGGTGAACCCATGAAAGTTACCAATTCCGTGCAACCTATCTGTGGTGTCATTCTGGCGGCTGGCCAATCCACCCGTATGGGGTCACGCAACAAGCTTTTGGAAATGTGGAACGGTAAATCTCTTGTATGTCATGTGGCGGATTCAGCGTTGGCCAGTCGATTGGAACGGGTTTCAGCAGCCTTGGGCCATGAAGCGGATGCCGTTGAAGCCGCGCTGCCGGAAGGTCTCGGCATATTCGTTAATGGAGATTTTGCCAACGGTATGGCCGGTTCCATTCGCGCTGGAATCTATCGTTTGCGGGGGCTGGCCCATGTGATGATATTGTTAGGTGATATGCCACTGGTGACAGCGGATCATATCAATGCGCTTATCGCAGCATTTGAAAATCACGCGGGCAGCGATTGCATCGTTGTGGCCACCAATGAAGGTGAATGGGGTAATCCGGTTTTGTTTGGGGTGGATTTTTTCGCCGAGCTGAAACAGCTTGACGGAGATGCAGGTGCAAGATCTGTGATGAACGTTCATAGGGATAAGATCATCGAAGTGGAGATCGGTGTTGCTGCGGCGAAAGACTTTGACACGCCTGAGGCCTTCGATGTTTAGGTCTTATACGGTCGGCCCAAACAGGTTCTCAAAGCTCTTGCGCAATTCAATATCCAGATTATTTATTGTGACGGGCAAACCGAGGTCTACCAGACTTGTGACCCCGTGGTTTTGAACGCCACAGGGCACGATACCTGAAAAATGCTCCAGCTCCGGATCCACATTGATGGATATGCCGTGGAGCGACACCCATTTTTTCAGTCGAATGCCAATAGCGGCGATTTTGTCTTCTGCAATCTCACCAGCTGGAGCTGAAGGGCGCGCAAGGCGGGTGGGGCGCCTCACCCAAACCCCCACACGATCTTCGCGCCGTTCACCTGTTACGCCGAAACTTTCAAGGGTTTCAATCGTCCAACGTTCCAATGTGGAAACGAATGCGCGCACATCAGGTTGGCGGCGTTTCAGATTGAGCATCACATAGGCCACCCGTTGGCCCGGACCATGATAAGTGTATTGCCCGCCACGCCCTGTTTTGAACACAGGGAAACGATCTGGTTGAACAAGGTCGGCGCTGTCGGCTGTGGTGCCTGCGGTGTAGAGTGAGGGATGTTCTAACAACCATACGAGTTCGGAAGCGGTACCATTGGCGATGTCCGCCACTCTCTGTTCCATCACATCGAGTGCTTTTTGATAATCTACGGGCGTGTCGCTCACGCGCCATTCAACGGGCGCAGAACCCGCCTCAGGCAGCATATTGGTGGACAGTTTGGATCGTTCAATGGCCATGGTCTTCATGTGGCAGCAAGCTAAAGGGAAAACAAGATCAGATAAATCGCCCGCAACAGAGTTTTTATGCTTGTGCGGGTGTGCGGGGTTTGTTACCACCCGCCGAACCAGTCAAACGACTAGGCAAGTGCGGCCGTGGCGGAACTGGTAGACGCGCAGCGTTGAGGTCGCTGTGGGATAATATCCCGTGGAAGTTCGAGTCTTCTCGGCCGCACCAAAGTCATATGCAAAGCAGATGACTCAACATAAGTTCCGAATTTAATCAGCGGCAGTTGTTTGCGAAGCAAACGATGAGAATGTCGGAATGTATTCCTGTAATTGGGGGGCGGGCATTGGTGTTTCAGAAACTAATGGTGGAAAGCATGTGTAATTGAGCTACCTCTGTACTCAGGTCAAGCTCCCGATAGGATCTTAGGATCGCTATGAACAAGGGAGAAAGAACATGGAATATTTTGCTGGATTAGACGTGTCGTTGAGGTCGTGTGCGCTTTGCATTGTCGATATCAAAGGTACGGTGTTGTTTGAGCGCGAAATGCCGTGTGAGATTGATGAAATTGCATTGTGTCTGACAAGTTTCCCACATGAGGTAAGTCGTATTGGCTTTGAAGCGTGAACGCTGAGCCAGCATTTAGAAAGCGGCTTCGTACCGTTTCACATTCGCTTTTGATTGCACCTTATTTAACGCCTCACCAATTTCGGCATTCAGCAGCAACTTTGTTGATTGAAGAAGGCGTAGATATTCGCATCGTTCAACGCCTGTTGGGTCATGCCAGTATTTCGACCACGGAGATCTACACCAAGGTATCTGATAACTCATTGGTTGCCGCTATCGAGCGGGCAGACACTCTTTCGCAGGTTGATTTCTAGTTAGCACAACACTGCATAATAACGCTGTGACACTGCTGCGACCCTTTGGGTTTTCGATTGAACCAATCTCTTGGTTAGATTCCATATTTTTGGTTCCATGTTTTCAGAACCAAATATGCCTTGAATTTCATAATGAGCGCAAACGGCATGTACTAACTTTATTCCGACGCTCTGCGGAATTCCGCAAAGTTTTTTGATGGTATCGAACGCAAAATTTCGCACCGGTGAAGAAATTTGAAGAATAAAGTGTTCAGTAAATGTCCGATTTCTAAAATTCGTTTGGAAATTTCTGACTCACTCCCACGGCAGCTATGGGGCCGAAAACACTAAGCAGTGCCTTGCTCGACAGATTTATGCCAAGATCCGTACAGAGCTTCGCGTGTGTATTCACCCAACACCGTCAGCATTTTATACGGCAGCTAAAATGATAGGCAGGGTCAAATTAGCTCAATCTGTTTGATCTTTGCTGAAATGCTATTTTCGGACAAAGCAAACAAAATTTAATGAAAAGCTCTTATTATAAGTTTATGTCGCGTTGTTGGTTTGATCATTTTATGAAATTTCATCTTTTCCTAGCCCTTCCTTGCATTCTCGCCTTTCCAAACACTGCAAATAGTTTTCAATTGTTGCAATCTCAAGCAGTCAACGAAGCACCAATAAGAGCATATAAGGTTCGATTGATTGGTCCCGAGTCGGCGAGACGGATTTCAAACAACCCATTTATGCAGGAAGCAATTGACGCTGAAGCGGGCGGGCGCATTTCCCGATGTAACACAGGATACAAAAAGCGAAAATTGGCTGGTGGCGGCGCGATATACAAATTCAAGAATCGATATTTGGTAATCGCAAGTGCGCATACATTGTACAAAAATGGAAAGCCAAGATGTAACAAGAACTTTGTACATTTTCAGCCAGACCGTCACTACAAAGACAGAAGTGGGATCAAATACAAAAAGAGATACAAACTAAAATTGCCGCCGGTCAATCATCAAGAAGCGGCTGAAGCAAATCGTTTGAGAAAACCTAAAAGATCATACATTGACGATTTCGCTATTCTGGAGATGCCTGATTCATCGCTGCTGCGAAGCCAAGTGAAGGCCTCCAATGGAGAGTTCAGAAAAAGACAATTCTTGGAACTACTGGATATTCCAACCGAGCAACTGGTTGATTGGTGAAAAACGGAATCGCATTCGAATTATCGGTGATCGCAAAAACTATGACAAAAGACGTCAGGTGGTCATTGAAACTCAAATAGGGTGTATCAAAGCTCACAAGATAAGTGGATTGATGAAGCATTGTTTAGATACAGGTGCTGGCAGTTCAGGTCGCCCCGTAAGATCCGGTGCGAATGGTGTAATCGGTATCCATATCGGTGGATCAACCAAGGCAACCACTGATCAAGATTTTGTTGAAACATCCAGAGGCAATACATTTATTCCATCATGGTATATTCTGCAGAAATTAGAACAACTGATAGCAGATGGCCGTCTATGATGCCCACTAAAAGCAAATCACATGCCTGCAGCTGACAAACTGAATCCATTCAAAGCGGTAAACTGTCCGCTTTGCTGCCATTCGACATTAGAGTTACTGCTACGGTTCAGACAGTCACCTCATTCGTACGAAAAATTATACATGCATTGAGATGGGGCAGCTGTTAAAAGAGAGTAAGATAAAAACAGCGAGATAGTCCTGTGAACAATGACCTCAAACTAGAACTGACAAGTAAGATCGTTTCCGCATACGTTGCCAACAACCCAGTGGCAAAAACAGACCTTTCCGATCTATTGAACAATGTGGCTTCAGTCATAAGCAATCTCGACGATTCAGAGACCACGGTGGATGATCAAAACTACGAGCTGTTCACATCTATAAAAAAGTCTATCAAGCCCGACCATTTGGTTTGTCTGGATTGTGGCAAACAGTTCAAAACGATCAAAAGGCACATCAAAGCGTCCCACGGTCTAACTGTTGATGAATATAGACGCCGCTATGGCTTGCCATCGGATTACCCGGTTACGGCACCCAACTATTCCGAAAAACGCACTTCCATTGCCATCAATCTCGGGCTGGGACGCAAAGCCGCTGATTAATGACGCACACATCCAGCGGTTTGTTTCGATGCCGAGGTTTAACGTTTAATAGACGGATGCCACAATAAGTGGTTCCCCGTGCTGTTTATCAAACATCCTAAAGATGTGGCAGAGCTGAATGGCTTGTGTGGATGGCTCCTGAATTGCAAGTCGTTTTGTGAAGTATTTCCGAGATCAGATACAGTCCTGTGTCCGGCCTGTTGATGCAGGATTGAACTGCTGGCCTTGATGGTTTCCGTGAAACAGGTTCCAAACCGCTTAGCGGACTATTAATGTCCTCAGCCATTCCCGGTGTTTCCTGTTTCTCCGGCTGGCCCGGATTCTCATCACATCATACGTTCTTGCAAACTGGTGTTTTCTCTATCGGGTGGCGTGTGCCTCCCTGTAGGGTTCTCCATTGGTCAAAACTGCCCATGCGATGCGGGCCGTTTTGTTCGCCATCGCGACTGCGGCAAGCTTTGTAGGCTTGCGCTCAAGCAGGCTTAACAACCAAGGATCAGCTTTGTCAGGTTTGATTTTGGCAGAGCGAACGCGACTGGCCATTCCATTTACCAGAAGAGAACGCAGATATTGATCGCCCATACGGCTGATCCGACCCAAAGTTTCTTTGCCACCACTGGATTTGTTTAGGGGCGTTAAACCAACCCATGCTGCAAAGTCACGAGCACAGCGAAACTGCCGGCCACTACCGATGGTCGAAACAATCGCAGATGCTGTAACAGGCCCAATTCCTGGAATGCTCTGCAACAGCTCAACACGTTCGTCCTGCTTCGATTGTTCATTGATCGTCCTGTCCAAGGTCATTATGCGTTGGTCCAGCTCAATCAATTGATCGCACAGGAGAGCAATAACGTCTTCGCCAATCTCGGGAATATCCAGAAGTTCGCCAGCTTGCATCCCAAAGGCAAACTCCCGCAGGTGATTGATCCCTGCGGGGAGAATGATCCCAAACTCGGCAAGCAGACCGCGGGTCATGTTCACCAATTGAGTGCGTTGACGGATCAATGTCTGACGAACACGGTGCAAACTGAGGGCCGCCTGTTGTTCCTCAGGTTTGATGGCGACAAAACGCATGCTTGGGCGTGTCACCGCTTCGCAAATTGCAGCAGCATCAACCGCATCTGATTTGCCCCGTTTAACATAGGCTTTGACGTAGTTTGCTGGCATCAGCTTGACTTCATGACCAAGCTTTGTCAGTTCGCGGGCCCAATGATGGCTCGAACCACATGCTTCAATGCCAACCAAACATCGATCGTGTCTTGCGAAAAAGGGCAGCATCTGTGCGCGGCGCAATGGTTTGTTGAATGCAACAGACCCATCTTCATAAACACCGTGAACTTGAAAAACAGTCTTGGCGAGATCAATACCTATTGTGGTAATCTGCATATCGTGGCTCCTATACCAGCAGTAATAACTAACTGCACTATGGCGCAATAAACGCCGGGGTGTAGGAGCCATCCACACCATCCGCTTTGGTGAAATCGGTAGAGAAATTGGTTCACAACACCAACGGCAGCAATGGACCGAAAGCACAAATCATTTGCTAGTTGCCAATCCTTATTTATTTTTAGTGATGCTAATTTGGTATGCCGCGCCGTGCGTTCCACCGCCCCCTTCACTGTCTCCCAACTAACCCCATTGAAATATCCCGCTTAAATATCCGCCCAGCATTTTTATACGCGATTTTTTCGGCGACATCTTTTGGTAGTTTGGAAAGCCACTGGCGGTTCGATGACATGATGGATGAGTAATTGTCCCATTGGGCATTGATCCACGTGTCGCTGCCGATCATCAGGCGGTCTTGGAAGTCGAAGATAATTTTCTTCCATTCGGGATCAAGGCCGTCGCCGCCGCCCAAAATGGCATATTCGCGAAGGGATGTGTCGGCGTAGAGGTCTGGAAATTCGGACATCAATTCGTAAACGGTACTGGCGGGATCTCCCAAACCAGCATGGGCCCAAATGATTTTCACATCTTTGTCCAAACTGTAGAGCCAACGTATGGGCTCTGCACCGGAATGAACGTGGAGGAAAATATCGCGTTTCTTGGCCATGGCGATGACTTTACAAAACAGCGGTTCATCGGTTTTGTCTAAGGAATGGATGTGGAATTCGCCAATACCCTCATGGGGGTATTGTTTGAGGCGTTGTTCCAGATAGACCTCCATATTGGTAGCCTTGGCCCAATTGGAAGAGCCTGCATTGCCGTGATAGGGGCGCAGTTCGGGCACGATACGGTTTGGCGCATATTCCCAAAGCATGATTGTGCCTTCATCAGGCGTGGATGACACAAGCCCCATAGCGACACCGTTTTGGTCCATCAGTTCGATGATATTTTTGACGGAATATTTTTCCCAAGCAGGTTGTTTGTAGTGGATATGCGCGTCGAATAGGGGAATGCCTTTGATTTTATCGCCAATGGGCGGATGGTTTTCATCTGCTAAAGTGTGCGTTGTAAACAAAGCGATGCCGCTAAAGAACAGCGTGGCGAATGTGCGGGCTGCTGATTTTGATGAATTGAACATTTGGGATTGCCTTGAAATTTGGATGACCACGCGGGTGACATAACTATGAAGGTTTCCGCCAAACCGTCAAACAGAGGGAAATCATCTTTCCAATATAGGCAGCAGGAGCGGGGTGTGGTAGCTGCTCTTTATGCCTGACATTGAGCCACCCGTTGAAGACAAAGCCGCATCGGCTAGCATTTACACCAATGAAGGTGTTGTGCGGCCTGAATTCGTTGCGTCTCTTTTAGAAGCCGCTCAGGCTGAATGGGAAGAAGGTGTTCGGGAGTCTGTTCGTGATCTGCACGAATCTGAGATGGCTGACATTCTTGAAGCGGTGGGTGAAGACTACCGTAATAAGATTGTGGAACTTGCCGGGCGTGATTTTGACTTTGCTGCACTGACAGAGGTGGATGAGGCGATCCGCCTCGACATTGTGGATAATATGTCTAACGCCCAAGTGGCGGACGCGGTGCGCGGGTTGGATTCTGATGATGCGGTTTTCATTCTGGAAGATTTGGGATCTGAAGACCGTGAAGATATTCTGGCGCAAATTCCGTTTCAGGAACGGATACGTCTGCGGCGGTCTTTGGAATATCCCGAAGAAACTGCCGGACGACGGATGCAGACTGAATTCGTCGCGGTGCCACCGTTTTGGACCGTCGGGCAGGCGATAGATTATATTCGCGCGGGTGAGGATCTGCCGGAGCGGTTTTCAGAAATTTTCACCATCGAGCCAACGTTTAAATTGGCAGGTGTTTTGCCCTTAGACACGATGTTGCGGGCCAAGCGCGAAGTGGTGATTGCGGATATTCATGAAACCAATTCCCACCCGATAGAAGCGGTGTTGGACCAAGAAGAAGCTGCACAAGTGTTCGAGCAGTATGACTTGTTGTCGGCGCCTGTGGTGGATGAAAACGAACGGCTTGTGGGTGTGTTGACGATTGATGATGTGGTTGACGTTATTCAAGAAGAAGCGGCTGAGGACATCAAACGTCTTGCGGGTGTAGGTGATGAAGAATTGTCTGACAGCGTACGCTCCATCGCCCGTTCGCGTATGGTTTGGTTGGGCATCAATTTGGTGACTGCCATTCTGGCATCACTGGTGATCGGAATGTTTGATGCCACGATCGAACAAATGGTGGCTCTTGCGATCTTGATGCCTATTGTTGCCTCCATGGGCGGTAATGCGGGCACACAAACCATGACCGTGGCCGTGCGCGCTTTGGCAACGAAAGATATTGACACGTATAATGCGCGGCGCACGATCCGAAAGGAACTGCAAGTCGGCCTGCTAAACGGTTTGGCGTTTGCGGTGATTATCGGTTTTGTGACGCTGGTTTGGTTTGGTCAACCGTCGCTGGGGATCGTGATTGGTATTGCGATGATCATCAATATGGTTTTTGCAGCAGCGTCAGGAATTCTTATCCCTATCGCGTTGGACAAGTTCAATATCGATCCTGCAATTGCGTCTGGCGTGTTCGTCACCACGGTAACAGATGTGGTTGGATTCTTCGCTTTTCTTGGTCTCGCCGCATGGTGGTTCGGCATATAAGCGGGTGAAACATTCTGTATAGGTCGCCTCATTTTGGCGATTTTATTGACTTTTACGTAAATCAATTATCTAACATTAGCTTATGGGGAAGAGTGAGTAGGTCGGACTGATATGCGAGAATTTTATACGATTACGGAGCTTACTAAAGAGTTCGGCGTATCCACTCGCACGATCCGATTTTACGAAGATGAAGAACTCATCAAACCTGTGCGTCGTGGGCGGACACGGCTTTTCCGTCCTTCTGATAGGGTGTTGTTGAAACAGATTTTGCGCGGCAAACGACTTGGTTTTTCCATCGCGGAAATTCGTGAAATAATTGAAGTTTATAAAGCGCCCTCTGGTGAAGAGGGGCAGATCAAATTGATGATCGAGCGCATCAATCAAAAGCGCAAAGAACTTGAACAAAAGCGCCAAGACATCGATGATACGATGCGTGAAATGGATGGCGCAGAAGAAAACTGCATTGAACGTTTGGCTGAATTGCGGGTTAGCCAGTAAGTTTAGAAAAGGCTGGTTAACCACCCAGCCAGTGCTGTTGGTAAGAGCACTTTGACAATGCTTGTGTGAAATTTCAGCAAAGCAATACCTGCGCCAACTGCAATGATGACAGCCCGCCAATTGATTGTAGTGAGGTCCGGTAATGACATTTCAATCAACCCCCACGAAAATGTTTCCACTGAGCCGAAAAATACGTGGAGGGCAAACCAGATGGACAGGTTGAGTATAACGCCCACGACGGCAGCGGTGATTGCCGTCAGCGCACCTTTTAAACGAGGGCGGGTTGAAATCCAATCGATGTAAGGCGCGCCCACAAAAATCCACAGGAAACACGGAACGAAGGTCGCCCATAGTGTAATCAAAGCAGCTGTCATCCCCAGCCAATACCCACCTTCTGAATGGGCGGCTATATACCCCACAAATTGCGTGACCAAGATGAGAGGACCGGGGGTCGTTTCGGCCAAACCCAAACCGTCCATCATTTGACCGGCGGTCAACCAAGCGGAGTTCTCCACCACGTCTTGGCCCATATAGGCCAACACCGCATAAGCGCCGCCGAAGGTCACAACCGCGAGTTTTGAAAAGAAGATGCCAATATCGTTGAGGATAGAGGAGGGTAAAGTAAATCGTAGCGCCAGTAATGGCGCAAACCAAATGCCGAGCCATAGGGTAATGGTTTTCAACGTTGCTGAAACCGGTTGTCGAAGTGGCGGGGATATTGTTTCTGTGTCTGGTTTTCGGGCGAAGATATAGCCGTATAAACCCGCCGCAATGACGATTAACGGGTAAGGTACTTTCAACGCGAATATCCCGATGAAAGCGAATGCAGCGATGATCCAATGGGCTTTGCTGTGGAGCGCCCTTTTGGAAACCTTCAAAAGAGCTTCAATAACGATGATCACCACAGTCGCTTTGATGCCAAGAAACAGTGCGTCCACCAAAGGCACTTGGCCAAATGCCGCATAAAGCGCTGATAGAACGAGCATAACCAGCGCACCTGGTAGTACGAAAAGAAGGCCTGCGATTAAGCCTCCCAAAACGCCGTGAAGGCGCCAGCCAGCATAAGTTGCCAACTGCATGGCTTCAGGGCCGGGCAGTAACATGCAGAAAGACAATGCATTCAGAAACTGCTGTTCAGACAACCATTTGCGATCATCAACAACTTCGCGGTGCATGAGTGAAATTTGCGCAGCTGGCCCGCCGAACGACAACACGCCAACTTTTGCCCACACTTTTGTAGCTTGCGCAATTGAAGGTGTATCAGCACTCATTTTGATATTCACTTTGAAGCCGGCCAATCGTGTGTTTCGTCTTGTGCATCGCGGGCCCACCGATAGAGCGCGTCATATATACTCATGCCAGCTTCGAGTTGTTTTAGATCATTGCGATACATGCGTGACAGTCCAATCGAGATGGCCATCAATCCTGCTGCTTCAGGTGTAAGGTCGTGTCGGTTTGTATCGGCACCACGCACGATGTCGGCGACTTTATCAAGCGCAGTCGTTCGCAAATTCCATTCTTCAATCATCGTATCGAAGGTGCATTTCTCCCCACGATGACTCCAATGAACGCCTTCAATGTCGAATGGTGTTGCGTTGAACTTTTCCGCGACAGATTCTACTTCAGCAGGAGCCACGAACAAGAATTGTGCTGTTGGATCAACAAACCGTCGAATGAGCCAAGGGCAGGCGATCCGGTCTATTTTCGGTCTATGACGGGTTACGAAAAGCATAGAACCTGTTTGATCTCGAGCAGGCAGAGCAGTGGCGGGAAGAAATGGCAATTCGGCATCGCGCCATGCGAAATTACCGCCTTCAAGATATTCCGCGTTCACTCCTTGGGTTCTCAAAATTGCAGCGGCGCCAGCACTCAGTTTCTTGCCTTTTTGGCAAATGATCACTGTGCGCTGGTCAAGCAGAGAATGTGTGAGATCCGTTATCTTTGAAAACGGATGCCGAAAAGCGCCTGGAATGAGTCTCGGGTCATCGTTGAAGTCTTTATCAATGCAAACATCAATGAGAACAGGACAATCTGGTGTGCCGATAAGGCGGGATAATTGTGAAACAGTAATTTGGTTTGGAGACGGCATGATGCATCCTTGCAATTCTTTGAATGTGTTCGGATGCGCAACTTGAGCCTTGGCCTCACGGGGCGAGCGCTGTCCCCATATTGTTAATATGACGCGAAATTTATTGCACGTCAATCAGAGCGTTTTGCGTTTAATTGAAACCACAAATTGGGCCAAGGTTGCGCATTTTGTGGCACTGGCTGAATCTCAATTAACGCAAAACATTTTAGATCCAGCGACGGACAGCTTTGCAGTAGTCGCGCCAATGGTTACTAAAGTTTTCTTCCATGTGTTTCTCCTCGCGTTTAATGGCGAGTTCGCTCAGCAACACAAATAAAACAAGAGCACCTATCAAAAACCATCTACTGCCCAATGCATAAGCGCATCCGATTGTGAGAAGTACGTTCGCAAAATAAATAGGATTGCGGGAATAGGCGAATGGTCCGGTCAAAAGCAGTTGGGATGCAGCTTTGTGTGGCATCATATTTGCGTTGTTCTTACGAAATGTCAGGAAGGCCCAAATATCAATCAAAAGAGCAATGGCAATCACGAGGTAGCCAGAACCGCGCATGAAGGGCGTCACTTTTTCAGGTTCCCAACCGATTGGTAGATATTTGTCCAGCAAATAGCATGTAATGAGCGTGGCCACGGTGAGAAGTGGTGGCAAGGGGTATTTGTTTGGGCTGGCTTTGATATCTGACATTTGAACACTCCTGATCTGGTGCAATCATTAACGTTCTATTTATCGCTCCACCAGACCTTTGATTTAATTCCCGAATATAGGCGCTGAATTTCAGTACGGAACATTCATACAAATTGTTAACTACTGAAACAATTTTTGAAAATGGTTCATTGGTCGAAAACTTTCATCTGGTATCACAAACTCCCCGGGGGGAAGTGATGTTTGATATAAAACTAGAGAATAATTTCGATTTTAGTGCTGAAGAGTACGCGGATGTGTTTTCGCGTGCGCGCGCGAGTGCGTTTCAATGTCCTGTTTGGCTGGATAATTTTTACAAGTTGATGCCGCAAACCTTCGGCGCATTGCCGTGTGTCGTAACATTCCGCAAGGATGGCAAGCTGCGTGGTGTGGTTCCTATGATTTCCCGACAAAAAATGGGAGTGCGTTTTCTTGAAAGTGCGGATTTGGGTGTAAGTGATTATGCCGCGCCTGTGTTGGATAAAGAGCTGCGCAGACAGTTGGGCAGTGAGTGTTCATTGCGCAAGCGGTTTGAAGACGCGTTGGGACATTACGATGTTCTGCGGATTAAACCAGTACGTGAAGAACATGTGGGGTGTTGGCAGGTTCTCTTTCCGCATGATGTGATGACACTTGAGTTTTCTGCTCACGGTGTTGATCTTGCACCACCATTTGATGATTGGCGCGTTGCAAATATTGATCCGAAATTGAACGGGCAAATTAAACGTAAAGGCAAACGTTGGAAAAAGCAGCATGACGTCAATTTAGAACGGTTGGCTGATCCTAAGGACGTAACGAACGCAATTGCTGAACTCACACGACTGCGGGAAGGGCGTTTTGAAAACGATCCGATTCAAACGGATACGGTTGAAAGTTTTTATAGCAAAGTGGCTGCCGACGGTGCCAACACCGATGCTGCTGAAACTTGGAAAGTGACTTCGGATTCTGACACCGTAGGTGTTGTCTTCGGTCTCACTCACAAGGGACGTTTTCTTTATCTGCTCATTGGTGCCGATTATGACAAAGCGGGGCGGCACTCACCGGGCCTGCAATTGTACTCTTGGCTGATCGAAGATTGGATGTCGCGGGGTGGCAACAATTTCGATTTTACTATTGGAGATGAAAATTTCAAATATCAGTTTGGAACCACAGCAACACCTATGTCGATGTTGTGTGTTTCAAAAGGGTGGAAAGGGGCTTTGGTCAAACGATTGATTCTGCACAGAATGAAGAAGCAGGGGGCCATTGCGTGACCCTTAAATCTGATTTTCTCAAGAATTCTGTGATCGTTGCCGCACACCCCGACGATGAGTTGCTTTGGTTTGGTTCAATTCTCAAAGATGTTGATCGCATTGTGATGGTGTTTGAAGACTATTGGCCTGATCCGTCGATTGGTGAAGCTAGGCGTCAAGTTGTGGCCCAATTTCCGCACGGCAATGTATCCACTTTGGCGATAGCAGAAGCGGCGACGTATGGATTGGCCAATTGGCAATTTCCAAAATTGACAGAGTTTGGCGTGGACCTTGGTTTGCAACACAAGCGTCGTGATTTGAAGCAAAGAATAAAGCGTATTGCTGGTAAAAGTGATGCGCCTAAAATGGGAATATTGGCACACTATAAGTCTAATTTTCAGCTGTTATATGACAAGCTGAAACCCCAATTGTCTGCCGATATGAATGTGTTCAGTCACAACCCTTGGGGTGAGTATGGGCATGAAGACCATCTGCAAGTGTTTCGCGTGTTGGAGCGCTTGCGCGAGGAGATTGGTTTCAAATTGTGGATGAGTAACTATTGCACGGAACGGTCCTTACCATTGGCGATGACTTATTTTGGTGCAACCAATCCTGAGACGATTCAATTGCCCGTGGATAAAGCATATTCCGATCAAGTGGCCGATGTTTATAAGCAAGCAGGTTGCTGGACATGGGCAGATGACTGGACGTGGTTTGATAATGAGATTTTCATTGAAACACCGAGGCAGCGTCAAGCTTCAAAAGTGCAGTCAAAGCTTATTCCGTTAAACGTGTTCAACATTCACCCTGTGCCGGATTTCCATATCTAAGATCATTTTTGTTCCGTACTGCACAGACTGATCACAGACCCAATGGTTTCGTTGTTTTCTATGGTCGCCCGGCCTTCCAAAAATGGCTGGAAAACTTTGCCACTCTTGAAACCTTCGGTAACGCAACTGCAATAGGATGTGCAGTAGGTTTTGTCATTGTTGATGACGCATTGGCGTTCGCACATGTTGAGAAATGCGGGTGTGGGATCTGGCGGACCAACAAGAGCCGTAAAGCACCAAATCATTCCCATCAGTATTGGTTGATGGACGAGATAGTAGACGAGGGAATGTCGCCCGATAAAGCTAAGAGGTTTTTCCAATGTAGCGGGCGTTTTCCATTTTGTTAGTTGAGCAAGCCAATCTTTTTGAAGCGCAAATTTTGTGACAGCAATGCCAAATAATGCCGCTGCGAACCATGGAAATAGTGGAACGTAATCGTTGGAAGGCGGGTCGCTTGGTGCCAACCCGACCCACCAGAATACAGGCTTGGAAAACAATTCAGCTGAAACGGTTTTTTCAATGACAAGAACCAATATACCGGCGATCAGCGGTATCGCCCAATGAAAGCAAACGAAGAAGATACCCAGCAGACTGAACAGAGCGATGCCATGTAGAATGCCGAAGAATATGAATCCTCCGGGCACTGTCAACAAAGTTACGATTGATATCACCGCAGCCGCAATGATGACCATTGCCAAGCGTTTTGCAAAGGAACGCCACTTTATTTCGTCCTTGTGAGCCAACACTAAACTGACACCGACTAGGAAAATGAAACTGGAAGCGATGCAACGGGCGAACCATACCCAACCATACTGCAATGTTGTGCTAGGTAGTATCCAACCGAAGAATTCCAAATCCCAAGTGAAGTGGTAAATGGTCATTGCCACAAGAGCGATGCCCCGAGCGGTATCAATGGTGCTGATGCGTCCCATTTTTATAGGATCATTTTTCATTTGGCTCTCGCTTGCTGACACCGCATGTTGTCTATTAACACTGCAAGCGCGTCTCATGAAATGGATATTGTTATGAAAACTCTTGAAGCAAACGGAGCCAAGATTCCGGCACTTGGACTGGGCACTTGGCAGATGCGCGATGAAGAATGCACGAACATTGTAAAGACTGCGCTGGAGACAGGTTACCGTCATATCGATACGGCGGTGATGTATGAGAATGAAACAGCTGTCGGGCAGGGAATCAAAGTATCTGGTGCTCCACGTGAAGATATTTTTCTCACAACGAAAGTCTGGCCGACCGATATTACCGAAGACAGTTTTATCAAAACGGTTGCCGGAAGCCTTGAACGGTTGGGAACGGATTATGTCGATCTCTTGCTCATCCACTGGCCGCCAAAAGTAAATGCGGTTTCTGATTGGGCGAAGCTGTTGAACGAGGCCGCCGAGCGGGGATGGGCGCGCAATATTGGCGTGTCTAACTTCACGGTTCCGCTTCTGTATGAAATGGTGACTGCGTCTGAGAGGCCCATCGCTTGTAATCAAGTTGAGAACCACCCTTATTTGGATCAAAGCAAAATAAGAGTGGCTTGTGCAAAACACGGCGTAGCTTTGATGGCCTATTGCCCACTGTATCAAGGCCGCCCATTGATGAATGAACCGATATTGGTTGAAACTGCAAAAGCATGTGGCAAGACAGCTGCACAAGTTGTGCTGCGTTGGCATGTTCAGCATAACGGAGCAGGCGCTATTCCCAAGACCGCGACGCCAGCGCGACTGGCAGAAAATATCGATATCTTCGACTTTGAATTGTCAGGCGACCAGATGGAGGCCATCACAGAGTTGACCCAAAAACACACTCGGATCTGTGATTTTGAATTCTCACCGGATTGGGATGCCGTTTAAGTTTTTGGCGTTCCCATTCGTGCGATGAACAGACCGGACAAGACCAAAGCGAGCGCGACGAAAGTGCGCGCTGTGATGACTTCGCCCAACAGCAACGCACCAAGACCAACGCCAATCACTGGAATGATATTGAGCGCCAACGCAAACGCGGCATATCCCACCCGTTTGATTAAAGTGAAGCGCAATATCTGGCCAATAGCTGTCGGAAACACTCCCAGATAGAGCAGGGCCAGAATGACTGTTGAACTGAGTTGAATGTTGGGCGCGCCATCGAACACCAATGCGGCTCCAATCAACATGATCATTCCGGTTCCAAAGACCAAACAGCCTAAACGTATGGGCGGGATATTGATGCGCCGCACCATAAGGCCGGCAACTGTATAGCAGAGCGCGCCACCTACGGCAGCGAGTTGCGCCCAAACTGTCTGTCCTCCGAGCCCGGAAATTGCGTCGCCTCCAACGATGGTTAGAACCCCCGCGAACCCTAGAAGAACTGCAATCAATTTTGGCACAGTCAGTTTGTCGTCGCTGGTGAAAATGTGGCTGCCAAATAGCGCGAGAAATGGGCCGGTGCCCATCAGCAACGATGTGACACCCGCATCGATCGTTTGTTCTGCCCAAGAAATGAGGAAAAAAGGAAGAACGACATTGAACAAGGACGTGACACAAATAAAGAGCCACATTCTTGAGTTTTGGGGCCAGATAAATCCGCGCCAAATCGCATAGGGAAGCAATATCACAAACCCAATAGCCACGCGCCATGCTGCCAGCCACAAAGGGCCGGTTTCCACGACAACGGCTTTGATAGCCACAAACGCGGATGCCCAGATAATGGCTGTGAGAGCCATTAAGAAAAGGTCGCGCGTTGTGGGTTTCGATATTGTGCCACTCATGCGAAAGTGATGCACAAGTTATGGATTTGGCAACAGCCCTTTGGACGCTCATGCACAGTTTCGATGAAATATTTAGTATTGCCGCCAAACGAAAGGGCGGACGAGATGTTTTGGAAACATTGCTTGACCCTCCAGCTTCAGAAAAAGAATTGGAACAAATATCGCCAGACCGTTGGTTGGCCATGATGGCACGTTGTGTGTTCAATTCCGGGTTCAACTGGAAAGTCGTGGACGCCAAGTGGAATGGGTTTGAAGAAGCTTTTGACGGGTTCGATCCCGGTCGGATTTCATTTTATACAGATGAAGATCTTGGTCGGTTGGTAAGTGACACACGGATCATTCGTCATGGAGCTAAAATCAGATCGGTTCAAGAAAATGCGGCATTTGTGATTGAACTGCACAAAGAATATGGAAGCGTTGGTAAGGCATTGGGCGGTTGGCCGTCATCTGACTATGTTGGTCTCCTGGCTATGTTAAAAAAGCGTGGCTCACGTTTGGGCGGTAATACAGGACAATATTTTCTACGCTTTATGAACCGTGATGGATTCATTCTATCTTCAGATGTTGTCGGGCGATTGATTGCTGAAGGTGTTGTTCAAAAACCACCGACTTCTATGAAAGCTATGGCAGCTGTACAAAATGCGTTTAATGAATGGAGCGATCAATCGGGTAGATCGTTAAAAGAAGTTAGTCGCGTGCTTGCAATGAGTGTTGGATAAGAATGACAAACCATACAAAAACTGTTGAAGGTGAAACGCCAACCCTAACGGGTGAAGAAATCGTTTTAACCGCCGGTTCAGGACTTCAAAAAGTTGCTCTAGATGTTTGGGAGCTGATCTATCAACCTTGGACGCTGTATCAACTGATCATTATCGTTGGCCTGTTTGGTGTCAGTTGGCTTGTTTCAAAGCGACTGGAGCCGCCACTGGAACTGTGGGTGCGCAGCCTTAAAATCAATGCAGGTTTCTTACGGGTATTGGCTGCACTTTTGCGCCGTGTGGAATGGATCACTTTCATACCATTGTGTTGGAGCGCTTATACAATAGCCAATGCTTATACTTGGCCGTGGAACACATTTCTGTTGCGTGGTGCTTACAGCTTGGCTTTGGCATGGTTGGTGATCAACGTCTTATCGAAGGTTATTCGGTCCAGGCAGTTGTCTCACTCCATCGCAATGGTGGCTTGGGCTGTGGTGGCGCTCAACACTACCGGATATCTAAGTCCGACAATGGCTACTTTAGATGCGTTGGCGTTCACCATTGGGGAGGTGCGTATCTCGGCTCTGCTGGTGATAAAAACCGTTGGTTTGCTTTTGGCATTGGTCTGGTTGGCAACAAACACGGGTAACTTTGTTGAAACCCGTGTTAAGGGCATGACCGATCTGACACCTAGTCTTCAAGTGCTCATCGGGAAACTTGTGAAGATATTCTTGGTTGTCATGGCGATTATTATTGCCATGAATTCAGTCGGTATTGATCTCACCGCTTTGGCTGTTTTCTCAGGTGCTGTTGGTGTCGGGCTTGGCTTTGGTCTTCAAAAAGTGGTTTCAAACTTCATATCCGGCGTGATTATTTTGCTCGATAAAAGCATTAAGCCCGGTGATACGATTTCATTGGGTGAGACGTTCGGTTGGATTAGGGAGTTGCGATCAAGATTTGTCTCTGTGGTCACGCGAGACGGCAGGGAGTTTTTGATTCCGAACGAGGACTTTATCACCGAGAAAGTAATCAATTGGTCTTTCACAGACAAATTGGTGCGTTTGGATGTGACTTTTGGTGTTGCCTATGACAGCGATCCGCACAAGGTTTCTGAACTTGCCATTGACGCTGCAAAGAGTGTGGACCGTGTCAGCAATATCAAAAACCCTGTTTGCTGGATGACCGAGTTTGGAGATTCGTCTTTGAACTTCGTGACGCGGTTCTGGATTTCCGACCCCCAAAATGGCCTGACCAATATCCGAGGCCAAGTGATGTTGGCTTTGTGGGATGCATTTCAAGAAAACGGAATCGATATCCCATTTCCTCATCGTGAAATTATCATGCGGACGCCTGTTGAAGTGGTCGCACCGGATGAGATGGCGGTGAAATCGCCTAAAGCACGTGCCGAACGGAAGTCGGCATCCACAAAATAGACACACTCTTTAACAGATGGTTAATGATCAACAGTCAATTAGAGCTCTGAATCTGTTTAATAATTTTAGCTATGCATTTTATGCATGGTGGCTATGTCACGAAATGAACATATTTACTGTTGTCCTGTGCGCGTCGTGGGACTACACATCCGCCGACCTTCGCCATGCCTAAAAAGTGGCAGCGTAAAAGAGCGAATATTTCAGGGATAGTATGAACGATACAGTTGAAAAATCATGCTGGAGCATTGCGCTCTGGACGATAGCAATCGTGCTGATTGCAACTTTTGTGTTTGTCACTTTAACGGGTGGGGAATCTGCCGCCACTGTTGCTGAAGTGATTTCAAAATAGTTCAATAAATGAAAAACCCGCGTGTGGGTTTTGCGTTGTTTATTGTGCTTAGCCTGTTATTTTGGTTTTGATTGAAAAACCATATTCAGGCCCCGCAATGAAGAAAACTGCTGCGCAACTTGTTGCCGAAGCCACTGAAGAAATTGTCACGCTTACACCCGCTGATGCCCTAAAGATGCAACAGAACGGCGAGGCAGTGTTGGTTGATATTCGAGATATTCGTGAATTGGCGAAGTCTGGTCGTGTTCCCGGTGCGGTTCATGCGCCACGGGGAATGCTGGAGTTTTGGGTAGATCCAGAAAGTCCTTACCACCGTGAAGTTTTTGCACAGCAAGGCAAGACCTATATTTTCTTTTGTGCTGCGGCTTGGCGTTCCGCGCTTGCCACCCGCGATATGCAAAATATGGGCTTAGCGCCAGTAGCCCACATTGAGGGTGGCTTCACCAAATGGGCTGAAGACAAAATGCCGGTCGACCTGCCAGAAACTGATACCACTTCTAAAGATTCGAAATAGGGACCGGAGCGTGGCTGTAAATGAATTGAAGCCGAAACTTTCGCTTTCGGACCGAGATACTGTTGTCAATGCCAAACAGTGGAACTTGCTGACCGAAGATCTTGAGCAATTGCGTTCGGTTGTTGCACTTGGTGGAAATGAGAAATCGCGTGAGCGGCATATCGCACGGGGTAAGTTGTTGCCGCGTGAACGGGTAATGCAATTGCTTGATCACGGCACGCCGTTTCTGGAATTGTCGCCAATGGCAGCCCATGGACTGTACGATGATGAGATCAATGGGGCAGGCTTGATCACCGGCATCGGGCAGATTGAGGGCCGCCAATGTGTGATCGTGTGCAATGACGCGACCATAAAGGGTGGCACCTATTACCCAATGACCGTCAAAAAGCATTTGCGTGCGCAGGAAGTGGCACAAGAAAACCATTTGCCGTGCATTTATTTGGTGGATTCAGGAGGCGCAAACCTGCCGCAACAAACGGAAGTGTTTCCTGACAAAGATCATTTTGGTCGCATATTCTTCAATCAGGCCAATATGTCAGCGATGGGAATTCCTCAAATCGCGTGTGTTATGGGGTCTTGCACGGCAGGTGGTGCTTATGTTCCTGCCATGTCCGACGAGACAGTCATCGTCAAAGAACAGGGGACTATTTTTCTCGGTGGCCCGCCATTGGTGAAGGCGGCGACAGGAGAAGAAGTGACTGCCGAAGACCTTGGTGGAGCAGACTTGCACACGCGGCTGTCTGGTGTTGCAGATCACATGGCGGAAAATGACCCACATGCTTTGCAAATAGTCCGTTCAAGTGTACGCAATTTGAAAGCGCCAACTTCTTCACCCGTTTCTGTTCAGTCTTTTGCGGAACCAAAACACGTGGGAGAAGAACTGGAAGCCATTGTGCCAGTGGATTTGCGCAAACAATATGATGTTCGCGAAATTATAGCCCGTTTAGTGGATGGCTCTCAGTTCGATGAGTTCAAAGCCCGTTACGGCACGACCTTGGTAACAGGCTTTGCCAAACTGCATGGAATGCCCGTGGGAATTGTTGCCAACAACGGTATCTTGGTGTCTGAGAGCGCTCTTAAAGGCGCGCATTTCATCGAACTCTGTTCCCAACGAAAAATACCGCTGATTTTTCTTCAAAATATCACGGGGTTCATGGTTGGGCGCGAGCACGAGATGGGTGGGATCGCAAAGGATGGTGCGAAACTGGTCACTGCTGTGGCATGCGCAAAGGTTCCCAAAATCACCTTAGTGGTGGGTGGTTCATACGGCGCTGGAAATTACGGCATGTGTGGCCGTGCCTATGGACCACGCTTTCTCTTCATGTGGCCCAATGCCCGCATTTCGGTCATGGGCGGAGAGCAGGCGGCATCTGTTCTTGCGACTGTGAAACGTGACGGTATGGAGCGGCGCGGCGAGAATTGGTCAGAAATTGAAGAAGCCGAATTCAAGCAACCCATCGTGGAGAAATATGAGGAAGAAGGACATCCATATTATTCCACGGCGCGCCTTTGGGACGATGGGATTATCCGACCGAAAGATTCGCGCCGTATCTTGGCTTTGGCGCTGGCTGCAAGTTTGAACGCACCGATACCAGATACGAAATTCGGCGTGTTTAGAATGTAACCTAGTGTCGTTTGATCCTTTCTTTCTGACAGTTTGCGCCTTGTTGATCATCATGACCGGCGTGTCGAAGGCTGGTTTTGGCGCTGGTGTTGAAATGTCTGTCGTGCCGATTATGGCGTTGTTCATTCAGCCGCAGTTAGCTGCCGCGATTGTTCTTCCCATATTGTTGGTCATTGATGTCGTTAATCTTTGGCGCTATCGCAATCATTGGGATCGGCGTTTGGTTCTGACTCTCATACCAGCTGCGATCATTGGTATCGGTATTGGTGCGCTGACGTTCCAGTTCTTGAACGCCGACATTCTGCGGATAGCGCTTGGAATTCTTGCCTTGCTGTTTGTGGCGTATCGAGCGCTAAACGACTGGTTGTCGAAAACCGTTGACCGCGAAAACGAACCGGGACTTTTGTTCACGTCTTTTTTTGGCGCCATGGCGGGCTACACCAGCTTTGTGGCGCATGCAGGTGGGCCACCCGCCAAGATGATTTTGCTGCGACAGAACTTGGGTAAGCAGTCGTTTGTGGGCACCAATTCTTACCTTTTTGCCAGCATAAATGCTCTAAAACTCATTCCCTATGTTTGGCTGGGGCAAATCACGCTTGAAAGCTTAAAGGGCAGTTTGGTGTTGGCCCCGTTCATTCCCATTGGTGTTCTTTTGGGGTTTTGGTTGAACGGTGTTGTTTCCGAAAAGCGTTTCACGACAATCATCTTCATTGCGTTGACTTGCGCTGGGTTTAAATTGTTATGGGACGGTTTTTCGGCCCTTTGATGAAGTCACTTGTTTGGGGATTCACATCTGCGATTGCGTACCGTATGTTACGGCATGGCATACGAATCGAAGCTTTCAAAACGTGAAACGCGCAGTCGCCAAATTCTAGGTGCAACCCTGCGTCTTGTGCGCGACCATGGCACTGCTATTTCCACGGCTCAAATTGCGGCGCAGGCCAATTGTTCAAAAGAAACACTCTACAATTGGTTTGATGATCGCGATGGTATTTTCCTTACTTTGATCAATGAGCAAGCCAAAGGCATGAATGCTGCCTTAAGTGTGGGGTTTGGTGCAGTCGATGGTACGTTCGCCGAAAAGCTCCAAGCTTACAGCACTTTATTACTTGATATTTTGACAGGCGATGCTGTGGTCGTGGTCAACCGCATTGCTATGGCGCAGACCTGTACTGAAACTTCCCAATTCGGGACAGCGGTTCTCGCGATTTGGCGAGATCAGGTTAGAGTTCCTTTTTTTGAACTGTTTCAAGAAGGTCATGTATCTAGGGACGTTCAGATCGAAGATATGGATGATGCTTTTGAAACACTTCTCGGTTTGTTGGTCGGTGACCGTCAACGACGTTTGTTGCTTGGCGAAAAGGCACGTCCGAAAATGTCTGAAATGGAAGATGTAGCAAACCGGGCGGTGGATCGATTTCTCGTTTTGTATGGTGGTTGATGTTCTTATTGTGTTCCGTGTGCCATTTGGTTATTTTGTCTTAGATTCTTCCCTAATGTATTGAGAGTATCGTGCAGTTTTCTCCTGAACAGGATGACGCGCTAGTTGCCGTTTCAAACTGGTTGAAACAGGGCTATCCGCAAGTGTTTCGCCTGTTTGGCTATGCGGGAACGGGCAAAACCACATTGGCGCGCCATTTGGCTGAAGGAGTGGATGGTGATGTATTGTTCGCCGCTTTCACGGGTAAGGCGGCCATGGTGTTGCGTTCGCGTGGCGCAAAGAAAGCCTCTACTATTCATTCGTTGATCTATCGCCCGCGCGGTGAGGAAATGGTAGAAGACACCGACACTGGCAAATCCAACATGACGCCGCTTTTTACGTTGAATCGCCAAAGCCCTGTGGCTGAAGCGGCCCTCATCGTAATCGATGAATGTTCCATGGTGGACGAAGATCTTGGGCGAGATCTTTTGAGCTTTGGTACGCCTGTCTTGGTGTTAGGCGACCCGGGGCAATTGCCACCTGTGTCCGGTGGCGGATTCTTCACCGAACAAGAACCTGATATTTTGTTGGAAACCATTCATCGACAAGCGAGAGATAATCCGATTATCGATTTGGCTCAGCTTGTACGTGAAGGGCAGGAGCTTTCGTATGGTTCGTTTGGCAACAGCCAAGTGATCAACCGCCGTGAGGTTGATCAGAGCGAAGTTTTGGCTGCTGATCAGGTTCTTGTGGGCACCAACAAAACCAGACGGCGCTACAATCAAAGACTGCGGGATTTGAAAGAGTTTCAGGGCGCGTTGCCAGCCTCCGGTGACAAACTTGTAGCCCTGCGCAACGACCCAGCAAAAGGACTTTTGAACGGGTCATTATGGCAGGTGGTGTCAGCTCCTAACAGTTCAAAACCGTTTATGAACCTTCTCATCGCCTCGGAAGACGACGGGATGGAAAAGCAATCTGCCAAAATCAAAGTTCTGAAAGCTGCGTTTGAAAATCCGGAAGAAGAGGTGCCTTGGCAGACTAAGCGCCGATACGATGATTTTGACTATGGATACGCGCTGACCACACATAAATCGCAAGGCTCTCAATGGGATAATGTGTATTTATTCGATGAAAGCTGGGCCTTTCGCGAACACTCGCAACGTTGGCTCTATACTGCGATTACCCGTGCAGCTGAAAAAATCACAATTGTGAAGTGATCTCTCGCAATGTGAAGTGAATACCTATCCAAATGAAATATCAGCTTTCATGGCCAATCCACCTGATGAGGTTTCAACCCAATAGGTGTTTTTGCCATCGGTCTTGATTGCAAACGGCTCAGTATCAAATAGTGGTGCGGTTGCTCTGAAACTGAATGACTTAATTTGTTGATCGGGATTTTGGCGTGCTGCAAATTCAGTAAGCAAAGTTGCGGTGAGTGGCCCGTGAAAAATCAAGCCCGGATAGCCTTCAATATCGGTGCAATAGTCTCGGTCATAGTGAATGCGGTGACTGTTGAACGTGAGCGCTGAATAACGGAATAGAAGGACCGTTGAGGGTATTATTGTCTCGCTGATTGTCGCATTTTCGGGTGGAGCCACATGTGCAGAGGTGCTTGTTTTATCTTTCGGGTCTTCACGATAAACGATATCATGTTCTTCCGTGAATACTGCTTGATCTTTATGGTCAAAATACTCGTGCTGAACGGTGACGAAACACAGTTTTCCCGTCTTTCCTTCTTTGGGCGTGATGTTCGAAATTGTTGAGGTTTTTGTAAGTTTCTCGCCAATTTTGGGATGGAGTTGATATTCCAAGCGACCACCCGCCCACATACGCCTTGGAAGATCAATCGGGGGCAGGAGCTCCCCTTTAGATGCGTGCCCGTCACGACCAAGATCATCAATTCGTGTCAGTTCTTGGAAATAGACCCAATGCCAAAGGACGGGTAGGGAAGCACCGTTTTGGATGTCTTCACGTTGCCCAATAGTAGAACTCAGTAAAAGGGCCCGCTCAAGACGCAGCGTATCCTGTGTTGTTTTCGACTTTCCAATCCAAGATGTTAGTTCTGCGGTTTCCATACTTAACTCTCAATTTTCGATGACAACCAATCGATCAAGGATTGACGACAATGTTTCAAGCCTTTGTAGCTGGCTTCATCCTCGCTCAACTCTATTACCTGCTTTTTGAAACGTGACAGCATCTCGCGACCTTGGGGCAATTGTGCAATATCGCGCAAATGCTCGGTGTAAGTTCCAATAGTGAACAACACATCACCCGAAACAGGCAGCTTGTGGAGCGTCTGGTACTCGGTTCGAAGATAAAAACTCTCTAATTTTGATGATGTGTCGTGTTTTGTGTCATGTTCCGATTTCACTTTGCGCAAATCATTGTCACTGTCCAATGACCAATTTTCCCGCCATACAGGAACAGATGGTTGTAGAGCATCAAATATGCGGCTGATCCGTTGATGCATTTTTGCACTCATCGGCACAGGGCCATGAATGGCTTCCAGAGGTCGATTGAATTTTTCTGACAAGGTCCAGTGTGCCGGGAAGCAAACCGAACCTGCAACCAAGTTCCAACCGTCGGCAGTTTTGCGCATTAAAACGAGATCATCTTGTGTGTTTAGTGCAGCTCGAGCGAGGGGAGGCAGGTCTGAAACATCCTGTGCGAGGGGATTCTGCTCAATGAACGATGTTTTTACTAAATCTTCCGCTTCCATCTGTGCATCAACGCTGTCAGGGGTGGCCATGAACACTTGATCAAAGTTTGAAGCGTAGAGTTCCATTTTTTGATTTTGATAGTTGAGAAAATCTGAATTTTGATAAATCCAACTGTTTGGATCAATCGGTTTCAAGCCAATAGCAAATGGTTCTGGGATTTCTGTGAACGGTTGAAACGGTGAAAACATCTATGTGGTTATTTCCGAGTCTTTTTGTCGGTTGCTTATAGGGTGGTCACACGCCATGTTGAAACCGACTTCTCGGCTGTTCGGAAACATCATTATGCCTGTCGACCTCTCCGTCAATCTCAATGCAGTTGCGCAATTGCGAAATCGTCGTGATTTGCCTTGGCCGAGTGTCGTTGGCATGGGACGTATTGCTTTGGCGTCTGGTGCCCAAGGTATAACCATTCATCCCAGACCTGATGAAAGACATATTCGTTTTTCAGATGTGCCTGAATTGCGAGCGTTGATTGATGATGAATTTCCTGACTGTGAATATAACATCGAAGGCTATCCCACCGAAGAGTTTTTGCAATTGGTTGAAGAGACACAACCTGAGCAAGTGACGCTTGTGCCTGATGATCCGTCCCAAGCGACGTCTGATCACGGTTGGGATTTTAAGCGTCATCACAATATGTTGGCGCCAATTGTTGCGCGATTGATTCAATCTGGCACGCGGGTCTCTCTCTTTGCAGACCCCGATCCTGAATATGTCAAATGGGCGGCTGATACGAGTGCTCATCGCATCGAATTGTACACGGGTCCCTATGGCGGAACCTATGAAACTCCTGATGCTGCAAAAATTGAAGTTGAAAAATTAGGCGCAACTGCCGACGCCGCCCGTGAGTTTGGCATGGGTGTCAATGCGGGACATGACCTCACCGTTGCCAATTTACCCGCACTCGTCGCGCGTATTCCAGATCTTGCCGAAGTGTCGATTGGTCATGGCCTGACCGCTGATGCTTTGGAATATGGAATGGCGGAGACTGTTAAGCGCTTTCTTAGCGCTTGCGGGCGTAAGGTTTAAAGCCCAATTGATGATGGATAATGCTAAACGAATAGCCATTATTGGAGCTGGTCCGGCTGGATTGGCGACGGCGATTTATCTGAAGAGAGCTGGCCATAATGTTGTCGTTTTTGATCAATTTGAAACTGTTAAACCTGTCGGCTCCGGGTTGTTGATACAACCCACCGGTTTAACCGTGCTCAATGACTTGGGTATTGCTCACAAACTGGTGGCATTGGGACAGCGAATAGACCGTTTGCACGGTGTGTCAGCGGGGACAGGCCGACCTGTATTGGCCGTTGATTACGATAAAACTGGTAAGCGCTTTGGTGTTGCCGTGCATCGTGCGGCGCTCTTCGGCGTTCTGCATGAAGCTGCTTCATACGATGGGGTGGAGATCAGAACGAGCGTGACGGTGAGCGCAGTGTCGCAAGATCAGTATGGTGCATATTTGGTCAAGAATGGTGAATTGGACAGGGGGGAGACTTGGGATTTGGTTGTTGATACATCTGGTGCACTATCTGAAATCCGAACATCCATATTTCCTGATCAAAAACGCCGATCGCTACAATACGGGGCTTTTTGGGCCACACTTGATTGGACCAACCCCGACAACAAAAGCGGCGGGTTTCGAGAGGACGCTTTGCAGCAGTGTTACTACAAGGCCAGCGTGATGATTGGCATTTTGCCGATTGGCCGCCAGCGGGTTGGCGGCAAAAAGAAAGTGGCGTTTTTTTGGAGTTTGAAACCTGAAGATGTTGATGTCGTCAAAACTAAAGGTTTGGAGGCTTGGAAAGATGATGTGCGAAGCTATTGGCCTGAGGTTGAACCTTATTTGGAACAGATCAAGAGTTTTGAAGATCTGACATTTGCAAAGTATGGCCATTTGACTGTGAAGCAACCCTATCATGGCCGCTGTGTATTTGTCGGCGACAGTGCTCACTCCACAAGCCCGCAATTGGGGCAAGGTGCGAATATGGCATTGTTGGATGCCCGCGCCTTGGCTTTTGCACTGTCTCGTAATGATGATTTTGCAGAAGCTTTAAAAAATTATGCTGTTTCAAGACGCCTGCATCTTAAATTGTTCCAATCGCTTTCACTGCTTTTGACACCGTTTTATCAATCGGACAGCCATCTCATACCATTGCTGAGAGATGTTTTGATGTCATCGGTTGCTAAAGTTCCGCCTATGCCTTCGCTTTTGTCCCACATGGTTTGCGGCACATTGGTTGATCCATATTCTAAAATTGGACTGCAGGAATGTGATTTGACCAAGATTTTGGATACCCAAATCACATTAAGTGATGGGGTTGCAGCCAAATAGCGCGGCCAGCAATTGCCATTTGTGCTCTACCCCGCTAAACCACCCTCGAATTTGGCTCTTTCGAGCCATCGACGCTTTTCTAGACATTTGTAAGGGGAACGCTCATGCGCGTTTATTACGACCGCGACGCGGACATTAATTTGATCAAAGGCAAAAAGGTTTGCATCGTGGGTTATGGCTCTCAGGGCCGTGCACACGCAATGAACCTGAAAGATTCTGGCGCGAAAGACATCGTCATCGCATTGCGTGAAGGTTCTGTTACAATCAAGAAAGCTGAAGCTGACGGCTTTAAAGTGATGTCTGTTGCCGACGCTGCTAAAGTTTCTGATCTTATGATGATGGCTGCTCCCGATGAGCTTCAAGCCGGCATCTGGAAAGATAGCATTGCGGGCAACATCAAATCTGGTGCTGCGATTGCATTTGCCCATGGTTTGAATGTTCACTTCAACTTGATTGAACCAGACAGCGATATTGACGTTGTGATGATCGCACCAAAAGGCCCGGGCCACACTGTGCGCGGCGAATACCAAAAAGGCGGCGGCGTGCCATGCTTGATCGCGATCCATCAGAATGCATCTGGCAATGCCCATGATCTCGCTTTGTCCTACGCTTGTGGCGTTGGTGGTGGTCGTTCTGGTGTTATCGAAACAACTTTCCAAGAAGAGTGCGAAACTGACCTCTTCGGCGAACAAGCTGTTCTTTGCGGTGGTGTTGTTGAACTTATTCGCGCTGGTTTCGAAACGCTGGTTGAAGGTGGTTATGCCCCTGAAATGGCTTACTTTGAGTGCTTGCACGAAGTGAAACTCATCGTTGACCTGATTTATGAAGGCGGTATTGCCAACATGAATTACTCAATCTCTAACACCGCTGAATGGGGTGAGTATGTTTCTGGTCCACGCGTGATCACGGCTGAAACAAAAGCTGTCATGAAAGATATTTTGACAGACATTCAAACTGGTAAATTCACATCAGAATGGATGCAGGAATGGCATTCAGGTGCTGCACGCTTTAAAGCGACACGTCGCATGCATGACCGTCATCAGATCGAAGAAGTTGGTGAAAAACTTCGTGGTATGATGCCTTGGATCAAAGGCAATGCTTTGGTCGACAAAGACAAAAACTAAGCCATATACACGACTTCAAGATTGAAAAGGTCCGGAACGTGAGTTCCGGACCTTTTGTCTTCAGGCTTCCCCGGGAAAACCTTTTAATTGTAAGGGGAACGGCATTGACGACGCCCACCGTTATAAGGTTGGAACGTATTGCTTGATGCCCGATACGAACGATATCGATTATAACACCAGTTGGTATGACTGCGTGAATAGGAGTAACGACGTCGGTCACTTCTTCTTTCGCGGCTGTTGGCAATTGCTGAACCGATAACTACGCCCGCAATTAAACCACCGGCAATTGCGGCACCATTATTGCGGCGATATCTACGGCTGCGGTATCCGCGATACCGGCGATAACCACGATTTCTGCGATAGCCACGATTCCTACGGAAATTGCGATTGCGTCGAAGTCTTCTTTGTTGAACTTGAACAACGTCAGTTTCAACAATGGCTGGCGCAGCAGGTGCCACGCGAGTCATTGCCGCTTGTGAGGGCAGAACTGAGGATAGAGTGATCGTTAGCCCAACAATAAGCCCAACAGATTTTGATTTAGAAAACATTTCAAACCTCATTAATTTCTTAAAATTGTGTTAAGAGCTTAGAACTTTCAGCCGATGACATTCAAATCACATAGTTGAAATCACTCTAGCCGAACCTTGATAAAGGTCCGGCTGTTTTGAGATTTCTAGTTATATGGCGAGAAGCATTGTTTGCGTCCGCCATGATACGGTTGAAAGGTGTTGTCGTAACTACGATACGAGCGATAACGATCATGGCACCAGTTTGTGTGTACCTCACTTGCGCTGACACGCCCTTCATATCTCAAGCGTGGTTGTGGCTCACGATAGACAACACGTGGCTGTTCGTATTCGTACCCGTAGGCTGGATGGTGATGACGGTGGTGTTTGCGATAGCGATGACGCGGGGCATCCCAATGGCGGTTGTTGCGGTGATATGCGCGTCCACGGTGGCGACGCTTGTAACGTCTATCGCGTTTTTTGCCGATTTCATTGACGATAATCGCGCCGGCAATTGCACCAATTGCGATACCTGCGGCAGTGCGACGTTCTTTTTTACCGGCATAAGCTGGAGTGATTGCGCTTGAGGCAGTGATTGTCGCGATAAGCATGCCAGCGATGCCGAGTTTTCCAAATTTCTTCATCTTGCGATCTCCTTTAACTTGTTGAGATCGGGTCATTGACGTTTCAATCACCCTGTTATGCCGAAGGTTATCTGCGGCCTGTTCTCAACATAAGAATGGCTGCCTGAACGCAATATGAACAACAAAAAATTCTTAAAACCTTTTTGAATCAATGGATTGAATGTATTGCAGCGTGAGTTTTTAAACTCGCATCTCTTTGTTGCCGTATTTGGCTTGAGTGCAGGGACTGGAATGGTCATAAAGATATCCCATCCGTTTTACGTCGAGCAAATATGTCAGTTCGAATTGCCACTTTTAATGTCGAAAACCTCATGGCTCGATTTGATTTCGCGATGTGGCGGAAAACGAAGCAGGAAAATTATTTGCACAGAAGACACGATGTTAAGCAGCGTGCTTTGCTGATGGCCCATGAAGATGACTCACGGCAAATGACATCGCTTGCTATTGCTGATTGTCATGCCGACATTATGTGCCTTCAAGAAGTGGAAGATCTCCACACATTGGAAGAATTCGAGACAGATTATCTCGCTCCGATCACAGGGCTGGTCTATCCCCATAAAGTGTTGATCGAGGGCAATGATGGACGCGGTATTGATGTGGCGCTGATGGCGCGTGATAAAACTGCTGATGGGGAAACTATTGAAATTTTGAAGGTGACCTCGCACAAAAAACGCACGTTCGGAGACCTTGGTGTTCATAACACTGACCTTCAGGCGCTGGGATACGACAAGAACGAACGTATCTTCAGGCGCGATTGTTTGGAAGTTGATTTGCGCATTGGCGGCAAACGTATGACGGTTTTCGTTTGTCATTTTAAGTCCATGGGCAGTTCGAAAGATGGTGTGGAAGGTCGCAAATACACAATGCCGGTTCGTTTGGCAGAGGCGAAAGCCATGCGCCGCATCGTGGAAAAGAAATTTGGAACTGAGCGCACGCCCAATATGCGTTGGATGATTTGCGGCGATCTGAACGACTATACCGAGCGATTGGTGGTTGGGGGCGACAAGCGCCGTGGGTATAAATTTGAATCCAAGATTGAACCTGAATCCGGTTTGGAACCATTGTTCATTGACAGGTTTTCAGTTGATTTGATCAAAAGACGGGAAGTGGACAATCGCTGGACGCTTTACCACGCAGCAGGTGATGCCAAAAATGCTCGAGAACCTGAAGTGCGAGAGGTTCGCCATCTTGTACAGATCGATTACTTGTTGGCGTCACCTGCTTTGGCAGATGGCAATGCTGGAGCGCTACCGCATATTGTCCGGCAAGGCCAACCCATGCGAACAGTGTTTCCGCCCAAGCAAGATGTGGACCGCTATCCGCGTACGGGATGGGACCGCCCGAAAGCTTCTGATCACTGCCCGGTTGCGGTTACGTTAAAGATGGTTTGAATTAGGGTCGATTCGCCGAATTGTCGGTATTTGAGATTTTTTGATTCCATAATGACATTGTCCCTTTTTGAAATTGCTTCCTTGTTGCTGGTTTTATCCGGTGTTTTTGGTTGGTTGAACCATGTGGTTTTAAAACTGCCTCACACGATTGGTTTGCTGGTGATGGCGTTGCTTGCCTCCATCATCTTATTGTTGCTTGAAAAGGTATTTCCCTCACTTGGGATTACAGACACGCTTCAATCGGCGATTGCGCAGATCGACTTCAATGCTACCGTGATGGAAGGAATGCTTGCGTTCCTGTTGTTTGCAGGCGCTTTGCATGTGGATTTCTCTTATTTGCGCAGTCAAGCTTGGGCGATTGGTCTGATGGCTTCGATTGGCGTGATCACGTCGACATTTATCGTTGGCTTCGGTCTCTACGTGATCGCTCCTATTATCGGTTTTGAAATTCCGCTTATCTGGGCGCTGGTTTTTGGCGCTTTGATTTCTCCCACAGATCCTGTGGCTGTATTGAGCTTGTTGAAATCCATCAACGTACCTCATGCGTTGGAAGCTAAAATTGCAGGCGAAAGCTTGTTCAATGATGGTGTTGGCGTGGTGGTTTTTGCGATTATGGTGACGATTGCAACCAGCCAAGCGGGGGTAGAAGTCACCGCCTTGCAGATTGCTGAATTGTTTGTCGTGGAAGCAATTGGCGGTGCAGTGCTCGGTTTGATCACCGGATGGATAGCGTACAAAGCCATGTCGACGATGGACGAGCACATGTTGGAGATTTTGCTTTCTGTGGGCATCGTCGCAGCCACTTACGCGATTGCGTTACGGCTTCATCTCTCAGGCCCAATTGCAGTGGTTGTTGCTGGGCTTTTGGTGGGCAACAGGGGGGCTAAACTTGCGATGAGTGATCACACGCGTGACACGATGTTTGGATTTTGGGAACTGATCGATGAGATTTTGAACTCCGTATTGTTCTTGTTAATTGGGCTTGAAGTTTTGGTCATCGCGCTCGACCCGTCTTTTGCATGGCTTGCTGTCTTGACCATTCCGTTGGTGTTGTCCGCGCGTTTGATTGCGGTCTCCATTCCAATCTTAACTCTCTCTTTGCGCCAAACCTTTACGGCTGGTGCTATTCCGGTTCTCACATGGGGTGGATTGCGCGGCGGTATTTCTGTTGCTCTTGTTCTATCGTTACCTGATATTCCAGAGAAGCCGGTTCTGTTAGCGTGTACTTATGCGGTCGTCTTATTCTCCATTATCGTGCAAGGTTTGACTGTGAAGCGGGTGGTGAACGCAACGGTTGATCCAACACTGGTTTAAGGAACAGATATGTCGCGAAAATTTGCAATAATGGATGTGTTTACTGACACGGCCATGACAGGAAATCAGCTTGGTGTTGTTTATGACTGCGATGGGTTGGACACATTGGAAATGCAGAAAATTGCTCGTGAATTTAATTTTTCTGAAACGATTTTTTTGGAACCGTCCTTACTTGAAGGATGTGATGCAAAGGTGCGTATTTTTACACCTGCAAGTGAGTTGCCTTTTGCTGGTCATCCCACTGTCGGGGCAGCCATTGCGGTTGCTGAAATCAATGGATTAACTGATGGTGGCTCTGCAGAGCTAACACTTGAGGAAAACGTTGGGCCAGTTCAATGTCGGGTGAAATTTGAAGATGGGAGCCGATACGCAGAGTTTGATCTTCCGGTGATTGCGAAAGAAACCAAGACTTCTGGTACAACTTCATCGGCTAGCGCTGCTTTGTCATTAGAACTTTCCGACATTGGTATGGACAATCATACCCACAGTAGTTTTCATGCTGGTTTGCCGTATGATCTTGTTCCGGTCAAAGACCTTAAAACCATCGGCAATGCTAAACCTAATATGCAGCACTGGCACGCCGGGTTTGGGACACATTCGCACAACAGTGCATTGGTCTATTGCCGTGAAACGGTTGCGCCTGAAAACGATTTTCATGCCCGTATGTTTGCGCCTGATGCTGGCATACCTGAAGACCCTGCAACGGGGTCTGCAGTGGCCTCATTTGCGGGTGCTATTGCTAAATTCGAAAACTTGACCGATGGAATGCACAGGTTTCGTATAGAGCAGGGGGTTGAAATGGGGCGTGCCTCTCTGATTACCTTGTTACTTGAGATGAAAGATGGTGCTATTCAAAGCGGCAGCATTGGCGGCAATGCGGTTGTCTTTGCTACAGGCATACTAGCCTGATGAAGTTCGCTGCGGTTCTTGCATCGGTTGGTCTGCTGTTTGCAGGGCCTGCCATCGGAACCGAATTGCCAAAACCGTTCACTGAGCAAGACTTTCGATCTTATCCTGACGCTCAGATAAAACTTGGACAGTTGTTGTTTTACGACCGGATATTGTCCGGTAGTTATCGGGTGTCATGTGCTACATGCCACAATCATGACCGAGCCTCTTCTAATGGATTTCTTTTGTCGGGAAAAACCGTTCCAAAGGGAGATACAATGGCAACGAATGGGCTTGATCCTTATGATGCCACACGTCCTTCATCGCGCCACGCTCCGCATTTCTTCAACATTGGCGCAAAGCAAATCAAAGCATTGTTTTCTGATGGCAGGGTGGAGGCACTTGGGGCCGGATCATTTATCTCTCCATCGCAAAGAGAATTGCCAACAGGGTTGCAGGATATCTTGGCCGTGCAGTCTTTGTTTCCTGCTGTTACTGGAGATGAATTGGTTGGAACTGGCGAGAATGATCTGAGAGCGGTGGCGCATCTTGGAAACCAAGTTATTTGGAATGCACTGGCCAAACGCGTTCAAGATTTGCCGGAGTACTGGCCCTATTTTCAAGCGGCCTATCCCAAAATGAAGTCTCGAACGGATATTGATATCACATCAATTGCCAACGCCCTTGGCGCGTTTGTCGGGACGGAATGGCGCTCAACGAATAGTCCGTTTGACCGGTATTTGGCTGGTGAAGTTAATGCATTATCTGCAAAGCAAAAACGTGGAATGAATTTGTTTTATGGCGAGGCGGAGTGCTCCTCATGTCATTCGGGCGCTTTGATGAGTGATAATCAATACCATGCTATTGCAGCATGGCCTTGGCGGTTTGATGCAAACTTTTCTGAAGACCTTCCGGATATTTTGCAAGGCCGTATATCAGTCACGAAGAAAACGGGCGATGCTTTCAAAATGCGTACGCCGTCACTTCGCAATCTGAGTTACACCGCTCCCTATGGTTGGGCCGGAGGGTATCAATCGCTCAAGGGAGTTGTTCGGACTCATGTTCAACCCAATTTTGCCTATTTGGATAAGTTGAAACTGATTAAGCAATCAGGTTCAATCTGGCCCGCCGCAGCACGGGCGCAATACCGTGAATTGCGAAATGCTCGCAGTATGATGACGCCAGATTATTTTAAGTTCTCCAATGGGGATGACGCAGAACGAGCTCTTGATGATCTTGTCGCGTTTCTTCAATCGCTGGACGATGAAAAAGGTGTTCGTGGTCGCTTGGGCAAGCCGAAAGAAGTTCCAAGTTCACTGATGCTAGACTAGCATTTCTTCAGGAATCTAATTTGAGTTGAGTTCATGAAAGATATTTCAAACAGCATTATTGATTTACGAAGTGATACGGTAACCCGCCCTAATACCGGTATGCGCAAGGCAATGGCTGAAGCTGAGGTGGGCGATGATGTCTATGGTGACGACCCGACAGTTGCCGCTTTAGAGGAACGTGTTGCCGATATGACAGGCAAGGAAGCTGCGCTCTTTGTAGCTTCCGGCACACAAAGCAATCTCATTGCGCTGCTCAGCCATTGTGGTCGCGGTGATGAATATATCGGCGGCGCAGGCTATCATATTTCTAACTATGAACAGGGTGGAGCCGCTGTGTTGGGTGGTATTTCACCGCGACACATCACGCCATCAGAAGACGGGTCTTTGGCACCTGAGGCCATTGCGGCTGAGGTGCAAGTTGATGACCCTCATTTTGCAGTATCCAAATTATTGTGTGTTGAGAATACTTTCAACGGTCGTGTTGTGCCGCAAGCAGTTCTTGAAACATCTGCAGATGTCGCGCACGCCCACGGATTGTTGGTGCATGTGGATGGCGCCCGTTTGATGAATGCGGTGGTGAAATCGAAAAGCAATGCGAAAGAAATGACGGCCTTTGCCGATACAGTATCTCTATGCCTATCAAAAGGATTGGGTGCCCCTGTTGGTTCTGTTTTAAGCGGTTCAAAAGATTTTATCGCGCGTTCAAAACGCAACCGTAAATTGGTCGGTGGCGGGTTGCGTCAATCAGGTATTCTCGCAGCTTGCGGTCTATATGCATTGAACAACAATGTGGAACGTCTTGCGACTGATCATGAAAACGCACGTACACTTTGCACTCGCTTGGCTGAGATCGACGGGATTTCCATCAATGCGGATCAAGTGCATACTAACATGGTTTGGATGAATATTACGAGCAAAGGTGAGGGGCCTCTTTCCGATTATATGGCCACAAGAGGAATTGTTCTTTCTAATCCTTACGGCCCCAAAGGTGTCGTTCGCCTTGTGACCCATCTTGATTTCAATGCGACTGATATTGATCGTGTGGTTGATGGCTTTGCATCTTGGTTGAAGGGATAATTCATGTTTTCTGCAGTTGTGACGGGTGCTGCCCGAGGTATTGGCTTGGCAACAACGAAACGGTTTTTGAACTCAGGCTATCGTGTTGCGATGATTGATTGGGATGAAAACGAACTCATAAAGGCTGCGAGTGAATTTGGTGATGATGTTTTGGCTTTGCCGTTAGATATTTCGCAACCTGATCAAACCGACCAAATTGCTGATGCCGTGAAAGCTGAATTCGGAACTTGTAATGCTCTAATTAATAACGCTGGTGTTGCGGATTTTGGGCCTATTGCTGAAACCAATTTTGAAAGATGGCGCAAAGTCATGTCGGTCAATCTGGATGGCACGTTCCTTATGACTCAAGCCATGTGCACTTTGCTGGCCCACACTGCAAAAGATCAGCACGCTTCGATTGTGAACATTGCTTCGATCTCAGGCCTGCGTGCCAGTACGTTGCGGGTTGCTTACGGCACCTCGAAAGCAGCTGTGAAGCAATTGACGCTGCAACAAGCGGCTGAATATGGCGAGCTTGGCATCAGAGCGAACTGTGTCGCGCCTGGACCAGTTGATACCAAACTCGCACTTGCCGTTCACTCCCCTGAAATTCGCGCTGCCTATCACGATGCTATGCCGCTGAACCGATATGGCAGTGAAGATGAGATTGCGGCTGCTATTTGTTTTCTAGCGTCACCCGACGCTAGTTTCATTACGGGACAAATTTTGGCGGTCGATGGAGGATTTGAAGCTGTGGGTATTGGATTGCCGGCACTTCGCAGTTAATGAATCCTTAATCTGAGTGAGCGATTCTAGACGCACTCCGGATAGACAGGCTCATTTCGTGAAACTTAAGACACTTTTCATTCCAACAATTGTTTTCCTGCTGGCAGGCGCTTTTTCGGCGGTCTCTGATCAACGTTCTATCGAACCAGACGAGAAATATCTTGGATTGGATTTTATGGTCATTGGTGAGTCTATCTCTAAAGAGCATTTGCGCAATTGGAAGGCTTGGAAACAAGCTGTTATGAAATGTGAGAATTGCGCTCTGACACAGCCTTTTCCAGACAGCAAAGAGGCTTCCCCTCTTGCAACAGGTTCGATTTTAAAAAGCTCATTGAATAAGCGTTAGACGCTAAAATCCGGCAACCTGATTTCTATCGTCGGAAATGTCCGTCCAGTGGCCGCTATTGTAAACAGATTGGCGCTTGAGATAGCGATAAGGTGTTTTCGTCCAACGCACGATTTTGGATTCCAGATTGTCCAAAATGAAATCGCCACGGTCGGTACGTACTGTCAAAACTGCATGGCCTTCGCCGTTTTCGCGTTTCACAACAGTGATCAGGAGGCTTGATGCAGGCCAGCCTAAATCCATCAGCTTTTTGCGTTTCATCAAAACATAATCTTCACAGTCACCATAACTGATAGGGTAAGTCCAATGTTCTTCAACTCCGTAGAACTCTTGGTCCGTCAAGGGTTCTATCGTTAAGTTAGCGCCAGTGTTTGCTGTAATAAGTTGCGCCCAGCGCTTTTTGGTCAACACTGGTGCTTTGGTTTTTGAACTGCTGATCGCACACTCTTGCGGCATTTGTTGACATAACCACAAATGACCAATGGGTTGAGACGTTCTGCCAAGCGTTTTCATGCTGGGGGAAGAGCCTGCATAAGCAGGTGCAATCAAAGTTGCTCCGACGATTAGTGAAAGTAGAAGCCGCATAATTCCGCTCGAGTGCATACGGTTAACAATTCGTTAACTTCACTTAAATGGGTCTGGATTGTCAACGAAACAGGTCGCGATCCTTCACATTTTCAACATTATGATTAACGCGGATGAGGTTGGGTTTTCGTCATGTGTGCCGTGAAGCGCAGACCGATGATAGCGATTAACATACAAAACCAAACTGGATCGGCCCGTCTGAAGAAAAACGATTCTAAGTTTGCTCCCATGGCTGTGAAAACCCAAATGCTGATGTAGAGCGTTCCAATGCGGTCGGCCATTCCACCTTTAGGAATACGCAGATAATCAATTACTGGCAGGAGAGTGAGGGTGAAAATGATTATAGCTGCACCTGGAATTCCAAAGTTTACAGCCGCATCCAGCCAAGAATTGTGCCCATGGACGATGCCACGAACATCCCATGCCAGTTCAATGGGTTGCTCCAAGTTAGAGACCCGTAACGTGCCCCAAAAACTTTCAAACCCGTATCCGAAAAGGGGTGACTTATTGAGATGCTCCAATCCGAAAATCCATAAATCAGTTCGGCCTGTGTAAGACAGGCCCGGAATATAAAACTGCAATGTTTTCAAGATTGGGTCGAAGACAACAGCGCCTAATGTGGCTGCGGTTAAACCAATGACAGGTAATAAAATGATGATTGCGCTCAGAGGACGGAAGGAAATCCAGCGTGCGCAAAAAACACAAGCGAGTGCGATTGGCAGGATTCCCAACACTGTTTTTGAACCTGCATTGAGCACAAAAACAAGTGAGAAAATGGTGATGAGCGCACCCCATGCGGGCTTGCCGTTTCGCATGATGAACAAGCCAACCATGAAGAAAACCCCCATAACATAGGAAGCAACGTTTTTATGGTCGAATACACCGCGCCAAAGGCCAGCGTGTTGGGATTCAAAACCTTCAGCCGAATGTACACCTTGTTCCGGCACAAAGAGAACTGCAAACCAACAGAATCCCAAAGCGATGCCTATGCCCACTGTAAGGCCCGTAATCAAATCTTCCTTTGATCTGGGTAAGGCAATCGCAGTCGCTGCGGCCAATATAACGATCAGCGAAAATATCATGGCACGGCCCGCTCCAGAAGGGTTGTCCGCGCTTAAGATGGAAACAAAGAGAACTGCGAAAACCAGATACCAAGATGGACGATTAAACGCTTTCAACGCATGAGGCGATATGTGGTTTTTGATCAGCCAACCGCATGCCAAACCAATCAACCCAAAACCCAACTGATTAACGATGTCGCCGCCGCCGGATTTGATACCAATTTCACCAACTCCCGAAGCAAAAGGGCGAAACGATACGAAGATGATTGTCAAAAGCAGAGCAGAGGGAAGCCATCCGCTTTTTGATTCAGGGAGTGCGTTTGAATTTATCGGAAGCGCGTAGGTTGTGTTCATGCAATCCTGCCTGAACACAGATCATGATCAATTCTTTTCAGCTGCTCTATATTGTTCATTTGCAAACCCGAATTCCATCAATAGCCGACCTAAAGCGACATTCATTGGATTGAGGGCCATTGTTAAAGACCTTGTCTTAACAAACAGTATTAATGAACGGTAAGGAGAGGCGGCCAGTAGGAGGCAGGTCTTAACAAAGCGCTTGAGATTGTCTTTTAAGGATCGTGATGCTTTTTGTTGAATTGCCGCTGAAATAGATCCGTTGCGCAAGCTTCTGGAATTTAACCAAGACAATTCAGTACGGCGCGCGGGTGTGGTTTCATCAACCCCACCGCTACTCTGCCAAGCAAATGTTGCACCGTTGACTTTAGTTCGAGAATAAAAATCCGAGTCACCACCGCCCAGGAAGTTGAAGCGCTCATCCAACCAAGGATGTCCATGGGAACGCAGCAATTCTGTTTTGATCATGACATTGCCAGAAGAATATAAGATCGGCACCGGCCCCGAACTTTCGTAAGGAGGGCGGAACACTGCGTGTTCAATCCATTGTCCGGACGTGCCTTCGGGAAATACCGGGTGTTGCGGAGCGCCAGTGCAATCTGCATTTGTTTCTTTTGCCATTTCAGACATGTTTTCCAACCAATCTGGTCGGGCAATTTCATCATCATCGATGATTTGTATCCATTTGGCTGATGGGAAATGCTCCAACCCGATATGAAACCCGGCATTGTAAGCGGCGCAATTCCCGCGCCGGTGCGCTAATATGACCGTTGCCGGAACAGCGTGTTTTTTCAAAAGCTCGGTGGAAACAGTCGCTCCTTCAGCACCTTCTGCATGATTGTCCATGACGACAATTGCAAACTCGCGGTTGGTTTGTTGGGTTAAGACCGAGTTGAGTGTAGTGATAATATGATCAGGACGCTTAAATGTTGGAATAACCACAATGATCTCAACACCGGAGTTTGCATCATTGGCATTCGTCCATACGATGGTGATGTCTTTCGGCTGCGCTGTTTGCATCTTGTTCAATCTTGAAAGCGGATTTTTTGACTTCTTAAGACTTTTACAGCCTATCGTTTAACGAATTATCCAAGAACTTGACCTAACGTGATTTTTTCTTGCAGCCCTGAATTATTTTCCATGCATATTGCGTTTATGTCTTCCGTTGTGACTGATGGTAACCCGACCTCGGGTTTTGAAATTGCCAATGAGGCAATTGTCCAAGGTTTGCGTGCATTGGGGCACAAAGTATCTGTTATCGGCTTTTCGGTGCCGAGACAGACACGACGCATCCATGAAAACGTTGTTGTTGTGGACGAGCTCAATCTGGAAAACGCTGCTGTGGGTGGTTGGCAGAAACTGGGTTTTGTTGCCCGTGCCATAAAAAGTGGTCTGCCCATATCAGCTTCGAAACTTACCGTAGTTGGCCGTGAAAAACTGGACGCCGCTATTCACTCTTGCGGTAAAATTGATGGCTACATTTTCAATTCGTATCAAATGGCGGCTGCATTTCCTCATTTGCTGGATCGTCCATTTGGTTTTGTGACACACAATGTGGAACATGTTTCGGCCGCACAAAATGCCGTCAGTGCTCATTCAAAATTGCAACGTTGGCTTTATGCGAGAGATGCAAGATTGCTAAAATCAATCGAGATGGAGCATTGTGAAAAGGCCGAATATGTTTGGGCGCTTTCTGCTGATGATATAAAGACACTGGGTCTATCTTCAGACAAAAGTACCGTGTTGCCACTGATTGCACCATTCGTTGAAAGTACGGATACATTCAATGAGAAAGAGTTTGATATTGGTATGATCGGCACTTGGGCATGGGAACCCAACCGGGTCGGACTTCAGTGGTTTTTACACGAAATTGCACCAAAATTGCCGAAAGATTTTCGTATTGCGATTGCAGGCAAAGTTCCTGACACAATGATCAAGAAAGACAGCAATGTACGTTTTCAGGGACGCGTGGAAAGTGCACGCGGATTTTTGGAATCTGTGCATGTTGTACCGCTCATCAGTCAGGGTGGGACCGGTGTCCAGTTGAAAACGATTGAAGCTTTTCAAGCTGGTCATGCTTGCGTTGCCACGTCATCTTCGCTGCGTGGAATTGAAAACCTTCCTGCCAATTGTGCCAGAGCAGACAGTATCGACGAATTTGTGAATTCCTTGGTTGTTCAGGTTAAAAAAAGTCGTGCTGGAAATCTGCCTAAAATGGACGGTCGACAATTTTTTAACAGACAGTTTTCGGACATGAAGAATGCGTTGGTTAAGGGTTTGAAAAAAATAACTTAACCTTACAGATAAGTATTCCACCCAGATGATGTGCAATTGACTAAAATTGAAACAATTCGGTTTATTATTGTAACTTGAAAAGTGCTGATTTGAGCAAAGTGATGAAACAGATGGGTGAGGTTGTTAAGCCTTCCAAAGACTATCAAGATATTGATAACGCTTATGAAAATAATGCGCGATCAATTCTTGGCGTCACTGTGGAAGTGCTATCACGGCAGCAAGCTGTTCAACTGGTCATCTCTGCACTTACAATAGGACGACACGAAAAATATGCGTTTCTGAATGCTCATGGTGCAAACATTGCTTTTGATGATGGAGAATATTGCGATGTGCTTAATCAATTTACGGTGTTGTCTGATGGCATTGGCGTTGATCTCGCCTCTAAGATTTTGCACGGCCAGTCGTTTCCGGCGAACCTGAATGGAACAGATTTTATTCCAACACTGATGTCGCAACTTGATGCGGGAACACATGTTGCGCTTTTAGGAGCGCAAAGTGGGGTTGCTGAAAGCGCCATATCAAAACTTCAGAAATCTTATCCTAATCTACGATTCAGCTTTGTGTATGATGGGTTTTTCGATGCTGTTGAGGAACAGATTATTTTGAACGAGCTGGCCCATGATAAGCCGGATGTTTTGTTGGTAGCGTTCGGTAATCCCAAACAAGAAAAGTGGATCTTTGAAAATATCACCGGTGATCAGGCGACTGCGGTATTTGGTGTAGGGGCATTGTTTGATTTTATTGCGGAACGCGTACCACGAGCACCACAGTTTTTGATTTCGCTGCGGTTAGAATGGCTTTACCGTTTAGCGCTTGAGCCGGGGAGGATGTGGCGACGATATGTTCTGGGGAATCCAGTATTTATTGCACGGGTTTTGAAACAAAAGCTGTTTGGTGTGAAGTCTGATGGGCAGTGATTTAAAACAACGGATCGCCCTGGTGACGCCAAGCTACGCAGCGGATTTTGAGCGCTGCAAATTGCTTTGCGAAAGCGTTGATCGTTTTGTGAGCGAAGATGTCGATCATTACATTCTGGTGGATGACGGTGACTATCGGCAGTTTTCTGCATTGAGCGATAACAAACGTCATGTTGTGAACGAGATGGATATCCTACCCGCGTGGCTTCATAATTTTAAACAAGGTTTTTCAAATTCGTCGCGCAAGGTCTGGCTCTCCACAAAGACTTGGCCCATGCGCGGCTGGCATGTTCAACAATTGCGCCGTATCGCGATTGCCGATCATATCAGCCATGATGCGATCCTTTACTGTGACTCTGACATGTTGTTCGTGCGCCCGTTCGAAACCCAAAACCTTTGGCAAGATGGGGCGATGCGTCTTTATCGAAAGCCCGATGCGATTAATTCAGATGCGCTGGAAGAGAACGCTCTGCATTTCGACTGGACACGATCTGCGGCCGCGTTGAACGGTTTGAATGCACCAAGTTTTCCTGCGCATGATTACATCAACAACCTTGTGACATGGAGACGACAGCACGTCTTGGACATGTGTCAAAATATCGAGAAATCTTCAGGTCGCGACTGGGTCTCTGCTATCGGGCGCAACCGTTCCTTTTCAGAATGTCAGATTTACGGTGCCTATGCTGATGGTGTTCAAAACGGTGAGGGACATTGGCATGCCGCAGAAGGTCTGTGTCAAACTTATTGGTCTGGTCAACCGTTGACGCGCGAAGGTGTTGAAGCCTTTGTGGGTGAGATGTCTGACAATCAAGTTGCCATTGGTGTGCAATCTTTTACCAATACTGCGCCTGATGTTTTGCGCTATTTGCTGGCAGCCTGATCAGCAGGTTTGTTCAAAATAATTTTGTAAACAACAATTGCTGAAACAAAATAGAGCAAGCCAAACGCAGCGTTCAGCCAAACTGCTACAGTTGCGAAATCTGTTGTATAGTACAAAATCAACGCGAGTAGGCTTGCCTTCATGACTGCGAGATAGATCAACAACCAAATGCGGCTAGCCATCCGCTCGTGGCCGTAAAGAAGGTCGGTGTGCAATTCAATTGCGTTTCTAAATGCGGGAACCAACAGAACCAGCCACAAATAAGACGCGCCTAAAGAGATGCTCTTGCCCAAGAAATTGGGAAAAAATGATAAAAGAAGTGCAATTGCAACCATTGCACCCACAGAAACGAGTGCAATTAAAGCATCAAGTTTCAAACCCGTCTTAGCCAATTGACGGGACTGTCTTTGACGCATGATCCACTGGGTCAGCATGGTGCTCAGGGCACGTAATGGCATGGCGGTGAGATCGATCAAACGCATCACAATTGCATAAAGACCCGCGAGCATTTCACCGCCCAATACTAACACTAACACTTTATCCAATTCAGATTGCATGTAGAACAAACATTCTGCAGCAGACACTGAAAGCGCATCGCGCAGACGAATGAACCATGCTTTTGGGCGCCATTTCAATCTCTGCTTTGGGTAAAACAGCACGATTGATATGAGCAGTGAAATACCCAAAACTACAAAATAAATCTCGGCCCAAAGTTCTAGATTTGTGAACCCTAGATACCAAAAAATTGCGGCTGCTATGGCTTTGGCGGCGACGCTGGCGATACCGATTGACGACCCAAGTGTGTATTTGTTGAGGCCATTGTTGACGATGATAACCGCTTCAAGGCCGCGCCAGAATAGGATCTCGGCCATAACAATCAACACGAAGGCTATCAGTGTGAGCAGTTCCGAATAGATCAACCAATGAAGTGTTAACGCAACCGCCAGGAGAAATGGAAAAGTTAGAACACTGGCTGCCAAAAAGCCTGCGGTGTAAACGCCCAATAGACTTGGTTTGGTTGTGGCCACTCTGTAGAGAGGGGAGACAAAGCCCAAACCACTTAATCGTGACAACACAATGCCGATGGAAGAGCTGGTTGCAAAAACACCAAAATCACTCAGTGACAATGCTCGGGCAAGGGTGATGAAATAGAGCATTGAAAAAATGAGGCGGCCGACTTGACCACCAAGCAATGATGAATAATCAACCAAACGTTGTTTATTGAGACCGATGCGTTGTAATCGATCAAACATGCCTCGTTTATAATTACTTAGTTCCATGCCGCTATGTATAGACCGTTGAAAATGTTGAGAATATGTAAGTGGCTAGTTTTTTTGAAAAGCAAACGATTAATAAATCAAATTTGTTAACACGGCGTTCTGCATTGAACGCGATTGGCGCAGGCGTCACAGCCTCAATCTGTTCTTCTTTTTTAACGTCGAACGCACTCGCGACCTCAAACATTCCGTTTGGTGTTGCAGTACACCTTGACCCATTTCGAAATGAACCGATCTTTCGTGAATTGTTGAAACAACATGCGGGTTTGATCGTGCCCATGAACGCTTTGAAGTGGGCTAGTTTGCGTCATACCGAAGGGAAATTTGATTTCGGTGGATCGGACGAGATCATCAATTTTGCCGAGGTGAACAATAAGCCTATCCATGGACACGCTCTACTTTGGTACGATGCCAATCCAAGTTGGATCGATGCGGTAACCTCTCCGCCATTGTTGGAAAAATTGTTGATCGAACATATCGAAACTGTTGTTGGACGATACGCAGGCCGCATTGCCACGTGGGATGTGGTGAACGAAGTTGTGGCGCATGATCCCTTGACTCAAGGCAAATGGCGAAAAGGTGTGTGGCATAATATTCTGGGGCCGCGTCATGTGGAAATTGCCTTTGCCGCAGCTGCCAAAGCAGATCCGACCTGTCGTTTGTTTATCAATGATTACGATTTAGAAGATGACAGTTTACGTACTGAAGCGCGTCAGCGTGCGATCCTTCAAATCGTGCGCCGCTTGCAAAAGAAAAATATTCCAATTCACGGGGTTGGCTTACAAGCACACCTTTATGCAGAGCGTCGCACTGGTCGGGACAACCTCATCAAATTTGTGCGAGAGCTGAAGTCATTGGGCCTCGAAGTTGCTGTAACTGAACTGGACGTAATTGACTGGAAATTATCCGCCGACCCAAAGGTCCGAGATCGGGCAGTGGTTGCAACAGTTCGCGAGTTTCTTGATGCAATCACTGACGCGGGGTCCGTTCGAAATATCACCACGTGGGGATTGTCAGATAAACACAGCTGGATCAAGGATGTTTTCCCGCGGTCTGATTCTGCAAAAGCACGACCTTTGCCCTTTGACGACCAATGGCAGAAAAAACCTTTGTTCGATTTGATCAAGAAATACACGAAATAACGAAAATTCCTGCGTTTTTTGTTGCTTCAAAGTCGAAGATTAAGGCTTTGTTATCCATGTTGCCTAATAACTTGATAACCAATGGATTGGTGCGTTTTGCAACTTTCCACAGCAACGTTTATGGAATGTCTGCCTTTCAATGTTCTCTCGTTTTAAAAAGTCAGAAAAAAGTGCTGCACCTCAACAGCAGACGGTTGGGGCTCAAAAATCACTTCTGGACGCTTTCGTTCCTGCAACAAAAAGCTGGCCTTCTGCTGTCGCCAATTCCAATAATGGCTCCTTTCTGAGCGAATTGACTCGTGCTGAACAACCGATTAATCGGCCCGTTTATGACAATTGGCAAGAGCCTCGTGGGCAGGTAACGACTGGTTCTCAACATCAGCAACCTGTCTCTACTAGAGAGTTTGCTTCTGTAACACCGGATTCAAACTCTGCTCAAACCACACAGATTAATGATTTGGTTGAAAAACTTTCAGCTCTTAAGAACAGGCGTTCTGTATCTGCCGAAGCATCCGCACCAGTTAGTAGTGTTCAAGCCACAAATTCTGATCAGATTTATTCCAACCACACTTCAGCTTATGCTGCGTCCGCACCTCATACAGCGCAGGATCAGCAACAATCTATGCAATCGTTTCTTTCGTTTGGCGCGGTGATCACACGATTGCTGTCTGCTTGGTGGTTGATTGTGGTTTTGGCTCTTGTCGGTATGATCTTGGCTGCGGCTTATGCGGTCACGATACCCAACAAATATGAATCTGTTGCTGAAATATTGATTGAGCCACGGGAATCTGTTGTTCTTGAAGGCGGCGTTGCACCAACTGGTTTGAATCGAGAAGCGACGATTGCTTATGCTGAAAGCCAGGTTCGCATCATATCATCCTCAAGCGTGATAGATTTGGTGATCGATGAGTTGGAACTGCAGGAAGATCCGGAGTTTAACGGGCAGGGAGTTTCCGTCACTGGTATTGGCCGCTTTGTTTCCATGTTGTTTGGTAAAGGTGAAGTTGAAGGCAATGCTGTTAGCAATGCAAAGTCTTACCTCTATGAGAATTTTTATGTTTTGCGCATTAATCAGACCTTCACATTGCAAATTGGTGTTACTACCACCGACCCGCAAAAGTCTGCATTAATCGCAAACACGATTGCCCGTATCTATATGAGTGATGAATCTATTGCGCGGGCCGCGGCTGCAAGGAATGCAAATCAAGATCTCAGCGGTCGTTTGGGTGAATTGCAAGAGCAAGTTCGTGCGTCTGAACAGGCCGTGGAACAATACCGCGCTGAAAGTGGCTTGATTGATGCTGACGGTAAATTGCTTAGCGAAGTGCAATTGGGACGCCTCAGCGAACAATTATCACTGGCAAAAGTGCAGGTGGGTGATGCCCGCACCAAAGCAGAGCAGGCTCAACGCACCGACCTTGCTGATGTAGTTTCAGGCTCGGTTCCTTCATCGCTGGCCACTAACACCGTAAGCCAACTACGTGTTCAATATTCCCGCGCTCGTGCGCAGCTTGCAAAAGTATCAACCACACTGGGTGCGCGTCATCCTGAACGGATCGGTGCTCAGTCTGAGTTGAACAGCGCCCGCAATGCTCTCGCTCAAGAAATGCGTCGTATTGTTGCTTCTGCACAGGACGATTTAAAACGTGCACAAGCGCGACAGGCTGACCTTCAAGAACAGGTCAACGTGTTAAGATCATCTGCAGTCACGGACAATTCCGCCAAAGTGAAGCTTCGTGAATTGTCCAGCAAGCTGGAAGCCAACCGTAAAATTTATGAAATGGTTCTGTTGCGATCCCGTGAAACAGGTGAACAAGAAATTATCCAGCCGAAAACGGCACGGATTATTTCCTCTGCAGAAGCCCCCGACAAAAAGACAGGGCCTAATCGTAAGCTCATCGTTGCTGGTGGTGCGGTAACAGGCGGTGCGTTGGGCGGATTTCTAGCTCTTTTGCCATTGTTGTTGGGCGCGACGCGCGCGTTGGTCAAGAATGTTGGGGTACCAACACCCATAGCACCAGTTCAAACACATTATGAGAACCGTCCAACAGATGATCTCTATGGCAACCCAATTGCTACTCCGCAAGAGCAGACAGTCGCTGCTCCTGTTGAGAATGTGAGTGAACCTGTTGAACGGTCGCAAGTGCCACAAAATACTGAGACGCCAGTGAATACTGTCGCGAGTGCACCAGTTTCTGAGCCCGTACCTGAAGTGCAACAATTTGCATCGCAACCTGCACCACAAGCGGTTCCACAGAATCCGCAGCAATATGCTCAACCAACTCAACCTCAATTGGCCCAGCCGCAGGTGGTACAGCCACAAATGATGCATCCGCAGCCCGTACAATTGCAGATGCCGCTGACGAATTATCCGCCTCAAATGATGGGTTACCCGATGCAGCAACACCCAATAATGCAGCCCCCTATTATGCAACCAATGTATATGCAAGCGCCGCCAATGGTGCCGCAACCAATGCCTGTGGTGATGTATCCTTGGGCTGCGTCCGAACCGGAGAAAAAGTCCTAGGTTTTGGTTTTTGATTTGGACCAAGAGAAATCTGGCTTCCAGACTTCAAGACAAGTTAATAAAATTGCCAGCATGAATACGAGATACATTCTGCTGTCTGGCAATGGAAAAACCAGAAACTTCCCACCGATTGTCAGTATGCAAGTTGCTATGAGAGCAGCCTGTCTGTGGGTGAACTGGAATCCGTATTTCACCATTGCGCCAAGACCGAAAACGAGGGCGGCGAATACGGCGACCCAGTTGAAATTCGTAATGGACATGAATATGCCCCGCGCAAAGCCTTTCAGCCAAGCGACAATAGAGAAGACTGGTTCAAAACCTTCCAATGTGGGCTGGATGGTGACATTGGAGAAATAATAATGGGTCCACCAACCGGGATGACCCATTGATTTTTGAACCCATATTGAGACTGCCAGTCCGCACATAAACGTTATCAATGCAGGCCATTTTTCTGTTTTGAACAGAAAGCTGATCAATACAAATGCGAAAAGCAAAATGACTGTATCTGGTCTGAACAGCAACGCCACAAACAAGAGAACCATCGAGACCCAAACACGTTTTTGAAGCCACAGATAGAGGCCGATCAGTGTGAATGCTGCTACAACAATATCGGGGCCGATGGCGCGGGCGAGTTCAAGGTAGTTCATAAGGAGGAGGAAAGAGACGACAAGAACACCGCCTTGGATGCTGCGCGAACGGTACATCCATAGGAACGAAGTGATACCCAAAACCAATGCGCTCAAATGGCTTGTCCATGAGGCGAGGGTAACCATAGCCTTTGCGTCCTGCGCGAAGCTTAGCAAATACGAGTATCCAAGTTTTACCGAATAAAGCGGCAGCACTGATGCGAACGCACCTGCATCTGAAGACTGCCGAGTCCTGTAAGCATCTCCATTGGAAAGCTCAACAAAATCAGTTTCCGATGTGGCGGATTGAATGGCTCCCCACGCTTGGTTGTGGACTGTCACATCGGACAGGCCGCCCAATTGCAATACGTTAGCCACATAGGGCACGGCATCGTAATTATAAACCGGCAAAAAAATACTGAGAACAAAGACGGCAAATACAAAACCCAAAAATGCAACGCCGAAAATGATCGATAGTGCTTTTGACTTCCCCAACGGAGACGCCCAATTACCAAATGCGCTCAATAATCGATATATAGGGAGTTGAGTTCGCACGCGATTGCCTTACCCACGTTGGGATTTGATGAAATCCGTCACGATTTTAATCACGCCACCGCTCAACACTTTGTCGAGAGCCGCTATAAATTTATCCACATGCTCGCGCTGAGTGATAAGCGGTGGTTGAAGGCGCACAACATTTCGATTGTATTCTGTGAAAGCCACCAAGACATCATGGTCGCGCAACAATGCAGAACCGATGAAACCGGACAATGAACCCTTCAACTTCTCATCCATCAAGGAAAGAGCAGGGCGCACGGCCATTGGCATCGTTTGTGAAAAATCTTGGAATTCGAGACCCATCATGAAGCCGCGACCGCGTACGTCTTTGATCAATTTTGGGTGTTTTTCTTGCAAGCGCTGCAATTCGGCTTTCATATATGCGCCCACATCTTGAGCGTTTTCCATCAACTGGTCTTCATACATGATGTTGAGGGCCTCGATCGCGGTGATGCAAGATTCACCAATGCCGCCAAATGTGGCTGGTCCGTGAATTAGCGCGTTTTCCTTTTTACCATAGGCCTTCATGTAAATTTCTTTGCGTGCGATCATTGCAGCCATGGCAGTTTTTCCGCCACCGAGAGATTTCGCAAGTGCCGTTACGTCTGGGATGACACCGTAATGTTCAAACGCAAAGAAACGGCCGGAACGGCCAGTGCCGCTTTGCACTTCATCTGCGACCCAGAGAACATTTTTCTCGTCGCAAAGAGTACGAAGACCTTGCCAGAATTCAGTGGGTGCTTCGACAATACCTGCACCACCTTGAATGGTTTCTAAGCAAACGATGCCGATTTCAGGATCGTTTTCCAACGCTGTACGGATTGCATCGAGATCACCGAATGGTACTTTGACCACGTCATCGATCAGTGTGAACTCCGACTGGTAGAGTTTGGAATCCGTGATCGACAAAACGCCCTTGGTTTTGCCGTGAAAAGCATGTTCTGCATAGAGAACTTTGGAGCGTTTTGGACCTTGATATTTTTCAGCAACTTTCAACGCTGCTTCCATTGCTTCTGAACCCGATGAACCGAGGAACACCATGTCCAGATCGCCCGGTGCGATGACAGCAAGGTTATGTGCAAGTGCCGCTGCATATTGTGACAGAAACGCCATGGCGATTTCGTGACGGTTTTCGTCCTGAAACTTCTTGCGGGCAGCCAAAATACGCGGGTGGTTGTGGCCGAAAGACAAGGAGCCAAAACCACCGAAGAAATCGAGGATTTTGCGACCGTTTTGATCCGTGTACCAAACGCCTTCAGCGTTTTCTATTTTGATTTTATGAAAACCTAAAAGCTTCATGAAATGATACTGACCGGGGTTCAGGTGATCCATGAACAGTTTGGTCATTTCCTCAACCGGCATGGCTTTAGCGTCTTCTACGGATAGAAGAGCAGGGCGTTCAATGTCGCCAGAAATCTCTGGGGCCAGCGAAGGGCTGTTTACTTTTGCGATTTCTGTGACTGATATTTTCTTTTTTCTTTTCAGTAACATCGACGTTTTCCTTGCAAGTTTGAATCTGGTTTGAACTAAGCAGTTTGGGCAATTGGTTGTTCAGAATTGTTGGTTTCGAGATTGTCTCGATATTCGCGGTAAGCTGCCACAAGCATGTCGTCGTCTGAGAAGTTGGCTTTCCAACCGAGCTCACGTTCAGCCTTTGAACAGTCGAGAAGACATTCTTCGTCAGCGATCAAATATTGCTCTGGGTCCATGATAGGCATGTTGGCCCAATCGAGCAGATTCAGCGTTTTCTTCACCGCCCAACCCGGGGTGGGGATGAGGATCGACTTGCTGTTGGCTTCATCTATAAGACGACCCAATAATTTACGAACAGACGGTGGGTTTTTCGAACCGAGATTGTAAGCTTCATTTGGAAAGCCACCCTTCCAAGCGAGGTAGGCTGCATCTGCACAATCAAAGACTGAGATGAATTGATATGGATTTTTACCTGATCCGATCATGGGAACGGGTAGGTTGTAATCCACCAATTTGAAAAGCTTTTCCAAAATACCCAAACGACCAGGGCCGATGATTAAACGCGGACGGAAGAGCGAAATATTGAAGTCTTTTTCAGTGCGCCATTTTTCGGCGAGCTTTTCAGTTTCCAATTTGCTTTCGCCATATTCGCCCAAAGGTTGAACAGGATGATCTTCATACATGGGTACCGTTTTGGTGTGACCATAGATCATATCAGTGGTGAAATGGACGAGTTTTTTTGCTCCCGCTTTTTCCATTGCCTCAAGAATGTTGACCGTGCCGTGATAGTTCACAGGCCAGAAAAAGTCGTGGCGTTTTGCACGTGTAACAATAGGGGACAGCATCTTTGCTGACAGATTGTAGACAGCATCATTTTTGCTGATCTTCAACTGATTGAAGTTTGCCTTTTCTGTCACATCCAAATGTACATAATCGCATTTCTCATAGTGAGCACAGTCGCTTTTTGCGATGTCTGCAACGATTACTTTTTCGCCTGCAGCAACCAATTTTGCGGCGAGAATACGACCGACGAACCCGTCCCCGCCAAATAAGATATGTTTCATTATGTATTTCCCTCTTGCGCTTGAACAGCGGCTTGCTTGCTTGTTTGTATTGAATTGTGATCGGTGGTGCCGCCTTGAGCGATCAGCACCGTGCCGATGCAAATGAAGCCGATGCCGGCGATGCGCCACGTATTGAGGTCTTCTGAAAACAGCATCCATGCCGCGACAGCCACAGCTACATAAGCGAGGCTGAGGAATGGATAGGCAAAGGAAAGTTCAACTTTGGACAACACGTAAAGGTGCGAGGCCATGGATATGACAAATGTACAAAGACCGAAGAATACCCATGGATGTAAAATGATTTTGAACAACATGGTGATAAGCGAAATCACCGTGGTTGGACCATCAGTTGCCACAGGGCCAAGGGTCAACATGCCTTGCTTCAGCATCAACTGTGCTGCTGCATTGGTGAACACCGTAAAGAGTATGAATGGCAAGTATGTCATAAAATGTTTTCCCTAAGTCCCACGAAGGAGACTAAGACTGTTTCCTCAAATTCTTGTTGAGCGATTTGGTTAATTGAGTCTCACGCCAATCCGCGTCCATTGAAGGTGGGGTCGCGTATTTGATTTCGGTGGTGCGTTTCCAAAAATCCGATGTTATCGACGGATCACGCAGTGCTTCTAGTTTCTCCCATTCAGGAAAACCTGTCTGGAAAGTCTTGGAAGTCATGCGTGCGTCTTTGTATGGATTGGTTCTTCCACCAACGGATAAGACAATTCGATCCAGTTCATCGAGTAGGTTTTTGGTTGCCACACCGCGGTTTGCGAAGTCGAGTGTCAATGTAAATCCGGGTCTGGGAAATGACATAAGACCCGGTGATTTCGCGTTACCAAATTTTTTCAACACTGTGAGGAACGAACCTTGGCTTGCATTTTGTGCGGTGGCTAACAAACGTTCTAAAATTTGTTCCGCACCTTCTTGCGGGATAACACACTGGTGTTGGAATAGACCTTTGGGTCCATAAAGGCGGTTCCATTTTCCAATTGCATCAAGCGGAAAGAAGAAACTGCTCGGGTTGGTCAATTCAACGTGTTTCTGCCGGCTTTTTGCAAAGTGATAAGCCATGTTGAAAAGCTTCAGCGGTAGTCCGGATACCATCGGAAAGGGAGGCGTGACAGGTACGCTGAGTCTCGGATTGGAATAGGAAAACTCTTTCCCGTGTTCGGCGTGTTCACCTTCAATGAAAATGCCGCGTCCGAATTTCGAACCCTTAGCGAGAGAATCCACCCAAGCCACAGCATACTCGGTTGTGCTTTGATCAGCCAATTCTATGAAACCTTCTATAGAATTAAAGGCAGTTCGTGTTTCCATTACGTGATGCGAAGGCACACGAACAAGTTGGATTTCAGCATCAAGAATAACGCCCGTTAATCCGAATCCACCGATCGTTGCTGCAAATAGTTCTGCGTTTTCGTTGCAGCTGCACTGCGCATTGGGTCGATCTGATCTTGCCAAATTGAATGACTTTACATGGCAACCGAATGTGCCACGATGCTCATGGTTTTTTCCGTGAATATCGTTTGCGATTGCGCCGCCCAGCGTGACGAAACGCGTTCCGGGCAAGACAGGCAAGAACCAACCGCTGCCTGACAGAACATTCAGGATATCATGCAGAAGTATGCCGCTCTCTACGTGCAACAATCCTGTTGTCGCATCAAGCTTTAGAATTGCGCTTCTTCGGCGGGTGTCAATCAATACGCCGGCATCGTTGTGACAACTATCGCCATAAGACCGACCATTGCCAAAGGGTAGGGCAGCCTTGTTCAAAGGTGGAATGAACGGTGTTGAAAGGTCTACGCGAGCGCGAATGCCCTGTTTTAGCCGCCCCCAACTGTCTGTGTTTGGAACGCTCATGATGACAACATTTGTGATGTGAGCATGATAATTGCGCCAGCAACAATCATGATCTGACTGCGCCAATCTTTAATCAAGAAGACAACAGGGTCGTCGTGCATTTCTTTGCGGCGGGCTAAAATCCAAATGCGAAATACGATGTAAAGCACAAGTGGGCAAACTAACCAGATCATTTCCGGGTGTTTGTAAGATTCTGTAACTTCAGGAGAATCGATGAACAATGCAAGCACAACGACTGCCGCGAAGCCCGAAGCAACGCCACCTTGTCCTAAAGTTTCCAGATCAACGGTCTGGTAACCACGCCCTGTTTTTGCGCGATTTACTTCAGCGTCTGCCGTGGTGATTTCAACGAAACGTTTTACCAGTGCGAGACTCAAGAAAAAGAACACACAAAATGCCAGTAACCATGTGGAGACTTCACCCTCCACTGCCGCTGCGCCCGCGATAACCCGAATGGTGAACAAGCCAGCAAGTGTGAGAACATCAATTAAAAGGAGACGTTTCAACACGAAAGAGTAAGCGCAGGTGGTGATGAAATAGAGAACAAGCACCAAGGTAAATAAGACTGGCAGTGCAAGTGAGAGAGCCAAGCCCGCAAACAGCATTGTCAACGAAACACAGGCCGCTTGTAAAATACCAATTTCGCCACTTGCCAGCGGTCTGTCTCTTTTTGTTGGGTGTCTGCGATCAACTTCCACATCCACCATGTCGTTCAGCAAATAGACGCTGGAAGCGCAGAGACCAAAAGAGATGAATGCCAATACAAGGCTCATAATGGTAGAGAATTCGAAATAGCGGGACGCTAAAATTGCGGGCACGAAAAGCAGCGAATTTTTCAACCATTGATGAATTCGAATGGCTTTCAACCAGATTTTCCATTTCGGTTTGTTTACTTCTGTTTCAACGATCTGAAATGCATTGTCATTGTGCAAATACATCTGGCCAGCGCGTTCTTTGCCCACGATGAATGCGGTTCGGGCTTTATCCCAAACTTTCACGTCGTCTTTGGAATTGCCCACATAGTCAAAGCCATCTTCACCGTAATTTGTAGTGAGGCGATCAGCTTTACGACTGGAAGACAGGTTTGTTGTTTCGCAACTTGCTTCAACGTGGTCGAACAAACCGAGATGTTTCGCAACGGCTTGTGCATAATATTTGTGGGATGCTGTGGCGAGGATTAAAAACCTGCCACGTTTCTTTTGTTCTATCAGCCAATCTATGACAGTTTTGTTGTAAGGTAGCCGATCTGCGCTCGGCATTACTTTCTCTGCGATGCGGGCCTTCATGTAAGCTTTGCCTCGCAAAATCCAGAAAACAAGCAAGAGCAAGTTGAATGGGTTTTGTCGAACCAACAGTACGATGGCTTCGTACAGCATATCAGTTTTAATCAACGTACCGTCCAGATCCACGCAAAGCGGTCTGTTCATGGTTGCTTGATCTGTAAATTCTGAATTCATCGTCATCGTTACCCCATCCCCTGGGAGTAAAATGGCGTAAATAAATTCAAATTTCATGTCTCAATTCAATCAAATTATGGGCATTGAATTCGAGGTTTTTTAACCATGCAAGCGCCGGTGTTGTTCCTTGGTCGCGGCCTTCATTGCAGATGTCGCAAACAGTGTGGTGGCAAAGGTTTGCAGACGGAGTATTGTGTCATGAATAAGTGGCGAATTTTCCGCCCAGCTTTAATATCAGGTTTTAAACAATGCAAAATAAAGCGCGTGCAGTTGTAATCGGTGGCGGTGTCGTAGGTGTTTCCACATTGTATCATCTGGCCAAGAAAGGCTGGAATGACTGTGTGTTGCTTGAACGCAAAGAGCTGACATCTGGCTCAACATGGCATGCAGCGGGTTTGCTGCCTTTGTTCAACATGTCTTACTCCGTTGGCCAAATTCACAAATATTCGGTGAAATTTTATCAAGAACTAGCCGAAGAGACCGGTATGGATACCGGATTTCGCAATGTGACCAATGTGCGCTTGGCACGTTCGAAAGATCGCTGGGAAGAATATGAATATTATATGGGTGTTGCTGAAACCATCGGGATTGATGTGGTCAAGCTGACGCCAGAAGAGATCAAAGCGAAGTGGCCATATGTGAACACGGATGGACTTTTGGGCGCTATTCAACACCCTGATGATGGGTATATTCAACCGGCAGACCTGACCCAAGCTTTGGCCAAAGGCGCGCGTGACCGGGGTGCAAAAATCCATCGTAATACGGATGTCAAAGCGATAATCCAACAAGACGATGGCACTTGGCTTGTGGAAACAGATCAAGGCAATATTGAATGCGAGCATGTGATTTCCTGCTCAGGTAACTTTGCCCGTAAAACGGGTGCCATGGTCGGGTTGGATGTTCCCGTTATTCCGGTTGAGCATCAGTATATTGTGACGGAAGCACATCCTGAAATTCAAAAATTTCGCGCCGAAGGTGGCGACGAACTTTGCGTATTGCGCGAAAGTGATAGTGCTTGGTATATGCGCGAAGAAGCGGGCGGCTTGTTGCTTGGACCTTACGAAAAGGGCGCGCCGTGTTGCTATGTTGATGGGCCGGACGATGAAAGCGAATACGAGCTGTTCCAAGAAGATCTGGACCGTCTTATGCCGCATATTGAAACGGCGGTTGAACGTGTGCCTTACTTCGGCGAAGCAGGTATCAAGAAAGTTTACAATGGTGCGATTGCCTATACCCCCGATGGCAATCCGATCATTGGGCCTGCGCCGGGAAAAAAAGGTTTCTGGCTGAATGAAGGCCATTCGTTTGGCATCACTGCTGCAGGTGGCGCGGGGTGGCAACTGGCCGAATGGATTGTCGATGGGGAACCTACCATTGATATGATGGGTGTTGACCCACGCAGATATGGTCCTTATGCGACCGAAGGTTATCTTCGTGAGAAAAACGAGGAGGCCTATGCCAATGTTTTCACGCTGCATTTTCCAGATGAAGAGCGTTCCGCTGCACGGCCGTTGAAGACAACACCTTCCTATGACCGTCAAAAAGCGCATGGTGCTGTGTTTGGTTCTGTTTATGGCTGGGAGCGTGCAAACTGGTATGCGCCGGAAGGCTATGAACTACCTGAAAGTGAACGAGGCGTGGGCGCCGATTTGCTGATTCACGAAAATTACGCTCCTGCCGACTATACAGGCAAAGTCCGTGAAAAATGGTCTTTCCGTCGTTCAAACTATTTTGAACATGTGGGCAACGAAGTTAAAGCGGTTTCTGAAAGCTGCGGTCTGCTCGACATGTCCGCATTTGCTAAAATGGTCGTGTCCGGGCCGGGTGCAAGAGACTGGTTGGAAAGCATTCTTGCCAACAAAATTCCAAAGAAACGCGGACGTATTGCATTGTGCCATTTGTTGACGAAACACGGCGGTGTGAAATCTGAATTTACTGTATATGAAGCGGCTCCGGGTAGTTTCTATCTGGTGTCCGCTGGTGCTTACATGACCCACGACCATGATGTGCTGTATCGTCATTTGCCTGATGATGGATCTGTTACGCTCACGCCGATCACAGAAAAACAAGGCGTTTTGGTTCTCGCTGGGCCGAATAGTCGTAAAGTTCTCGAAAAGCTCACCCGTGCAAAATTAGACAATGCCAATTTCCCATGGCTCACAGGTCAGAAAATCTCTGTCGGCACAGCAACTGCTCATGCGTTGCGGGTAAATTTTGTCGGTGAATTGGGCTGGGAGCTTCATCACCCGATGGAAACTCAAAACGCTGTTTGGGATGCCGTTATGGAAGCGGGGGTAGAGTTTGGCATCAAGCCATTTGGTATTCGCGCCATGACTGCTATGGCGATCGAGAAGTCGTATCGCTTGATCCCGCGAGAGCTCTCCATTGAATATTCTGCCTTTGAATCCGCGTTGGACCGGTTCATCAAGTTGGAAAAAGAATTTGTGGGTAAGGAGGCTTTAGTCAAGCGACATGAAGCCGGCGACAAATGGAAATTTGTCACGCTGGAAGTGCATGGTGTTACTGATGTGGACGCCCGCGGTTCGGAGGCGATTTACAAAGACGGGGAGTTGATTGGCAGAGCTACGCATGGCGGTTTTGGGTATCGGACTGGTAAGAGTATTGCTCTTGCTATGGTGAAACCTGGTCAAGAGGCTGTTGGTAACGGATTGCAGATTAAAATTCTGGGTCAAATGTTTGATGCAACAGTTATTGAAGAAAGCCCGTTTGATCCATCCAATGAACGTCTGCGTGCTGATACCTAAATGGTTCTTTATATTGTATAATTAACAGTTTGCTAACGTACGGGAATGTATTTTCAGCCGAATCTGTAGCTTAGTCGCTGCTACGTTGAGGTGAGAAATGATTGAACAAGCCGTTGCTGCTGCTGAGAAATCATCAGTGCTAGATTTTTTTGGCGAAATGGTTGGCGATCCAGCTGAACAACTTTCGGCAAATTCAAAAATGGCTGATGAATTGCGCGGCCACCAAGTTGCAGCAGTTCGTAAGACAACGCCGCTTATGATGTTGGTGAATACCATCAACATCGCGGTGACGGCCTATGCTTTGTATTCACCTGAAAATTTGCTCACCCTATCAATTTGGATTTTCGTAGGCCTGTTGATCGTTTTCATGGGTATGTTGAGTGTCGGATTTCGGATCAAAATTAAAGGCGATGCGCGCCCCCGGAAGTCTACCAACCGTGTTGTGATTAATGTGGTAATTTTGGCTAGCTTCTGGGCTGCGCTGCCGATTTTGTTTATGCTGGATGCGCCCACCGAACAAAAAATATTTATTACCTGCATGTGCGCAGGAATGATGGGGGGCGGCACATTTGCTATGGCAATGATTCCTCGTGCGGCCACATTATTTTGCGTGATTGTAGCCACTGGTGCAGCCATTACTTTTTCATTCATGTTTGGTCCAGTAATTTTTGCCTGTCTCTTCATGCTGCTCACATTTGCAATCGCAATTTCTCGAATGGCAGCTGACTATGGACGAAATTGGGTAGCGCAGCATGTTTCCCAAATCGAGTTAGCTTCCCAGCGTTCGACCATCGGTATGTTGTTGAAAGATTTTGAATATTCTTCCAGTGATTGGATGTGGCACACTGATAAACACGGCAAGATTACAATGCCATCCGAGCGTTTTTGTGAAAATCTTGGCTTGCCGGAAGAAGAGCTTATTGGTTTGAAATTTGAGAAGTTTGTATCCTTGCCACAGGCAAAAGAGTCTTCTGATTTGAAAAGTAAGCCGCTTCGTCAGCGTTTGGAAATGGGTATTATTTTCCGCGATCACATGGTTCAGATCGATACCAAACAGGGTGCCCGTTGGTGGAACTTGATGGGGAAACCCGTGTTTGATGACGAAGGTGTTTTCAACGGATTCAATGGAACAGCTTCGGATGTTACAGAGTGGAAATTCGCCCAAGACAAGTTAAATAATTTGGCGCGGTTTGACCAAATTACAAATCTGCCAAACCGAAATAGTTTTTCTGAAGAACTGGAAAAAACCTGCGGTGCTTACAATTCCGTTGCCAAGTCTGGAAATGCCGAAGACGGGCAACCATTTGGAGTTATGTATATCGATCTGGATAACTTCAAAGCGCTCAATGATAATTTGGGACACAGTTCTGGTGATATGCTTTTGCGTGAAGTCGCGAGCCGACTGCAGGGGTTGGTTCAGAAAGACGATTTGGTTGCTCGATTTGGAGGCGATGAATTCGCGGTTCTTCATCGTTCGGGGAAGTCTGAAACAGATTCCAGAAAACTTGCAGATCTAGTGCTGATTGATCTTGCGCGACCGTTTAATATTCAAGGCCATACAGTTAGCATAGGGGCTTGCATTGGCTTGGCTATGGCCACTACCCGCCCGACCTCCGGAGATGATATCATTCGCAACGCGGATTTGGCCCTTTATCGTGCCAAGGGGCAGGGTGGAAATACACTCCAAATGTTCTTGCCGGGTATGGACAAAGCGATGCGAAAGCGCCGTGAACTGGAAATTGATCTCCGTCATGCGGTTCGTAACGATGAATTTGTGCTTCACTATCAAGCTCTCGCCAGCACATCGACTGGTGAAGCTAGTACGTATGAAGCACTGATCCGCTGGAATCATCCCAAACATGGATTGATGCAACCAGACGCGTTCATACCGTTGGCTGAAGAAACCGGTCTCATCAATGATATTGGTTCCTGGGTGTTGCGGCGTGCGTGCGCAGATGCGGCTGAATGGGAAAAACCTCATCGTGTGGCTGTTAACGTTTCTGCGCGTCAGATTATGAGCAAAGTAATCTATAAACAGGTGACGGACGCGTTGGAAAAATCTGAGCTTGATCCCAAGCGTTTGGAACTCGAAGTTACAGAATCTATTCTGATTGAAAACCCGGAGAAGACCCGCAATTTATTCAACGAATTGCGTAAACTGGGCGTGACCATTTCTCTTGATGATTTTGGTACTGGCTATTCATCCTTGTCTTATCTGGTGCGTTTTCCATTCGACAAGGTTAAAATCGACAAGAGCTTTATTCAAGCTGCTGAAAAATCTGAAGAAGACCTTTCAATTGTGCGATCCATTCTTGGATTGGCTGGAAACCTTGGCATCAAAACCGCTGCAGAGGGCATTGAAAGCGATGTTCAATTGAAAATGGTACAAGATGAAGGGTGTGACGAGATGCAGGGCTTCTTGATCGAAATGCCAAAACCAATGACCGATATTCCAGAATTGATGAAACGCAAAAGCGATAAGTCCGCAGCATGAGTTAGTTTATAGGGCTCAATTGCTACTCAAGAGGTTCTGCTTGGCGTTCTGCACGTTCTTGTTGCGGTGAACGACCGTAAAGTTCGCGGTAACATTTTGAAAAATGTGAGGCGGAAACAAAGCCACATGCCACGGCAACTTCCACCACTGGAAGGGCCGATTGCAACAATAAGTGCCGAGCGCGATCTAACCTGATTTCCAAATAATAACGCGCAGGCGAACGCCCCATATTTTGTCGGAACAGTCGCTCTACCTGACGCCGCGACAGCCCCGCATATTGGGCAATTTCAACCAATGTGAGAGGTTCGGATAAGTTTGCTTCCATCATTTCAATAATGGATAGAATCCGTACATTTTGAACGCCGAGACGTGCTCTCAACGGCAATCTTTGTCTATCATGGGGACCACGCACGCGGTCGGTGAGGGCTTGCTCGCAAATTGAATTGATCAAACTTTCATCATGATCTTCAGCAATCAGTGAGAGCATCATATCCAAGGCAGCGGTGCCACCTGCACAGGTATAAATGTTGCCATCAACTTCAAACAAATCCGCATAAACATCAGCCTTGGGAAATGCTTCAGAAAAGCCGGGCAAGTTTTCCCAATGGATCGCACAGCGTCGATTTGCCAATAGGCCAGCTGATGCGAGGATGTGCGCACCAGTACACAAACCACCAATGGACACGCCACGATTGTGTTCTTCGCGAATCCAACCTTGAACAGATTTTTCGTTGTATTTTTCAACATTTACGCCTGAACACACAAACACCATAGAAGGACGATCTTTGCCCGACAGCATTCTACGTTCATCTGCAAGTGATGTGTTGACGGAGACTTCGACGCCGTTAGATGCTTTTACAGTTTCACCATCTATAGAGGCCAAACGCCATTTATAGCTGTCGTATGTAAGCATACGGTTGGCCAAACGCAGGGCTTCAATTGCAGTTGCAAATGCAATCATTGAAAAATCGGGTACCAAGAAGAACACAAAACTGCGGGTCGCATTGGGCGAAAGCGCTTGTTTGGTGTCGAGTGTGCTCGAACTTTGGTTAGGGTACGATATTATTTCCATGCTCAACTCCCATCAGCATGAATCTTCAAATTCTGCGGTATCATGGAAATTGTATGTCGCAAAGTGAATAGTTTGCGCGGTGTCAGATTTGTGATGTGCCCAAAAGTGTGAATTTTTTAACCAAACAGCTTCATGAGCTGGAAAGTTGCCGCGCTTATATTTTGAAAAAACACTGTGGGCAGACATTATGACTCAAGAACTAGCGCTAAAGGTTCAAGGACTTTGTAAGACATTCGACCGTCCGGCTGTTGACGGGATGGATTTGAAAATTTTTGGTGGTGAGTTCTACGCTTTACTGGGCCCGAATGGCGCTGGCAAAACGACTACATTGCGTATGGTGGCAGGTTTGTTGCAGCCGGATGCAGGTGAGATTTCGGTGTTTGGCAGCGATGTGTTGAACGATCCAATCGAAGCACGGCGCAAAGTGGCGTGGGTTTCTGATGAACCGATGATCTATGATAAACTCACGCCGATGGAATATCTGGAATTCGTTTCTGGTTTGTGGGGCGTTGACCCATCGATTGCTGAAGCGCGATCCATAGAGTTGATTGAATGGCTTGGGTTGAAAGCCCACCAAACGGAACGTTGTGGAGGATTTTCAAAAGGTATGCGTCAGAAGGTGGCGCTTGCAGGGGCATTGGTGCACGAACCGCAATTGATCATTCTGGATGAACCTTTGACCGGTCTTGATGCCGGTTCTGCCCGTCAGGTGAAAGACGTTCTTCTTTCTCGTGTGGAGAAGGGGACAACGGTGATCATGACGACCCACATTCTGGAAGTTGCGGAACGTATGGCGGAACGCATTGGTGTGATTGCCAATGGTCGTTTGATTGCAGAAGGCACGTTCGAAGAATTAAAAGGTCGCTCGGGCAATAAATCTTCAACGCTAGAAGAAGTGTTTTTAGAACTTGTCGAAGGTGAAAGTGCTGATGCACAAGGTTTAGCGGCATGAGCTTTGTTGTCGAACTAAGCAACGCTTACGCGCGTCGCAAAAGCCGTTCCCAATCCACATCGTGGTTTGCTGCCCATGAAGCACGGCTGATGTGGCGTGATTTTGCGTCCATGATGACAGGCGGAAAGCCGCATCGCATTATCACAGTTGCTTTAATCTTGTTGGGCCTCATCATTGGTGCACACTGGTTTGTTGCTTTTCTTCTACAGCCGGTCACAAGCGCTGGGTTGGTGGTGAACAAGCAATTATTGCTCATCATTTCAGGTTCGTTGGCACTGTTGTTTTCGTTGATGTTTAGCCAAGCGATTGAATCTGTCACGCGGGCTTATTACGCCCGATCAGATTTGGATTTGATTTTGTCGTCACCTGCACCATCTCACCGTTTGTTTGAGGTGCGCACAATGGTGTTAGGCCTGCAAACGGTGCTTTTATCCCTGTTCATTGCGTCACCCGTCATCAATGTTTTAATGGTGTTGGACGGTATACATTGGATTGCAGCTTATGCGGTTCTTATTGCTCTGGGCCTATTGGCAACGTCACTGTCCACTCTTCTTACTCTTGGCTTGTTCCGTTGGGTTGGTATGTCTCGCACACGCCTGATTGCGCAGATCGTTGCGGCCATTGTGGGAGCGGGGTTTGTGATTGTGTTGCAAATTATTGCAATCATGTTTGGCCAAGGCTTTGGTCGTTTGAGCTTTTTCATGTCGTCAGAAACGGTCGCCGCATCGCCAGATATTGCAAGCGCTGCTTGGGTTTTCTCCAATGCGGCAATGGGTCATGGCTGGGCTGCTCTTGCTATTGTTGCGGGTTGTGGGATTGTCTTCTTCGCAGTGACGCATTTTTCCGCACGCCGCTTCGCCGAAGATGTTTTGGCTGCGGCTGGTGCCAGTGAAGTGCAAGCCAAAGCGAAGCCATTTGCAGGCTTTCGCGCAAAGTCGAGCTTACGCGCCGTCCTTCGCCGTAAAGAATGGACTTTGTTGAAGCGCGATCCGTGGTTGATCTCACAGTCATTACAACAAATTTTATATCTTCTACCACCAGCGTTTATGCTGTGGTTCAACTACGGGCAGGGCGACGGTATTTTCTACGTTATTGTTCCCGTGGTTGTTATGGCGGCTGGCCAGTTGGCTGGCGGATTGGCATGGATCACCATTTCAGGCGAGGACGCTCACGAGCTCATCGACACATCACCTATCGCACCCAGAACTGTCTTGCGGGCGAAAGTGGAAGCCGTGTTGAGCGTGATTGGGATTATCTTGATTCCATTTGTGATTGTGCTTTCATTCTTCTCTTGGAAAGTCGTTTTGGCCATGGTGCTGGGTGTGGTGTTCGCTTCTGTCTGTGCGGTCACCATTCAATTGTGGTTCCGCAGTCAATCCCAACGCAGCTTGTTCCGCCGTAGACAAGTGTCGTCTAAAGCGGCCACATTGTGTGAAGCGTTTGTTTCCATTCTGTGGGCAGCAGCCGCAGGCGTGTCCTTGTTGAATCCATATATTTCCATTGCGCCAATCGCAATCATTGCAATGATTATGCTTCTGGCATGGTTCATTCGTCCGCCACGAGACGCGTAGTCTTATAGGTTGGAGCGAGGCTATTAGCTCCGTCTGCGCCCACCACGTCGTCTTGGAGCGGCTCCTGATTCGTTTGCGCCCGCGCTGCGTTCAGGGAGCTTTACTTCGGCTTCAAGGCGCGGGAATTTGTCCACTTTGTTTGGGAAGGCCATAGCGTTGACGAAATGCTCTTGGAACTTAGGTTCCAAGGCCGTTTCGATCTTATCGATATTTTGAACGGTCTCTTCGATCTCCCGACGATGTGTGCGGTTGAGCAATGCCATACGTGCGCCGGTTCCGGCAGCATTGCCGACGGCTTTCACATTCTCGATCTCACAATCAGGAATGAGGCCCATCACCAAAGCATATTTAGGGTCGATAAATGTTCCAAACGCACCCGCCAAACTGATCTTGGAAACTGTTGGTGTGGCGTGTTTTTCCATCAGTAATTTTACACCCGCATAGAGGGCGGCTTTGGCCATTTGGATTGCGCGCACATCGGTTTGGTTGACGGTGATGTCGAGGCCTTCTTCGGTTTTCCAAAGGCGGTAGGAGAATGTGCGATTGTCTTCATAAACGCGTGCGGACACGGCCGCTTTGCTGCCGTCGAGAACACCGTCTTCGTCGATGATGCCAGCAAGGAACATCTCACCGATGACTTCGATAATGCCGGAGCCGCAAATGCCTGTTACACCAGTTGCTTTTGATGCTTCCGCAAAGCCCGGTTCGTCAGACCACATTTCGGCACCAATAATTCTGATGCGCGGTTCAAGTGTCACTGGGTCGATCCGTACGCGCTCGATTGCACCGGGTGCAGCCCTTTGCCCGCAAGAAATTTCCGCGCCTTCGAATGCTGGGCCTGTTGGAGAGGAACACGCAAGCGTGTGAGCTTCATGGCCCAATACGATTTCGGCGTTTGTTCCCACATCCACCAAGAGTGAAAGTTCGCTTTCTTTGTGTGGCGCTTCCGAAAGGGTGGCTGCGGCAGCGTCTGCGCCCACATGACCTGCAATACAGGGGATAATGTAAACGCGGGTGCCTTCGTTCATGTGAAGGTCAAGTTCGGTTGCCCATGTGTGCACTGCGCCGGAGACTGCTAGTGCGAATGGCGCACCACCAAGTTCGGTTGGGTCTATGCCCAAGAAGAGGTGGTGCATGATTGGGTTGCCAACAAACACACTGTCGAGAATATCTTCAGGGTCAACGCCTGCTTCCGAACAGACGTTTTGAATCAGACCATTGACCGCAGTGCGTACGGCCTTCGTCATGGCTTCACGACCGTCCGGGTTCATCATGACATAAGATACGCGGCTCATGACATCTTCGCCGAAACGGATTTGTGGGTTCGATGTGCCCGATGATGCCAGAGTTCGGCCTGATAACAACGACGACAGATGCATGGCAATTGTCGTGGAGCCAATGTCACAGGCGATGCCATAGGCTTCGTTTTTCAGACCGGGATAGATTGCGATCATGGTCGGGCGTGACGATTCTAAATCCTGATGGATCGCGACGGTGACGGCCCACTTTCCTTTGCGCAGAACTTGTTGAACGATAGGAAGAATTTGTTGGGAGACCAGAACATCAGTCAAACCCCAATCGCGTTCTAAGGCTGCTTTTACGCGATCAAGATCACCGAGTGGTTTGTGCATATCTGGTTCTTCGACTTCGACATAACACAATTGAACAGCAGGGTTGCGTTCGATCACGCGCGTGTCTGCAGCTTTGCGTACGACTTGTTGGTTCACCACTGTGTCGGCTGGAATATCGACAATCAACGGGCCTTTAACGGTTGCCGAGCAAGACAGGCGGCGACCTTCGGGCAGATCGCCACGCTTCTCGGTGTAGCGGGTTTCTTTAGATGTCCAATCGGACACCGCTTCGGCCTTTGATTCAATGCCGTGTTTGGCGAAATGACCGAATTCAGGTGCGACCTGACAACGACCGCAAATTCCGCGCCCACCGCAAACAGATTCCACATAGACACCAAGCTCACGAGCCGCGTCGAGGATTGGCGTGCCAACGGGGAAATGACCGCGTTTGCCAGATGGGGTGAAGACGACGAGGGGATCAGTGCTCATTTGGCGGTTTCACTTCAATTGGGTCAAAATCGTCTAAATCGACTGAAACTATCACTTTTCCAGTTTCAGTATCTATGATTTTACAGATATCGGTCACATCGATAAGTTCAAAGCTTGTTGATGAAGTCCATGTTAAATGTCCGAAGTTCTCACCAATGTTGAAATTGATTTCGAAATCACCAATTTCCAGTTGCTCGCCATCAAAGAGCTCGATGGTCGTCGTATAGTTCGGAATTCTGTGTTGCAAAATCCTAACTATTTTCTCGGCGTCTTCTAGTTTCAATTTAACCCGTCCGCGCTGCGCGACCACCGCGGCGGCGACTGCCGCCACTTGCTGGTGCAGCTGTTGGGGCTGTTCCTGCGGCTGCGGTGTGGTTTTTATAGTTCATGATCCAGTCGGTGCAGTCGGCGTCATTGCCTGCAAGCACGTTGCCGGCGTGAACCATTTCCATTTCTTGTGGGCGACAAGGGTTCATGATGGCCGATGTCATGCCGGATGCGATGCACATGGGGATGAATGCTGCGTTGATGCCGTGGCGGTGGGGCAAGCCGAATGAGATGTTCGACAGGCCGCATGTGGTGTTCACGCCGAGTTCTTCGCGCAAGCGGCGCACAAGAGCAAAAACCTGTTTGCCAGCCGTACCCATGGCGCCAATTGGCATCACCAATGGGTCAACAACAATATCGTGAGCGGGAATTCCGAAATCTGCGGCGCGTTCAACGATCTTTTTGGCCACTTCAAAACGCACATCAGGGTCTTCAGAAATGCCTGTCTCATCGTTGGAGATCGCAACCACAGGCACATCATATTGTTTGATGAGTGGCAGGATCGCTTCGAGCTTTTCTTCTTCACCTGTGACGGAGTTCACCAGCGGGCGGCCTTTTGCGACTTTAAGGCCCGCTTCAATAGCGGCAGATACAGACGAATCGATGGACAATGGAACATCAACCAGCTCTTGAACGATTTCCAAAGTCTGAACCATCAAGGCTGGCTCTGTCGCATTCGGATCAACCGACGTCACACCCGCATTCACGTCCAACATGGTTGCACCAGCTGCGACTTGAGCCAATGCATCGGCTTTCACAGTATCAAAATTGCCAGCCTGCATTTCTGCGGCTAGTTTTTTGCGGCCAGTTGGGTTGATTCTTTCTCCAATCACACAAAACTTCTGTTCAAAGCCGATCACGACTTCTTTTGTGGCGGAGGCAACGATTGTTCTGGTCACTGGTTTCAGGTCTCCAAAAGGTGCCCAAGGTGAAGGGCAATAAAGGGGTTGTTGTCACATTAGTGACTGCAGAATGCAGCCATGGAAGCGTCAAAAGCGACATTTGCAGGGCGCAGTTTTACTCGTGTTGTGAGTTGACGGTTTATCACATAAAGAAATCTTTATATCAAGCTTGATGAATCTAATTTAATGGTATATGTTTTTAAAGCGACATTTGTTGTCGCTTTAAAAATTGTTCAACTGATATGTTTTGGAGACAAAAAATGCTTTCTGGTTCCATTAGTCTGGAGTTCTTCCCACCCAAAAATTTGGTGTCAGAACGCGCTTTGATGACAGGTGCCCATGCGCTGCGTCGGTTTGCGCCACGGTTCCAAACAGTCACTTTCGGGGCTGGTGGTGAAGGTGGTGAGAACAGTTCTGACTGGGCTGTTCAACTGCAGAAATTGAATGGGGTTCCCACAGCTTGCCACTTGGCACTCAGCCAATTTGACCAAGCCGGGTTGTTTCAGTTCGCAGAAGAGCTTTCCAGTCACGGGGTTAATCATATCGTTTTGGTGCGCGGAGATGATGGTGCGAATCGCGATGGTTCGCTTGCTGGTTTTGCTTCGGTTGCTGATGCGGTTCTTGAGTTAAAATTGCGCTTTGGTTTTGAGGTTTCTGTGTCAGCTTATCCTGAAAAACACCCCAAAGCGCAGTCGTTTGCTGCAGATCTGGAGGTTTTGAAACGAAAACAGGAGGCGGGTGCTGATCGGGCAATCACTCAATATTTCTTCGAAAACGATCTGTTTTATCAGTTTCGCGATCAAGTCGTGGCAGCGGGTATTTCCATGGAATTGGTGCCTGGCATTATGCCAATTTCAAGCTTTTCAGCGGTGCAGCGGTTTTCTGAAAAATGTGGTGCATCTGTACCACCGAGATTTGAATCTCTCTATGATTCAACAGGCGATGACAACGCAAAGAAAACCAACCTCTCGCGTTCAATCATTGAAGAACAGGTACGCAATCTGGCGCAAAACGATGTGGACAGCATCCACATTTACACACTGAATCGCGTCGATCTTGCAGCAGACGCTATTCGTGCCTTCAGTGCAGAATTTCCAAGCGAGGAAGACGGACAGTTCCGTCCTGCATTGGTTGGATAATACTAAGCATGTGCCGCTTGGATTGGGTTGGAAAAATCGTAACTACCGCGTTCAATCAACCATGTGGCTGAAGCTTGCAATCCACCAAACGGAAACACATGGATTTGAGTGATGTTAGTTTCGCCTGTTGCCCATACCTGTTCAATAGGCCCCACGACATCTTCCGGTGAATGTTTGGTGGCCAATTGAGCAATGGCGCTGGTGCGTTTCTTGAAGAAATTCAAAGAGTTCCCAACACCGCACATAGCTGCGTATTTGATCAGAGTCGTAATTTTTGCTGGTCCTGCGACACCCAAATGAATTGGAGCGTCAATACCTGCAGCCTTCACATCTTTGGCCCATTGGATAAATTTAGTACCGTCAAAACCGAATTGGGTCACGATGCGGAATTCGGCATCGCTGTTGTTTCCAAAACTCATTTTGTTGCACAGCACTTCCATGACATCTTGCCCTGCATAAGCGGGATTGCCTTCCGGATGACCACCGAGCCCGACATGTTTGATGCCGAGCTTGTCGACCAAACCAGTTTGCAAGATTTCCAGGCTCTGGCTGTAAGGCCCCATTTGAATGTCAGCTTCGCCTGCAATGATCAGGATATCGTTCACACCGGCGTCGTTGACGAGACCAGAAAGGCGCGATTCCAAAGCGCTTTCGCTTTCAATGCGGCGCGCTGGAATGTGGGGTACAGCTATGTATCCCATATCCGTGATTTTTTGGCAGGCCGAAACGATTTCAGCAACTGGATCGACACCCACATCGGTTACATAGACGCGCGTGCCAGTGGGTAACATGCCTACGTTCAGTTTGGCATCGTGAACATGCTTGGCGGAGACTTCCATTGAGGCATTGATTTTAGTCATGCTTCACGACCTCCGTTTTTCACCAAAGCAACAAGACGTTCTTTGTCATAGTCATTTTCGATTTTTTCCATTGCAGAATCAGCTTCAGCTTCGAGATCGTCGCCAACATCAACTGCGTCGCCACGACGCCATTCAGCCAAGTATTCGTCAGTTTCAGCTGCGCCATCACGCATGGCGGCCATATCAATGGCTTCTGTGAAGCGTAAAGAGAGTTCGCGTTTAGCCTGATTGCGACGTCCGGCTTTCACCATGACTTGGGCTGGAATATCCCGCCAATAGACTATTTGTAACTGTGCCATGGGCTGATGCCTAACTGATTGTCAAATCGCAAGATGCGCGCATTTATCTTATTGTACTTATATAAGTACGACGTGTTTCAATTCAAAAAACGACCTGCTGCATTTTATGTAGTTTTTATCATATCAGCACATTTTTCCCCAATCATTATCGTCGGTGCGTTGGTGTTTCCACCAATAATGCGGGGCATAATTGATGCATCAGCAATGCGAAGACCTTCAACACCATTGACGCGCAATTCCGGGTCCACAACCGCCACCTTATCTGCTCCCATTCGGCAGGTTCCAACGGGGTGATACACTGTGTCGGCGCGATCGCGGATGATTTGTTCCAGCTTAGCGTCATCATAGACGCCTGCTGTATAGAGTTCTTTTTTTCTCCATGAAGCGAGAGCAGGCGCCTCCAGTAATTGGCGCATTTGGTGAAACCCTTTGAGAAGCAAATCCATATCTTCGCGTTCTTCAAGAAAGTTCATCTGTACAACAGGTTTGTTGTTTGGGTTCGCATCTTCGAGGCGCACATACCCTCTGCTCTTGGGGCGCAACACACAGATATGACAGGAAAAGCCGTGGCCCAAATGGAGTTTTCGATTGTGGTCGTCCAAGATGCCTACAACGAAATGATATTGAAGATCAGGTTTGTCGAGCGTGTTTTCCGATTTCACAAAACCGCCAGCTTCAGCGAATGTTGTTGTCAATTTGCCCGTGCGCTTTTTACGCCATTCAAAAATGCCTCTGATAATATCGACTGTGCCACTGAGAGACATGCCGAACGTGTCTTTTCGTGCGGATTTATAGGCTGTGATGTAGTCGATGTGGTCTTGCAGGTTTTCGCCGACTTCAGGACTGTCGTGAATGACTTTAATGCCGTGGTCCATTAAATGCTCAGCGGGGCCGATGCCTGACAGCATCAAAAGGTGAGGGGAATTGAAAGCACCGCCAGCAAGTATGATTTCTTTTGTCGCTGTTATTTTGCCCTTGTGTTTTCCGCCCAATTTTACGCCGGAGGCTTTATTGCCTTCAAATAAAATCTTATGGGCCGTTGTTCCGGTGTAGATCGTGAGATTGGGTCGATCCATGTGAGGATGGATGTAAGCAGCCGCTGCACTGCACCGCTCGCCATTTTTTTGAGTAACCTGATATTTGCCTATACCTTCTTGAGTTGGGCCATTGAAGTCATCGTTGATGTTGACTTGTGTCTGGCGTCCCGCTTCCAGAAATGCATCGGCAATCTCGTGATTGGCCTGTCCATCGGTAACGCTAAGTGGACCGTCTGCACCGTGCAGTTCATCTGCTCCACGTGTATTACCTTCTGATTTTTTGAAATAGGGAAGCACGTCTTTCCAACCCCAACCGGGGTTTCCAAGATCGCGCCATTCATCGTAATCGCTTTGATGACCGCGTACGTAGAGCATGGCGTTGATGACGCTGGAGCCGCCGAGCGCTTTGCCTCGCGGTTGATAACCACGGCGCCCATTCAACCCCTTGGAGCCTTTGGGTTTGTAGGACCAGTTTAAAATGGGAGTGGGCAAAATTGCAGCAACACCCGCAGGAACGCGGCTGATCAGGTTTTTACCTTCGCCACCAGCCTCGATCAAACAAACCGTGACGTTCGGGTCTTCGCTCAACCTGCTTGATACAACACACCCGCCAGAGCCGCCGCCGACAACGATATAATCAAATTGATCCATTATTTTTCTCCCATACACAAAGTTTGGGCAACTGGAGAGGGCTGGTCAACCGAGTTGTGTGAGAGCAGGCGTTAAGTCGCCGTATCCGGTGACGCGTTTTTCATATTGAAGCCCGAGAAAATGGGCTGCGTCACGCGCCTTTTGTTCCAGTTCTTCGTCATGCAATTGTTCGAGATAGACAAGCTTTTTATAACGCCCGAACATCATTTCAATAAGTTCGGGATGTTTGTCCAATTTCAGCGGGTCGATCATAAACGCTTTGAACTGACGCGCGAGGAAATCTGTCAAAAAGAACGTGTAAATGTCGTCTTCATCACGAGCCTCAAACGCTTCATTTCCCCAAAAGAAAGAATAACAATGGGGCCCTGCGATGCGTTCTACGTCATGTTTCTCGCAAACTGTATCTAACAATCCGCCAGTGCCGCAATCTGCGTAGGCAATGAATATGTTTTCAAAGCCTTCTGCCTTTGCAGATAGGATCGCTTTATCCACCGCATCTGGAATTTTTTCAGGGTGATTGTGCAGAATTGCGGGCAGGCAAGTCAGATCGATATGACCAAGTTTATTTGTGTCGCAAACAGTCAGTATTTCGCGGGCCAATGCACCACACGCAATAACGCGAACCTTTGAATTATTGTTTGCAAACTGATTCATAGTTTTCCTCTAACTATGGCGTTTATAACAAAAAAGGCGCCAGAAGGCGCCTTGGAATTTGATTTTCTTGCAAAGACCTAGACGCGTTGGTTGTGTTTGCGCGACATATATTCTTTTGCAGTCTCAACGGCCACAGCCGCGTCACGACAATAGGCATCAGCACCAATGGCTGCACCAAATTCTTCGTTGAGCGGTGCGCCGCCAACCAGAACAGTGTAGTCATCACGCATACCTTTTTCGATGAGTGTGTCGATAACGACCTTCATATAAGGCATTGTGGTTGTGAGAAGCGCGGACATTCCAAGCAGATCTGGCTTGTGCTCTTCGATTGCTTCGAGATAATTCTCGACGGGATTGTTGATGCCGATGTCGACCACGTCGAAACCAGCGCCTTCCATCATCATGCCCACAAGGTTTTTACCAATGTCGTGAATGTCACCTTTAACGGTGCCAATCACCAACGTGCCTTGTTTGGGAGCACCCGTTGCTGCCAAGAGAGGGCGCAGAATTGTCATGCCCGCTTTCATCGCATTTGCTGACAGCAGAACTTCCGGTACGAACAATATGCCATCACGGAAATCTTCGCCAACGATGCGCATGCCCTCGACAAGAGCTTCGGTCAGAACTTTGTAGGGTTCCCAATCGCGTGAAAGTAGGATGTTCGTGCCTTCTTCGATCTCCTCTTTAAGGCCGTCGTAAAGATCGTCATGCATCTGCAAGACAAGTTCTTCAGTGGTGAGTTCGGAAAGAACAATTTCTGGTTCTTCGGACATGTGCATAAACCTCCAGCAAACGACCGATTTGGTTGTCTGAATCCTACCTATGCACAATAAACATCAATGCTTTCTAAAGCGACCTCAGAAACAACGATTGCGACCATTTTGGTGCATTTATCTTGTTTGTTGGAGTTTGGTGCTGGAAGTAGTAGCTATGACCTTGTTTTTGAAAACTCGTTTTCACATTCTTAGAGATCAATAGAGGTCGTACCAATGAATGATTCTGGAATTTATGTGCGCCAAGAAGGGCGGGGTAATTCGCTGTCGGATTACATGCCGTTGTTTAGCCTGACGGTCGTATCTGCATGTGCAGGTTTTGCGATTGCAAGTGGCAGCGGTGAAATCACCATGACAACGTTTATGCATGGGTTCATGGGCGTGTTTTTGGTGATTTTCGCTTTATTGAAGATTTTTAATTTGAAGGGATTTCGGCGCGGTTTCACCATGTATGATTTGTTGGCACGCAAAGTTAGCAATTACGCGCTGGTCTACCCCTTCATAGAGTTGGGCCTTGGCTTAGCTTATTTGGCATTCATCCAACCCAACATTACCTATTGGGTGACAATTCTTGTCTTCACTTTTGGAACGTTGGGCGTATTGTCCGCGCTGCGCAGAGGGCTGGATATTGATTGCCCATGTATGGGCAGTATTTTGTCTGTGCCGCTTTCCACCGTCACTCTGACAGAAGATTTAGCCATGGTAGTCATGGCTGCCATGCTCTTGTTGAACTAGGGATTGATCATGAAAAAGGTATTTCTTGCGGCTTCGATAAGTGTTTTTGTCGCTGGCGTTGCATTGGCCCATTCAGGGGCAACTGGCATTGTAAAAGAACGCATGATGGCGATGAAGGAGATCGCTGCGGCCACGAAATCAATTGCCAAGTTGGATTGGGCAAATGTGGATACTGCGCGCGTAAAACTAAAGAGGAGCGCTCTTGTATTGAACAAACATGCTTCTGAAATGGGCGAACTGTTTCCAGAAGGCAGTATTCAGGGGCCGAGCGAAGCCATCCCCGCCATTTGGGAGCGTCCAGAAGAATTTCAAAAGATTGCCAATTTGCTTGAAACTGCATCAGCACAACTTGCACAAATGAGCGATGACGCATCATCAAAATCAGAGATCCAACCTGTGTTCTTGCAAATTGCAGGCACTTGCAAAGGGTGTCATCAAGAATTTCGCCAAAAAAAATAAACACGGGCAGGTGTCGTCGTCGTGTGTGCGACAGTAGGTTTCGCTTGCAGGCAGTTGTTTCAGTGTCGCTGGCAGGATATTGCCATCAATAAGCGTTTTTACGAAGCGCAGTCTTTCGTTCCGGAGTAATATTTATGAGCGAAACTGAAACAGGACGACGTAGCCGCAGCGGCAGAGCAGGCGGTGGAGCAGCAGCTCGTCGCGCGTCAAGAACAAATGCAAAAGTGGCTTCATTCCCGTATATCACCCGCAAAATCAAAGAATACGAAATTCTTGATGATGAAGCGATGGATATCATCGAGCGTAACGCCGACATCGTGTTGGAAGAAGTTGGCGTCGAGTTCCGCGATGATGCCGAAGCTTTGGCGATGTGGAAAGATGCCGGTGCCGATGTTCAAGGCGAACGGGTTCATTTTCCAAAAGGTCTTTGCCGTGAGTTGATGAAGACAGCACCTTCCACTTTCACGCAACATGCGCGCAATCCTGAACGCAGTGTGGAAATTGGCGGAAAGGGCACTGTGTTTGCCCCTGTTTACGGTCCTCCATTTGTACGCGCGCTGGATGGTGAACGCCGGTATGGTACGATGGAAGACTTCCGCAATATCGTAAAAATGGCCTATGCGGCTCCAGCTATGCACCACAGTGGTGGTACTGTTGTTGAACCAAGTGATGTGGCGGTGAACAAACGCCACCTTGATATGGTTCACGCCCACATGACGCTGTCGGACAAACCTTATATGGGATCTGTCACTGCGCCCGAGCGCGCCGCCGACACTGTTGAAATGTCAAAAATCCTGTTTGGTGAAGACTTTGTCGATAACAATTGTGTTGTCACGTCTTTGATCAACATCAACTCTCCACTTGTCATGGATGATACGATGTTGGGTGCGTTGAAAGTTTATGCGCGCGCCAATCAGGCCTGTATTATTTCACCATTTATTGTGGGTGGCGCAATGTCGCCCGTGACTGTGGCTGGAACCTTGACCCAAGTATTGGCCGAAGCGCAGGCAGCAATCGCATTTTCGCAGCTTTGTCGCCCGGGTGCACCTGTTATCATGGGAACATTCGCCACGTCGATTTCCATGCAATCTGGTGCACCAGCATTTGGCACGCCAGAACCGAGTCAAGTGTTGTACGGTGCTGCGCAATTTGCGCGAAAATTCAACATCCCGTTCCGCTCAGGTGGCTCACTTACTGGTTCTAAACTGCCAGATGCGCAGGCCGCTTATGAGAGCGCTAATACATTGAACGCGACACTGCTTGGCGGAGTAAATTTCTCACTCCATGCCGCAGGTTGGCTGGAAGGCGGGCTTGTTTCGTCCTTTGAAAAATTCGTGATGGATTGCGACCAGCTGGCCGCTCAACAAAAGATGGCGCAGGGCGTTGCGATTGACGAAAACGGGCAGGCGCTTGATGCAATCCGTGAAGTTGGATTGGGCGAGGGCAGCCATTATCTGGGCGCGGCCCACACACAAGCTAATTTCCAGACTGCTTTCTTCCGTTCTGAAATCGCCGACAATAATTCGTTTGAGCAGTGGGAAGCTGAAGGATCTAAATCAGCGCCTGAACGCGCCCGTGAAAAAGCGGAAAAGTGGATCAACGAACATGAGTCGCCCGCAATGGACCCGGCTACCCGTGAGGCATTGGACGCATTTGTAGCTGCGAAAAAGAACTCTATGCCGGACGCATTCTCCTGAAAGCGCGAGGTCAGGGCACCACATAACCGCGAAGTTCAAGGCAATGAACTTATCGCTGACTTCATCCACAAAGAGGTCTGGCGTTCAGCAATAAAAAGCTGAGTGCGGTGGTATTTTGAATCTTTTTCAAAAACACCCAAGGAAAATCCAATTGGTTTCGTCTAACATCTGAATATGAAAGAAGATGTTGGAAATGAAATGCTGGTTCAGCGTGCGATTGATGGAGATCGGGCGGCCTTTGCTGCGCTGATTTCGCGTCATTACGACACTATGTTTCGTGTGGCGTGGAAATATTGTGGTAATCGCGAAGATGCGGAAGACATTGCCCAAGATGTTTGTGTGCGTTTGGGCAAAACCCTGCAAAGCTTTCACGGGCAATCCAAGTTCTCGACTTGGCTTTATCGGGTGGTTTTAAACGCCACGCGAGATCATCACCGTAAGAACGCGTCTCGCACAAAGAAGCTGGAGGCTTGGGCGGTTGAGCCCTCTCGTCTTGATGTTCAAGCGCCTGAAGCTGTTGAAGATGATGAGACGGAGATGCTTTGGCGTGCCGTGCGAAAATTGCCTGATCGACAACGTGATTGTCTTCTTTTGGTGTTCGGAGAGGGGCTGAGCCATGCAGATGCAGCGTCCGCTTTGGAATGCGCGGAAGGCACGATTGCCTCAAACATCCATGACGCGAAAAAGCGGCTGAAAGTTCTGCTCTTGGAAGAAGAGAAGGTTGGAAACTGATATGATTGATGATGACCTGAAAAAACTCGGTAACCTGAAAGCACCTGCACCTCGTGATGTGGCAAAAGAAACCGCGATGAACGCGGCGATTGATGCTTTTGAAGAAACCCAATTGCAAAAAAAATTAACAGTGACCCAAGGAATTAAAACCGAGACACGTCCTACCTCCATACTGAACACAATTTGGAGTGGACTTATGAATTCGATTTTAAAACCTATCTGGGATATGAAACCTGCCGCAATGGCTGCCGTTGCTGGTGTTATGTTGGCGCCGATTGTGGGCGTGATTGCCTTTGACAGTTTTGAAGCTGGAAATCCGGTTTCAGTTGGTTTGGATGAAGTCACAAAACAAGACGTAGATAGTCGTACTAAAGAGCCATTGGCTACGCCATCCGCGCCAACTAAGAAATTTAAACAGGCCGCACAGAAACCCTTAACAGAAAATTTTACTGCATCAGGTCAAAACAGTTTGACTGACACCGCTGCCGAAGTTTCTAACGCTCAACCCGGAGTGCAGGCACTCCGAGAGAGAAGTGTTGGTCGAGTTGCAACGACTGCAGCACCAATGGTTCAAGATGGGGTCGTTATAGTAAGACCTGCACCAGTTCCTGTCGTATCAACTGCCAATAACGAACGCTTCCCTGAATTCAAAAACAATGGCGTAAAGTCGGTTGTGAATGAGCCTGTATCCACATTCTCGATTGATGTGGATACGGCGTCCTATTCGCGGGTTCGACGATCCATCATTGATGGGATTCTACCACCCGCCGATATGGTTCGTGTGGAAGAGTTGGTCAACTATTTCCCGTATTCTTATCCATTGCCGGAAACAAAAGCGCAACCGTTCAAACCAAGCGTGACGATTATGCCAACGCCTTGGAATGAGCATACAAAGCTTATGCACATCGGCATTAAAGGGTTTGATGTTGAAGCCGGAGAACAACCAGCTGCGAACCTTGTGTTCTTGCTCGATGTGTCCGGTTCGATGGGGTCACCTGATAAATTGCCATTGTTGATCAAGTCGTTCCGTCTTCTGCTTCAGAAATTGAATCCAACGGATAAAGTTTCGATTGTGACTTATGCCGGACGTTCAGCGACGATTTTGGAACCTACTGAAGCATCTAACCGAACAGCTATCGTCAACGCGCTGGAAAACTTGAAAGCTGGTGGTTCAACAGCTGGTGCACAGGGCATTAAGCAAGCCTACCGTTTGGCCGAACAGAACTTCGTTAAAGACGGTGTGAACCGCGTTATGTTGGCGACCGACGGTGATTTTAATGTGGGGATTTCTGACCCGAACCAGTTGAAAGACTTCATCGCCAAGAAACGAAAGTCTGGTGTGTTCCTATCCGTCTTCGGATTTGGCAAAGGCAATATCAATGACACGCTCATGCAATCTTTGGCCCAAAACGGAAACGGACAGGCGGCCTATATCGACACATTGGCAGAAGCGCAGAAAGCGCTGGTTGATGAATCCGGCGGAACACTGTTTCCCATCGCCAAAGACGTGAAAATTCAAGTTGAATTTGACCCGAACAAGATCGCTGAATATCGTTTGATTGGGTATGAAACCCGCGCTTTAAAACGCGAAGACTTCAACAATGATAAGGTGGATGCGGGCGATATTGGCGCCGGTCATTCCGTGACTGCGATTTATGAACTGACCCCTGTGGGAAGCCCTGCTGTACTGGTTGATCCGCTGCGTTACGGGGATGCCAAATCGGCTGCTGTGGAAAACCCATATGGTGAGATTGGTTTTTTGAAAATGCGTTACAAATTGCCGAACGAGAGTAAGAGCAAATTGTTGTCGACGCCTTTGAATATGGCTGGTCCCGCCGAAGTGCAGGATACTGTTGGTGTTTCACAAGACGTGAATTTCGCGACTGCTGTTGCAGCGTTTGGGCAAAAACTGCGAGGCACAGCTGCGCTGTACGATATGTCTTATGAAGAAATCGCAGATATGGCCAACAAAGCCAAAGGCGAAGACAAATTCGGCTATCGCAGTGCTTTTGTTCAACTGGTTCGCATGGCAAGATCGCTCTCGAAAATGCGATAAGTGACTGAGTCTGTATGACCTCAAATTTTGAACGAAAAGCAGATATTTTGCAAAATGAGGCGCGAACATTGCTCGCGCCTTTTGGTCTTTTGCCATTCGGATGGTTTCGCGATGAAGATGGTGTGGCTGGTTTGTTGGTGGGAAACATTGGCAGCAGTCTTTGGGCTGCGTTTGCGACCTCTGATGAGTTTTCTGATGGTCAAAAGAATGCTTTGGACCGGTGGACAGAAACGTCATTGCGACCTGTGGCTTTGGAACTCAATGCCGAATTAAGGTTTCCTTTTGGCGAGAAAACTTGGCCTTTCCAAAGATGGGCTGGTGAAGCAACTGGTATGCGACAATCACCGATTGGCTTGTTCATTCACCCTGAATACGGACTTTGGACAGCCTTTCGTGGCGCATTAATGTTTGATGTTGAGATTGAGTTTGAAACCAAACTTGTAGATTGGCATCCGTGCGATAGATGTGTTGAGAAACCTTGCTTAATCACATGCCCTATTGGTGCGTTTAACGCTGAGGGATATGATTATCTAAGCTGCAAATCCCACGTGCGCAGCGACATAGGATATGCATGCAGGAGTGGCAGTTGTTTGGCTCGAAAATCTTGCCCGATTGGAACTGAATATGTGTACGTACCAGATCATCAGGCTTTTCACATGGCTGCTTATATTTAATCCGTTACCCGCGTTTGCGGCCTCTGCGTCGTGAAGAACTCGTGCTGTCTCCGTCGATGCCCGCTTTTGAAATCTGGTTCACAAGTTCGCCTGTCTTGGCGACCACTTCATCAAGAGCAGGGCGTTCACCTTTTGTGTGTTCATCGATTGCCACACGCATAGCTGCAAGGTGCTCGAACGAGGTGCCGCAGCAACCGCCAATAATAGTTGCACCAGCATCCATAGCTAATTTAGCGTAGTCGCCCATCAATTCCGGAGTGCCCGTGTAAATAACCTGATCACCGGAAATGCGAGGCACGCCACAATTTGCTTTGGCCACAACGGCAATGTTGGCCTTTGGAGCTGCTGTCATATCCAGCACTGAAAACAATAAGTCGGTTGCCCCCACGCCGCAATTTGCCCCAACTGCGCAAGGTGAAGGCTCCATTTTTGCTGCGATGTCGATTAATTCAGCTGGTGGAATTCCCATCATGGTGCGTCCTGCCGTATCGAAACTCGCAGTGAACACATATTCCATACCCGTATTGCGCGCAGCTTCAGATGCGGCCTCGATTTCTTCGCGGGCGGACATGGTTTCAATCCAAAGCACGTCAGCACCGCCATCTTTTAAGCCAAGCATTTGCTCAGTGAAAGATTCTACTGCGGATTCATGGGTGAGTTCGCCAAGGGGCTCAAATAATTCCCCTGTTGGTCCGACTGAGCCTGCTACCAATACTGTTTTATCTGCCTTGTCGGCTTCGATGCGCGCAATTTTGGCGGCTTTCTCGTTTAACTCTCGAGCGCGGTCTTGGGCTTTGTGAAGTTTCAAGCGGTTTCTATTGCCACCAAATGTGTTGGTGAGAATGATATCTGCACCGGATTCAATAAATCGGCGGTGGAGGGTGGCTACTTTTTCAGGTTCATCTTCGTTCCACAGTTCTGGCGCATCGCCAGATAGGAGGCCCATGTTGAAGAAATTTGTTCCTGTCGCACCGTCCGCGAGCAACACATTTTTTTGCGTCAGGAGGTCTGCAAGCGGTTTTGCCATAAAAAACACCCAAGTCGATTGTCACATAAGCATTTCTTTATATGTCATGAGGCGCATGTGCAATCTTTGCATAGGCATGCAAAAAACTATTGCACATTTGGCGAATTGGGCGTCAAGTTCAATCATCGATGGTCCTTTGGGTTTGGAATGATTTTGCGGAAGTTCGAACTGCTCACTTTTGTGTTGATCCTTTGCTGCTACGGGGCTTGGTTCGGTATAGGGATGTTGTGGCAAACTCCATTTTGGTTTGTCTGCATTGCTCTTCCGGTCTTAGCGGCGTTCCACAGCTCACTTCAGCATGAAACTATCCATGGGCATCCGACAAAGTCTGCGGCCTTGAATGAACTGCTGGTTTCTCTGCCGTTGGCGGTTGTCTTTCCCTATCGCCGTTATCGTGATTTACATTTGAAACACCATAACGATATTCATCTTACCGACCCATACGAAGATCCCGAAAGCTATTTTTGGCCGGAAGCAAATGTGCGGAACAAACCAAAATTTTGGAAGGTCGTTTTTGCCGTCAACAATACATTCGTTGGCAGGTTGCTGATTGGACCTTTGCTCTCCATTATTGGGTTTGGGCGCACTGAAGTGCAACGTGTTGTTGCAAATGAACCTGGCATTCGTCTGGCTTGGGCGCTGCATATTCCTGGTTTGATTGTGGTTCTAGCAATCGTTTCATACGTGTTTCAGATGCCGTTGTGGATCTATTTCCTTGGTGTCGTTTATCCCTCATTGTCGATCATCGCTATGCGTTCCTATGCGGAACACCAAGCGGCTGAAAATGTTGGGGCACGGACAGCTATCGTGGAGACTAATCCGGTTGTCGGGTTGTTATACCTCAACAACAACCTTCACATTGTACATCATGCAAATCCGCAACTTGCTTGGTATGATTTGCCCAATTTATACCAAGAGCGGAAACAACAGTTTTTGGCCGCCAATGATCACACATTGTTTCGCGGCTATTTAGACATTGCGAACCGTTTTGCGTTCGCCGTCAAACAGCCGGTTCAACATCCGTATATGTATACGGATGGCTCGAAGGAAGGTGCGGTTAATAACGCTGAATAATTTTATCCCGGCATCGTGAAACTTTTCCATTCAACAAATCGTAGCTTGTCAAAGAACTGAAACCGTGCGAATTCACGGCGTCAGTTTCCGACAGCACTTACAAGTGTGGGTCGGCCATCGCCTCTTAGGGGCGCGATGGTGCCGCGCGGGCGGGAGGAAAACCGCGCGGCATTTTATTTAAGCTTTGCCCAGCAATCGCGCATCATAGGGGTAAGCAGATAGCTTTTCGTATCCTGTTTCGGTGATCACATATTGGTCCTCAAGTTTGACGCCTTCGCCACCGCCATGTCGTCCAATATAACTTTCCACGCAGACACACATGCCCGGTTCAAATACGCCATCATATCCATGGTGTTCGTAATCGACAGCGTATCGGATGGACGGATACTCGTCGCACAACCCAACGCCGTGATAAAGGACGCCGTAACGGGTTGGCAAATAATTTTCCGGCAATTGTTGGGCGGACATGGAGAGCTCTTTGAACGACACACCCGGTTTTAACAGTTGTTCATTGGCTTCAATCTGTTCCACTGACATTTGATAGAGATTTCGTTGTTCATTGGTTGGTTGTCCATCACCTGCCAGCCAAGCGCGTGATATGTCACAACAGAACCCGTAAGGTCCAATGAGGTCGGTGTCGAATGAGACAATGTCGCCACCTTCAATTACGCGGGCGGAGGATTCCTGAAACCAAGGATTTGTGCGGGGACCTGACGCAAGCAGGCGGGTTTCAATCCATTCTCCGCCCCGGCGTATGTTTTCAGCGTGCAAAACCGCCCATAGGTCGTTTTCGGTCATACCGGGAACGAGGGCATTCTCCATTTCGGTCATGGCAGCCTCGCAAGATACAATTGCGCGGCGCATGCAGATGATTTCGTCCTTGGATTTCACCTTGCGGGCTTCTTCCATCATCTCTTCGCCGTAAATGACTTCAATGCCAGCTTTTTCCAGATAAGGGACGCCGTGACTGTCCACTTGATCAAAAGCACAACGCATATTACCGCCGCCATGTTCTTTTAACAGGTCGGCGATATCGTTGGCCCAGTTTTCAGCAAATTCAAAAGTCCGATTCCCGCCTTCAAAATAGAACCAAGCGGTGCAGCCGCGAATTTCATCGACCATGCCTGTATGGTCGGATAAGTGTTCGCAATTGTGGAATTCAAACAAAACCACAGGACCATCAGTGACAATAAATGCACAACGGGCCGGGTTGTGTGTGGTCCACAACTGCATGTTTGTGGAATCTGTCGCGTAGCGAATGTTTAACGGGTCATAGAGATGGATGCCCGCAAGATCGTGTTTACGCAATTCGGCCCTTATGCGTTCCAATCGATAGTACCGCATCGCATCTAGGTTTGGTGCAGGAAGATTTGCGGTTTTCCATTCAGATTCAGCCAGTTCGCCGTATCCGATAAGATGTTGATTCATAGATGCGGCTTTTGCACGCGCATAGGCTTCAAGAGCGTCGTAGCCGGCATCATTGCCCGGGTGGTTTGGCAAAGCGAATGGTTCGATTTTACGTTTATGACGTCCAAACGGAGTTTGAATATTCATAGCCCATTCTCCCTACAGCAATGCAAAATTGTATTTGTAGAACAATCTTGTCCGCTGTCGAATATTCGTCATTTCATGTGGCGTATTTTTATTGTTTGATTTTTAAGGTGACAGATCAATTTTTCTGAAATAGTTTCTCCTCGCTGTTCGATTCATTTCGAGCGGCCAGCGGGAGAGCGCGGTTCAATGAAAAGCCGCCGCCGAAGGTGAAAATACCCATAATCTCTCAGGCAAAAGGACCGCTGGCCGTTTAGCACTCTGGAAAGTCAGGTCAGCAGGCCTGCGCCGAAGGTGTAAGCGTGGACAGTGTTCTCACGCGAGTCTCTCAGGCTTCAGACAGAGGGGTCATTGTTGCAATGGTGCAGCAGTGATTTCACTTGTCTGGGGGTTGCATGAAGACCACACCATTTCACGAGCTTCACATTGCTGCAAATGCCAAAATGGGCGAATTTGCTGGTTTCGACATGCCTTTGTTTTACAGTTTAGGTGTGATGAAAGAACATTTGCACACTCGCCAACAGGCTGGTTTGTTTGATATTTCGCACATGGTTCATGTGCAAATATCTGGAAATGAAACCGCTAAATTCATTAGCCGCCTTTGTCCCTATCACGCTGACCAACAAACGGTTGGTCAGGCCCGGTATACATATTTCCTCAACGATACAGCTGGCATAATCGATGATCTGATCGTCACGCGATTGGGTGAAAATAGGTTCTTAATCGTTGCCAATGCGGGCTGTGCAGAAAAAGATGTTGCACATATCAACACCCATGCTGTCCAGTTTGATGTAGCAGTCGAAATATTGCCCAGAGCATTTCTTGCGCTTCAGGGCCCCCTTGCGGGAAAGGCTTTGAACGAGCATTTGCCTGTTTCAGAGCTCGCGTTTCTGGATGCTATTGAACCGAAAGAAGGTTGGTTCATTTCCCGTTCCGGCTACACGGGTGAAGACGGGTTTGAGATTGCCATGCCACCGGATATGGCCGTTGATTTTGCAAACACATTACTGAGCGATGAACGGGTTGAATGGATCGGGTTGGGCGCCCGGGATTCATTGCGACTTGAGGCTGGATTGCCTCTCTATGGTCAAGACTTAGCTGAAGATATTTCTCCCCATGAAGCTGGATTGCTTTGGGCCATTCCTAAAGATCTGCGCGAAGGTGGAGATTTTAATGGCGCAGCTGCACTGGCTGAGAAAATTGCAACCGGCCGCACACGAATGCGTGTTGGTTTGTTGCCGGACGGGCGACCTGTGCGCGGCGCAACTGAACTCAAAAATGAAACTGGCGGGACCATCGGTAAAGTAACGTCAGGCGGCTTTGGGCCAAGTTTAAATGGTCCTATGGCACTTGCGCTCGTTGATGTTAGTGCCGCGGACGCCCCGATATTTGCAGACATACGCGGAAAATTAATTCCCATGATACGAACAAAGACGCCCTTTGTTCCCCACAATTACAAACGCTAGGAGCACCAAAAACATGAGCAAAATTTATTTTACGGATGAACATGAATGGCTGAAAGTTGAAGGTGATATCGCGACCGTCGGCATCACCAATCACGCCCAAGAGCAACTGGGTGACCTTGTGTTCGTTGAATTGCCGGATGTGGGCACCACGCTAGAGCAGGGCGACGACGGGGTGGTGGTTGAATCCGTGAAAGCGGCATCGGATGTTTATGCTCCAGCTTCCGGCGAAGTGACCGAAGTGAACGATGCATTGACCACTGATGCGGCTATTGTCAACGCAAATGCGGAGAGCGATGGATGGCTTTACAAAATGAAACTGTCTGACCCCGATCAACTTGATGAGTTGCTCGACCTTGACGGTTACAAATCACTTATCAGCTAATTTCAGGATATCTTCTCATGAGTTTCTCCCCATTTGTTGCCCGCCACATTGGCCCCAACGAAGCTGATCAGCGCAAAATGCTGAATGTGCTTAACATGACTTCGCTGGATGCTTTGATCGGCCAAACAGTACCTGTACCCATTCGTTTTGAAGGGGCTTTGAATCTTCCAAAGGGTGTTGATGAGCAAATGGCTCTTGAAGAAATAGCAGAAAAACTTGGACGCAACACGATTGCGAAATCCATGATCGGGCAAGGCTATCATGGAACCCATATTCCGCCTGTGATCCAACGGAATATGTTGGAAAACCCGGGTTGGTACACGTCTTACACACCTTATCAGCCGGAGATTTCGCAGGGACGTTTGGAAATGTTGTTTCATTTTCAGACGCTGATTTCTGAATTGACCGGACTACCCGTTGCTAATGCATCTTTGTTGGATGAGGCAACTGCGGTGGCGGAAGCCGCTGGCATGGCAGTGCGCCATCATAACCGTAAACGCTCGCGCATTGTTTTGGCCAATGCTCTGCACCCGCAAACATTGGATGTGTTGCAAACACGCGCTGACTCCATTGGAATGACGATTGACGATGGAGATATCACGGACGATGTTGCTGGTGTTATTGTCCAAATGCCAGACACACACGGTTCAATTGATGACCCTGCTGCTATTGTAGCCGCAGCGAAGGCTGTTAATGCGCTGGTCATCGTTGTTGCTGATCCACTGTCATTGGTGCTGATGGAAAGTCCGGCCAATTGGGGAGCTGACATTTGCGTTGGGTCCATTCAACGGTTTGGTGTGCCGCTCGGCAATGGTGGTCCACATGCTGCATTTCTTGCAGCTGAAACTGTGCTCACGCGCTTGGTGCCGGGGCGGTTAATTGGTCAATCTTTGGATGCACAGGGCCGACCAGCCTATCGCTTGGCATTGCAGACTCGCGAACAACATATCCGCCGTGAAAAAGCCACTTCAAATATTTGTACAGCACAAGCTTTGTTGGCCAATATGGCTGCAGCGTATGCAATTTGGCATGGACCTGACGGTTTGAAGGAAATTGCTGAGCGTGTGCACAATTACGCCACCCGTTTTGCAGGCGCACTGGAAAGCAGTGGCTATCCCGTTGCTGATCAGTATTTCGATACGGTGACAGTTTCAGAAAAGGGGCGTGCTAAGGAATTGGCCGCCGAAGCTGAAAAATGGGGCTTGTTGTTGCGTGTGATTGATGCCGATACAGTTTCAATCGCATTTGATGAAACCAGCAATGAAACAGATCTTCAAAGCCTGTGTTCGATATTTGACGTGCCGCTGGTAGACGAAGGAAAATCTTGTTTGCCGTCGTCTCGCAATCATGAACGATTCCTCACGCAAGAGATATTCCATTCCTGTCGTTCCGAAACGGAAATGATGCGGCTTTTGCGTAAGCTTATGGACAAAGATTTGGCGTTAGATCGTGCCATGATTCCACTCGGATCATGTACAATGAAGCTGAACGCAGCTGCAGAAATGATGCCTGTCACATGGCAAATCACAGGCAATGTGCATCCATTTGCACCTGCCTCCCACCGCACCGGCTACGCAGCAATCATTGATGATCTGGATAAATGGCTGTCAGAAATCACCGGGTTTGCCAAAACTTCCTTGCAGCCCAATGCTGGCAGCCAAGGGGAATATGCAGGCCTTCTTGCCATTCGCAGCTACCATGAAGCCAATAATGAAGGGCATCGAAATATCTGTCTTATTCCGTCTTCTGCGCACGGTACCAATCCGGCTTCGGCGCAAATGGCAGGCTATGATGTGGTCGTGGTTAAATGCACGAACGAGGGCGATGTTTCGTTGGAAGATTTGGAAGCGAAAATTGCAAAATATGAAGGCGCGATTGCGGCGCTTATGATTACCTATCCATCAACCCACGGTGTGTTTGAACCAGAAATCAAAACCATTTGTGAAATGGTCCACACCTGCGGCGGGCAGGTTTATCTGGATGGTGCGAATTTGAATGCAATGGTCGGACTGGCGCGTCCGGGCGATATTGGGGCCGATGTCTGTCACATGAACCTGCACAAGACGTTCTGTATTCCCCATGGTGGTGGTGGACCGGGCATCGGGCCGATTGGCGTTGCGGCTCATTTGGCACCTCATTTGCCAGGCCATGTGGAAGAGGGAACAAAAGGTGCTGTTTCGGCTGCCCCCTATGGCTCTGCGTCCATATTGCCTATTTCTTGGATGTATATTCGGATGTTGGGTGGCGAGGGTTTGAAACGGGCCAGCGAAGTTTCTATTCTAAGTGCGAATTACATCGCTGCGAAATTGCGCGACAGTTATCCGATTTTGTTCACTGGTAAAAATGGCCAGTGCGCTCATGAATGCATTGTTGATGTGCGCGTGTTGAAGGACCGTGCTGGTATCACTGTGGACGACGTGGCCAAGCGTTTGATCGATTATGGCTTCCACGCTCCAACTATGTCCTGGCCTGTTGCCGGCACTTTGATGGTCGAACCCACAGAGTCTGAACCTCTTGTTGAGATTGATCGTTTCATTGCCGCTATGAATGATATTGCGGCTGAAGCAAAGCGTGTTGAGAATGAGGAGTGGCCACGTGATGATAATCCACTTTGCAATGCACCACATACTGCGCAAGATTTGATGGCAGACGATTGGACGCACCCATATTCAAGGTCTTTGGCTGCCTATCCACATGGCGTTGAAATATCGACGAAATATTGGGCACCAGTGGGACGGGTGGACAATTTACATGGTGATCGGAACCTAATTTGCTCGTGTCCTCCAATTGAAGACCTTGCGGTTGGTTGACAAACAAATGAATGGTCTTGAAGACAAGGCGTGATATCAGTTTTTTGTGGGCTGCAGCTTTGATTCGTGTTGAATCGACATATCCGCTTTGGGAGGCACTTCATCTTGCAAGATGAAAAAATCTGGAGTCGCCGTTTGGCGACTTACAAAAATCCGAGCAATCGTCGTGCGATTTTTGAGTGCATTATCACTCTGTTCCCGTTTGTCACTCTTTGGGCTGCAATGTGGAGTGCTTTGGCCGTTGGCTATTGGCTTACTCTCATTTTAGCTGTGCCAACCGCATTTATGTTGGTTCGCCTTTTTGCCATTCAACACGACTGTGGTCATGGTGCGATGTTCACATCGAAAGCTGCGAATGATTGGGTTGGCCGGTTTTTGGGTGTTTTAACGGTTACGCCTTATGATGATTGGCGTCGTTCACATGCATTGCACCATGCTGGGTCAGGCAATCTTGAGCGCCGTGGTATTGGTGATATCAATACACTCACCGTTTCTGAATACGAAGCTTTGAGCAAAGGCGAACGTTGGAAATATTGGCTTTACCGCCATCCTGTTACGCTATTCATCGTTGGTCCTGCATATCAGTTCATATTGCGTCAACGTTTGCCCAACGGGCACACCAAATCCCGTATGCCGCTTTACAGTTCGTTGTTTACAAACACCGGATTGGCCATTCTGTGCCTCGGTCTAATCTGGTTGATTGGTTGGAAAGCCTTTTTGATGGTGCATTTGCCTGTGGTGATCATTGGTGCATTCGTAGGCGTTTGGCTGTTTTATGTTCAACACCAATATGAAGAAACCCATTGGGAAAAAGCTGTTGATTGGAATCGCGAAGTGGCAGCGCTTGAAGGCAGTTCTTTCTACGATCTGCCACAGCCATTGATGTGGATGACTGGCAATATCGGTATTCACCACGTACATCATATATCGAGCGGAATTCCATTTCATGTTTTGCCGAAAATTGTGCGTGATTATCCTGAGTTGCGCGAGATCGGCCGTTTGACATTCTGGGACAGCATTAAATGCGTGCCGCTTGCGTTGTGGGACGAGAAAAGCAGAAAGTTGATCTCATTTCGCCAGTTTCGCAAAAACCTCGCGACTGTAAGCGTTTAGATACGCACTTTTCTATGAAAACCTGCTTGGAATCTAACCAAACTCATTTGCACACTAATACAAGCTAACGGGCATTCTCTTTCGCCATATCGACGAACGCTCTGAGGCGACGGGTCATGTGTTTTTTACCAAGGTAGTTCAAAGAATAACGAGGCATTGATGAAAGGTGTTTCGTCAAAACTTCAACAACATTGCCATTGGTAATATAAGGCGCTGCTATTTCAGCATAAACATAAGCTAGTCCAAGCCCATGTTTTGCATACTGCAAAAGCGAACGCATATCATTGGCGAGCATTCTTGGTTGCGGCTGCATGACATATTCACCCTCCGGCCCAATAAACCCCCAAGGGGCTTGTTGACCACCGAGGCCAAATGCATAGCAGATAGCATCATGCTCCAAGATGTCACGCGGGTGTTTTGGGGTATCTTTTCGCGCAAGATAACTTGGAGCGGCAACAATGGACATTTTGAGTTCAGGGCCAACAGAAACTGCATGCGTGTCCGGCCCCAATAATGTGTTGGACCGAATTGCCGCATCAATGCCGGAAGTCAATAAGTCTATTTTCTTGTCGTCATAGATCAGCTCAACATCTACTGAAGGATAAGCTTCTGCAAAACGAGCAACCAGCTCATCCAGAAAGAAAGGCCCTGCGCTATAGGGGGCGGATAATCGGAGCGTGCCGGTAACCTGATCTTTCTGATCGTCGAGATCGCTTATGGCGCCTTCTAATTCAGCAACAGCTGGCAAGCTTCGTGCATAGAACTGTTCACCTATCGATGTCAGCACGACCGACCGCGTGGAGCGCTCAAACAGCTTAACTCCTAATCGATCCTCAAACCGCTGCACAGCTTCACTGATGGATGCCGGAGCTTGATGTAGATGCTCGGCGGCTGCGCGAAACCCACCCCTGCGTGCGACTTCAACAAAAACGCGAATATCTCCAAAATTACTTCGGCTCATTGTTCGTTTTTTCGATCACTGTGTTCGATAATAGGTGGATTATTCTTATTATAGAGATCGCTTACATTCTGGGCAAGTCACAGTAACGGATGAGCATAAATGCCAACTTGTTGTGATAATTAGACCAAGCAACGGAGTAATCCCATGACTGAACGCGAAGAAATTGGAGCAATCATCAACACCTGGAACACTGGACTAGATGGTGGCAATATCGAGCAGATGGCGAACACCTGCCATGCCAATGTGATGACAGTGAACGAGCGTCAGCCGGTGACGGTCGGAGTTCAGGCCATTCGTGACAAATACATCCCCCGCATTGAGGCTGCGGAGATCAAATCAGGTTTTGATATTGAAGAATTGCAGTTCTATGGTGATACCGCTGTGGTTTCTGGACGGTTCTACGGCACAATGAAAATGCGTGAGACTGGAGATGTTCGTAGTCCCGAAGGCCGTTTGGTACTTGTGTACAAACGTCATGAAAACGGCGCGTGGAAGATGATCCTTGATATGGACAACAATGGACCAGAATAAGCCTTACCGGCCCCGTTAGTGTTACGAGACTAACTCGTGCCAAGCGTACGGTGGCTTTCCTTGTTTCAAGCAGTATTTCTCAACCATGGAAAAGAACTGAGAATAATCATGACCAAACGCATTGCCAACCAACCCCGCGAAATCGCAGACTGTGTCAGCGCTTACCTTCAAGAAGGTGATTTAGACGGGATCACAACAATGTTTCATCCTGATTGCCAAATTTTCTTTCCGCCAGATCAGCCGCCTAGTACAGGTATCGCCGGGGCGCGTGCTGCATTTGAGGGCTTCATGGAATTGAAACCACGGATTCAGAGCGATGTGTTTAGCGAAGTCATCATTGGTGATATTGCACTCGTTCGCGCCAATTGGAGTGTTATTGCCCCCGATGGCAATGTCATAGCTGAAGGACAATCCACGGAAGTGGCCAAGAAACTCGAAAATGGCGGTTGGGGTTATTTGATTGATTGCCCCAACGGGCCTCCAAATCTTTCATAGATCACTCATCAGTAAGAACACATCATGACTGTAAGACATTTCAATGAAGGCGAACAGCGCTTGCAGGACCAAACAGGGATGCGAAAAAAATCGATGCGATGAGCAAGCACTTGATGCGAAACTTCATGCTAGAGCAACATCGTGATTTCTTTGAACAACTCGAATACATCTTTCTGGGAACTGTTGATCATGACAGCTTGCCCCATGCTTCCATAATAACGGGTTCGGTTGGCTTTGTAGCGTCGCCTGACCCAAAAACACTTGTGATACAAACTGGCCCGCGCGACCTGACAAAGGCTTTTAATGCGCTTTCTACGGGTCAAGCTGTTGGCGTATTGGGGCTTGATCTTTCAAACCGTCGCCGAAACCGCATGCAGGGGCGTATTTCTGCGATAGATGAGAATTCTATTACGATCACGGTCGTGCAAAGTTATGGAAACTGTCCCAAATATATCAATCTACGAGAAGTTGCAGAACGTGAACTTCAATCGACTCAACGTAAAGTCACACAACAAAACACTCTTGGTCCGGATGATATCGCTCTCATTTCGACCACCGATACGTTCTTTATCGTATCTTATATTCTGGATGGTTCAGACGAGCCCTATGAGGGCGTAGACATCAATCATCGCGGCGGCCACCCCGGGTTCGTGTCCGTGGACACTTCATCTCAGATCACAATTCCCGATTACAAAGGCAATTACCTGTTCAACACTTTCGGGAATTTACTTATTAATCCGGAAGCATGTGTTTTGTTCGTGGATTTTGAGACTGGAGATCAACTTCACATCCATGGACAGGCAACACTAATCGACGAACCAGAAGTTGTTGAACGCTTCTCTGGAGCACAACGTTTGCTCCGGATTCACGTGAATGCGGTTTCACGAATAGCGAGTGCAACGCCCTTGAGATGGCGATTTTTGGAAACACCTCCCGTCAGCCCTCAGCTCACTTCTGATATGGTTTGATCTTGCGCCCATAGACCAGGTTCAGGAATGGCTGACTACAAATGTGAAGTAAGTTTTTAAAGGACCGTGTGGCGCCCTCATGCCAAAGTTTTTCTAAGATTGAATATGGTTGCCTGTTCAAGAAAATATGGTTTCTTTCAAGCTATATTTTAAAATCAGATACTGCGGCAAACTCTAAGTTGGGGGTTTCATATAGCCTCTCCTTATTGTTGCCACTTGCTTCAAAGGGCTGGTTCTATGCCGTGCGTCGATATACCCATACACGTGCAGGCGGGATGTTCTTAACCACCCAATCGTGAGCCTTTGTTGAATAGAGGGCATCGTTTCGCGGTATGGGAGACTTTCTTCCATAAGAGAATTGAACAATAGGTGCGTTTGGAACCATTAAATCCAGTAAATCCGTGATAAACTTCTGCCTGAGCTCAATTGGAAAATTCAATAAAGGTAGAGCGGAGATCACTGCGCCGAATTTTTCTGTCGTATCGGATGGAAAGCTCGTTTCCAGGTTGAACGCATCGCCTTGAACCACATTAATTTCAGGAAAAAGTAATTTGAGTGGTTCGATGAATTCTTCTGAGAATTCCAAACAGGTGAGTTGAGATTGAGCCAACCCGGTGGCCAATATAGCCTTAGTAATTACGCCTGTACCCGGGCCCAATTCCAATACAGGTGCAGTGGAGTTCGGATCAACAAAACTGGCCATGCTCTTGGCCAATGCCGAACCGGTAGGAACGATTCCGCCTGTCGCTTTAGGGTTCTTGATCCACCTCCTGAAAAAGCGAATTTCGTCAGCAAATTTGTTAGGTGTTTTATTGTGCTGGGGCTGCACGAGAATTCCTAGCTTGAACAGGTTTGCGATCATACCGAAACCTTCATGAGCCGGTAAATTAGCCTTTGCATGTCATGGAAGCAAGAAGGATTTAAGGCCGCTCAACCAACTTTACTGTGTTGATCGAGCGACTTGATGGTTGGGTGAATTTAGGAAAAATTACCACGCATGCGTTTACCTTCCGGATCGAATGGGGGCTCATCTTGTATGACCGCGTCGCACATATCGCCAATGATCTCGACTTTAAGGCCTGTTGCTTTGGCGGCTTCCAAATGTTCTGTAGGAATGTAGCCAGTGGCCAAAGATTGCTCCACGTAGTGACCGTAACCACCGGACGTAATCCAGCCGATAACTTTGTCACCCAAAAAGATCGGTTCATCGCCAATGCAATCAGCATCGGTAGCACCCGTTACGTTCAAGCAAATGCGGGTGAGGGGGGGATTGTCCTTATGGGCAAACACGCCTTCGCGACCGATGAATATATTCTTCTTTTTTGAAACGAAACGGTCCAGCCCCGCTTCAAACGGGGTGTATATGGGACGGAACTCGCGGAACCATGTGCCGAAGTGTTTTTCCAATCGCATGTTCAGTAATGCGCGCATTCCAAACGGTTTGATGTCGAACTCGGCACCTGCTTCCATGATGCCTGTGTAGAGGCGACGTAAGAACTCAGGCTTTACCCATATTTCGTAACCCAGATCGCCTGTATAGGAAATACGGTTGACCATGGCGGGAACAGACGCGACAGGTTGTTCGCGGTAGTCCATGAATTTGAAGGCTTCGTTGGATATGTCTTCGTCCGTCAATTTGGCCAACACTTTTTGTGCGTTCGGTCCTGCAATTGAGAGACCTGTGAGGCCAAGGTCAATATTGCGGATGTGCACTGAACCATCATCTGGCAAGTGCTTTTCAAACCAGCGCATGTGATAGATTTGCGCTTGGGATGATCCCCACATTTGGAGCCGTTCTTGACCTTTGTTCGGGCCAGTTGTGTCGAGTCCTGCGCCGGCGATTGTGAAGTCGCCGATGATCTTACCGTTTTCATTGACCATAGACGTGAGGGCAAGGCGACCGGTTTTGGGAATAAAATTTGTCATGATTTCAGACAACCATTCACGTGCGCCTGAACCTGTGATTTCATATTTCGCAAAGTTGGAAATTTCGGTGATACCAACATTTGTGCGGCAATTGTTGACCTCCGCTTTCACGTGTTCAAAATCGTTGGAACGATGGAACGAGAAAATATCTTCTGCTTTGATGCCTTTAGGGGCGTACCAGAGTGGTGTTTCCAATCCCCATGAATCGCCCATCACTGCGCCATTCGCCAAATGGATGTCGTAGAGCGGTGTTGTCTGGTGGGGACGTGCAGCAGGTAATTCTTCGTTGGGGAAGCGAATACGGAAGCGGCGGGAATAATTTTCACGCACTTTTGCATTTGTATAATCGCGGGTGATGTGCGGGCCAAAGCGTGCAACGTCCATGCCCCAAATATCATAACCCGGATCGCCATTGACCATCCATTCGGACAAGACAAGACCCACGCCACCACCTTGGGAAAAGCCTGCCATAACAGCGCAAGCTGACCAGTAATTCGGAATGCCTTTCACAGGGCCAACCAGCGGATTGCCATCAGGGGCGAAGGTGAACGGCCCGTTGACAATCCGGCGGATGCCTGCTTTTTCGAATGCTGGGAAGTGTTTGAAACCCACTTCAAGGGAAGGGCCGATGCGATCCAAATCTGGATTCAAAAGTTCCTGTCCAAAATCCCAAGGCGTGTTTTTGGGCGACCATGGTGTTGCCTGTTTTTCATAAGTTCCAAGCAACATCCCGTCGCGTTCTTGGCGAATGTAAATCTCGCCGGAGAAATCGATGGCATGGATCACTTCTTTACCAGTCGAGGCATTGATTTCAGCCACTTCCGGCATGGCTTCCGTTAGCAAATAGTGGTGTTCCATAGCCAATACAGGATGTTCCACACCCACCATGCGGCCCACTTCGCGTGCCCATAAGCCGCCGGCGTTGACGATATGGTCTGCCGTCATCGTTCCTTTATTGGTGGTGATATTCCAAACGCTTTTGGCTTCATCCCAATTGAGTTCTTCCACCTTGCACTGAAGTTCGATTTCAGCGCCGCCTAGCTTTGCGGATTTTGCGTAGGCGTTTGTGGTGCCGTAGGGATCGAGGTGACCTTCAACACTGTCCCACATGGCACCTACGAAATATTCTTCTTCCAAGAGTGGCAGCAATTCCTTGGCTTCCTTGGTGGAAATTATTTCCGTGTCCATACCGAGGTAACGACCACGGGCATGGCTCATTTTTAGCCATTCAAGACGTTCTGGCGTATCCGCTAAGGCCACACCACCTGTCAGGTGAAGGCCGCAATTTTCGCCTGAGATTTTTTCAAGTTCCTCATACAAGCCAACCGTGTAAGCCTGCAGTTTTGCTACATTTGGATCGCCGTTGAGTGCATGAAAACCACCCGCTGCGTGCCAAGTGGAACCACATGTGAGCTGATCTCTCTCCAGTAGAACCACATCTTTCCATCCTGCTTTCGTGAGGTGATACAGAACTGAACAGCCAACAACTCCGCCGCCAATGACGACTGCTTGTGCGTGAGATTTCATGAATTGTCTCCGGAATGAGTTTCCCATTTGGCATCTGGAATAAGAACCAGTTTGCCGGGATAGGTTTTAGAAATAAAGTCGCTTTGCGCTTCTGCAATGCGAGAGAGAGGATAGGTTTTGGATACAACGGGTTGGATTTCACCGCGCCCAATGTATGAAACCAGGTTTTCCATTATTGATGGCGACTGCCATGTGCTGCCAGCCACCATCAAGTCTTTTAAATAGACGGTACGCACATCTAATTCGACAATGGGGCCTGCAATCGCTCCTGCACAAATGTAACGCCCCCCGCGCTTTAAGGCGTCCAACATGTTTGAAAACGCCGCTCCTGCAACCACGTCAACACACACATCATAGTTGAGCGATTGAGGCTTGTCGTTTCTATCGAGAATTTCATTTGCGCCGAGATCCCTGACAAATTGTGCTTTGGACGGAGAAGTCGTAGCCGTCACATGGCACCCTCTGCGCTTGGCCAATTGGACAGCAGCAGACCCAACACCGCCCGATGCGCCTGTGATCAACACGCGTTCGCCGTTCGTGAGCTTGATGCGTTCCAACATATTTTCCGCCGTGGTGTAGGCACAGGGAAATGAGGCCAATTCAACATCGCTGAGTGTGCTGTCGACAGAATAAGTCATTGAAGAATTTGCGGTTACGTAGTCAGCAAATCCCCCATCAATTTCAGAACCGATGGTGATGCAACTCAAGCCATGCTCATCGTCTTCTTGAGGTTGCATAGACTGGACCAAAACGCGTTCGCCAATTCGGGTGTTGTCAACATTGCTTCCAACCGCAATAATCTCGCCGCAAATGTCAGCACCTTGAATGCGCGGGAAACCAATGGACGCTCCTGACCAACTGGAATCCGAACTGTCAGGCTCAACATCATTCGACGCAGCTGAATTTGTATCGTCACGCACGGCCTTTGAATACCAACCAATGCGCGTGTTGATATCCGTGTTGTTGACCCCACAAGCCCCCACACGAATAAGCACATCATCTGCTGCAGGTGAGGGAACAGGATGGTCATCCACCACACGCAGTACTTCTGGTCCACCGTGTCCGGTGAGCAATACGGCTTGCATCTTTGAGGGGAGTGTCACTGGTTTAAAAATCCGTTGGTGCTCCGCCTTCTTCTTTGCGCTTGGCAACGAAGGCTTGGAGTTCTTCTTTTATAGCTTCATCCATGGGAGGAGCCTCGAATTCGTTGAGGATTTTCTTCCATATTTTGTTGGCGCGTTCAGCAGTCCAAACAGCGCCATTGTCGCGGAAGTTTTCGTAGTTCTGCCAATCGCTCAGGAACGGAGAGTAAAAAGCTGTTTCGTAACGATCTTGAGTGTGTTGAATGCCGAAGAAATGGCCATTGGAACCAACCTCTTTCATGGCATCAAACGCCAATGTGTCATCGTCTACGACCATGGGTTTGAAGTATGATTGGAAGTTCTGAAGCATTTCGCAATCAATGATAAATTTTTCATAAGAGGCGCATAGCCCACCTTCGAGCCAACCTGCCGCGTGATAAACAATGTTTGTGCCGGAGGTGACGGATGCCATCATAGAAAACATTGTTTCCATAGTGGCTTGGGCATCTGGCACATTGGCGGCGCACACGCCGGAAGACCGCATGGGCAAATTGTAAAACCGCGCCATCTGACCAGTGATTTGTGTGGCACGAACATAGTCAGGCGTGCCGAAAGCGGGGGCTCCTGTTTTCATATCTACATTAGAAGTGAATGTTCCGATTCCCGCCGGAACTTCCGGATTGATGCATTGGGACAAGACAACGGCAATAAGTGCTTCTGCCAGTGACTGGGTCACGGCACCGACCATGGTCACAGGCGCCATAGCACCTGCCAATGTGAAAGGGGTGACAATTGTCGGTTGGCCGCGCCGCGCCAAACGCATAAGCCCGTCCAACATGGGCTCATCATGTTTAAGCGGCGATGTTGAGTTGATGTTTGTGTACATGCGCGGCGTAGCATCGAACTCTTCGTGGGTGAGGCCGCCGGCAATGCGTGTCATTTCCATCACATCCTCAACGCGTTCCTTGCCAAGTGAATAGGCATGAACAACTTTGTCGGTGAGGGTGAGCTTGTCGTAAAGACAGTCAAGGTGACGAACGGACGGGTGAATGTCCATTGGTTCCACGGGATAACCACCCGCGAAATGAATGCAGTTGAAATACTGGGTCAGCTTGATGAAGTTTTTATAGTCTTCGTGAGTGCCCGTTCGACGACCTGTATCAAGGTCTGAGCAATTGGGCGGACTGGACACATTGCCGAACACAATGTTTTTGCCGCCAATGGTGATTTTTCTATTGAGGTTGCGAGGTGTTAGCGTGAATTCGGAGGGAACAAGCGCCAGCTTTTCCATGACAAATTCACGATCGAGAAAAACCTTTGGCCCATCTACTTTAGCTCCGTGCTTTTTCAACACGTCGATGGCTTCTTGGTTCAGCATTTCAATGCCGATTTCTTCCAAGATACGCATGGCGGTGTTGTGGATTTTCTGAACACTTTCTTGGTCAATCGGTTCGGTCGGTGGGTCTAGAATGACATTGTTTTGCCAATCGCTTTGGCGGATGGCTGGGCCACCGCGCCGCGCATTACCATCACGTCCGCCGCTGCGTCCGCGCCGTGCTCTTGGCGCAGCTGCATCCGTTGGCTGTTCAATGTCCATGTCGAAACCTCCCCACCGTTCTGGTTGTTTTGAAGAACGATATACTGAGTCCATAGTGGTTTGCTACCAACACAAAAGCGACGAACGGGCGACACGGGTTGCGGAAAATACGACACCTGCGAGCAATATTGTTAAAAATACGAAATTTTGTGCCGCAGATCACTTGTCGATCAAGGGAAATGGTGAGCAAAGTTTGCGAAATGATGCCTTTAAGAGATTCCCATGACACACTCATTTTCTCTCACCAAACATCCCGCGATGAACCTTGCGCCAGGTGCTGCTAAACTCACGGGCAGTCATGTAACCGACACTGTTGGTGCCAATGCCAAAGTGTTGGTTGTTTGTGATCCTGCTTTGAAGCAAATGGGGCTGGTGGATCGGGTTGAGACCTCAATTCGCGAAGCTGGTCATACAGTTGCGGTGTTTGATGAGTTGCAAAGCGACCCCAAAGAAACTTCTGTCGATGCCGCTACAAAACGGGCTTTTGAAATGAATGCCAATTGTATCGTCGGTATGGGTGGTGGATCTGCGCTGGATACATCGAAAGTTGTTGCTGTACTGGCGCATACAGGTGAGGGATGTGCCCCTTATCGATTGGCTGAAACCCAATTGCCGTTTCGCAAAACGGCGCTGATTACACTGCCTACAACAGCGGGAACGGGATCGGAAACCACAGGCACATCCATCATTTCCCAAACTGATGGCACGAAAAATTGGTTTTGGGGTCCGCCCTTGAAACCGGATATGGCTTTGATGGACCCTGAACTAACAGTGGGACTTCCAGCGTTTTGGACGTTCTTTACTGGAATGGACGCTTTGGTTCACAGTTTAGAATCCCGCACCAACCGTTATCGCTATGGCGAAAATGATTCCATTGCTGACAATGGTATCAAACATGCATTTGCAAATTTGGTAAGTGCGGTTAACGAACCAGATAACATTGAGGCCCGTTCTGGCATGATGTTGGCTGCTGCTTACGGTGGGTTGGCCATTGGCAATACGGGGTGCGCTGTAGCGCATAATATTGGCCATGCGTTGGGGTCGATTGCGGCTATTCCCCATGGACGTGCGGTGTCGGTTGCGCTGGTTGCTACTATGAATTGGGCGATTGAGGGCAATCGAGAGGCATTTGATCACGCCGCCGTCATTATGGGCGGTAAACGTGGGGAAGATATTCCTGATATTTTACATGAGTTGGCGGGAAAATGTGGACAATCTCTCGTGCTGAACAGTGAAGAGAAATCGAAAGTGTCTGCCGGTATTTTGGCCCGGGATATGGTTGCTCCGGCAAATATTGCCATGCTGGATGCGACTGCGCGGGATGCTTCGCCAAGTGATGTGGCACAGCTGGTGGAAATGACGCTTTCAGCTTGATCCGGATTTTTGCGTGACCTGCTTGCACACGGGATTTATTCTGATATTGAATACGGATCGGACAGGGTTCCCGAAGAGAGTGGCACCGTGATGCGCTAAAGCATCCCCACAAACGGTCACATTCCAATAATCACATGACGTGAAGTTGAGTTGTTGCATTCAACGATACGGTTACTGTGTTTGGAAATTAAAGCTGAGAAGCTTGTATTGGAGCCAACATGCTGGATATGTCTGGATCAAAATCTGGTCGCAAACGCAATAATTCTAAGCCAAAGGGCCGTCAGTTAGATGACGCTGCTCTGGCAGACATTCAGCGTCTTTTGGGAGACCGTCCGCGTCGTCGCGACTTGCTGATCGAATTCCTGCATTTGGTTCAAGATGAATACCGGTGTTTGCAGGTCAAACATATTCGCGCATTGGCGGAAGAAATGCGCCTCTCGCAAGTGGAAGTCTATGAAGTGGCTTCGTTCTACGATCATTTTGATGTTGTAAAAGAAGGCGAAGCTATTCCTGCACCTTTGACTATTCGTGTGTGTGATTCTGTTTCTTGCATGATGGCAGGCGCGGAAACACTAATCGCCGAATTGGAAAATGGCGTAGATCCCGAAGCCGTTCGTATTATGCGCGCGCCTTGTATGGGCGGATGTGATGTGGCTCCTGCCGCGCGTGTGGGTGATCGCGAAGTTGGAAATGCCACTGTAGAAAGCCTTCTGGCATTTGCAAAATCTGGCGAAATACAGGCACTTAAGCCTGACTACAAAGATCTAAAAGCTTATCAAGCCGAAGGCGGTTACGGCGTTTGGAACAAGGTCAAGTCTGGCGAAGTGTCGGCGGACGATATTATTGCAAAACTGTCTGATGCTGGCCTGCGCGGTTTGGGCGGCGCTGGTTTTCCAACAGGCAAAAAATGGTCGTTTGTGCGTGCCTATGAAGGCCCACGCCTTATGACGATCAATGGTGATGAGGGTGAACCGGGAACATTCAAAGACCGCTACTATTTAGAGCGCAATCCTCATGCCATGTTTGAAGGCGCGTTGATCGGCGCATCTGTGGTCGAGGCTGAACGTTGCTACGTTTACATGCGCGATGAATATCCTGCTGTGCTGCAAATCTTGCGGGATGAAATTGCAGCACTCGAAGCTGCAGGCATTGCTGAAAAAGGTTTCTTCGAATTGCGCCGTGGAGCAGGTGCTTACATCTGTGGTGAAGAATCCGCGATGATTGAATCCATAGAAGGCAAGCGTGGTCTGCCGCGTCATCGCCCGCCCTATATTGCGGAAGTGGGGGTGTTTAATCGCCCAACACTGAACAACAATGTGGAGACGCTTTATTGGGTGCCGACCATTCTGGAAAAAGGTGCAAAGTGGTTTGCCGACCAAGGCAAAGAAGGACATCCGGGAATGCGGTCATGGTCTGTCTCTGGACGGGTGAAAAACCCGGGTGTGAAAATCGCGCCAGCTGGTGTGACGATTCAAGAGCTGATCGACGATCATTGTGGCGGTATGGCTGATGGCCACAGTTTCAAAGCTTATTTGCCGGGTGGCGCGTCAGGCGGCATTTTGCCCGCATCCGAAAACGATGTACCGTTGGATTTTGGCGGCAGGCTTGCCGAGCTCGGCTCCTTCGTTGGCTCGCACGCCATTGTGGTCTTTTCCGATCAGGATAATATCAAATATGTGACGTTGAATTTGGTGGATTTCTTCACACACGAAAGTTGTGGCCAGTGTACGCCATGTCGTGGTGGAACCGAAAAACTCGGCAAACTTCTGCGTAGTGAAGATAAGTTGGACGAGGGCACAATTCGCGATTTGGAGCAGGTTATGCGTGACGCCAGCATTTGCGGTCTAGGGCAGGCCGCACCCAATCCTGTGAACCATTTGTTGGTCCACTTTCGGGATGATCTGTGATGTTGAAACGAAAAGCCACGGTTCAAATTTGTGCCAACGATTTTCTCTATTCCGATGTGGAGATTGAATTCAAATGAAAACTAAAATTCCTGTAATCGCCGTATTTGCAATTGGTTTGGGGCTTGGTTCTATCTCAACAATTTTGGTTCCTAATGCCCTCAATGGGCACAGTGCAAATCAACCTTATGCTGATGAGCAAGGTCGACGTATCAGCAGCTTAAGCGCTAAGGATGTTGCTGATTTGAAAGATGGCAAAGGCTGGGGCTTAGCCAAACCGGCTGAGTTCAATGACTATCCTGGACCTTCTCACGTTTTGGAATTTGCAGAAAAGCTTGCGCTGAATGACGTGCAAAAGACCGCCGTGAACGATGCTTTTGTGCGCATGCAGTCGAAAGCAAAAGGGTTGGGCCTGGCATTGATCAACGCCGAAAAAGCACTCGATGCAGCGTTTGTTTCCAAAGCCATTACCAAGCAAGAACTCGATAGACTTTTGTCAGTTGCAGAGAATGCGCGCGCTCAATTGCGCAGTGTTCATCTGTCGGCGCACCTTGAGGTGACCCCATTGCTGACAACCGAGCAAAAACTCAAATATGCCTCGTTGCGTGGTTACGGCAACGGGCACGGAGGCCATTGATTTGACCAACACCATCAAGTTCACCCTCGACGGGAAAGAAGTTTCGGCTTCCGCTGACGAAACTATTTGGCAAGTTGCGAAGCGTGAAGGCACGCGCATTCCGCACTTGTGTTATCTCGACAAGCCCGGTTATCGCAGCGATGGCAATTGTCGCGCTTGCATGGTGGAGATTGAAGGTGAGCGTGTGTTGGCCGCTTCCTGCCAGCGCAAGGCCTCAGATGGTCTCGTGGTCAAAACCGATACGGAACGGGCTGATAAATCGCGCAAAATGGTGTTTGAGCTTTTGGCTGCCGATATGCGTGCGCCATACGAAAGCCCCGATGCAAAAGCAACATTTTGGGAATGGGCTGGAGATTTTGGCATTGCTGGCAGTGACCGTCTGCCGTCCAAGTTTGATGGCCATCACGACAATGGCACATCGACCACGCCTGATGTTCACGATATTTCCAACCCTGCCATCGCGGTGAATCTGGACGCTTGTATCGCATGTAACCTCTGTGTGCGCGCTTGCCGTGAAGTGCAGGTGAATGATGTACTGGGTATGGGCGAACGCGGCCACCATTCCATTCCAGTGTTTGATATTCACGACCCGATGGGTTTCTCCACATGCGTGACATGTGGCGAGTGCGTGCAGGTTTGCCCAACAGGTGCATTGTTTGAAAAAACACTGATGGACGATGCGGGGAAAACCCGCGTTGTAGATGATTTCGACAAAGCCACGGATTCCGTTTGTCCGTTCTGCGGTGTGGGTTGTCAGACGACTGTTTATACCAAAGACGAGAAGATCGTTCTGGTGGATGGTCGTGATGGCCCGGCCAATAACAATCGCCTCTGCGTTAAAGGCCGTTTTGGCTATGATTATGCCATGTCGAGTGAGCGCCTGACCAAGCCATTGATCCGCCGTGACGATGCGCCCAAACAGGCTGACATCGATATGCGCTTCATGAAAGTGTCAGACATTTTCCGAGAAGCCACATGGGAAGAGGCGATGGAAAAAGCGGCCTTTGGTTTGAACAATATTCGCGACACAAAAGGCGGCAATGCGCTGGCTGGGTTTGGCTCCGCGAAAGGATCAAACGAAGAAGCGTATTTGTTCCAGAAGTTCATTCGCCAAGGCTTTGGCACCAACAATGTGGACCATTGCACACGGCTGTGCCACGCGTCTTCCGTTTCGGCTTTGCTGGAAGGTGTTGGGTCTGGCGCGGTGTCTGCGCCATTTACCGATGCCATGAAAGCCGATTGCGTGATTGTCATTGGTGCGCGCCCAACAACCAATCACCCTGTGGCTGCGACTTATTTCAAGCAAGCGGTGAAACAGAATGATTTGAAACTGATTATCATGGACCCGCGCGGTCAAGACATGATGCGCCACGCGGAACACTCGGTTCAGTTCACACCGGGCAGTGATGTGGCGATGCTGAACGCGATGATCCACACTATCATCGAAGAAAAACTTTACGACGAACAATATATCCAAGCCAATGCAACTGGTTTTGATGCGCTGAAAGAGAAGGTCAAAGACTTCTCTCCTGAGACGATGTCGGATGTTTGCGGTGTCGATGCGGATACTCTTCGCACAGTGGCGCGCCGCTATGCAACGTCCGAACGCTCAATGATTTTCTGGGGCATGGGCATTTCCCAACACACCCATGGAACGGACAACTCCCGTTGCCTGATTGCGCTTGCTTTGATCACGGGTCATGTGGGACGCCCGGGCACAGGGCTTCATCCATTGCGCGGTCAAAACAACGTGCAAGGCGCTTCGGATGCAGGGTTGATCCCCATGTTCTTTCCTGATTACCGATCCGTTGAGAACGGTGATATTCGCGGTGAAATGGAAGATTTTTGGGGGCGTACGCTCGATCCTGTCAAAGGTCTCACGGTTGTTGAAATCATCGATGCAATCCATGCCGATGAAATTACTGGTATGTATATTATGGGTGAAAACCCAGCCATGTCTGACCCCGATCAACTTCATGCACGGGCTGCATTCGCGAAGCTAGATCATTTGGTGGTGCAGGATATTTTCCTCACCGAAACAGCGTGGCATGCAGATGTGGTTTTGCCTGCTTCCGTTCATGCGGAAAAACTTGGAACATATTCAAACACCAACCGTCAGGTGCAGATCGGTCGTCCCGCTTTGCCATTGCCGGGTGAGGCGCGTTTGGATTGGGAGATCACTGTTGATCTCGCGAACCGCTGTGGTTTGGATTGGAATTACAAAGATGTTCCCGAAGTTTACGAAGAAATGCGTCAAGTGATGAAGTCTCTCGACTACATGCCGTGGGAACGCCTTGAAGCCGATGGCAGCGTGACTTATCCGGTGCCGTCAGAAGGTGCTGAGGGCGATGCCGTTATTTTCTACGATGGTTTCCCAACTAACGATAAACGCGGGCGCATTGTTCCTGCGGACTTGCGTGCACCTGACGAAGTGCCGGATGATGATTATCCGATGGTTCTGACCACCGGACGCTTGCTGGAACATTGGCATACGGGTTCTATGACGCGTCGTGCAGGCGTGTTGGATGATATCGAGCCGGAAGGTTTTGCGGCCATGAATCCACGAGAAATTGCTAAACAAGGCATGCAGGCAGGTGACATGATTGAAGTGGCGACCCGTCGTGGCACAATCGAAGCTCTGTTGCGGGCGGATCGCGAAGTGGCTGACGGTATGATCTTCATTCCGTTCTGTTTCAACGAAGCCCCGGCCAACCGTCTGACAAACCCAATGCTAGACCCTTACGGAAAAATCCCGGAGTTTAAATATTGCGCGGCCAAAATTTCACGTATGAGTGTGAGTGAGGCTGCGGAGTAGGACAGGATGCGGCTAAACGGACAAAACGTACTTTGCCGGATTGCTCTTAAACGACTGTTTTAATTGCAAAGCATCTAGCTGGAACTCAATTTCCCAAACTCAAGCTGTTTCCTTTCTTCTCTTACAGTTCCTTTTGTCAGGTTTGAATAATTAGCTGTTAGAAACCGTTCAAAATTTGTGGGTAAGACGGAGTATTTCATCCGCAATTTGTCCCTAACTTTCCAAGACGATTGGATCTGTGCGGCCCATGCGGCACAATTGACATGAGCGCACAGCTTCCATGACACCTTTTTCGGCCAGCTCGATCGAAGTGGGCAGCCGAAAGTCGTCTGCAGCATCGTAGTTGACGCTATATCCCATGTCTTCAAAAGAAGCGACGCTTAGGCGGCTAAGTGGGCGCTCAGCACCAGATAAAAAACCTGTCATAAGTTCGTCGCCAAACACCATTTCACGCCAATGCCCTTCACGTGTGCCTGAACCACCCGTATTGGCAATTGGAACGGGACGTTTCTCTTCAATATTAAGCAGGGCGGCAAATTCGCGCATTGCGGAAGAACCTACAAACTGCGGGTTGATCGTTCCACTTGCTTGAACCAGATTCAATCGGCTCCATAAAGTACCCAGCCCGATGACGTGACCCATTTCATGTACAATAACATCATTGAACGAGCCTTCGCTTTCAAGCCGTCGTACATCAGATTCATCAAATTGCATTATGCCTTTCACTGGCAGCTCGGTCCCGTTCATAAGCACGGTTGGTCCTGCCTGACCCAGAATACCTCCTTCGCCATCTATAGATTCGATAGATGCATCAATGCGAAGACCATTCAATTCTTCGCCATCGACAAAGACAGGTGAAAATGCAGTTTCGATGACGTTATCCCAACGTTGAGCAGCCCGTATAAACCCTTGTCTTTGATCCTGGCTGATTGCTCCGGAAAACTCGATACTAATCATCGTGACCTCCTAAATGAGTAATACTTCTAGTGTCTTTATGTAACGGTTTGATGCTCTCAATAGGTCAGTCAAACAACAATTGAACAGCTGATACAATTGTTGTTCAGCCGCGTCCAAGGTCGGGAGTGCGGACATTTTGCCTTTTGAGAATATGGCGATTATTCAATCAACGACATCCATATCAGCCTCGTGAAGTGCCAAGATCCGTCTCTAACGATATAAGGAAAAGGTTTATACCTATTTTTTCAGTCCGCTATGTCTCGCTAACCAAATTTAGCTACAAATATTCTAGGAGTATCTCGCGTATCGAGTTTGACTTTCGTTGCCGGTATCTATTGTTTGGAGGTGTGGGGTCAGTCACGCTTGCTTGACATAGGCGAATTGCATTCTTGATATTGTTTGGGGGGAATATGAATACACGAATTGCGCAACAATTTCACCAAAGATTTCTAATTTTTGTATCAATATTGGCAATTCCTATATTGGCAGTGATATTGTTTAGGGCGTTTGGCTTGACCGAGGCAGAAGATCCAGAAGTCGCTTTCATTTCAAGAGACCTCTATTATGGGTTGATATGGCTTTCCATTGTAACCATCTCGATATTTGGTTCGAGTCTTGGCTTGTGGATGAGTTTTTTCGTGCGCAAGGTAGATCAATCTTCTTTCTTAACAGCACGGATTGATCGCACTCTTTTTACTGTGTTTGCAATATTCTCGACTATCCTTGGGACCGTGACTTTAGCTATATTTCTTGGGGGATTCATAAATGGGAGCCTGTTTCCCACTTTCAGCGTAGATAGTTACTATTTTGACGGCGACTTCAAGCCTTCGGATATTGGTAAATTGCTAATCTGGTCATTTGCTGCAGGATTTTCTGAACGACTAATTCCTGATTTTATGGAGAAGTTGACTAAACAGTTCTCAAGTCAAGGCAATGAAGAAAACAAACCTGCGAACGAGCAAATTTCAGTAGAGGAGTCCGAAGGACTACAAGCTGTCCCTTTAGGTAAAACTGAAAAAACATGATCCAGCGGGAATATAGTTCCAAGCAAAAATCGATTAAAAACGTCACCGAGAGTAGCTAAAAAGAGATCTAGAAATAGTTACGCTTGAAGGCAACGCAGAAATTTCATGCCATCAACTATAGAAATTGACATGCCTCGGCATGTACCGCTGCTTCGCACGTCAATAATTCGTCAAATATCAACAGGTCAGCAAAGCCAAGTGTGAAGATCTAGCCAATATCTGCATAGGGCGAACTTTGCGTGGAATTTACCAACTGTTCCGGCCAGACAGCGACATGTCCACCTTGGTATAATTGGGCTCAATGCAGACATCCGGGTATTGTTTGAAATCTGTTCATCTTAAGTAATTTGCCAACCTCACTGCGTTTGAAATTGGGTGCGGTATTGGGATGGGGTGGTTTTTATTTGTCTTAGGAATGCCCGGCGCATCCGTTCGTCGTCTTGAAAGCCGCATTGAGCAGCAATTGTTTTGATGCTTTCTTTCGATGACCTCAAGAGGTCGCGTGCGGCGTCTACGCGAATGGATTCTACGGCCTTTGCAGGTGAAGTGTCCATTGTTACCGTGTACTGACGCGAGAAATTTCGCGAACTCATGCCACAGTGTTCGGCCATGTCGTCCACTGAGATCTTTTGTTGAAGGTTTGCTTTTATCCACTCATGAAGTGGTCCAAAGCGGCCTTCGGTGTCGCGCGCCTGTCTGTCTAACTCTGGGCTGAATTGGGATTGGCCGCCTGAACGCACCATAGGTGTCACCAATGATCGGGCCATTTCTATCGCTGCGGATGTGCCCAAATCTTCTTTGATGATCGCAAGGGCCATATCGATGCCAGCTGTGATGCCTGCGGAAGTCCAGATAGTGCCGTCCTTTATATAGATCGGATCAACTTCCACATTCACGTTTGGATATTGTGCTGCGAGATTTTCACAGTCTTCCCAATGGGTAACGGCGCGACGATTATCCAGCAAGCCCGCCGCCGCCAAAACAAAAGTGCCTGAACATACGGAACAGACCCGTTGGGATCGTTCAGCCAATTGTTTGAACTGATCGATAAAGGGCTGGTTGAGGACGGCTACGGGTGCACCGTCTCCACCTACGGCCACCAATGTGTGGATAGGTGTCTTTCTATATTTTCCAAACCAATCGGCCAGCGGTTCGCTGTCGATTTGCAGAATTGTGTTGGTTTCCGTGTTGCCGCCATTAAAGGAGACGATGTGGATTTTATAAGCTTGGGCGCTAGACGTGTTCTTGCGGGCATGGGTGAATACCTGCAGAGGTCCAACAAGATCAAGAAGCACGATGTCTGGATAGACAATGAACACCACATTCATCTGGTTCGATTGAAGGGCAGACGTATCGTTGGATAATTTGGCAGAAAAAGAGGTCATATTGTCATTTCTGCCAAAATCACATCGGCTAGTCTAGTTACAGCAACCGGAAAGGATCAGCTTATGTTGAAATTGAAACCCAATTGCGAATGCTGTGATGTGGACCTGCCACCAGATAGCCAAGATGCCCGCTGTTGTTCATTTGAATGCACTTTCTGCAAGGACTGTGCTGAAATGGTCTTTGACAGCACATGCCCCAATTGTGGTGGTGAACTTTTGCGCCGTCCCATTCGGCCACCGAACCTTTTGGTCAAATTCCCCGCTTCAAATGAACGATTTGTCAAAGATCACGCCGCATGCGCGCACCTGAAGACCTAAAGACAGGATACCAGCACCATGAAAACTCTCGCAGCACTTGTCTTCCCCCGTTTTGAGACACTTGACTATTTTGGCCCCATGGAAATGTTGGGTGGTTTTGGAAACGAAATAGAAATCATCACAGTTGCAAAGGGGAGTGATCCGGTACCAAGCGTACACGGCCAGCGTATCGTCATTGATAAAACGATCGCTGAGAAAAACGACTATGATCTACTTTTTATCCCCGGTGGCGATTCCGCATTGGACGAGGCTAAGGATGAAGAACTCATGCAGTGGATCAGAGAAGCTTCTGCAAATGCTGAGCGTGTGATGGCGGTTTGTACAGGCACCGTGTTGTTGGGCATGACCGGTGTTTTAGATGGTCGCAAAGCCACAACCAACAAACTTGATTTTACCAAAACTGTTCCGCTTGCGCCGAATGTTGAATGGGTGAAACAGGCACGATGGGTAGAAGACGGAAAGTTTTTCACGTCCTCGGGTGTGTCCGCAGGGATGGACATGGCACTCGCTGTTATGGCCGATCTTTTTGGCATGGAGATGGCAGACAGAATAGCGATGGGCTGCGAATACGAATGGCATAAGGATGCCAGTCGAGATCCTTTTGCGAAATCAGCAGGATTGGTTTGAGTTTGGTAGCTACGCGCCTATGCTAATTTGCCACGTTAGCAGTTTCCAACTCGTGTGCGGTCTGTTCGGTTGCCGAGACGGTCGAAGCTCCAGCGGTATTTTCCGCCGTCGAAACAGCCTTCAACGAAGGCTTGAACACGTCGTGCGCCGCGGCTTTCCAGTGTGCGCAACACGTTGAGCACTGTTTCCGAACGACAATTTCCATCAGCACGAATGTTAGTTTGCTGACCGTAGGGATCATAATTGACAAGAACGTTCTTATCTTGGCGGCACTCTTGTGATGACCAACCGGTGCGAGTTTTGTCTAGGCGAACGATCACTCTGCCAGCTTTTACGATCGTTGATGCCAGAGCATTGCGGGTGAGGGGACGTCCACATTTTCCGATACGGTATTCGCGCAAGACTTTGCCAAATTTGCCAACTTGAATTTCTTGCAGTGCATCGCCTTTGCAACCTTCTGCGAGATAAGGAGCACGATTCGAACGCACGATTTTGATCCGGTCATATCCACGCTGTTGCATCAACTTAGATAAAGTTCTCGCATCAAATCTTTGGCGACATGTTCCTATAATTTTCTCATTGCGAATGCGACCACGACGCCCGATTGTCACTTCGTATTTGTCATTATCGCGACAAGCCAAAGCTTGGTAAGGAGTGGAGTTTCTTTGTGTGATCTGGACTTTGGTGTAGCCGCGTTCTTTTAGCAGGCTGGCAATGCCATCCGGAGAGAATGCACGTCTGCAATTTCCGATAACACGTCGATCTTCGACTTTGGCTCTGTTGTTCAAGCGCAGGCGATACTTTCGTGAATCCCCACAGGCTTCTGCCAAATAGCGGGAAGGGCTGCTTTCAATCACTTCAACGCGGCGATACCCTGCATTCTGGAGAGACTTGATGATTTGGTCATTGCTGAGTTTTTGGGGAGCGCAGTATCCAAGATCGTTTCTGGCCAGGACCTTGCCTTGGCGGTTGAAAAAAATCTCAAACTTACGGCCATTGCGACAGGCGATTGCCTGAATGCCACCACGAGCACCGCGGGTTTCTATATTGGTATAGCGATTGCTTTTCAGTGTTTGTCGAACTTGTCTCTCGGAAAATGCTGCAATTTGCTGACGTGTTTGGCAGGTCCCAATTTCAGATCGACTGGTGATGCGGCCCAGAATACTGACTTTCACAAGATATTTCTTGCCGTCTTTACATGCTTCGGAGCGAATGATGGTGAGGGATCGTTTGGTAACAGTCGGGTTTGAATACCCTGCGCTTCGCAAAATGCGAAACACTTGATCATCACTGCCCAAATCGATTTGAAGTTGCGCATTTGCGGACCCTGTGACCACAAGACTCAAGAGGTAAATCACCAGAGTCAGAGGTTTCCAAAAGTTTTGCATCGCGTCTCTCCACGGGTGAGGTCTCGTTAGGTCAACTCAACCTGTTCGCGGCTGTAATGTCAAAAAACTTTTGCAGGCTATTCCTTCAATGGTCCGATTTTATACAATCCCTTGAAGTCTGCACCCAATACTGGTTTTCCCTTGCGCAATACGGAGATCTTTCCGTTGAGAGCCAGTTTGACGGCCTCGGACTTTATTTGTAGCATGAGTTTTCGCCACTTTTTTTCATCTGTGCCCGCCATGGCGATAGCCACAACTTTTGGATCAACCGGGCGACCATCTTTAATTTTGTCCAACTGTTTCAAAATGAGATTTGCAATCTCGGGATGTTGAACTTCGCAGTATTGGTCTTTTTGTTTGGGCGATAATTTGTCGATTTTTCCAACGGCAAATCGCAGCGCGCGGATGAATGGCGCAGGCCAGTCGCCTTCAAGATATTCCTCAGCAGGCTGCCAGAAAAACTTACAATTATGTCCATCGTCATCAATGCAGTGATGCTCCCAATTTTCAGCCAAAGGTGGGCAGGCAAACAAGAAAAAATTCCAAGTTTCTCTTGGCACAACTCCGTTTGATGTCCCTAGACTCAACGGTACGCCTTCGAGAGAAATACCACTTGTCTCTAACAATGCACTTGCGGCGGTTTCTTGAGGGGTCTTATCTTCCTTGATTGAACCTCGCACCAATTGTGTTCCCGTATACGGGTGACGGAAAGCCAATAACTCGAGTCCATTTTCGCTTTGCCGGGCGAGTATTGGACAGGCTGTTTGATCTGGTTGGGACAAGGCTTTTCGGTCTTATTTAACAGGTGTAGGATCTTGCTTCCGCAATTAGCTTAAAAACACCAATGGAACCACTAAATTCGATAATTACGTGATTGTGGCCCAAAAAACAAAAATCCCACCCAACGCTGCCGTTGAATGGGATTGGATTGTCAGTATATTTGATGCTTATTCACTTCGGGTGACGCCCGGGTTGTCTTCTGACCGCGGTGCTTCAAATGATGATTCGCTCGAGATTGAGGGAGAGATCGACGGTTGAGTGGAAATCGACGGCTCGTTCGATACTGGTGGCGAAATAGATGGTTCGTTTGAGACTGGAGGCGATATAGAAGCCGTGTTGCGACTTCTTGCTTTTGAAGTTGATGCAGTTAGATCGTTCCCGTTTGGTCTTGCAAACCCTGCACTTGAAAAAGTGCTGTTGTTACCGGAATTAAATGTCTTGCCGGCAGCAACTTTCTTTGTTCTGGCAAAGATAGATGTTTTCACATCCACTGCTCCGAGTGACACTTTTACAATTGCTTTGCGGCCTTTGGCAGATAGGGCAAAGCGTGCGTTCTTGCTACGAACCGTTAAACGAGATGTTGAGATCTTTAGACCGCTTGTCGATGTTTTGATGTTGACTTTTCCGTATCGAACGAAAATTTTATGAGTGTTAGTCAACTGCAACTTAGAGTTTGGCGCAACGACAACAACATTTCCTTTGCTGAAGAGAGTGATCTCTGATCCAGCTTTGGTTTCGACCCAGCTGCGTGGTTTAAGTTTAGTACCACGGCGCAATTTTTTTGATGTTTTAATGGATGACGCAGAATAGGCTTTGTTTTTAACATTCTTCACAGTCCAAGACTGTGAATGCGCAGTGCTTGCTATTATAAAATATACTAAGCCTAACAGCACTGCTTTTAAAAATGTACGCATAACAAATTCCAATTATTCGGGGCGTGAGCCTACAATTTAGAATTTGCTAACTTAAGGACATCTTTCATTGATGCTGTTTTGACAAACTGATTTAAATCGTAGTGAATCAAGCGTTAAGAATAGCGCGTTGATTGCTCTAGAGTGTTTTGCTGAAACGGATATTTGAAGATGAATTGGGTGCCTATTTTCAGTTCGATATCCGCGCATAGTCTGTTGTTGGAAATGTGCGCGCGTATTGGATATTCGCCCCAGTGAGTTGGTTGATCTGAAACATCATTTAAGAAACCAACTCAAATTGCGAAAACATTATGGCTTATAAAAACTTCTCCACTGAACAACTGCAATCAATGGACAACGCCCATCACCTACATCCGTTCACGGATCACGATGAACTGCGCGAGCAGGGAGTGCGTGTGGTCACTAACGCTGATGGAAACTATGTTTATGACAGCGAAGGCAATGCCATATTGGATGCCATGGCGGGTCTGTGGTGCGTGAATGCCGGATATGGACGCGAAGAACTTGCCCGTGCAGCTTATGAACAAATGCAAGAACTCGCCTATTACAACACATTCTTCAAAACGACTCATCCGCAAGTGGCGTTGCTTGCAAAGCGTGTGGCCGATTTAGCGCCCGCTCATATCAATCAGGTGTTCTTTGGTTCTTCCGGTTCAGAGAGCAATGATACAGCGATCCGAACTGTACGCCATTTTTGGGCGCTTGAAGGAAAGCCTGAAAAACACATCATTATTTCGCGTCATGATGCTTATCACGGTTCCACAATCGCCGCGACATCCATGGGTGGGATGGGCGCTATGCATTCACAGCTCGGGCCGATGTTACCGGGGTTTGTCCATGTCATTGCGCCTTACGCGTATGAATTGGCGCATGAAGGCGAGAATGATCATGATTTCGGACTGCGCGCTGCAAAAGCTGTCGAAGACGCAATTTTAGAAGCCGGTGCTGAAAATGTTGCGGCTTTTGTGGGTGAACCTATTCAAGGGGCCGGAGGAGTGAAGATTCCGCCCGCCAGTTATTGGCCTGAAATCCAGCGCATCTGTAGGAAATACGATGTGTTGTTGATGCTGGATGAAGTGATCACTGGTTTTGGACGGACCGGGGCCTGGTTTGCTGCTGAAAGTATGGGCATTGAACCTGACACGATCACCGTAGCGAAAGCGATCACATCGGGCTATCAGCCTTTGTCGGCCGTGTTGGTTGGTGATCGGATTGCCAAGACGCTGGCCAGTCACGGCGAATATTATCACGGGTATACATATTCAGGACATCCTGTGGCTTGCGCTGTGGCCTTGGCCAACATCGATATTATTGAAAAAGAAGGTCTGATTGAGCGAGTACGTGATGACACAGGGGAATATCTCATCAAAACTCTTCAATCTGTTGTTGGTGATCACCCACTCGTTGGCGAAATTCGTGGGTTCGGTCTTTTAGTAGCAATTGAAATAGTCAAAGACAAAGGGACCAAAGAACGCTTTGAACCTTCTGGCAGTGCCGCAGCGATTGTTCGCGACCGTTCCATTGAAGGCGGGATGATGATGCGCGCGGTTGGTGATACAATGATCCTGTCTCCACCTCTCACATGGACACGTGAGACTATTGATGGAGCGGCAGCTATTGTGAAGTTGGCGCTTGATGGGGCACAATCTAAACTTAATACTTAGTCCAACCATTCGTAGGTGCCATTATGGATACAGTCTCGTTTGCAGAACGTCCGTTTTCGCTGAATCAAGATCAGCGTTCTATGCGCGATATGGTTTTGGAGTTTGCGGCTGAAAAAATATCACCTTTCGCTGTGGAGTGGGATCAGAAGCGGCATCTGCCTTTAGATGTTGTTCGCGAAACGGCAGCACTTGGATTGGGTGGTGTTTATGTTCGCGAAGATGTGGGGGGCTCAAATCTTTCGCGGCTTGATGCGGCGGTGATATTTGAAGCGTTGGCAACAGGCTGTCCTGCCACGTCGTCTTTCATCACCATTCATAATATGGCTTCGTGGATGGTTGATACGTATGGATCAGAAGAGCAACGCCAGAAATGGTTGCCTCAACTGACGACTATGGAAAAAATTGCAAGCTATTGCCTCACTGAACCGGGCAGTGGGTCCGATGCTGTGGCGATGAAAACCACTGCTAAGCGGGATGGTGATGATTACGTTTTGAATGGCACTAAGCAGTTCATATCCGGCGCGGGTGTCAACGATGTTTATCTGGTCATGGCGCGCACAGGTGGTGAAGGTTCCAAAGGGGTTTCTACATTCATCGTTGAAAAAGGAACGCCGGGTTTATCTTTTGGACCCGAGGAAAGAAAAATGGGATGGCATATTCAGCCCACAGCACAGGTCATATTTGATGATTGTCGAATTCCTGCTGAAAACCGTATTAATGAAGAAGGTATGGGCTTTCGCATTGCTATGTCCGGGTTGGATGGGGGGCGTTTGAATATTTCTGCGTGTTCAATGGGCGGGGCGCAAACCGCTCTAGATATGGCGCAAACTTACAGTTCAGAGCGTAAGGCATTTGGAAAGCCGATCGGTCAATTTCAAGCCATTCAATTCAAATTGGCCGATATGGCAACGGAGCTAGAAGCCGCGCGGATGCTCCTTTATGCAGCCGCTTCAAAGCTGGACGCAAAAGAACCTGACGCGACCCAAATGTGCGCAATGGCCAAACGCTTCGCAACGGACACAGGGTTTAATGTGGCCAATGAAGCACTGCAAATTCATGGCGGGTATGGATATTTGGCAGATTACGGTGTTGAGAAGATCGTGCGCGATTTGCGCGTGCATCAAATTCTTGAAGGCACAAACGAAATTATGCGCGTGATTATTTCCCGCGCCATGTCAGCGTAGATTTTAGGGGCGTAAGTTATGGCAACCATCGGATTCATTGGTCTGGGAAATATGGGCGGACCAATGGCGCTCAATCTCGTGAAGGCTGGACATGATGTTCGTGCATTTGATCTTTCGCCAGATACGATCAAAATTGCGCAAGAGGGCGGTTGTTCGGTAGCAGACACGGCAATTGACGCGGTGGAAGACGCAGAAGTTGTGATTACAATGTTGCCAGCGGGCAAACATGTTGTGGCTGTGTATGACGAAATCTGTCCTTATGTTTCTGCGCATACTTTGATGATTGATTGTTCCACAATCGATATTGAATCAGCAAAGGCTGCTCACGACATGGCGGCCAGTGTTGGCGCTGTGAGTGTTGATGCGCCTGTTTCCGGCGGTATTATGGGTGCCATCAATGGAACGCTGACTTTTATGGCGGGGGGCAACGATGGCGCATTGGATCGCGCAGAACCCATATTAGAACCAATGGGCAGCCGCACGGTGCGGTGCGGGGCGGTTACTGCCGGACAGGCCGCAAAGGTTTGCAACAATATGATCCTCGCGGTGACAATGATCGGCACATGCGAAGCTTTTGAAATGGGCAAGCGCTTGGGGTTGGAAGATCAAGCCTTGTTTGATGTTGTTTCCACGGCCTCTGGGCAAAGCTGGTCCACTACGACCTATTGTCCTGTGCCTGGGCCTGTTCCCACCTCTCCGGCAAACAATGACTACAAGCCCGGGTTTGCAGCTGCACTTATGTTGAAAGACCTCGGATTGGCACAAGAAGCAGCCGAACAGTCAGGAGCATCTACGCCATTGGGTAATCATGCCTATGAGTTGTACCAAAAATTTTGTGCTGATGGTCATGGAGATGTGGATTTTTCAGGCATTATCAAAATGCTGCAAAGCGAAAAAAAATAAAATATTTTTCTAAGTGCAAAGTGTGAATGTCTTGACCTGCAAGCCCTATGTTTTGCGCCGTCAAATCTTAATTTGACCGGTAAGAGTTTGGTAAGGCGGCAAAAAATGCCATGTGGATTTCCTTTTGCTTAACCACTCATTAGCGGCCTGTTAGGAAACAGTGGCTAAACATATATTCAAGACAGATTGATCTCCGTCTTAACTTTCCGGATCAGGTTTTGCGTACCGGGAAAGAATTCGCCGACGCGTATTTGTTGGCAAAAAGTACAGTGCATTGAGTACGAAGACGCTCTGCAAATCCTTCGAGTATGGGATTTGTAGAGCGTTTTTCGTTTGCCGAGTGTGTTGGTGTCTGTTCAACCGTTTTTTCCTGCGCTATTGCAACTGATGATGGAACCCAGACTAAAACCTCGTTCGGTAATGTTACAGGGCACAGGCTCTGATGTTGGCAAGACTGTGCTTGTGGCAGGGCTTTGTCGTTTGGCTACGCGTAGAGGTATATCTGTACGCTCGTTTAAGCCGCAGAACATGTCAAACAACGCGGCCGTGGCTGATATTCCACTTGCAGATGGAACTGGCGGTGAAATCGGCCGTGCTCAATGGTTGCAAGCTTTGGCTTGTGGCGTGCCTTCGTCTGTTCACATGAATCCTGTTCTTCTCAAACCCCAAAGCGAAACAGGCAGTCAAATTATTGTTCATGGGAAAGTTTGGGGCGCTGCTAAAGGACGGGACTATCAGCGTTTGAAACCACAATTGCTTGGCGCGGTGATGGAGAGCTATCACGAATTGCAATCTCAATGTGACCTTGTGATCGTTGAAGGGGCGGGCAGTCCGGCAGAAATCAACCTGCGAGAAGGTGATATTGCCAATATGGGGTTCGCAACAGCGGCCAATGTGCCTGTGGTGCTTGTCGGTGATATTGATCGGGGGGGTGTGATTGCATCTATCGTCGGCACGCACACAATTTTGCCCGACAAAGATCGAAAAATGATCCGCGGATACTTGATCAACAAATTTCGCGGTGATGTGAGTTTGTTCGACCGCGGGCTTGAACAAATCACTGAATTCACGGGTTGGCCAAGTTTGGGCGTCATTCCCTACTTGCCGGACGTGACACGACTGCCAGCGGAAGACTCTGTGGCGTTGGAGCAAACCATTGCGCAAAGCGGTGAGGGGGATGTTATTGCCATTCCTGTTCTGTCGCGCATATCAAATTTTGACGATATCGATCCGCTTAAACTCCAACCCGGTGTGCGGGTGGTTTTTGTGAAGCCGGAAGACGCTTGGCCCCAAAATGCAAAACTTGTGGTGCTGCCGGGATCAAAATCCACAATCGCAGATTTGAATCAAATCAAAGCGTTGGGCTGGGATCGTGAGATATTGAATCATGTGACGCGTGGCGGATATGTGATCGGCATTTGTGGTGGTTATCAGATGTTGGGCAATGTGGTGAAAGATCCTGATGGGATCGAAGGTGCCGAACGGGAAGCTAGAGGACTTGGCTTGCTCGATGTTGAAACAGTCTTGGTGCCGTCGAAAACAGTGCTAAACAGTAGCGCTTCCGATGTGCGATCAGGCTTGCCTTTGAGCGGTTATGAAATTCACATGGGGCGCACAACAGGAGTAAACTGCGACAATCCAATGATCCACATCAACAACAAAGCCGATGGAGCCATTTCCAGCGATGGAAAGGTTCGGGGTTGCTATCTGCACGGCATGTTCGCAACTGATGCTTGGCGTGAAGACCTCCTGCGCCAAATGGGGTTCAATATATCAGCTGTTAATTACAAAGCGGAGGTTGAAATCGCGCTTGATGCGCTTGCAAATCACCTTGAACCTTTGGTTGATCCCCGAATTTTTCAACTTTAAGGGCGTTTTGCAGCAATACGGCAAAGCGTGTCGTTTTCGCGATTGACTTAGCATTCAGCGGGCTATTTAGTCGCAGGTGCAATATGGTCTTCGTCATATCTGCGAAAGTGGATTCGAAGAGCAAAAGGGAATGTGACGGGTTGACCCAAATCGGGAGCCTGAACCACAGCCGACCCCGCGACTGTAGCGGTGAGGCCCTGTCCGTAAAAGCCACTGTTTCAATTGAAACGGGAAGGTGGGCAGTTAGCCGTTGATCCGTAGCCAGGAGACCTGCCATTTGCAGCGGAACAATCTGTTCCAAATGATTTTAACGGACGGGGATGTTCCGTTTGCACTCATTGGTTGAGCGTATATTGCGTTTACATGATGTTTGCATCTGCTCCCCGCCACAGAGGCATAACACGGGAGTTGTTTGACCATGAATAAGCTATCTTTTGCGGGCGTTGCTGCGCTTGCCACCACATTTTCCACTTCAGCATTTGCACACCATCCAATGGGCGGTGAAACGCCAACGACTTTGGGCCAAGGCCTGTTGTCAGGCATCGGGCATCCCGTGCTTGGTCTTGATCATTTGGCGTTCGTAATCGCTGTTGGTATTGCTGCATTTGCAATCGGTTCACGCTTTGCTTTGCCGCTGTTTTTCATTCTTGCAACACTGGCAGGCACTGGCCTTCACCTTATGGCGATTGACCTTCCAATGGTTGAGTTTGCGATTTCACTAACTGTTGCTGCAGCGGGTTTGATGCTTATTTCCGGTAAGAAAATTCCATTCGTTGCTTATGCTGTTTTGTTTGCTGTTGCAGGTATGTTCCATGGCCATGCTTACGGAGAAGCGATTTTCGGCGCTGAAACCACTCCGGTTGTGGCTTATCTTGCTGGGTTTGGTCTTACTCAATATGCAATCGCAATTGTTGCCGGAACAGGAATTGTAACTGTTCTTGGGAAAGCCAATGACCTGATTGCTAATGTTCCAGCCCGTATCGGTGGTGGCATGGTTGCCGGTGCAGGTCTTCTGTTGGTCGGCGAAAAAGTCATCAACATGGCCTTTGGCATCGTTTAGCCTCGAACCAAATGACACAATTTAAAGCTGGTGCGTCGCTCATTCTGGGCGGTGCACGATCTGGAAAAAGTGCATTTGCAGAACGTCTGGTTGACGAAAGCGGACTTACAAAAATTTATCTCGCGACAAGCCAAGCATTTGATGGTGAGATGGAAGATCGTATTTCAATTCACCGTCAAAGACGTGGACCTGAATGGAGCCTTGTTGAAGAGCCATTAGCTTTGATTGAGGTGCTGCAGAAAACGTCTTCTCAAAATGCCTGCATTCTGGTCGATTGCCTTACGCTTTGGCTCACCAATCTCATGATGGCTGAACGGGATATATACGCCGAATGCGATGCTCTTTGCCAAGCGCTGCCAGAACTCATGAACAATGATGCGAATATTATATTCGTTTCCAATGAGGTCGGGCAGGGCATTGTGCCGATGGAAAAAATGGCGCGTGATTTTCGCGATCACGCGGGACGACTGCACCAGAAACTTGCAGCCGCTGTGCCCAACGTGTGGTTCGTCACAGCGGGTCTGCCGCAAAAATTGAAATGAGATGGATATGGACGTTCAAAAAATTCCAGCCACAGTGATCACGGGATTCCTTGGCGCTGGTAAAACCACATTGGTTCGCAACCTGTTGGCCACGGCCAATGGCAAACGTATCGCGTTGATCATCAATGAATTTGGCGATTTGGGCGTGGATGGTGATGTGTTGGCGGGCTGTGGTGACGAAACGTGTACGGAAGATGATATCGTCGAGCTCACCAATGGCTGTATTTGTTGTACAGTGGCTGATGATTTTATTCCGACCATCACCAAGCTGATGGAAAGTGATCGTCGCCCCGACCATATCGTTATTGAAACGTCTGGGTTGGCTCTTCCACAACCGCTGGTCAGCGCGTTTAATTGGCCTGAAATTCGTGAACAAGTGACTGTGGATGGTGTGGTGACTGTAGTGGATTCTGCTGCTGTGGCAGACGGACGGTTCGCCCATGACCATCATGCTGTTCAGGAGCAACGGGAGGGTGACGAGAGCCTGGATCATGAAAGTCCGTTGGAAGAGTTGTTCGAAGATCAAATCACCTGCGCTGATATGATTGTCTTGAACAAAACTGATTTGGTGTCAGCTGATCGTATGGACTTTGTTGAAGGCGAAGTGCGTGATTCTACAGAACGTCGGGTGAAACTCATTCGTGCTGGCGAAGGCAATGTGCCGTCCGCTGAAATCCTTTTGGGTTTAGGTGTTGGTACAGAGAACGATATGGCGTCACGCCGTTCCCATCATGAAATTCACCACGAGGATGGTCATGAACATGACCACGATGATTTTGAGAGCTTTGTGGTTGAAGGTGGCGCGGTGAGCGACCCTAAAGCAACTGTTGCGGCTTTGACGAAGAGCATCGGTGATCATGATGTTCTGCGCCTGAAAGGCTTCTTGCACGTGAAAGACAAGTCCATGCGCATGGTCATTCAAGCTGTCGGGCAGCGCATCGACACATATTTTGATCGGGATTGGCACGTTGATGAAAAGCGTAGCAGCCGTGTTGTTGTGATTGGTCAGCATGATTTTGAAGAGGGTGGTGTGCTGGACGAAATAGCCGCTGCACTTTCATAAGCTATGCACCTTCTTCTTGCGCAAAAGGGCTCGCTGGCTGATGCGGAAGAAGCCATTGATCTTGGACAATCACCTGCTGATGTGATTTTTATCTCAGCGGCTGACACTGAGCTCGCCAGTCTGTCATCCGCGCTTGGTCATTTGGAGAACGGACCCAGTTTACGTTTAGCCAACATGATGGCACTGGCCCATCCGTTATCCATTGATGTTTATTGCGAAAACACGATTGTAAAATCAAAACTGGTTGTTGTGCGCGTGTTGGGTGGCGAAAGCTATTGGCCCTATGGACTGGAACAGGTTCACGCAGCTTGTACCAACAATGGGGTTAAGCTGATTGTATTGCCCGGGGATGACAAACCTGATCAGGGTTTGGACCGTTTCAACACTGAAGATGAAACTCATCGCCTGTCGCTGTGGTCTTATTTGATCGAAGGTGGCGCCGGGAATGCCCAGAGTTTTCTAGCTTACTGTCAGGGGATGTTGAGTGGCAATTTAGATGAAGTTGCCGCTGCGTCTCCATTGTTGAAAGCGGGGCTTTGGTCGTCGGGTTCTTCCGCAATTTCTATCGAGAGCATTAAAGCGAATTGGGTTGATGATGCTCCAATCGCGGCGGTTACCTTTTACCGGGCGCTGGTTCAGTCGGGTAATACGCAACCCATTCAGTCCTTGGTGGATGCATTGCGGGATGTGGGCGTGAACGCATTGCCGGTTTTTGTGTCTTCGCTGAAAGATGCCGTGTCCCAAGAAACCGTGCGCAGTCTGTTTGTACAAGCTAAACCCGATGTTGTCATTAACCTGACTGGTTTTGCTGTTTCTTCTCCTGATGGCTCTCATGTACCAACTGTTTTGGAAGAGGGTGGGGCTGTTGTTCTGCAGGCAGTATTGGCGGGTGGTAGTTACGAAGGTTGGCAGGATTCCACCCAAGGACTGTCCTCTCGCGATCTGGCGATGAATGTAGTTTTACCCGAAGTCGACGGGCGCGTTCTGTCTCGTGCGATTGCTTTCAAGAATGCAGATGTTTTTGATGAGAGCACACAAGCCAACATCGTCCAGCATGTGGCTGTTCCTGATCGTGTGGTGATTGTGGCTCAATTAGCTGCGAATTGGGCGAAACTGCGCCGAACAAAGCCTGTTAATCGTCGCGTTGTGCTCCTCATGGCGAACTATCCAAACAAGGACGGTCGTTTGGCAAATGGGGTAGGGTTGGACACACCTGCGGCTGTGTTGAACGTGCTTCAAACCATGCAGACAGGAGGCTACGCAGTTTCCGATTTGCCAAAAGACAGTGACGCTCTCATGACTCATTTGCAGGCTGGTGTGACCAATGCCGCAACTGCTGGTCGTGAGGTGCGTGAAGTCTTTTCTCTGAATCAATACAAAGCTTTGTTTCAAATGCTTCCAAAACGGATTCAAGGTGAAATGACTGAGCGTTGGGGGGCGCCTGAGAACGATCCCTATTTCGTAGCCGAGCGAGAAGGCTTTGCATTGCCATTGGCACGATATGGTGAAATCCTTGTGGGTATCCAACCGGCTCGTGGCTACAATATCGATCCGACCGAGAGTTATCATTCGCCCGACCTCGTGCCGCCGCATGGATATTTAGCCACCTATCTGTTCTTGCGTCATGAATATGGTGCTCATGCGATTTCCCATATTGGAAAACATGGAAACATGGAATGGTTGCCGGGTAAGGCTTTGGCTTTGTCAGAGAATTGCTATCCGGAAGTTATATTTGGTCCCACGCCGCATCTATATCCGTTTATTGTGAATGATCCGGGCGAGGGAACACAGGCCAAGCGGCGTTCTTCTGCCGTAATAATTGACCACTTGACGCCACCACTTACACGGGCGGAAAGCTATGGCCCGTTGAAAGAGTTAGAGGCTCTGGTTGATGAATATTATGAGGCCGCTGGCGTTGACCCTCGCAGGCTTAGTTATTTGCAAGGTGAGATTCTCAATCTCATGCGCGATACAGGCATCGACCAAGATGCTGGTATTCGTGACGAGGATGAAGAATCAGGCGCATTGGAAAAGCTCGACGCTTACCTTTGTGAGCTGAAAGAAATGCAGATCCGGGACGGGTTGCACATTTTTGGTCTGTCACCGGATCAAAACCTGCGCACAGATTTGGCCGTCGCTTTAGCACGTGTGCCACGTGGTTTGGGCGAAGGGCGTGATGCCAGCCTACAAAGAGCAATTGCTGATGATTTAGAGCTGGGTTTTGATCCTCTTGATTGCGATATGGGCAAGCCTTGGGAGGACGTGAAGCCTGCTGAACTTGCAGCCGTGTCCGATGAGGCTTGGCGCAGCTATGGTGACACCGTGGAACGCATTGAACTGCTGGCGATTGAACTTGTTGCAGGTCATATCCAACCACATGCTGATTGGTCTGCCGCAAAGACCGTTCTTGAAGGCATAAACGACACGTCGTTGCCTGCCATTGACGCGTGTGGAGCTGCCGAACTCAAAGGTTTTATGACCGGACTGTCAGGTGAATTCGTGTCTGCTGGACCGTCCGGCGCGCCAAGTCGTGGACGTGGTGATGTTTTGCCAACTGGTCGGAATTTCTATTCCGTTGATTCTCGTGCCGTTCCAACACCTGCTGCTTGGCATCTTGGGCAGAAATCAGCAGAGCTTTTGATTAAACGGCATCGCCAAGACCACGGTGAATGGCCTACGTCCTTTGGATTGTCTGCATGGGGCACGTCCAATATGCGCACGGGTGGTGATGATATTGCCCAAGCACTGGCTTTGATTGGTGCAAAGCCAGTTTGGGATCACGCATCGCGCCGTGTCACAGGCTTCGAAGTCATCACGCTGGCCGAACTTGCCCGCCCGCGTGTGGATGTGACGTTGCGTATTTCCGGGTTTTTCCGAGATGCGTTTCCTGCACAAATTGACCTTTTTGACCGCGCAGTTCGCGCTATCGCTGCATTGGACGAAGATCAACGTGACAATCCGATTGCCCATCGTGTGGCAGAAGAGTTTGCTGAATTGACCTCTCAAGGTGTGGATGAAAAACAAGCCAGACGTCGATCAGGCTTTCGCGTGTTCGGTTCCAAGCCCGGGGCCTATGGGGCAGGACTTCAAGCTTTGATTGATGAAAAAGGTTGGAACGAGAAGGCTGATTTGGCTGAAGCTTATCTTGCTTGGGGCAGCTATGCCTATGGCGCGGATACGGAAGGTGAAGCTGAGGTGGATCGGTTCAAAGTGCGACTGGGCGGTGTGGAAGCTGTTGTTCACAACCAAGACAATCGTGAACATGATCTCTTAGATTCTGATGACTATTACCAATTTGAAGGCGGTATGACCGCTGCCGTCGAGCATATTTCAGGTGACCGTCCAACGGTTTATCACAACGATCATTCCCGCCCCGAACGACCGATTGTGCGTACACTGGAAGAAGAGATCGGACGCGTTGTGCGGGCGCGTGTTGTGAACCCGAAGTGGATCAACGGGGTGATGCGCCACGGTTATAAAGGTGCATTCGAGATTGCAGCCACCGTAGATTATATGTTTGCGTTTTCTGCAACCACTGACGCTGTGCGCGATCATCATTTTGATGCCGTCTATCAAGCCTTCATAGCGGACGATAATGTGCGTGACTTTATGGCAGACAAAAACCCTGAAGCACTGAAAGAAATGGCAGAACGATTTTTGGAAGCTCAAGAGCGCGGCTTATGGACAGCGCGCTCAAACTCAGCGAAATTCGAACTTGAACAGTTGATAGGACAGAACCATGGCCAAGAAATCTGAAACTTTGAAAAACATGAGCGAGGATGAATTGAACGCGCGCCATGCCGACAAAATGAAGAAGAAAAAAGTGGCGCGTGATAAAATCATTGCCACCAAAACCCGCGAAAAGGGCCTCGTCATGGTTCACACGGGTAAAGGCAAAGGCAAGTCCACGGCAGCGTTTGGAATGGTGTTTCGTGCGCTTGGGAACGGTATGAAAGTGGGAGTGGTTCAGTTCGTTAAAGGAAAATGGCAGACCGGCGAACGCGTCATTCTTGAGAAGCTGGGCGACCAAGTGACTATGACGGCCATGGGGGATGGTTTTACTTGGGAAACTCAAGACCGCCAACGCGACATCGATGCAGCGCGCGCTGCGTGGGAACGCACCAAAGAAATGATCATGGATGATGAGCACGATATGGTGCTATGCGATGAACTTAATATTGTTTTGCGCTATGATTATCTTTCCGTGGAAGAAATCATCGAAGTTTTGAAAAATAAACCGGAAATGAAACATGTGATCATCACGGGTCGTAATGCAAAAGAAGAGTTGATGGAATTTGCAGACCTTGTCACAGACATGACAATGGTGAAACATCCTTTCCGCGATGGCGTGAAGGCTCAGGTTGGAATCGAATTCTAGCTTTTTATTGGTGCAACTGAAACTCGGGGAAATTGATTGATGCGTATTTTGGATTCAATCGGCAATATTTTGAACCAGAAATCATCTGTTCAAATGGTCGCTGACAATTCGCGCACGGCTTCAGAAATCTTGTTGCTGATCCGTACCATGTTTGCCGATGGTGAGATGAAATCCGAAGAATTGGATATGTTCAAACGGCTCTGCCAATCATTGTTCAACATCCCGCCTGAAGATGTACCTGAAGTGATCAAGTATCTCAAAGATGTGGGGTATGAAACGGACTCGGAACAGGCTGCAAGCATATTTGACGATCGTCCTGCCGAGCGCAAACAAGAATTGATGACACATCTCGTGATGATGGCGATGGCCGACAATGAACTGCATGAGAAAGAAAAAGCTGTATTACAACGGGTTGCTGTCGTTTTGGGGTATTCTGAAAGGCAAATTGCTGAAATGTTCTGATGGTTGGTTGGGCGAACCTTCATTAGGAGACGGAAGAAATGTTTGATCGAGTTCTGTCTGTCTTGGGTGTAAGTGGACAAGATTACACCGCAAAAGATGTAGCCGCTGCTGTTGCAGCTCTCTATTTTCACATGATCTCAGCTGATGGCATCATCAAGTCTGAAGAATTGGACGAATTTAACAAAATGTTGAGTGAGCAGTTTGACCTTTCGCTGGACGAGTTGAACGAGATTGTTAAGAAAGGAATGCAAGAAGATCGTTCGTCTCCAGGCATTTTTCCATTTACAGCAATTCTCAATCGGGAATTTGATATAAAAACCCGCAAACAGATTGTTGACCGTTTGGAACAACTGGCGGAGATAGATGGTGTGGTTCATCCGCTGGAGGGTGATATGCTGGATCATGTGCGACGTTTGTTGAATGTGGATGCTGACTAGAGCGACCAACATTATTGTCGCAAATGCCACTTTGAAAGCCGCGAAAAGGTTTGCCCTTTTACTTGTGCGGATGTAGTTTCTTTTCAAATTCGATGGTGCCCTTTAAGGGGCTGAGATAGATTTTGGTGCGGCTGACCCAAATAGGGGGCTAAGTCCAAAACCTTCCGGATTGGAGAGCGCCTTAATTCGCGCCGACCTTTGCCTCGACCTGTTGAAACTGAAACATCAGAGGCACCCCATGCGTTTGAAAATTTTCTATACCACTTCTGTAGCATTCATAATGCCTGCAACATCTGCTCATGCCCATTGGGGACATGTGGGAGAATTAGCAGGACATGGCCACATTGTCGGAATTGCGGCTTTGGCTGGCGCGGCAGCGTTGGCGGCAGCTTTGGCTGCGGCACGTGGAAAACGCGCTGAGGAAAATGAGGAAGAAGCAGAAGATATTGAAGCAGAGGGAGAGACCGCATGACGAAAACAGAAAAAATTGGTGTCATGATTTGCGGTCACGGAAGCCGCAACCAAAATGCCATGAAAGAATTTTCCAAACTCTCAGAAGGTTTGAAGGGACGCTTTGGCGATGCACCCGTTGAATACGGATATTTGGAATTTGCCAATCCCGTCATTTCGCACGGTCTTGATAAATTGCGCGAGCAGGGATGCACGAAAGTCTTTGCGGTTCCCGGAATGTTGTTTGCTGCTGGCCACGCCAAGAATGATATTCCCTCTGTGTTGAACACTTACCAAGCGCAAAATCCTGATATGGAAATTATCTATGGTCGTGAGTTGAGTGTTGACCTGAAAATGATCCGCGCTGCCGCTGGTCGCATTCAAGAAGCCATTGATGCTGCACCCAAAGATGTTAATCTGCATGATACGATGTTGATGGTCGTTGGACGGGGGTCGTCTGACCCGGATGCGAATTCAAACATCAACAAAATTATGCGCATGTTGTGGGAAGGGTTTGGTTTTGGTTGGGGCGAGGTTTGTTATTCGGGCGTCACGTTTCCGCTTGTGGAACCGGGTCTCGAACACGCCGCCAAGCTTGGGTACAAACGCATCATTGTGTTCCCGTATTTCTTGTTTACCGGTGTTTTGATCAAGCGTATTTATTCGTTCACCGACGATGTGGCAGCTCGGTTCCCTAATATTGAATTTCTGAAAGCCGGATATCTCAATGATCATGATTTGGTTCTGTCGACATTCGAAGATCGCGTGAACGAGATCGAGAACGGTCAAAATGTGATGAATTGTCAGATGTGCAAATATCGCGAACAAGTTCTGGGATTTGAAGATCAAGTCGGGTTGGCGCAAGAAAGCCACCATCATCACGTTGAAGGTATTGGTGGCGGTTTGGAAAATTGTCCGTGCAAAGGTGATTGCGATGCCTCTTGCCGCGATGAAGAGTTTTGTAAGAAACATGATCTGCCATGGACGCCGTTGCACACACACGACCATTCACATAATCACTCCCATGATCACGAACACGGTCATTCTCATGTGCACGATCACATCCACGATGATGGGCACGATGATGGGCACGATGATGGGAACCACCATCATCACCCATACCCCCATGCAGACCATCCCCATGGACCTGACTCCATGAAGAAGGGCAAGTAGACATTTGAGTAAGCTCGACTACATTCGCGACCCTGCGGAGATATACCGTCAATCTTTTGCTACTGTGGAAGCGGAGGCAGCGTTCGACAGTTTGCCCGACTCCATGCGTTCCGTGGCCAAACGATTGATTCATTCTTGCGGCATGGTGGATGTGGTTGAAGACTTGATGTTTTCCAGTGGAGCTGCTGAGGCTGGCATGTCTGCCTTGCAACATGGAATGCCTATTTATTGCGATGTGGAAATGGTGCGTTCCGGCATTATTTCGCGCCTGTTGCCTGCTGAAAATGATGTTCGTTGCACGCTGAACGATAAACGTGTCACTGATCATGCTAACGTGATTTCGAATACACGTTCAGCAGCAGCGGTGGATTTTTGGAACGACATAGATGGTTCCGTCGTTGTTGTGGGAAATGCACCCACAGCTCTGTTTCGCGTCATGGAAAGAGTTTTGGAAGGGGCAGGGGAACCTGCGCTTGTTGTTGGTATTCCTGTTGGGTTTGTGGGTGCAATTGAATCAAAACAAGCTCTTGCTGAATTCGGCTCTGATCTTGCTTTCATTACGGTTCATGGCAGGCGTGGCGGTTCGGCGATGGCCAGCGCTGTCGTCAACGCGTTGGCTGGAGGGTTGGGTTGATGCCTGAAATCCCTTGGCTTGATATTATCGGTATTGGCGAAAATGGAACAGATGGTCTCTCCAAACAGGCGCTTGAAAAGCTTGAATCTGCCGAAGTGATTGTGGGTGGCGATCGCCATCATAACCTTGCACCAAATGTGAATGCGGAGCGCATTGCTTGGCCATCTCCATTCGATGCGATGATTGATAAAATCTTGTCGTTCAAGGACAAACGCATTGTTGTTCTGGTGACAGGTGATCCGCTCTGGTATTCTGCGGGTGCGCGTATCTTACGGTCTATTCCAAAAGAAGAGGTTCGGTTTCATCCGCAATTATCAGCATTTCAGTGGGCATCGACCCGTATGGGCTGGAGCCTTGCAGATTGTGAAACACTCACCATTCATGGGCGTGCGAACAGCCAAATTGTCCCACATATTGCGCCCGATGCACGGTTGTTGGTTTTGACGCAAAATGACGAAAGCCCGGCGGCTGTGGCTGATATTCTCACACAGCGCGGTTTTGGTCAGAGCCGCATAACGGCACTTTCCGCTCTTGGTGGTGAGCGGGAACAACGATTTGATGGATTGGCGGAAAGCTGGGCACATGATGTACCAGACTTCCATACACTTGCCGTTGAATGTGTTGCTGGCGCGAATGCCAAATGGTACCCGCACACAGGCGGTTTGCCCGATGATGCATTTGTGTCTGACGGTCAGATGACCAAGCAAGATGTCCGCGCCATTACAGTGGCCAAACTCTCTCCATATCCTGATGCTGTGCTTTGGGATGTGGGCGCAGGGTGTGGTTCCGTAAGTGTTGAGTGGATGCGTTCCGCACGCGGAGCACTGACCATAGCGATTGAATCTAAGGCTACGCGAGCTGCGATGATTGTTGAAAATTCGGTGCAATTGGGTGCCGAAAAAATCGAAATCGTTCAAAAATCAGCGCCTGAAGCTTTGCACGGTTTACCCATTCCCGATGCTGTTTTTATTGGCGGTGGACTGACCACTGAAGGTGTTTTTGAAACCGCTTGGAATGCTTTGCGTAAAGGTGGTCGATTGGTCGTCAATACGGTGACGCTCGAAAGCGAAGCGAGATTGATTGAATTGCACAAGACCCATGGGGGAGAACTCGTTCGGCTGGCGGTTCAAAAAGCCGAAGCCATCGGGCCCTATCGCGGTTGGCGTGCGACCATGCCCGTGACCCAATGGTGTGTCACAAAACCTTATGAGGCTCAGCGATGACCGGTACACTTTATGGTTTAGGTGTCGGGCCAGGGGACCCCGAATTATTGACCCTAAAAACTCATCGAATTCTTACAGGATCGAAAGTTGTTGCTTATCCTGCACCAGACAGCGGTGAGAGTTTTGCACGTTCCATTGTCGCGCAATACCTGACGCCCGATCAGTTGGAAATTCCGATTGTGGTGCCGATGCGGGTGGAGCGGTTTCCAGCTAAATCCGTTTATGATCAAGCGGCTCGTGAAATTGCTTCCCATCTTGATTCAGGAAAAGACGTAGCTGTTCTGTGTGAAGGAGATCCATTTTTCTACGGCTCTTTCATGTACCTCTATGAGCGTTTGGCAGAAGATTACGCCTGTGAAATTGTGCCTGGGATTTCTTCGCTCATGGCCTCTGGCGCTGAACTTGGCAGACCATTGGCTGCTCGAAAAGATATTTTGAGTGTTGTGCCTGCTCCCCTGGAAGACGATTTGATTGCAGCGCAATTGGCCCAAAGTGATGCTATCGCTTTCATCAAGGTTGGACGACACCTTCAACGTGTGAAAAGCCTGATTGAACAAGCCGGTCTGATGTCGCAAGCAGCTTATCTGGAACGCGTAACGTTAGACAACCAACGTATTATGCCACTGACTGTGACTGGTGATGATGTCGCCCCATATTTTTCGATGATCTTGATCTACCGCGGGGCGGAAGACTGGATTGCATCTTTGCCTCTGCCTTTATCAGAGGCCATTTGAGTTGAGTGATTCTATGACCGAAGCAAACAACAAGCCGGCCATCATCGTACTGTCGCAAAGCGCGATGGCTGTGGCTGAAGAAATTAAAAGCCTAACAGGTGGTCAAATTCACGGACTGTCTTCGCGTGTGAGTGAAGCGGATATCGCCTTTGATAACGCGGTACAACATGTGGGCGCATTGTTCCAAAGCGGTCAGATGATTGTTGGTGTTATGGCGTCCGGTGCTTTGATCCGTCTTGTGGCGCGATATATTGAAAACAAACATACGGATGCCACGGTGATTGCCGTGGCGGACGATGGGTCTTGCGTTGTGCCTTTGTTGGGTGGACACCATGGTGGCAATCAGGTTGCACGTGTGATTGCAGACCAGTTGGGCGGAACCGCAGCGATCACCACTGCTGGCGATGTGCGCTTTGGAGTGGCCTTGGATGAACCGCCCGGAGGTTGGGTTTTGATCAATCCTGAGAATGCAAAAGAGGCTATGGCGCTTCTTTTGGCCGGTGCAACAGCTGTTGTTCAAGGTGATCTTGCTGATGAAGCTGATTGGTTGCGCGGCAGTGAATTGCTGATTGGAACCGTCGGACAAGTGAAATTAACGGCGACTTCTCAAACGGTGATTCCATCAGAGAACGAACTCGTTTTCATGAAGCAGAACCTTGTTGTTGGTGTGGGTTGCGAACGCGGCACGGATGCACAGGAATTAATTGATCTGGTTTTCCAGACGTTAGAAGCTAACAGGCTTGAGCTAAAATCTGTTTCTGTTGTGACTTCGCTTGATGTGAAAGCGGACGAGGCTGCTGTTCATAGGTTGGCAGAATATTTGGGGTGTGATGCCCGTTTCTTTGATGCAGCGACTTTGGAAAAAGAAACGCCAAGATTGCAAAACCCATCTGATGTGGTTTTTGCAGAAGTAGGTTGTCATGGGGTGAGCGAAGGGGCTGCCTTGGCTGCTTCTGGCAAAACTGGCGAGTTGATTGTTCCAAAGCAAAAATCAAAACGCGCGACCGTTGCGATTGCACGATGTGAAAACTTTGTACCTGATGCAGGTCGCACACGCGGACATTTATCTGTTGTTGGCATTGGCCCGGGGGCAGAAGGGTGGCGTTCACCTGAAGTCACCAATCTTGTTTCGGTTTCCACAGACCTTGTGGGTTATTCGCTCTATCTTGATCTTTTGGGTAATCTCACAGATGGCAAAACACGCCATGACTTTGATCTGGGAAAAGAAGAGGACCGTGTGCGTCATGCTATGGAGCTTGCAGGGCAGGGCAAAGACGTCGCCTTGGTCTGTTCGGGTGATGCAGGCATTTATGCTATGGCCACGCTGGTTTACGAGCTTCTGGCCAATGGTGGCTTGAGCGATGGGGCGCAACGTATTTCCATTCAGGTGTCGCCAGGAATTTCCGCCCTTCAAGGCGCCGCTGCACGCGCCGGTGCTCCGTTAGGGCATGATTTCTGCACTATTTCATTGTCTGATTTGTTGACGCCGTGGCCGTCCATCCAAATGCGGGTGAAGGCGGCAGCGGAAGGTGACTTTGTGATTGCGTTTTACAACCCCGTTTCCCGTAAACGTCGCACACAATTGGCTTATGCACGAGATGTTTTGCTGGAACACCGCCCACGCGAAACGCCGGTTATTTTGGCGACCAATCTTGGCCGCGAAGGTGAACTCGTTCGGGTCGTGCCGTTGGGGGAATTGAATATTGATGATGTGGATATGTTGACTGTGGTGGTCGTGGGGTCGTCCGACACGCGCACCGTGACCACAGGTGACGGCAAAACATGGGTTTATACGCCGCGCGGCTATGCGGCCAAAGAAGGTACTCAAATCGGGAGCGCGGCATGACCGTTTATTTCATCGGAGCAGGCCCCGGAGCGCCTGATCTTATCACTGTACGCGGTTTGCGTTTGATTGAGGCTTGTCCTGTTTGCCTGTTTGCAGGGTCACTGGTGCCGGAAGAAATTGTGGCTGCCGCGCCTGATGATGCATTGGTGATGGACACTGCCCCCATGCATCTGGATGCTATTGTGGAACAAATGCGTTTGGCCCACGAGCGCGATGAGGACGTGGCACGGGTTCATTCGGGTGACCCTGCGATTTATGGCGCAGTGGCGGAACAAATGCGCAGGCTTGATGCGTTAAATATCGAATATCATGTTGTGCCGGGTGTACCTGCCTTTGCGGGCGTTGCGGCCAAGTTGAAAACAGAACTGACCCTGCCTGAAATCGCACAAACGGTGATCATCACACGCACTGCTGGCAAAGCTTCCGCCATGCCCAATGGCGAACAGTTGGAAATTTTAGGCCAGTCGGGCGCAACCTTGGCAATCCACCTATCCATCCGTAATCTGGTTTACGTTCGAGAAGCGTTGGAACCATTTTACGGAGCAGATTGCCCGGTGGTGATTGCCTACCGCGCCACATGGCCAGACGAACTCTACATCCGTACCACGCTTGCCGAGATGAAAGAAGAAGTCCGCAAAGCCAAGGTCACCCGCACAGCACTCATCATGGTTGGCCCCGTTCTAGGCGACGTCCAATTCCGTGACAGTGATTTGTACAATCCCGATTATTCCCATGTGCTGCGGAATGTTGGTAAGAAAAAGAAACGGGTGGCTGCTGAGTGAGCAGGAAGCTGCACAAAGGTCTGCAATGGGCTTATTCCGTTGAAAAACTCGCCTTGGTATCGGCATGATTGACTGATTCAATTTCCTTGTTGATTTGGGAGATTGATTGCGATCCCTCTCAGCGATGCGAAGCATCGCCTGCCGGACAAAAGATAGGACTATGTCAG
>CALLUS010000013.1 GCA_938010435.1 uncultured Rhizobiaceae group bacterium | reverse complement strand
GAGAGGACCGGGATGGACGTATCACTGGTGGACCTGTTGTGGCGCCAGCCGCATTGCAGGGTAGCTATATACGGAATAGATAACCGCTGAAGGCATCTAAGCGGGAAACTAACCTGAAAACGAGTATTCCCTGAGAGTCGTTGTAGACTACAACGTTGATAGGATGGGTGTGGAAGTGCTGTAAGGCATGAAGCTTACCATTACTAATAGCTCGATAGGCTTGATCGTTCTCATTACTTGTGACCATCGTCTTTGGATGATGTGTGGCAAATAATCTTGATTTAGAAATACAGTTTCACGAATAATATACGCGAATGCGTTTTGCCGACCTGGTGGTTATTGCGAGGTGGCTGCACCCGATCCCATCCCGAACTCGGAAGTGAAACGCCTCAGCGCCAATGGTACTTTGTCTTAAGGCACGGGAGAGTAGGTCGCTGCCAGGTCTGCTGAACGCATTTGATGTATATGTTTTTACGAATTTTAAAACCCTCCTCGAATTTAGCTTATGTTAGATTCGGGGAGGGTTTTTTGTTAACGTGTACTATTTCCCTTCAACTGCATGGAATGGATATCTGTGTTGTAATTTTTGTGGAGAAAATATCGATGTCGTTATCCGTGTTTATCATTACTTTGAATGAAGCTGCACGGATCGAAAAAACTATCATTGCTGCTCAATTGGTTGCTAAAGATATCGTCGTAATTGATTCTGGTTCGACTGACGAGACTGTGGCATTAGCTAAACAACTAGGTGCTCGTGTCTTCTTTAGACCATGGACTGGATATGGAGCACAAAAGCGTTTTGGTGAAGATCAGTGCCAACACACATGGGTGCTGAATCTAGATGCTGATGAAGAGTTAACCGAAGGGCTTGCTTCCGAAATTCTCATGCGAAAACCCTGGGTATCGAATGATGTTGATTGTTTGACCGTGCGTATACTCCATGTTTATCCAGGCGATAATAAGCCCAAGCCTTTAGTTGCTGGCTATGAAGTTGTTCGCCTCTATAATCGACAGATTGCACGGTTTCGCGATCATCCTGTTTTTGATCGCGTTGTTCTGTCACCGGATGTGCGGGTAGAACCTCTTAATGCCCCTATTTATCACCATTCATTTCTCACATGGCAGGACTTGGCTTCTAAATGGGAGCAGTTTTCAGCCCATGAGATATCAAGGGTTGCAGTGAGGGGGACTTTGAAGCTGATTTTGCGCTTGCCTATTGAGTATCTCACCATGTTTATAAAAATGTGGATTGGAAGACGCCATGTATTTGGAGGTTGGAAGGGCATGCTATTTTCCCATTACGCTGGGAGAATGCGTTCTAAACGCATTCAAAAAGCTCTTAGGTATCGACCTGAATAGCTCAAAAATTATATTTACCGGGATGTTTAAGGGATATTAAACCTAGAGGGTATTGCTATAAAATGAAAAGATCCGGCTTCTACTCAGGAGAAAAATAACGCTATTGGTGTCTTTTTTGCATCATATAGACGTCGGATTTATGCCATGTCCCATGGTACAGGAGGAGTGACACACACATTTAATGCACCCAATTGATTTTTTTTGAATATTTAATGAAAAACTGCATTAAAGGCCTTTCATTGAATGATGATTGTGACTAGGTAATGTCTCCGCAGCAGATATGCGGAACTGTCGCGGGGTGGAGCAGCCCGGTAGCTCGTCAGGCTCATAACCTGAAGGTCGTAGGTTCAAATCCTACCCCCGCAACCACTGACGGCATAGAAAGCCCCGAACCAACAACTTGGTCGGGGTTTTCTGCTTTTAGAGCCTCAATGTTCTCGATCAAAAATCCTGCATCACCAGAAAGCGTGACCCGCTCTGGATCGTCATCATCCCCACCGATTAATGATTTCATCAATAAACGAGCTGAGAACGCCTGTTGCGGGGCACTTACCGGCTGGACCAATCCATATCCGCAATTTCTTTTTACACTACCAATCTCGTACAGGGTGAAGCCCCATGAATTTCCAAATCAACAGTTGAAGAACAGGGGCTGACTGACCCAGTAATCACTGAATACGCCTGCATGACGCAATGATCACCCATACCGTTCTCGTAAACTGTTCAATAGCCTAAAGCAAAAAAAACGACCGCTTGTGCAAGCCATCAAAGAGGGGCGCTAAATTACTTGACTAGCGCCGACGAAGAACCGCGTGAGGTTCATGGATGAATATATCGAATGGAGCGTTTTCTAGATAGGCATCCGTTGCCTTTCTGCATCCTTCATAGTCGTTGAAATCGTCCAGAATGATAAAGCCGCCCGGGCTGATGCGGGGTCCTATGCGTTCGAGGCAAAGCTTCACTGGGTCAAACCAATCACAGTCGATATGAGCCAACGCAACCGCAGCACCGTCACTTGGCAATGTATCTTGAAAAAGACCTTCGATCAGATTTATACGTGAACCATCTTCCGGGTATCCGAAGCTTTCAAAGTTTTGGCGAACCTCATTGAGAAGATCATTGTGATATCCATAATACAGATCCCCTTTTAACCCCTTGCTTTTTCCGCTTTCGATTCTTGAAAATCGCATATGGGCGTCTTCACCGTCATCCGCTCCCGGCTTAGGAATCTGTCCGAAGACATCGTACCCATAGAAGTGTCGTTCCCCCATTAAACTTGCTAAAACAATCCCGGAACCCCCAAGCGCAATCCCCATTTCCAATACATCGCCATCAACCTTTTCCTTGTTCACTTGGCGAATACAGTGGACTAGGCTTTTAAGTTTTTCACGTGAGAGATAAGTTAGTCGTTTTTTCCGGACCTTGCGAGCAATTGATGGCAAAAAGAGATTTGTCAGTAAACTCATGAGAACCATCTCTTCAGGCTGTTAGTTTTCCGTGGAGGTGTTGCCTTGTCGATAAACAAATCGGATTCTATGGGAGGTTGATTTGTCGTCAAATCCCAACTACCAAAGGACACAACCGATCCGTTCAGGCTTTTCTTGCGCCACTCCCTTCGCCTGATTCGGCCCTCAAGTGCAACTTCGTAAAGACCTGATGCAATTTCGTCTTTTTTTAACTGATATGGGCTGAGACCAAGAATGAGTTGGGCAGCGTCCCCCACAATTCTCCCCACTTCCTTTATTTGCTGAATTTTGCGGCTGCGGTGAAAGATGCAATCTCTAAAATCACGATCATTCAAACCGTCACCGAGCACTTGATGTGAATAGGTTCGCTGACCTAAATGCTGTGTTGCTTTAGTCAAACGGGTTCCATCAGCAGCAAATTTATCAACAAAGCCGTTACCTTCAATCTGAGGCGTTAACAGGCTTTGAAAGCCGGTAGACATCTCAAGATCATGAAACCGGTAGTTGGCATTGTAGAGTGCGAATAGTCCGTCTTTTGAGAGTGATTCGATGAGAACACTGCTTAGGTCTTCAAATACTGAAAATGGAAAATGGTCCTTCAGTTCTTCCTTCCCCTTAGGCAAGGGGTAGAGGCACAAAACCGAATTTACGAGAATAATATCATAGGGCGCGAAGTTTTTGATTACCTCCGGCCTTGATCGAAAAACCTGACCTTCATCGTCGATCAACGTATTGGCTGCAACAACTAGAGCTTCCTCGTTGATATCGCATCCTAATATTGTAGCATCGGGGAAATAGGCCCGCGCGGTCAACATTTCAGCGCCAATAGAGCAGCCAAATGACAATATACGCAGGTCAGAGCCGCCAAGGTCATGCCCATGAATCGAACGCACTGAATTGCGTAAAGCCAGAAAAACTTCCGAGTATCTGTTAAAAAGAGTGGCAGTGGACTTTTGAATTCCCCTCATTATTCACGGCCAACAAATTTTTTAAGATCAATATGAGATGGCAAAGCGGATTCTACAGCACCAATGAGATTTTTGCGCCATGCATCAATTGCATCATAGGGTACAGAAAGTTTCGTTTCTCTGGGGTCGTTCAACAGCAAATCAATTCGCTCATGATCTTCTACACCTATGACGGGAAGTTTCACGCTGTCGCCAATATCCGAAGCGCGATTATCAACCTTCACCACTAGCGGGCGCCTGCCATGCATCATCGCCAAAACACCGCCATGAAGGCGTGCGCCGACATAATCCAGCGATGTTTCACAAGTGGAGAGTAGCTTTTCATAAGCTTCTAATGAGTGTTCAATTATTTCAAAACCAGGATGATTAAGCGATAGAAAATACTCCAAATCAACTTGCCCCTGTGGCCAGAAATAGCGTTTTTTGTAGGCTTTGGTGAGTTTGTTGAGTAGCAATATATCAAACTCAACCCTATTTAACGGCGCTTTTCGGGTGCCGGTTAAGCAAACAACAACTGCATCTGCCTTTTCTTTTGGTAGAGTTTCGGTATGGTTCTTTGGCAAGTTCCACATTGTAACGCACCCCGTATGGGATGCTGAGAGTCCGCCGTTCGACAAGATGTTTTCTGTTGCAATGTCCCGAGCACTTACCGGCACTTTCGGCCACAAAGTTTTCTTCAGAAACGATGTCGCATCTGAGGATAGTGCAGCACCGTTCGAGCCAACAGCCATTAAAGCGAGGTTTTTAGGATGATAGTGTCCCATTGGAAACGGGAATGGTTTTGGCAAACGCCAATGCCCTTTTCGGGGCATCTTCTGATGGATCAGATTGGTACCACAGGCAATCGAGAATAAAGAATGCCGCAGGCGTTTGCGCCCTGCCGGGCCAAAATGGTCATGGGTCGGCAAGGTCCACAGATGTGCCTGTGGAAATAATGACCTCAGCTCCTGATACGCAGCTTTCATGATGATTTGATCCCCCACGTTTTGTGAGCCAATGGAGGTATCGAACACCGTCATTTCAAACGGAGTATCAGAAACACGCGAGGCCGCATCTGTGCGGTTGATAGAACTTATCTGGGTCAATCGGAATCTCCATCAGGCTTGCTGGCAAGAACCACATAATTGAGTGGCATACCCCGGTCGTCAATTTTAGCAACGATATCCAGCCGCGAAAAAAAACCCGCGCCAATTCGAGCCAATAGCTTAGCGAAAGAAAGAACCGGAATTGCAATAACTCCCGCGAAACTTCCCTTTAGTTTAGGATGGAAAACGGGAAGCTGCTTCCCAGCTCTTCGAAGTTGGTAAGCGAAGGTTCCAAAATATCCTTCCAGCCACGAGATGTGATCAACCTTCAAACCCGCTTTCTCCATAAGGGGGTGATAGGCAAACTGAGTGTAGCGGTAGAAATCGTAGGGTTGTTCATGCTCGTCGAAAATGACAGGAGCTGAGCAGAGCAATTTACCGCCGGGTTTCATCACTCTGCATAATTCTGCTAATACCGCAACAGGGTCAGGCACATGCTCCAACACTTGATTGAGGATTATGCGCTCAAAACGATTATCTTCAACGGGAATATCCGTAAGGTCGCACTGATAAGTGACATTCGTATAATTTTTGTCGATCGTCTTAAGATCAGCGGTCTCATAACGCGCATGATCAAAAAGGTGCTGGTACGGTGCATCTCCAGCCCCAGCGTCCAACACCAGCATATCGGGCTTTGTTTCCGCTGCGAATGTCGCCATGACGTCGTTCAGATAATGACGTGAGGAATTTATGTAGAAACTCATAGTGAAGATATTCTTGATAGTTCAGCGCTCAAATTTTGCCAAAAAACTTTCGATGCGAACCTATCTGTCCCGCTCTTCTGACCTAATGCTGCTTTTTCTCTCAATTCTTCAGGTTTGGCAACAGCTTGCTTCAATGTTGTAACCAACGCATCATGGTCATGAAGCGGGAATAGAGTTCCGTATGCGGCATCATCAAGTGCCGCCCGATGGCCAGCAATATTACTTGCTATAACGGAAATTCGACGATCCAGCGCCTCAAGCAACATAAAGGGCAAACCCTCCCAAGATGAAGGGGTGACGAGAATATCAGTTTGCGTGATCTCACTCCAAGGCTGTGCGCGCCAGCCCAAAAACGCAACATTGCTTTCCGCAGTTTTCCGCGCGACCTCCATCAAAGGACCGTCTCCTATCATGACAAGCTCAGGTGGATTGTTTAAAGCCGCATGGGCCTTAATGATGGCAAGCGGATTCTTTACATCTGTGAACCGAGCGCAGAAAACCAGTCGTAATTTTTCGCCTTTTGCGGCAGTTTCACCTTTACTTTTATACGGGTTACCAAGCTGAATTGCTTTGCAATTCGACCCGGCAAGAGTTTTCGTCACTAAGTCTTGCTGCTCCGCATTTAAGGTAATGGCAAGATCAGCTTGTTTCTTGTTCATTGCTTTATTTGAGTGGCAGGGCGCGATGAACCAGGCATCAGGAAATGAACGACGCAAGGCTGAAAGCGCTCGGTCACTGTGGATTACGAATAGAATTTGTCGACCCTTTGCCCGTTTGCGGATTGCGGCAACGTTTGCCCGCGAAAGTCCGGGCACATATCGAAACATATTAATCATGGCAGTTGGAAGTGGGACTACGTGCAAACCAGCTTCACTGAGCATGGACATCCCAGGGCCTTTGTATAAACAAATAGATTCAATGCCGATGTCTTGAAAAAGTTCGTCGTAGGCCAGTGTTGCTGTTTCAATGCCACCAAAAGATTTGGTCGCGGTAACCTGAACTGCAAAGATTGATCTGGCATCCATAAAAATTAAATACTCGTTCTTAAGAGGCCTTCAGAAACAGGTTATAGTCGAAAAAACTACTTGGCCACAATGTCCTATATCTCCCTCGTACTGATAAGTTTTTAGCCCCTGACAAGGATGAAATATGCTATGGATTGATACCTGTTGTAATCACCAGAATTGAAGAAGATCAATGAAACCAAAAGTTCTTGTGACAGGTGGAGCAGGATACATCGGTTCTCATGCCTGTAAGGTGCTTTCCCGTGAGGGATTTGAACCCGTCACCTATGATAACCTCGTCACGGGTTGGGAGGATGCTGTGCGTTTTGGCCCGTTCGAAAAGGGCTGTCTGCTTGACTCTGAACGACTTACCCAGGTCGTGCGAAAGCATAGTCCAAAAGCTGTCATGCATTTTGCCGCACTTTCCAACGTTGGTGAGGCCAGTAAGTTGCCGGAGCTTTACTGGAAAAATAATTTTATCGGTTCTTACAATCTGATGGAGGTGATGCGCTTGGAGAATATCAACAATCTGATTTTCTCATCTAGTTGCGCTATTTTTGGGAACCACGACAATGTGGTTTTACAAGAAGATACGGATATGAGACCGTTGAACGCTTACGGTGCATCAAAACTGTCGGTCGAAAACATGTTGCGTGATATGTCAGCCGCCAGTGATTTAAGCTACATCGCTCTTCGATATTTCAATGTGGCCGGATGCGATCCGGAGGAGGAGATTGGCGAACATCACAGGCCCGAAACTCATATTGTCCCAATCGCTCTGGAAGCAGCATTGGGGCAGCGTTCTAACCTGACCGTCTTTGGAAATGACTATAGTACTCCGGACGGAACATGTGTGCGGGATTACATCCATGTGGCCGATCTGGTTGACGCTCATATAGCGGCATTGCGCTATTTATTTGATGGCGGTAAAAGCACTGCTCTCAATCTTGGTACAACAAACGGATTCAGTGTTATGGAAATCATTGAATCCGTTCAAAAAGTTACCGGCCAAACATTGGATGTGAAAGTTGGCCCACGCCGGGCCGGTGATGCCGCTAAGCTGGTCAGCGGCTCAACTAGGGCGCATGAGGTTTTGAATTGGGTTCCGCGCCGTTCGCAAATAGACCTGATGGTTTCTTCAGCCTATGAATGGGCTCAAAAAGGCGACGTTTACAAACGCTGAAACCACTATCGGTAAAGCTAGTGAAGGTGATTTTGTATTTGTGGTGAATAGCCCGGAGTTTTCTGAACATCCTTGGTCTTCATTTTTATTGTCGTTTGAATTCGAGAGGTGACAACATTCTTTTTATCGCCAGTTTCTTTTTCGGCTAGTAGAATATCTTGATGCAATTGAACTCATCGGGAGGCGCATCTTCATGATTGCGATAAGCTCGCTGCCTGCTTTGCATAAATTGGCCGATCACACGCCGTGAGAACGGACTAATGATGACGGCAGATAGGTAAAGCCTTTGTTATGCTTCACACATAAGCAAATAACGCACAAAGTGCCCCTCCATAACCAAACAATACGAGCCATTGCTCGTAAATATAGGTGGTATCTGGAGTTCAATCCAATTCTTAGTATAAGTGATGGAAAATTTATGGGTCTTGCGTATTGCTTTTCAGATGTTCGTTGTGGGTTGGAAGATGAGCCACACGGTTATTGATTGAGGGATGTCGCGTCCCGTAAATCTTTCACGATGGTCAATTAAAAATACTTCGGTAAGCCAGAAATTAGAAGTTTAATTCCGGATATTCATTCACGTAAATTCTGAACCACGGTGTGAAGTCATCTGGATTTGTCTGAATTTCTGCATGCAAGTCTGTTGCGCTGATCCAACGTGTTTCGCAAACCTCATCCGGATTTGGCTTTACATTTATATCGGTTTTGGCCGTATTGCTGCGAAACATGTGAACGCGCTCGCGTTCCCACAAACCATCACCCACATCTGCTGAATATTCGATAATCAATCTTTGCTCTAATGGCGTTTGAAAGCCTAACTCCTCTTTCAACCTGCGTTGAGCTGCAGCTTCAATCTCTTCGCCAAAGTGAGGGTGAGTGCAGCAAGTGTTCGCCCACTTCCCACCACAATGGTATTTTTCAAATGCACGTCTTTGGATCAACAGTTCATCATCCGCAAAAACAAAAACCGACAATGCTTGATGATGCAAGCCTTTCACATGCGCTTCAATTTTTTCGACCGGAAAGTGAGTTCCATCCGTATTTATACATGGAATCATAATGGGTGGATTTGTTGGTGGAACGGGCCATTCGCTGACTGTTGGCCGGGGGCCAATTTCATGATCAGACGAGAGATAAAGAACCCGTTCTGAAATATCTGCTTGCATCACTACGCAACAGCTCTGGACAAAGCGCATTGTGACCAAAGTTCAGACAATGCCCCCACGAGGTGATCCAGATCTTTGGCAGAGTGCAATGGGCCGGGCGTAATTCTCAGTCGCTCTGTTCCCTTTGGAACTGTTGGATAGTTAATTGGCTGAACGTAAATGCCATATTGATCCAGTAGGAGATCTGAAATAAACTTACATTTCTTTGCATCTCCCACCATAACAGGAACGATGTGGCTCTCGTTCATCATGTGAGGAACGCCGATGTTGTCTAATCTATCACGCAACGCTTTTACATTACGGCGCTGACGCTGACGTTCCATTTGACTGATTTTGAGATGTTTGATTGACGCTGTTGCACCTGCCGCAAGAGCTGGTGGAAGAGCGGTGGAAAAAATAAACCCGGATGCAAAAGAGCGAACGAAGTCCACCAGATTTGCAGAAGCTGCAATGTAGCCGCCCATGACACCGTAGGATTTTCCAAGAGTGCCTTGAATGACTGTCACTCGATCCATCAAACCTTCCCGTTCCGCAATGCCTCCGCCACGTGGACCGTAAAGACCAACCGCATGAACTTCATCGAGATAAGACATGGCGCTGTATTTTTCACAAACGTCCAAAATCTCAGCCATAGGGCAAATGTCCCCATCCATCGAATACACTGATTCAAATGCGACGAGCTTTGGTACTTCAGGATCAGCTGCTGCTAACAAACGTTCTAAATCTTCAACATCATTGTGTTTCCAGACATGTTTTGGTGCACGTGAATGGCGAATTCCCTCAATCATCGAGGCATGATTGTCGCTGTCTGAAAATATCTCACAATTTGGAATGCGTGACGCCAAAGTTCCAAGTGCGGCCCAATTTGCCACATATCCTGAAGTCAACATAAGAGCTGCATCTTTGTTGTGCAGGTCTGCAAGTTCTTGCTCGAGAAGAATATGGTAGTGGTTGGTGCCTGAAATATTGCGCGTTCCGCCGGCACCAGCACCACATTTATCTATGGCATCTTTCATAGCATTTATGGTTTTGGGGTGTTGCCCCATTCCCAGATAATCATTAGAGCACCAGACGGTTACCTCGGTTTCAGTGCCGTCTTCATCAAATTTGGTGGCTTTTGGAAATTGACCTTTTTGGCGTTCAAGGTTTGCAAATACGCGATAGTTTCCTGCTTCTCGCAAACCTTCCAACTTTTCGGTGAAAAATGCTTCAAAATTCATGATACTCACCTGCTGGTCGCTTTTGCGTTCGTTGGAAAAAAAGCCTGTTTCTTAATCTTACAATATCTTTTATTTTTTCGGAAATATTATCATGCAACCCGGCCGATAAAATTTCATCAAAATTGTGTGCTCCGAGTGTTTTGAAAATCAAGTAACATATTATTTTACTTGCGGTTTTTCATTTGCACAGTTGTGAAAGACAGTTCGGTGCGACAAACTGACATAAACGTGAGGCTAAAGATCTGGTACATTGGAATATGTATCTTATGTTCACGGTTCTGTTGATGATCTGAGCGAGTAAAATAGAAAGTAAGGAGAACTTAATGTTCAAGAAATCACTGGGTTTGGTCGTTTTTGCGGCTGCTGCGTCTTTCTCAATGGCTACGTTTGCTGACGGGCATTCTGCTGGGGATGCTGTCAAGGGCGAGAAAGTTTTTAAGAAGTGCGCGACATGCCATATGGTTGGCCCTGATGCGAAAAAGAAGGTTGGTCCTCCATTGAATGACATTATCGGTCGTAAAGCCGGTTCATTGGAAGGCTTTAAATACGGTAAAAGTATTGTAGCCGCGGGTGAAGCCGGCCTAGTTTGGACAGATGAAGAGCTGTTCGCTTATCTCAAGAACCCAAGAAAATACCTTCGTGCCAAATTGGATGATAAAAAGGCCAAATCCAAAATGGCTCTTAAGTTGAAAAAAGAGGATCAACGTGCAGACGTGATTGCCTATCTTAAAACTTTTTCAAAGCCTGCTGAATAAAACCGACTTGTCGAAATTGAAAACCGCTCTTGTTTTAATAAGGGCGGTTTTTTTTGTGTGCTGGAGGCAGTATTTTACAATTGGCTAACCACTTCCCTAGATTTTCAATGTTTCTCTCTGTTTGTCTTTTTTGCCAAATTTCCGATTAATCTTTTTTCGTTAATTTGTTTCAAAGTTGAGTGAAATGAAAATCGGTTCCGTCTTCTTGGGGAGTAAGAGATATGACTAGTGGTAAAGCGATACGAATTTTGGTTGCTGATGATGATGCTGACGACCGCATGTTGATCGCAGATGCTTTTAAAGAAGCGCATTTAAGCAACCCGGTCGACTTCGTGGTAGATGGCATCGATTTGCTCGAATTCCTCAAACGTGAAGGTAAATATTCTGACCTTGCAAAATCCCCTTTACCTGGAATTATACTTCTTGATTTAAACATGCCGAGGATGGACGGACGCACTGCATTGGCAGAATTGCGCAAAGACCCCGTTCTTAGAAAAATACCGGTTGTTGTTTTGACGACGTCTCAGTCTGAAGAAGACATTTTGCGCACATACGATCTTGGTGTGAACTCATTCATCACAAAACCAGTGACTTTTGACGGCCTCGTCAATGTGGTTCAGGTTCTTAACAAATATTGGATTGAGATTGTAGCCTTACCCTCACAGGATGCAGCTTAGTAAATGAAAAAAGCTGTGTCTCATTTTGGTGCAGCCGAACAACCAAATATTAACTTTGTTTGTAATCCTGATCGTGCCTGGATCGGAAATTTACCAATTTTAATTGACAGGTCCGTAACGTGATATTGGAATTTCCGGGGCAAGTTAGTAATGAATACTAAAAATCGAATTCTCGTTTTGGATGACGATCCAGATGATACCTTGATAATTCGCGATACATTGTTGGAAGCGGATGGACGAGAGTACAAAATTGAAATTGCGCATAGGCCTTGCGACGCTTTTGCGTTTTTGGATCAACAGTCTTTTGATGTGGTGCTGTGTGATTATCGATTGGGTGCCTCCAATGGCATTGACTTCATAAAAGACTTAAGAGCCAAGAATATTCATGTGCCTGTTATTTTGATGACAGGTGTTTCTGACAAGACTGTGGATGAGGAAGCTCTTAGCGTTGGTGCCTCTGACTTTTTGAATAAATCAGACATGAGTTCAGCATTGTTGGATAAAGCTATTCGTTACGCTATTGCCAATGCTGCGCGTCAGAATCTGCTTTCCACTGTTCTTTCAAATGTTGAATCTGCGGTTTGCGTTATGGATGAAGATGGTCGTCCGCAATTGTGGAACTCCAAGTTTCAAGATGTTTCATCGGGGCAAAAGGATGCACGCCACAATGACGGTAACGTGGATAATTTTGTTGAAAATGTTCTGAATTCCACTGGTGTTCTCAAAGTGGCAGGCCGTGTGTTTGAAAAAAATGTATCTGACTTGGATGATGGCCGTTCTGTTGTAACTCTCCACGATGTGAGTTCCCATATTGAAGCACTGCGGGAACGAGAAATAGCTGAAACCAAATCTGCTTATCTGGCAAAGCACTGCCCTTTAACGGGTGTTGCCAACAGACTCGGGTTCAATGAAAAAATTCGTCAGGAAATTGATGCAGGCCACAGGTTTCAATTGTTGAATCTTGATCTGAATAAATTCAAAGACGTGAATGATGTGTTCGGCCATGAAACCGGTGATGAACTGTTGTGCAAAGTGACAACGCGTTTGAAAAAATGCTGTCAAAATGGGGACTATCTTACGAGAATAGGTGGCGATGAATTTGTTGTCCTGCAACGATTGGACAATGATGAAGAACAATCCATGCGGCTGGCCGAGTGTTTTCAGCAGGCAATTGAACGTGAGTTTATAGTTGGAAATCGTAAACTGCGCATAGGCGTGAGTATTGGTATTTCATTGTTTCCTGACCACGGAACAACATCGGAAGTTTTGCTATCAAATGCTGATATTGCAATGTACCGGGCAAAAGCAAATTCTGAAAGTTGCATTCAGTTTTTTGACACCGAACTCGACAACGCCATTCGCAAACGCCGAACAATGATTGCTGATTTGGCAGAAGCCATCGAGAACAAAAGTATTGATGTGCATTTCCAACCATTGGCGGATGTGAAGACGCAAAAAATTATCGGTTTTGAGGCGTTGGCACGGTGGACACATCCTGAGCTGGGTCCCATTCGTCCTGATATATTTATCGAACTTGCAGAAGAAAATGGATTGATCGAAAGTATCGGCAATATTGTTATGAACAAGGCGTGTGAAAACGCTGCGGCATGGCCATATCCCGTCAAAGTGGCGATTAACATATCAGGCGTACAAATACGTCACTCAGATATCCTAAATGATGTGCAATCCACATTGTATAAGACCGGATTGTCTGCGAACCGTTTGGAATTAGAAGTTACAGAAAGCATCCTGCTGGATAATTTTGACTATGCGCTTTACGTTCTGCGTGGCCTGAAGAATATGGGCTTGTCGTTGGCAATGGATGACTTTGGTACAGGATATTCTTCGCTTTCGTCTCTTATTTCTTTCCCGTTTGACAAGTTGAAGATCGACCGGTCTTTCGTCACTGATCTGGACCGTCAGCAACGACTGAAAAATGTCGTAACCACTTGTATCGGCCTGGGTAAAAATTTGAACATGCGGATGGTTGCTGAAGGTGTTGAACGCCAAGCGCATATCGACTTTCTGGTTGAGGAAGGTTGCCAGGAGATGCAAGGCTTTTTGATAGGGCGCCCGATGACCAATGCTGATGTACATGAATACCTAATGCGTGGAAAAGGCTATGCATTGATGGAAAATCAAAAAGTACGTGTTGCCGCAGCTAAAGGTTGACGTATAGCTATCGCTAGATAGTCAGTGGGTAAATTAGCCGAATATTAAGGAAGTTTCTTTACCCCTCATTCTCAATAAACATGTTTTTTGGGTGTGAGTGAATAATGAGTTCCCTAGCTGAACGGCTCAACAATATTATTTACTGGCTAACGCCATCACATATGCGTGACAACATCAGTGAGCATACAAATGTGCGTATGTTCCTGATCAGTCATCTGTTCGGGCCATTTTTGGGACATCCAATCACAGCTTACTTGCTGTGGAATGACCCAAACCCAATGCCTCATGTAGCTGTATTGGCAGCTTCGATCACAGCGTTTTGGTTGTTTCCGATAGCTCTGAAGATTTTTCAGAAATCGTATTTCATTCTTGCGCTTATTTCAGTTCAGAATCTTAGTTTTGCAATTCTTTGGGCCGCGCATCATTACGGTGGTGCCTCATCTCCATTCTTAATGTGGATATTGGTAATACCTTTACTTGCGTTCTTCTATCTGGGGTCTGGCGTTAAGACGCGTATTGTTATTTTCGCGCAGTTGCTCACGAACATTGGACTTTTCTATCTAGCCCATAAAATGGGATACTCTATCACGTCAGCTATTCCGTTGTCGTCTATGGTGGATGTGGCCATGATTTCAACGCTGTGTGCTGCGACCTATATTTTCTTGATGGCGAGTTACTATTCAAGTGTTGTGGATTCACAATCTGAACTGCGCAAAGAAATTGTACGTCACCAGCAAACCTTGACTCAGTTGACGGATGCGAAAGACGATGCCGAACGTGCCAACAGCGCGAAGTCAGACTTCCTCGCCAATATGAGTCATGAGTTGCGCACCCCATTGAATGCAGTTTTGGGCTATAGTGAAATCCTTCTTGAAGATGCTGAACTTGATGGACGAGGTGAAGAAATCGCGGACCTTCAGAAAATTTCATCGGCTGGCAAGCACTTGCTTTCCATGGTGAATGATATTTTGGATATTTCTAAAATTGAAGCGGGTAAGGCAGAATTATATCTGGAAACGTTTGACCTCGATAAATTTGTGCAGGAAGTAGAGTCCACCGCACGTCCTTTGGCAGCTAAAAACACCAACTCTTTTGTTCTGCTCAAAGGTGAGAACCTTGGTGATGTGCACATGGATGCAACGAAACTTCGTCAGTCAGTTTTAAATCTTTTGTCAAATGCGTCTAAGTTCACAGAAAATGGTCAAATTACACTCTCTGTTGAACGCCATACAAAAGGCGGTGAAGAGTGGATCTCCATTGCGGTGCGTGACACCGGTGTTGGTATTTCAGAAGAAAATTTGAACAATCTGTTCCGTAACTTCTCTCAAGCGAACTCTTCAATCACAGCAAAATTTGGTGGTACTGGTTTGGGGCTGTCGCTCAGCCAGAACTTGTGCCGTCTCATGGGTGGTGACATTGGTTTGGAAAGTAAGTTGGGAGAAGGCTCTTGTTTCACCATCAATTTGCCGGCAGTTGTCAAAGATATCGTTGAAGAAGATCAGAAACCACGTGTTGAAGTCTCTTCACTTGCTGCGGAGGCACAATTCTCGCAAGAAGATGTGGCTCCAGAAGTTACAACTCGAATGATCAATCAATTGCGCGAAACAAAGCAATCAATGTTGGCAACTAATTTCCTTAAAGATGCATCAGGCAATGAGCTTACTGTTGTCGTTATTGATGATGATCACGATTTCCTAGAGGTGGCTGAACGAATTCTAGCCCGGGAAGGATATAAAGCTGTGTTGAGTTCTGCACCTGAAACTGTTGTACAGTTGGCGCGACAAGTTAAGCCTTACGCTGTGCTTTTGGATGTCCTTATGCCTGGTCTCGATGGTTGGGATGTGATCGAGACTTTGAAGGCTGAAGCGCAAACCAAGGATATACCGGTTATTATGATCAGTAATCTTGAGCATCGCGAGAAAGCTCGTTTGCACAATGCCAATGGCTTCATTGAAAAGCCGTTGGATAGTGAAAAGTTAAAGAACGCCATGAAAAAAGTTGCTGAATATCATAGTTCCTTAAACAGCAAGATGGCAGGATAGAAGCGGGAGCGTTGATCTCTTTGAGGTTTTCTGAGCGCTATAAACAAATCTTTCGGACAAACTTAATTGCGGTAAGCGGTTGTTGTGAAAATTAAAATGGGCATTTTAGTATGACACTGGTTTTGGTTGTTGAAGATAATGCGGTAAATCGCGATGTGCTGGGCCGGCGGCTTGAGCGTCGTGGTTACACGGTACGGTTTGCTGTAGATGGACCTAGTGGCATTCAGGCAGCTCAAGACCTTTCGCCTGACCTCATTCTTATGGACATTGGTCTTGGTGAAATGGATGGTTGTGAGGCCACGAGACGCATTAAAGCTAATCCGGACACAACCAACATTCCCATTATTGCCTTGACAGCGAGTGCCTTTGAAACGGACCGTAAAAAAGCTTTTGAAGCAGGGTGTATCGACTTCGATACAAAGCCTGTAGATTTGCCACGTCTTATTGCGAAAATGGAAAGCTGCATCGCTCACGTCTGATTGGTAGATTTGCGGCTGTACGAATTCAGGTTCCATTGCCGACTGAGAGCTTTTGAGTTTCTCAGGCAGTTTTAAGACTAACATTTTATCTTTCCACAATTGAAACTGAGTTCCCGGCTGGGACAGAGAAATTGCGATTGCTTGCCAATTGCGGCGTGATCAATTCAATATAAAAAAAGAGCCCTGATCAAAAATCGAATTTGATCAGGGCTCTTTCAAATATCTTGGTGCCGAGTTGTCGGCATTCAATTTCGGTCTCTATTGTTTAAGCGGCCTTGGTATTGTTCATATTCTCGCTCATAAGGTTCTGTCTGAGTTGAGCGAAATCCAAAGGTTTTTGCATCACATGAGGAATGGATAAGCCTTTTTCGGTACCAAAAGATTGTGTTTCTTTCAAAATCTCAGGGTCTGATCCACTTGCGATAATGATATGACCTTCGTATCCAGCTTCCGCCAGTAATTCTAATAAACCTCTTGCATCGATGTTTGGCATATTGACATCAATTGCTATCACATCTGGTTGCAAGGCATTTGCCAAATTGGTTACGCCTCTTGAATCAGAAGTGGCAAAACCTTCGTAGCCACACCGTTCTGCCACCCGGACAATCAATTCCGCGGATGAAACATCATCATCAACGGCAAGAATTCTATTTTGTTTCGTCATCGTGTGATCCCTCACAAACTTGTTTTGTTCTGATTATTAGGCCGCGCGCGTTGCATCAGTGACTTGTGCAATCGTTGGACGATGAATGCTGGAAGTTTCGTCTTCTTTGTAAGTACGATATTCTTGGTCAGCTGTTTTCATAGCTTCGAGCATTAAGACAATGAGATTGTCGATATCTTCTTTGGAGTGATCCGACATAACTTGAACACGGAACCGGGCTCCGCCTTGTGGAACGGCTGGATATTCAACCAGATTTGCGATTGCGCCGAGATTACTCAAATTGCGCGATGCTATACGAGCCAGACCCTCAGCACCAACTCGCACTGGAATGATTGCAGATGGATCTCCAAGGGTTTCCAATCCGGCGTTGTCCATTTCATGGCGCATGTACAAAACATTTTCCATGAGTGCCAAACGGCGTTTTTTACCTTCGTCAGAACGAACGATGCGGAATGCTTCGTGAACGACTGCAGCTTGAATTGGAGATAGTGCATTAGAAAATGTTTGTGTGGCGCTATAATATTTTAAATATTCAGCTGTTTCTTGTGTTTTCACACTTATGAAACCGCCATTGGATGCAAACGTTTTTGAAAATGAACCGATAATCACGTCAGCCGCATCGACCATGTTTTGCAGACCAAGATGGCCAAGACCAGCGTCACCGATTGAACCAAAATCATGGGCGCAATCGACCAGCAATTGTGCGTCATATTGATCGCAAAGTGCACGAAGGCCGCCAATATCTGGCGTGTCTGAGTGCATTGAGAAGAGACTTTCGGTGATAACCAGAATACCGTTTTGGGCATCGTTGGCACGAATGCGTTGCAAGCGCCGCTCAACAGCTCGCAGATTCAGATGACCATGAAAATGGATGTTTTGTGTTGCAGCACGTGCGCCTTCTTGAAGACATGAGTGTGCAAGAACGTCCATGACAACGTGATCATCCGGGCGAACAATTCCTTGAACAGCTGCGAAACCAGCAGACCAACCAGTCGGGTAAAGAACTGTTGCGCGACCATCGAGGAAATCTGAAATTTCAGCTTCGAGGCTCAAAGACCCTTTTGTGTTTCCTAGCAAAGCTGCAGAACCGGCGCTATGAACACCATAGTCAACAATTGCTTTGGTTGCGGCTTCTTTAATGGCGGGATGCGAAGCAAGACTCAAATAATCTTGTGAAGCAAAGTTCACACCAGCAAGTTTTTGTCCTGTGTCAGTAAGTGCAGTCGTGTGGGTGCGCGGGGCAGATGAGGTCGATTTAGCATACGGCCACAAGTTGTGTTCGCGCCGCAGATTCTGCCATCCGTAAAAATCTTTTACTCGCTCAATAAGATGCTGGCCTTCAGGTAATTTGTATTCGCGCAGGCTACCTGTGAGTGCTTCATCAGGAATTTTATTTATCTTTGTCATGGAACAGCTTCCCCTAGTTCAATTGCTGTCAATATGGCTAATCAAACCCAAGAGGTGCTTAACGTGTATGGCTAACAAAGTGTTACCACTAGTCTTGGTTACGAAACCCTTGCCAAATTGAAAGTTCAAAACAAAAGCTCAAATGGCATGAAAAATTTTGTTAACCGCAACCAAGCGTTAATTCTTGTGCTTTACGAAAAGTGAAGAGGCACAAAATGTATTTCGTATCGGGCTGGGATTTTCCGTTGAAGTTTTTCGATCGTTTGACTGGTATAGCGGATTTGCGGCAAGCGGATCGCATGCGCGTATGGCGTTTTCAATTGCGTGCTGTGACTAATATGGCACCAGCTATGTCTGTTGGACTGGTGGCGTCGATCATACTGTCAGTTTATTTTGCCTGGAATGGTCCAAATTTCATGGTGGCCACCATCGGTGCCAGCGGTATATCTGTGTTGATAGTTTACTTTGTCTACTTGAAGGTCCGCATTGACAGGGCACGACAACAATTGGCGTCCAATGCACCAAAATCGAAAGGACCAAGTCCTGAGGCTTTGCTCACAAGGATTAGAGAAGCGCACTTCGTCGCCGCTATGATCGGTGTTTTGTGGGGCATGTATGCGGCTAATATGGCCTACTTTCTTCCAGAGCAAAGTGTCTTTGCGGGTACAGTTTTAGTTGTTGCAACCTTGGTTACCTGCATGTTCTGGTTCGCGATTATTCCCTCCATGGCGTTCTTGGCAACTGTTCCTATCGTTTTAGGGTTATGGTTTAATGTAGCATTCAATGGTACTCTCGGGCTTAGTTCTCATAGCTTTCTATCGTTGATGCTTATTGGTATCGGCACATTGATTGTTGGTATTATGTATTCGCGCCGATTTGTCGGGCAGATACAATCGATGATTAAGGCAAAGGAAAATAGCGCACTTTCTAATATGCTGTTGGAGGAGCTTCAGGCGGAAGCAACCAATTGGGTCTGGGAAACTGGCAGTAATGGTTCGCTCGATCGTATTCCACGTGAACTCGTGCCAGACCTAAGCCATGCCAGTGACTTTACATTTAAAGAACTGTTTGAAGAGATTGTTTGTATCAAAGGGACGCAGTTGGAAAAACTGCAAAGTGATATGGCTGCTTCAATGTCATTTAAAGACGTTGAAGTCTGTGTTCGTCCCAATGCTATGCAAATGTGGATCAGAGTAAATGGTCACCCGAAGTTTGATGAGTGGGGTGAACTTACGGGTTATGTTGGAACAATAAGCGACCTGACTTCTGAAAAACTTGCTGAAGATAGAATTAGAACTTTGGCACAAAGTGATACGCTCACAGGTTTAATGAACAGAACAGCATTTTCTGAACGATTGGCTCAGGCGGTCGCAAATCTTGAACGCTATGGGCGTCCATTCACTGTTCTTCATCTTGATCTGGATGACTTTAAATTGGTCAATGATACCAAAGGGCATTTATATGGTGACCGCCTGTTGGCTGAAGCGAGTGAACGTATTCAAGATGAAGTGCGGGACGGCGATTGTCTTGCCCGTTTGAGTGGTGATGAATTTGCAATTTTGATGGACAGTCAAGGTGATGCCGGTTCAGCTGCGCGGTTGGCAGCACGTATGATCGGCGAAGTAAGCAAGCCTTATGTCTTTGATGATGAAGAATTCAGAGTCGGTTTGAGTGTCGGCATTGCAATGGCTCCGTTGAACGGTATTCGCCCTGATCAATTGTTGAGAAATGCTGACCTTGCACTTTACCGCGCGAAAGCAGATGGACGGGGTGTCTTTCGGTTCTTTGAAAACCACATGGATTCAGAGCTGCGTGAAAGACGTATGTTAGAATCGGAACTTCGTGATGCGGTGTCAAATGATGAACTTGTTTTGCATTTTCAGCCGTTGGTCGATTCTAAGACACATAAGCCTATGGGTATGGAAAGCCTTATTCGTTGGCAGCACCCGATAAGAGGGCTTTTATCTCCTATTGAATTCGTGGAACTTGCTGAGCAATCGCAACTCATTTCCGAAATTGGAAAGTGGACGCTGGAGAAGGCCTGTGAAACAGCGACTAATTGGCCTGAACACATGTTTGTAGCGGTTAACCTGTCGGCACATCACTTTATGCGCAGTGATATTGAAGCAGAAGTTACAGAAGTTCTCGCAAAAACTAATTTTCCGGCAAGCCGCTTGGAATTGGAAATTACGGAAAGTCTTCTGATTCACAATTCCGATGATGTGATTGCTAAAATTAATGGCCTTAAAGAAATTGGGGTCAGCGTCGCTATGGACGATTTTGGGACCGGGTATTCCAGCCTGTCATATTTGATGTCGGTCCCATTTGATAAACTCAAGATTGATAAATCCTTTGTGGATCAGGTGATCGATAATGAGTCAGGCCAGAGCATTGTGAAAATGATTTCGTCTTTAGCAAATGAACTTGGTTTGAAGGTAACGGCCGAAGGCGTCGAAGAGTTGGAACAGGCGAAATATTTGGAATCAGTCGGGTGCGATTTGTTGCAAGGTTATTATTTTTCTCGACCTTTGAGTGAAGAGAAGTTGCCGAGTTACTTCATGGAGCAAGTTAAAAAAGGCTTGTTTAAAAAGAAAAGCGTTCGAATGAACGCATCATAGTATTCCGAATGATTATATAAAAAATTATTTCAAATTTTAACAATTTAAAAACCATACAATGGTGAAATGACAAAAGTACAGAGTTGGATATGTCATGAAATATAAAATAGTATCTGCAGTAGCATTTTTGCTCGCAACAACAATGTCTGGTCACAGCGCGGATCTTTTGCGAGGAACAATTCCGTCTCAAACAACTGATGCGAACTGGTCTGGAGCTTACGTTGGTGTGGGTGTGACATACGGTGCATTTAGCGATACGGATGAACGCTTTGGCGGATTTGAATCTGAAGGTAGTGGATTGGCCGGAACGGTTCATGCTGGTTACATGCATCACTTGGACAATGATATTGTGGTAGGTATTGAGGCTGATTACACAAAGCTGGATGCCCCGTTTACAACTTTACCACCTGGCTTCCCTGCGTTGGATGTTGAGGATGTGATAACGCTTCGCGGTCGTATCGGTATGGCATTTGATAAGGTTCAACCTTACATCACTGCCGGTATTACACATGCCTCCACATCCATGGATGATCTGGACGATACAGGTTTTGTGGCAGGTCTTGGTATTGATGTTAAAATTACAGAAAATGTTTTGTTTGGTATTCAATACCAGCATCACGTGTGGAAAGATTTTGCTGATGATCCAATCGATGTGGATCATGATGTTGCGACAGCTCGGTTGTCCTACCAGTTTTAATAAAATAATTTCGTTGTATTGGAAACGCGCTCATTTTGGGCGCGTTTTTCGTTTGGAGCTGTGATTGTATGCTATTTTGATGGCCCGGACAAACTGCGGTTCATGGACTGTTAACTGTCGATTCAACTGATCGATCTTATTAATCTAAATACAACTCTGACGTTGCAAAACTCGGCTTCTGTTTTCAGAGGAATATTGCAATGTCTAAAAGATCAACATTATCGACATTTTTTGAGCCGCTGGCTTGGCTTGGTGCATTTGGTTTGTCTTTAAGTGCATTCGCTTTTATGACCCCAGGTTTGGCGTTTGCGATTATCAGCTGCTGCGTTCTATCCGTCGCGTTAACACTCGTTGCAACTCGGGAAGGCAGTCTTCAAGACAACAGGCTCTTGCCATGGGCTGGGGCTGTTCTTCTTGCCAATATCGCTTGGGTAGCCGTTTTGCTTTTGCCGGTTGGTGGCCAAGGTGTTGGTGTTATTGAACGCGTCATCGTTGTTGTTTCCACTGGTGTTATTTTGATGCCGGTTTTAGCTTTCATTGAAATGATGGTCTCCATGACATTCGTCATGATGATTTCGAAAGCACAAGGCAAAAGCAATCTGGGCGGCGAACTTCAGGTTGTTGCTTTGTTGGACCGGAAATTTGGCGGCCTGTTGGGATCAATCAACCGTTGATGGGATTAATCGGCGCAACCGGAAACAAAGAAGACAATTCTCCAAGATCTAATTTGAATCTGATTAATTCTGATCGACTATTTAGCCGTCAGTGTATTCGCATCAGGTAACTTATCGGTTGACGGATCAATCAAGCTGAGATCGTGACCTGAGTTGTGCAACATCGAAACTATGCGTGGTGGGGACCAATTTTCACGTGTTGTCAGTATTTTTGATAAAATGCCCGTCATTGATAGGCCGATGCCTGTGGCATACGAAATCGGGATTGTCAGCAGTAAGCTCATCGCAACGGGGACCAGCCATAATGATACCAAGTTTAAAACAAGACCAATTGTAAGGAAAAGGCCGATAGTGGTTTCCAGCCAGTGAAAACGTAGCAGGGCCGTGTAACCGTAATTGTCGCCTGAACGGTTTTGAGGTGCCCATCCAGCGTCTTTACCAGAGAAGGTCCGCGCTACAGCCAACACGTGCTGAATCATCAAAATGGGTGCAAGTGCAAATGAGAGCAATATCTCAGTCAATGAGGACACGAGGAAGCGCAATCTTCCACCATACGCCTCGCAAGATTTTTCGCTCAAATAGGTCGATATTATACCGAGTAGTTTAGGTACAAGCAAAAGACAAAGCATCGTGGCGAGAACCGCTACTCTGCTGACAGTGTCCATGTGAGGCCATTGTGGAAACAACGGATTGGCATCCGTGAAATATCGAACGATGTTCTGCTCTTCACTACGCCCCATCATGGTCCATACGATTAATAGAACGAACCACACGACTGAAGATACATACGCCATTGCACCTTGGAAAAGATGAAATCGGGAGACTGCTGTAAACCCTTTCGATCCCAACAATCGCAAATGTTGAAGATTACCCTGACACCACCTGCGGTCGCGCAGAATGTAGTCGATCAATGTTTGGGGAATCTCCTCATAACTCTCGTCTAATTCTGGAATAAGACGCACGGACCAACCGGCACGTCGTAAAAGTGCAGCTTCGATAAAATCATGGCTCTTGATGGTGCCGGACAATGGCCCCTTGCCAGTCAGTTTCGGCAATTCAGCACACATTGCGAAAGCTTTGGTACGAATGATTGCGTTGTGACCCCAATAGTTGCCATCAATGCCCGCCCAGCGTTCGAGGCCTTTCGCCAGAACGCCGCCATAAACATTGTTAGAGAATTGCTGATTGCGCGCAAAGAGCGTTTTTGCGCCAAGTAAGCGGGGCACAGTTTGAAGCAATCCCACTTCCGGCATAGCGACTAAAGTGTCCGCCATATTTTGTATGGTTCGAGCGGACATCAGACTGTCGGCATCAAGCGTAATAAACGCATCCCAGTTACCGCCCCAATTGTTGATCCAGTCCTGAATATTGCCGGTCTTACGATCCGTGTTCAATTCTCGTCGTCGATAGAAGATCTGTATTGCAGTTTCTAATTCAAGTTTTGAGAAAGCTTCCTGCTCTTTTTGAGCGATGGTTTCACAACGGGTATCGCTGAGGATAAAAAACGCAAATGTATGATTGCTTGACCGTGTGGCCAACGACTTTTGCATAGCCGCAATTCGCTTGAACGTAGTTGCCGGGTCTTCTTCGTATATGGGGACCAGCAATGCAGTTCTCAATCCGCCTAGACCCGGTGAGGAAGAGCGCAGTTCCGTAATTTTGGGTGTAAAAATCCCTAAAATTGCTGAAGCTGCAGAAAGAGCAATCCAAAATGTTGAATAGGCAACAAGGCCCATCAACACAATTTCAGCCAAACCGAACCCGCCTTCGCGAAACCAATCGAAAAGAATGGCGATGAGGGCAACGGTCATTATGAGGGCTGGGCCAAATGTCCATGCTCTGAACACCCATGTACCAGCAATTTGCTCTGCCGTGGGAGCCTGCGGGTCACTGTGAGACTTGGAAAAATTTTGTGGTTCTGATGCCAGAAGTGCAAGCGGTGGCATTTTGGTCAAGTCTCGATGGTTTTGGGTCATCATGTCGTGGTCCACCTGTATAGCCATACTTCAGACGCAGACTTTCCATCAACCATAAGTTGAGCACGCAATTCCATAAGCTTTCGGTCGCCTGGTGAGAAGGTGAAGCTGAGACGTAAGCCACCGGTTGACGGGTTGCGCTGTAAGATGCCCTTTGAAACAGATCCACCGTTTGAACTCACATGGATTTTTATGTCATCCAGATTGTCCGGCAAATTTGCATTGGGTGCGAAGTCGATATTGGCCAGCCGTCCGTCTTCGAAAACACGTTTTCCCATGCGAGAGTCTATGACACGCGCGAGATTTTGAGCCACTGGTGCTTCATTGCACCAGACCAAGCGATAGCTGAATGTGTGTTTGGAGCCTTTTTCCATAGGTTCCCTGGGGCGCCAATAAGCAACAATGTTGTCGTAGATTTCCTTGTCTGCTGGAATTTCCACGAGAGTGACAGCGCCTTTACCCCAGTCTTCACCTGGCACAACCCATAGTCCCGGGCGTTTGTGATAGTTTGCCTCCAGATCGGAATAATCTTCAAAATTACGCGGTCTTTGCAGCAGTCCAAAACCACGAGGGTTTTCATCCACAAAACTGCTGATTTGCAATGCGGTGGGGTTTGCAAGTGCACGCCACAAGGTTTCGCCAGCGCCATTTTTTATCAGCAAGCCATCTGTGTCATGAACGGCTTGTCGAAAATCGTCGAAACGGCTGCGCTCGGTTTCATCGAATAAAAACATGCTGGTCTCTGCAGCAATGCCAACATGGTCTAGTTCTTCGCGGGGAAAGAGTGTGCACTCCACGTCCATTTCGGTGTTTTCACCGGGTGTGATCGTGAAGGAATAAATGCCGGTCACGCTGGGAGAATCCATAAATGCGTGAACCACTATGGAGTTGGAACTATCTTTGGGCTTTTCAATCCAAAACTCCCGGAAATTGGGAAATTCTTCTCCAGCGGCATCACCGGTTTTCAATGCTAGCCCCCGCGCAGACAATCCATAGGACTGCCCTTTGGCAACAGCACGGAAGTAACTTGCGCCTTGGAATACGACAAATTCATCCTTGCGCTCAGGGTCATTGATAGCAGCGCGTAATCGAAAGCCCGAATACCCCAATGATGGGTCATCGGACAGTTTCGGAACGAAGTCCGGTATTTTGAATACGTCTTTTGCGAATAATACAGGTTGCGTAAATTCGTCTTCTACAACTGAAACTTTTATCGGGATTGGAAAATACAAACCGGGTGCGAAAAACTCTGCTTCGAAAGGTTTGTTCTCTTTCTTCCAAAGGGCTGATTCCGGTTTGAAATTGATCCCTCTGTATTGGTCGTAAGTAAGATCAATCCAGTCTTTTGGAATTTTCCCGGATTCAGAATAATCCTTTGATGCTTTCTCGCGTGCATAGTTGATCAGCATGTCTTTGGAAAATGCCCGTTTGTCTCCAAGCTTGATCTTTCCTGCTGGAACATTATCCGCGAGCGCATTTCCACCAATCACCGGTAGAAGGCCGGACGATGCAAGAACTGCCAATACAGATCTACGGGTAAGGCTCATGAATTAGTCCACTGGTAGGGTTGTTGCGCTTTTAGGGAGCGATTGAGAATTTGAAACAGAAGAGTTGGGCGCCTGTATGGCCACTTTGCGCCATGGGTTTGATTTAAACCACGATACCAAGTGTGCAACGGCAATGAGTGCCATAAACCCCGTCAAATTTCCTATCAGAACAATAAGCCAATCTGACCCTAAAACTCTAAATGTCATACCGATAAATTGGGCCACAACCAATGATGAGATGAAGACAGCGAGTGATTGTTGTCCAACCTTGCGAATTGTATCGACAACAAATTGAAATGGTCCCCAATTTCGAATTTTCGATCCCATTGGGCCGACTGCAACCCATGCCAGATAAGCTGTGGCAAGGAAATGAATATATCTGAAAAGGCCAAAGCGTGATTTATCGATCATCGGCTTGATGAGTTCACGTTGTTCTTTGATCCAAGGTGTCAAATCTGCCGAATAAAAAAGACTATCTAATCGCGCGCCATGAATTCGAAAATATGCAAATGGTAGACTGATGAGAACTATCGCAACAGACAACCAGATCAGTTTCTGGTTGACGGGTGGAGGCTTGATCCAACCGCGCATAAACGCAAAACCGGTAAAGAAAATCAGCTGCCAACTGAGCGGGTTAAAAAACCATTTGCGTGAAGACCAAGGTTCTGCTGGAAAATGAAAAGTATCTAAGTTCGCGAGAAGCCAAATTGCAGCGACAACAGCAAATACCGCCCAAGGGGATAGACGTGATAATGCCATAATGAGCGGGATCATTGCCAGAATGACCAAGTACATGGGCAAAATATCAAAATAGTTTGGTACGTAAGTAAGTGTGAAAAGGCCAACAATCAAATCTGCGGTTTTGGTGTAGAAATGCCCTAAATTCAAAGAACCCACATAGGAGAACTTGGTTGCGTTGAGCGGCAAAAGCGGATCACCTGCTTTATCGAATAGCGTCACCAAAAGCAGGACAGCGAAGAATAAACCAATATGAGCCCAGTAGACTTGCCAAACTCTATGGGCGATTCTTGCCGTCCCCATCAACCATCCGCGTTTGTCGAACACGCTGCCAAAAGCGATTGCCGATGCCATGCCCGAGCAAAACACGAATGTTTCTGTTGCATCAGAAAACCCAAACCGAGCAGGAATCCACAACGCCCAGAAGTCCCGCGGGGTGTGCGCAATGAAGATAACGAACATTGCGATTCCGCGGAAAAAATCGAGACGCGGATCTCGTACTGTTTTCCCAGAAATGTGGGGGATTGAAGTCGTCAAATCTTTACTCGATCTGCGTTGTAAAACCTAAAATTGATTACATTTAAAATATAAATTATCTCTCAAAATGTTATGGTCGTCATTCTGCTGGAACGGTGAAATTTGCTTCGTTGTTTTTTGCTAAATTGCGTTGGGTCGCCAACTCTTGCATTCGCAGGCTGGCAAATCGATCTTCATTGTTACCACGACGTCGAGTGCGTGCCAGTAAGAAGCGTTCTGCAGCGTCGAAATATCCTCCGCGCAGCGCTGCTTCAATTGTCAAACGTTCAAAGACATCGCGTTGGGCATGGCTGCCGCCCACTGTTTGCATCGCATCACGTGCGCCTGCCATGTGGCGGAATGCCGTTGTAAAATTACCTTCTCCAAATGCTTCAAGGCCTTCAGCAGCAGAGAGTCCCGGATGTTTCATAATAACATCCATTTCGTTGGTTTCAGTTGCCGCGTCTTTGCGCATTCGGGCCAAAAGGTTTGAAGCGGCGACTTTTTTGTCCCCACCAATTAATGACAGCATGTAGTGTAGATCAGCAAAAGCCAAACACCCATCTTCGGTGCGGTTTTCAGAAATCGCGGCTAACTCTTCCCAGCGGTTGCCGACATCGTGGCCTTCAAGCTCCAGCCTACTCAACAGAGATGCTGCATTTGAAATGTCACGATAGTCGTCTGTTTTGTCTGCGCGTATGTAATCGTCATAAAGCGCGTAGACTGCATCGATTTCATTTCTATCCAGATGCATCAAGGCCATGTGCCACCACACGTGGTAGCGGAAGTTGTTGCAATGAGACCACGCTTGTGTGCGATTTTGGAGCCAATCAATACCCGCATCGGTGTTGTTGGTCATATCGTAAACATGAGCTACAGCATGAAGACCCCAAGCATCGTCTGGCGAATGGAGCACTGCGTCGCGCCCAATTTTTTCGGCTAATGCGTATTCACCCGTCTCTTCTAATGTAAAGGAATGGCAACCTTTGGCATATCCGAAAGCAGCATGTTCTGTGCCAATATTGGAGATGACGTTCTCAATAGACGAGCGCATGCCCTTTGCATCGCCCAGCACGAACCGTATGGCCTGAACCAATTTCATGGCCAAGGCATCGTGAGGATAGTCCATCAACAGTGCATCAATACGATCTCCGGCAGCACTGATGGACCCAGCGTTCCAGTCAGCGAGTGCATTCAAAAACACTAATTCACGCTGGGTGATTGGGCGACGCGCTATCGCTTTGCGCGCTTCGTGTTCAGCATCAATTGCAACAGAATAAAGTTCGCGGCGACCGAGCAGAAGGGAAAAAATGCCTTTGCAAATGATTGGCAATGCAAAATCCGGGTCGCTTGCCAGAGTCTTTCCGAGATGTTCTGGCGTCACTGCAGCATGAGCTAAAAAACCGAGCTGCGTGTTGTTCCAAGCTTCTAAATCGCCGGACGGTGCGATCGACACCGGGCAACCAAAAATATCATGACTAAAATTCATGTGAGTCCTAACTCGGGCCATTATTCTAAATGTTTTCAACACCTAACCGCTGTGTCGATCAACTAACGTTTCGTGACATTTACGTGATGTAAGCTTCCATTCTTTTTACCCAACCTGTGGCGCAAATGTGGCAAGATAGGTTAAATCACGCGAACATGATGAGTGGTGAATTACAATGACTGCTATTGCCTCTAATTTAGGGTCCAAAAACCCCACTATTCCGCCCCTCGTTCCGCTTTTGGTTGCGGTTGCGGGCGTTGTTTTGGTTGGTCTTTACACATTTCCATTCGGCGGATGGCGATATGTGGTCGCTACGCTTATCGGCGCATTTGCCGGATTTGGGCTTTATCATGCTGCATTCGGATTTACGGCTGCCTGGCGTCGAATTGTGACCGAGCGACGAGGGCAGGGCCTACGCGCCCAAATGCTGCTCCTAGCACTGGCTTGTTGTTTCACATTTCCTTTGATTGCTTATGGCCCGCCTATCGACGGATGGGGCCTGCGTTCAGGTGCTTGGGTGTTGCCATTTGGTGTCACTGCTTTGATTGGTTCTTTCATTTTTGGTGCAGGAATGCAGCTTGGCGGCGGGTGTGGTTCTGGAACACTCTTTACTGTTGGCGGTGGCAGCACACGCATGCTCATCACACTTGCAGCGTTTATTGCAGGATCATTGTTCGGAACTTGGCAACCTGTAAGGTTGCTTAATCTCCCACGTTTGGAAGCTTTCTCATTTGTGAAAGAATTTGGTGTGTTTGGAGCTGTTTTGCTAATCTTTGCGATTACGGGTGCCATTTATTACGTAAGCCGTCGTATTGAAACTTCTGCACATGGAGCTTTGGAAAACCGTCGTGAAACGGTGAGTATTTTGTCCGGTCAATGGTCTCACACATTGGGTATTTTGGCATTAGCGCTGGTCAGCGTGGCAACAATATTGACGCTTGGGCGGCCTTGGGGTGTCACGTCAGGATTTGCACTATGGGGTGCAAAATTTGCAACAATCATGGGCATGGATGTTTCTGCTTGGCCTTATTGGGGCGGCGGCGGATCTATTCGACGCAGTGTTTTCGCCAGCACAACTTCAATCATGAATTTCGGTGTGATATTTGGAGCTATGGCTGCGGCTGCATTGGCGGGGAAATTTTCTCCCATACTTCGAATTGGTTGGAAAGAGATATTAACCGCCGTGATCGGTGGTTTGCTCATGGGATATGGTGCAAGGCTCGCCTATGGTTGCAATATAGGCGCTTATCTTGGCGGAATTGTATCGGGCAGTCTTCACGGTTGGCTTTGGGGTATATTTGCATTTGCGGGTTCTTCCCTCATGGCTTTGTTGAAGCCACGACTGGGTCTTTAAACCAGTGAAGAAATTTTGAGTCTGTTTAGAATGCCCCGTCATACGCACGACGGTCGATGCGGCACGCCAATAGGGTGAATGTGTTGTGGGATAAGCCTAATTGCGCTTCCGACCGCAATGTTTCCACATCATTGACCCAAACCCCATGGCCACCCATGGCGTTCGCGACGGCCACAAAGTCCGTGCCCTCGAAATCAACACCAACGTTTTTACGCTGGGTGTTGCGTTGTTTAAGTTCAATGAGCGCTAAGCTTTCGTCTACCAGCACGCAGATCAGGAGCGGTTGCTTCATGTCTCGAATGGTTGCCAACTCACCCAACATCATTTCCAAACCGGCATCACCCACAAATGCACAAACCGGAATTTCCGGCTTAGCCATTTTATAGCCTGCAGCAAGCGGAACTGCGCACCCCATGGTACAAAGCGCGGTTGACTGCAGGAACGCATGGGGATGCTTGCTTTGCCATTTCTGAGATAGCAAAATGCGATGCGCGCCAGAATCCGCCGTGATGACGGTTTCCTGTGGCAGGCAAGCATTGAGGGTATCAAACACTTGGGCCGGGCCCCAGCTGTCAGGCGTTGCAAATGCTTGCGCCAGTGCTGCCCGTGTTTCACTTGGCTCACCATCTGGCCAGCAAGATTTCTCCGTTCTTGCGTGGGCAAGTTGAAGCAGGGCGGGTTCAATGGCCCCGTTCAATGTGATATCTACCCGATGCATGCCATGGGTGCGTAATGTTGGTGTTATTTCCACAACTGTTGCACCGTCATTCCAGATGTTGCGCCACCCCGTGCGCATTTCGATTGGGTCGTAACCGACCAATAGAATGAAATCACTTTTTGCGATAAACGGCAGCAAGATTTTATCTGACTTTGGTGAAAGCCCGTGTCCACCCATGGAGAGAGGATGGTCTTCAGAGATCAAACCCTTTCCTTTGTATGTTGTGATCACGGGAATGGAGAGGGATTCTGCAAAGTTGGTGAGAGCGACCGAAGCGTTTTCGGTGACTGCATCTACACCCGCAATGATGATTGGGTTTTTGGCTTGGGCAAAACCGTCCATTGCGGCGCCAAGCGTTTCGCCAACTGCAGGCATACTCGTTGAGGCCTGTTTTGGGAGTTCCCGAAGCAATTCATTGCTGGTGTTTTCAGCCACATCAATTGGAACATCGATGTGAACCGGACCGGGCTGACCTTCAAAAGCGAGGGCTAAAGCTTTTTCCATCATCACGCCAACGGTGCCGGCACTAGCTTTAAATGTAGCTTTGACGATTGGCCGTAACATAGCTTGATGGTCGAACACTTGGTGTGTGTATGTTTCAGCTTCGGCGGCATCAACACAGCCTGTGAGGAATATGAGTGGCACACGATCTTGCATCGCATTGGCCACCACATTGACGGCATTGGCAACGCCCGGTCCAATTGTTGCGACCAGAATTCCCGGAGCGCGCGAGCCATCTGGTTCCGCATGCCAAGCGCCTTCTGCCATAAATCCAGCAGCGTTTTCATGTTTGGTAAGGTGAAAATCGATGCCCGCTTGGTCCAATCCATCCAGAATGGCCAGAACTTCGCCACCCGGAATTCCAAAAGCGCGTTTGCAACCGGATTGTTTGAGTTTTTGTGCGATGATTTGCGCACCGGTCAAAGATGTTTTCGACATGGGGATTTCCAGTTTTGGATTTTGCTCGGTCTAGTGCTGGAATAAGTTGAGTGCAAGCGCAAATAGGTCAACTTGCTGTGGGCGCCAGATTATCGCGTGATTGCCATGCAGTCGACAATTGTGACATGACACAGGTATGGCCAAACCGACAGTCACCTCCACAGACGTTGCACGTGCTGCAAAAGTTTCGCAGTCGGCGGTCAGCCGGACGTTTACAATTGGAGCCTCTGTTTCAGCTGACACGCGCCGTCGCGTTATGGCTGCAGCTGATGAATTGGGTTATCGGCCCAATGCTCTTGCGCGCTCTTTGATTTCCGGAAAATCTGGCATTATCGGTGTGTTGGTCGCTTATCTCGACAATCAGTTTTACCCTGTCATTCTGGAAAAGCTCTCCCGTAAGTTGCAGGCCGAAGGCTATCGGGTATTGATGTTTATGACGGACACTGGTGACCAAGATGTGGTCGTAAATGATATGCTGCAATATCAAGTGGAAGGCGTGGTTATGGCCTCCGCACACTTATCTTCTTCACTTGCCCAACGGTGTGCCGATAGTGGGATTCCGGTCGTTTTGTTCAACCGTTATGTGGCGACTTCACCGGCCAGTTCGGTAACCTCTGACAATCTTGAAGGTGGCCGTTTGGTTGGGAATTTCCTTGTTGATGGTGGTCATGAGCGTATCTCTTATATCGCCGGATTTGAAGATTCTTCGACCAACCGCGATAGGGAAGCAGGATTTCATAAAGGCTTGGCTGAACGGGGTGTTGTTTGCCATTCGCGCGCAGTGGGCGCTTATACGATTGAAGGTGCGGCGCAAGCGACCCGTGATCTGTTCCAATCAAAGTCCTATCCAGATGCTGTGTTTGTTGCCAATGATCACATGGCGTTTGCGGTGATGGATGTGTTGCGAAGTGAGTTGAATTTGAATGTGCCTGATGATGTGTCCGTTGTGGGGTTTGATGATGTGCCGCAAAGTAAATGGCGCGCCTATGATCTGACCACAGTTGAGCAACCATCAACGGCAATGGTTGATGCCACGGTGGAAATTCTTTTGGATCAAATGGGTGGCGAGAATATCAGCCGTAAAGCGGCAGTCTTGCCCACCAAACTTGTTGTTCGAAAAAGTGCTCGACTATCTAAAACCTAAACGTGTTTTTCCGAATTGCTGTTCAACACGCGCCATTACATCAACACCCATTTGCAGCAAAATGTGAATGACGTCGATCGGCACCCAGTTTTCACGAATTTTACCTTCATGATGTAAGTAAAAATCCATCACCCGCATTTCAATGTTCTTGTTCGTTGCGCCCACTCCAAACAACATGCCACCTGTGTGGGGCGATACGACACTCGGCCAACCGCCTGTCACGGAATAGGGACCGTCGCCAATTTGGACATAGTGCCCCATTTCTTTGTCTGGGTTGGCTTCAACTAAATTCTGTCCACCAGTGCGGCCGGGGAAGGCAAGCCGAAATGGCATTTGGTGAAAGTCCACAAATCCATCAAGACCGCGCGTCGTGCCAATGCCTGATGGGCCATACCACATCATCTTTTCATGCCAGTGTTCCTTTTGAGGCATGTTAAGAAGACCGTCGCGACCATCGGTTTCTTGATTGTTGTAGTCACCAAGGGTTTTGTGCATGGTAAGTGTTTGAGTAATGGATGCTAAGCCCACCTCCATGTCTTGCTCAGTGAACACCAATCCGTCGCCTGTGTATGGCCCAAGCCAAAGACCTTCCGTGCCAAGGCTTGGAGGTAATGGCCAAAACCCAGCTTGGCGGATAACATCCAAAATATCCCAAATACAGCTTGAGCGTATGATTTTCCCGTCTTGAAGTTCATGGACTTCGCCATATCGGATAAATGCGGGCTGACCCGTTGCCGGAATATTCAACCAGTCTTGTCGAAACGTACCGATGTAATGGCCAACCATGGCAACCAAGTCGCGGGTTTCGCCGCTTTTGTTTCGGTAACTGCCGCCAACGAGAATTTCATCCCGGCGTTCGAGTTTATCAAATGAATTCAAAAATGGTCGCCAAACGGTATTTGCAATGTCTTTCGTGCCAACTGACTCGTTGAGAGGATGGGACCCGCGCCAAATGCTTTCATCAGTGTAGGCATTAGCCAACGCCTCAACCACATTATCTGCATTGGAGTTTGCAATCGCTTGCATCCAGTTGTCTATAATGCGTTTGTTGTTGAGATTGCGTGACTGTTCGATGTTTTGGGGGCCGTTTACAGCCATTTAAATGCACCTGCTGATTTGCTCATAACCACACCTAAGCCATTTATATTCCATTGCGCAATTGGTTGTTGCATACGTATTCAAAAAATGTTTGTCTTTAGATCAACATAAGATTGTTGACGAGAAATCTTGTTTTTATGAAGTTGTTGGCCAACACTGAGGTTGGCAGATACTAAGCTGAAAACTATTGGGAGAAAGAAAATATGTTGAAGAAATTTATGTTGGCATCAGCGATGACTGTTGCATTTACAGGATTGAATTTTGCTGCAAACTCGACTGCTGCTTTGGCTGATGGTCATGCAAAATGCGACATCAGCAAAGGCCGTATAAGCATTGTTGGTAACGAGTTTCCAGCGATCCAAACTGTTGGCAAGGGTGCGCAAGCATGTGCTGGTGGCGACGTGACTGTAAAAGCAAACCTCACCGCTGATCACCAGAAAATCAACGTTGCTGGTATGTCCAGCACACCTGCTGAATACACATCAGCAATTGTTGCAAACTCTTCTATCGTTGCCTTGATGAATGATGATTTGATCCGTCCGCTTGATGATTATGTTGCTAAATACGGCAAGGATTTGAAAAAGAATCAGCTTGTAACTATTGATGGTAAAGTGATGGCTGTTGCCTTCATGGCAAATGCTCAACATCTCGTTTATCGCAAAGACGTTCTTGAAAAAGCAGGCATTGCGCCGCCAAAAACTTACGAAGAAATGCTTGCTGCAGCTAAAATGCTTCGTGACAAAGGCATTGCACAAAACCCGATTGGTGGTGCGTATAAAGCTGGCTGGAACATCGCTCAAGAATTCACCAATATGTATCTCGGTTACGGTGGTGAGTTTTTCAAAGCAGGAACAGCTGAAGTTTCCATCAATAATGACAAGGGCGCCGCTGCCCTTAAAATGATGAAAGACCTCGCCGGATATATGAACGCAGACTACCTTACACATGATTCAAACCTGACCAATGCGGAATTCCGTGCCGGCAACGTCATTATGATGAATATGTGGGGAAGCCGTGCTGCAACTTTGACAGATGCTGATGGCGTTTCTCAAGAAGTCAAAGATGGTCTCGCAGTTGGTGCGCCGATGACTGTGGGCGGTGGCTCTGTTCCAGCAACCACCTTGTGGTGGGATGGTTGGACAGTGTCCAAAAATATTTCTGACGAAGATGCTGAAGCAACATTCAAATCTTTGATGGCCGGTATCGATCCAAGCATTTTGTCTGATGGCGAAGTTGCAAAACAAGCTGTTTGGTTGCTGGATGGTTACAAACCAACGCCTGCCGCTGAAGGCGTATTCGCTGCTGCATCCATGGGTACAAAACCATACCCGATGTTGCCTTTCCAAGGTTTGTTGCACACGGCACTTGGTGCAGAATTGCCCGATTACATGCAGGGCAAAGAAGATGCAGCCAAGACGCTTGCTGACATTGAAGCCGCATATATCGCAGCTGCAAAAGAACAAGGCTTCTTGAAATAATCTTTCATGATGGGGCGCATACTTGTATGCGTCCCACTTCATTTTTGATGGCTTCCGGCTCATGGAACCTTTCAAAGGTGATGTCTTTATTTCCATAAAATTTTTGTTTTCTACGAAAAGAAAAGGCCGTTGAATTTCCAATGAAACACAGCACTTTCTTTTGGTTTTTTCTGCCGACAGCGCTAGCGATGTTGCTCTTTATCGCGTTTCCGATTGTTTCGGTTGTGACGCAATCGTTGCACACAGCGCATGATCAAGTGATTGTAGAGGTGGAGAATTGCGGGCCGTTTGGTTGTACAAAAGAGGTCAAGGTCGACACCGAAGCGACGGCTCAATTGAAAGCGGAAAAGCCGTTGGGCAAATGGGCGGGCCTTAACATTTACTTCGATAGAAGCCATCTGGCGACGGCTGAGGTGGCGCAAGCATGGCGCTCAAAAAAGAGTTTCGGTGAGTTCTTTTCATCAATTACAAACTTGCCGTTTTATCGAGCAATGTCCTTTACATTGACCTACACATTTGTGGTTACGCCGTGTTTGATCATTCTTGGTTTCATGATTGCGGTGGCTGTAAATGCACTGAACCAAAAACTCAAAGGCATCGTAATTTTCTTCTCACTTCTGCCAATGATCGTCACGCCATTGATTGGGTCGTTGATCTTGTTTTGGATGATCGATTCACGTGGAATTCTCGGCAATGCGCTGCAATGGCTGGCGGGTGACCCCAATCTGTCGCTCAAAGCCTCAACCACATTAACATGGATTATGCTCATGGTTTACGGTGTTTGGCACGCGGCTCCATTTGCATTCGTGGTCTTTTATGCCGGATTGCAGACCCTGCCTCAGGACACTTTAGAATCTGCTATGATTGATGGAGCGACACGGTGGCAACGTATTCGTTATGTGATCATTCCCCATATTATGCCGCTGGTGACTTTTGTTGCTTTGATACAATTGATGGATAATTTTCGCGTGTTGGAGCCGATTGTTGGTTTCAACGCTGAAGCCCATGCGACTTCACTATCTTGGATAATTTTTAACGACCTTAGTGGTGAAACGCGACTTCTGTCTTCCGCTGCAACCACTTCTGTTTTGACTATTGTCGGTGTTGCAATTCTGCTTTCGCCAGTGCTGGTTCGCACGTGGCGCGACTTCAACAGGAAAGCTTGATCGGATGGCTGCTGCTGCTGAAAATAAATCTGTTGGGCTGCGAATATTCTCGACTGGGTTTGTCATATTCTGGCTTATTCTCGCGGCTTTCCCCTTTGTCTGGACGCTTTGGGGGTCGTTCAAAGTCGAGCTTGATTTCTTCTCGATAGCCAACTGGACCAACGCTTTAACCGGTGCTCAAACGGAGAAAGTTTATGGCTCACCATTTACAGGGACGGGATATGAAGGTGCTTGGGTTCAAGAAGAGTTTTGGCGCGCCATGCTCAACACTGCAGTGGTTTGCTTTTTCGTGGTATGTACGTCCCTAACCATTGGCACTTTGGGTGGTTATGCGCTTTCGCGATCTGGCTATCGATATACTTTTTGGTTGCTGATCCTCGCTTTGATTTTTCGTGCGATTCCGCAAATTACGCTAGTGTCTGGCTACTTGCTGCCGTTCTTTGAGTGGAATGTTTGGGGTTTGTTGCCGACAAGTATTATCGTTCTGGTTGCGATCAACCAACCATTTACATTGTGGATGTTGCATTCGTTTTTTCAGAAAATCCCGAAAGATTTGGATGAAAGCGCAATGGTTGACGGATGCACAAGATTTCAAGCATTTCGCCATATCATTATTCCGGTTATGTGGCCGGGTGTTATCACAACAGGACTGTTCTCATTTCTACTTGCTTATAATGATTTTCAGGTCACTGCACTTTTGTTGGCGAAGGAGAACCAAACGATGGTTCCCAAGATCGCCAGTTTTTTAGGGACCACGCAAACTGAAGGTAATGTGATGTTTGCTGTTGCTTCAGTGGTTTCAGCGACGGCACCACTATTTATTCTTGTCATGTTTTTCCAACGTCAGATTGTGAGTGGACTCACAGCCGGCGCGGTGAAGGGGTAATTGTTATGGTTGGTATCACACTTAAAAATGTGACCAAGAGATGGGGCGACTTTGTCGGCGTTCAGGAGTTCAGCCTGGATATTGCCGACAAGGAATTTCTGGTTTTGCTCGGACCGTCCGGTTGCGGAAAAACAACCACGATGCGCATGATCGCGGGTCTTGAAGAATCAACTACAGGTGAGATTTGGATTGGTGATCGTATGGTCAACAATCTGGAACCCAAAGACCGTGACATTGCTATGGTGTTTCAGTCTTATGGTCTTTATCCAAACATGACCGTTTGGGAGAATATTCGCTTTCCATTGAAGGTGCGCAAGGTCGACCCTGCTACCCATCAAGAACGGGTGCAAAAAGCTGTCGATATGGTGGAGCTTGAAGGTTTTACTCACCGACGCCCTGCAGAACTTTCTGGCGGTCAGCGACAACGTGTTGCGCTTGCCCGCGCAATTGTTCGCGAACCAACTGTGTTTCTCATGGATGAACCATTGTCCAACCTTGATGCGAAGTTGCGTGTTTCCACCCGCGCTCAGATTAAGAACCTTCAAAACACGTTGGCGACCACGACCATCTACGTGACGCATGATCAAATCGAAGCTATGACGCTGGCTGATCGTGTTGTTGTGATGAACGCTGGTATTGTTCAGCAAGTTGGTACGCCGGTTGAAATTTACGATCGTCCGCAAAATACATTTGTTGCAGCATTTATTGGCTCACCTGCGATGAACCTCATGGATGGAGAAATCAACAACGGTGTGTTCGCAAGTGCGGATGTGAAAGTTTCGGGTTTGGCGAAAACGTATAGCGGGAAAGTCACGCTTGGTTTCCGCGCAGAGGACGCATTCGTGGTGTCTTCTAAAGGTCAGTTGAAGGCTGATGTGTATTCAATGGAGCTTTTGGGCGAAGCGACAATGGTTACTGTTCGTGCCGGAAAATCCATGGTGAGCGTGAAGGCTGACAAAGATTATCGTGCGAACATTGGTGAGAGTGTTCAATTCGATATTCCAGCCAGCATTTGTCACTTGTTTGATCCGTCAAATGGCGAACGCATCGACTGAGTTTTGGAATAGGATTTTCTAATGGCCGGAGCACGTCCTGAACAGGCATATCTCTCAGCGGACAATGATCTGTCCAAACGGGAAGCGACACGTCAAATTATTGAAGGCATGGTCGATGGGTTGAACGATCACCGTATCGAAGACATTGGTGAATTTTTTAGTGAAGACTTTCGCTGGATGGGCAATGCTGGGTGCGGCTTCAAAGAAGGATTGCGGGAGTTCCAAGAGGCTTGGCAAAAACCGTTTCAAGCGGCCTTTTCTGAAAAGGTTTGCATTGATGAAGCGCGTTTGTTTGATGGCGAATGGGCGGCTGCATTTGGACGCCAAGAGGCAGTTCATTCCGGAGATTTTATGGGAATTGCAGCAACCGGAAAAAAGGTTGTCATTCGCTATATGGATTTTTGGAAAGTGACCGACGGCCAGATCATGGACAATTGGGTCATGGTCGACTTTCCAAACATCATGAAACAGCTGGGTGTGGATGCGTTCAATGGTCATGGTTGGGAAAACTTGACTGACAATCCAAAGCGCGATTTCAGGCCAGATCAATTGCCTTGGCGAAAATAGCGATATGTCTTGACCGAAGCCTTTGGTTGGAATGAATGACTAATTTTGGAGTAACCTGATGATCCGTCACTTGAAGACTGCCCGAAGTGAAAAGGAAAGAGCAGAAGATGATGCGAAAGTTCGCACATCCGTTGAAAGTATTTTGTTGGATATTGAAATGCGGGGCGACACTGCTGTTCGGGAACTTTCTGAGAAGTTCGACAATTACAGTCCCGCTCAATTTCGTCTGAATGACAGCGAGATTGAAGCAGCTATGCAGAAGGTTTCTACACGCGATATGGACGATATCAAGTTCGCCCAAAAGCAAATCAGAAATTTTGCTGAAGCCCAACGCGCATCAATGACGGATATTGAAGTTGAAACAATGCCGGGTGTTATTTTGGGCCATAAGAATATCCCGGTTCAATCGGTGGGGTGTTACGTGCCCGGTGGAAAATTCCCGATGGTTGCTTCTGCGCACATGTCGGTGCTTACCGCTTCAGTGGCGGGTGTTCCGCGCATTGCGGCATCCGCTCCGCCACAGAATGGTGAACCGCATCCAGCCATTGTTACCGCGATGAAGCTTGGTGGCGCTCATGAGATTTATGTCATGGGCGGTATTCAAGCCGTTGGATCAATGGCGCTGGGAACAGAAACCATAGAGCCTTGCCACATGATCGTCGGCCCGGGAAATGCGTTTGTGGCGGAGGCAAAACGTCAATTGTTCGGGCGTGTTGGTATCGATCTTTTTGCCGGACCTACGGAGACCATGGTGATCGCAGACGAAACCGTAGATGCAGAATTGTGCGCCACCGATCTGCTTGGTCAAGCGGAGCATGGTTACAATTCACCTGCGGTTTTGTTGACTAATTCTGAAAAACTGGCCCGTGCCACTTTAGATGAAATTGAGCGACTTCTGAAAATTATTCCGACCGCTGATACGGCGTCGAAGAGCTGGGAAGATTACGGTGAAGTTATTGTTTGCGACACTTATGATGAAATGCTGGAAGTGGCTGATGATATTGCTTCCGAACATGTTCAAGTGATGACAGATCGCGATGATTGGTTTCTGGAAAATATGACATGCTACGGGGCATTGTTTCTGGGTCCACGCACCAATGTGGCCAACGGAGATAAGGTTATTGGAACCAACCACACTTTGCCCACCAAGAAAGCTGGGCGATATACGGGTGGGCTTTGGGTCGGGAAATTCTTGAAAACCCACTCCTATCAGAAGATTACAACTGATGAGGCGGCAACCCGAATTGGGGAATACGGTTCCCGCTTGTGCATGTTGGAAGGTTTTGTGGGGCATGCCGAGCAATGTAATGTGCGTGTTCGTAGACATGGCGGGCGTAACGTACCTTATGGCGCACCCGCTGAACCCATTGCGGATGCTGCAGAATAATGACGGATCTGCCAAACCAAAATAAAGCATTTTTGCAACCTTTATTGCATGCTCAAAAAGACTTCACCTTGGATGGTGTGAAGGCTGCTTTGAATGATGTTTTTTACAAAGATGCGCTATGTCAGCTGTCCTTCCCGTTGGAGACGATGGATGGCAGTCATGCATTTTTTGACACAGCTTTGGCTCCTTTGTTTCACGCATTGCCTGATTTGGAGCGACGCGACTTCATTTTGATGGCGGGTGCTGATGAAGATGGTGTCCACTGGGTGGGGTGTGGAGGATTTTTCTGCGGAACATTTGTGCGACCGTTTTTGGGTATCCCACCGACAGGCCATCTCGTGCACATGCGTTTTCACGAGTTTTATAAATTTGAAAACGGTAAAGTGACTGAGATGCAGGCTCTCTGGGATATCCCTGAATTGATGATGCAGGCTAATGCGTGGCCCATGGCGCCAAGTTTAGGGCGTCAATGGTGTGTCCCCGGTCCCGCCACTCAAGATGGGTTGGTGCAAAGCCCTTATGATGCGGCGAAGAGCGAACAATCCTGTCGTCATATTATCGATATGTTGGTCGCTATGAAACGCCACCCTGTTGAACCCGTAGAATCGATGGAATTGCCACGCTTTTGGCATGAACGGATGAATTGGTATGGGCCAGCGGGCATTGGCACTGGTCGTGGCATGGCTGGCTTTCGCAATTGGCACCAGATTCCATTTCTAAACGCGATGCCAGACCGTGGTCAAAAATGGGGCAATGAAGCTCATCATTTCTTTGCTGATGGCGACTATGTGGGTGTGACGGGTTGGCCCAATATGGCTCAATCGCTCACAAACGATGGTTGGTTGGGTATGTCAGCCTCCGGGCAAAAGCTGAATCTGCGTAGCCTCGATTTCTGGCGTCTTGAAGGGCAGGGGGATCAACGTCGTATTCGTGAAAACTGGGTGCTGGTGGATTTGTTGAGCGCATACGATCAAATTGGCGTCGATGTGCTTGCACGAATGCGCGAATTCAATAAGTCTCGTCACATAACTGTTCCTGACGAAGCTTGGAAATATCAATGACAGAACTCCCTCGCACACCATCATTTCAACTCAATGGAAAGCGCGCGCTTGTGACAGGCGCTTCGCGCGGCATTGGACTGGGTGGCGCAATGGCGTTGGCAGAACATGGCGCGCATGTCGTTATGGCCGCGCGCAACCTGGAAGAAATTGGCCAAGCGGCTGAGGCCGTTAAAGAGGCAGGGTATTCAGCTGAAGCGATCTCTCTTGATGTGGGTGATCATGCAGCGATGGTATCTGCTGTTCGCCAATACGGGTCATTTGATATCCTGTTCAATAATGCAGGTACCAATACACCGTTGCCCTATGTGGATGTGACGCCTGACAATTTTGATATAATTACTGATCTGAATTTGAAGGCTGCGTTTTTCATGGCCCAAGAAGTTGCCAAAGGCATGATTAAAGCCGGTAAGGGTGGTTCTATCATTCACACGTCCAGCCAAATGGGACATGTGGGTGGTATTGATCGTTCTGTTTATTGTGGTTCTAAATTCGGAATTGAAGGCGTTACCAAGGCGTCTGCCATTGAGTTGGCAGAACATCAGATCAGGGTGAATACGATTTGCCCAACCTTCATTCGTACGCCAATGACGGCATCTACATTTGACAACCCGGAGCGGGTGAAATGGCTCGAAGAGAAAATCAAACTCGGTCGCGTTGGCGAAATTGAAGATATTATGGGTGCGGTCGTATTTCTCGCCAGCAGTGCGTCTGCACTGGTTACGGGAACAAGTATTATTATTGATGGTGGCTGGACTGCTGACTAAAGGATGAATTGATGACTGTTGATGGGTTTTCACAGAAGTGGAAGGATTTTCCTGATTACATAATCGGAATCACCAAAGAGATTTGGGAAGATCGTAGTATTGGCACGCTCAATCACTATTATTCTGAAGACATTCCAGTGCGTTCACCTATGGGTGTGCAACGTGGGAACCAACAGGTTATTGGTGCAACAATGGCCACTGTTTATGAGTTTCCCGACAGAGAATTGTTTGGGGAAGATGTGATCTGGTCAGGGGATGCGGAAAATGGATTTCTATCATCACATCGTATAATTTCCACTGGTACGCATTTGGAAGACGGAGCGTTCGGTCCTGCTACGGGGGAGCGATTTACCGTTCGTGTTCTGGCAGATTGTGCTGCAAAAAACGATACCATTTATGACGAGTGGCTCATTCGCGACTATGGCGGCATTGTTCGACAGTTGGGAATGGACCCGGAAATATTTGCCTACAAACTCATCGAAAATGAGGGTGGTCCTGAAAATTGCGCAAAACCATTCACGCCAGCGATTGATATTGAGGGAGATTATAAAAGCACTGGCAATGACAATGTTTGGGGACAGCGATACGCCGACACGCTGACCAGTATCATGAACAAAGACTTCAACTTGGTGCATGAGCATTACGACCGCGCTGTTCTCACCGAATATGCTGGCGGAGTGAGTGGATTGTCTCATCGTTCGGTCAGTGAGTTTTGGATTGCTTTGCGATCTTCATTTCCAAATGCGGAATTTAAAATTCATCATCGGATTGGAATGGATAGCGATGTTTTGCCACCGCGCGCTGCATTACGCTGGTCGCTTGATGGCAAACATGAGGGACACGGCGCATTTGGAGCGCCGACAGGGGCAGATGTTCACGTGATGGGCATGAGCCATGCAGAATATGGCCCGTTTGTGGGCAATGGGTCTGATGCATATGCCAGCATTCGTCGCGAATGTGCCCTCTATGACGAAGTGGCGATTTGGAAACAGATCTTAATGCAAACCGGAGATTTCTCATGACGCCTGAGGAAATGGAATCTCGCATCGTGCGCTATGGCGACTTGATTCCGTGCAAAACGGCATTCATCGATGCACACACACCGGGCAGTGATCAGAAAGAGAATTTTACTATTATTGGTGGTGGCGTGTCAGAGTCCGCTGACCAACACGTTCATATCAAAGATACGCCAGGTTTCAATATTGGTGCTGCAGGTCAGCCTCCTAAATGTAGGAACTCGTTGCACAGCCATCGCACTGCAGAAGTATTTTACGTTCACAAAGGGAAATGGCGGTTCTTTTGGGGGCGCTACGGGACTGCTGGAGAAGTCACACTTGAAGAAGGCGACATTATCAATATTCCAACAGGCATGTTCAGAGGTTTTGAAAATATTGGCACAGATTACGGAATGATCATGGCCATTCTAGGTGGTGATGATGCAGGCGGTGGCGTGATCTGGGCTCCGCAGGTGATCGAAGATGCGGCGGACCATGGTTTAGTGTTGGCTGAAACCGGAAAGCTTTATGACAGTAAAAAAGGTGAGACACTTCCTGAAGGTGTGAAACCCATGACAGTGTTGTCAGAAGCTGCTTTGAAAAACTATCCGGAGGTTTCAGTAGATGAAGTCGTGCCATATTATGTTGGTCGATATCTGGACATGATGGCACTCGGTGCCGATCAGCCTGCTAAAATCATTGGCGAGGATGCTCTCATTCGGGACAAGCCGGGTTTTGAAACAGAATTACTGACGCGTGGATCACTCGACGAAGAGATACACTCGTCTCATCGTCATCATATTCTGATGGTCCATGAGGGCCATTGGATTATTGGCTGGGACGCAGGCACTAAAACATTGGCGCCTGGCGATACATGCGCCGTTCCACCGGGTTTGGCTTATTCATTAAAACCAAGCATGACAGGAACTTGCAGTATGTTTCGTGTGATCAACACAGATGATCCAGCAGGACCAACTGCCACGGATTTGAATTAAGCGGGTTTGTTTTCAGGGGAAATACAATGACGAAAATTCTGACGACTCATGTGGGATCATTACCGCGTACACAAAAAGTGGTTGATTTTATTTTCGCAAGAGAAAACGAACAATCGTTTGACCAAGTTGAATTTGATCAAGCTATGGCGGAAGCGGTGGATGAAACGGTGCGTCGTCAAGCCGAAGTAGGCACTGACATAGTGTCCGATGGAGAGACTTCGAAAATCTCTTATGCGACTTATGTAAAAGACCGTTATACGGGCTTTTCAGGTGACAGTGATCGAAATGCGCCTGCTGATTTAAAGATGTTTCCGACTTTTCTTGAGAGATTAGCCGACAGTGGTGGGACGCCCACTTATGCGCGCCCGCAATGCACATCTGATGTGGTTTCAAAAGGCCAAGGCGAACTGCAAAAAGATATTGCAAACTTGAAAGTTGCGATGGCCAAGCATGGCGTTGAACGTGGCTTCATGAATGCTGCTTCACCCGGCGTGATTTCGCTTTTCTTGCAGAACGTTCATTACCCCACGCGCGAAAAATATTTGGAAGCGCTGGCCGAAGCCATGCGTGAAGAATACGAAACGATTGTGGCTTCAGGACTGGACATTCAATTGGATTGTCCTGATCTTGCTCTGTCACGACACATGCTGTTCACCGATATGTCTGATGACGAGTTCATCAAAGTTGCAGATTCTCATGTTGAAGCGATGAATTATGCGCTGGAAAATGTGCCCGCTGAGAAAGTGCGTGTGCATATTTGTTGGGGCAATTATGAAGGCCCCCATTGCTGTGACATCGATATGAGCACGATGTTCAATACGCTGATGTCAACCAAAGCGCAGTATCTGCTGTTTGAAACATCTAATCCAAGACATGCGCATGAATGGACCGTTTTCCGCGATCGGAAGGACGATATTCCTGACAATAAGATATTGGTTCCCGGTGTAGTAGACACCACAACGAACTTTATCGAACATCCTGAAGTTGTCGCGCAGCGTGTGGAGCGGTTTGCAGGTATTGTGGGCGCTGATCGCGTTATTGCGGGCTCGGATTGCGGGTTTGGCACTTTTGCGGGCTATGGTTCTGTGGACCCTGAAATAGCCTATGCAAAATTGAAAGCAATGTCTGACGGAACAACTCTCGCCTCGGCACGTGTTTAGACGGCAATGTCTAAGACGTATGAGGGATTGATTTTACTGCCCGGTATGATGTGCAACGCGGAATTATTTGCGCCGCAAGTGAAGGCTTTGAATGGGGCAGTTGCCATTGAGATCGGGGATCTGTCGACTGCTCAATCCATTGAAGACATGGCAGAACAGGTTCTTCAGACCACGGCATTTAAAACGTTTGCACTTGCTGGACTTTCGTTGGGCGGAATTGTTGCTATGGAAATTGTTCGCCAAGCTTCGCACCGTGTGGAGCGTCTTGCTTTGCTCGACACCAACCATTTGCCAGATCAGCTAGAGCGTATTGAACAAAGAAAGCGTCAGATTGAACGTGTGAAGTGTGGCGAACTCGTGCAGGTTATGCGCGATGAATTAAAACCATTTTATGTGGTGCCTCAGCACATGGGTGACCCAAGGCTAAATTTAATTTTCTTGGAAATGGCTACAGCTCTTGGGTCGGATGCTTTTGAACGACAAGCGAAAGCGCTCATGGTCCGAAATGATGCAGAAGATGTTTTATCTGTCTATGAGGGTGAAACGCTCATTTTGTGCGGAGAAGACGATTTGCCGTGCCCGCTATCGCGACATGAAGCGATGCACGACATAATGGCGAATTCTGAATTGGTAATTGTGCCTGATGCTGGCCACGTGACCACGCTGGAGAACCCGACGGTTGTAAATTCAGCTTTGCAAAGCTGGTTGGGCTTATAAAAAACCCGCCACAGCAAAGATGCTGGACGGGTTTTTAAATCGAATTTTCGAGACGGACTAGATGCCGAGACCCGCAAATTTCTTGTTGAACTTGGAAACGCGACCATCTCGGTCGAGAAGTGCACCGCCACCACCGGTCCAAGCCGGGTGTGATGTTGGATCAACATCAAGGTTTAACGTATCGCCTTCTTTGCCCCATGTGGAGCGAGTTTCGTATTCAGTGCCGTCGGTCATGACCACTTTGATTGTGTGGTAATCGGGATGGATATCGGCTTTCATAGTCGTCGTCCTGATTTCAAAGCTGGACCATACTCTCAGTGGAGGGCATGTGTGCCTGCATGTTGTAGAAGATAAAGACAGATAAATTGTCACGCATTCGTGAACATATCATCGATTGTCTTTGAATTTCGTCCGCGACCATATACATGATGGTTTCAGACAAGACAAGAAGGCTGACAGCGCAATTTCCGTGAACACTGATACAGAGCCGAAAGATCGCAATGGTTTAAAACCCCTTGCTAAACTGTTGCCGTATATTCTGCAGTACAAAGGTCGCCTGTTCATGGCGCTTTTGTTTCTCATGATTGCGTCTGCAACCACTCTATCTTTGCCGCTTGCTGTGCGCAGCATGATCGATAATGGCTTCTCCAGTGCGGACAGTTCGTTTGTCGACAACTACTTTTATGCGTTGTTTGGGATTGCTGCGCTTTTGGCCATATCGAGTTCTGGTCGATATTATTTCGTTATTTGGTTGGGGGAGCGTGTGGTTGCAGACCTTCGCCGTGATGTGTTTGCTCACCTTACTCGTTTGTCTTCTAGTTTTTATGATACAGCGAAAACCGGTGAACTGGTCTCTCGACTGACAGCCGACACAACTCAGATTAAATCTGCAGCGGGTGCGACGGCCTCTTTAGCATTGCGCAATTCGTTCCTCATGATAGGCGCCATTGTCGGCATGGTTTATACAAGCCCAAGCCTTTCACTGATTGTTCTCATCGCAATTCCAATCATCATTCTTCCAATTTTTGCATTCGGCCGAAACGTGCGCAAACGCTCTCGATATGCTCAAGATATGTTGGCTGATGCTACGGCCTATGCATCAGAATCCATTTCGTCAGTTCGTACGCTCCAAGCATTCACCAATGAAAAATTGGTGTCTAATCGTTTTACATCTGCAGTTGAAAAATCATTTCAAGCCGCACGATCTTCTATATTTGCACGTTCAATTTTGACAGCATTTGCAATTTTTATGATTTTTTCCAGCGTTGTCGCCGTGTTGTGGATTGGTGCAGGACGCGTTTTAGACGGGACCATGAGTTCTGGATTATTGGGTCAGTTCTTGTTGTTCTCGGTGATGGCGGCTGGCGCGTTGGGTGCTCTTTCCGAAGTTTGGGGAGAGTTGTCTCAAGCCGCAGGTGCTGCTGAACGATTGAGCGAGTTGTTGGCGACCGAGCCGGACATTGCCGCGCCGGTTCATCCTGTTTCATTGCCCGTTACAGGAACCGGATCTGTCGAACTGTCTTCCGTTTCTTTCGCCTACCCAACACGGGCAGATCAATCAATCGTTCGTGATATTAACCTCAGCATTACGCCTGGTGAAACAATCGCATTGGTTGGGTCTTCGGGTTCAGGCAAGAGCACGATCTTCAATTTGATCCTGCGTTATTATGATCCATCAGCCGGCACAGTGAATGTGGATGGCGTGAATATTGCTGATGCTGACCCAGAAGAGATACGCCAGCGCATTGGGTTGGTGCCTCAGGACACAACTATTTTTGCAATGTCAGTATTTGACAATATCCGTTTCGGACGTCCCGATGCAACAGATGCTGAAGTGCAAGAGGCTGCCCGCCTTGCGTTGGCCGATGAATTCATAGTGAAGTTGAAAAATGGATATAACACTGTGGTTGGAGAGCGTGGCATCACGCTTTCAGGTGGCCAAAGACAACGTATAGCTATTGCACGTGCCATTTTGAAAAATGCTCCGATACTTCTGTTGGACGAAGCAACAAGTGCACTAGACGCGGAAAGCGAAAAACTGGTTCAGAAAGCGCTGGATGGACTGATGGTCGGTCGCACTACAATCGTCATCGCGCACCGTCTGGCGACCGTGTTGAAAGCAGATCGTATTATTGTCATGGATGATGGGCAGTTTGTCGAGGAAGGTACTCACGAAGATCTGGTGACAGAAGGTGGTATTTATGCAGGGCTTGCCAAATTGCAGTTTGAGACTGAGCAACTTTCAATTCCAAAGACCAAATCCAAGCGGAAGAAGGCGAAGGCCGTATAAACAATTGGACGGGGAGGTGATCTAGGATCGCGTTTCGATGATGTCGCGGATGGCCGTCAGAAATTGTGCCACTTCCTGTTCTGAATTGTAGTGGCACATCGAAACGCGCACGCATGACGGCAGGCCCAACGGGTTAAGCACGTTGCCGGAGTAATGGTCGGCTTTTCGAATGTGAACTCGAATCCCTTGATTGCGAAGTTTCTCGACCAGTTCACCTGCATCTACTCCATCGATATTGAGAGCTACCAACCCTTCTCGACGTGGGTTGTCTATGCCACCGATGATCTTCACTTCGGACATCTCAGCCAAGCCTTTGAGATTGCCTGTGCCGTGTAACATGGCATCTGTCAGGCTTTGTTCATGGGCATGAATGGCCTTGGCTGCTGCTTCAATTTTCGTACGTAAATCCGTGGAGTCTGTGAACTTACCGCCGAGCCAACCAAAATACTCCACAACGTCAGAGAAAGTTGCATAGGAGCCGGTATCACGTGTTCCAAGCTCCCAATTACTTTCTGGTCCATCTAGCAAGCTGTCATGGGGAAGAGCGGTGAGGCGATCTGAAATCCAGGCAATGCCATATCCGTGACGTGAGAACACTTTGTAGGGAGATACGGCGTAGCCATCGATATTATAGCTGTCGATATCCAAGTCTCCATGAGCTGCATGTTGAATGCCGTCGACTATGATGAAGCAATCGGGAGCAATGGACCGTATGGTTTTGGAGATGGCACCCACATCAACGCCCATTCCAGTAACTGGGGATGTGTGGATGATGGTTGCCACCCGCGTTTCAGCGGTGACATATTTAGCGTAATCCTTAGGATCAACACTGCCCGTTTCATCATTGTGGGGGACAGCGATATACTCTTTTCCAGCTATTCCGGACCAACGGATTGCAGCGCTTCGGGATGCGGGATGTTCAAGTGTCGTTCCAACCACATTTCCGCCAGCCGGTGTTTCAAGGACAGCATTGCTAATCATTCGAAACAATAATTCTGTTCCGCTTTCGCCCACAAACACTTGGCCAGATGCGGTGTTTAGAAACGTCTTTGCATCAGACCGCGCTTTGGCGATGACATCCATCAATTCTTTGGATGCAGGGTTGTCTCGCCCTTGGTTGTCTGGAATGCCTGCGTAATAGGTTGATGTTTCAACAACTGATTTAAGCGTGAGCGCGCCGCCGGCATTTTCAAAAAACACCCTAGGCCCATCAACCGGACAGGTGTCCACATGGGCAAAGCGATTTCTAACTTCCTCAAGCAGATCAGGTTTTGAAGCGAACATTTGAGACGACCTATTGCAGTTGCAGATTTGCATTCATAGTGAGAGGCTTCTGCACATTAGCGAGGACATTCAATAGATCAATTGGGCACAAACAAAAAATGGCCCCTGCATTGCTACAGAGGCCTTCTCGATTGGATATGGTCGGGTGCTTACGAACTTGCGTCGTCCGCTTGATCGCCACCAAGTGAAGCAAAGTTCTTGAACACATCATCGGCGTCGACTTCTTCATTGCTTGTGTCTGGTGTGTCGAGCCCTTGAGTTTCCGAAGCAGGTAGAAGGCTGTCTTCTGAAGTTGTTTCTTCAACCTTCGGCAGATATTTGGCTGCTTTGGTGACCTCAAAGTCCAGATCAATCTGGCTGCAAATACCTAATGTTACGGGATCAAGCGGCTGAAGATTGGCTGAGTTCCAGTGCGTGCGATCGCGGATGGCTGAGATAGTTGTTTTGGTCGTGCCCACGAGACGAATAATTTGAGAATCTTTCAATTCAGGATGGTTGCGTACAAGCCACTGGATGGCATTTGGACGGTCTTGGCGACGTGACACTGGCGTGTAGCGCGGGCCCTTCTTCTTAAGTTCAGGAACCTTCACTTTTGGCTCAAGAAGCTTCAAACGTGAATCTGGGTCGGCTTCTGCTGTTTTAATGTCTTCACGTGAAAGTTGGCCTGTTTGTATAGGGTCCAGACCCTTGATACCCTGCGCTGAATCGCCGTCGGCAATCGATTTCACTTCCAGAGTGTGAAGGCCGCAAAGCGCGCCAATTTGTTCAAAACTAAGAGCAGTATTATCTACCAGCCAAACAGCTGTGGCTTTGGGCATCAAAAGAGTTGTGGCCATGATGTATTCCTCGATGTGCAACATAAGTTGCCTGAAAATAATTCTCTCCCGTTCGCTTGACCGGATTAGAGGTTCAAGCCGTGGATGTTGCCACGATTTAGGAAGTTATCTTCGTATAAGCTGATTGAACTTGGAATGCAATTCGTATGCTTAATCCCATATCAGTGTTGAACAGATCTGTTCGTTCACGTTAGTTTAAGGGTAAGATGAAGAGGGAGATTGAGATGTTTGATGATGACCCGGCGATACCAAAAAAACGCGAAGTGATTTTGGGGGAAGATCTATATGAGTTTTCTGTCAGTGATATTGATGAACGTGTCGGAGAATTGGAATTGGAGATCGCTCGTTTGAAAGAAGAGCGAACGAGAAAACAAGACAATCGATCAGCCGCTGAAAATTTCTTCAAGACTTAGCAAAGTTATTAGTTCAATATTAACCACATTAATCAATTGTTAAGCTTTATAAGCGTTAATGAAGTTGTTCATTTTTTTGAACCTCGTTGTAATGATCTCCTTTCATTGACGCGAGCCTCCCTGTAAACTTTCAAGAGCCTTTCGAGGCTCTTTTTTTTGCCTTGAGTTTGCTTAAATCCTGTTAAACTTCATTGGTTCTCCAGCTTTACGACTGGGTTCTTGCCAACTATGTTGCTTGAAAAAGGGGGCGTTTTTTATGACGGTCGAAGACAAGACACAACCGGTTCGGCTTGCTGAACATTTTGCGGCATCACCAAAATTCAAAGAATTGTTCTCCGGTGGTATGGATCTGGTTGAAGAGACTGCCGCGTTTTTGGATGGGGAAGGTCGTGAATCGGCTAAAACTTTGTCAAAGACTGCCAGCGCTCTTTACGGTTCTGAATCCATGCGTCTCACCACACGACTTATGCAACTGGCTTCTTGGTTGCTTTTGCAGCGTGCCGTCGGTGAAGGTGAAATGACTGTTCAGCAAGCCGTTGATGAGAAGAAAAATGTTAAGCTCAATCAATTCCCAACACGACGCACAGGTGCAGGATGGGATGAGATGCCGGAATCATTCGTTGCATTGATTGACCGATCAGTGTCGTTACAACGCCGCATTTTGAACCTTGATGAAGAGATTTACGGATCTAACGCGACAACGGAACAGGAACAAGTTCCGAATCCAGTGGCGTCACAACGCGCACTTCTTGAAACAGCGTTTGATCCGCAGTTCAAGCGCTAAACATCCTATTTAATTATTGCTAGTTTATCGCGTCAAGTTTGGCGAAAGCCACGCGAGTTAATGCACGTCCACTGAAGCGGTCGGAACGCAGCGGAAAACGCTCGTTGGCGAAGCCCTTGGAATAAACAGAGGACGGAGCGGCACGCTTTGCACCACGCTTATAGTTAGGCGCCTTTAACGATGCCAATAAACCAGTGCGTGTTGATGATGCGACAGCCCAAAACTTTACAGATCGGCCATCGAGATCACCAATAGATAGCTCTGGCTTCATAAATGACCGAGAGCCTGTTTTGATAGCAGCAATCGAAGTTTTGTCAGCAACGTTTTCCTGACGTTTGGGAACCGATACACGCGCTTTCTCAATTTTCGCTAATTGTTTGGCTTTCTCGTCTTGATTTGTTGTTTTCGCAGGGGCTCTCCAAACAGGAACCGCTGGCTTGAATTCTGCTACAGGTTTTAATGAAGCCTGCTGAACCAAATTATCTTTTTGAACTGCTTTTGCTGCCTCCAGCTGTTTTCCCGCAGCCAATGCGAGTTTAGCGATATCGTCTGCTGATGGTCCCGAAAGTTTCTTAGGTTTTACAACAGCGGGTGTGATGAGTTGTTTTGTAGCACTTACAGCCGGTGCCGGTTTGACTTTACGGGCAAGGGCAGTCTGGACGCGTGACTTCAATCCTTCGGATTTTTCCGGGGTAAGGGCAGCGATCAATTGTTGTTGCGGAACAGCTGCCTTTTTGGGGACGTCCACGGAAGGTCGAAGCACATCAGTCACAGATTCTGGTGCAGCCAAGGCCAACTCAGTTGCACCAACAGGTTCCAATTTGTTTTGTGTTGTTTGCGAGATAGCTGCTGCTGGTCGGCGAATAGGAACGGCCAAGCGCTGTGGCGTAAGAGCTGCCAAAACTATTTCTTTTTTGGCTTCTTCTTTCGCCTTCTCCGCAAGTTCAGTAGCTGCGGCAGCGTCTTTCGCTTCCTGATCAGCTTTTGTTTTTGCGGCTTCCAGCTGTTGCTGTTTGCGTGTTTTCTTTGCAGCAGAAAGGTCTTTGCCGAATGGGTCTACTGCATCCTTTTTGGGTGCAGGTTTGGCGGCGACCACTACCGGTTTTGGAACAGGTTTTTTAGGCGTAACTTTTTTAGGAGCTGCTTTTGCCACAACTTTGACGGCGCGTGTATCGCCTTCACCTTCATCTCCGTCATTACCAGATCCGCTGAAAATGCGAGCAAGAAGCGATTTGCGTACTGTTGTTCTGCGACGTGACCCATCTGCGTTCAAGCCTCGTTTCAGATTGGCTGCTGCAGTTTTATAGCCTCTCAAAGGACGACCATTGGATGGTACGTGAATGGTTTTGCCGCGCGGAAAAACGCGGGATAATTGACGTTTGCTCATACGCGGCCAGTGGCGAACACGACCGGTGTCGAGGTGAACGAACGAGCCTCTATAATAACCAACTCCACCGCGATGGGCTTTTAGACCAAGAGCACGCAGCTTGGTAACACTGACGCCTGGAATGAAGAAGTCGAGTGCTTTGCCTTTTGTGTGCTGACTTGTTTTGGCAACTTTACGGCCACGACGGCGCAGCATCTTGTTTGTGCGAGGAGAGCGGTAACCAGAAATCACTTGAATAGGTTTGCGTGAGCCTGTTTTTTGATAGACTTCCCAAACTAAATCCAGAAGGGCGGGGTCCATTTTTGTGGGCTCTTTACGGCGCCAATCGCGCAAAAAGCGGTTTGCCTTTCGAAGTCCACTCGAGATGTACCTACCGTTCTTTTTGAACGTGATCGTCGCACTCTCTTTTGAGTGCCCATAATACATTTTTAATGTGCGGGTTTCCGCGTTTGCAACTGAAAACTGTTCTGCACTAATGGCGATCAAAGCAGTAAAAACCAGTGATAAGGCTAAAAGCAAGCAAATCGAGAACGGTTTTTGTGCGCCAGATGCGTACATTTTACCGGTTTCGAAAAACTTAAACTTCATAATGAGGTAAGCCCACTTTTTAGAACATGAAAGTCGTTTTTGAACAGGCAATGCAAATGCTGATCGGATTGCGACTTACGCTCGAAGAATATCCTTGACCAGTGTGGTCAATTCATGACGCAAGAGATAGTTGCCTTCCTATGGTTAATATAGCGTTTCATTTGAATTTTTCAAACAAAGTCAAACAGGATTTCCAATCTGTGTGTAACCTATAACGTTGAGCCAATTATACTATGCGACGTCTGGTGATTGATCTTGCACCGATTGATCAATCCCGTATTCGTTCAGCTTCCTGTAGAGGGTTGACCGTCCGATTTTTAAACTTTTGGCCACATCCGTCATTCTAAACGAATGGTGTTTCAAAGCGAAACGGATGGCCTCTGCTTCAAGATGTTCAAGGGGTTTTAGAGATCCATTTTTCTTTTTTAAATTAATGCTTTGATTTGAATTTTTACCCATGGTGCTTGTGTCTTTGGAAAAGGGAACCAATGGATTGCTCTCGGACAAAGGCGAGGTCACTGCGTTAATTGAAGAGATTTGTGGGAAGTCTTCGATCACCAATTCATCGCCCTCACACAATATCACTGCTCGGAAAATTGCGTTTTCCAACTGGCGAATATTGCCCGGCCAATCAAACCCTTCCAGCATAGCGAGTGCATCAGCGCGAATTCCTTTGATGGAGCGCCGGCTTTCTTCCAAACAAAATTGCGCGGTGAAATGACGAACGAGTTCTGAAATGTCGGACTTGCGATCTTTCAACGGTGGAAGCGTGATTGGAAACACGTTTAAGCGATAGAATAAATCCTCACGGAACTGCCCTGATTTTACCAGTTCATCCATATTTCTGTTGGTTGCGGATATGAGGCGAAAATCTGTTTTTACAGGACGTTTTGAACCTACGGGGTCGATTTCGCCTTCTTGGATAGCACGCAAGAGCTTCACTTGAATGTCGGGTGATAACTCCCCGACCTCGTCTAAGAACAGCGTTCCACCATCTGCTTCTTTAAATTTGCCAATGTGGGTTTCAGTGGCGCCCGTAAAGGCTCCTTTTTCGTGTCCGAACAATATGCTCTCAACAAGATTTTCCGGAATAGCACCACAGTTTACGATGATGAATGGTTTTGAAGCCCTTTCTCCAGACCCTTGTATAGCGCGTGCTATAACTTCTTTACCCACTCCGGTTGCGCCTTCCAGCAATACAGGAATATTGGATGCGGCAGCTCTGCGCCCAAGTTTTACAATTGGGCCCATTGAGACGCTCTGCGCAATCAGATCATCGAACGTAAATGTGCCATTATTTTTTTTCCGTGTTTTTTGAACGACCTCTTTCATAGCATCCAATTTCAATGCGTTATCGATTGAAATTTTTAGGCGTTCGAACGAAACCGGTTTGACGCAAAAATCTATCGCGCCAGCTTTTACAGCGTTGACGACGGCTTCGATCCCGCCTTGGGCTGTTTGAACAATAACCGGGTATTGATGATCGACTTTTTTGAGTTCTTGAAGAACGCCCATCCCATCCAGCTCTGGCATAACGAGATCGAGTACGATTAAGGCATATTGGTGGTTCAAATCAGCTTCAATTTTTTGCAAAGCCGACCTTCCATCATTGGCGGCTTCAACTCGAAAACCCATCTTTGCAATGGCGTTTTCAAGCAATCTACGCTGAACCGGATCGTCGTCAACGATGAGAATAGTTTTTGGCATGACGATTCTATTCAATCCAGAGCTTGCAAAATGGTTTCCCAAAATGGCACAATTTCTTGAAGCGGGTTTTAACAGTCGCGATTAAGAAAGAGTAAATGCGGCTTTGCGGCTGGCTTGAAATAGGTGACGTATCGTAATACATACGCCCAAACTGCTTGAGACGATTTATTGCGCCATTCAACAGAAGTGAAAATGAGAAACCGATGCGTACCTTCTTAAAATCTGGAACTTTGATTGCTGGCATTCTTGCTCTAACGGCTTGCACATCAACACAAAACAGCGCTCCTACTCCGGTTCCACAACTAACACCTGCACCTAAGCCTGTTGAGAATTCTAGCCCGAAAGTTGCTTCTCTTGCTGACATCAATGGAACTTGGCAACAGATTGATGCGACGGGGAAAGAACTGGGATCTCGCTCGGCTTTTAAAAACGGGCAATTTGCTTCTTATGACCGAGAACGCACCAGTTCAGATGAACTATTGGCAAAGGGAACTTATCGGGCGAGTTCAATTGAAAAGATTGACATCAATTTTAGAGGCGTCGTGAGCGGCCCCAATAGCGCAACCTGCCAATTGCAAAGTCGTTCTCGTATGAATTGTGTTTTGAAAAGTGGTGCGCCGTTTTATTTCAAAAAAGTGAGTGGTAAGGCCTAGCAACTGACTGTGTATGCCTTGCCATTTGTTTGTAGTGTGGTGTAATCCTTATTCGAATTTGATTTTCCGAGCCGAGAAAAGAGCTTGTTGATATGGCTGACCAAACATACGACGTGAACCACGATCAAGGCGCACCGATGGACTATCCGCAGCATGAGAACACGTATTCTATGTTCTTGTGGCTGACAAAATGGGGCGTTTTGTTCAACATCGCACTTTTGGTTGCTATGGCTGTTGGCTTCTTCATGGGTGGTGGATTTATCGGTGGCGTTTTGTCGTTCATCGTTTTGATGGTCGTTGCCAAAATAGCTGCTTGAATATGATTTAACCGCCGAGAGGCAGTTAATCTATACAATATCTAAGGCTCTAAAGATCAGCGCGTTCTACTCATGCCTTCGCGGGCAGGCGTGTATTTGGGATTGAGTGCTATAGCACGTGCAAACGACTTGAATGCACGCTTTTTCTCACCGCGTTGTTCATAAACGAGAGCTTGGTTTGTCCAAGCTTCTGCGTATTTTCCATCTAATTTCAATGCGGTATTGAAATCGTCGAGGGCATTTTGCTCACCATTGGTCGCCAAATAAGACAGCCCGCGCGCATTATATGGTTCAGGCTTTTGGTCTGCTAAAGCGATTGCTTTTGAAAAATCTTCAATGGCCTGAACGTGATCTCTGTTTTGCTGATAGAGCAACCCGCGATTGTGATATGCGCGAGGGTCAGTCGTGCCCAATTGAATGGCCTGATCGTAATCATTGACTGCTGATCTTAAACGCTTGCCTTCGCGATAAACATCACCGCGTCCGATATAAGCTTCCGCATATTGCGGATTGATCTGCAACGCTGAATTGTAATCCTTTAATGCCTGATTGAGATTGCCCGTACGGCGGTAGATTAAACCTCTGTTCGCGTAAGCCTGATGGTAGCTTCGGTTCAGGGATATTGCCGTATTGAAATCGTTCAGTGCTGCGGAGAATTGACCCGAGCGTCCATAAGCACTGCCACGAATATTGTAGCCGGTGGGGTCTCTTGGATTTGCATTCACCACGCTGGTCAAAGATCCAATATTCTCGGACGACCCCTGATCTTTTTCAAATGTCAGTCCGGCAGTGGGGCTGTTAGGAACGCAACCAGATAATACCAATAACAAAGCTATAAAGCCTGTGCCGATCACGAGCTTCATGAATGAGAGGTGAGATAACATATATGTTCCAGCCTAATATCACGTTCGTTCAAGCTTGCATGAAAATGCGATTACAATTGGATGAAGACTACCTTCAACGAAAAAAAGGGCAACCCGCAACCGCTGATTACCCTGACTTCCAAATTTATCTGACAATCAACATGGTGTTGAAAGTCTCAAGCGATTAACGAGGCGCTTTGCCCGGGATCAAGCCTTCGCGTTGTGCGCGCTTGCGTGCCAGTTTGCGTGAACGGCGAACAGCTTCAGCTTTTTCGCGAGCGCGTTTTTCAGATGGCTTCTCATAGAAGTTCCGCAATTTCATTTCGCGGAATACACCTTCACGCTGAAGTTTCTTTTTCAGAGCGCGGAGGGCTTGTTCAACATTATTGTCACGTACGACGACTTGCACGGGCTTTTCCGTTTCGGTTTGTTTGTATCAATTTGCGAAGAGAGGTCTATCCAAAAAGGAATCGCTAAGCGATGTTCAACCTTCAATTTGGCCCTTCTCAAGGCCAATCGTGAGGTGCAGGTAGCAAATAGACTGAATGTTGTCCAGCCTTAAGTGCTGTTTCAATAAGAAATCGGAGTCAGTTTTTGAGTTCAGTTAACTCGGTGAAATGTCCCATTTTCCGACCTTCACGAGACTCCAGCTTTCCATAGAGGGTGACGCTGACATTGGAGTTTTCCAGTAGATGAGCGATCTCATCGACTTCACGGCCCAACAAATTAATCATTTTGCAATCGTGGTGACGTTCAATTGAGCCTAATGGCAGGCCAGTGATGGCTCTAATGTGTTGATCAAACTGCGATGTGGGGCATGCTTCTTCGGTCCAATGGCCTGAGTTATGAACGCGCGGCGCAAATTCGTTCACCAACAAACCAGCATCAGTCTCGAAAAATTCAATTCCGATCACGCCAACATAGTCGAATGCATTCAGCGTATTTTCCGCTATCCGTTTCGCACGTTCGATCGTTTCCGTATCAAGGGAAGCTGGAACGGTCGATTGTCGTAAAATCCCATTTTCGTGAATGTTGGTTGCAGGATCAAATGTAACAACTTCTCCGTTGATATTGCGTGCGGCGATAATCGAGAATTCGCTTTTAAAAGCGATCAATTGTTCCAGGACAAACGGGCCACCACCCATTTCTGCGATGACCTCTTCTGGATTGTCACATTTGGCGTCTTTGAAGACACGTTGTCCTTTGCCGTCATAGCCAAAGCGTCTGGTTTTCAGAACACCGCCATTTAAAATTTTGAGAGCATGCATCAAATCTTGTGCGGTTTTGATGTTTTCGAATGGTGCAACTTCAATGCCGTTGCTGCGCAGAAATGTCTTTTCCAACAACCTGTCTTGAGACACTTCAAGCGCTTTTGCCGGCGGGTAGAGAGTGTTGTTTTTCGTGATGAATTGAGCCGCAGATGCGGGCACATTCTCAAACTCGTAGGTGATAACATCACACTGGTCAGCCAATTTTTTCAAAGCTAATTCGTCATCATATTCTGCTATGATTTGAGCGTTACAAGTTTGTGCTGCAGGCGCGTTCTCTCCCGGTTCTAAAAATATGGTTCTGAAACCCAATTTTGCTGCAGATGCCCCTAACATGCGGGCAAGTTGGCCACCACCAAGAATACCAATGGTTGCGTTTACAGGGAGGGGGAGGTGTTCAGTCATGGGGTTCATCAGCAACAGAGTTGCTTTGTTGTTCGCGCCATGCATCCAGATTGTGAGCCAATTTATCATTGCTCAGAGCCAAAACAGCAGCAGCCAGAAGAGCCGCGTTAACCGCTCCCGCTTTACCAATGGCCAGTGTTCCCACAGGAATGCCGGCAGGCATTTGTACGATAGATAGAAGGCTGTCATTTCCAGAAAGAGCCGCAGATTGAACGGGCACACCAAATACCGGAAGTGGTGTCATAGAAGCGACCATACCTGGAAGATGAGCCGCGCCACCTGCACCGGCAATGATGACCTTGAAACCGTTGTTGCGGGCTGATTTTGCAAATTTAACCAGCCTATCAGGAGTGCGATGTGCGGACACGATTTTCGGCGTGTATGAAACGCCAAGAGCGTCCAATGTATCAGCCGTATTTTTCATCGTGACCCAGTCAGACTGACTGCCCATCACGATTGCTACGTCGTTGTGAGGTTGTTTTGTTTCGCTCATGCTGTGATATCCGGAATAACCCGTGAAGAGAGTTTTATGATCTCGTCTTTCAAACGAAGCTTTTTCTTTTTCATACGCTGAACCTTCAGCGGATCACATTTTTGCGCAATCATAGCTTCAATGGCCGAATGGTAGTCATCATGCTCTAATTGCAAGCGGGCAAGTCTTACACGTAATTCAGCACTGTCTTGATCGTCTTCCATAACAATCCCTTCATAATGGAACCGAGGTTCTAACTGTTCCACAATAGAAAAATCAATGGTGGTTTATATATCGACAGTCGTGATGATCTGTGACACCTTTTGAATGTGGGATAACACGAACAAGAGGTAGCTCATGTCTGTCGATGCACATATCCAACAACTTCACCAAAAACATCAGTCTTTGGAGGACCAACTCGCTGGTTTGCGAGCGAGTCCATCGGCCAATGATGTGGAGTTTTTGGAACTCAAGCGCCAGAAATTGCGTTTGAAGGACGAAATTGCCCGCTTAAACGGCAATTAACATCTGAAACCCGAGTATTGCGTTGTTAAATTGAACTGCTCTGCGTTTTCTGACTGTTTAATTTAATTTTCTTTACAGATCGATATTGATTGCAAGGCTTGTGTCTGCAGTCACGGCAGCTTATGTCGTTTTCATGTCAGAAAAGTCTTCAGATACATCATCAACTGACGCCGTGATTGACCCTTCGACACGGTGCCGTTTAGTGTTGGTTGTGAGCGGGGGAAACGCGTCTTTGTTGGCGGGCAACCCTGAATCGGTTTTGAGGTCAGGCGACATAGCCAGCATTATTTTTGATGCAGATGATTTGGACGAAGTCGAGTTTCAAGATTTGATCTCTCCAATTGTTAGTGTTGCCCAGAATAATGGCATTGCTGTAATTGTTGTTGGGCAGACTCGCGTTGCAGGTAGAGTTGGCGCTGATGGTTTGCAACTTGGCCAAGATCCGGATGCTGTTCGTGACGCAATGGAAAAATATTCGCCGCAAATGATGGTGGGTGTTGGCAATGTTAAAACGCGCCACAACGCATTGGTGCTTGGCGAATTGCAACCGAACTATTTGATGTTTGGCAAACCAGGTGGAGATATTCGTACAGAACCACATCCTAAGAATGTGGATTTGGCGAATTGGTGGTCTTCTATGGTGGAAATTCCGTGTATCCTGCTCGGCGGAACCAAATTGGAAAGTGTGATCGAAGTTGCCCGATCGGGGGCTGATTTTGTTGCTCTTGAGAAAGCCATTTTCTCAAGCGAAGAAAGACATGCTACGGAAGCTGAAATTGTGCAGCGTATTCGTAGTGCTAATAGATTGCTGGATGAACATGCTCCCCAATTTGAAATCTTCGAAAAGTAAACTTGCAACCATTTCTATTCTTTCATGGATGCTGAGTTTAGGTGCTGTATCGATGGTGAATGGCCAAACAAAGCCCACCAAAGAATATACAGAGCCTCTTAAAGGTCCGAAATTAGATGGGCCGATTGTAGCTGGTCGTGGATCTGACATAGTGGATGCTGAAACCAAAACCAGACCTGCAAAACCCGGTGAATTGGCATTTGGTGCTTATCAACGCGGGTATTATTTAACGGCGCTCAATATGGCTTTGCCACTGGCCGAAAGCGGTGATCCTGCCGCTCAAACTCTCATTGGTGAGCTTTACTGGAATGGTTTTGGTGTGGCGCGAAACCGTAAAAAGGCCGCTCAATGGTATGAATTTGCGGCCAATGCCGGTAATCGCGAAGCGCAGTTTATTTATGGAAACATGTTGTTGCGGGGATTGACCGTTAAAGAAGATAAGGCCGCGGGAGAAGGGTATTTACGAAAGTCTGCTGAAACCGGCCATGCGCGCGCTCAGTTTAACCTCGCGCAAATTATGACAGCCAGACGCCCCACTTGGTCAGGTTTTAAATCTGCATTCCCTTGGTATGAAAAAGCAGCTGAGGCCGGATTGGCCGATGCGCAATATGTAATGTCCAATATCTATGCTGAGGCGCGAGGTGTTACATTCAACGACGATGAAAAAGCGCGCTTCTGGTTGGAAAAATCTGCGAAAAACGGCTTCGATACGGCGCAGGTGGAATTGGGCATCTGGAATGCCAATGGCCGGGGCGGTAAAAAAAGTGAACAACGCGCATTGTTTTGGTTCGCACGTGCAGCATCCCAAGGAAATGTGATCGCTCAAAACCGTCTTGCGCGCATGTATTCCTTTGGTATCGGTACGAAAGTCGATGATGTTCGTGCTGGAGCTTGGCATGTGGTTGCCCGCCGCGCAGGTTTTTCTGACAGCGTCATGGATCGCAGGTTTGCAAGTCTGTCGAAGATCAACAAACAGCGGGCAATTGAATTGGCCAATAGATTGACAAAACGCGCGGGTTCTTGAACCAAAGACGAAAGTGTGTTCAAGGAAGCTTTCGGGACTCGTGATGGAAATCTACATCATTCCCAAGACCGCTGATAATTAATTTCTGACAGACAAACAGGCCAACGCCCATGAAAATCAATGGTAATGAAATCAAACCCGGCGATGTGGTTGAGCACAAAGGTGGCCTATGGGCGGCTGTTAAAACAAATGCTGTGAAACCGGGCAAAGGTGGCGCATTCAATCAAGTGGAAATGAAAAACCTGATTGATGGAACCAAATTAAATGAGCGCTTTCGTGCGTCAGAAACTGTTGAAAAAGTTCGTCTTGAGCAAAAAGACTTTCAATATCTTTATGCAGAAGGTGAGGTGCTCGTTTTTATGGACACGACCACGTATGAGCAACTTGAACTTCAAACTGAATTTGTCGGCGACCGCGCTGCATTCTTGCAGGACGGGATGCAAATCATTGTTGAGATGTATGATGATCGTCCGATTGGTGTGAGACTTCCGGACTTTGTAACTTTGGAAATCATTGAAGCTGATCCGGTTGTGAAGGGGCAAACCGTATCGTCGTCCTACAAGCCTGCCGTTATGGACAACGGAATCAAGGTTATGGTTCCTCCATTTATTGAAGCGGGTGAAAAGATCATCGTTGAAACCAACGAGATTACTTATGTCCGTCGCGCTGACAGCTAGACCTTTTTTAAACCCTTATCTCAATAGGAATTTCAATGGCCCGTTCCGCCCTCATAAATGTAATGGTTGCCGCCGCAACCAAGGCAGGACGTTCGCTGACTCGCGATTTCAACGAGCTTGAAAACTTGCAGGTTTCGCTCAAAGGCCCTGGCGACTTTGTTTCTGAAGCAGATATCAAAGCCGAAAAAACACTACGTGATGCTTTAAACAAAGCGCGACCGGGATATTCATTTTTACTCGAAGAGGGTGGGATGATTGACAACGGTTCTGATCATCGTTGGATCATTGATCCATTGGATGGCACGACCAACTTCTTGCATTCAAACCCTCACTTTGCAGTATCGGTTGCTCTGGAAAGCCATGGGCAGTTGATTGCTGGTGTTATTTACAATCCTGCAACTGAAGAGTTGTTCACCGCAGAAAAAGGACGTGGAGCTTTTTTAAACGACCGTCGTCTTCGCGTTGCAGCGCGCAGTGATATGGATGAATGCGTGATTGCCACCGGCATCCCTGCGCTTAACAAACGGGGTCACGGTGTGGCGCTGTTTCATCAAAGAAACATTATGAACAAAGTGGCTGGTGTGCGTGCAACGGGTTCGGCGGCGCTGAATCTTGCTTATGTGGCGGCGGGTCGTTTTGACGGATATTTCGAGTCTGGTTTGGCGGCTTGGGATATGGCGGCTGGTCTGCTTATGGTACGCGAAGCGGGGGGCTTTGCTACCGAGCCTGATCCGAAGGCATCTATGTATGAATCCGGGCGTGTTGTGGCAGGGAACGAAGCTGTTCACGCTAAATTGCGCAGCATTATCAATCAGCCATTGCCCGACGCCATGCGGACCTCAAAAACTTAGTCTCGTTCTGTTTGAAATCGCAGAACGTTCCCTTGCGTCACGATTTGTACGCATTACTGTTTTCAACTCACCAAAAATTAGCATAGATTGCAGGCGGAGTGATTTGCAGAGCTTCCGTTTGGGAAAACTGTGATTTGAGACTCTAATGAATGGCCTAACAGCATGCGCTTTGAAATTGGTTCATTGCGCTATGGGAGATGTGACGCATGGCACGGGAATATGATCCACACAAACTATCGTCCCCTCGTGTCTATCTTTTTTCCATGCTCATTTTCACTGTGCTGGTTGGATTTTTAGCATTCATTCTTTATCGACAAATCTGGTCGGCTTTTTCTACAAACCCTGGGCTGAATGGCCTTATTCTTGGGGTTTTGACGGTCGGCATTTTGCTGGCGTTTATGCAGGTGATCCGCCTCATGCCTGAAGTTGCGTGGGTGAATTCATTTCGGCGTGGTGATGCAGCTGAGCGTAAGCGCAAACCCGTTCTGTTGGCGCCCATGGAAACCCTTTTGGGCGGCAAGACCGGAGATGTTGCGCTGTCCACCGGATCGACCCAATCAATTCTGGATTCGATTGGAAACCGGCTCGATGAGCGCCGTGATATTTCACGCTATCTTATTAGTCTTCTCGTGTTTCTAGGTCTATTGGGTACGTTCTGGGGGTTGCTTGGAACGATTGGTTCAATCGGTGACACGATCGGTTCTCTTGATCCACGCTCGGGTGATGCCAATGATGTTCTTGATGCTCTTAAAGGCGGATTGAAGGCGCCGCTTGATGGCATGGGTACAGCGTTTTCATCGTCTTTGTTTGGTTTGGCCGGTTCATTGGTTCTTGGGTTCTTAGACCTACAATCCGGTCAAGCTCAAAACCGATTCTATCTCGAACTGGAAAATTGGTTGTCATCTGTCACCGACATGAGTGGAGATTTCGCCAAAGCAGCAGCAGGTGGACAGGATGTGACCGAAGCTATGGAGCGTATTGCATCGCAAGTTCGCGAAGGTGGTGGAGGCGCGCGCACCACAGCTGCAATGGCTTCTTTGGCAGAAGGTATTCAAGGCTTGGTCAAACACATGCGCAGTGAGCAACAACTCATTCGTGATTGGGTGGAAGACCAAGGTAAGAACCAAGAAGATGTCAAAAAGCTTTTGGAACAGCTAAACAGGAATATCTCAGCAACCGGTGGATCTAAGAAATTACCTAACACTCGGAACACACCGAAGGACGGCTTCTAGATGCAGGTGAAAGTTTAGCAGATGAGCAAGTTACGATCACGTCGGCGTGGTGGTTCGGGAGTTGATTACTGGCCCGGCTTCGTGGATGCGTTATCCACCCTTTTGCTTGCTATTATGTTTTTGTTGTCTGTTTTTGTGTTGGCACAATTTTTACTAAGTCAGGAAATTTCCGGCAAAGACACTGTCCTAAATAGATTGAATAGCCAGTTAAATGAATTGACTGAACTCTTGGCTTTGGAAAAATCATCCAAACAGGATTTGGATGATCAATTGAAAACACTTGCTGCTAGTTTAGATGCTTCAAAATCCGAACGCTCGCGTTTGCAAGCTTTGCTTGACCAAGGTGCTGGTGCGGCTGGAGCAGCTGAAGAAAGAGCAGGGACTCTTTCCCAAACACTGGATGAAGAGAAAAAAATCAGTAATCGCGCTTTGAGCCAAGTGCAATTGTTGAACCAACAAATTTCCGCTCTTCGCAAACAGATTGCGGCTCTGGAGGACGCGCTGGATGTCTCAGAGCAAAAAGACAGACAAAGCACTACAAAGATTGCGGATTTGGGAAAGCGGCTCAATGTAGCGCTTGCTCAGAGGGTTCAAGAGCTTAATCGTTACAGATCTGATTTCTTCGGAAGGTTACGCGAAATCCTCGGCAATCGTGAAGACATTCGTGTTGTGGGCGACCGTTTTGTTTTCCAATCTGAGGTGCTGTTTCCATCGGGCGGTGCTCAACTTAATCAGGCTGGTCTTGGGGAAATGACAAAACTTGCCAAAGCGTTGGTGGAACTCGGGAACGAAATTCCGGACGAAATTGATTGGGTTCTTCGTGTTGACGGACACACTGACAATATACCTCTGGCAGGCAATGGCCGTTATCGCGACAACTGGGAATTATCGTCAGGCCGTGCAACATCTGTTGTCAAATATCTCATTGAACAAGGTGTACCTTCTAACCGTTTGGTGGCAGCTGGGTTTGGCGAATTTCAACCGCTTGATCTGGCGGACACACAAGATGCACGCGATAAGAACCGTCGTATTGAACTGAAACTGACCGAGAAGTAGAGCGCTTTAAACGCCCACTTCAAAGTCACTGCCATAATAGTTTTCAGCAGTCTGCGTTCCATCGGGATCGAATGCGAAATTGTCTGCAGTTAAGTCTTCGAGACTGACACCTTCCAATATGGCTGTGGCATTGGCCCCAAATCTCACCCGCAATTCTCCATCACGTTCGTAGAAATATAAATCTTCGAATGATGTCATATCTGGATTGTTTGCGATGATCATGAGGTCACCATCTATTCCGGCTTGGAAATCAGTGATCGTATCTAATCCATCGCCAACTTTGAGTAAAAATGTATCTCTGCCTTCGCCCCCGGTGAGAGTGTCAGCGAGTGTGCCGCCCACAAGATAATCATCCCCATCTCCACCGATCAGAGTATCGTACCCGTATTTGCCATTCATGTAGACACCAGAATCGTCAGCGACAATTGTGTCGTTGCGGTTCACACCTTCTGCATTTGAGAACGTGATTTGGTTTTCAAGGAACGGGTCAATTGCGGCATGGTTTGAACCGCTTCCACTTATTGTTGTCCACCCGGAGCCGCCATTGCCATAAAATGGAACGTCGAAGTCTAAAACGCTGTTGTCCACTTGAATTACATTGCCCCTATCCGGGCTGCCGTGGAAACCGAGGTCGCGATTGGTATTTAAAACATGAACAGTGTTGTCCGTCTCGGCACTCCAAGCTGATGTGATAAATCCGTGTCGAGTGTCATAGACTTCCAAATTTGTCAGTGTGCTATTGTTGGTTTCAAACACAAGGATGCCATAACCGTTTCCGCCACCACCTTTGTTGTGAGAACCACTCACGTAAATATTGTCGGCCTGCAGATCTAGCGATGATCCGAAGGCCAATGCGGTGCTTCCCGAATCCAAAACGCTGATGTTTTCAACCACAGCCCCGATTGTGCCCACGATATTGACCGCTGTTGTGCGCTCGTAATCGGGTTCGGTATTAGTGAAAACATGGCTGTCAGCAACTCCAAGAGGTGTTGTAATGGTAAAATCGCTAAGTGTTATATCGCTGAATAGTTCGATTGTGTTCAAGCGGGTTTCATTTGCGTCCATCGCATAGGGAATAGGATGAGTGAAAGTAACTGTATCATCATTGACCGAAGCTACTTCCAAAATAACTTCACGAAATGGCCTTTTGTCGGCATCGTTCATGGACACGTTTTGCCAACCGTTTTCATCTAACCACTCTCTAGTGTTCGGTTGAAACATATAAATGGTGTCACCTGCTTGTAGCCCATGATCAATGACAGTGATGGTGGTATCGCCCATGGCAATGTCATGATCAACCGTATCAAGATATGTTTTGGTTCCGCCTGTGACCACGAGACCATTGGTGATCTCGCCATCCGGGAAGTCGAAACGAATGATGGTGTTCGCTTCACTCTCGCCTGTGATTGTAATATCTCCGCGATTAATCACGATGCTTTCTGTGAATGAATGAAGGCCATCTTTGAGGATAAAGTGGGTACCTTCCGATGCGGAATCGATCAGTGCATTCAACTCAGCAGCGCTTGTTCCGGTTTGAATTATATAGGTAGAATCTGTGAGTGTGATGCCTTCCAAAATAAAGATTTCTGCTCTTAAATCATCAACATCTGCATTCTCTAGAACAAGTTTTGTGCCGTTTCCAAAGTCGATCTGAAGATTGCCATTCCCATCTTCAGACGTAGCGGCCAGAACGTCTGCAAAGCTGTGCAGTGCCGTCTCTGAAATATCGATTGTGTCATTAGTGAAATCGAAACCAACTGCATTGTCAGTGCCCTGACTATCCGTGAGCTGAATAATATCAGCCCCGTTTTGAAGGATGAACTGATCATCCCCGCTGCCACCATATAACAGCGACCCATCGTTGGATGCGGTGATTGTGTCATCACCGTTACCGCCCAAAATTTGAACAGAAGACCCATCGGCGATTGTTACTGTATTTGATACACCATCTGCAAGATGAACAGTGCCCTCACCAGCGACAATATAAGTTCCAAAGCCTTGAGGATTTGCAGCAAGGGACTGAATGCCGGATTCCCCAGATGTGATTGTCACTTCATCATTATCGCTTCGGCGCAATAGATTTTTTGGGAGCGTCATTTCTATTGCGCCGCCAGAGATATTGCTGACGTCAATTTCATCAACACCATTCAAACGCCAATAGCTGTTGCGATCGAAGCTCAATCCGTTTTCAGAATTTAAGGTGAGGGTGTCGTAACCACCGCGCAAATTGATGCGGTAATTGATGAGGTCGTCAGCATCGATGATCAATTCATCTGACGTGAGACTGCCCCGAATGCGGGAGCCATTTGTCGTAATATTGCCCATGCCGACACATATCATGGTTACAAAATGATGAAATTTTAAACTGAAGAAATGGTTAATGATCCCGTTGCGCGGTCATTAAATTTAGAACCTTTCTGGACTGAAATTTACTATAATCCAGATGTGAAATTGGCTTGATCTATTGGGGCGTATAGCACTCAATCGAACTCAGTTCGGGTTCGCCGCCGCGTGCGCCGCTGCCAACCGCGATCCAAAGTGCGTTGTTATAGACCAATACATTTGTGCCGTGACGTGCTCTGTTCAATGCTGGGCCGGCACTCCATTTTTCACTGGCAGGATCAAATATTTGCAGTTCTGTAAATGCTTCTGGACGACCTGCTTCGCCACCAACGTAGTAGATTTTGTTGCCTATTACGCCCAATCCACCTGCGGCTGTTTGTATGAGGATAGAGTCTTCCAAAGTGCTCCACACACCCGCGGTGAAATCAAAGACATCGATGTTGGGAATGGTTGCAAAAAACAGATCATTGTAGTTTTCCCCATTGTGACGACCGGTCTCGCGCCCCGCGAGAAAATACAATTTGTTATCGACAATAGCTGCTGGTGCATGATCGCGCTTTGTTGGTGCGTCAGGGAGAGTTTCCCATTCGCCCGTTTGCGGATTCAATCGATCAAACCATTTTTGCGTCCCGGAATGGTGCCCATCAACAATGCCACCAACCACATAAATCCAGCCATCGTCATGCAGAACACATCCAGCTCCTCCACGTTGGCGCGCTGCTGGAATTTCCGGGCCTTCGCGCCACGTATCCGTTTTTGGGCTGTATATATAAGCTGTTTCCAAAGGTGTCTCGCGGGGAAAGATGCCTGTCATGGTTCCTAACAACCAAAGTTCATTTTGAAAAACCACTGGTTGGAAGTGATGAATTTCCATAGGAGGAGGGCTTGCGTGGGTCCATGTGTTTGTCTTCGGATCGAATATATCGACAGGTTGAATGCGCCTGCCACCGAATAAATAGAATTTTCCATCAAGTTCGGCAAAACCGTTTTCGTGGCGCGCGTGCGGTGCGCCATCACACTCTATTGTCACCCATTTAGTCATGTGAGTGCCTCACTCTTGGTGTGCCGGTTTTGGATACCAGTAAAGAGCTTCTGCTTTGCCGCGTTCAATGCGAACGAAGTTATTGGCAAAAACTCTGTACTCGTGGCTCCAATCACCATTGGGCCATTGAATGCGAATTTTCGCACGTTCAGCGACTCCAAGGCCAAAGTGAATAAACCCAGCTTGTCCAGATGCATGACCACCGCCGATCTGGATAGTTCTGGACTGATTTACATTTCCGGTTTTAACGTGGATTTTTCCACCGATTGCTGAGATGTTCTTGGCCCCATTGTGCAACTCTACACCCACCCAATTTCCCATTGGCCGATGCCCCCAAGGTGTCTTGTTTCCTTGGTTTCGAAAAAGGCTGACGTTGGTTTTCCTATTTACGACCACAAGATCGAGCATCCCATCGGCATTGAGATCAACCACCGCGCCACCCCGACCACGTGTGTTCATTGCTATGCCGGCTTTAGCCCCAATTTCATAAAACTTCTCTTCTGGCCCGCCCATCAAAAGGTTGTCAGGATCGAACGCTGCAAAATCTGGCATGGCTTCGACGTTGCCCTTGGCAATAAAGAGATCCAGTTTTGTATCATTGTTCAAATCTGCAAATTGAGAATGCCAACCCGTGGACGGTTTTAGATCCGTACCTGTGTACGGTCTGTGAGCGGTCGCCTGTTTTTCAAAGGCAGTGTCACGATATGTCGGACGGTCTTCATCACCTTCGGAATCAAGTGTTTGAAGTTTGGTGTCACCCATGGACGTTAGAGCATACTCTGGAAGGCCGTCTTGGTTCAAATCAGCTTCTGCAATTCCCATTCCCCAAATGTTGAGGTTCTGCCATCCTTGGGACTTTGTAAATTGTCGAGGCGCACCGTTTTCAGGTATACGCCACAATTGCTCATGACCTCCGCGATAATATTGGCGATCATTAGTCACTCGCAATGACGGTACGCCAGACTTGTTCCAATCGGTGAATAAGACAGACAATGCGCAATAGCTCGGTTGCAATTCTAACGGATCGCTATAATTCGGTGCATCGTCTTTTGCAGGGCGCATCAGTTTGTTGTTCTCACATGTTCCCCAAGGAGAACCTGGAGCTGTGCGATCTACGTAATTTCCCATGGCTATGGTTGGGTAGGTGTTTTCGCCCTCCCAAGTGGCGGCCATTGACGTTGTCCATACTCTGCCTCCATCGAACGAGAATTCTTTGTTGGCTAGATCAAACGTGCATTCGCCTTTGCCTTTGAGAACAAGGTTTTCTCCAAGTCGTAACACGACGAGATCTATATACTCATCATTGTTGATGTTGATGGGATAGGCTCCGAGCGCCTTCTTCAGGCTCTTCTCTTTGATGTTCAGGTTCTTTTGTTGGAACCGAAGTTCACCGCCAGTTTGTGAATTATTCACGTAGAGTTTTGCTGGTTTGGTGCCTCCCGCAAAAAACAAGTCAGGCATACGGTCGCCGTTGCAATCAAAGCTGGCTACGCCACCGCCAACAAAATATTCCCATGGGCCTTCATAGGAATGCTCTATGCCTGCAGCTTTCGCCTCTTCATTTAGTGCCGGAATGTCGAATGGAAAACCATCTTGCCCGTAACCGGGTGAAGTGATTGTCAGTGCGATTGAAAGTACGGTGGCGATCTTTCTCATTTCTCAATCACCAGCGTTTTAAGATAAGCAATGATAGATGAGCGGGCATCACTGTTTGATTGTTCATAAACATCACGGGACTTTCGTGCATCTCCACCATGGGCGAGAATAATACTGTCGATAGTGGTGAAATCGTTGCGATGACCATAAGGGGCTGTAGACGCCACACCCCAAAGTTCGGCGGTCATAAATATATCGCGCCCCACAAACCGTTGTGACAAAAGTTCGTTCCCAAGTACGGATATTGAACGGTCCGTCATCTTATGGCGTTTGAGATCACCAAATAAAGGAACAAGCGTTTCTCCCTTGCTGTTTGTCGGAAGAGATTTCGCCCATTTAAGAAGTTTTAAATCGTAGGTGGCAGCCGTTTTGACCTGTCTATTGTTCAAAGTGCCTGAGACATCAAACGGCCCCGGGTCTTGGAATTTTAAAGACCTCAATGGTAGGGATGTCTTATGACATGCGTTGCAGCCGAAATCTGAAAATAAACGTTCTCCGTTGGCTGAAGCATCTTTCCAATCAGCTTGCTGGGGAACAATTTTTGTTGGTGTTGGCAATGTCGCCTGCCAAGCAACCAATGCCGATATGTCAGCACTCGTAACCTCGTTTTTGTGTCCGTCTTCATCAAAGTCGGCACTGCCGGTCCAACGCGTACCAAAACGTTCGTCGGATTGCATACCATGATGGTGGTTGAGTGCGTTGACGGTGAACTGGCGCAGCGATGTCATTACACCTTTTTGACTGAATGGGCGCACCACCAAATCTGTATCGACCCCTTCGATTTTGGTGAGATCAACCAGACCATCAGGAGAAGCGGCAATTGAACCAAATTCGACGCCTTTGGTTTCCAGTTTTGCAACAACTGTTTCATTCTTTTTGGATGCTTCGCTTAATGCAATGTTTCGTATTGAAATGAGTTCTGCGCTCATTTCTCGTGCAAGAAGTTCAATCAAACCTGCGCCGAATAAATGGTTGGTGCCGCGTTCATTTGAAAATTGGGGGTCTGTTGTGTCGAAATTGGCATTGGAAAAACCCTCTGACACAAAAACATTTGTGACAAAGTCTCCGGCACCGCCAATAATGGGATCATTGTGACAAGATGAACAGGCTTGGGCATCCGGTCCCGGTAAGCGGGCAAAAGTTGTGCTTGTACGATGCCGCGCCTTGGTTGGAATAATGGCTTGGGTTGCCTTTGGGCGTCCAGCACCATCTGCCGCTGTGAATTTTGCCCCAAACAATTTTTCTCCGATCGTGATGAGCTTTTTGAGTTCTGATTTACTCAATTCGCCGCTTGGCATTTTCTTCATTTGTTTGAGTTCGCGTGTTGTTTCACTCCAAACCTGAGCATTGGCGTTTTCGGAGACCGATGCTGACAAAATGAGAACCGTGGTAAAAGCTAAATTATGTGCTCTCATCATGCACTCACCTGTGATTGCATTTTATGATTTGCAATCAATTCATCATGCATCATCAAAGCTGTGATCGTGCTGCCTTCGCACACCAATGGACGCTCATCAATGATGAAGTCGAGATCAATATCTTCGGGATGACGTGCAATCATTGAACCCTTTAATGCTTGTCGTATATGTGGCTCCATCAAGTCGAATGAAACAGCACCGCTGCCCACAAGCACGACAGGGAACGGATCGACCAGAGCAAACAAATTGGCCAAACCGGTTCCGATCGCAGTTCCTGCCTGTTGAATGGCATTAAACGCCAATGTGTCTCCATTACGCGCTCGTTGTGCAATCTCTTCAAGGTCAATTGCATCGACGAGTTCTGATGGTTCAGTGTTTGGAGTAAAGCCATCGGCACTGCGGGCAATTGCGTAGTCGCCCGCATAGGCTTCAATACATCCATGCTTGCCGCATCTGCAAAGTGCGCCATCAGGCACAAATGACATGTGCCCGAATTCCGTTCCCGAGGAACGTGTTCCATTTATAACAGATTGCCGTAAAAAAAGACCCATGCCGACACCGTGAGCCAATAACACGGCCCCGAAATTGTCACTGTACTTTTCAGGATCTCTTCTGCTGAGTGCTTGGACAATCATGTCGCAATCATTTGCAACATGGGTGGTCACACCGAAATGATATTCCAGCCATTTTTTGATTGGCATATTTCTTTCCTGGCAAATAGGAGACCAGATTACTTTGGTTCCCTCCACATCCACCAAACCTTGAACGCCCAATGCAATACGTCGAAGTTTGGACGTCTCAATGTTGGCGGATGCCAAGGCTTTTTCAATTCCAGAGATCAGAACATTGCGTAATTGAACTTCTGTGTGACAATGAGTTTCCAGCTCTACAGTTTGTTCGCAAACAATTTCGCCTGAATAATCGACCAGCATGACCGACAAAAAATTAACGCTGAGATTAATTGAACATATTAGAGCGGCTCGCGGGTTTATGGATAACGAAATTGTAGGTCTGCCGCGTCCGCTTGACCCATGGGTGGGGTCACTAGGCGGCACTAAAATACCTTCTTCTAAAAAATCCGACGTGATTGCTGAAATTGTGGCGGCGCTCAATCCTGTTCTATTGGCCATTTCCGTACGTGATGAAACGCCGTTTCTGCGCATGGTGGAAAGCACGCGCCTGCGGTTTTGTGTGCGTACATCATCGGACCGGACAACAGGGGTCATGAATCAAACTCAGAAAGTAAACTGTTTTTCAAGAAGACAGAATCCCCGCGTTGATTGAAAAAATATTCATATTTTTCATAAGGTTGAAGTTTCATAAAAATTAAGTTGACACATCACGTTGAGAAAGTCATTATTTTTTTTGAGGCTCGAATTAAATAGCCTTTTGCGGTTTGCACCGTGTTTGACTGTACTAAGGTGTTCGCACCGGGAGGATATAAAATGAAAAAAATGACCGTAGCCCTGATGGGTGCTGCTATGATGTCTGCGTCTTTCGCAGGCACTGCATTTGCTGCTGGAAAAACCGTCGGCGTGTCTTGGAAAGTGTTCCAAGAAGAACGTTGGAAGCGTGACGAAGCAGTTATTAAGAAAATTGTTGAAGCCAATGGGGACAAATATATCTCAGCTGATGCACAAGGTTCAGCTGCAAAGCAATTAACCGATGTAGAATCTCTGATTGCACAAGGTGCTGATGTTTTGATGATCGTACCATTCGATTCAGAGGCTATTTTGCCAGCTGTGGAAAAAGCATCTGCTGAAGGTATTCCAATGATCGCTTATGATGTTCAAATCGAGCATCCTGACAGCCTCTACATCACTTTCGATAATGTTGGTGTAGGTCGTTTGATCGCAAAGTCCGTTCTGGCAGCCAAGCCGGAAGGCAATTATGCAATCATCAAAGGTGATCCGGGTGATCCGAACGCAACATTTTTGCTCAACGGCATGATGGAAGTAATGAAACCATCTATCGATTCTGGAAAAGTGAAGGTTGTTGGAGAAGCTTTCTCTGATGGTTGGAAGCCGGAAAATGCTCAAAAGAATATGGAGCAAATCCTGACAGCCAATGACAACAAGATTGATGCTGTACTTTCTGAAAACGACGGAATGGCTGGCGGCGTTATTGCGGCTCTTGCTGCACAGGGTATGGCTGGTTCTGTTCCTGTTGGCGGTCAAGATGGCGATCTTGCTGCGATCAACCGCGTTGCTTTGGGAACTCAAACAACGACAATCTGGAAAGATTCCCGCGCGTTGGGTAAGGTTGCTGCTGAAGCTGCACTGATGCTTGCTGCAGGTAAAAAGATGACAGAAGTGCCGAACGTTGCTCCGTTCTCTGATGGTAAACGTGGCGTAACTGTTAACTCCATTCTTCTGGAGCCGCTGCCAATCACGAAAGACAACATCAACGTTGTCATTGAAGCTGGTTGGATCGACAAAGCAACAGCCTGTAAGGGTGACACTGGTGGCGTTGCTGCTTGTAAATAAGAATCATATTTTGATTGAAGAATTGGCCACGTTGCACATGCGGCGTGGCCTTTTCATAGGGATAAAAATTTTATTGGTAAGTTGAACAGCGTGTTCAACTTTCTCATTGAATTTTTTGGGAGGGTTTCATGGCTGAAAACAAAACTGATGCACAAGCTGCTGAACCAACTGTATCTGTAGATAAAGTGGAGAGCGGGTTTGTCCGTTTTTTAAGAGCAACAGAGATCGATACTCGCATGCTTGGCATGATTGGGGCTCTTCTGTTGATTTGGGTCGGGTTCCATTTTTACGGCCTTTTCGCCAATGGCTTTGCCGCGTTTCTAACACCTAGAAACCTCTGGAATTTATCCGTTCAAACATCGTCTATCGCAGTGATGGCGACAGGCATGATGTTGATTATTGTAACGCGCCATATCGACTTGTCAGTCGGCTCAATGCTTGGCTTTGTTGCGATGATTATGGGCATCACACAGGTTTGGATATTGCCTGAATATTTGGGTCTTGATCATCCCTTGACGTGGATCATTACAGTTGCAGTCGGCATTGCTTTCGGTGCTCTCATTGGGGCCTTCCAAGGCTTTTTGGTTGCTTATCTCAGTATTCCCGCATTCATTGTAACTCTTGGCGGATTGTTGATCTGGCGTGGCTCGGCTTATTTGGTTGCGCGGGGCGAAACTATTGCTCCGGTAGACACTACTTTCGCACTTATCGGTGGCGGACCATACGGAACAATCGGTGCCACAGGTACTTGGATTGTGGGTGTCTTGGCTTGTCTTGCCATTATAGGTGTACTGATTTCCGGCCGTCGGTCCCGTATCCGTTTTAAATTTCCTCTGCGGCCTATGTGGGCAGAATATTTAATTGGTGGTGCGGGTTGTTTCTTCGTTTTGATAACTGTCCTCGTTATGAATGCATATCCTTGGCCGAAGGGGATTGTTCGACAAGTTGCCAAAGCTCAAGGTGTGACACCTGAAGACATTGGTTTCGTGTCTCATGGTCTTGCTATACCTGTTCTCATTGCGATAGCCGTGGGCATTTTTATGACCTTTTTGACCACACGTACGCGTTTCGGACGCTATGTGTTTGCTATTGGTGGCAACCCGGAAGCCGCAGAATTGGCGGGTATTAACGTTAAGAAAATGACGTTGTTGATCTTCTCGTTGATGGGAGCATTGGTTGGCATTTCAGCTGTTATCGCGAGTGCCCGTTTGAAATCAGCAACCATCGCGCTGGGCCAATTGGATGAGTTATATGTTATTGCTGCAGCCGTTATCGGTGGCACATCGTTTGCTGGAGGTATCGGCACGATTTATGGTGCAATTCTTGGGGCGCTGGTGATGCAATCTTTGCAATCGGGCATGGTGCTTGTCGGATTCGATGCTGCCATTCAACAAATGGTTGTTGGTGGTGTTCTGGTGGCCGCTGTTTATCTCGATACTCTTTATCGTAAGAATTCGGATTAGGAGCGAGACCATGGCAAAAGCAGTTAAAACAACTCCAAAACAATCCAAAGGTCCCTCAACCGATCCAAATACAGGGAAAACCGCATTGGTAGAGATGCGTGATATTTCTATAGCATTTGGCGGTATCAAAGCTGTCGATCATGCCTCGTGCGATCTTTACCCCGGTGAGGTTGTTGCACTGCTCGGGCACAATGGTGCGGGAAAATCGACGCTGATAAAGATTCTATCTGGCGCATATTCGCGCGACAGTGGAGACATCTACGTTGATGGTAAGGAGGCAATAATCACTAATCCGCGCCATGCCAAAGACTATGGTATTGAAACAATTTATCAGACTCTTGCGTTGGCTGATAATGTTGATGCGGCGGCTAACCTGTATTTGGGACGTGAACTTCTGACACGTTGGGGTACACTTGATGATGCAGCGATGGAGTCTGAAACCCGTAAGGTGATGAACCGTTTGAACCCTAATTTTAAGCGGTTCAAAGATCCGGTAAAACAACTTTCCGGTGGTCAACGACAATCAGTGGCTATTGCCCGTGCGATTCATTTCAACGCACGTATTTTAATTATGGATGAACCAACTGCAGCTTTGGGGCCGGCGGAAACAAAACAGGTTGGAGAACTGACCCATCAGTTGAAAGAGGATGGGATTGGTATTTTCCTGATCAGTCATGACATCGAAGATGTGTTTGACCTTGCTGACCGATGTATTGTTATGAAAAACGGTGCGATTGTTGGTTCTGCACAAACGAAAGATGTAACTAAAGATGAAGTGCTTGGAATGATTATTCTTGGCAAATGTCCTGCTGGCGCAATACCCGGCCCTGGAGCATTGGACGTTTAAGCTTTCTCGAATTGATACCGAGTCTTTTGCTGCAAAGATTCTCCAACGCGTAACATCGCGTTGGGAAAATCAGGTCTATTCGACGCATCAGGCCATATTTGAGTTTCCAGACAAAAACCTGAATATGCCTTGTAAGGTTTACCTTGCAATCCAACCACCTTGGTTTTCAAAGCATGTGCTGCATAGAATTGCAGACCCGGTTCAGTCGTTGAGACATTTAGAGAAACGCCGGATTGCTCTGATTTCACTTGAGCGATACCTCTCAAACCGGTCCTTTCGTTCGATAGGCAAAAGTTGTGATCGTAGATAACATCACTTGTCAGATCGGCATCTATTCGTTTGAGAATTCGGAAATCATAAGCAGTGTCACCTACGGATTGGATGATACCTGTTGGAATAAGTTGTTCGTCTACCGGCAGATAATGATCTGCATTGATCTGCAAAAGATGATTGAGACAATCGCCGGTCTCATCGAGAATGAAATAGGAATGATGTGCTAACCCTGCCACTGTTGGTGCATCGCTGGTTGTTGAGTATGTGACTTCAAGAACGCCTTCGTCTTTTAGTTCATAGTGGCAAATGTGTTCACAATTTCCCGGAAATCCCATGGCTAAGTGTGGGTCGTGAAGAACCAGTGTCACATGCGCGTTTCCTAAATCTGAAATTTCCCAAATCTGTTGGCTTATTCCCGCGCTACCGCCATGCAGTGTATTCACATCATCAGAATTTAGGTCGAGTTTATAGATCTTGCCATCAATAGAAATCTGCCCCTTGGAGATCCTGTTTGCAAACCTGCCAACCGTTGCGCCAAAGTATCGACCTTCAGTCAGATAGGGAGTGAATTCGTCGAAACCCAAAACAAGTGAAGTGTGATGACCTTCCAAACGAAGGTCTTGAATGGCAGCGCCATAGGTCATTATGTTCGCCGTCAGACCTCCACCCTGAATCCTAACACGGTCGACATTTCCCCCATCTGGCGTTGTGCCGAATAATACCGGTGGTTGAATGTTTGCGTCCATGTATTGGGACTCTGATTGGGAAACGAGATGTCAGATTAACAGATGCGCTCCTGAGTGGAACCCGCTTGAATGTAAAAACCTGTTCGACCCGGGAAGAGATTGAACAGGTATCAATTATGGCTTCGTACAGGGAAAGCCATTTATTTGGATGTCTCGGAAGTGAAATACGCCCGCTATAATTTAGATTATGTTCACATCATATCAGTTTTGCTGAACCTAGAGAGACGTTGAATTTTTCACACCATACGACGAATGTATCATAGGCGGCTATCGAGATAGATTTTGGTAACTCATACACTTGTCTTCCATTGAGTGATTTGAGTTTGGTGAACGTTGTGGATGGATCGTATGTCCCGTCTTTGGAAAAACCGAGTTGTGGATCGGGTGCACCATCAAGGCTGAATTTCGGACCAAGCATTAGAAGAGTACGATCGTCGTCTTTTTCTATTGTAACACTGCCAGTTGTGATGTGTTTATTTTCACTGACAAGCTGTCCTTGTTTGACTATTTCACCCGCATTGCATTCGGAGCATAGGTCATAGCAAACATAAGAGTAAGCGCCAATGTTGAACCAACTGCAGAGCCGGCCATTCGGATTTTTGTAGAAATAGACATTTATATTTCCTTCTGATTTTCATGAGGCTGACCAAATGGTCATCTGATGAATCCAGTTAATTAGTTAGGAACCAATTAGTATAATAACATAAATTCACACAAGTGTGAGTTGTGTATCAAATGGTTCCTTACATATAAGAATGCATACTTATTTGATCGGATCTGTCCCCATGGCGCGCCCTAGAGAGTTTAATATCGAAGTTGTAACTGAGAAAGCGATGAACGCTTTTTGGGCACATGGTTACAATGGAACAAGCCTACCTGATCTTTTAGAAGCTATGGAGATCACACGTGGTAGCCTTTACAAGGCTTTTGGGAGCAAGAAGTCACTCTTTATCCAGTCGTTGGGGCTTTATGATTCCCGGTATGTCAAACCGGCCGAAACTATGTTGCAAGATGCATCTATATCTGGCGAACAACGCCTTGAAGAAGTGTTTATAGGGGCTGTCGCTGCGGTCGAAAATGGAGATCGACGGGGTTGTTTACTTTGCAACACATCTGCGAGCGCCTCATTGGAGGATAATGAAATTGCTAATATCGTTGGTGAACAACTCGACAGATTGACTCGTGCTTTTTCAATTGCTCTGGATGATACAGAAACTTGGGGCAAAAGGACAAAGAATTTGAGAGAGGCGGAAGCTCGCAGTCTGTCACTTAATTATGTAGGACTACGTGTTATGGCCCGCGGTGGCCAAGCGATACAAGATTTAAGAACGGCAGCGCAGCAAACTGTGAGACGTTTTAAAGGTCCAATGACCTAAAACTAAGCCAGTCCACCTATATTCTTTAGATAATCGACAATTTCTCTGACACCGTGGCCATTGCGTAGGTTTGTGAACAGGCTTGGCAAATCGGGTCGTGCCGATTTCGTATCACTGCGCATACGTTCCAGATCTGCTCCCACATGTGGGGCAAGATCAATCTTATTGATGAGCAACATGTCGGAACGGGTGATTGCTGGCCCGCCTTTGCGTGGAATGTCGTCGCCTTGCGCGACCGAAACCACATAAATTGAAATATCTGCCAGATCAGGAGAGAATGTTGCTGCAAGATTGTCGCCTCCCGATTCAATAAAAACAATGTCGAGTGATTTATGACGATCATTAAGTTCATCAATTGCCCGTAAATTAATTGATGCGTCTTCACGAATTGCAGTGTGCGGGCAGCCGCCTGTTTCAACACCCATGATGCGATCGGACGGCAAAGCTTGCATGCGAACCAATGCATCAGCATCTTCCCGAGTGTAGATATCATTTGTAATCACAGCGATGGAATAATTATCACGCATCGCTTTACAGAGTTTTTCTGTCAGAGTGGTTTTTCCGGACCCTACAGGCCCACCTATTCCCACCCGCAATGGGCCATTTTTGCTCATGATCTAAAAATCCGTGAATGCAGATATTCATGTTTTATAGATGCGACATCCATCAAAAGACTGCATGATCCGATATCATCCAAGGTCGATTGCTCTGCAACCCGTGCTTGCTCTAAAATGATTGGTTCCAGTGAGGCTGACAACTCAACACCAGCTTGTTGACCCAACCGCATTAAGCGCAACGCAGCTTGAATTTGATTGCTCACCATTGATTGCAAGAATGCGAGAAGAGTGTCGTTTAGCAATATATTATTTTGAGCTGAAACCCATCCTATACTCACAGGAAAGGCGATGGAGTTAGAAGCAAAATTGGTGGGGTCATTTGTCCAAGGTTGAGTGGCGTTGAGGAATGATCTGCCCAGTTCTGTCGTTTCTTGATAACGTTCAGCTGAACCGGCAAGAGCCAATGCCAATTCATTGACTTCGGTGACAGCAACAATGCCTTTGTGCGCGGCCGCAAGCAAAATTGCATCGTTGCGAGCACTGCCTTGTTTCTGACCAGTTGTAATCCAGTTTCGCAAATCAGCTGCATCTTTGATCGATCCATTTTGACATGCTGTTTCGAGGCCATTTGACCATGCAAAACCGCCAATGGGAAATGCGGGCGACAACCAAGTCATCAAACGGATAAGAGATGTATTAGACATGATGATGATGCACGTTATGCGCATCTCCGTATGCACCGCCCTCTGGATTGAACGGCTCTTCGACCTCTCTCACTTCCGCACCCAGTTGTTCCAACATGTTACGTATAACGTCATCGACCCGGATGAGAATACGGTTACCTTCAATCTGTGCGGCGAGGTGACGATTTCCGATTTGCCAGACTAATGTCAGCAGGTGTTTTTGGTCCTTGCCAATGATTTCAAGTAATTTTTCCGCCTTGGCTACTATCTCAATATGTGTTCCATCATTTAACAACAGTCCCTCTTTGTGGCGCAGCAAACGAGCTTTTGGAAGATCCAATAAGAACTCTATTCCATTATCTGAAGTGAGTTTGATCCGTCGTCGGTGACGAGCCGTTTTATCAAGGGTTATCGTATCTATGTGATCGAAAGAACCCGATACTACTTTCTTGGCTGTGAGCATAAATTACAGTTCATCCACCGTTTTAGGATCGATGATTTCAATAGTACGGCTCAGGAAATATTGGCTTCCCACTTCACGCCAAGCAAGAAAGTGGGGTTCAGTGAAGTGATTGTCCAGCGCAGCGCGATCCTTCCACTTCTCAACGAAAACAAGAGTGTTCTCATCGGTGATCGACTGATGCAGATCGTAGAGAATATTGCCAGGTTCATTTCGCGTGCCTTCAATACAATCCATAACTGCTTCACGAATTTCTGGGAGGCTACCAGGTTTGATCTTTAAAGTGGCGATGAGGTACATCATGGCGTATCTCGCTTTCTCATTCCATCGATGGTCCAGCCATCATGATACCGCATTATGAAAAGCGCAATCAGCGCAGCGAGTGTGGCAACGGATGTCCAAAGTAAATTGGACGGGAAGTTGATATAACCTATTGAGAATTGGCCCGTGCTGAATGCCTTTATCAATCCACCTTTGAATAAAAGGCTACCGCCAAGCAATGTGCCTATTACGCCTGTCGCGTGCATCAAGGTGATGAAGGCATAGGTTATTGTTCGCCAAACACCCAGAATGAATAAGAATACGACCAACATTTGTAATGCGCCAACGATGAATGCGTGATCTTGAGTCACCCACTCTTGTTTGTAGGTGTTGCGAAATACATTCACCATCCATTCCGGTCGCAGAAATTTCAACGATGCCCATACAACGAGAAAGGCTCCGACGCCGAGCCGAATGATGAGCAATGCTGCGTTCAGTCGTGATTGTGAAACAGGCATGTTTAACTCGCTTTTGAAAAGTGCCGTTGAGTTCGCTCTCTTCATTGCCAAAACAGGAGTTCAAAAACAAATCACCTTTTTGAAACTAGAAGAGGAAATACCTCTGGGCCAAGGGTAGGACTTCGGCTGGTTCGCATGTGAGAAGTTCTCCATCAGCACGCACTTCATAGGTTTCCGGATCAACCTCAACCTGCGGCACCGCATTATTCAAAATCATTGCGGACTTTCCAATGCCACCACGGGTGTTTTCGACGGCCAACATGTCTTTCTCAACGCCCAGTTTTTCACGTAACCCGTCTTCCTTTGCTGCCTTTGAAACAAAGGTTACAGACGAATTTGTCAGAGATTTTCCAAACGCACCAAACATGGGGCGCATGTGCACAGGTTGAGGTGTTGGAATTGAAGCATTGGGATCGCCCATTGGGGCCGCCGCAATCGTTCCCCCAATTAAGACCATGGAGGGTTTTACACCAAAAAATGCAGGGTCCCATATCACAATATCAGCACGTTTGCCTTCTTCAATGGAGCCGGTTTCATGGCTCAATCCATGGGCGATGGCGGGATTTATTGTAACCTTTGAAATGTAGCGGCGTACGCGGAAATTATCATTGTCGCCGGTCTCTTCACTCAAAGCGCCACGTTGTTTTTTCATTTTATCAGCGGTTTGCCATGTACGGATCAAAACCTCTCCAACACGCCCCATCGCTTGACTGTCTGATGCAATAATTGAGAAAGCGCCAATGTCATGAAGGATGTCTTCAGCAGCTATGGTTTCTTTGCGAATGCGGCTTTCTGCAAAAGCGATGTCTTCTGGAATGGAATTGTCCAAATGGTGACATACCATTAGCATGTCTAAATGTTCTTCCAACGTGTTGACTGTATAAGGTCGTGTTGGATTGGTGGAGGACGGGAGAACATTTTCCAGTCCACAAATTTTAATAATATCTGGTGCATGGCCCCCACCTGCGCCTTCTGTATGGAAAGCGTGAATTGTTCTGCCTTTGAAGGCATCAACCGTGTTTTCGACAAAACCGGATTCATTGAGTGTATCGGTATGGATCATCACCTGTATATCATGTTCGTCAGCCACGGTCAGGCAATTATCGATTGCAGCAGGTGTGGTGCCCCAGTCTTCATGTAACTTCAATGCACAGGCACCGCCCAATACCATTTCATGCAATGCTGCTGGAAGAGACGCGTTCCCCTTTCCTGAAAGCCCAAGATTCATAGGGAATGCGTCAAAGCTCTGTATCATGCGCCCGATGTGCCAAGGGCCGGGAGTGCAAGTTGTTGCGAGTGTTCCGTGTGCCGGGCCTGTGCCGCCACCTAACATGGTTGTAATGCCGGAATGTAATGCTTCTTCGATTTGTTGCGGGCAGATGAAATGGATGTGGCTGTCGAACCCGCCTGCGGTGATGATTTTTCCTTCACCAGCAATGATTTCTGTTCCCGGCCCGATGACAATATCAACACTAGATTGAGCGTCAGGATTTCCTGATTTGCCGATCTTGAAAATACGTCCATCACGCAAGCCGATATCGGCTTTGTAAATTCCACTGTGGTCAACAATCAAAGCATTGGTGATAACAGTATCAACTGCTCCTTCAGTACGTGTCACTTGGGATTGTCCCATTCCATCCCGAATAACCTTGCCGCCGCCAAACTTTACTTCTTCGCCATAAATCGTGAGGTCTTTTTCAACTTCAATAATTAATTCTGTGTCAGCGAGACGCACCTTGTCTCCTGTCGTTGGTCCAAACATGGCTGCATATTCTGAACGGGGAAGAGTGGCTGGCATAGAATTTCCGATGTGTCTGAATCTTCGTTATATTTGGCGAGATAAATGTGCTGTCAGAGTTTCCCCATGATACGCGCATTGAAACCGTAGATTTTTTTGTTTCCCCCGATGGGTATGAGATTCACATCACGCTTTTGGCCAGGTTCGAAACGAACCGCAGTTCCGGGCGCGATATCCAATCGCATGCCACGGGCTGCATCCCTGTCAAACTCCAATGCCGGATTGGTCTCGAAAAAATGATAATGACTTCCAACCTGCACGGGTCGGTCTCCGGTATTGGCCACTTTTAATGTTTGAACGGTTTGGCCATCGTTGAACGTGATGTGCCCAGCGGCTGTGATAATTTCTCCAGGTACCATTTAGCTTTCCTTATCTCACAGGTTGATGAACAGTGACCAGCTTTGTGCCGTCTGGAAATGTGGCTTCAACTTGAATGTCGTGGATCATGTTTTCGATTCCATCCATGACCTGATCTCTTGAAACAACATGCGCTCCGGCTTCCATGAGATCGGCAACGCTTCTGCCGTCTCTTGCGCCTTCGACCACAAAATCTGTAATCAGTGCAATCGTTTCCGGGTGATTGAGTTTGACACCACGCGCGAGGCGTTTGCGTGCCACTTCAGCTGCCATAGCTACTAAGAGCTTATCTTTTTCTCGTGGAGTGAGTTGCATGATTAACGTCCAAATTCCAATCAATTTGCCCAGATTTTGGGCAGTGGTTTTCCGTTACCGAGCAATTTCATCAACGGATACATGTGACGACGCAGTTCATAACTGTCTGCCGCGAATATACGAGCAAGAAGCTTGCCATTCCAGAATGAAACTCCGCCACTATCTTGAAGCAATGCTCTCGCATCTTGCAAGAGAGCTTCTCCACGAGGTGCGATTAGTAGAACCGTCGCGCATACACTGTTTCCATTTGTGACAAATGGTTTTGCAAGGAGTTCACTCATGTTGTTTTGAATAGCAAAGTCTTCTGCGTGAATGAGATGTCCGTCACAACTTACTCTCCAACGATCACGGATGAATCCGTTTAGTTCCGTCTCACCCATGGCTTGTCTTCCAAAAACAAGCGGTTCTGCCATGAACAATTCAGATCCTGCAACCATGTTGACTGTGATGGTTCGTTGTAAGTTGCAATTGTCAAACAGGATAGTTTCTTGAGGGAGCCAGTGGAGCGATGCGTCATTGTGAACATCCAACCTGACATTTATTTGCGCTGTGCCACCCGATGATTTGTAAACGCGTTCGCATGCTTGGGTGGTTATTGATAGATTAGTGTTTGCTTCTGCGACAAACATCCAATCAAGTTTATCACCACCGGTCATTCCGCCAGATGTATTGATCATGACAGATTCGAGTGTCGTGGAATGAGACTTTGGGACGCGAATTTTTACGCAACCTTCTTGATAGAGCCGCTGGATCGACGCTGTGCCTTGGTGATCAACAACAATCAATTCGCCCACACCCCGCGCGCGTTGGTGCGGTGCGGTGAGGCTTTGTTGGTCGTTAATTGATTGGTTTAACATCTGCTCAACACGAAATTTCTAAGGCAGTTTAGTGTTTCACAAATGCAGCTGAATGTATCCAATGTTTCGACCAAAAATACAGAAGTTAGGCCTTGATGACGTCGGTTATCCCTGTGTGAACGAATACCTCGACTCGCTCAATCGTCGACATTTTTTGGTAAATTCTGATTAAGGTTAAAGATGAAACCTGTTTGACTCAAATTTGAATTTAAGTGACTTAAGGTTAGATTTTTCACGGAATACAGTTGGTCTATGTGTGACTCAGAATTACAATATTGTCGCCAATCTTGCGCGTACCGCTAAAGAATATCCCGAATCTCTCGCCATCTCTGTTGGCAAATCTGAAATTAATTATCAGAATTTTGTCCGTTCCGCATCACGTTTGGCATCTGCAATTCTTCCGCATTTGAAGTCAGGCCGTGTTGGTATTCTTGGTTCACGCAGCATCGGCGCTTATATAGGTATTGTGGGTGCATGTTGGGCCGGCGCAACCTACGTGCCACTGAACCTTAAATGGCCAGCATCTCGTTTGATTAAACTGATGGGCGAACTGGAACTTGATGCAATTGTTGTCGACAGCAATGGTGCGAAACTGCTCACACCTGAGATTCTGGAATTTGCACCCAAAGCTATTTTCAAATCATCTGATGCAGCCGACATAGAGGGATCAATCTGTCTTGATGACCTTGGCGAAAGCACATTATCCGAGCCTGTTCATCGTGATGAATCTGAGACTGGATATATTGTATTTACGTCTGGCACCACCGGTGAACCTAAAGGCGTTGTGGTCTCATGTGGTTCTTTAAACCACTATTTGAACAACACTGAAACTTGGACTGAATTTCATAGCGATGACCGGATTGCAGAAGCTCATGATGTGACGTTCGATCTCAGCGTTCACAATATGTTTTTGGCTTGGCGTGTCGGCGCTTCTCTCCATCTTATGTCACAGTTGGATATGATGGCTCCGCAGGCTTTCATTCGCAGACGTGAAATAACAGCATGGATGTCAGTGCCTACAATCATCAACAATATGCGTGGGAACAATGTTCTCAAACCTGACCTGTTCCCGAGCTTGCGATTATCTGTATTTTGTGGCGAACCGCTGCCGATCAAAGCTGTTCAAGAATGGGCAGAGGCTGCGCCAAATTCTGTTGTTGAAAATATTTACGGACCAACCGAAGGCACCGTTGTCTGCACACGGCAACGCTTAACGGACCCAGCCCTTGTGACAGAAAAAAGACAGATTTTAGCGATTGGCCCTGCTTATCCCAATTTCAAGATAAATATTTGTGACCCTTCCGGTGTAATGCTTCCAGATGGCGAAACGGGTGAAATTGTTATCAGCAGCGTTCAGTTGTCCGATGGTTATTTCAATCGGCCAGAACAGACTGCCGAGAAATTCAAGATGATTGATGGTGAGCGGTGGTATTTTACCGGTGATCTTGGCTATCGCGACGAGAATAAAGTTTTCCATCACATGGGACGCACTGATAATCAGGTGAAGCTCAAGGGCAACCGTATTGAGTTGGAAGAGGTTGAGATGCATTTGCGAAAAGCATGTTTGACGGATTTAGCCACAGTCGTCGCGTGGCCAATCGTTGACGGCAGCGCGCAGGGGCTTGTCGGTTTCTCAACAAATATGAATGTACCAGAAGCAGATGTTAAAGCTGCGATGAAACGCACATTGCCTGAATATATGGTGCCTGCTCAGATCATTTTGCGCGAAGAATTGCCGCGAAATATAAATGATAAAGTTGACCGCAACGCATTGTCGGCTGAATTGAACAGCGCATCAATTGTCCCCTCGATTGATGACCTGTCGACTAGCAAAAAAGTTGCTTTGATATGAGCTCGGTCGAACTGCCAAACGGAACAGGAACGTTTTCACTTTCTCCAATACAATGGCGCAAAGCCTGGTTAAGTATTGATGAAAATGAAAAAGCAATTTCATTTGTAACTTCGCGTGTAGGGTCATTTGCGGTTTGCTTCGGGGTCATCCTTGCTCTCGCTTTAAGTTTTCAATTGAGTTTGGCTGGTCTTGCGCTCGTTTCTGTCAGCTTGGTGGCAATGGTTGCTTTGCCTGCTCATAGGCTGATAATTTTAAGTGGCGCTTCATTATTCTATTTTGCATTGCGACCATTCAGAATTGATGGTTGGTCCCAATTGTTGCGTTCGAAAGCAGAAGTGATTTCAATTTTACCTCACCCGCTTGTGCTTCAGTTCGGAGCCGTTGGATTGGTGTTGGTTTTGTCACTAGGTTTTCTTATGTGGCAAAAACGGTTCTCAAACACCACGGCTGCAAAGCGTCCGGTTCTAACACTTTGTTTGCTTTGGATAGGCCTTTTATTGCTTTCAATGTTGACGACGAGTGGCAGTTTCTTGAACGCTTTGATGTGGTCTGTGGTTGGTGTCTCTATCTCATCATTCTGGATACTTGCCTACTCCGCAACCGATGCAAAAGGCAAAGACAATACCTCTAGTATTACACGTGCTGTCTTTTTGCGCCCGTTCTGGGGTGGTAGTGCTGCACCAATCGGTAAGAGCTATGGTTATTTAAATAGATTTGCTGCGAAGACAGATGATGAACTTGCCGTCACGCGATTGAAAGCGCTGAAGCTTGCCGTTTGGGCTTTATTGCTGGCAGTCGTTTTGAAAACTGTAACATATCTTGCGTATGATCTGATGGGATTAACCCAACTGCAAACTGCGATTGTAGCTCATGCCGATGGTGCTGGTTTCTCTACCTCATTGAATTGGGCGAGTTTGATCATCAATTATTTTATCGACCTCTTGATCATTTCTGTTTGGGGGCACTTTATTGTGTCGATCGTGCGCATGAGCGGTTATCGTATACCGCGAAACACAGTGAATCCGCTCGCGTCTCGAACTCTTGCTGAATTCTGGAACCGCTATTTCTTCTATTTCAAAGAACTGCTGGTTGATTTCTTTTTCTATCCGGCTTTCACCCGATTTTTCAAAAAGAACCTGAAAATGCGCATCGCGTTTGCGACCTTCTGCGCGGCAGGTTTGGGCAATTTCCTGTATCATTTTATGCGGGAAACTTATGTGTTTGCCGAAGGTGACCTGATTGATAATTTGGCAATTTTTCAATCTGCTGCATTCTATTCACTCGCTCTTGCGATAGGGCTAATTGTGTCTCAATGGCGCGGTAAGAAAGTGAAACCAGAAGATGGATTTCTGAATTATCATGTTTGGCCAAGGCTCAACGTGATCGCATTCTTCTGCTTTTTGAAAATCTTTGACGATATATCGGGCGAGGGGTCTTTGACGGAACGCGCCTCATTCGCTGTTGGTCTATTTGGAGTTTAACCCATGACACAATCAATTCGTAACTTCGTAAAAACGCTTCTTTCTGAACGGGGCAAGTCTGTTGAATTTTCAGACACAGATGCACTCTTCACAAGCGGCCTGTTGGATTCCATGGCAGCAACTGAATTGATGCTGCATCTGGAGAGTGACCATGGGGTCGATCTTGCCGATGCCGACTTTGACATCTCCCGTTTAGACACAATCGAGGATTTATCCGGCTTTCTCAGCCAAAGTGCTTAATCTGTAATCTGGTCATAAGCCAAAGCGGCAACGATGTGAACACGGCGTGTCTCACCGCCGTTTAGCGCGGTATGATATCCTCTTGTGTCTGTAAAATAGACAGAGCCATCAGCGGGTAAATGCGTCACGTGGTGATTCACTATGAACAGTGATCCCGGGTTTGTAAGCACTGGAATGTGCAAACGTGGTTCCGGATCACGATGCCACGAATTGCAATTGTACAACCCCTTGGAAAGCACTCGTGTTCGACCAATAGGGAATCGTTTGGCTAATTCTAAATGAACCTCTTCAAAATAAGTCCCTGCAAATTTAGGATTGAACTGATTGAACTGTGTCTCAGCCACCAAGTCTTCACGAGGTTCTTCCACATATCGTTCATCGCCACGTAGCCAGTAACGACCGGATAAATCGTTGTCTGTCCATTCGGTTTGGCCGGGACGTTGAGTGAGCGGCAGTGCTGCAAACCCTTGGTCTTGCATTCCACCCTGAAACTCTTCCCGTTCCAGACATTCCTCCAACGCTTCACGAAGGCGGTCGATGTCGAATTTGATCTCAAGTTTCTGAATTCCCGGGCCGGGCGTAAAATTGGCAACGGACTCGGTGTCGGGGCGCGATGACATCCACGCTTCAACGGCCTTGGTGTCATGGTCATGGATCGATTTTTCAAATGACATATTTGAAGTCCTCAAATTAACGAGGTTTTTTGCCAAACACTCGAATGTATTCTTCTGCACCGCCTTTGGCCAAAGCTTTTGCTTGCTTCACCCAGTCTTCACGGTCGATGCGACCCTTGAAACTCAGATAATCGTCGACCCAATCTCGTTCGGCTTTTTTCCATTTGGAAATTTGCTCAAATTTATAGACACCCAATTCGTTCAGAATGCCTGCGATTTTTGGACCTACACCTGAGATCATTTTGAGATCATCGGGTTTCGCGGGCTTGCGCATTTTAGCTGGGGCGACATCTATTTTTACTTTTGGCTTAGCTCTGGTTTTCTTTGCAGGCGCCTTGGTTATTTTGACTGACTTGCGCGCTCTTGCAGCAGACAAAGGTGTTGCTTGCTCTTCATTGCTCAACGCCGTAATTCCTGCTGCGCCAGCACCAGCGATTGGTTTCCTATCGATTGATGCTTTCGAAGCCTCTTTTTTGGCACCCAATACAATAACGGGTTCCATAGATTTTAGGATGTCATCAGAGAGATGACATTTCACCAGATGTCCTTCGCCAATGGTACGCATTGGTGGCAACTCAGTCTCACATAAATCGCCTGGAACCTGCGATTTTCGTGGGCAACGTGTTTGGAAAGGGCAACCACTCGGTGGGTTGAGAGCCGATGGAATATCTCCATCGAGAACGATGTGCTTTTTCTGAACACTGGTGTCAGCAATTGGAATGGCAGACAATAAGGCTTCAGTGTAAGGATGATACGGTGGTGAGAAGATGTCGTCGGTGGAACCTTGTTCCACGATATGGCCTAGATACATCACAACAACTCGGTCAGCGATGTAACGCACGACTGACAGATCATGGCTGATGAACAACATGGTTGTTTTTGCTTCGCGTTGGATTTCCATCAGCAATTCAGTCACGGCTGCCTGCACCGATACATCAAGTGCTGATACGGGTTCATCTGCAACAACAACTTTTGGCTGTCCTGCAAATGCGCGCGCTACACCGATGCGTTGTTTTTGACCACCAGACAATTGGCGTGGCATCCGATCAGCGAATGCACGTGGCAATTTCACGAGATCAAGCAATTCCAACATTCTATTCTTGCGGTCAGCGACGGTATCGCCAATGCCAAATTTTTCCAACGTTCTGATAATCTGTGAGCCGACTGAGTGGCTTGGATTCAATGTATCAAATGGATTTTGGAAAACCATTTGCACAGAAGCCACATTGCTCTTTGAACGGTCGCCCACTTCCGTGTTGCCAATTTCCTTGCCATCAAGGGTAACAGACCCTTCGGTCGCGGTTTCTAAACCCAGCAATACTTTTGCGAGTGTGGATTTTCCGCAACCGGATTCACCCACAATCGCCACGGTTTCCGATTCTCGCGCATGGAAGGTGATTTCTTCGTTGGCTTTAACGGTTCGTGTGTCGCCGCCACCGAACATTTTGTTCGCCGCCACGGCGTAGTATTTTTTCAGCCCATCAATGTTCAGAACTGTTTTGCCCGGCACTGCGGGGGAAGCCACAATCGGGCGTTCCGGTTCAGCATACCAATCAATGTCTTCAATGCGGAGGCAACGGGATTTGTGAAAACCGTCCTCATCCACCGGCTGCATTTTAATTTCACCGGAATTACAGATGCTCTCCATATAATGGTCACAACGGGGTCCAAAGTTACACCCGCGAGGCCTATCCATCGGAAGTGGCAATTGACCACGAATGGACAAGAGAGGTTTTGAATTTTTATCAGCGCCGGGCAAGGGAATAGAGTTGAATAAACCCTGCGTATATGGATGGCGCATCCGATCAAATACATCGTGGACAGTGCCTGTTTCAACGGCTTCGCCTGAATACATGACTGTGATGCGGTCGCAGGTTTCCAAAATGAGGCCCAAATTGTGAGAGATGAACAACATGGACGTGCCCGTGGTGCGGCCTAATTCTTTGATTAATTCCACAATGCCTGCTTCCACTGTTACATCAAGCGCAGTGGTCGGTTCATCAAGCAGCAGAAGATCGGGTTTGGACAGCAAAGCCATGGCGATCACGATGCGTTGTTGTTGGCCGCCGGAAACCTGATGGGGATAGGCATCCATAACACGCTTCGGGTCTGGGAGTTTGACGGATTCGATCATCGCCAATGCACGGTCATACGCTTCTTTTTCAGAAACGTTTTCATGGATTAACGGGACTTCCATCAACTGACGGCCAATTTTCATGGCAGGGTTCAAGCTCGCCATCGGCTCTTGATAAATCATCGCGATTTTGGAACCGCGAATGTCACGCAGTTCCTCATCGGACATTTCGCCCATGTCACGGCCTTTGAACTTAATTTTGCCGCCAACAATTTTCCCGCGATTGCCCATGTCTCGCATGATGCCAAGAGCAACGGTGGATTTTCCGCAACCGGATTCGCCCACCAGCCCCATAGTTTCACCGGGCATCACTTTGCATGAAAAATCCATCACGGCGGGAATTTCTCCCGCACGCACGAAGAAGGAGATGTTGAGGTCTTCAATCTCGAGGATTGGTGTTTGAGCATCATTTGCCATCATATCAATCCTTCAAGCTTTCTTCGCGTAAACCATCCGCCAGTAAATTCAAACCGAGTACCAAAGACATCAATGCCAATGCAGGTGGAAGTGCTAAGTGTGGGTAGAGTGAAAGCAATTTGCGACCTTCGTTGATCGTCATACCCCAGTCAGAACTCTCAGGAGAAACACCGAGGCCAAAGAAACCGAGCGTTCCGAGCAAGATGGTTGTGTAGCCAATTCGCAGGCAGAAATCGACAATTAAAGGTCCACGCGCGTTTGGAAGAATTTCCCAAAGCATGATGTACCATGGTCGTTCCCCGCGGGTTTGTGCAGCGGCTACGTAATCGCGTGTTCCGATGTCCGAGGTGATACCTCGCACGATACGGAATACAGTTGGTGAGTTTACAAATACGACCGATACAAAAATGTTGAGCAGGTTGGGGTCCATATAGAACACGCCGAGCGGGTCTTTGTTGAATGCTAAACCTGAATACGCCCAAAACCCGATAACCAGTGTAATGCCGAGATATAGATATAACTTGTCCGGCCTTTCGCTGAATTTTGAATAGAACAGCAAAACAAAAAACACGATCGGGAACAAGAAGAGCACACCGGACAGAACCAACGGAACACCAGTCGATCTAATTTCTGGTGTGACCAGGAGGAAGAACAACAGAATAACCGGAAAAGCCAAAACCATGTTGGCAATGAATGTCAAAATGGTGTCAGTTTTTCCGCCAAAATAACCTGCTGGTAATCCAAGTGTAATCCCAACCATGAAGGCAAAAATTGTCGCTGCTGGTGCGATGATCAAAACAGACTGACTGCCCTTGACCATTCGGCTGAATACGTCGCGAGCCAAGTTATCCCCGCCAAGTAGATAGTGCATATCCTCAAGACCACGTACGGGCCAGCCGGGCTTTTTGTTTTTCATCCCTGAGATTTGATCGAGTGGGTCGAAGGTCGCAATTTGATCTGCAAAGAGGGCTGTCAAAATCCAGAAAAGGACCAGAACGAGACCGACCATACCAATGGGGCTATCAAACAGTTTGCCGTATAGGCTCAATCGTTTTCGAAAAATGACCGATAATGCGAGTATAACCACCAACCCGATCCATACGGGAGTGAACTGAGTCAGTATCTGGCCAATGATTTGGAGACTTGTAAGGCGTTCCATGATTGTTCTCCTCAGTTCACGCTGATACGGGGATTGAGGAAGACATAGCCAATATCGGATATTAACTGCGTCATGAGGACGACGAACACAGCGACAACTGAAGCGGCCATCATCAGTTCAATGTCATTGTTACCAACAGCTGCCACAAGCGTCCAACCAAAACCTTTGTAGTTGAACAAGGTTTCAATGATCACCACGCCAGTCAGCAGATAAGGAATTTGGAGCATAATGACTGTGAAAGGTGCGATGAGCGCGTTGCGCAATGCATGTTTCAATACCACAGCGCCAAATGTTAAGCCTTTCAAACGGGCTGTTCGAATATATTGTTCAGTCATCACTTCAGTCATCGACGCGCGTGTCATTCGAGCAATGTAGCCCAATCCGTAAAGCGCCAAGGCCGCAACGGGTAGCATGAAGTTAGCGAATGTTAGGTTTTCCATTGCCGATTGTGAGGTGCCTTTGAACCACTGCAAGCCGCCCAAACGGCTGGCAAATACAACAATCAGAATGACGCCCGAGACATATTCAGGCGTTGATGTGCTCATAATTGAGAATGTGGAAAGTGTTCGATCTGTTTTAGAGCCTTCGCGCATTCCGGCAACAACCCCGACAACCAGTGCGATGGGGACCATGGCAATCATCACCCAAAGCATGAGCCAGCCGGTCAGCCCAAGTTTTTTCAAAATAATACCGCCAACACCTTCCTTGAAAACCGTTGAGAATCCCCAGTCCCCTTGAAGGAGGCCGCAGAAAGTTGGAGTGTTTTCTGGTGCAACTCCGGAAGACACACAACGGCCGACGGGTGCGCCGGTTTTCTCATTGGTGCCCGTCCAACCAGGCGCAACGCCGAGCCATTCGCCGTATCGTTTGAACAGGTTTTGTCGGTATCCGTTTCTCTCGAGCCAGCTTGCAACCTGCGCATCTGTCATGCGTTGATTGCCTTCACTCTTGGTGAGTTTTTCTAGATTTGGTTCGAGATTGGTCAGATAAAACACAATGAGTGTTAAGCACAAAGCCGTCAGCAGCATCACTCCGATGCGCCGGATTAAGAAACTAAGCATATCTCTCCCGTTTAGGTCTTTGCGACCTGTGGCAACCTATTTCGGTCTGCCTTTCGTTAATTACAGTGTCACAAGGCTTGCCATGAATTGCAAGCAACAGTTTTGTTATGTGACAGGCATTAAACAAAAAAGGGTCGCGTGAGCGACCCTTTTCTAATTCTGCAACACAATCGAAGACTATGCTTTCCAGTAAACTTCATCCGGATGGAATTCGAAGGAAATATGGTGGCCAGCGCCGCCCAAGTTTTTCTTCGTGAAGTTGGTGAGTGTGCGCCAGTATGGCTGAATGGTCACGCCTTCATCTTGCATGATTTTTTCAACTTTAGCGACCAACTCAGAGCGTTTTGCAACGTCAGCAACAGCCAAAGCTGCTGTCAAAGTGTCATCGAACTCTTTGTTGGCGAAACCGGCTTCGTTCCATGCTTCACCTGTACGGTAAGCCAAAGCCAGAACCTGAACACCCAAAGGACGGTGGTTCCAGTTTGTAGATGAGAATGGATATTTCGCCCAGTCATTCCAGAACGTTGATCCTGGCAATACTGTCCGCTTCACCTTCAAACCGGCTTTGCGCATTTGGTCAGCCACAGCGTCTGTCGTGTCTTTGCGGTAACCGGCGTCAATGGAAATCAGCTCGTGTTCATAGTCGAGCATGCCTGCTTCTTCCATCAAAGCCTTTGCGCCAGCCGGATCAAATTTCACATCACCGATGTCTTTGTAATCGGGGTGCATTGGGCCAACGTGGTGGTTTTGTGCAGGAATACCAAGGTTGTTCATGCCAAGTTCAAGGCAAACCTTGTTGTCAACAGCCATTTGAATAGCGCGACGAACGCGAACATCAGCATAAGGCTTTTTGCCGTTCACTTCTGCTTGCTGGTTTGGACGGATAACGATGGTCGCTGCTGTCACGATGTCGTTACGATCCCATTCGCCGATTGCTTCAAACAGTTCGATGAATTCGCCTTCAAGTGAGTATGTTGAGTCGAATTCGTCTGATTCTGCACCCGCAACCCAAGCTGCCGGCTCTGTGCCGAAGTCAATATATTCAAAACGATCAACCCAAGCGCCGTTGCCTTCATTCCACCACTTGTGGTCTTCGTTGCGAACGAGAACAGCTTTCACGCCGACTTCCAAAGATTCAGGCTTATATGGGCCTGTACCGATTGGATTTGTGAGCGCGGTTTCTGGAGTGAATGACTTGTGAACGATTGCAGCGGGGTAATCAGACATGCCAGGGATCAAAGAAATATCCGGCTTAGGCAAGTTCAACTTAACAGTGTGGCTGTCGACAACTTCGATCGCGCCTTTTACTGCTTTGTCGGTACCATTTGGATTGGCATCTGATTTGGCATCGATCAATGTTGCGAAACGACCGGCCATTGAATTGCCTTCAACAGTCTTGTCACACCAACCTTCAATGCTGCGTGCAACATCTTCGGCAGTGAAATCGTCGCCATTGTTCCATTTCACGCCTTTGCGAACGTTCAAAATGTATGTCTTAGCGTCTTCAGAAATTTCCCAGCTTTCGAGAAGTTTGCCAACGAATGTTGCATCGTTGTTGTACTGAACAAGATATTCTTGCCAACCGCGTGAGAAGTTAGCGATCTGTGACCAGTCGTAAGTACGGGGATCTTTCAGTCCGCGAACTTCTGTTTGGTAACGAACGGTGCCGCCTGTTTTGGCGTGACCATCAGCAAGCGCCGGTGTTGGTAGACCTATCATTGAATAGGCTGTTGCCGCCGTTGCGCCGAACACGCTAGCCATTGCCAAGAATTCACGGCGTGTATGGCCATTGTTATCGCCTTTGACTGATTCAGCCATGTCGACAACATGTTTAGGCATTGGTTGCCCATTGCGTTTAAAAAATTTCATTATTTTCTCCCATTTGGCCGTTTTCGCTGTTCATTTGGCGTAAAACGGTCCGTCGATTTTGCCCCGTGTTGTATCGAGGTATTGTCTCAATAACGCATTGAATTGTCGTTCGTTTGTTATTGGGTGCAGGCAAGCTAACAGCTCCTGACGGTTTTGTTGAGTCCTTACGATACGAAAGTTTTCCTCGGGCAAATATTGAATAATTCGGTTATTTGCCTTTGAAAACCGGTTTTTTCTTTTCGAAAAATGCTTCGACGCCCGTTTTGAAATCTTCGCTGTTCAAAAGGGGGTGTTGTTCTTTTGCTTCTGCGGAAATGGCATCGCTATATGAAATTTGTCCGACCGTGCGTAGTATGCGTTTGGTTGCCGCCATGGCTAACGGGCCACCGGACGCCAGACGCTGCGCCCATTCTTTGGTTTCGTGGTCCAGTTTATCGAGCGGGAACAGCTTGTTGACCAATCCGTATTTGGCGCAATCTTCAGCCGAAATTTTGTGACCTTCAAGCACGGCTTCGAGCGCACGATGATACCCCATGTTCTGTAACAACAACTGCGTATTGCCACCATCCGGGATCAAAGCAATTGCCGCAAATGCCATATAGATTGTTGCATCATCAGCCATTGTGACCAGATCGCAATTCATGGCGTATGCCGCACCGATTCCTGCTGCGGTTCCATGTATTTGTGCTATCCAAATTTTGTCGCTTTCAGCGATTCCAACCAATGCGGGTTTGTACTCTTTGTTGATGTGATCGGGATCGGGCCGTTCCATTCCGCCGCCGAGATCCGCGCCTGCGCAGAAGCCTCGTCCTTCGCCCTTTAAAATCACAACACGCACATTTTCCATTTTGTTGATGTCTGAAACAGCTGTACGCAGTGCCGCGCGCAATTCATCATTTAGCGCATTGAATCTTTCGGGGCGGTTCAGGGTGAGAGTAGCAACAGGGCCATCCAAGGACACCGTGAGAACTTCGTTTGTCATCGTATAATCCTGACACTTTGCTTTTGCCTATCGAAACAGCTTGGGAAAAAAGTGCAAGTACCATTTGGATTTGACCATTGAAATTTCGCAAGCTGGTGCAGGATTGGTATGAGGATTATTCCTAATCTAGACTTTGGGGTTTGAAGCGGTGCAAACTCCGAAGTCGAATATATAGAAGGCTGAATAACTTAAATATGGTTGCAACACTCAAGGACGTAGCTGAACTTGCTGGCGTGTCACGCTCGGCAGTCTCGCGAACGTTTACCGAAGGTGCGTCGGTGTCTTCTAAAACCCGTGAGAAAGTTCAAGTGGCTGCGGCCGAGCTTGGCTATCGCCCCAATTTTTTGGCGCGGAGTTTGACGACCCGTCGCACCAAAATGATCGGTCTGGTTTCCAACAATTTTCACAACCCAATTTTTCTTCAAGTCTTTGACCTATTCACCAAAGGACTGCAGGAGCGTGGGCTTCGGCCTTTGCTCGTAAATCTTTCAGATGAAACTGATCCACAAAATTCACTTGAAATGCTGCGACAATATTCAGTTGATGGTGTGGTGATTGCATCTTCAACCTTGCCGCCTGATTTTGCCGAAGCGTTTCAGCAAGTTGGCATGCCAGTAGTGCACGCGTTTGGGCGTTACACGAACACCCCCAAGGTTAACATTGTTGGCATTGACAACAAGAATTGCGGGCGTATCGCGGCCGAATATCTGATTTCAAAGGGTTATAAGAATATCGCTTTTATGGGTGGGCCACAATCGGCCACATCAACTCAAGACCGGTTGGAAGGTTTCATGGCTGCGTTGAGCGAGCGCCCTGATGTTAAAAAGTCGTTCAGCTTTGCTGATGCTTATAGTTATGAAGCCGGGTTTCGCGAGATGTCGCGATTGATTGATGAAGATCATGCCGACGCTTATTTTTGTGGTGATGATGTTTTGTCCATTGGTGCGCTGAGTGCGGTGCGGAAATCCGGTCTTAATGTCCCTGATGATGTTGGGATTATAGGTCTCAACGATATGGAAATGTCTAGTTGGGGCGATATCGATCTCACGACAATCCGTCAGCCTATCGGGCAAATCATTACAACCGCAATCGACGTGATTGTTGATAGTTTGGAAAAGCCGGCCAACGCTCCTGCGACCCGGCTTTTCCCTTGTACAATTGTCGAGCGCGGAACCTTGCGCGCATAGTTGAATTGTTACCTGAACATCGGTGGCCGCGCATCCACCCATTTGCCATCTTGAGATGAAGAACTGACACAACTGTGGACTGCCGCCATTGAGCGCAAACCGTCTTCCGCACGGGGATAAAGGTTCGCAGCAGAATCAATTGATCGACTCTCCTTTTGCGCATGAATGGCTTCTGCTAAATCAGAATAGATATTTGCAAATGCCAACGGCATTCCTTCGGCATGGCCAACAGTCACTCGCGAAGTGCGATCCGCTTCCGGTGAGAGATTGTCTTCTCCGCGCTCGATGACTTGTAGGCGCTCACCCAATGGCATCCAATACAATTGATTGGGTTGTTCTTGGGTCCACCGCAAGCCACCTTTTTCGCCGAAGACTTGAATCCCCAAACCATGCTGGCGACCGATCGCAACAGATGACGTCCATAAACGCCCGACAGTTCCACCGTCCATGCGGAAGTTCACCATTGCATCATCTTCAAGTTCTCTACCATCGAGACAAGACGCAAAGTCCGCAGACAGTTTTTCAACTTCTTGGCCGCTCACAAAGCTTGCCATGTGCATAGCGTGAATGCCGCAATCTGCAAACTGAGCTGAAACACCGGCTTGTTTAGGATCGTAACGCCAGCGCACTCGTGGATTGTCTGCATCAGCGGCATCGGCATGGTGTCCATGGGCAAACTCGGCAACAACGAGGCGCACTTTGCCCAAGTCTCCGCGTGCAACCATCGCTTTCATGTGACGTACTAATGAATAGCCTGTATAACCATAATTGACGGCGCAGATTTTTCCCGTGGCGGCAGAAATCTTTACGATCTCTTCACCTTCTTCAACCGTCATTGTCATGGGCTTTTCGCAAAGCACATTGAAACCGCCTTCCAGGAAAGCCTTCGTGATTTCAAAATGAGTGGCGTTCGGTGTGGCCACAGTTACGAGGTCAACACGATCGTCACGAACTGTTTCACCCTCCAACATTTCTTGCCAATCGCCGTAAGCGCGATCTGAGGTAACCCCTAATCTTTGAGCGTATTCGCGTCCGGCATCAGGGTTGTGATCCAGCGCGCCAGCGGTGAATTCAAATGCGCCGTCCAAGCCTGCGCCTAAACGGTGCGCCGGTCCAATTTGGCTACCTTCGCCACCGCCAATCATGCCCCATTGAAGTTTTGTCATGTGGAAATTCCTAAAAGCCGATGGATTGAAGATAGGTGCGGTTCAATTGCGCATCATGTTGTGGCGATGTGTCACCTTCTGGGTCGCAATCTTGTTCAACTGTGCACCAGCCTTCAAACTTATTGTCGATTAGTATTTGACGCACGGCTTTGAAGTCTACATCCCCATCGCCAAGATTGCAGAAAATGCCTTGGCCACAGGCGTCATAAAACCCTGTTCGGTTTGCGACGACGTCTTGTTTGACCTTCGGGTCAATGTCTTTGAAATGCATGTATGAAATTCGGTTAATGTGTTTTTTCATGAAGTTTACAGGGTCAAATCCAGCATAAGAATGATGGCCGGTGTCGAAACAAATTTTCAAAATGCTCTCGTCGATTTCGTTCAGCAGGCGCTCAAGCTCCGGTTCAAAATCCATGAACCCCGCTGCATGGGCGTGAATGCCGACGGTCAGTCCATATTCTTCGGAGCCCATTTTCGCAATCGTACGAAAGCGCTCCACGTAAGCTTTCCATTCTGCAGCATCCATTTGCTCTGCTTCATCGTTACGACCAGCAGTCGGCGCTCTGCGTGGTGATATGGAATCGATTAGAACCAGATGTTTAGCACCATGCGCCGCCAGTGCCTTGCAAGTGCGAACAGACCCATCCATCACATCATCCCAAGCTGCAGCATCGTGGAAAGGCCGGAACACCACGCCGCCGATCAGTTCAAGATCGAATTCTTTGAGACCGTCGGACAATTCTGCCGGGTCTTCCGGCATAAAGCCAACGGGCCCCAATTCTATGCCTTTGTAACCAGCGGCGGCATTTTCTTTGAGAACAGTTTTCCATGAAGGGTTACGCGGGTCGTCCGCAAATTCCACACCCCATGAGCAGGGCGCGTTGCCGATCCTGATAGTCATCTTATTTTATCCTTGAAAGTCTTGAACGTTCAGCCACGATTTTGTGCGGCTGGATTCTAATGCTGTTGAAACGACGCGATTGACCTCCATACCTTCACGGAATGTCGGCCATTTGTTTTTGCCCGAATTGATTGCTTCGAGAAAGTCTTTTGCTTCGATGATAATTTGATCTTGATAACCTGTACCATGGCCGGGGCCTTGGCAGAATGGCAAATAATCCGGGTGTGCAGGACCTGTGAGAATTTTGCGAAAACCGCGTTCAGCTTCCGGTCCTTCGGCAGTGTAAAGCCAGATAGCATTTTGATCCTCCTGATCAAACCGTATCGCGCCTTTGGTGCCCGTGATTTCGTAAATATACCCCATCTTGCGACCTGTTGCGACGCGGCTGAAAAACAAGCTGCCCATGGCGCCATTTTCAAAACGACACATAAATTGTGCTTGGTCGTCATTTGTAACTTCGCCACCAGGGCGTTTTGTATGGACCGTCTCTACTTCAGCGACCAAGCTTGTGATTGGTCCAACCAAAGCGCGCGCGGCATTGATCATGTGGGGGGCGAGATCGCCCATTGTGCCATTTGCATCATCAAGAGTTCGCCAAGTGGCGGGCGTCTCAGGGTCTGAGAAGAAGTCTTCCGTGTGTTCACCCCGAAACCATGTGATGTCACCGATACGGCCACCTGCGATCAACTCTCGTGCGTATTGGGAAGCAGGTGTGCGAATATAATTGAAGCCCACCATATTGATGCAATTTGCAGCTTCTGCCGCTTCGACCATGGCGATGCTGTCAGACAGGTTGGCGCCCAGTGGTTTTTCGCAAAAGACCGGCTTTCCCAAAGCAAATGTTGTTGTTGCAATTTCTCTATGGGTTTCTTGCGGAGAGGCGATGACGATGGCTTCGACAGTTTCATCGGCCACAAGCTCCTGCCAGTCTCGTGCGGCTCTGTTGAAACCATAGGCTTGCTTATATTTTTCAGAGGACGCCTGACTTGACCCGCAAATCATTTCCAATCTCGGACGTAGAGGCAGATCGAAAACAGATGCAACTGCGCTCATGGCAACGGAATGAGCTTTCCCCATATAGCCACCACCAATAATTCCTATGCCGATTTCTTTCATTGTGCAGCCTTTGTAGAAAATGTTTGCAACCGGTTGCAAAACTTGTATCGTTCTAACTGAGAATTTATGCGTGAACAATGATGAAAATGTAATAATGGTCAGATTCACGGAAAGAAAACGAGTGGTGGTATGAACACAATCAAATTGACAACAGCTCAAGCGATCATTCGTTATATTGCTGCGCAATTTATTGAAATTGATGGTGTTAAGCAAAGAGTTTGCGGTGGCGGGTTTGGTATATTTGGCCACGGCAACGTCACTTGTTTGGGAGAAGCACTTTACGACCATCGTGACAGTTTGCCACTTTATCGCGGTCAAAACGAACAAAGTATGGGTTTTGCGGCTGCGGCCTACTCGAAATATCATCTGCGCCAGCGCTTTATGTTTTGCACCGCGTCTGCGGGACCGGGCACGGCAAACTTATATACATCGGCAGCATTGGCCCATGCCAATCGATTGCCAATGTTGATGTTGTGCGGCGATGCGTTTCTCACACGCCTGCCGGACCCTGTGTTGCAGCAACTGGAACATTTTGGAAACCCGGCATTGGGCGTGAATGACGGTTTTAAGGCGGTTTCCCGTTATTGGGACCGGATCACACACCCTGCGCAAATTATTCAATCTCTTCCAGCCGCGTTTGCTACCATGTTGGACCCTGCTGATTGCGGACCTGCCTTTCTTGGTTTGCCGCAAGATGTTCAGGGGTGGGCTTACGATTATCCGGTTGAATTTTTCGAGGAACGCACCCACCGCATTCGTCGTGTTCAAGCAGATGAAGATGAAATCGTGGATGCTGTTGCATCGCTGAAGTCTGCAAAAAAGCCGATCATTATTGCAGGTGGCGGTGTTCAGTATTCACGCGCCGTTGCTGAACTTACAGAATTTGCCGAGACCCACAATATTCCAGTCGTTGAAACAATTGCCGGAAGGGCCAACTTGCTCAACGAACATGGATTGAACATTGGCCCACTCGGGGTGACTGGCTCCAACAGCGCCAATGCAATTGCTGAAAAAGCGGACGTTATTTTGTCTGTCGGGTCACGCCTGCAAGACTTTACAACAGGGTCCTGGACGGCATTTAATAAAGACGCAAAACTGATCTCCCTCAACGCTGCACGTCATGATGCCGGCAAACATCTAGCTCTTCCCGTAGTGGGAGATGCGAAGCTTGGTCTCAATGCGCTTGGCAAAGCCTTAGGTGATTATACAGCACCCAAAGAGTGGGTCGCATTTGCACAAAAACAACGTGATAATTGGAACACTTACGTACAGGACAATGTGAACCCGAAAAACGGGCCGAATTCGTATGCCCAAGCCATTGGAGTAGTGAATTCCCTTTGTGATAAACGTGACCGCGTGGTGGCCGCAGCGGGTGGGCTGCCAGCGGAAGTGACTGCCAATTGGCGCACTTTAGATGTGGGCACCGTAGACGTGGAATTTGGATTTTCGTGCATGGGTTACGAGATTGCAGGTGGTTGGGGCGCGCGCATTGCGCAGTCAGAAAACGAACCGGATTCTGATACCATTGTGTTTGCTGGTGACGGTTCTTATTTGCTGATGAACTCGGACGTTTATTCTTCCGTTCTTACGAGCAAGAAATTGATTTTGCTGGTGCTGGACAATGGTGGTTTTGCGGTTATCAACAAGTTGCAAAACAACACAGGTAACGAAAGCTTCAACAATTTGATTTCCGATTGCCCGACCGTGTCTGAACCCTTTGCCGTTGATTTTGAAGCTCATGCGAAATCTATGGGTGCGTTAGCTGAAACTGTTGCTTCGCCTGCTGAATTGGCGGAAGCATTTAAACGCGCGAAAGCTGCTGACAAAACATCTGTAATTGTGATGCAGGTCGATGCATTTGAAGGTTGGACGACAGAAGGGCATACGTGGTGGGAAGTCGGTACGCCAGAAGTGTCAGAACATCAGAAAATACGTGATGCCCATGCAGAAGTCGAAGCTGAACGTGCGCGCCAGCGTAAAGGTGTATGATGGACATTCTTGAGGGTATTAAACAAAACAACTTTCTGGTTGTTGGCCGCGCTGGCATGGATATGTTTCCAGACCCGCCGGGTACAAAAACCGAAGATGCGGTCAACTGGGTCTGCGACCTTGGAGGTTCTTCTGCCAACATTGCTGTGGGCATTTGTAAATTCGGCGGCAAGGCATCATTACTGACCTCCGTATCAGATGATGCGGTTGGCCGATTTTGCACCAACCGTTTGAAAGATTATGGCGTTGATGCTTCATTGGTGAAACCTGTGGGCGGTGAGTTTCGCAATTCAATTGCACTGTATGAAAGCCGAGTGGATGATCATCAATCGGTTATTTATCGAAATGGTGCGGCTGATTTTCAAGTGACCGAAGCAGATGTGCAAGACGTGAATTATAGCCAGTTTGGTGCCTTGATCACGGCTGGCACAGTGTTTGCGGCTGAACCATCTCGCAGTGCAACATTCAAGGCTTTTGAATTGGCAAAAAAGGCCGGTTTACCAATTATATTTGATGTGGATTATCGCCCTTATTCATGGCCTTCACCAAAAGTTGCTGAAGAGGTTTTGTCAAAGGCCGGGGCTATGAGTGATGTCATTGTCGGCAATGACGAAGAGTTTGGGTTCATGGCTGGCGGAATAGAAAAGGGCATGGACAAAGCGTGCGAATTGGCTGCAACATCGGCCTCTCTCGTCGTCTATAAGATGGGCGAAAAGGGGGCTGTGACTTTCGTAAATGGCGAGGAAATTCGAACTGGGATTTATCCGGTCGAGGCTTTGAAACCAACAGGTGCTGGTGACAGTTTCATGGCGGGTTTGATGTCATCTTTGGCTGACGGCCGTGAATTGCGCGAAAGCATTTTACGCGGCTCTGCTTGTGCCTCAATTGTTGTGGCTAAACCTGGTTGCGCGCCTGCAATGCCCAATAAAAAACAGCTGGAAGAATTTTTGACGACCCATTCCGGTGTTGTTGAAATTTAATTGAAATAGGAAAAGACATTATGCATATCGCTCCATTTGACAACCAGAACAAACCCATTGTGGATGTCGGCGATGCGATTGTTCCATTGAACTATTTTAACATTGTGAAGCTGAAAAAAGGGCAAGCGTTTGAATACTCTGTTCCCGGATTTGAAACCTGCGTCGTGCCGGCAACGGGTTCAATCGATATCGATGTAGAAGGTTTCAAAGCGTCTAACCTTGGTGGTCGTGGTGTGGACGTTTGGGATGGTGAGCCTGAGGGTGTTTATGTGCCGACAGCTGCAAAAGCTGAACTGGTGTGTACATCAGATGAAGCTGAAGTATTTGTTGCCGGTGCCAAATACGATAAAGTCCTCGACGCCTTCGCCGTTCGTAATGATGAACTTGATTTGGTTCAATACGGATCTGACGACACCAAAACACATCGCAAAATCAAACACATTTTAGGACAGAAACAGGCTGATAAAGTCGGTCGCCTTTTGGTCAGTGAGTTGTATACAGTCGGGCAAGGCGGTTGGTCTGGTTTCCCATCTCATAAACATGACACCGATCGCTTGCCGCTGGAAACACGGCATGATGAAACATATAATTTCCGCTTCCGTCCGAACTACGGATCGGGTGTTCAAATGTTGCAACGTAAAGATAATGAACCTGGCGATGCTTATCATATTGTCGATGGGTCCACTATTTGCCTCGACAGCGGGTATCACCCTTGTGCGGTTTTACCGGGTTATGAAATGTACTATTTCACAATTCTTGGCGGTTTGAGCCAACGCTCACTGGTGCAATATTTCCAACCGACTCATGAAGCGCAGTTGGAAATTATTCCCGGCATCAAAGATATGATCGCCAAGTTTAAATGACACTGGCCACGCTAAGCGATGTTCTGAACCCCGCCTTCGACAATGGTTATGCCGTTGCAGGTTTGGTGTGTTTGGGGTGGGAAGACATGCGGGCTTATGTTGAAGCCGCTGAAGCAGAACAGTGCCCTGTCATTTTGCAGGCAGGGCCGTCTTGTCGCGAACACACGCCGCTTCCCATATTGGGAAAAATGTTTCGATATTTAGCAGAGAATGCATCTATACCAGTGGTGGCGCATTTAGACCATGGTTACACATTTGATGAATGTCAGGAAGCTTTGGATTCTGGGTTCACGTCCTTGATGTTCGATGGTTCGCGAAAACCACTCCAACAGAATATTGATGAAACTGCGCGTGTTGTGGAACTGGCGCATAATGCAAATATTTCATGTGAAGGTGAAATTGGATTTGTGGGATACGCCAATGGCGAAAACTCTGCAGGTACAGATCCTATGGAAGCGCAAAGATTCGCAACCGAAACCAATGTGGATGCAATGGCAATTTCTGTTGGAAATGTACATTTGCAAGAAAATGCAGTTGGGCAACTGGACGAACAGCGCATTCGCGCGATTGAATCTGTGACACATGTGCCGCTGGTTATTCATGGTGGTTCAGGTGTTTCGATTGAGCAACGCAAATTGCTCGCTGCCCAATCCAAAATTTGCAAATTTAATATTGGTACGGAATTGCGCATGGCATTTGGAGATGCGCTGCGACAATCGATTGATTCTGATCCGGAACGATTTGATCGTGTTGCGATTTTGAAGGATCTTCACGACCCACTTGTGAGTGCAGCACGAAGTGTTGTTCGCACTTTGAGCAAGCCAAACGTTTAAGGACATATTTATGTTGAATATCGGAATTCTTGGATGTGGACGCATTGGTCAAGTGCATGGCAAAAGCCTTTTGCGGATGGACAATGCACGCGCCGCAGCGGTCTGCGATTTCATGCCTGAAGCTGCGCAAGCTTTGAGTAAAACTCTCAATGCCAAGGTGATGACCAGCGATGAATTGATTGATAGTCCTGACGTAGATGCAGTGATCATCGGCACGCCAACGGATACTCATTATGATCTTATTCACAAAGCGGCGGTGGCCGGAAAAGCAATTTTCTGCGAGAAACCGATTGATATGTCGACCGAGCGTATTAGCGACTGTTTGAAAACCGTTGAAAATGCCAATGTCGCATTCATGACCGCATTTAACCGACGGTTTGACCCTAACTTTGCGCATCTGGAGAAACAGCTGCGTGCTGGTGTTGTGGGTGATGTTGAACTGGTGACAATCCTGTCTCGCGATCCGTCACCGCCACCTGTTAGCTATATCAAGTCTTCCGGCGGAATCTTTCGCGATATGATGATCCATGATTTTGATATGGCACGATTTCTGCTTGGTGAAGACCCTGTTGAACTGCACGCTACGGGCTCTTGCTTGGTCGATCCTGCTATTGGTGAAGCGGGCGATTTTGATACGGCTGCGGTGACCTTAAAAACCGTTAGCGGAAAAATCTGTCAAATTACGAACTCACGCCGCGCGAGTTATGGGTATGACCAACGCATTGAGGTTCATGGTTCCAAGGGACTTATTCGTGCAGACAACGTGTTGGAAAGTACGGTGGAAATTGCGAACGAAAGCGGGTTTTCAAAATCACCTACTCAAGCGTTTTTTCTTGAACGATATGCTGAAGCCTATCTCATGGAGTTGAAACATTTTGTGGATAGTTTGGAGTCTGGTTCAATGCCACAGCCAAATGGTCTTGATGGGTTGAAGTCGCAAAGACTTGCTGATGCGGCAACAGCATCCAGTCAGGATGGAACCGTAAAAATACTGTAATGGTCACAAATATACGACGATCGACAAACGTCGACGCATTCGGATTGGATCAAGCGCGTTTTGGAATTTTGTTTTCGAAATACCTGAAAACGAGAACCAGAGCCAATGTTAAAAGCAGATATATGAGACCGACAAACAGTAGTGGTTCGTAGATGCGGTATGTTTCCTGCCGCACGATTGCCCCGACCCCATAAACATCGAATATCGTGATTGTCGACGCAAGTGGCACTGCTTTTAAAGTCAAAATGAATTCGCCTGTGAGTGTGGGGAAAACATTTTGCAAAGCACGTGGCAACCAAACGCGGTGCAGCACCTTGAACGGGGACATACCCAATGCACGCGCAGCTTCTAATTCTCCTTTTGGTACGCCCCTAAATGCACCGCGCATGATTTCACCTTCATAGCCAGCAACACTGATTGAAAATGCGAGAACGGCATAGGGAAATGCTTCACGTAATACGGGCCAAAGCGCGCTTTCTCGTATCCACGGAACGGACGGAAATAATGAGCCAAGTCCATAGTAAATCAACCAGAGTTGGATCAATAACGGGGTGCCACGAATGACTGTACAAAATCCGCGGGCCAGCCAAGACAACGGACGTGGTCCTGTGACTTGGACCAATCCAAGCGGAATTGCTAGGAGCATTCCAAAGAAGATGGAAAGTCCTAGCAATTGGACAGTGACCCAAAGCCCTTCGATGAATCTGGGCATGAATTCAGGAAGCCAATACCACTGCATGTGACTATCCTTGCACCGGTTGGCCGCGACGGTAGCGACGTTCAATTAGGGCGAAGACTGCCAATGAAATGAGGGTCAACATGAGATACAAAGCGCCGGCCGCTAAATACAATGTGAAAAATGCTTTTGTTGAACCCGCGGCTTGTCTGGTAACCAGCAATAATTCGCTCAAACCGACAACGGCCAAAAGTGCCGTATCCTTTGTGGTGATCAACCAGAGGTTTCCCAATCCTGGGAGTGCAAATGGCAACATTGCAGGAATGAGAACACGACGGTGGGCCTGAAAGGACGACATTCCAATAGCTCGGGCTGCTTCCATCTGTCCTGATGGAACGGCACCAATTGCAGCGCGCAAGACTTCTGTTGAATAGGCGCCTTGAACAAAGCCAATGACGTAAATTCCAGCTGTCAGAGCACTCATATCATAGCGTTCAAAACCCATACTTTCGAGCGCGATATTCAAAAGGTCTGAGCCTGCGTAATAGAGGAGCAGTATAAGAACCAGTTCGGGAACGGCGCGAAAAAGGGTAGTATAAAATTCCAATACCCCGCGCAGTATCGGGCCCCCGTAGAGTTTTCCGAGCGCACCGCACAAACCTAGGAAAAGGCCAAGGAAATATGCGCCAAGCGCGATTTGAATGGTTGTCACCAATCCGCGAAGCAGAGCGCCGCCCCAACCGGGCGGTGAGAATGCAAGAAGTTCTAAAGCATTTTCCACGGTTGAACGGACTGGTTTCTAAAAGAGGATGAGTGAAAGGCAAACGCCGAAGAGAAATTGCTCTCTCCGGCGTTAAATTATAAGCGGGATTTATTCGCCGTAGACATTGAAGTCAAAATACTTTTTGGCAATCGCTTCATAAGTTCCGTCTGCGCGGATTTTCTTGATTGCAGCGTTGAACTTAGTAACCAGTTCAGTGTCTTCTTTGCGAACACCAACACCAACGCCAGGGCCAAAGACAGCGACATCATTCAACTCACCCTTAGCTTCAAAAGTAGAGCCGCTGTCGCCTTTCAGGAATCCTTGAAATGCCAACGAGTCAGCAACGACTGCATCAACGCGACCTGCAACGAGATCCTGATTGTGTTCGTCAAATGTGCTGTAGGTTTTGATTTGAGCGCCGCCAAAATGTTTCTCAACGTAGTTGGCGTGGATCGTCGACACTTGAACGCCGATGATCTTGCCTTTTACGCTTTCCGGATCGCCGCTGATGTCAGATTTTTTACCTGCAACGATAACTGCCGGTGTGCTGTAATACTTATCAGAGAAATTAATGGTTTTCTTGCGTTCGTCGGTGATGGACATAGACGCAGTAATGGCATCGATTTTTTTGGAAAGAAGAGCTGGTATAATTCCATCCCACGCAACTTCAACAACTGTACATTTCTCTTCCATTGCAGCGCAAATTGCTTTTTGGATATCGACTTCAAAGCCCTTCCATTGGCCATCAGCACCTTTTTCAGTGAAAGGTGCATAGTTTTCTGCAGCATAACCGATTTTGATTTCGGCGCTTGCCAGTTGGGTGCTGAGTGCAAGTACTGCAACTGTGCCACTGAGTATTGTGATTAGTTTCTTCATTTTTAGTCTCCCTGTTTTGTTCTTTAGTTAGTTCAATGGACCGATTGCACAAATGCGCGGCATCGATCACTTTCTGGATCGCCGAAAACTTTGGAGGGCGGTCCGCGTTCTTCGACTTTGCCTTCGTGCAAATAGACAACTTCCGTTGAAACATCGCGGGCAAATTTCATTTCATGGGTTACCATGATCATGGTGCGACCTTCCTCAGCGAGGCCACGGATAACTTTCAAAACTTCTCCAACCAATTCAGGGTCGAGGGCTGACGTTGGCTCATCAAACAACATCACTTTGGGTTCCATTGCCAACGCGCGTGCAATTGCTGCCCGTTGTTGCTGGCCGCCAGACAAAAACGAAGGGTACTGGTCGCATTTTTCCCAAAGACCGACCCGGTTGAGAATGTTCTCAGCGCGTTCGCGTGCTTCTTGTTTGTTTATGCCCAAAACATGTATTGGGCCTTCTATCACATTTTCCAAAACGGTCATGTGTTGCCAAAGATTGAAGCTTTGAAACACCATTCCCAATTGGGCACGAAATCGCTGGACCTGTTTTTTGTCAGTAGGAAGCAAACTGTCTGAACCTGCTTTAAACTTCAATGCTTCCCCATGGAGTTTGATCTCGCCTTTGGTTGGGAGCTCAAGCAAATTGATGCATCGCAGAAACGTGCTTTTACCGGAACCACTGGACCCAATCATGGAAACGACATCGCCTTGATGAGCGTTTAGCGAAACACCCTTTAAGACATCGAGTTTTCCGAAAGATTTATGAAGGCCCAACACATCTAAGGTGGCTTCAATATTTGGTTGCGAAACGTTACGCGTCATACAAAATCCGTTCAGACAAGCAGCTAGAGTGGAACGTATACAGAATCGAAAGCTGACACAATGTGGTTTGTATTCTGAATTGAGACTTGACGAGCGATAGATGTTTGCCTGCAAATGCCCCTTCTGATTTTCAAATAAATTGTGTGACACATGTCTGGCGAGAAAAATGTGCTTTGGATTATGGCGGACCAACTGCGTTGGGATTATTTGAGCTGTTATGGCCATCCGCATTTGCACACACCCAATATTGACAAGCTTGCTGCCAAGGGTGTGCAGTTCAATCGTGCCTATGTGAATGCGCCCGTGTGTGGCGCGTCGCGCATGTCTTATTATACAGGACGCTACTGCCGCAGTCATGGAGCCACTTGGAACTTTTTTCCGTTGCGGATTGGTGAATATACGCTTGGTGATCATTTACGTGAACTCGACGTGCGCAGTGTCTTGGTAGGCAAAACTCACATGATGGCCGACACAGAAGGTATGGAATGGTTGGGCATTGATCCCAACTCTGATGTGGGAGTGAATCACAAACAATGCGGGTTTGAAGAGTTTGAACGCGACGATGGGCTTCATACCACCCGTAAAGTTCAAGATTCCGACTATGATGAGTATTTGCGTCGACATGGTTTTGAAGCTGAGAACCCTTGGCATGACTGGGCAAACTCAAGTGATGGTGATGACGGTGAGGTTCTGTCTGGCTGGTTGATTAAAAACAACACAGTTGCGGCACGTGTTCCTGAAGAGCATTCTGAAACGGCCTATATGACAAATCGTGCGATGGACTTCATGAAAGGGGCGGGTGACAAACCTTGGATGTGTCACTTATCTTATATAAAGCCTCATTGGCCTTATGTGGTTCCTGAACCGTACCATGATATGTATCCATCTGAAACTTGGATTCCAGTCAATCGGGATGAGTGCGAGAAGCAAGATCCGCAACCCGTTTTTGGGGCTTATATGGAATCTCGTGTTTGCAAAGCATTTGCCCAAGACAAAGTGCGTGATGCCATGCTTGGCTCTTATATGGGGTTGATCAAACAGATTGATGATCACCTTGGCCGGTTGTTTGATTTCATGGGAGCCGAAGGGCTGATGGACAATACGATGATCATCATGTCATCAGACCATGGCGACTATCTTGGCGATCATTGGATGGGTGAGAAAGACTTGTTTCACGATTGTTCAGTGCGGGTTCCGCTCGTGGTTTGCGACCCTGACGCTTCGGCAGATAAAACCCGTGGAACAGTGTCTGAAGCGCTGGTTGAAGGGATAGATTTAGTTCCAACCTTTCTGGACTATTTTGGCGGCAATCAGAAGCCACATATTTTAGAGGGTAAAAACCTGATGCCGATCTTACGGGGTGAGATCGAGACAGTTCGCGAGTATGCGATTTCAGAAATCGACTATGTAATGCGTGAACCACGCCAAATTCTTGATGTGACACCTGAAGATGCCCGCATGGTGATGTGTGTTGATGAACATTGGAAATACATTCACTCACACGGGTTTAGACCGATGTTGTTCGACCTAGCATATGACCCAAATGAGTTGAATGATCTTGGTTCCAGTAAGTTGTCGGAACATGTTGCCATACGAAAAGTTATGCGGGATCGAATTTTTGAATGGGCAGGCCAACATCACAACAGAACCACACGGACATTTGAGCAGTTGGATGCGGTGACCGGCACGGAGCCTGAAGGTATCATCATTGGTGTTTGGGATGAAGAGGATTACGAGCGAAGCTTTGGACATTCGTTTTCCGAACGTCCTTAATATCTTTCTTCGACTTGCCTGAGATAGGTATTGGGAATTTAACATGACAGCTCATCACAAAAAGAACTACGGAGATATTCGAGATGAAGTGGCCAAATTGTGCCGGCAATTTCCGGGAACTTATTGGCGTGAGCTTGATCGGGAGATGTCTTATCCTAAGCGTTTTGTCGATGCACTCACCGAAGCAGGTTATCTCTCAGCACTTATTCCTGAAGAGTATGGCGGTTCTGGTATGACGCTGAGTGGAGCAGCGGCTATTCTTGAAGAGATACAGATGCAGGGGTGTAATGGCGGCGCTTGCCATGCCCAAATGTACATCATGGGCACTTTATTGCGCCATGGGAGCGAAGCACAAAAGGCACAATTCTTGCCTGCAATTGCGTCCGGTAAATTGAGGTTACAGGCATTCGGTGTGACTGAACCTACAAGCGGTACGGACACCACTTCCATCAAGACTTTTGCGCGTAGAGACGGTGATCGCTATGTCATCAATGGACAAAAAGTGTGGACCAGCCGTGCTGAACATTCAGACATTATGCTGTTATTGGCGCGCACCACACCGCGCGATCAAGTTGCTAAACGTACCGAGGGTTTGTCTGTGTTCATCATCGATATGAATGTGGCCAAAAAGTCCGGCATGACGCTCAAACCCATTCGCACTATGATGAACCACTCGACGACAGAAGTGTTTTTGGAAAATGTTTCGGTGCCCGCTGAAAACCTCATTGGGGAAGAGGGAAAGGGCTTCAAGTATATTTTGTCCGGTATGAATGCTGAGCGCATTTTGATTGCCAGTGAGTGTATTGGGGATGCAAAATGGTTCATCGAAATGGCCTCTAAATATGCAACTGAACGTGAAGTTTTCGGGCGATCCATTGGTCAGAATCAGGGGGTGCAGTTCCCCATTGCAAGGGCTTATGCAAATATGCGTGCAGCTGAATTGATGACTCACTGTGCATGCGAATTGTTCGAAGCTGGAGAAGATTGTGGAGCGGAAGCGAATATGGCCAAAATGCTGGCCGCGGATGCTTCTTGGGAAGCAGCCAATGTTTGTGTTCAAACCCATGGTGGTTTTGGATTTGCAGAAGAATACGACATTGAGCGTAAGTTTCGCGAAACGCGCCTTTATCAAGTGGCGCCAATTTCAACCAATCTGATCTTGTCTTATTTGGCTGAGCACGTTTTGGACATGCCGCGCTCTTACTAAATCTGCCTGCGCTTTACTCCACATCAAAATTACCCTCACGAATTGGTGTCTGTCCAAAACTTGCAATTCGATAGTGTTTGATATTTAATTAATACATTAATAATTCGATATTGAATGTTATGATCAGTTTTGACCAATCCTTTCCAATGATTATGAGCCGCGCGCTGGATCGTGTGATGCCGGTCTATCGGGAATTGTTTTCCAGATACGAAGTGACTGAGCAACAATGGCGCGTGTTGCGCGTCATTTGGACAAGCAAAAGCGTAACCTCGTCTGAACTCTCAGAGCGCACATTGCTGTCACCACCAAGCCTGGTCAGCATTATTGATCGTTTGGAGAAAAAAGGGTTGGTGAGTCGGGTTCGCTCTGTAGAAGACCGACGTCAGGTATACGTGGTCGCGACTGCGATGGGACGCACTTTACAGCAAGAAATGACTCCGCAAGTTGCAGAGATTCATGATCGTATTGCACATTCCGTTTCTCCTGAAGAATGGCAGACCCTGCAAACTATTCTGGATAAAATATCCACCGGTGAGAGCGAACATGAACACGAATTGATGACGGAAAATAATTGAAACGATGAAATTTGGTTGAAGAGGAAGAGATAGATGTCAGTTACAGAAATTATGGGCCGCCAACATTTTGGAATTCGTACAGGTGCGGAATATTTGGGAGGTTTGCGTGATGACCGTGAAGTGTGGACCCGTGGCAAGCGTGTTGCAGATGTCACTACGGAACCGGGTATGGCACGTGGCGCTGCGACGCTTGCAAGCTTCCTGGACAACCAACACAAACCCGAATTTATCGACACGGTCACCTATGTGGATGACGATGGTGATCGTTGCGCCATGGCATATCAGATGCCGAAATCTCTTGACGATGTGAAAGCCCGTGGTCGCGCCTATTATGAATGGGCTAAATGGTCGAACGGCATGTTTGGTCGCACGCCAGATTACAAAAATGCTTCATTGATGTCTTTTGCGTCGGCCACCAGTTTTTTGGCACAAGGTTTCAAAGGGCAAGGCGGGGAAGCTATGGCCCGCAACATGGTCGATTTTTACAATTTTGCGCGTAAGAATGATAAGGTGTTGACGCATACGCTCGTTAACCCGAGCGTTAATTTTCAACAAGCGGCATCCGGCAAGTTTTCTGACAAGGTTGCGTTGCAAATTGTCAAAGAAACGGACGCTGGTGTCATTGTGAACGGTGCGCGTTTGCTAGCCACTCTGGGTCCTCTTGCTGATGAAATTGAAGTTTTCCCGTCGACTGTTTTAAAAGCGTCTGACGACAATATTCCATTCGCCTTTGCGTTCGCGTTGCCTATCGCCACTCCCGGATTGAAACTGATTTGCCGCGATACCTACGACGAAGGCAAATCTCACTTCGACGCTCCTTTGTCTTCCCGATATGAGGAGATGGATGCTGTAGTCATCTTTGAAAACGTGCTGGTGCCGTGGGAGAGAATTTTCCTTTATGGTCAACCGGAACTTTGCAATCAAGCGTTTGGTGCAACCAACGCGGTGGTTCATATGATGCATCAAGTGGCTTGCGGTAAGCTGGCAAAATCTGAATTCATCACGGGCATTCTTTGTTCTATTGCGAAAGCTACCGGCCGTGACAAAGATCTCTATACCAAAGGGTTGATTGCTGAAGTCATGCAAATGACTGAAACTATACGTGCGCTATTGTACTCTGCTGAAGCACAATCCCATGAAGACGAATATGGGAATTTTGTGCCACTACGCGGGCCATTGGAAACATCGCGCAATTTGTATCCACGGATGTATCCCCGCATGATCGAAATTATGCAATTGCTTGGATCATCCTCATTAATGGCAACACCGGCAGAAGCCGATTTTTCAAATGAAATAGCACATGATGTTGCACAGTATTTTCAGTTGACCAATTTGGAATCGCGTGACCGTGTGGCGCTTTATCGTTTGGCTCATGACGTAGCTATTTCCGGATTCGGTACAAGACAAGCGCTATACGAGCGTTTCTTCTTTGGTCCACCCGCTTTAATGGCATCTGCTTATTATGATCTCTACGACAAAGACCCATTGACCGGTCGTGTCGATAATCTTCTGTCTCTGGCGTGAGTTGAACTTATGGCAAAGCTCAACGATTTTGACGCTCGTGGATTTCGTGATGCGTTGTCCAGTTTCGCAACCGGGGTAACAATTGTCACTGCAACTGATCATGAAGGTCAGTCTGTCGGTATGACCGCGTCCAGTTTTAACTCTGTATCGACAGAGCCCCCTTTGGTTCTGTGGAGTGTCACAAAAACAGCGCGAAGTGCACCTGCTTTTAAAAAAGCTGAGTATTTTTCCATTCATGTTTTGGCAAGTGATCAAACCGATTTGTCCAATAAATTTGCAAAAAGCGGTGCTGACAAATTTGCGCATACTGTTTTCTCAATGAACGAGAATAATGTGCCAATCCTGGAAGGTTGTGCTGCGCGTTTTGATTGTAAAACTTGGTCTGTCTACGAAGGTGGTGATCACTGGATCATTGTAGGTGAAGTCAAGTCTATTGATACTGAAACCAAAGAAGGTTTGGTCTTTGGTGGCGGCTCATACGCCATTGCTGCACCTCTTACGACATTGAGTAAAAGTGATGCCGTTGATCATGATGCAGAAGGTCTGGTGGAAGATATGTTCTTTTATCATCTCTCGCGTGCTTATCACCGGATGAGCAACGAGTTTCACGATGCAGTTCGTGACAGTGGTTTGACGGTTGCACAGTGGCGTATATTGGCATCGCTCCATGGCCAATCGACACTTGCTTTATCTACCCTTGCTGAACAGACTTTTCTTGATCCAAAATCATTGGAAGATATTTTGGGTTTTCTTCAAGAAGATGGCCTTTGTGTCGTATCTGGTGAGGCGGATTCGAGAATTGCGCGCGGAACCAAAAGTGGACATGAACGGGTGGTTCATTTGTTTGACCTTGCTCGCGAACAGGAAAGTGCTGCGCTGGAAGGTTCGAGTTCAGAGCAAAAAAATGCGACTCGGGATACATTAAAGCGTATATCCATTGCTCAGTGATTTAGCTTTGCAGTCGCTACAGTTTAACTGGTGCGCTTAATGTTCCTGCATGGTGAGTTGGGTAGATCTAGTGTAAAGAGTGAACTACTGGACCAGCTTTATGATTGGTTCAAAACACAAGCTCATTGTTGAGCCACAATTCATCTGTTATTCGCTTTGAAGAACCGCAAAATATCGGACTGCAGAAAGCGACATAGTATGACAAATTCTTCTTCAATCGCGGTTATTGGCGCTGGTTATGTGGGCCTTATCCAAGCGGTTGGATTGGCAAAACAAGAACACAATGTGCTGTGCATTGACGTGAGCGAAGAACGCGTCAACCAGTTGCAAGCGGGCGTCCCCCCAATCTATGAAGAAGGATTGGAAGATCTACTTGGTGAAGTGATCGAGGCAGGTCGAATTTCATTTTCGCTCGATATTATCACGGCTCGTGATTGCAATACGTTTTTCATTGCTGTGGGCACGCCCACAGACGATAAAACAGGTAATGCTAATCTGAGCTATTTGTATTCGGCCATTGAAGATGTTTCTACAATTGCCCCCAATGGTGCAGTTGTGGTTGTGAAATCTACGGTTCCTATTGGTACGTGCGAACGGTTGCAAAACCGTCTTGACGAATTAGTGCCGAACAAAAAACTTGCGATTGTTTCCAACCCGGAATTCTTGCGCGAAGGTCGTGCGATCCAAGATTTCTTCCATCCAGAACGGGTGGTTTTGGGCGGTAACAACAAAAATGCAATCGCAACAATTCGCGATATTTACAGCGCATTTGACGAAGCTGGTGTTCCCTTTGTTGTCAGCGATTGGTTCTCATCTGAAACGATCAAGTATGCGGCCAATGCTTTCCTTGCCATGAAAGTAACGTTCATCAATGAAATCGCCAATCTGACCCAAACAGTGGGTGGTGATATTGAAACTGTTTCCAAAGGGATTGGTTTAGACAGTCGCATCGGAGAGCAATTCCTACGGGTAGGGCCCGGTTATGGCGGTTCGTGTTTTCCTAAAGACACGCTTGCTCTGGCCACAATGGCGCGCCGCCATGGTGTACAACAGCAAATTTTGGAAGCTGTCATCGCGGTGAATGACAATCGTCGCTACATGATATTACGTCGTGTGGAAGATATTCTCGGTCAAAACCTGCGCGGCCTTCGTGTGGCTGTTTTGGGAATCGCTTTTAAAGCCAACACGGATGATGTGCGCGACAGCTCTGCCATCAGCATCATTCACACTCTGTTGGATGAAGGTATGGTTGTGAAAGCTTACGACCCGATGGCAAAATACGAAAACAATGATCATAATTATACGCAGTCGACTTCGATTGAAGATGCAATGAACGGGGCAGATCTCACTTTGATCGTGACGGAGTGGGAAGAATTTAAAGACTATGATTACAATTCCCAGTTGCAGTCTGTTCAACAAGCTAAAATTCTCGACCTTCGGTTGTCCTTAAAGCCTCGTCAATTGGAGTTGGCTGATTGGAATCTCAACTTCATTGGTATCAATTCTGATACCAAGTAATATGGAAAGGACAGAGATTTTTAGCTTAGGTCCCAATTCAGTGCATTCCGTCCCCGAAGAGTTATTGGTATGGTTTGTATAAAGTCTCGTCACTGGCTTTTTATAAACAAGGTGTGACGAGATATTTTTCGTGGCTTCGCGAAGACTTTTATCTAAATTATCAAAGGTGATTGACAATTAGAAGTTAAATTAACATGTTATCAAAAATAACAAAGAACAACTGTTCGCGTTAGTTATCAAAGGTTGTTGTTATGGAGCGTATTAAGCTTGGCATACTCCAAACAAACCACGACAAAAGCATCGAGGTTGGTGACGCTTTTCCCGATGATGCCCATCGTTTTCGCGATATATTTGATCTTCAAGATGATCGATTTCAATATCAAGTTTATATGACGATCGGTGGGGAAGTTCCAAAAAATCTGGATGAACAAGACGCTTTTTTGATCACGGGCAGTCCGTTGAGTGTTTTGGACGAACACATATTTTCCGACGCTTTAATAGATTTTATTCGTCGTTGCGATGTTGCCAAGAAGCCACTGATGGGAGCGTGTTTTGGTCACCAAGCCATTGCACTTGCATTGGGTGGGAAGGTGGAAAAATCTCCTGAAGGTTACAATGTGGGTATCGAAGAAACGAGTTTCGTTGCCAATAGGTCTTGGATGACGCCTGAACTTGATAGCCTGCCGATGTATGTTTTCCATGAGGATCAAGTGACGGAATTACCTATAGGATGTGAAGTTCTGGGTTCCAGCGAAAAATGCAAATTCGCCAGTTTTGCGAAGGGTAATCATATTTTCACGACCCAAGCACATCCAGAATTTACCCATGAATTTATGTCGTGTGTTTTAGACTTCACAGAATCCAAAATGCACGATGCTGATGTAGCTGCTGCCCGGAAAAGTATGAATCTACAAGCGAATGGCAAAACCTTTGCGCAATGGACGACCAATTTTTTCAAAGAAGGCATTCAAAATGCATGATGATGGTCATCTAAATCTTTTAAGCCATGACAGTTTTGCTGGTGGCATACCTCATAAGACATTTGAGCGATTGCGGAAGAAAGATCCAGTCAATTGGACTGATGGTGACTCCGAAACCAAAGGCTTTTGGAGCCTGACACGTTTTGCCGATATCATGCTGGCCAACCGTGAAGGTGCAATTTTTAGTTCAGCCCAGGGCATTCGCCTTGAAGACCAAAGCCATGAAGAATATATGGCGCGCCGCACTTTTCAAGAAACAGATGGGCAAGAACACTTCGCGGTGCGCCGTAAAGTGAACCCAAGTTTTGCAAAACCGGTTGTGGGGCAGTTTGAAGAAGTTATCCGGACTCTGGCATCAGACATTGTGGAAAAAGCCTTGATGGCCTCAGAGTTTGATGCGGTGGATGCAATTGCAAAACAATTACCAATGATGATGTTGGGGCGCATTTTGGGTGTGCCTGATGAAGACTTAGAATGGTTGGTTGAAAAAGGGGATGCATTAATTGGCAACACCGATCCCGATTTCACAGACACTGTGGTCGATAAAATGGACACAAGTGCATACCGTATGATGCCGTTCCGCAGCCCTGCCGGTATGGAGCTTTATGATTACGCAGATGATCTATTGGCAAAGCGGCGAATAGCTACAGATGGTGGTATTCTTGCGCGCATGATGAATAGTGAAGACGGTTTGGATGAACTGGGTTTTAAGAATTTCTTTTGCCTGTTGGTGGCAGCGGGGAATGATACAACACGATATTCAATTGCCATGGCCTTGAACCTATTGGCTCATGACCCTGCATTGATCGCGCAGTTGCGCGAAGGCAATTGTTGGGACATGTGTGCGGATGAGTTTATCCGTCTGGCCTCACCCACCATGCACTTTCGGCGCACAGCAACGCAGGACTATAAACTACACGGGAAAATCATTCGTGAAGGAGACAAGGTTCTTTTGTGGTTTATCTCAGGTAGCCGTGATGAAACTGTTTTTGAAAACCCACACGCTCCGGTTCTTGACCGTACGCCAAACCGCCATCTAGCTTTCGGGCAGGGTGGTGCGCATGTGTGTCTGGGTATGCATTTGGCAAAATTGGAAGTTCGTATCGTCCTGCAAGAGTTGATAAAACGCATCGATACGTTTGAGGCGATTGATGAACCAACATGGACACGATCAAATTTCATAAGCGGCGTAAAGCGCTTAAACGTGAGAACGAAGGTAGCCTGATATGACACAAACTAATATTACGCGCACACGCGCTTTATTCAACGATATGCTCAATTTTCCCCGCGGAAAATATGTTCCTGTTGATGTGGCTGCTGGTGGTTCACTTGGGTTTGCGCGTGGTGTGTTTGCGGTGTCCTTTGACCGTGATTTGTTGCCTGTTCCCGGCGTTGGGTTTTTCGATGGTTTGCCGGATATGGAGTTGAAACTTGATAAAGAGCGCCGCACCAGTTGGCAGGCTGGAACTGAAATAGCGCTTGGGCATCTTGAAGCAGATGGTGAGCCGTTTGGTTTGTGCGCGCGGTCTCAATTGGCCCGTACAATCAGTGAGTGGGAAGCTATGGGCTACAAACCGATGGTTGGTTTGGAAACCGAAGCCTATCTTTTCCAACAAGATGAAAACGGTGATTGGCAGCCATACGATACGCCCGGGGCATTTGTTTACGGCACTGGCCCGCAGAATGATCCGCTTGGAGTTATGGATGATATTTGGGAAACGGCCTGTGCCTGCGATCTGCCGATAGAGAGTATGAATGGTGAATATGATAATGGTCAATTCGAGCTAACTATGCGTTTTGACGATGCAATGAAAGCTTGTGACGATGCGTTTCTCATGAAGACCATGGCGCGAGAAGTCGCAGCGAAAAAAGGTCTGTTACTCACATTCATGCCCAAGCCAATTGCTGAGCGTGGTGGTTCTGGTTTGCACGTGAATTTTAGTTTCTTGGACAAAGGTGGCAACAATACTATTGCACCTGATGGTGGTTTGTCTGATATGGCAAAGCAATGCGTTGCGGGACTTATTCATCACCATGAAGCGCTGCCAGCTTTGTTGGCGACTACAGTCAACAGCTACGATCGTTTGGGCGAAGCCAGTCTCGCTGGATATTGGGCCAACTGGGCGGAAGACCACCGGTTGGTCACGACGCGAACTTCCACATCGTCTCCAAAATCTGCACGTCTTGAACACCGAACGGCTGATTGCGCAACCAATCCGTATCAAGCTGTTACAGCCGTTCTCCAAGCAGCAAAATTGGGTGTTGATGGCGCCATGATATTGCAAGATGCTGAAGATATGGATGGTTTGGAGAATACACGCGAAACACGACACGTTCCGGAAGACTTGAGCAAGGCTCTTGACATTTTGGAAAAAGATGAATCTTTGCGCAAGGCAGTGGGTGAGTTGTACACTGAAGCTTTGATTACGCTAAAGCGCGATGAGTTTGAGCGTCTTGACGGAAAAACCGCAAAAGAAGTTCGCGACTTCTATTTGCCTTTTGTCTAGGTTTGAAACGCTAACCTCTGTCACGTAATTTTTGGAACATGAAAATATGAGCGGTGTAGTCGTTATTGGTGGTGGGCAAGCAGCAGTATCGTTTGCTGTGAAGTTCAGATCATTGGACCAAACGACACCTGTGACTATATTGGGTGATGAGCCGTTTGTCCCTTACCAACGTCCACCGCTTTCTAAAAAATATGCCACACGCGAGATTAATAAGTCGCAGCTGATGCTGAGACCGGAAAACTGGTATAGTGAGAATAATGTGCAGTTGCGCAGTGGCACTAGAGTCGTCTCTATCGACCGCGCCTCTAAGACAGTTAAATTGGAAGATGGGAGTAAAATCAACTGGGATAAACTGGTTTTTGCTACCGGGTCGCGTGCGCGAAAATTACCAGATGCGTTGACCAAAGAGTTGTCTGGAATTCACTATCTGCGTGACCTTAAAGATGCCGATGGGTTTGGAGGTGAACTGATTGAAGGTCGCAGTGTTCTGATTGTGGGCGGCGGTTATATTGGACTGGAGGCTGCATCTGTTTGTGTGTCCAAAGGTTTGAAAGTGACTGTGATTGAAGCGGCTGATCGTATTTTGCAGCGGGTAGCTTGTCGCGAAACATCCGATTGGTTTCGTGAGCTTCATGAAAGCCATGGTGTCATTTTCAAAGAAGGTGTTGGGTTGGATGATTTGTCAAGAGAATCGGGCCGATTGAATAAAGCCGCACTTTCAGATGGAACAACGCTCGACATAGATTTTGTATTGATCGGTATCGGGATCATTCCCAATACGGAGCTTGCGGAAGAGGCTGGCCTTGAGGTGGATGGTGGCATTACTGTGGATGGGTTTTGCCAAACCAGTGACCCGAATATTTTTGCCGCTGGAGACTGTGCGGTATTTTTCTTCAACGGACATCCTACTCGTATTGAATCTGTTCCCAATGCCATTGATCAAGCGAATCTGATTGCTACGAACATGGTTTCAGGTCCAAAACCTTACGATGCTAAACCTTGGTTTTGGTCTGACCAGTATGACGTCAAACTGCAAATTGTTGGTTTGAACCGGGGGTACGATAAGGTTGTTGTGCGGGTAGGCATCAAGACTGACGCGATCTCTCATTTGTACTATGCAGGTGATAAGTTGTTGGCGATTGATGCCATAAACGAGCCGCGCGTTTATATGGTGGGTAAGCGCTTGCTGGAAGCTGGGAAATCTATCCCAACTGATGTGGCCGCAAACCCTGATTTTGATCTCAAGTCGTTGCTGTAGGCGCTGATAGTTTCTCCATGTGTAAACTATGGATTGATTGATTGTTGACAAGATGTAATTAATTTAACATGTTATCAATTAAGCGCCGACAAATGTCAAAACCCGGATTTTTGAGCTTCTTAATAAAACGACAAAACTTTCAGTATTTGAGCAGGGACATACAAATTCAGACTTGCCCTGTCGGAAGAGATCGAAGGACCAAAATATGAGCATTCTTGAAGACAACATTGCCCGTGCTAAAGATTTTATGGCTCGTTTTGCCAAAGAAGGTGTAATGAATCATATTGGCGGTGAAACTGTTGCTGCCGTCAGTGGAGAAACGTTTGATATTATTTCTCCAGTGGATCTGACAGTACTGGCACAAGTTGCCAAAAGTGATGCTGCAGATATTGACCGTGCAGCTAAAGCGGCGAAAGAGGCATTTAAAACATGGTCAAAAACACCTGGTGCTGAACGTCGTAAAATTCTGATTAAAGTTGCTGAAGCTATTGAAGCCCGCGCAGAAGAAATTGCTTTTGTGGAGTGCATGGATACAGGCCAAGCTCTGCGCTTTATGTCGAAAGCGGCTTTGCGGGGCGCAGCAAATTTCCGCTTCTTTGCTGATCAAGCACCTGCTTCGGAAGATGGTGCGGTGACCCGTACACCCACACAGATGAACACGACAACGCGCCGCCCCATTGGGCCGGTTGGTGTGATCACTCCGTGGAACACACCGTTTATGTTGTCCACCTGGAAGGTTGCGCCGGCGCTGGCTGCAGGTTGTACAGTGGTTCAAAAGCCTGCTGAATTTTCGCCCATGACGGCTAAATTGTTGGTTGAAATTGCCGAAAGCGCGGGTCTTCCGAAAGGTGTGTTGAATGTGGTCAATGGCTTAGGTGAAACTGCTGGCAAATCTTTGACTGAACACAAAGACATCAAAGCCATTGCATTCGTTGGCGAAAGCAATACCGGCTCACACATAATGCGGCAGGGTGCGGCCACGTTGAAGCGTGTGCATTTTGAATTGGGTGGTAAAAACCCGGTGATCGTTTTTGATGATGCAGATTTGGATCGCGCAGTGGATGCAGCTACATTCATGATCTACTCGCTTAACGGAGAGCGTTGCACATCCTCGTCGCGCCTGTTGGTGCAAGACACGATCTATGAAGAATTCACGGCTCGTGTTGCCAAAGTGGCGAAGTCTATCAAGGTTGGGCACCCACTCGATCCGGAAACTGTGGTGGGGCCGTTGATCCATCCCGTGCACGAAGAAAAAGTGTTGTCCTATTTTGAGGTCGCAAAAAAAGAGGGCGCAACGATTGCTGCCGGCGGTGAAAAAATAGGTAAGGATGGTTGCTATATCGGACCAACTTTGTTCACCAACGCACGTAACGATATGGCGATTTCCCAAGAGGAAATTTTCGGCCCTGTCTTAACCGCAATTCCGTTTAAAGATGAAGCGGACGCGTTGGAGCTTGCCAACGATGTTCAATACGGATTAGCGGCCTACCTTTGGACTAATGATCTGAACCGTGCCATGCGAATGACTGATAAATTGGAAGCTGGTATGATGTGGGTCAATTCTGAAAATATCCGGCACTTGCCGACACCGTTTGGTGGTGTGAAATCCAGCGGTATCGGCCGCGATGGTGGTGATTGGTCATTCGATTTCTATATGGAAACCGTCAATGTTAGTTTCCCACGTGCTGAGCATAAAATTCCAAAACTGGGCGGTTGACCCTCACATTCAATTTTAACACGGAGATCGAGATGCCAATTCCTGATCCAGTTCTTTATCCGCCCTTTAACATAATTCGTCTCAGCCATATTGCGGTAGGGTGTAAAGACCTTGCAGCGTCTAGAGCCTTCTATGTTGATACGCTTGGCCTACAGGTGACGACTGAAGATGACAGAGCCATTTATCTGCGCGCCATGGAAGAGCGCGGTCATCACTCAGTTATTTTACAGAAGTCTGACGACATCAGCGTGAAAATTCTGGGCTTTAAAGTTTTCGCCGAGGAAGAACTCGATAAGGCTCATGACTGGTTTGTATCCAAGGGTTATAAAGTAGAGTGGATTGAACGGACGCATCAAGGGCGGACACTTCTCACTCATGATAATCTGGGTATTCCAATCGAGTTTTATTTTAAGATGGAACGCCTTGAACCCATCCACCAAAAATATGCTTTGTATAATGGTGTGAAGCCGCTGCGCATTGACCATTTTAATTGTTTTGTACCTGATGTTGATGAAGCCGTTGCGTTCTATAACGAAATGGGTTTCCGCACGACGGAATACACAGAAGACGATGATAGTAAACGACTGTGGGCAGCATGGATGCACCGCAAAGGTGGTGTTCACGATATGGCGTTCACCAGCGGCACGGGCCCGCGGTTGCATCACATGGCATTTTGGGTGCCAACACCACTGAATATTGTGGACCTTCTCGATCTGATGGCCACCACAGGTTATGTGGATAATATTGAACGCGGTCCCGGTCGCCACGGCATTTCAAATGCATTCTTTCTCTATATCTTAGACCCGGATGGGCACCGTATTGAGATCTACTGTTCTGATTATCAAACCGTTGATCCGGATCTGGAAGCCATCAAATGGGATTTGCAAGACCCGCAACGTCAGACGCTCTGGGGTGCACCTGCACCAAAGTCTTGGTTTGAACACGGCTCGTTGTTTGAAGGTGTTGAAGCTGTTGCCAGCAACATGAAAGCTTCACCAATCATTGCTCCATAAGGAAACTGAAAATATGACTTCTATTCCAGCAAGGGTTGCCGAATTTCGCATTGGTGACAAAGTTCGTTTCGGACTCGTAACTGACAATGGCATTGTTGATCTTTTAGATGATTTCAAAGATCGGTTTGATGATCTGCAAGCTGTTGTTGTGGCTGGCGCTTTGGAAGAAGTTATTGAAGCTGGAGAGGGCAAACCTGTAACACACCAGGAAGCTGATGTTGAGTATCTCATCCCTGTTGCAAGGCCAGAGAAAATCATCTGCATTGGTGTTAATTTTCCTGACCGCAATGCAGAATATAAAGATGGACAGGCGGCACCTTCAAAACCGTCTATGTTCATCCGCTTTCCACGCAGTTTTACGGGTCATGGCCAGAATATTGTGCGCCCGCCTGAAAGTGAACAATTGGACTATGAAGGTGAGATTGTCATTGTGATCGGGAAAGGTGGCCGCCGCATCGCGCGCGAAAATGCCTATGATCATATCGCGGCACTGAGCCTTTGTAACGAAGGTACAATTCGCGATTGGGTGCGCCACGCCAAATTCAATGTGACTCAAGGTAAAAATTGGGACAGCACAGGCGCTATTGGTCCTTGGCTGGTTCCGTTCCGTTCCGCTGAACAATTGGATGATATTCATCTGGAAACACGGGTGAATGGAGAAGTGCGTCAGCAAGATCGTACGGGCCGGATGATGTATGATTTCCGCTATATTGTGAATTATATTTCAACCTTTACCACTTTGGTGCCGGGTGATGTTATTGTGTGTGGAACGCCGACGGGTGCGGGCGCACGTTTCGATCCGCCGATTTGGTTGAAGCCAGGTGATGTGATCGAAGTGGAAGCCGAAGGCATTGGTGTGTTGCGTAATGGGGTGGAGGATGAGACGTGAGTCTGAGCCAAGACCAGATCAACACTGCTGCTGAAGCCCTGCTTGAGGCGGAAGAGGCTAGGACACAAATTGGCCTGATCAGCAAAACGCATCCAAACATGACGCTGGATGATGCGTATGCAATTCAAAAGGCGCAGATTGATATGAAGCTTGCGCGGGGACGTAACATTGTCGGCTGGAAAATCGGACTTACGTCAAAAGTCATGCAGGAAGCTTTGGGTATCGAAACGCCAGACAGCGGTGTGCTCTATGATGATATGGTGTTCACCTCTGGTGATGTGGTGCCGAAAACGCGTTTTATCGAACCGCGTGTGGAAGCAGAAATTGCATTCGTTTTAAAAGATACAATTTCTGGTGACGCCACCCGCGAAGACGTTTTGAACGCGACAGACTATGTCACGCCCTCGCTGGAAATTCTGGACACACGTATTCTGCGCAAAGACCCTGATACGGAGCAATCTCGAATTATTTTTGATACGGTTTCAGACAACGCGGCGAATGCAGGAATTGTGACCGGACCTGCCAAACACGACCCTCGCGAATTTGATCTGCGTTGGACTGGTGCCATTGTCAGCAAGAACAATGAAGTGGTGAGTACTGGTTTGGGCGCGGCTGTACTGAATGATCCTGTGAAGTCTGTGGTTTGGCTCGCACGCCGTATGTATTCCTATGGCCAGCGTTTGGAAGCAGGGCAGGTGGTTTTATCCGGCTCGTTTATTGCACCTTTGGAATGTCCGTCTGGCACAGTTATTGAAGCTGACTTTGGGCCTTTCTCGAGCGTTTCAATTTCATTTGAATAAATGGCTCAAAAGCCAATTCGGTTGCAACTCTAGTCTCCGAACCCCAAGAAATTTGTGGTGTTTTCGGTTGCACGGCGACGCGAGACGACTGAGTTGGCTACAAATTCTTCGTCGGGCCAGCCAAGTGCAACGCATGTGAGAATTACTTGATCTTCGGGGATGTTGGCAACTTCTCGTACTACAGGACTCTGCATTATGCCTTGACCGTTGATGACAGCGCCTAAACCTTTGCTCCATGCGGCCAACACCAAACCATAGGTCATGGCCCCCGTGTCAAAATGGGCGATTGTGTTGTCCAAAAGCGATCTATCAAAACAGACGACAATCGAAACGGGTGCATCAAATTGACGAAAGCCGCGCATGACCCAATCTTGTCGCCGTTCAGCGTCATGGCGTTCAATCCCCATCGCCTCAAACAGTTGCACAGCGATTTCGATTTGGCGTTTGCGATGCTCGCCCTCATACGCGGCATAGTCTTCAATTTCGCGACTTGGAGGTACGCCTTCTAACATGTGTTTTGTGTTGCCTTCTCGTACTTGTTCCAGGGGCTCACCTGTCAGAACATGCAGATGCCATGGCTGAGTGTTCATGGATGATGGTGCGCGGTTGGCGAGGGAGATAATGTCTTCTAGCAGTTTGCGTGTAACGGGCTCCTTCGTAAAACCTCGAATGGAACGTCGTTCGTTCATCACTTGATCAAGTTGCATGGCCATATCTTCTATGTGTTTTGAGAACGTGCATTAACGCTCTTTCTGATTGTGGATTTCTCAATTTTTCCCATTCCGTTGCGCGGAAGAGTGTCAAAAATGACAATCGATTTTGGTTGTTTAAATTTTGCAATTTTGCCGGCGAGAAACTCTTTGAACTCATGTTCGTCCAACGCGGTGTTCGGATTAAGCTCGATGGCTGCTACCGGTGTTTCGCCCCAACGGAAATCACTCTTGCCGACCACCGCGATGGATCTGATGGACGGATGTTGAAGTGCAGCGCTCTCTACTTCTGCGGGGTAGATATTTTCACCGCCGGAAATTATTACGTCTTTTGAACGATCGACAATCCAATAAAATCCATCGTCGTCGATGTGGCCGATATCGCCCGTATTGTACCAACCATTTTGTAGAACAAGATCAGTTTCACTTTGATCGCGCCAATAACCGGACAATATGTTGGGACCCTTCACCCAAAGGTCGCCGTTTTCTCCAGTTTTACATTCTGATTTGTTCGCGCGTCGTACTTCGATAGAACATAAGTGTGCAGCCTGCCCAGCAGAACCTTCTTTTGAGACTGCATGTGCTGGGTTAAGGCCGATTGCTGTGGGACCAGTTTCGGTTGCACCATAGACTTGGCTGACAGGAATGTCCTTTGCGTGCCAAGCTTTGATTTGAGCTATGGGGATCAATGATGACCCGACTACAACATGTTTCATTGAAGACATATCAGTATCGGCCCAATCAGGGTGTGCCATCATCGCGGTCATTTGAGCAGGTACCAAAATTGTCGTCATGATGTTATCATGTTCGAGACAGTTGATTGTTGAGGAAGGATCGAACTTTGAATGCAGATAAATCGTCGCGCCTTGAGTCAACCCTGGTAATAGAAGTATGCAAAGACCACCCACGTGAAAGAGCGGTAGGGTGATAAGAATATTCTGATCGGGTTGGAAATTGTAAAGTGTATTTCCGTTTACGATGTTTGCTGCTACAGCTTTGTTGGACAATAAAACACCTTTTGGTTTGCCAGTGGTGCCTGAAGTGTAAACCAAGAGCAGTGGAGCGTTTTCATCCGCATGGGCAGGAATAGTATTTGGTTCAGTCGCCAAACTATCTAAGCAATCAACTGAAACAAATTTGCAGTCTGCATCTTCTAATTGATTGGAAACGGTCGAAAAATTGGAGTCATAGAAACACATATTCGGTTCTGAGTTTTTGACCAGATAGCGGTATTCGTCTTCCGCTAATCGGGAGTTGTAAGGGGTAAAAATGGCACCCAAATGAGAACATGCATAAACCAGATAAAGTATGTTGGGGTGGTTGATGCCGAGATAGGCAATGCGGTCGCCCGACTTTACACCATAGTCATTTGCCAAGTGAGCAATGGTATTTTGAACCTTGCTGCGAAAGTTGTTAAAATTTATTGTTTCGTTTTCGAAATAAATTGCAATATTATTGGGTGTTTCACGTGCCCAATGGTCCATACGTTCGAGCAAATACATTGGAAACTACTCCACTAAGACCGCGCTTCGCCGGGTTCAAAAAGGCTTTCTTGTCCAAGGCGGTTTTCGGCAATTTCGGCGGTCCAAGGCAACATTAATGCGCCGCAACGGCTTTCGCGGTAGAGACGCTCTAAAGGAAAGCTTTTCAATAAAGTGCGTCCGCCACAGGTTCTCATAGCTAAGGCACAAATTTCTTGGGCGTGTTCCATGATCGTATATTGGGCTGCATAAGCGCGCAATCGTTGGTCTTTTGTTGGGCCAAAACCTGCATCTGCTATCGTCGTTTCAAACAATGCGCGGGATTGTTCGAGCTTCAAACGCATTTGGGCCACAGCATGCTGCTTGGACGAAATATCGCGCAGGCCTTTGCTCAAATACTCTACCGTGAAATCAAATGCTGCCTGAGATATTCCCATATAGGTGGGGCATAATGTGAAGAACATGTGAGGCCACTTTAACGCTAATTGGAAATATGCGCCGGGTGGTAAGAGCTCAAGATCATCGGGTACAAAAACCTCTTCCATTTTAAGGCCTCGTGAAACCGTCGCCCGCATTCCAATAGGGTCCCATGGCCCGAAAATTTCAAACCCATCTGCGCTTTCAGGGACACAGAGATAAACCGCATTTTTGGTCCTGGCGCTGCCTTCATCGCTTTCGATAGTACACACCATAGAATAGTAACTTGCCGCTCCTGACAGCGATGCAAAATGCTTTGTGCCGTTGACAATCCATCCGCCGTCAACTTTTCGCGCTGTGGTGCCAAATGGTGCTTTGCCAGCGGCTGCTGCAGAATTCGGTTCTGAAAAAGGTTGAGCAAAAATGCACCCGTCATCCAACACACGCTTATAAAGTTTCAAACGGCGCTCGTTTTGCACTGCACGTGCATCATCGAAACCCGGTGTTGATTCAAAAACACTGCCTGTCCAAAACATCGTTTGTGCATGCATGTTGAAAGTGAGGGCTGTGGCGCCGCACCAGCGGCCAAGTTCGGCCGATACTTTACAATAGGTTTCAAAGCTTGCGCCAACGCCACCAAATTCAGCAGGAATAGTCAGACCGAGAAATCCGGTTGCGCGCAAGTCTTGGTAATTCTCGGTCGGGAACTTTGCTTCAAGGTCATATTCTTCGGCCCGATCTTGAAATCGATTTTTACCGAGCCAACGCGCAGCTTTGATCAATTTTTCAGGTGTTGATTTGTTTGATATAGTCGGCAGTAGATCTGTCGGCATAACGGTCATCGGTCAGTCCAAGCTTTTTAGAAATTGGATCAAATGGTGATTGAAGGCGGCACTGTTCTCAATAGGAGCCATGTGGCCTGTGTCGGCAAGCTGAACATATTTAGCACCCGCAATACGTTCGGCCATACGTGCCATCATTTTGGCAGGTGAATTTGTGTCATGTTCACCTGAGATCAACAGAGTCGGGATATTGATGTTTTTCAAATTGTCGCGTTGGTCAAAGCCAACAATTGTGTTCATAGACAACCGGTAAGCTTCAACTGATACAGACGACATGACTTCCACAACCTGATTAACGGCATTCGCACTTGCGGCCGGTCCCATGAGGTTTCCCGCGAAGTGTTTGGCGAATTCGGGCATTGTCATGCCGCTATCAAAAGGTTCGAAACGCGCGCGCAAAAACTCTTTTTGAAAACCCCCGTCGGGTTTGCCGAATGCAGAACTCGTGGCTGATAATATGAGCCCCGAAATTTCGTCAGGGTAGGTGGCATAAAATTCTTGGGCAGTCATACCTCCCAATGAGTGGCCACACAAAACCACTCGGTTGGCATTCAAAGAATTTATGACTTCAAGCAAACGCTCCACATGCGGTTTGAAGCTTGCTTGATCGGGTAAAGGGGTTTCGCCGAAGCCGGGCGCATCGATGGCGATAAAACGCCAATCTACATCGAGCGTGGCGACGACTTGAGCTTCCCAACCTTCTTTTCCGCTGCCGACACCGTGTAGAAAGATTACGCAATCGGCGCTGTCACCTGAACTGGTGAACGAAGACATCATGCCAACATCTCGATAAGTTGCCCATCAACCACCACGTCTTTACCATCCAAAGTTACAGTGCAATTGCGCATGGGTAGATCGAAGTGACCCAACGTATAGCGCTCAGCGATTTCATTTGCGCCGGTTGAAAACAGGAAGTTTCCGGCGAATACGCGTTGTTCAGTTCCGTTGTGGTCAGATTTGTCATAATGAGCCATCGCAGCCCATTTGGCCTGATTGTTCATACCCCATCCCACATGGGATGTGGCGTAAGCATCTTTGTCATTCCAAACTTCAATGGCTGCCTTCATTAATTCAGCGTCCAGATTGTCACCTTCAATTTTGGTGACGTAGTCGTTTTCGATTGTGAGATGTACCGGGTTTTCAAGATAGCGCTTGAAGGTGAGGTTTTGATCACCTTTGTCTAAAACTAATGTGCCTTTTGTTGTGCCCTTAGCCGGAAAAGCTAAACATAACCCACCTGGCCAATTGGTGATTGTTCCAGGCGTTGTGGTGAATCCCCAGCCACCGCCAACGACGGCACCTTCTAAATTTATTGTCAGGTCCGTTCCTGCTTTGGATGTCACGCGCATTTCTTTTGCGCCCCGCATCATCTTCATACCGGTCTTTACACGTTCTTTGAGTTCAGAGTCGGACCCTACGCGTTCAAGGATATCGGGGTGTTCGTTGGAGATCATTAAAACGCGTGAACCACTTTTCAATACGGTCGGCAATTCTGCCGCATGAAGCAGGCCTTCAACGGTGCAATCGACAATCAACCCACCAAATGAAAGAGCTGCCATAATGGGTGCATGGAACTGGATTGCAGATGATACACCTGTGGAGCGGATGGGGATAGGTGCTGTTTGTGTGGGTGAAGTTGCAAGTATATGGGCTGGTTTGGCACCCAATTGAACCAAAGCCAATTCGCACAGATGGACATTGAGAGACCGTGATTGGGTTTCTGAAAGAATGACCACTTCGTCATCCTTTTGGACACCATTTAGGGTGAACGTTTCCGCAAACAGGTTGATCCACCTGCCTTCAATTCTGTCTGTAAACATGAATTTCCAAATACATTTTGGGGTCGTAGTTTTGATGGCAGCTTAGGATTTTTTTATGAGTTTTGGCAATTCTCTTTGACTAGAAAGCTTTAAAGGTGATCGTGGTCAGCGTGCGTTCAATGCCTTCGATATCGAGCACATTGTCATTGATGAATTTCCCAATATCTACATCTTTGGGAACAAAAATTTGCATCATGAGGTCAAATTCCCCGCTGGTAGAGAACAGGGAAGAATGAATTTCCCGCAAAGCAATTTCATCGGCAACTTTATAGGTCGTTCCGGGCTTGCATCTGATCTGAACAAATACGCACTGCATCTTAATCTCCAAAACAACTCTGTTTGTATATCTGATGTTTAGTTGAATCCGAACAAACTGCCAATCAGTTCAGTGCAACCTTTGCGGGATTTAACTTTTGAGCCATTCTTCTACAGCTCTATTTTTAACCCGTCAGTTCCCACAAACAAAGGGCCATCCCAAATACCAGCAACAGCATCTTTCCAATGTTGCGGGGTGTAGGTTGGATCATCAGATGGGATCAAGTGAGACAAAGCAAGCGCCTTAACATCTGCATTGGTTGCAGTTTGAGCCGCGTCGTGGGCAAAAGTGTGCGACACGAGCCAATGTTTCATCAACCTATCGCTTCCATTGCCTACGCGTTCTATAAGTGTGGGTAGGGCGCTTTCTAACATAGCTTCGTGGATCAAAAGATCAGCACCCCGTGCAAAATCTTCCAAGGCTTCGATAGGAGCAGTGTCACCGGAAAAGACGACATGGGTTGATGTCGATTTGAAAGATAATGCAAAACAATCAACCAAAGGAGGGTGCTGCGTGCGGATGGCTGAAACGGTCAATCCATCGCGTTTGAACATGTCTTTGGCATCGGTCACATGAAATTGCACGAGCTCTCGTAAGTCAGGACGACCTTCGTCTTCAATACGCAGGTCGATATCTGCCTTCATGGATGCTAAAAACCCATCCCAGTAAGTATCGAGACCTTTAGGACCCCAGATTTCTACTTTTGAATTTAGGCCAGCTGTCCATGCGGTGTGAATCAACGGTCCCAGCTCCAAATAATGATCTGAATGGAGATGGGTGATGAAAATCAAAGAAAGGTCTTTAAGTTGCATCCCTTGATCGACAAGACCTTTAGTCACGCCCAATCCGCAGTCCACGACTATTTTTTTGCTGTCGAGAACGATGAGATTTGAAGTCGGCATGGAAGACCCCGGACTAATGGCTGGGCCGCCCTTGGTTCCTAAAAGTACAACGTAATTTTTAGCCATCATTTAGCCTTGCGCCGCTTTAAAGCCAGCGTCGAGTGCTGATAGAATTGTGCTGGCATCTTGCTCGGTCAAAACAAGTGGTGGTGACAAAATGAGATTGGGACCAGACACGCGCACCATTGCGCCGGATTGATAAGCGACTTCTTGCACAGTTGTTGCGGTTTCAGCGTCGATTGGCTTTTTGGTGGTTCGATCGCTGACCATTTCGATCGCGGTCATTAATCCGTGTCCACCGCGTACATCGCCGATAATATTGTATTTCTCTTTCAGCGCATTGCAGCCTTCAAAAAGTTGGGTGCCGCGCGCTGCTGTATTTTCAACAACGTTCAACCGTTTGGTTTCTGCCAAACAGGCAATTGCTGCTGCGGCTCCCACCGGATGACCTGAATAGGTGTAACCGTGTCCAATTTTTGCGTCAGGATTGTTTTCGAAGGTTTCAACCATTTTGTGGCCCAACATGACCGCACCAAACGGGAAATAGCCGTTGGTAATTGCTTTTGCTGTGGCCATCATGTCCGGTTGAATGCCCCAAAGACGTGCACCTGACCACGCTCCTGTGCGGCCATACGCTGTGATCACTTCATCGGTGATCAATAAAATACCGTTCCGGTTGCAGATATCTCGCACCATTGGCGCAAATGATTCATGGGGTGGTATCACACCACCAGCTCCGAGAATGGGTTCCATAATCATTGCTGCGATTGTATTGGCCCCTTGGAAAGTAATTTCATCTTCAAGAGCAGCGGCACAAAGCTGCGCGAGTTTTGTCGGGTCTGTCTCATTGAACGGGTTGCGATAGGTATAGGGTGCAGGAATATGATAGCAGCCTGGCAATAGTGGTTCATAGGCTGTGCGAAAATTCGCATTTCCGTTTACGCTGGCACCGCCAATGTGTGTCCCGTGGTAACCTTTTTTGAGGCTGAGGAATTTCACCCGTCCCGGTTCGCCACGCAACTTATGGTACTGACGTGCCAGACGTAGGGCTGTTTCAACAGAATCCGAACCACCCGACGTGAAGAAGGCGCGGCTCATTCCATCTTCTGCAAAAAATTCGCTCAGTTCATAAGATAACTCGATAGCGGCATCGTTCGATGTTCCGCGAAATGTGGAGTAGTAGGGAAGCCTATCCAACTGGGATGCAATAGCATCTTTCACGGGTTGGCAGGAATAACCGAGATTGACATTCCATAAGCCACCGACTGCATCTACCACAGAATGCCCATCTATATCTTTGATGCTCACACCTTCACCTTCAGTGATGATTTTTGGCGGATTGTCGATACTGTCTTTTGGTGAGGTCATGGGATGCCACATGAGGCGACCATTGTTCTCTTTCAGAAAATTTGAGTCTTTCATGATGGAGAGTTCCCTTTTCCAGTAACTGCTTTGGCATCGGATAATGTGCATATAAACGCTGATTGCAAACGATGTGCGCGCAGGAATTTAAGCGCTCATTGTCTATCAGAATTGATTTGACAGAAATTGTTTAACATGGAAACTTTTTATTGTAATCCAGTTTCGAGAAACGAAACGACCAAGGGAGAAAATAATTATGTCTATTTTGACAAAATCAGTTGTGGCTGCAGGTCTTGCATTTGGTGCAATGACTGGTGCTGCTCATGCCGAATACCCAGAAAAGCCCGTGCAATTTATCGTTCCATGGCCTCCAGGTGATTTGGAAGATGTTCTAACGCGCATGATCGCAGAAGATTTCCAAAAAGAATATGGCGTATCAGCAGCGGTTGTGAACAAGCCGGGTGGTGGCGGCGGCCCTTTTCCCGGCGCTGTCGAAGTCGCAAAAGCTCCCGCAGATGGATACACCATTGGTTCGTTTATCATTGCGGTGCCTGTTGTTGGCCCGCAAGTCGGCATTGCTGAGTTGAACCCGGACCCGTTCGTGCCGCTTGGTAATTTTTTGACGTATCCATTCGTTATCGCAACAGGGAAAGATGCGCCTTACAATGACGTTGCTGGTTTGGCGAAACATGCCCAAACCAATGATGTTGTTTTAGGTCACTTCGGTGCACCGTTGGTTCCAACCAAAGTCACTTTTGGTCTTGCTAAGAAGATGGGCTTTAAGTTTTCTTCAGATGCGGCTTTTGATGCGCTTGATTGCAACACATTGGCTTCTGGTGATGTTGATGTGATCAATACAACGCTTCAACTTATTCTTCCATGTTTAAAAGACATCAAAGTTCTTGCATCTATTGGTTCTGAACGCATCGCTTTGACACCTGGTATACCAACTGTTGCTGAATTGGCTCCAGATTTGAACGTTGCACTTTGGAACGGTTTATTTGTTCACAAGGACACCCCTCAAGATGTGCGTGATAAAATTATAGCTGTTGCAAAGAAAACCGTTGCTTCGGAGCGGGCACAAAAACTCGCTAAAGAAACGGGTGCAGCAGTTTATTGGCAAGCGGCAACCGATGTTGAGGCTTTGATCAAATCAGACATATCGGCGCTCGCAGGTATCGACGCTTTGTTGAAAAAGTAGTCCAATTTTTGGATGTAAAAACTGAGATATATGCGTGTGGGTGATCATGCGCATATATCATTTCACGGGGATGCGGAATGTTGCGTGTGAGAACACTGCAGTCTTTGTTTAAGAGGTATCGTCGCCCTGGAGATATTGTGTTCGCTTGGGTTTTTCTCGCCCTGTCTTTGTTCCTATTGCTGCAACTGTTTCAACAAACCGAAATAAAGCCAGGAGCAAAGTTTGCCGCACAACCTCGGTTTTGGCCTGCAGTCTCTTTAATTGGCATGGCTGGTTTCGCAATGTTCCATTTACTTGGTTCGGCTTGGTCGGAACGCATTGCAGGCCGCTGGATAGAGGTTCTGCTCTGGGTGCGATCTATTGAATATGCAATTTGGTTCATAGCCTATGCTGCCATTGTTCCTTATCTCGGATATTTACCAACAACTCTCATCGTTGCAGTGTTGCTCACAATTCGCGTTGGTTTCCGAAGTCGTTTCATTTTTGCGGTAGCAGCGGTATGCGCTTTTTTGATCGTTTTCTTGTTCAAGACGTTATTGCAGGTGAAACTTCCAGCAGGGCAGGTTTATGATTTCCTGCCTGATGGACTGCGCTACATTATGCTGAATTACTTTTAGTTGGAGCCCATGCAGCGATGTTTGAAGACCTGTTAGCTGGAGCTACTTTGTTGGCTAGATGGGACGTGTTGGTGGCTTTGTTGGTGGGGTCAATCGGTGGCGTCATTATAGGTGCTGTTCCCGGCGTTGGTGCAGCGGTTGCTATCGCTATCCTTCTACCTGCTACCTTTTCGCTAGAACCGATTGTTGGTCTGACAATGTTGTTGGGGATCTATGGTTCTTCCATGTATGGCGGCGCAATTCCGGCTGTTTTGATCAATACACTGGGTACAGCCGTTAATGCGCTGACCTCTTATGATGGTTATCCTATGACGCAAAGAGGTGAGGCGACCCGTGCGGTTTCGCTTGCTTACAGCGCGTCTTTTTGGGGCGGAACCTTTGGCATTCTGTGTTTGATTTTGCTGTCCCCGGTTTTGGCATTGATCGCGCCAATGTTTGGAAGTCGCGAGATTTTCCTTGCAGCACTTTTGGGCATCATTCTGGTGATCCTTGCACATCGGGGCCAAATTTTTGCTGCGGGTATGCTGGCAATGTTTGGGATATTTTTGCAAACGGTGGGTCTTGATCCGGTCACCTATACTCAACGGTACACTTTTGGATATTCGTTTCTCACATCAGGTATTGATTTGATCGTTGTCGTGTTGGGCCTGTTTGCGCTTAGCCAATCATTTTTCTTGCTGACCGAAGCTAATTCAACACCCGAAGCTAAACCAATTTCGGGCAGTTTGACGACCGGATTCAAAGAAGTTTTGAAAAACAAACGGGTTGCGACCGTCGCCTCCGGATTTGGTGTGATATTGGGAATGATCCCGGGAACAGGTGAGTTCACAGCGCAGTTCATGAGCTACACGTATGCGCAGAAAACGTCGAAGACCCCTGAAGAGTTTGGCAAAGGTTCAGTTGAAGGTTTGATCGCGTCGGAAGCTGCAAACAATGCTGTGCCACCTGCTGCAATGATACCACTCTTGGCGCTTGGCATTCCTGGCGAAGCATTAACGGCGATGATGTTGTCCGTGTTTTACGTTCACAACGTTATTCCCGGACCCCAGCTTTTTCAAAACAATATTGATCTGGTCTATGCGCTTTATTTGGCATTGATTATCCTAAATGTCATCGTGGTTGCGTTTCTTTTGGTTTCCACCAATTTGATGACAAAGGTTATTCAGATCCCAACACGTTTCTTGGGCGTTATGATTTTGATCCTTGCTTTGGTTGGTGTTTATTCTCTGCGGAATTCGCTTACCGATTGTATGATTGCGGCGGGTTTTGGCGTGTTGGGACTCATCTTAAAGCGATTGAACCTACCCATCGTGCCAATCATTCTTGGCATGGTGCTTGGGGGAATTATGGAAGTGAAATTGCGTTCTTCTATGCCTCGATTGAAGACGCTCATGGACATGATTGATCGACCAATCGCCTTCATTCTTTTCATCATGATTGTTTTGGTTGTGCTGCTGCATCTGCGTACTCTGTTCAAAGAGTATCAATCAAACAAGCCTTCGAAGGATCATGACCTTCACGATACAGAACAGGGATAAGACAGATGGATCAAAGCAGTATTGACACACTTAGAGCGCAACCCGTTTTACCCAAAAACCATATTATTGATGGAAAGTCTGTTGCAGCCTCTGATGGTGGCACCATGGATATATTGTCGCCCATTGATGGGCAGGTTTTAACGCAAGTGGCCAAAGGCACGGCGACTGATATGCATACAGCTATCGCGTCTGCTCGTGCTGCATTTGAAGACAAACGCTGGGCAGGACAGCCACCTGCCGCACGTAAAAAAGTGCTGATGAAATGGGCTGATCTCATTGAAGCCAATGCGTTGGAATTGGCAGTGCTGGGTGTGCGCGATAACGGTACGGAGATCGGGATGGCCATTAAAGCCGAACCGGGTTCGGCGGCAGGTACAATTAGCTATTATGCCGAGGCGTTGGACAAAATTTATGGTGAGATTGCAGCAACCCCAAGCGATATTCTGGGTATGATCCACAAAGAGCCTGTGGGTGTCGTTGGGGCGATTATCCCTTGGAATTTCCCGATGATGATTGGCGCTTGGAAACTGGGCCCGGCATTGGCAATGGGCAATTCAGTTGTTTTAAAACCGTCGGAAACGGCTTCATTGTCATTGATGCGTATGGTGGAACTGGCCCATGAAGCGGGATTGCCTTCTGGTGTGTTAAATGCAGTTTATGGTGAAGGCGCTGTTGTTGGTGAAACTTTGGCTTTGTCGATGGATGTGGACGTACTTGTGTTCACAGGTTCCGGCGCCACTGGCCGGCGTTTGATGGAATATTCAGCACGCTCAAATATGAAGCGCGTCTATCTTGAATTGGGCGGAAAGTCTCCCAATATTGTCTTCGCCGATGCACCTGATTTAAGCGAAGCTGCAAAAGTCACGGCAGGTGGAATATTCCGCAATGCCGGACAAGTTTGCGTTGCCGGATCACGCCTGTTGGTGGAAGCGTCGATCCATGATGAGTTTGTGGCTGAAATTGCCAAAGCTACCGAGATAATGCGTGTGGGGGACCCTCTAAAACTTGATACGATGATCGGTGCAGTAAATTCGGAAACTCAATTGCAACAAAATCTTGGTTTTGTGGAAACAGCTAAAGCTGAAGGTGGCGAGATTGTCATGGGTGGTCAGCGCATTCTTGAGGATACCGGTGGTTACTATATGGTACCGACAATTGTGAAGGGTGTCACGCCTGAAGCTACACTGTCCCAAAAGGAAGTGTTTGGCCCGGTTCTGGGCGTTACCCCTTTTGAAACGGATGATGATGCCGTGCGTATTGCAAACTCTACGATCTACGGATTGGCAGGTGCGGCATGGACATCAAACCTGTCACGCGCCCACCGTATGGTGCGTGATGTTCGAACTGGTGTGATGCATATCAACACTTATGGTGGGGCGGATGGAACAGTGCCGTTGGGCGGTGTGGGACAATCTGGCAATGGCAGCGACAAATCTCTTCATGCTTTGGAAAAATATACCAACCTCAAGACCGCTTGGATCAAGCTGTAAGGTCAATTCAAAGGAACGTATTCATGTCGGATAAAGCAATATTGGTGGTTGGAACATTCGACACCAAAGATGATGAGTTGAACTTTCTAACTGATGTGATCCGCGACCAAGGTGGACGTGTGGTTACGATGGATGTTTCGGTTCTCGGCGATCCATCCAGTCCCACCGATTATTCAAAACATGATGTTGCCAGCGAAAGCGGAAGTTCAATCAAAGCGGCTATTGCATCGGGTGAAGAAAATGAAGCCATGCAAATTATGGCGAAAGGTGCATCTCTCCTAGCTTTGCGACTGTACACCGAAGACAAGTTTGACGGGGTGATTGTGTTGGGAGGTACGATGGGTACAGATCTTGCCTTGGACGTATGCGCAGCACTACCTTTGGGTGTTCCAAAATATATTGTGTCCACCGTTTCATTCTCACCACTTATCCCGGCAGAACGGGTTGCTGCGGACGTGCAAATGATCCTTTGGGCTGGTGGGCTTTATGGTTTGAACTCTGTTTGCAAAGCATCACTCAGTCAGGCTGGTGGTGCCGTATTGGGCGCCGCAAGGGCTGCACAAAAACCTGATTTTATGAAACCTCTAATTGGAATGATGTCATTGGGCACATCGGCTTTGCGATATGTAATTCCACTCAAACCAGCACTTGAACAACGTGGATACGAAGTTGCTGTGTTCCATGCCACGGGCATGGGTGGTCGGGCGTTTGAAAGTCTTGCATCACAAGGTGCTTTTGCATGTGTTTTTGATCTTTGCAGCCAAGAACTGGGCAATTACGTGAATGGGTCAAATATATCTGCAGGTGCGGACCGTATGACAAATGCGGGTCTCAACGGCACGCCCCAACTTGTTGCTCCAGCTTGTTATGATCTTGTGGATATTGTCGGTTGGTTGCCGGTGCCTGAAAAATGGAAAGACCATCCGCAGCGCGCGCACAACCGCTTGCTCAACAATGTTATTTTGAATGATGATGAAAAGAAATTGGTGGCTCACGCAATTGCTAAACAATTAGTTACGGCCACTGGGCCTGTTGCTGTTCTGCTACCGGAACAAGGGCTTGGTGAATGGGATCGTGAGGGCGCGGATTTGCATGATCCTGAAGGCTTAAAACTGTTCCTGCAAGAATTGGAAAATGCACTGCCCGCAAATGTGACTTCCCATCGTATTGATGGCCACATCAATGATGATGTGTTTGCTGCAAAGGCTTTGGAGATTTTTGACGGATGGCGCGCTGAAGGTATTGTCGAAGGCTAGAGCAAGCTACCTATAGTTTACGAAACAGCTCAACCTTGTGGGGTCATAACTTTTTTCTGCTGCGTGCGTTCTAACCCCAATTTATGCTCACGATAGATGATAACAATTCCGGCGAGGATCACCATCAAAACACCAAGTATTGTGGTTTGCGTTGGAATCTCATCGAAGAGCCAATACCCAACCGCAACAGCGAGAATGATCGAAGTGTATTCAAAGGGCGCAATGACTGAAGTCTCTGCGTGGCGGTAACTTGTGGTCAGACAAATCTGTCCTAAGCCTCCCAATAAGCCAGCGGTAATCAGCAGACCAGCTTCCGTCCATGTGGGGATAACCCATCCAAACGGCAGTGTGAGAAGTGAGAGTGCAGTTGCGGAAACTGAAAAGTAAAACACAATGGCCGGTGTGCCTTCCGTGCTTACAAGTTTGCGCACAAACACTTGAGCAAGCGCCATAAATACTGCGCCCATCAACATTAAAACAGCGCCAAGTGCTTGTGTGGTTTGCACGGTCTCGCCCGTCGCAATTGTGAGGCGTGGAGATAGAACAATCACAACACCAACCAAGCCAAGAGCAACAGCAGCCAAACGAAAAATGCGTACGGGCTCTCCCAAAAACATAGCGGCCAGAATAACTGTGAGTATGGGTGCAGCGTAACCGATAGCTGTGACCTCTGGTAAAGGCAGCAAACCAAGAGCGGCAAAGCCGAGGCCCATAGCTGTGGTTCCTACAAGTCCCCGCCAAAAATGCCCGATTGGATTGTCTGTTACCAAACCTCGTGACAAATCTTGCCGCCACCACAGCCAAATCAAGATCACAGGAATTGCAAAAAGTGAACGGAAGAATACGGCTTCACCGGGAGGAACATGGGCCGCTGCATATTTGATACATGTGGCCATCGCCATGAAAATAACGATGGACAAAACCTTGTAAGAAATACCCAGCATAGGATTCATTTTGGGAGACTTTCTCTGGCATGTTTGCTGACCATTCGCCGATCAGAATTAAAGGGTGAGTCCTTCATTTGTGATCAACTCTTATGCTTGAACGCAGCCTTGTACAAACGCAATTATGAAACACCTGATACTCGGAAAATACATATTCACGAAGTATGCTTTGTTATTTACGCGCAGTGCTTTGAATTTCTAATTGTTGAAATAGGATGGCAGCGCTTTTAGTTGTGGGCAGTGCTTTGGCATTTTTCAAAAAGCTTTCGCACCAGTCTTCACCCATCACGGGAATGGTGAGGGTTCTAAACTTATCCCATATAACACTGTCAGAGACTTTGTTTTCAGGGTCTCCCTGAGCCTCTGTCTCTTTTGATGTGAAAACCTTGCGGTCTTTCAGATATACATTCACTTGAGCAAATCGACGGGCTGGAAATTCAGCATTGAATTTTTTAGTTTCCGTAATTTCGACCCGCATAGCCATATCGATGATTTGTGCGTCATTTAATCCGTCTTCTGTAATTTCATTTACACCAACTGTACCGCGCACAAATGCGCAGGCGACAGAAAACGGCAGGGAATATTGCGCTTGTTCCGTGTTTGTAGGAATGACACTCAACCGTTTCGCTTCGTGAAATGTTTCCACTACAATGCGATCTATGTCAGTGGCGGCAATGGCGTGATCATGAAGCAAAGCCAACGCACCTTCAACAGCTGGTTGCGCCCAACGACAAACGGGATAGAGCTTTATGTATTGTTGGGTGATGTACCAATTCTGATTGAGGTCCGACCAGAAGCCACTCAGTTCAGGGGCTTCCATGGTGATTGCGGGCGCACCTGTAAATCCATCCTTTGCCAGATAGGCTGCTGATACACCTGCCATAGCTCCCCAACCTGACCCGTCTTTTACCATTGTGGGCGCATCGATGCAGCGCATCATTTGGCTGCGCGGGCCGTGATATTCAGCAATGCCCAAAGCCTCACGCGTTTGCGTTGGTGTTAACCTCAGTTGGCGGGCGCCAAGTGCAGCTGTGGCCAGCGCAATCCATGCACCGGATGTGTGGTAGTCGCAGGCACTTGCATGAAGGGAAATGCCCGCACGGGTGCCAATTTCATATCCGATGACAATGCTGGCCAGCAGCTCTTTGGTATCGACAATACCTTCGGCTTGCATCACGGCAATTAAACCCGGCAAGACACCACATCCCACATGGCCTTTGGTGAGTTTATGACCATCATGGGCATCAATGGAATCGATCGTCATGCCATTGGCGAGAGCTGCACCGAGTGCGCTAACGTTTCGACTATCTTGCCACAGGCAAGATGTGGCCCCGCCAAAATGACGGGCGGCATGGTTGTGTATGATTTTTGAAAGCTGCGTTTGAGAACCGCCTACCGCAACTCCCATCGTATCCACCAAACAACGAATGGCTTCATTGATACATTCATCTGGAAGGTCATCGAAAGTAGTGTTGAGAATGAAGTCAATTGCAGACATCGTTATGTGTTCTCCAAAGACGGTACTTTGCTCAGCATAGTCCCCATTTTGATGAACGGTAAACTCATTTATAAAAATGAACAGACCATGGGTTGGGTGCAGCTATTTGTGGCTACTGCTTAGGCGATGATGTCTAGGTAAATTTCGCAAGCCTGTTTAAGATCAAATCGAAGAAACCATCGGCCTCCAAATCAGTTATCCATATTGCGTTTTTCGGTTTTTCAGTCACGTTCCAGTAATCTGCAACAGTCATGCCGACCGTGAGCTCTGACTCTGTTTCAATTTCTACATTGATATGGCGTCCTGAATATATCTTAGGCTCTAATAAATATGCGATCACATTTGGGTCGTGTAACGGCCCGCCATCGGTTCCGTATTTCTCTTCATCAAACCTCTCAAAAAAATCTAACCATCCGGCAGATGCTTTACCGACTTTTGTTCCCAGGGCACGGAATGCGCTTATGCGCGTTCTTGTTGTGAGGGCTTTGTGGGTTACATCCAATGGCATCACAACAATTGGTATACCTGAGTCAAACACTAATTTGGCGGCATCGGGGTCAACATATATGTTGAACTCAGCTGCGGGGGTGACATTGCCTCCTTCGAACAATCCGCCCCCCATCATCACCAACTCTTTTATCCGTGGAACGATCTCAGGTGTTTTCACCAACGCATGACCAATATTTGTCAATGGGCCAAGGGTGCAAAGCGTGACAGATTTCTCAGGGTGAGACAGAACTGTTTCTATGATGAAGTCAACAGCATGTTGCTTTTGCAACGGCATATTTGGCTCAGGTAACTGCACGCCATTCAACCCGGTTTCTCCGTGTACATATTCAGCGGTGAACAGTTGACGCTTCATTGGTTTGTCTGAGCCGGCATAGACTTTGACATGAGGCATTTCGGCCAGCTCGCAGATTTTGCGGATGTTCGTTTCAGTCAATTTCAACGGCACGTTTCCTGCGACGGCTGTAATTCCAAGAACATCAAGTTCAGGACTTGCTAAGGCCAAGAGAATGGCAATCGCGTCGTCCTGTCCCGGGTCCGTGTCGATAATGATTGATTGTTTTTCAGTCACTGTTTCAATTCCTGTTAATGCATTTCAAGCGCGACTTCAGTTTGTTTAGATGTCAGCCAATCTCTGCAGTGTTTCCAAGAATTCACGTAAAACAGCGTCATGTTGTGCTGATGCTGCGTATTTCATATTGCCATTTCCTAATGTGAACCGGGTCAGTCCCCGTGCTTTCCCTTCTTGAACAACTTTCACATTGCCTGTTTTGAAATTAAATAGCTCTGGTCGAACCAAAGAAATTAGTGTCACAGGATCGTGAAGCCCCGCGCCAGCAGTGATGCCTTTAGATGCATAGAATGCAAGATAGTATTCGCAGCAGTTTTTTATAAACGGAGCCCAACTGCCCGCATATTTTACCATGCTTGAAAGGTTATCGCGTGAGAATAGAATCTGATCGGTAATATCGAGCCCCACGGCTCTGATTTTTTTGGCCTTTGAGAAGACGACTTCAGCGGAAATCGAGTCATTATAAATGTTGGCCTCTGCATATTGGTTCACATTGCCGGGTGTGTTGTAGGCACCGCCCATGATGACAATTTCGCGGACGTTCTCTGCGAAGGCTGTATCACGGTTCAAGGCTTCGGCAACGTTTACCAATGGACCCAGAGCGACGATTGTGATTTCACCCGGAGTTTTGGCTGTTTGTTCAATCAGAAAATCTGCAGCGTCTTGTTCAACCGCAACAGTTTTGGGCCGTCGCCGCCCATGGGTACCAAAACCGTATTCACCGTGGATAATTGGAAGAGGTTCATGTTGAATACCTCCCAACGGCTGCCGGGCACCACCTGCCACGGGTGCGTCAAAACCCAATTGTTCAGACATCCACAATGTGTTCTCTGTTGCTGTCTCTATCGAGACATTGCCAAAGACCGAGGTGAGGCCAACGATCTCAAATGCTCCACACGTTTTTGCGTAAAACAAAGCCAGTGCATCATCCACACCCGGGTCCGTATCAATGATGATCTTCATTCTGAACTTTCTAAAATAACTCTATTTGCCGGAGATATGGGGCTTTAAACCGCAAAACAGGTTTGCCAATTACTTCAAATAAATTTTATGCAGTGGCCAAAAATTCTTGCATGTCTTTCAAGAATGGAATGGAATCGGAAGCTCCCAATGTTTGAACTGCGAGAGCGGCTGCCGCATTTGCCTGCTTTATGGCAGGTTGTTCAGTGAGACCGGAGGCTATTCCAGCAATATAAAAGCCGCAAAAAGTATCACCGGCTGCTGTGGTGTCGCGTGGTTCTACTTTATGGCCATCGATCTCAATTTTTCCATCTGTGCCATAAAGAACGGCTCCTGCAGCACCTAAGGTGACAAGCACTTTAGGAATGATCTGGCCATCTGTTAAATCACCAACGGATCTTGAAAGTTGATGTGCTTCGGTTTCATTAAGAATGAGTAAATCCAAGTCGTTCATGACTTTGCGAACTGCATCTGTCTCAAAGGGGGCTGCTACATAGGCGACCTTCATTCCCTTTTGCTTAGCAATCTCAACAGCTTTGATTTGTCCGTTCGTTTCGTTTTGCATCACCAACCAGTCATCGGCTTTTGCATTTTTCAATGATTGAACAATGTGGGATTCTGAAATGTGTCTGTTCGCACCGGCGATCACAATGATCGAGTTTTCTGCATTTTGATCCAGCAGAATAATCGCCTCGCCTGATAATTCCTGAGAGGCTTCCACAAATTCATTACCAATACCAGCTTCGATCAACAATTGTCGCAGAACGGTATCTTCGTGGTGGATAGCGCCAATGTGCGTGACGTCTTGGCCGGCTCTTTGAATAGCCACTGATATGTTTGTGCCTTTGCCTCCTAAAGATACTTTGCTGTGTTGGCCCGCAATAGTTTCTCCTGCGGTTGGCAGTCTTTCAAGCTCTAAAATTTTGTCTAAATTGATTGAAGCTAGATTGAAGATTGCTGACGGCATACTAGCGTTCTTTCACGTAGGGTTCACCACCTGCCCGTGGCGGAATAGCCTTGCCCACAAAACCGGCCAGTATAACCACTGTTAAAATATAGGGAAGGGCGTCCAGCAATTGTCCATTCACTTTGAATCCAAGTGAGCTTTCTAACACATCTGGACGCAAAGCCATGGCTTGCAAGAAGCCAAACAGCAAGCATGCATAGAGAGCGTGCCATGGCCGCCATTTTGCAAATATCAATGCTGCTAATGCGATAAACCCGCGCCCGGCGCTCATGTCTTTGACGAAGCCAGCTTGCAATGCGGTTGCAAGATAGACACCAGCTAAGCCGCACAACAAGCCGCAAATGATCACTGAAATATAACGAAGACCAATCACTGAAATACCTGCTGTATCGACTGATGCAGGGTTTTCGCCCACGGCGCGTAAACGCAGTCCAAAGCGTGTTCGATAGAGTAACATCCACGTCAAAGGCACCAAGAGAAGTGCGATATAAACCAGACTCGTGTGGCCGGAGACCAACTCGTAATAAATAGGTCCGATGACTGGCACTTCACGGAGTGCTTCTGCAAATGGCAAAGTGATGGGTTCAAAACGCGCATCGCCAACCAATTGCGGCGTGCGCCCACCTTGGCCAAACCAACTCTGTGCAACCACTACAGTGAGACCTGCTGCAAGAAAATTAATTGCGACACCAGAGATTAACTGATTGCCCCGATAAGTGATTGAGGCAACGCCATGAACGGTCGACAAAACCAATGAAGCCCCAAGGCCGGCAAACAAACCAATCCATGCGGAACCTGATGTATATGCAACGGCGCCGGAAAGAAACGCTGCGGCCAGCATTTTGCCTTCCAAACCGATGTCAAAAATTCCTGCGCGTTCAGAATAGAGACCAGCTAAACATGCCAACAGAAGTGGTGTTGCTAAGCGAACAGTTGAATCAAGAATTTGGAGAAGTGTGAGCAATTCCATTGATTACGCCTCCACTTTTGATGTTCGGCGCAGTGCTAGAAATAATTTCTCCAACGGCATTCTCACCATGTTGTCGAGGGCGCCCGTAAACAGAATGACCAGAGCTTGGATCACAACAATTAGCTCGCGCGGTATACCTGTCCACAGCGCCAGTTCCGCACCGCCTTGGTATAAAAATCCAAACAAAATGGCAGCGACAAAAACACCAAAGGGATGACTGCGTCCCATGAGAGCAACTGCGATACCGATAAATCCAGCCCCTTCCACAGAACCTAAAATCAAACGCTCCGCTTCGCCCATAACATTATTGGTGGCCATCATTCCGGCCAATGCACCGGAGATCATCATTGTGACCATGATGATTTTTGTTGGGCTAATGCCTGCATATTTAGCCGCTGATTCCGAATGCCCAAACGAGCGGATTTCATAACCAAGACGTGTGTGCCAAATTAAAATCCACACCGCAAAACAGGCAAACGCAGCGACAAAGAAACTCACATTGGCAGGAGCACCGCGAAACAAAACAATGTCAGCGGTTGAAAACATATCTTGAAATGTGGGTAGGTGAGTTGTTTCGGGAAATTTGCTTGTGGCTGGTTCCATGGAGCCAATAGGTTTCATTGCGCCAATGAGAAGATAGTTCAAAACAGCAGCAGAGATGAAGTTGAACATGATTGTTGTAATCACGATATGGCTTCCGCGTTTGGCTTGAAGATAGGCTGGAATTGCAGCCCATGCTGCGCCAAACAATGCAGCGCCGCCCGCAGCGCCAAGCAATGCTAGAGACCAATGGGGCCATGCGATGTGAAGACATACTAAAGCAACGCCTAACCCACCAAGTGTGGCTTGACCTTCGCCACCAATGTTGAAAAGCCGTCCATGAAAAGCCACCGCAACCGCTAGCCCGGTGAACATAAAGTTGGTCGCATAGTAGAGTGTGTAACCCCACCCATACGTGGAACCCAATGCACCTGTGACCATGATATTTAAAGCAGCAATTGGATTTTCCCCAATGGCCAAAATAACCAGTGCAGAAATGAGTGCAGCGAGAAACAGGCTGATGAGGGGAACGAGAATAATCTCTGCCCATTTTGGCAAGATATCCACTAGGCAACTTCCTTCGTCATACCGGCCATCATGAGACCCAGTTCGTTTTCATCTGTTTCCCAGGGCAATCGTTCACCCATTATTTGTCCATCGAACATCACCGCAATGCGATCGCTGAGAGCAAGGACCTCTTCAAGTTCAACAGAGACCAAAAGGATTGCCTTGCCTTGATCACGCAGAGCAACGATTTGCTGGTGAATGAATTCAATCGCTCCAATATCCACACCACGTGTGGGTTGGCCGATGAGTAGAAGATCCGGATTGCGTTCAATCTCACGGGCAACAACAATTTTCTGTTGGTTGCCGCCGGAAAAGCTTTTCGCTTCCAATCCCGGATCAGGTGGGCGGACATCAAACCGTTCCATTTTCTCTGCCGTGTCAGCGCGAATGGCGGCGTTATCAATGAGAGTTCCTTTTTTGTAAGCAGTGTCCAAATGATACCCAAAAGCCGTATTTTCCCATGCTTTGAAATTCATAATCAAGCCTTCGGACTGGCGGTCTTCTGGCACGTGGGCAATGCCCAACCGTCTTCGACTTTGTCCATTGGAGACAGCGCCGGTCAGGTCTAATTCTTGGCCTTTGAATACAATCGATCCTGTAGCCTTTCTGTAACCGCCAAGCACTTCCAAAAGTTCGGATTGTCCGTTTCCGGCAACTCCGGCAATTCCTAAAATTTCGCCAGCACGAATATCAAGATTGATCCCTTTTACGCGGTTCACACCATTGCTGTCGGTGACTTTTAAGTCACGAATTTTCAGTATGTTTTTGCCAACTTCGGCGGGTTTCTTTTCAACACGCAAAAGAACTTTTCTGCCAACCATCAATTCGGCTAGTTTGGCCGGAGATGTTTCTGAAGTTTTGACTGTAGCGGTCATTTCACCGCGACGCATCACGCTCACCGTGTCTGTTACATCCATGATCTCACGCAGTTTATGTGTGATCAAAATGATGGTTTTACCCTCTTCCTTTAAACGATCTAAAATTCGAAATAGCTGGTCTGCTTCTGCAGGTGTCAGCACCCCGGTTGGTTCGTCGAGAATGAGAATTTCTGCGCGTCGATAAAGCGCTTTCAGAATTTCAACGCGTTGTTGCATACCAACGCCGATGTCTTCGATGCGTGAATCCGGTTCGATGTTCAGGCCATAATCTTCGGCCAGTGCTTTCAGTTCACGTCGGGCTTTCGAAAGCGACGTGCCCAACATAAAGCCTTCCTCAGCACCTAACACCACATTTTCAAGTACGGTGAAATTCTCCACCAATTTAAAATGTTGAAATACCATGCCGATGCCGGATTTGATGGCAGTTTGGCTGTCAGTGATTGATGTTTTTTGGCCGGCTATGAAAACCTCACCTGCATCGGCTTTGTAAAAGCCATACAGAATCGACATCAGGGTGGATTTCCCTGCGCCATTCTCACCGATGATGCCATGAATGGTCCCGGGCATGACCCGAATGGAAATATCTTTATTAGCTTGAACCGGCCCGAACGCCTTGGAAATACCTACAAGTTCAATAGCCGGAGCGGAATTCGTCATACTGGTACCGATTTGGAAAAAGTAGGGGCTATGCCAATTCAATGGCAAAGCCCCATTTTTGTCGTTGATCTATGTCTTAGAATTCAAGCGCTGGGCATTTCTCATCGCTCATATAATTGTGAACTTTGATCTCGCCTGAAGAAATCTTGGTGCTTGCTGCATCAACAGCTGCCTTCATTTCAGCAGTCACCAATTTAGCGTTGTGCTCGTCAAGCGCGTAACCAACACCATTGTTTTCAAGGCCCATTGCATTGATGCCTGGTTTGACACTATCGCCCTCTTTGAAAGCATCATAGACAGCGTTGTCTACGCGTTTCAGCATTGAGGTAAGAACCTTGCCTGAATGAAGATAGTTTTGGTTTGCATCAACACCGATCGACAAGATATTTTTGTCTGCAGCGGTTTGAAGAACACCAAGACCGGTGCCGCCTGCAGCTGCAAACACAACATCAGAACCTTGACTGATTTGAGCGACTGTGAGTTCAGAACCTTTTACAGGGTCATTCCAAGCAGCGCCTGTTGTACCAGTCATGTTCGAGATGACTTTTGTGCCTTCTTTAGCAGCCTTTGCACCTTGGGCGTAACCACATGCAAACTTACGAATGAGTGGGATGTCCATGCCGCCAACGAAAGAAACCGTTCCTGTTTTGGACGCAAGAGCAGCCATCATACCCACAAGGTATGAACCTTCATGTTCGTTGAACACGACGGATTTTACATTTGGCTTGTCGACGACCATGTCCACGATAACGAATTTTGTGTCAGGGAAATCAGGTGCAACTTCTGTCAGTGCGGAAGCGAAAGCAAAGCCAGCCATTACAATTGGGTTTGCACCGGATTGGGCAAAACGGCGCATAGCTTGTTCGCGTTGTGCATCAGATTGTAACTCAACTTCCGCGAAATTTCCGCCAGTTTCATCTTTCCAGCGTTTAGCACCGTTGAAAGCAGATTCGTTGAACGATTTGTCGAATTTTCCGCCAAGGTCATATATAACTGCTGGGTCAGCGAAACTGGCTGTTGATGTTGCGAGAACTGCTGCACATGCAAGCAGTGTTGTTGTAAATTTCTTCATTTGGAGTTCCTCTCAGAACGTTCAATTAGCGTTACATTGTTTCATGGCTTAGCTGTCTTGTTTGAGCTCAGCTTAGCGAGGGTTTCAATGTTCCAGCTTTCTTTTCTTCAAGCAAGCTAAACGTTTAGAATCATCGCGAGTTATTGTTGAGAAGTCCAAAAGTCAGAAGACCGACCCTACAAGAGGTTCATTTTGCTTTGCTAATGCATATCTATAGAACGCGCTGTATCACATAGAGGAGATGCCGCAGTGAACGTTGATTTGTGCTCGAACTAAGGATGTTTGAGCGCCTCGCTATCTTGTTATTATGAGATAACCATCAAGAACCCACTCTAAACAACCAATAATTTAACTCAATAAACTTTTTCAAGAAAAATACCGATGCTCGTGTCGTCTTCGGTGGAAACGCCGCCGCGTGCAGTGATGTTGTCAGTGATGTCGAGATTGATTGTGGTTTCTGTTTTCTTACCCACCTGTGTAGACATGTCGTTACTCGCGGGACATTTCCATTAACCTCCGGGAATTGGGATGAAGGGGATGTTTATGAGCAAGGGGCAACGCGAAATTCAGCGCAAACTTCGTGTTCTGCACCATGCAGTGTCCGTCGTCAGAGTTTTTGGAACAACTGGCCGCATGATTTAGCGGAGAGATTGGCTCATCGTTTGGTTGATATTAGGCGACTTGCTTGCGGTATTGCAAACGCCGCTGTTTGAATGTTTCTCGTTTGATCCTTTCGCGTTCGAGTAGAATGGTTTGTCCGTGTCCGAAGTAGACGTCGGCGGGTGTCAGGTTCCACAGGCGCTCATGGTAGCGGTGGTGATTGTAGTGCTCGACGAAGCGCTCGATGCTGGCGTTGAGATCACCGGGCAAGAAGTAGTTCTCCAACAGGATGCGGTTCTTCAGGGTTTGATGCCAACGTTCAATCTTGCCCTGTGTCTGCGGGTGGTAGGGAGCGCCGCGAACGTGATCCATGCCCTCTTCTTTCAGCCAATCAGCGAGTTTGACCTGAGACGTAGCTGGCACCGTTGTCGGACAACAGACGCGGCTTGTGGCGAACCGTCACCTTTTATAGCAGCCGGAAGCCTGTAGAGCCAGTTCCAACGTGTCGGTGACATCATTCGTCTTCATGGTGGTGCACAGCTTCCACGCCACCACGCATCGCGAGAAGTCGTCGAGGATAGTTGAGAGATAATACCAGCCGCATCCCCGATCATGCTTTTTTGAGAAGGCGAAGTTCCAATGTCTGCTCGGCCACGACCTCCTTCAGATCGCGGGCTTCACGACGCAGGCTCTGTACCTCACCAGTTTTGGCCTCCCGCGCCGTATCACCAACCAGACGCATCTTACCAGCTTCCAAGAACTCCTTTGACCACGAATAATATTGGCTCTGGGCAATGCCTTCCTGCCGACACAGTTCAGCAATCGTGTCTTCGCCACGCAAACCGGCCAGCACGATCCTGATCTTGTCCTCAGATGAATACCGCTTGCGCGTTTTGCGGCGGATGTCTTTCTGTGGGGGGCGATACCTTTTGTAATCTTGGTGCGGTTAGTGTCTTGAAGAAAAAATGATTTGTTACAACGTAGTAACAGTTGAAATCGCTATATGAAGAGTCTCACTGGAATTGCATTGGTGCGGTAAAGTTTGTTCAGAAAGGCATCAGGCGCGGTAAAATTGCACACCAAACCCGAACTCTTTTGGAGTGTTATTGGATACGCCCCAAGTTACTGAAAGTGTTCCTTGAATTAAGGTATCCGTGAGATGTATTTGGCCATCGTACGTTACATCGTCTGAACACTCCAAAAGTGTCTCAAATAAATATAGACCGCAAGAGCGGTAAAGCGCGAATTAGATAGAAAAATTTAAAAAAAACCAATGATTACAAAGAGACACCGCACCGCGCCAATTGTCAGCGATTGAGACTAACTTTGAGATTTTAGACAATCCAAGTGATGAGCAAAATTGTAGTTTTTACTTTTAAGCGCTCGTATTTTCTTTTTAGAAAATGGCAATCTAGTTTCATTATGTAATCTGGCAATTGACGCTAAGTAATTTGTATCTAATAAATCAATTTTATGCATTGAAATTCTAATGTCGGGAACGCTTGCTTCGTCCACCCATTCTAACAGGTACTTAGATATCCGTTCGATGCTAATGTCTTCGAACCAGTATTCAACAGCAGCAAATAGCTTGATGGCCGACTTTTGACTGATAAAATCAATCCCTCCAGGCAACATCCGTTTTCCTACAATATCGAAACCTCGATTGTGTGAGTTTAAATCGGCCAATGGGAAGGGGTGGTCGACACCATATTGTAATAGTTGTGTGGCTACTTTTTTGCATGCGTCAGATTTTGATATGCCTTTGCGAAGAGCGTATTCCCGAATAACTTCCCCAGCAGTCACTCGCCATAGAAACCGTTTCTGATTTATCGTGATGTCCAGTTCATCAATGACCATGGATTTTTCACCCACTATCCAATCGATACTGCCCGCGTGTTTTTTTCTGCAAACATCCCACAGAGAGGCCAGATAAAAGAAAGCCTCGCTCTGATTGTTTGTGAGTTCGCGAACAGGTGCGCGTTTTTCTCTTTTTTTGGGTTCAAGAGATTTTTGATTGTCTGCAGCATTCCACCATCGATAGAGTGTCGCTCTGCTTATCGATTTACCTAATTTATCGTTTGCATCGGCCAAAGCCTCATGCATTTCAGCATCAATTTTATCTGTAGCCACAGCATTCAAAAAAGATGCAATTACTTTGCTTTTACTCACTCGGTTTTTGATTTCAACCGGCGCAATTTTTGAACAATCGTCAATCTGGCGTCCGCCACTTGTGAAGGGTCTATCGACATTTTTAAACCTTACTTTCGTTGTCGTTTGCTGGTCGGTGATTGATTGCCTTAGGCGACTTTGGTTTTAGTGATGAAGTTTCATAGCCAGAATTTTCATAAATCTTAAGCCAACTATAAATTGTGTTTCTCGCGAGACTGATATCTGTTTTGGAGCCTGGCCTTGCGTGTGCTGTTTTTGCTGCCTCTTGAACATCTGGTGCAAGGCGGTGGAACCTCAACCTTTCCTGAAAATTATGTATTTCCATGCTGATTGTTGAATTGCGCTGTTTGCGTCTGGCAAGGATATATTCAAGCACTCTCTTTCGAGCGTTGGCCACCGCACCTGGATCAATTTTAGGCGCTCGCGTCTTTCGGTCTTTTCGTTGTTGTCCAAGTGGTTTGTCCCGTTGCCACTTTCGGACCCAACTGATTATTTTTGCTTCTGATGGTGGCCAAGTGCCTGGGTCTGCTAAGTGCGCCGCCTGCGCCAAGTGTGTGGACGTTTGGCTTGCTATCACATCAGCTCTAAAGATTTGTGCAGCCCTAGTTATCGAGATCCCAAGGCGCTCTGCTTTGTTGCCAACATGATAAGTTATATTACGCCTCGCCTGTAGGTTCGCCTTGGTGAGTTTCCGCTGCTTTTTCGTTGTCATATTGAACTGCTCATATCTTAAGCTGGGTCGATTTTTTGCACGTCAGATTGAGGACCGATGTATTCTTCCAAAGATGCACAGATGGATGGTTACTGACCCAGTCACAAAGAATTTCTTCTGTGAGATTGGTAGGCAATGCGCTCTGCATCGAATACAAATCTAATCTATCAGCGGCATCTTGCAGATAAGTAGCAAGTGTGTGCGCATCGAGCGCGTTCAGAAACCGAGATATAGCAACAGCAATTGTCACACCTTGCTTGTTAGATTGATGAACAATGTGACCAACAATAAAGCTTTTGGCGTTTGAATGTCGCAATTTGAGTATTCATCCTGACATGCTGACTTGTCATTTGGCGCGGAGATATCCGCGCCAAACTTGATAGACTACCCAGCTTTGACTTCGTGTAGGGGTTTTGGAAACAGATACAAAGGCGACTTATTTTTTGGCCAATGCCTTATTGTGTTGTGTTCCAGCCTGGCCAGTTTTTGCATCATAGTCATGCCGTCTATGCATTTGTGGGTTTCGCGAAGATCTGTATCTTTTTCAACTTCGCCGTCAGCGTATTTCCTCAAAAGTACATTCATGGTTTTGATCATGTGTGCCTGTTCGATCATGAATTCTTCGATTTCGCTTTGGCGCTTTTCGCTGGCAGCGTCATCACTGAATTTTATTTGATCATTCATGCTCGAAATATGCGCCACGGCATCTTGGGTGGCACATTCAAGTTGATGACCCAGGCTACTATACAGCAACCATAAATCTTTTTCGGTTTTGTCGTTCATGCCATCTCGTGCCAACGCAGTGCCGACCAAGTCGTTCAATGCTAACACTTTTGAAACAGCGTCATTGAGTGTGTCTGTACTAAAAGTTTCTGTTTGTAGTTCTGACATTTCTGTCTCCTAAGGTTCTTTCTAAGGAACAACTTCGCGCAGGATTGCGCGAAGCCGGGAGTTAGAAACTGCCTTAGGACAGCGCCGAAGCCTTTAGGCTTTCGCCTTGGACATGCGCTCCGGCCTCCCGGCCTATAGGACCGCAAGCCCGCAAGCGGGCACAAAAAAACGCCGTTCGACCATTCAAGATCAGGTGGCGTGGACCGCCTAAGGAAAGGGTTTCTAAGCCCATGTATTGAATAACTGATTTGCTGCATAACAACAAGCCTGAAACCAAAAGAGCTACCCAGATGGTTAAATTGGTGCGGGTCTTTTGAAGACCCGCACCTTTTAACAATCGATTGCCTCGTGAACAATTGATCGTCTGACAAACAACACCCATGGCACCCAAAGTTGTCGAACCTGAAGGAACAGGTGGCATTTGTTGATGCGAAACTAGCAGTGAAAAAAGTATTGAAAGGCGGACAACGGTCCGCCTTTTTCCGATTTAAAAAGCGGACATAGTTCCGCCTATGAAACACTTTCAAAACAAATCGACCGTGCCAGAAAACAACCAGTTTTCCGAAGCTGAATTTGAGGGCGATCGCGATATTGATCACGTCGCGCAAATCTTGTCGCCGGATATAGCCCGCTTGTTGATGGCTTATTACTCTGGTGTTGAATTGAAAATCCCAAAGACAATGCATCGCCAGCACCACATTGCGCTGCATATAGGATTTGAAAACGCTTGTGCGCTTTCTGAATACTCAAACGGTGCTGAACTTTGCGTACCTAAACGCAGCCCTGTCAGCAATGCGGCGCGGGGCGCTCAAATTGTAGAAATGGTTGGTAACGGTGTGTGCCGTCGCGAGATAGCTTTGGAGTTGGGAATCTGTATGCGTCAGTTGAGACGCATAACTCAAAAACTTGGTTTAAGCGGCAAATCTTTGGCGAAACGGTCATCTGGCGTCCGACTGAAAGTCATTAAGTCAGCCGTTAACGCCCCTCTAACGGCGCTTACAACGTCGTTTGATCGTCGCAGCACACATTCTGACCACAGCAACGCATCAGTGCCTGTAGGCGCTGTGTGCGGAAAGTATGGATATTTCCTCCCACAAACAAAACAGGTGAACTTATGACACCCTCGAACATTGAAGTTCTTGTTCTTACAATTCCGGCAATGGCTGAAGCCATTATCGCAAATCAATTGGTCGGATTCGATGCTGGCCCAACAGGTGCTGATGATAAAGTGCTTGGTGTTGCAAAGCATGATGCAGCGGTCGGTGAACCTGTGACTGCAATTGCAATTGGAGTTGTGGAATTGGTTGCCACTGTGCCGCTTGCGGCGGGTGACACAGTTTACAGCGATGCAGATGGCAACCCTACAGATGTGGGTGCCGACAACCATTTTGGCGTTGTTCTTACTGGCGGCAACGCAGGCGACACGGTCGCCATTCAACTTAAATTCTAATCGGAGACTGCCAACATGGCCCCCAATTTATCTCAAGTACGTGTCATTGATCCAATACTCACGGGTATTGCCCAGGGCTACGTTCACACCAATCACGTCGGGCGTATTTTGTTTCCTGCAATCCCTGTCCTTGTTCATGGTGGCAAAGTCATCGAATTCGGTCGGGAAGGCTTTCGCGACTATCAAGCGAGACGCGCACCAGGTGCAGATACCAAAGAAATTCAGTTTGGATATGAAGGCAAAGACTTCGTGCTTGAACAGTTTGCTTTGAATGCCCGTGTTCCGCGTGAACATATGCAGGATGCTGACCAAGTGCCTGGTATTGACCTTGGTAAACGTGCAACGAATACGGTTCTTCAAAGTCTTTCACTATCGACAGAAATTCAACAGGCTAAACTGGCAACAGACCCAGCTAGCTATGCTGATGATAACAAATTGGCTCTGTTAGGTTCTGCTAAATGGAGTGACCCTGATAGCGATCCAGTTGGCGATGTTGAATATGCCAAAGATCAAGTGGCTACCAGTTGTGGTGTTGAACCCAATCGAATGGTGATGGGGCGTCCTGTCATTAAAGCGCTCAAACAGCACCCCAAAATTATCGAGCGGTTCAAGTACACGTCGTCTGAAAGTATCACCACAGATATGCTGGCGGGGCTGTTTGATCTGGAACAACTTGCTGTCGGTAAGGCAAACTATGTCGATGGCGCTGCTGATGATGCACCTTTCAAACGTGCCTGGGGTGATGTTGCTTGTCTCGGCTATGTGCCTTCTGAATTGGGTGGCATTGAGCAACCGTCCTTCGGCTACACATATGTGATGACCGGACACCCGTTTGTTGAAAAACCCCATTGGGACAATAGCAAAAAATCTTGGGTGTATGGCGTCACTTATGAACGCAAACCAGTTCTGACAGGCATTGCTTCAGGCTTCCTGTTCACAGCTGTAACCGAGTAATTGGAAAGCACCATGACAAAACAAACCTATGGACCAATTGAGATTTTCCGAACTGGGACGTTTAAGCCAATGGTGGGAGAGGTTGTTTCCTACACCGACACAGACTTGCAACAGATGGTGGATAGTTATGATGCAGAGGGTTCGCCAGCACCTGTTGTTTTGGGTCACCCATCTACAGATGCACCAGCCTTTGCATGGGTTGATAAGCTGTACGTTGAGGGCAACAAACTGAAAGCAACAATTGCGCGGGCAAGTGTTGAGTTTGTGGGAATGGTTAGAGACGGGAAATACGCCAAAGTCTCACCATCATTTTTCAAGCCCGATGCACCAAACAACCCGACACCTGGTAAATGGAACTTGAAACATTTAGGTTTTCTAGGTGCGGCTTCACCCGCTGTATCTGGCTTAGCCCCAGTTGCGTTTGCAGACCTTGAACAAAGCGGATGTGTAGCATTTGCGATGGAGCCGGAAACAGCTTCTTTTAGCAGTGCAGATCAACTTGAACTGGAAACCTTGCGTAAAGAAAAGTCGGAAATGGCAATCGAAAAATTGATTGACCAAGGCCGAGTTCTGCCGACGTTCAAAGATGAAATTATTGAGTTTGCATCGCAGCTTGATAGCACACAAACATTTGAATTTTCGGAAGGTGAGGCGATTACACCTCGTAATTGGTTTCTATCCTACTTGGCAAAACAACCACGTGTTGTTTCGTTTGGTGCAACTGACCTGGGGGACGAACCTACAACAGTGCCCACGCCATCTATTACCGTTCCTAGTGGTTACACAGTTGATGCCGACCAGAGCGAACTCCACGCCCGCGCCCAACAAATCCAAATAGAGAAGAATGTCTCATTCTCCGAAGCTGTCGATTTGGCGATGGTGAAATAACTGACATTTGAGGGCTGTGACTATGAATTTTTCAATGATCTTTAGCGCTATCGACAAAGCGTCAAAGCCCATCAAAGCTATTATGGCTTCAGAAAAAAAATTGGCTTCAGCAATGAAGTTGAGTGCATCAAAGTCACAGAGAGCGGCGGCAAAAACAAGTCGGTCAATGCGTGGTGTTTCAACGGCAATGAACACCGTTAAGCGATCGGCTCAATCTGCGTTCAATGGTGTGGTTGCCGGCGCTCGTGCATCTGCACGCGCTATCAAAGCTGCACATCGTCAGTCTATAGCTTTTGCCAAATCAGGCTTGGGCAACATCAAGTCCGGTGCCAAAAAAGTGTTGCGTGGCGCTGCTTTGGGTGTGGGAGTGCTCGCAGCGGCCTATGGTGGAGCGGCGCTTGCGGCTGGAAAGTTGGTCACAACTGCATCGGAGTTTGAGAAATTTCAAACCATGCTGGTAACCAGCGAAGGCAGTGCATCGGGTGCCCAAAAGGCGATGTCTTGGATAAACACATTTGCGACGAAAACGCCCTATCAACTTCAGGAAGTTACAAAAGCCTTCATCGCGTTGCGATCGGCAGGATTAGACCCGACCAGAGGTTTAATGACATCAACAGGTGACGCTGCCGCAGCTATGGGCATACCTATCATGCAAGCCGTTGAAGCCGTTAAAGATGCTGTTGTAGGTGAGAATGAACGTTTGAAAGAACTGGGCATCACAGCCGCAGTGAAGGGCAATAATGTCACCTACACCTACATGATGGATGGTCAGAAGAAGATTGCTCGTGCCCTCAAAAGTGATCCAGCCGGAATTCAAAAAGCGCTTGAAAGTATATTCGACGCACGATTTGGCGGCTCAATGAGCAGGTTGTCCAAGACTTGGGACGGCATGTTATCAACGTTAGCGGGTGCTTGGGACACCTTCAAAGTATCGATTATGAATTCTGGCCTTTTCGACTGGATGAAAGACAAGCTGCAAATGTTGCTGGACAAAGTCATGCAAATGCAAGCTAACGGCGATCTTGATAAGTGGGCAAAATCCATCGGTACAAGCATTCAAACCGTGTTAGAAAACGCGTGGGATTTCGCCACTCGTGCTTATGAAGTGATTGGAAAGCTGTCGGGTTATATGTCCAAGGCGGCCGAGTATGTGGGTGGCTGGGAAAACCTAGGACTTGTGTTGGCTGGCATCGCGTTCGGTCCGACATTGATCGCCACGGCAGCTGGCATTGTTCAGATCGCCAGTGGTTTGGCGATGCTGGGCACAGCCCTAATGGCAAACCCGATCAGCCTGGCCGTTGCGGCTATCGCTGGTGGTGTCTATCTGATCTATCAAAATTGGGATGCCATTGCGCCCTATTTTAAAAGCTTGTGGAACGGTATCAAGACGGCTGCATCCACCGTCTGGGAATGGATGAAGACGGCTTTCGCTTGGACACCTTTAGGAATAATCATTGCAAACTGGGCTGGTATTTCAGCGGCTATCGGTGCCCCGATCGAAGCGGCTAAGAAAGTGGCGATGGTTGCTTGGGAAGGTATTAAGACACTTTTCAGTTGGTCGCCCGCCGCATTGGTTTGGAACCTGCCATCATTGAACGTCGCGCCTTTGTCGGCGGTTTGGGATAAGATCAAGGCATTGTTTGATTGGTCACCGCTTTCTGCCCTGGACAAAACATTCGGTGGCATCCCTGGAAAGATCGGCGGTTACATCAGCGAAGCGGCTGATTTGGCTGGCTCGGCTTGGAGCAAACTAAAGAACGTCTTTTCAGATGACAGCGCTGTCGAGATTGCAGCCCGCGACCCTGCGTCGATGGACCGTGCGGTGCAAGCGGCTGGCAAGCTGGAAGCGGCCTTGGTCGGTGCCCGTTTTGTGGATATGTCGGGTGTGTCTTCAAATATCAATAAATTGATGGCTGAAGCGGGGGGATTGAAATCTGCTGTCTCTAGTGGCGTCGGTGCTGCCCAATCCTACTTGGCAGGGCAGTCGTTTCACCATCACGGGGTGCGATTAATGGACACGATGGCGGCAGGCATGAAGGCCCGCACCCAAGTGGTAGTCAACCAAATTCGCGCAGCGATGCAACAGGTTAGAAACCACCTGCCATCTTCACCCGCTAAAGTTGGTCCGCTGTCCGATATTCACCGCTTAAAATTCGGTGAAACGATTGCGGGTTCTATCAACGCTTCTCCAATGGTGAAAGCCATGCGTGTGGCCACTGCCGCCACTATGGCCGCAGCTTCGCCAGTGGCCAGTTCTATGGCGATTGCAACTAATGCAACTCCAGCTAGTGCAGTTCGTTCTGAATTGCCTTCACCTGCATCAGCCCGTTCTATGGTAGCGCCGCAGGTTGGTGTTAGCGGTAAGGGGAATGGTGGAACAACGTCTAAAACTGTAAGTGTTTCTTACAACCCACGTATTGAGATAAATGGTGCGAGTTCAAATCTAAAGGCCGAAATCATGGCTGTGATGGATGAGGAACGCCGGAAACTTAAACGTTTGATTGATGATGAAACTCACAGGGAAAGACGCAAAGACTTCTAACTGGGAATGGCGGCAACGATGCCCCAAACCCGTGTCCGCTACTTGCTGGTCCATCGCCGGACGTTTTCACGGTGTTCTGAAAATATGCTGTTTAATACTCCAATTTTCAACATTCCAAAAAATCTAGTTTTTGTCTCAAATGTGTAAAAGCAACCGCCGCGCCACATTGAGGTCTAATCCATTGATTTCAGGTAGTTTTAGCCACGGTTTTTAGTGTGGTAGCGGGAGAGGGACTTGAACCCCCGACACGCGGATTATGATTCCGCTGCTCTAACCAGCTGAGCTACCCCGCCACGGGGTTGTCCTGTTGGACTGTTTGAACGTTATTCATCAAACGAAGGTGTTGGACAATTTTTGCCTATAACCGCGTGGGATATAGTGGGCGTCATGGCTTTGTGTCAACAGGCTTTTATTGATTGTTCAATTCAAGTTAATTCACAATTTGCATTGCGCCGATGCTTATGAGTTGGCGGCAACATGGATTGCCGTTTCAGTAAAGTCTAAAATCGGATTTTCCCGCTCGGTACGCTTGATCCAACCGCCGCCCAATACGCGTGTTTTGGCATCTTCTGTTTCATAGAATACACAAGCTTGCCCCGGTGAAATTCCATCTTCACCATCAACAAGAGTGACGAAGATCCCATCTTGTTCTACGGTCAATTGCGCAGGGCGAGGTGGGCGTGTTGAGCGAACACGTACATGAATAGGTAGGCCTGTTGATGCAACGTCATGTAAACTTCCTTCTCCCAACCAGTTCACATCACGCAACTCAATGCGCCGTGTGGCCAAGGCTTCGCGCGGCCCGACAGTCACGGTTCGTGATTTTGCATCAATAGAAATCACGTAAATCGGTTCTCCTGTTGCGACGCCAATGCCTCTTCGTTGACCGATTGTATAATGAATTATTCCTTCGTGTTTTCCCAAAATGCGCCCGTCTAGGTGCACAATGTCACCCGGGTCGTGGGCTTCCGGACGCAGCTTTGAGATTATGTCGGCATATTTACCATTTGGCACAAAACAGATGTCCTGACTGTCGCTTTTTGCTGCAACAACCAAATCCATATCCTCTGCCATTTTACGGGTTTCAGATTTAGGTACGTTGCCGAGTGGAAAACGTAGGAAATTGAGCTGATCTTGCGTGGTTGCAAATAAGAAATAACTTTGGTCTTTGTCGGCATCTGCTGGTCTGTACAGTTGACGATTGCCATCCTTGCCAGTGCGCGAAATGATGTAGTGACCTGTGGCCAGACAATCCGCGCCCAATTCTTGGGCCGTCGAGAGAAGGTCTGAAAATTTCACCGTTTGATTGCACGCGACACACGGAATGGGTGTTTCGCCGCGCAGGTATGCGTCGGCAAACGGATCTATAACTTGCTCTTTAAAGTTTTGCTCATAGTCCAGGACATAGTGAGGAAACCTCATCTGTTCCGACACACGGCGCGCATCGTGGATGTCTTGACCGGCACAACAGGCGCCTTTGCGTTGGACAGCCGCCCCGTGATCGTAAAGTTGGAGCGTCATTCCGACCACATCGTAGCCCTCTGCTTTCAACATGCAGGCAACGACCGATGAATCAACACCACCGGACATTGCAACAACCACACGGGTGTCAGCTGGTGTTTTATCAAAGCCAAGTGAATTCAATGCCATGATGAATAATGCCTTAACGGATTGTACGAGTCGAAAAAGGAATTCTGTGTGATGGCTTGAAAGTGTTGTTTATACAATCACACTCCATTCCAGACTTATTGGGCTTTACGGGTGTAAGATTCAAGGTGTACCTGCAGGATTTTCAGTTAATTAAGTTTTCTGGTCTGCATTATTGTCGTGAGAAATTTGCATAAATTTTTACCATTCCGTTTGAGAAAAGCTTCAGGAGCAAATGTTAATTTTCTGGTTCAGGATGCTGTAAGGGAATTCAAGAATGGCTGAGAGAATATATAACGGAACGAACGGAAACGATACCATCAGAGGTCGTAACAGTTCTAACTCGGGCAATCCTGATATTATCAATGGCTTAGCCGGAGATGACAAACTTTACGGCCGCAACGGCAATGATACATTGAACGGTGGCATTGGCAACGACACGCTCTATGGTGGTAACGGTGTTGATACTCTTGTTGGTGGCAATGGTGCTGATATATTGAATGGTGGAGCTGGCAACGATATTTTGATTGGTGGCGACGGCAAAGACACTTTGAACGGTGGTTCCGGCAATGATGTTTTATATGCTGGTTTCGATGATGGAACGGGCGACATATTTATTGGAGGAACTGGTGTTGACCGTCTTCAAATAATTGGCAGTACTGTTGCAAATTATGCTTTTCACATTGATTTGGAATCCGGCATCGACCAATATTCTAACCAATATTCAGGGATAGAAAATATCACTGGCGGTCTGCAAGATGACCAGTTGCGCGGTGACGCTAATGATAATTTGTTAGATGGCAATGCAGGTGACGATTACCTGGATGGACGTGGTGGCAATGACACCCTTTATGGTCGATCAGGAAAAGACGAAATTCATGGTGGTGATGGTGATGATATTGTCAACGGCGGCATTGACGACGATCTGATCTACGGTGATTCAGGCGACGACCGGTTGAACGGAAGCTCTGGCGTCGACACCATTCACGGTGGTTTAGGCAATGACCGTATCAATGGTGGGACCAGTGGTGACTTCTTATATGGTGATGAAGGTGATGATTACATTTTTGCACACAGCGGTCATGATACCGTTGAAGGCGGTGCAGGCAATGATCGTATTTATGGTGGAGCAGGCAATGATGAGATATCTGGTGGCAACGGTATAGACTTTGTCCGCGCTGATGGCGGCGATGATATTGTACGTGGAAATGCTGGCGCTGATACTTTGTTTGGTGGTTCCAACAATGACACGGTTCATGGCGGGGATGATGAAGACCGTCTTTATGGAGAATCGGGTAATGATATCCTATATGGTGGGATGGGCAATGATCTGATTTATACTGGGTCCGGCACTGACAGAGCTTATGGCGAAGACGGCGATGATCGTATTTATGGTGCTCAGAACACAGATGAAATTCATGGTGGTTCAGGCCATGACTTTGTGCGCGGCAGCTATGGTGATGATCTGATCTATGGTGATGAAGGTACAGATACACTGTTCGGCGGCTCGGATAATGACATGATTTATGGCGGCGATGATGACGATCGTCTTTATGGAGAAACGGGCAATGATGTCCTCCATGGTGGCACAGGAAACGACCTGATTTATACCGGGTCCGGCAATGATATAGCTTACGGTGAAGGCGGTAATGATCGCATTTACGGTGCTCAAGATACCGATGAAATTCATGGTGGCGAAGGTGACGACTTTGCACGTGGTAGCTTTGGTAATGATCTAATTTTTGGCGGTACCGGCAACGACGTTTTGTTGGGGGATAATGACAATGACACACTGCATGGTGGTCTGGGTGATGATCGCCTAAATGGTGGTCGTGGCGATGATGTTGTGAATGGTGATGAAGGTGTCGACTATCTTTTAGGTGGTGTTGGTGACGACACACTCAATGGTGGAGATGGCAATGATCGTATTTACGGCCAAGCAGATGATGATCTGATTAGCGGTGGTCTAGGCAACGATCGTATTGATGGTGGTTCAGGTGATGATGTGATCACGGGTGATGATGGCAATGACTATATTATCGGGAATGCCGGATATGACCACATCACCGCAGGTAATGGCGACGATATCGTTCGTGCCGGTCATGCAGATGATGTAGTCTATGGCAACGATGGCGATGACGTTCTCCTCGGCGAGGGTGGCCATGATACCATTTATGGCGGTGCAGGTAATGACCGTATCGACACAAGTTCCGGCCATGATATTATTCAGGGTGGTGCCGGCGTTGATGTTATGTCCGGTGGTGTTGGTACAGAAACCTATATCTGGGAAACAGCTGACATTTTTGATGGCGCCAGTTCGTTCATGGACGTAATATTGGATTTCTCCGTGGTTGATATTTTGGATTTTTCTGCTTTGGGTTTAACCTTGGCTGATTTTGATAGCCGTGAAGTGGGTACAGGCACCCGGATTAGTGTGGAACTCAATGGCGCGTCTTACGACGTCGTTAACTTGAACAATGTTCTTGATGTAGACTTGAATGAGAAATTTGATGATGGGCTTTTGGTTATCTAACAAATAGCACTTGCAAACATTGAAACAGGCTCCTTCAGGGGCCTGCTTTGTTTTTAATGTGCCTTTACAAATCTACGGATTGGCCTGTTGATGCAGATTCTTGAGCGGCCATACCCATGCGAACTGCCGTCAATCCATCATGGAGGGAAACTTCAGATGTTCCGTTTTTTAAAACAACCTGTTGAAATTTTTGGTGTTGGTAAAATGTAGAACCGTTGTGGTCACCGGCTTCCAGCAACAGAGGGTCAACGGCTATAGTGCGCTCTACTGGACCACGTGGACTTCGTGGGCTGATAATGAGTTTGGGTGTCGGCGCCGCCCCCAAATGTTCTGGCCAAAAACGACCGGGGCCCGGGACGAGACATTCAATTTTTCCTTTGGTACCCACGGCGGAAATCTCTTCTTGATACTGCGCACCTTCTGCGAACATGCACAATTCCAACATGGCCCGTGCGCCCGATGAAAAGTCTACGATCACATAACCATTGTCCCAAATGTCAGGTGTGCGCCCTTGGTAAGTTTCATCTAGGTGGTTCACGGATTGTCCGGCTGACGCCATGACACGCACGGGTTCACTTTTGAGAATGAGCCGCATGAGATCGAAGAAGTGGCAACATTTTTCCACCAGCGTGCCACCGGATTTTTCGTTGAAACGGTTCCAGTCTCCGACCTTTTCCAAAAATGGAAAACGATGTTCACGGATGGTCAAAAGCTTGACGCCGCCAGTGGTTTTTTCCACTTCGTTGATCAGAGCAGCAACAGGTGGCATGTAGCGATATTCCATCGCCACCCAAATCGGGGCGGGGTAGGTTACAATCATGTGTTCAATATCTGCCTGATCTTTTGGATCGGTGATCAACGGTTTTTCCACCAGTATAGGGAGCGGGTTGATGTGGGCGATTTCACGCAATTGTTCTGCATGCACATAGTTCGGGCTGACAATTACAAGACAATCAATGTCTCCACGGTTCAGCAATTTTTCAATTGAATTTTCAAAGGCGACGTTGGGGATGAGAGACTTTGCAATATCGCGCATTCCAGCATCTGGTTCGAAGATTGCCACGATTTCTGTATCATCCAACAATTGAATGTTTTTGATGTGCTCTTGGCCCATCATGCCGCATCCTATGATGCCGTAACGCAAAGTCGTCAAATTTGAATTCCTTCGATATCAGTTAGGTCCAACGGGCCATAAAGCGTGTTGATGTGGGGTCAAACCATGTTCGTGAATATTCTGCGATCGTGTTGTTTTGGTCAAAGCTGTGCCGCTCAATATACCCCCAAACAGAGGCATTGGATGCAAAGTTGTTTGGTTTCCAAGAAGGTGGGGGAGCAATACTGACAGAGTCTTCTGCCCGGGTGATCCACAGGTTCAAAGACTGACGGTAATATTGGTAAAGAGAATCTGGCAAATCAGCTTGTGTGACATTGTCTGCGTAACTGCTGTCCAACCAAATTTCCTCGATCGCTGCATTTACACCATTGAGTTTGCGCCAACGTCTGATCCTAAACCCATATTCCGAGTGTCCAAACTCGGGCAAATCACGTGGCTTTTTTTGTTTCTTCAAAGAAATAATTTCTGCAGTTGGTAAGCCGCCACCTTTCAATAATTCTAAGCGGAAGAAACCGTATATCGTTTGAGCTTGGGATGATTTTCGAATGTAATTTCCCGAACCATGTACTCGCTCGAGTAATCCCTTTTCTGTAAGATCGGCCAGTGCTTTGCGCAAAGTGCCAACCGATATTTCTAATTCTTGTGCCATGTCGCGTTCGGGCACGAGTTTTGAACCATCTGTGTAAATACCAGCCTGAATTTCGCGTGCCAGCATTTCGCTCACCTGGATATGAAGCGGGAGTTTTCCACTTGTCATGTTGTGAGTGTCGCTGTTTGGAGTTTACTATGGGGCATATTCAGATTGATACACTATTGATATATTGATATATGGTTGATACACAAACGCTTAGCAAAGCGCATTATTCGAGTACAGGGCTGAAACAGGATATGTCTATCGTTCCCATCCGGTCTGAAAATACGACAGCGGCTGAAGTATCGTGGTTTGCGCCATTGTGTTCAGATGATTATCAGTATCTTGGTCAACCGGACGGAGATTTGCGCTCGTCTTGGGAAAACACATCCAAAATCATTCAAAAAGCCGATAAGCTGGGCTATCGCAATATTCTATGTCCATCTTCCTATCAGGTGGGACAAGACACTCTCACCTTTGTTGCCGGCAATGCGCCACTAACAGAAAATATTAACATGTTAGCGGCGGTCCGTTGCGGCGAAATGCAGCCCATTATGTTAGCGCGTACTATCGCAACGCTGGACCACATGATGAAGGGGCGATTGACGGTTAATATTATTTCGTCGGATTTCCCCGGGCAAAAAGAAGACAGCGCACTTCGTTATCAGCGTTCTCGTGAAGTTGTAGAGATTTTGAAACAGGCGTGGACGCAAGATGAAATTAACTATCAAGGTGAGGTCTATCAGTTTGAAGGCCTGACCACAGAACCAGCTAAACCGTACCAACAAAACGGTGGGCCGTTGTTGTATTTTGGTGGCTATTCTCCGCCAGCTCTCAACCTGTGTGGTGAGCATTGTGACGTTTATTTGATGTGGCCGGAGAAAAAAGAAGAACTGGCTGAACGCATGAAAGCTGTGAACGAACGTGCCGAACATTATGGTCGCGTTTTGGACTATGGTTTGCGTGTGCACATGATTGTGCGTGACACGGAAGCTGAAGCGAAAGAATATGCCCGCGAGTTGGTTTCAAAATTAGACGATGAGCAAGGTAAGTTGATCCGCGAACGAGCATTGGACGCGACTTCGCTTGGTGTGTCACATCAAGCTAAAAATCGCGAACTGGCTGATCTTGAAGGTTATATAGAACCGCACTTGTGGACAGGTGTGGGACGGGCGCGTTCCGGCTGTGGTGCTGCGCTGGTGGGTTCAACAGATCAGATTTTGTCGCAGATTGAAGACTATAAAAAGATGGGCATTCGTGCGTTTATCTTTTCCGGCTATCCGCACTTGGAAGAGTGTGAAAGTTTCGGGAAACGTGTTTTGCCGCATTTAGAAACTTGCTCGCTTCCGCATTTGCAGGGGCGGGTACCAGACACAACACCTAAGACACCGCTTGGTGTAGGAGAACGCCGTTAATGGAACGCGTAAAACTAAACGAGAAACTTGAACTCAGCCGCGTGATTTATGGCATGTGGCGTTTGGGCGATGATGCAGACACATCTGTTGGTCATGTTCAGGCGAAAATAGAAGCTTGTCTTGAGCAAGGCATTACCAGCTTTGATCAGGCTGATATTTACGGTGGTTATGAAGCTGAAACCATATTGGGTGCATGTTTGGCACAAGCTCCGCAATTACGTGACAAAATGGAAATTATCACCAAATGCGATATCGTTGCACCGGTTGGTCGCTACAGCGATGCACGGGTGAAATATTACGATACATCGGCAACGCATATTGAAAAGTCGATCGAATGTTCTTTGAAGGAAATGCAGATTGAGCATATCGACTTATTGCTCATTCACCGTCCTGACCCATTGATGGACCATATTGAAACGGGTGCGGTACTTGATGCTGCGGTTGCTTCTGGCAAAGTAGGATCTGTTGGTGTTTCGAATTTCAAACCGCATGATTGGAACCTTCTACAGTCCGGTATGAAGGAAAAATTGATCACGAACCAAATCGAGATGAGTGTTCTGGCCCTTGATGCTTTCACAAATGGCGATCTGGCATTCCATCAGCAACACGGTATCAAACCCATGGCGTGGTCGCCTCTGGCGGGTGGTGCGCTGTTTGATGACAGCAACGCGGATACAGCGGATCTGCGCGCTGCAATGAAGCGCATTGCTAGGGAGCAAAATGTGGGCGTTGACGCGGTGGCCGTGGCTTGGTTGCTGGCGCATCCTGCAAAAATTCTGCCGGTTCTTGGAACCAACAATCTGGACCGCATTAAGTCACTTGCTGATGCAATGAAGATTTCTATTGATCGACAAACCTGGTTTGAAATCTATACCCATTCACTTGGTCATGAGGTCGCTTGATGGGAGTAGGTGTCATGACTGCTGATGCAAGGCTTACCGCTCCTTCGTTCGAAGATCTGCATGAGAATGTGCTGGTCCCGTCACTAGAAAACGCGCGCGCATATCGCAATGCACTTGGGCATTTTGGAACAGGCGTGACGGTCATTACGACGTCTACCAATGAAGGGCCTATAGGCATGACGGTTAACTCGTTTGCTTCGGTGTCTTTGGAGCCTGCTTTGGTGTTGTGGTCATTGTCAAAAACATCTGGTCGGTTCGATGCGTTTCAAAATGCTGAGCACTATTCCATTCATGTGATGCGTGAAGATCAGGATAAACTAGCGCTGGAATTTGCGAAAAATGCTGATGCGTTTGAAACGTGTGACTGGCGCTATGATGGCTATAGTGTTCCACTTTTAAACAATGCCTTGACGCGTTTTGATTGTCATCAACAAGCGGTTCATGATGCTGGTGATCACGTGATTATTGTGGGGCAGGTGAAAGGCGTTGTGGCCAATAAAGGTGCACCGTTGATTTTTGCGAAAGGCCAGTTTGGTGGGTTCAACCCGCAGAGCTGACAGAAGTTCAAAGTGCGTTTCTTGATGGAGGTTTAAGCGACGCAGCATAATAGGGAGGACGACGATTGGGAGGGTTGCAAGCCATTATCCATGTGATTGGCAAGATCAATCATCATGTTTTGAAGTTCGGCCGTGGCATTGGATGTGTCGCGATGGGCTTGATGGTTACAGCTGTTCTTTTGCAAATTTTTTATCGTTACGTTCTCAACAATGCCTTGCCTTGGCCAGAAGAAGCAGCGCGTGCGCTGATGATCTGGATGATGGCGCTGGTTGCTCCATCAGCATATCGATATGCTGGTTTTGTCTCAATTGATATGCTGCCAGACCTGTTGCCGCGTAAAGCGCGATTGTTTCTCACCCTTGCAATTCTTGTTCTATCTCTTGCTGTGCTCGTGATCATGTTGGATCAAGCATGGGCGCATTTTTCTGCACCGTTGTTGTTTGACTCCTCTGGTCTGAACCGCTTGTTGCAAGATTCTGGCATTAATCAACTCTTGGGCACGAAACTGCAATTCCGCACGGCCTATGTTTACCTCGCCATGAGCGTGTTGTTGGGGATGCTGATTTCGGTTTCTGTGGAATTGATCTTGCGGTTGTTCGGCAGGCTCGTGTGGAGTGATGAAGCGTTCCCGCCACCTGTTTCTCCCATGTCCATGGTGGGAGATTAACCGATGCTCGCGTGGTTCCTTCCGCTCTTTCTCGTTCTATTGCTGGTCGGTGTTCCCGTATTCTTTGCCATGCTCGCAGCGCCGGGGCTGTTGCTCTATCTCAACGGGCAAGAGCGTGATGTGGCGCTGATGTATCGCAATATATTCAACGGCATCGACAATGGCGTTTTGCTGGCCATCCCGTTTTTCATGTTGGCGGGTGAATTGATGAACCGTGGTGGTATCACCGAACGCTTAGTCTCGTTCTCACAAGCGATCATTGGTTCGGTGCGCGGCGGCTTGGCGCAAGTGAACATTTTGTCTTCTATGTTGTTTGCGGGCATGTCCGGCTCTGCAGTAGCGGACACATCTGCGCTCGGCTCCATGCTCATTCCGGCCATGGAAAAAGAAGGTTACACGCGCAAGTTTTCAGCGGCGATCACGGCGGCGTCTTCCGTCATTGGACCGATCATTCCGCCTTCTGGAATTATGATCATTTACGCCTATGTGATGGAAGTCTCCGTGGCGGCGCTGTTCGCAGGTGGAATTGTTCCCGGCATTCTTGTTGGCCTCGGTTTGATGATTGTCACACGAGTTATGGCGAACCATTATGATTATCCTCCGGCCAAACGTTATGTGCCTGATAATGTGGATATCAGTTTTGGTGAGAACATTGCAGCGCGTGTGATCGGGCGTTTGATATTTGCCGCAATCCTTTGGGCGTTCATACCTCAGGAAACACTGCAACACATGGGAGCTGGTTTTCACGAGACTTACGGATATTGGGTTTTTGCATTTGCAACATTGATCGTCTCTCACGGAATTTTTGTCACCACACGTCCGATGACATCTCCTGAGTTCCGCATCATCGCTAAACGTGCTGTGCTGCCATTGCTCACGCCTGTGATTATTCTAGGTGGCATTTTGGGTGGAGTGGCGACGCCGACAGAAGCTTCTGCTCTGGCCGTGGCTTATGCCGCACTTTTGGGATTGTTGGTTCTCGGCACTTTGAAACTGAACGAATTACCCGACGTTCTCATAAAGGCTGCGATCACATCATCTGTTGTGCTTTTGTTGGTTGGCGCGGCCATGGCTTTTAAAACAGTTGTCAGCCTATCTTATGCTGCGGAAAATTTGGCCAACTTTATTCTGACGCTCACAAGCGATCCGTTGATGCTGTTGTTGCTCATCAACTTGCTGTTGTTTGTCGTTGGCATGTTTTTGGATGCGGGTCCGGCGATCATCATTCTTGGCCCAATCTTGGCACCCATTTTTATTAATTTGGGTATTCATCCCGTGCATTTTGCCATGATTATGTCGGTGAACCTGACCGTGGGTCTGGCTACGCCGCCCATGGGGTTAGTGTTGTTTGTGGCGTCGTCGGTTTCCGGTGTGAAAGTGGAAACCATTTCACGCGCGATCCTTCCGTTCCTTGCGGTGGAAGTGTTTGTGATTTTCCTGATCACTTATTTCCCGTTCATCTCACTGGGCATTCCATCGTGGCTCGGCTTTGTTAAAGACGTCGATCTATGGGGACCGTTGTTGCGGGGAATTTTCTAATCTTTTTCAAACTTTCGTTGACCGACAGCGTGTCGGTGATACGATTTTACCAAGGGTGTCTAAGAGACGCTCAAAACTCGGAGGACTTTAAATGAAAACACTCACAAAAAAGCTCGGCATGGTTGCGATGACTGCAACCCTGTTGGCTGGCAGCGCGCTCAGCGCCATGGCTGCGGACTATACAATTCGTGCCACAGCCAACTCCAACGAAAACGATGAAGATTATGATGGTCTCGTGGTTTTCAAAAACTACGTTGAAGCGGCATCCAACGGCAAAGTGGCTGTTGAACTCTTCATCGGCACACAGCTTTGCTCAAAGGGTGCTGAATGTCTGCAAGGCGTGGCTGACGGTTCAATCGATGTTTACATCTCCACATCAGGTGGCGCAGCGGGCGCGTTCCCCTATGTTCAGGTTCTCGATCTTCCATATTTGATGGCCAATGACCGCATTGCGGAAAACGTATTGTCCGGTGATTTCACACGCATAGTGCGTGATATGGCGCTGAAAGATTCAGGCGACAAAATACGTCTCATGACAATCGGCAACACAGGCGGTTGGCGCAACTTTGCGAACACCAAACGTCGTGTTCAAATGCCGAAGGACATGGAAGGTTTGAAAATCCGCACAGTTGTTGCTGATCTTCCACAAGAACTTGTGAAAGCACTAGGTGCTGCACCTACGCCAATCCCATGGCCGGAGCTTTTCACATCATTCCAAACAGGTGTTGTTGAAGGTTCTAAAAACGGCATCACCGACATTATGGGCATGAAGTTCCCTGATGCTGGTCTGAAATATGTAACCCTCGACGGCCATGCTTACATGGGAGCGTTGTGGTGGATGAACAACGACAAGTTCAAAGGCATGCCGGAAGACATTCGTCAAGTTGTGGTCGATGGTTTTTCTGCGCTTCAACAAGCAACCTTTGCTTCGCCAAAGCGTAAGTCGATCAAGGCTTATGAAGACTTTGTTGCAGGTGGCGGTGATCTTTATGTACCAACACCAGCTGAAAAAGCAGCGTTCAAAACATCTGCTGCACCCGTGTACGATTGGTTCAAAGCCAACGTCAAAGGCGGCCCAGAAGTGTTCGACGCACTCACATCAGCTGTATCCGCTGCAGAAGCAGACATCAGTGCTGCCAATGCGAAAGACCTAAAGTAAGGTTCTTTGCTCAAGCATTAGAAATCGAAAAGCCCTGCTTTGGCGGGGCTTTTTTGTGCAAATCGAATTCTGCTTGATGGCAGGTGAGCCGAGAGGCTGTGTGAAAAGAGCGCCGACCTTGTGATTATGATATAATTTCCTCGATTAAATCGGAGACTTTGTGATGAAGCGGTTTATCGAAGGTATTGGCCGAGACCAGGTTACGCTGCTGCCTGATTGTCTTGATGATTATGTTGAGGATGATAGTCCGGTCCGCGTGATTGATGCGTTTATTGAGATGCTCGATTTGGGATCGCTTGGGTTCGTTGTCGAACCTGAAGTAACTGGTCGCCCCGGTTACCATCTTGCTCTCATGCTCGGGGTTTATTTGTACGGGTATCTCAATCAAATTCAATCATCGCGGCGTTTGGAACGTGAATGCGGTCGCAGTCTTGAACTGATCTGGTTGACTGGTCGGCTGAAACCAGACTTCAAAACAATTGCTGACTTTCGCAAAGACAACGGTCTTGCCATCCGCAAGGTGTGTCAGCAGTTTGTTACGCTGTGCCGGGATATCAAACTGCTGGACAGCGATGTCATCGCTATCCCCTCTCGGCATTTGCTTCGTAATTGCCTGCCAGGCAGCGGATGGTTGCAAGTTTAAGGCGGTCAATTCGAAGGCTAGAAGCTATACGCGTGGCAAGCTGAAACAGAAGCTTGGTGAGATCGACAAAGCCATCGAACGCTATCTGATGGAATTGGATAGGGCTGATGAGGCGCTTGCGAAGACCGGCTCAACTGTCCCACATCGCAAGTTGTTCGCGCCAGCAGAAAGCTGGCTCACCTGCACAAGGAAGCGGGACGCTATCAATCAATTGAAAAGCGTATGGATGTAACGGGCGAAACGCAGGTCTCATTGAGCGATCCTGATGCAAAACCCATGATGACAACGCCTCGAATACCGAAGGTTATTGGCTACAACGTGCAAACAGCGGTCGAGGCCAAACATCATCTCATCGTTGCCCATGAGGTGACGACCTTTGGATATGATCGGGATGCCTGTCCTCCATGGCAATTGCAGCCCGTAAAACGATGGGAGTGGATAAGATCGAGGCCATTGCTGATAAAGGTTACTTCAAAAGTGAAGAGATACTTACCTGCGAAACGGCGGACATCACCGCCACAGTTTCCAAACCCGTGACTTCAGGTGCAGCGGCACGGGGGCGTTTTGATCGGGCTGACTTTGTCTATGTGACCAATAAGGATGTCTATGTTTGTTCTGTTGGCGAGCATTTGACCTCTGAACTGGATGGAAAAGTGCAGCGCCTGTATTACAGCAGTTTCTGTGCAGGCTGTGTGATCAAAGACAGATGCACACCGTCCAAAGAGCGGCGTATTCGTCGCTGGAAGCATGAAGATGTTCTGGAACGTATGCAGCAACGTATCGATGATGATCCATCAAAATTGGCATTGCGCTCGATGACTGTTGAACATCCTTATGGAACTATCAAAGCATGGATGGGCAACACACACTTCAAGATGAGGCGGTTGAAAAATGTTACGACAGAAATGGCGTTGCACGTCCTTGCCTACAATATGACCAGAGTGAAATATCATTGGCATACCGACCTTCATCCAAGCGATGAAGGCCTGACGGACCTTGTTCGCCCTCTAAACCAGTTACCTTATCAAAACCGACTGTTAGGACGTTAAATTCGGACATACACACCCCAAATCCAGCCAAAACCGCAACTCCAAGAAAAAGGATCCGCAACGGCTGACTTTCCACACAGCCTCCGGACGAAGTAACTCGGAGTGCCTTTTGTTGGTGTTCTTTGTGCGACATGTTTCGAAGGAACGTCTAATACCAATAGAAGCACTAGAGTGTACTGCACTCAGACCACTCGCAGTTAAACAATAACTGGTCAAACCGATGCTAATACGGAAATTAGGGGGTATTGGCAAAACGCGCTCTTTTAAATTGAAAGACTGTCACTCACACAAATTACTCAAAAAGCAATGTTTGAACGAACTGATAATACGTATTTTGAAACAAGTGCGGTCAAGAACCTCACTGTCAAATCGAGAGACCACGTTATTCATTCAATTGATTGGGTATTGAAATTTGGCCCGGTTTTGATTTTGGATTCATTCTGGTTGAAACTGAGCAGACCGTTGGGTGACAATCTGCGGACAATTCGCAACATTTGTGTTGCAAATGACCAGTTTGCGATTAAACGAACCACGTCTTGCGATACCGTATTGTAGGCGTATCTCATTTCTAGGGTTTTGTCGTAATCAAACGCATCGTAAATACGAGAAGCGCAATGCAAATCAATATTGAAAAAGCGCGAGAAATCAGAACTCGCTTTATGTTGAATCCCATAACGATTTCAATCTTTGTTGTTATTTTTTTGCTCTATGGGTGGCTCGATGTTGGTCAAGTGCTTCCTTCGTCAACCAATGGTGAAAGATTCACCGCGGCCACAGCGGGAGGGCTTCTGTATTATGTTGGGTTTTACTTTTTACTCCCCTATCTGTTTTCCTCAAGATTAACGGGTCATCTTCCTTGGTTTTGGCAAACGTTGATTTTGGTATCATTCCTGCTGCTCATTGAAACCACGGCGACTTTCTTGCTTGTATCAGAAGAAACCAGCGTTTCTTTGATAACAAATTATCTTGTGTCGAGCATGTTTACCGGCGTTATTGGTGTGTTGACATTCTGCGTCATATTTCGAACCAATCTGGAACGGGTGTTTGGAGAAGACCCACTCACCTCGATTTATCGACGCACTAAAACCAAAGAACTTGATCCGTTGCAAACTTTATTGCCCGAGAATGTGCGGGGAAAGATCGTTCAACTGGAAGCCCAAACTCCCTATCTTCAAGTCATGACGGCAAACGGATCGGCTCTCGTGCGTATGTCGATTAAGAACGCAATGGAGTGTTTGGACGAAAATACCGGATGGTTGGTTCACCGGTCCAGGTGGGTTCATAAATCAAGGGTCGTTGAACTACGTCGGCGAGGGCGCAATCGTTTTTTTGTTGATCCGGAGGGAAATGAATTTTCCATCAGTCGGGAGATGGAAAAGACTTTAAGGTCGTATCTGGAGTTCCCAGAATAGACCGTCTGTAGAGACATGAGGGCGCCTGCTTATCATTCAAATGAAGAATCTAGCAGTGGTTTGTGACCAAGAGAACAGCCCTTTTTGGACCATCAATCAGGCTCTAAATCAGATTTTTTAGAGTGCAAGCGACCATTTGAAAACAAATCCGTACCAATTCGCGACATAAGCGTTCGGTCACCTGATCGATTATTGCACCGTTAATTTATGCCGTGCTTTTTGGGCCAACTGGATTGGGTGGCTCGTCGGATTCTTCAGAAAATATGCCGAACCCTCAATTGTATTTTGGGCATTCAATGTAAATTGATGGGGCGGGTATGAACATGGTTGGAAATTGCAAAGCGTCGAACTGGGCTGAAAAGCTCCTGCGGAAAACAAAATCAATTCTTGGCAAAGCGCCATCCGCCAAAGTGCTCGCCATTTGTTTGGCTGCGCAAGCGAGTTTTGCATCAGATGCGCGGGCCTTGGATAACAATTTTCTCCATTCACCCAATTTTGGAAGCTGTGGAATTAACGTTGTTTCCTCAGCATTAAATAACTTTGGCGGCATTACGGTGGCAAACACCGCTACGACCCCAGCCGGCTTCTCTGCACCTGCGGGTGGCTTTTGGGTCGGGGGATTAATCAACAATTCGGTACCTCCGGTCAGCACAGCCTTTTTGAGTGGTTGTGTTTCTGGCAGCAGTGCCTCCGAGTTCACCAATCTGGTGCAGGAGGGCGCTAATGGCGCCTCTTTTGCGGCAGAAGAAGGCATGGTTCTCTCATTCGACTTTCGTGGTCGGAGCTACTTGTATTCGGTCACGGGTGCAACTGGAACAGTCGCCAGTTTCACGCCATCCATCACAGATTTCACACCTCCAACGGCCACACTTGGCCCTCTGACCCTCACAAGCTCTGGCACATATGAATCTAACATTACATTGTCAGAACCTGCTTCCGGCAACCTGTTTGAACAGGCCGACCTGACAGTCGGCAATGGTGTTGCTGCGCTGACCGGTTCCGGTACGAGCTTCACCGCGACCATCACACCGGCAGCTGACGGTCTGGTCACATTGGATGTTGCCGCCGCTACCTTCACCGATGCGGCGGGCAACGACAATACTGCTGCAACACAGGTGAGTGCGACATTCGATGGCACGGCCCCAACAATTGAACTTGTTACTGCGAATGCTCCCGGCGTACTCGACGTTGGAAATCGATTGTTGGTACAACTACAATTTGATGAGAGTGTTGGCGTAACCGGAGCACCACAAATAGCCGTTAACATCGGCGGTACAATTCGTTATCTGGACACACTATCAGGTGCTGCGCCGTTCACCAGTATCCGATCGTTCTTCTACACGATCCAGGCGGGTGATAATGACCCGGATGGCATTACGATCGTGTCTTTGAACCTTAACGGTGGCACACTTCGTGATGCTGCGGGCAATGATTTAGATCTGACACTGAACGGCGTTAGTTCAACGGTGGGTATTTTGGTTGATACAGCCGTCCCAACGATCACACTTGGCCCGCTGACCGCGACAGGTTCCGGTACTTACACATCTGCCATTACATTGTCCGAGCCTGCATCCGGCAATCTGTTTGAACAGGCCGACCTGACCGTCGGCAATGGTGCTGCGACATTGACCGGTTCCGGTACGAGTTTTACAGCAACAATTACACCAGCGGCTGACGGCCTGGTCACACTGGACGTTGCGGCTGCTGCTTTCACCGATATTGCAAACAAGGGCAATACGGCCGCCACTCAGGTGAGTGCGACATTCGACGGTACTCCACCCACGATCACATTGGGTTCGCTTACGCATACAGGTTCTGGAACCCTCACATCTGCCATCACATTGTCAGAACCTGCCTCTGGTAATCTGCTTGAACAGTCAGACTTTTTAGTCACTCAAGGAAGCCTTTCCCTCACCGGTTCCGGTACGAGTTTCACGGCAACAATTACACCTGTATCAGACGGACCAATACAGTTTATTGCTCCGCCGGGGGCGTTCAGTGATGCAGCAGGTAATCTCAACCAAATTCCTGTTATTGTAGCTACATTCTTTGATGGCACGGCCCCAACGATCACATTGGGCCCTTTGACTGATACGGGTTCTGGCACCTTCACATCGGCGATTACGTTGTCAGAGCCTGCCTCTAGTAATCTGTTTGAAGTGGGTGATCTGAGAGTAAGCAATGGTTCGGTAACACTTGCAGGATCTGGTACAGACTTCACGGCAACAATCACGCCGACGGCAGAAGGGTTTGTGAGCTTGAATGTTTCTGCGGGGACCTTCACCGACGCTGCTGTGAATGACAACCAAGCTGCAAGTCAGGTAGCCACGTTTTTTGATCCAACTCCACCAACTGTTACCCTAGGACCACTGACGGCGACTGGTACGGGGACATTCACATCCACCGTCACCCTCTCAGAACGCGATTCAATTGACGTTCTTGAATTGGCTGAATTGGTGGTCGGAAATGGGACGGCAAACTCCCTCGTACGATCAATCAGTTTACCTGGACCGAGGACATACATCGCAACAATTACACCGGCAGGGGACGGTTTGTTAACTTTGGATGTTCCAACCGGATCATTCACTGATTTTGCAGGCAATGACAACATTGCTGCGACCCAAGTAAGTGTCTTGGTTGACACCATTGCCCCAACGATAACTTTGGGTCCTTTGACAGATACGGGCGCTGGCACCTTTACGTCTGCGATCACTTTGTCTGAGCCTGCTGCTGGTAATCTGTTTGAACAATCCGACTTGACGGTCAGAAACGGGACAGCAGCTTTGACAGGCTCCGGAACGAGCTTTACGGCGACAATTACACCAGCCGCTGATGGTCGCGTGAGATTGAATGTAGCCGCGGCAACTTTCACCGATTTGACTGGAAATGATAACACAGCTTCTAATGGAGTATCTACGCGCTTTGACGAAACTGCGCCTGTCGTCACTGAGGTGCTTGTCCCCTGGGACGGAATCTTTGTAGTCGGACAGCCGCTAGAGTTTCTCGTTGTGTTTAACGAACTCATTGTAGCAGATGTGTCTGGTGGCACGCCACAACTGGCAATAAATATTGGCGGTACTGTTCGTCAGGCAATTTATCTGCCACAAATTGCCACGCCGTTCATGCATTTCCAATATATAGTTCAAGCTGGAGACAATGACGACGACGGGATTTCGATTGGTGCTATTAATCCAAATGGTGGCGCAATCAGCGACCTGGGGGGCAACACGGCAAACCTTACATTGAACTCCGTTGAATCAACGGTTGGAGTTTTGGTTGATACAAACGCTCCAACGATTGTACTGGGCCCATTGACTGATACCGGTTCCGGTACGTTCACTTCAGCTATCACGCTTTCTGAAGCTGCGTCTGGCGATTTGTTTGAACTTGCTGATCTGACTGTCGGTAACGGTACGGCCACTTTGACTGGCTCAGGTACAAGTTTTGTGGCAACCCTGACACCGGTCTCATTTGGCAGCTTGCTCACATTGGATGTGGCAGCGGGTGCATTTACGGATGCAGCGGATATTGAAAATACGGCTGCTGCACAAGTGAGCATAATTCCTGATAATACCCCGCCGACGATTACGTTAGGTACACTTTCTGATGCCGGCGCAGGCACTTATACTTCAGCTATTACGCTTTCGGAGCTTCCATCTGGTAATCTGTTTGAACAGAGTGATCTGACGGTCAGCAATGGTACAGCGACATTGACTGGATCAGGTACCAGCTTCACTGCGACCATTATGCCCGTTGCAGATGGTATCGTGTCATTGGATGTGGCCGCCGCAGCTTTCACTGATGCAGCGGGCAATGATAACACCGCTGCTACTCAGGTAAGCACGACCTTTGATGGCACGTCCCCTACGATTACCTTGGGTCCTTTGGTCAATACTGGTTCAGGTACTTACACAGCAGTCATCACTCTTTCAGAACCTGCATCTGGTAATCTGTTTGAACAGAGTGATCTGACGGTCAGCAATGGTACAGCGATACTTATAGGATCTGGTACAAGTTTCACAGCGACGTTGACGCCTCAAAAGAGAGGGCAACTCATTGAGCTATCTGTCGCTGCAGCTGCTTTCACAGATTATGCAGGTAATGCCAGTACTGCAACCAACACTGTCTCAGTTTTGGTTGATGCGATACAAGAAGCCAAACAACTGATAGCCAATGTGATGCAAAGTAACGCCCGCATTATTCTACAAAATCAACCCAAAATTGGACGTCGTCTCGATCGGTTAGCTGGCCGCGTTTATGGTGCTGGTTCAATCTCTGTATTTGGAGCAAGTATAACAAATTCCGGTCTCCCAATTGACGCCGTAATTGATCGTACCGGTGGCACTTTCTCATTCAGTTTAACTCGAGCACGTCAGGTGCAGGGCAAACTGCAAATTCGCGCAAACCCTCTTAGCCTTGCAGATGCCGTAGGTTTGGCAGTTACGCAACCAACCTCACTCAAGAGTTCTAATGAGCACTTTCCGCGCCAGCGCCTTGACCAAGATACTAGTAAGCCTCAACCGGCAGACAAAACGTATGCTTTGATCAACCCCGAGCGCTTTCCAAAAATAGATGACGAAAATGCGAGCACTGAGTTTCTACCGCGCTATGACGTGTGGATTGAAGGCACGGTGGGCCATCAGAACCTTTCTGACGGGCAAAGCGACTTCGCCATTGTTCATGTCGGTGCCGACTATCTGGTGACACCCAATTTACTTGTTGGTGTTGGAGCGCAGTTTGACTGGACAGACTATAATTCCAACTCTTCAGCGACCAGCTCTGATGCCAATGCAATCGGTTATGGTTTTCTGGTGGGGCCATATATTACAGCCAAATTGTATGATCCACTCTATTTGGATGCGCGCTTATCTTTCGGCCAATCATACACTGATGTATCTCCGCTAGGCACATTTACAGATAATGTAACCACGGACCGCATTCTTGCTTCTGCAGCCTTGGTGGGAGAGATGGATTGGAATGACATCACCATACGTCCTGAACTACGTGCTAATTACTATCGTGATGTATCTCAAGCCTACACAGACAGTCTTGGTTTTACAGTTGATGGCGTTACGTATGAAACGGGTGTTCTAGAGTTTGGACCAAGTTTTACAAAGAGCTTCGACTTGGAGAATGGTGTAATCGCTACGCCGAAATTTTCTTTCGAGGGTGTCTGGACCTTTGCAGAACGCAATACTGGTGCAACTCTTGATACACGTGCAGGAACAGGCCTGCGGGGTAGAACTGAAGCTGGTTTGGACATTGCCACAGCAAACGGTTTTAACTTTACTGTCAGTGGGCATTACGATGGCATCGGCGATTCTGATTACGAAGCCTATGGGGGATCACTGAGTATTTCTAAAAAATGGTAGAGAATTTTAAGATCCCCAAATTAGCCAATGTTTTGTTACTCCAAAATTTGATGGATTGAGGCGTGTCTTCAAAACGAGAGTCATTGATCATAATGTTCTGCGAACGATATAATCGCAATCGGTAACTAAGGGCTGATTGCCGACCTTTGAGTACTCTCCTTCAACGAAACGGATACAGCCAAACCCGATAATCATCGATCAAAATGTGCGCGGCTGCGATTTGGTCTTTGCTCATTTTTTTCACCACTTCTTCTTGGCTGATGGCGGCGTCTGGGTCGCCGCCTATGGCGCTTAGGACGTACCATGTGTAGGCGCGCACGAGGTCGGGGGCTTCCATGCCGCGACCGACTTCATAGTACCAACCCACGCCAGATTGCGCACCGGGGTGTCCTTTGAGGGATGAGCGCATGTACCATTCGAAGGCGCGACGGTCGTCGCGTTTGACGCCCAAACCCATGGCGTACATCACGCCAATCAGTTCTTCTGCGTCAGCATTTCCAGAACGGGCGGCCGGGCGCAATTCTTTCATGGCTTCTGCGAATTTTCCCTTGTCCATCAGGTCACGGGCTGCTTCTATTTCTGCGAATGCCGAAGTGGTAAACAACAGGGCGATTGCCAAAATTATATGACGCATTTGAAGTCCATATTTTTTTCGTGCCTTTTGTCGATCTCTGCGGGTTTTGCGCAGGCTTCTGAATTGCCGCGCCCGCTCACCAAAGATGATTTCATTGCCTTTGATGCAAAGCAAGCGCGACTGGGTCAATTGTTATTTTACGACAAAATTCTATCCGGCAACCGCAATATTTCATGTGGTACCTGTCACCATCATAAATTTGGTGGTTCGGACGGTCTTTCGCTGGGTGTTGGCGAAGGTGGGGAGGGTTTAGGGCCGGAACGTAGAGCGGGAGAGGGTGATCATCGTATTCGCAAACGTATTCCCCGTAACGCGCTGGCGCTTTGGAACCTTGGTGCCAAAGAAATCCGAGTTTTATTTCATGACGGTCGGCTGTCAAGGTCCGATTTGTATGAAAACGGGTTCAATTCGCCTGCCGAAGAATGGTTGCCGAAAGGTTTGCCCAATCTGTTGGCGGCGCAAGCTATGTTGCCCATGACGGCACAGTTTGAAATGGCGGGGAACCCAAAGGAAAACCAAGTGGCGGGCGCGGCCCATGACCGGATTGATAAAGTCTGGCCCATATTGGCCAAACGCGTACGCACTATTCCTGCTTATGGCGGAAAATTCGTCGATGCGTTTGATCATGTGAAATCGCCTGAAGATGTGACCATGGTTGATATCGCCCAAGCTTTGGCAGCATTTATGGGCACTGAATGGCAAAGCTATGATTCACCGTTTGATGATTATCTGGTGGGCGATGAAACCGCGCTGACAGTTTTTCAAAAGCGCGGGCTTGATCTATTCTATGGCAAAGGAAATTGCGCCAGTTGCCACAGCGGATCGTTGTTAACGGATCAGAAGTTTCACGCTCTTGCACTACCGCCCTTTGGGCCAGGCCGTACGAGGCAGTTTGACCCGACCGCCCGTGACGTGGGACGGATGGGTGAAAGTGACCGGCTGGAAGATGCTTATCGTTTTCGCACACCGTCATTGCGTAATGTCACACTGACAGGGCCTTACGGTCACAATGGTGCCTATCCCACGTTGAAGGGGATTGTGGAGCATCATCTTGATCCACTTGCAGCGCTTGACCGCTGGACGCGCGGCCAAGCGAGGTTGCCATCTGTGCCTTGGTTGCAGAAGATCGATTTTCTTGTTCAAGACGACAAGCGTGAAATGACACGTGTACGTTCGCGGATTGATATTGTTCCTGTGGTACTTTCAGACAGTGAAGTTGATGATTTGGTGGTATTTTTGAAATCGCTGGAAGGTAAGTCCGCCCTTCAAACACCGCTGGGCCGTCCTGAAACTGTGCCAAGCGGATTGAGCATCGATTGATATGGAAAGCCATTGGCGTTCACCAAACATGCTCAATTGTTCATTGTTGACTGTACTTTTGGCTTGACGCCGCTTAGGGCTTCATAAAGCGCTGCTTGTGCAGGCGAATTTTCGCCGCCAAATCCATTTGGGATGATGCGCCACATTTTGAAAGAGCGATCATGACCGAATTTGAAGGCGCTGTTCCAGCCCTCGCCAAGGCGTTGAACAAACGTGGTTACACCGAACTCACTCCCGTACAAAGCGCCGTATTGGCCCCAGAATTGGCAGATGTGGATATGCTTGTATCCGCACAAACAGGTTCGGGTAAAACGGTCGCCTTTGGTCTTACCATCGCGCCAACTTTGCTTGGCGATAAAGAAAAGTTTAACCGAGCCCACGAGCCCGTAGCCTTGGTGGTTGCCCCAACCCGTGAATTGGCTTTGCAGGTGAAGCGTGAACTGGATTGGCTCTATGGTGAAACAGGCGCCGTGATAACGTCTTGTGTTGGTGGCATGGACATCCGCACGGAACGTCGCGCGCTTGAACGCGGTGTGCATATTGTTGTGGGCACACCGGGTCGTTTGCGCGATCACATTTCCCGCAACGCTTTGGTGGTCAGCAACCTCAAAGCGGTTGTGCTGGATGAAGCTGATGAAATGCTTGATCTCGGTTTTAAAGAAGATCTTGAATTTATCTTGGAATCCACACCGGGCGATCGTCGCACATTGTTATTCTCTGCAACTGTTCCGCCCATGATCGGCAAGCTTGCTAAGCAATATCAAAACAATGCCGTTCGAGTGCAGACCAAACAAGAAAAAGAACAGCACGTTGATATTGAATACCGTGCTCTCATGACTGCGCCCCGCGAAAAAGAAAACGCTATTATAAATGTCTTGCGCTTTTACGAAGCCAAGAATGCGCTGGTGTTCTGCAACACACGTGCCTCGGTCAACCACATGACGTCGCGGTTTAACAATCGTGGGTTTTCAGTTGTCGCTCTTTCTGGTGAGTTGACGCAGAACGAACGTACACACGCACTGCAAGCTATGCGTGATGGTCGCGCACGTGTTTGTATTGCGACTGATGTTGCTGCACGCGGTATCGATTTGCCAAACCTTGAATTGGTGGTTCACGCGGAACTGCCATCTAACCCTGAAACTCTTTTGCATCGCAGTGGCCGAACCGGTCGGGCAGGTCGCAAGGGTGTCAGCGCATTGATGGTTGATCACAAAACACGTGGCAAAGCCGAACGTATTCTACGGTTTGCCAAGGTCACTGCAGACTGGGCTTCGCCCCCCACAGCTGATGACGTTATCAAACGCGACGAAGAACGTATGATGGAAGATCCGATCCTCACCGCTCCGATTGAAGCCGAAGAAAAAGAAGCGGCTGGACGTTTGTTGACCGATTTCAATCCGGAACAAATCGCAGCAGCATTCTTACGTTTGTCCAAAGCGGGGCGTTCTGCTCCAGAGGATATTCAAACGGTTTCAGTAAGTGCCCCTGTAAAAGGAAAATTTGCAGATAGGGGTGAAAGACAAGAACGCGCCCCACGCGAAGATTTTAAAAACAGTGTTTGGGTGTCGCTCTCGGTGGGCCGCAAACAAAATGCTGAGCCACGTTGGCTCATTCCTCTTATCTGCAATGCAGGTGGCATCACCAAACGCGAAATTGGCGTCATCAAGATGCAAAATGATGAAACTTACGTTCAGCTGAATGGTGATGAAAGTGCTGCATTCTTTGATGATCTCGGTCCTAATCAAACACTTGAGAAAAACATCCGCGTGCAAAGACTTGATGGCAAACCTGCATTTAAAGATGAGCCTTTTGAAAAAAGACCCCACCGCAAAGGTAAATTCGACAAACCTCGTGGGGACAAAAAGTCTGGTAAGAAATTTGGCGGCGACAAACCCTATAGCAAGAAGCCCAATAAAGACAAATTTATTGGCAATAAGCCGAGCGGGGACAAGCCTTATGGCGATAAAAAAGCTAAGAAGAAAAAACCATCCTGGACGGCAGAGCAACGTGCAGCCCGTGATGCTGCCAAAGCTGCTGGTGATGATAAGCCTGCTTCTAAGGAAGGATGGGCCAAGAAGAAGCCTAAAGCTTCTGCGGGAAAACCTGCCCGCAGTGCTAAACCCAGTGCGGCAGTTGGAAAAACCAAGTCAAATAAAGGCGGAATGGCTCCAATAAAACGTAAGAAACCTACGCCAAAGTCTCACTCTTAACTTTCACCCCTGCAAATGCGGTTCAATTCCCTACCAAAACGCTAACTGTGCCTTCAACAAATATTAAAGCTTAAGGCATAACTTCGAACTGTCAGGTCAGACACAGTTTTTAGTATTGAGTAGAGAGTAATATGACCGAACAGATGCGCCCACGGGTGAAGTATGTAATCGGCCCGGACGGCAGTCCACTAACTATTGCGGATCTCCCGCCAACTTCGACCCGTCGCTGGGTCATCCGCCGTAAGGCAGAAGTTGTTGCGGCCGTAAGAGGTGGATTGCTTAGTCTTGATGAAGCTTGTCAGCGTTATACGCTGACTGTCGAGGAGTTTCTCTCCTGGCAGGCTTCGATTGATGATCACGGCTTAGCCGGACTTCGCACAACCCGAATTCAGCAATACCGTCATTAAATTCTTCTAGCACGTTTTACGTGCGCGGCACTCTTTGGGCTGTGAAGACTTATTGGGGAATTGTTATTTTAAAACCGCTTCGCTTGTTCTTCTGGCGATGCGGTTTTTTGTGTTTTTTTGGCGATGTTTAACGGGCGGTTTACCATAAGTGTGCAGATTGTCTTCAAGCGCTGTTTTAAACGCAGTGCAGAAAAATCAGATCATATCGCTTCCAGGGAAATTCACTGCTTATGAGCCATCAGGACCAGTCACAAGTGCGTAGCCAATTCGATATCGAACCCCATGTGGGCCGTAAGCTTGAAGATGTGGAGCGTGAACTCATCCTGAAAACTCTGGCGCGATGCGGTGGTAACCGCACATGGGCTTCTGATATTCTCGGTATCTCAATTCGCACGTTACGAAACAAGCTATTGCGTTATGAAGACGAAGGTAACACGCCAGCCAAAACAGGTCGCTCAACCAAGTCTGAACGTGAAGCTCATCTGACCCGTTTGAAAGAGTTCGAGCCGGGCCGTCAATTGCCTTCATAGGCGTTCACTTCTAAGTTTCTTCGACGACCTTGCTTCCTGAAATGTCTTGCTGGCCGGACAGGTCTACGGATTTGTTCTCACGTTTCAACAAGCCAGCTGCAATAGCGCCTGAAATTGCGCTTGCCGCATAAAACCAGAGTCCTGATTGAGCTGAGGCGTCTGCCAAACCGGACGTCTTTGCCGCAAAAATAACGATTGCAACCAACAAAACATCCATCATGGACCATTTTGACAATGTGCCTGCAAAACGTGTGATGGAAGAATGGGCCAATTGGGTGTTCGGCGCTATCGCCGTGATGAACACGATGGACAGCTTCATCAAAGGAAAGAGAATTGAAAAGCCTACAACTGCGATAACAATCAACCAGTTTCCGGCTTCCCACATTTCACCCACGATCTGGAGCAGAGAAGGGGTGTCTTTAAAGAAATAAAGTTTCTCAACGTGGATGATCGGTAAGGTAATGCCAAGACCAAAGCCAATAGCTGCTGCCAACAACAGTCCCGCGACAATAACTCTGGTCATTGGGCACGCTGGAATGTGAGGGAAGCCCAAAAGCTCTCCCAATGGGCATTTCTTGATTTTGCTGTTTCACTTTGGGGTTCTGTCATGTGGATTGCATTTAATAAATATGGACCAATACCATCGGCAGGAACATTTGCTTTGCCATCAGCATCGGTGATGATGCGATAAGCAACTTCTGTATCAATTCCAACGAACACCTTTAGATTTGCCCCTGAGAGCGGTTTGCCATCATAGAGCAGTTGAACTGGCATAGTGTCTGTTTTGGACAGGCTCATTGGATTTTTCAAAGCAACCAGTTCAATTTTCAAACCAGTGGGAACATCCGAGCCTTCGGTTGAACCTGCAGGTGTGATCAGTGTTTTCGCATAACGGGCATAGGCCTCTTTAAGCTCGACTTTTGGCTTTATGCCATCATTGCTGGCTTGTTGGGCATGGGCTAACCCTTCTTTGTTCGTGTAGTTGACGAACTTTTCCCACGTCTTGAATGTTAAAAAATCCACATTGCTTTGGTGAATTACGGCACTCAGTTTACCGTTTTCTGGCAATACTTTCAGCGCTGGCCTGTCACCGTCAATGCCCTTTGCGGGTTTTGAATTTCCATCTTGCCAAGTTTCGGAACGAATATTCCAAGGGGTGACCCACGGCATTTGATTGCCGTTGAATTTTTGCCCCAGTCGATGTTCCACACCCACAGTGGTTCCAGCAGTAGGCGAAAAATCTTTCGGCAAAAGATAATATTCGTGCGCAGATGCGACGGTTGCCGATGTGAGAGCAAATCCCAGTAGGAGAGTTAAAATGCGCAATTCTGTATCCTTCCAGTAAAGTCTTCTCGGCTCACTCGATAAATTTGCAACCCAATGTGTCTTTGTTACGTTGCTGTTTTTATATGTGTTTCCTATGTTACCCAGACAAGCGACGAACTCAACATACTGGACTGAATAATGATACGATTGAAATTTCTTTTGAGTTTGTTCGCGGTATTGTTTTGGAGTATTTCCCAGGGGCAAGCCCATGAGGTAACACCTTCTATTGCCACGCTGAAGTTTGCTGAAGATCGCTCAATTGTCCTGCGGGTTTCTGCCAATCTTGAAGCGCTTTTGGCTAAAATTGGACCGGAACATGAGGACACTGATGATGCGCCGACTGCTGAACTCTACAAAGAACTGCGGGGCCTTCCTTCTGCCGGTTTAGCATCTCGGTTGAAAGAATTTGCACCGGAGTTCGTTTCCAAACTTGGGCTCAAGTTCGATATTGGGTCGGCAGAACTACGGTTGGAGAAATACGATATTCCTGGTGTCGGTAATGTGGAGCAGGCGCGGGACTCCATCATCGCGTTTGTCGGGCGCGTTCCTGAAAGCAGTTCGACGTTTACTTGGAATTTCCCATCTGAATATGGAGCCAGTGTTTTGCGGGTGGAACGTCTGGATCAAGATATTCAAGCGCAGTTTTTTGCTGCCGGTGCCGTGAGTGAACCGTTTCAAATTGGTGTTGCGGAACCACGCTCATGGGTTGAAGCTGCTTGGGATTATATGAAAATTGGCTACACCCACATTTTGCCAAAGGGGCTCGACCACATTTTATTTGTGTTGGGGCTCTTTCTTCTATCAATCCGTTTGAAGCCGCTTTTGTGGCAAGTGACTGCATTTACATTGGCTCACTCGGTCACACTCGCGCTTGGTCTTTATGGCGTTGTAAATATCTCCCCTTCAATCGTTGAGCCTTTGATTGCGTTGTCGATTGTCTATGTGGCGGTTGAAAACATTATGACCAACAAACTGCATGCATGGCGACCGTTTATCGTTTTCGCCTTTGGCTTACTGCATGGGTTGGGCTTTGCAGGCATTTTGACCGAGATTGGTATTCCCAGATCTGATTTCGTCTTAGGGCTTATCTCATTCAATGTGGGCGTTGAGCTGGGTCAATTGACTGTTATTCTGTTGGCATGGCTCGCTGTGGGATGGGCTATGAAACAAAATTGGTATCGAATGAGAATTGCTATCCCAGCTTCGTTTCTCATCGCAGCAATTGGCACATATTGGTTTGTGGAGCGGACGTTTTATTAAACTCGGCAATTGGCTTAAATCGTTGGCGTCATCTGGCTAAGACGACCGCCAATGCGGACGGGTTCAATGGCCGTTGCCAAACCTGTTTTGTCATCAGTGACTGCTAAAACACCGCAAACAGTTGCCTCGCCTGTCGCTGGTTCCATGCGTGTTTTGGAGACTTTTGTCAGGAACCGATTGAGGGGCTCTTCCTTATCCATGCCAAGAGAAGAATCGTAATCACCGCACATTCCTGCATCGGACATATAGGCCGTGCCATTTGTGAGAATTTGATGATCAGCGGTGGGCACGTGGGTGTGTGTTCCCACAACAAGGCTCACACGCCCGTCAACAAAGTGACCAAAGCATTGAGCTTCACTTGTGGCTTCTGCGTGAAAGTCGATAACCACCGCATCGGCACCTTCACCCATGGGGCATGCGGCCAGTTCGCGCTCGGCTGCTTGAAACGGGTCGTCCAACTCGGGATGCATAAACACGCGGCCCATGATATTGGAGACGAGCACCCGTGCACCATTTTGTGCTTCGACCAAATTACTGCCACGTCCAGCAGTTCCTTTTGGAAAGTTGGCAGGACGCAGGAACGCTTCTTCTTGGGACGCCCAACCCAAAGTTTCTTTTTGATCAAATGCGTGATTTCCGCTGGTCACCACATCGGCTCCAGCTTCAAGGGTTTCATGCAAGATTTTTTTGGTGATGCCAAAACCGGAGGCGGCATTTTCACCGTTCACGATCACGAAATCTGTATTCAAAGCTTTCCGCAGTTTTGGTAATTGTTCATAGACGGCAGTCCGACCTGTTTTGCCAACCATATCGCCGAGAAAGAGAATTCGCATAAGTGTTGCCTACTGCGCCCAAGGGACATTGAAATATGATTTTTCGCCAAACGTACTGTTTAGCTGGAAACCGGTATGTAGCCTGTTTCAGTCAAAATGCCGTTAAGGCGACGATCATGTGGTTCCATGGGAACATCACTTGCTCCTTGAAGCGAAAATGCCATACCGATCAAGATGGGTGTTTTTCCCATGTTTTCCAGACATTCAATAGCACGGTCGTAAAACCCCGCACCATATCCGATCCGCCCACCTTTGCGGTCGAAAACACTCAACGGCACAAGCAAAATATCCGGGTTCATGACCAGCGCATTTTCATCTGGTCCAATCGTACCAAATCCACTTTCGATCATGGGTGCTCCACGTACGAGTTCACGGAATTCAATTGTTTGGGGGGTAGTGACAACCGGCAAACATAGTTGAGCGCCACGTTTTGAGATTTCTGCCATCAATGGACGAGGGTCGATTTCTGAACGGATAGGATGAAAACCCGCAACGATTGTGCCTGGAACAAAAGTCTCGGGAGAAAATGTGGCCATACTATCCCCGTGCTGCATCGCCGTAAGTGAGTGTTCAATCCGAAGACCCTCATCCAAAGCGTTACGACGTTTCAGAGTTTCTTTTCGCAGCGCAGCTTTTTGTTGAGAAGGGGTGTCAGTCATGCATTTTTATTCTTGTTGGGCATGGAAAGTGAACGGGCCACATAAGCCGTGCGAGGTTATCGATCCTGGAACCTACAGTGTAGGTGGGCGCCGTGTGCCCAAGCCCACGGGCAAGAACAGGGACAGCTCCCTTTGGAATCGGTAAGGCCCCGAGGATGAAGTTCACACAAACCCCGCAGCACCGTTCTTCGTGAGTATAGGGACCGTGACCTTGTAGTACCACAAAATAAAGCGGGGTTCGTCATTTAGTCTGCTTTAAAAGCAGGTTTCATATCGCATTCAGTTTTTTACTGATTTGCTCAATGCGTTCGGCGGTTTTGTTTAAGGCAAGAGCCATGTTGGTATCTTTGTCACTTGATGAAGTGGTGCCAGTGCGCAACTCAGCCAGTTCGGATTCAAGTCCGCGAATTTTGTGCTGCATTTCAACCAACTCGTCCGTCACCATAACACCTGCCATAACTGTCAACCGCTGATCGCCGATTTCACCAAATGAGCCTTTGAGCTGGTTGATATATTTGTCAAAGCGCTGCGCGAGGTCGAGCAAATGCGCTTCCTGCCCTTCATCACATGCCATGCGATAGGTTTTACCGTTAATTTGAACCGCCACTTGAGGCATTGTCGCACTTTCTAATCTTTGTCGAACTATCTGGATTGGTCGAGAACACCGCGCACCATTTCCATGGCACCCACAAGACGTTTTGACACTTCACTGTTTGTTTCTTTGAGTTTTTTGGAATGAGACTTTGCGGAATCTAGTTCGCTGGCAAGTTTTGCTCTGTCTTCGGCCATGCGCTGTACTTCTTCATCGGCACTGTGCACCGTTCCACTGGATTCCAAGGCCTTGTCAGCCTGTTTTTCTAGTGAGTCGAGGGCATCATTGAGGCGTGAAAGTGCCTGTGCAAGATTACCGGATTCGCTGGAACTGTTTGTTTCTTCTGCCATTTGCGCCCTTGGACGATTGCAACTGATTTGCCGGAGTGCCCCATTTTCCAGCGATGTGGCTTATAGTCAAACGGTAAAATAGTAAAAACGTCAATTGCAAGAATGCGTTGTCCAGTTTCTTTTGAGTCGAGTCACAATCTTACAGCCAAATTTGAAGTGAAGTTTTGGGGAGAAGCCATACGGAGACTGTTTGACTCAACAGTTGATGGTGCTATGTCTCGCCAACAGGCGGGTAATGGGGCAATCGCGCTGCTGATCCGCAGCTAATCTGGTCTCTGTAGAGCGGTGAAACCGCGGGAAATTCATGACAAAATCTGATACAAATGTGCGCATGGCGCATGCCATTCGTTTTCTTTCTGCTGATGCTGTTCAAAAAGCGAACTCCGGACACCCCGGTTTGCCAATGGGCGCCGCGGATATTGCAACCGTTTTGTTCACAAAGTTCATGAAGTTCGATCCGAAAAACCCAAATTGGCCAGATCGGGATCGCTTTGTCTTGTCTGCTGGTCACGGATCAATGCTTCTCTATTCGTCTTTGTTCCTGCTGGGCTACGAAGACATTGATATGGAGCAAATCAAGAATTTCCGTCAGCTTGGAGCCAAGACTGCCGGACACCCGGAATATGGCCATGCTGCAGGTATCGAAACCACAACTGGTCCGTTAGGTCAGGGCATTGCCAACGCTGTGGGGATGGCAATTGCAGAGCGCAAATTGGCCGATGAATTCGGTAACGACATTGTTGATCACCACACATATTGTTTGGTTGGCGACGGCTGTCTCATGGAAGGTATTTCGCAGGAAGCGATTTCCTTGGCGGGTCATTTGAAGCTGAAAAAATTGATCGTCTTCTGGGATGACAACAATATTTCAATCGACGGCCCCATTTCGATTTCAGACTCGACCGATCAAATAATGCGTTTTGAAGCCAGTAAGTGGAACACAATTCGTGTCGACGGCCATGATCATGAAGCTATTGCTGAAGCCATTGAACAGGCTAAAGCTTCTGACAAACCAACTTTGATCGCATGTAAAACAACCATTGGTTATGGCGCGCCTACAAAAGCCGGATCAAAAGACAGTCACGGCTCTCCGCTTGGACCTGATGAAATTGCTGGTGCACGTGAAGCGCTGGGGTGGGATGCTGAACCTTTCAAGATTCCAGAAGACGTGTGCGATGCTTGGCGGATTGCAGGGCTGCGTTCAGCGCAAAAACGCAAAGAGTGGCAGAAACGTTTGGACAATGCAGACAGCGAATTGCGCGGTGAGTTTGAACGTCGTCAACGTGGTGATCTGCCTTCAGGTTTTGCAGATGCAATTGCTGAACACAAAAAACAATTGGCTGAAGAAGCGCCAAAGCGTGCGACGCGCAAAGCGTCACAAGCTACTTTGGAAGTGATCAATGGTGTTGTGATGGAGACTGTTGGTGGTTCTGCGGACCTGACAGGTTCTAACAACACGAACACCAGCCAAACAGCTCCGATTACCCCTGATGATTTTTCAGGTCGCTTTATCCACTATGGTATTCGTGAGCACGGAATGGCTGCAGCCATGAACGGTATGGCGCTGCATGGTGGTCTCATTCCTTATTCAGGCGGGTTCTTGATTTTCTCGGACTATTGCCGCCCGTCTATCCGTTTGGCTGCATTGATGGGAATTCGTGTGATCCATGTGATGACTCACGATTCTATCGGTCTTGGTGAAGATGGGCCAACTCACCAACCGGTTGAACAAATCGCTGCATTGCGTGCAATCCCTAATCTCAATGTATTCCGTCCAGCTGACGTGACTGAAACTGCTGAGTGCTGGGCTTTGTCGCTTGAAACCCAAACGACACCAAGTGTCATTGCACTGACCCGCCAAGATTTGCCTGCGGTGCGCTTGAACAATGATAAAGAGAATAAATCGTCATTTGGCGCCTACGAACTCGCGGGTAGTGATGATGACGCGCAGGTTTCAATTTTCGCCAGTGGTTCTGAAATAGAATTGGCGATGGAAGCGAAAGCTGAACTTGATGCTTCCGGTGTGCCAACCCGGGTTGTCTCTGTTCCTTGCTTTGAGTTGTTTGAAGCACAATCTGCAGAATATCGCGCCGTCACAATTGGTACAGCACCTGTTAAAATCGGTGTTGAAGCTGCTATCCGTCAGGGATGGGATGCATTCATCGGTTCAGATGGACTGTTTGTCGGAATGAGTTCATTTGGTGCTTCTGCTCCGTATAAAGAACTGTATGAGCATTTCGGTATCACAACGAAGGTAATTGTTGCTGCTGCAAATGATCGTCTGAACGCGCTGGCCAAATAGTAACCGATTCCATTTACCCTCGTTGTTAACGATGGTTGTGAAGAGTTTGCTGATCTAATCGTTTAGAGTGAAATCTAATCGTTTAGGTCGCAAAGTCGGGGTAGACCGCATCACAATGACCGCCTATGAGCCGCAAAACGCCCGAGTTGGGCGGATGCGGGATTTAAACAATGGCAGTTAGAGTAGCAATCAACGGGTTCGGGCGCATTGGACGTTTGACCTATCGGGCCATTCACGAATTACAGCGTGATGATATTGAAGTTGTTGCGATCAACAATTCAGGTCCGATTGAGACACATGCACATTTGTTGAGATATGACAGTGTGCACGGCAATTTTCCAGGCACTGTCAAAACCACTAAAAAGGGTATCAATATTGGCCGCGGAGTTGTACCGTTTTTTGCAGATCGCAATCCTGCAAATCTTCCTTGGAAAGATCTCGAAGTTGATATTGTTCTTGAATGCACTGGCGCGTTTAACAGCACCGAAAAAGCGATGCCGCATATTGAAGCCGGAGCAAAACGTGTTCTACTTTCCGCTCCGGGTAAACCTGCCGATAAGACAATTGTTTATGGCGTGAACCACAAAGAAATCACCAAGAAAGATTTGGTGATTTCAGCAGCGTCTTGCACGACAAATTGTCTCGCACCTGTTGTGGACGTTTTGCACAATGCAATTGGTATTGATCACGGGTTCATGACCACGGTTCATTCTTACACAGGCGACCAACCGACGCTAGACCGTCATCATAAAGACGTCTATCGCGCGCGTGGAGCGGCTACATCCATGATTCCAACATCAACCGGCGCAGCCAAAGCGGTAGGATTGGTTATTCCTGAACTTGAAGGAAAGTTGGATGGATCGTCAGTGCGGGTTCCAACGGCCAACGTGTCATTGGTTGATCTTAAATTCGTTGCCAAGCGCAACACCACAATAGACGAAGTGAATACTGCGGTTAAGAAAGCATCTCGCGGGCGCCTTAAAGGCATCTTGGACTATGATCCTGAGCCGAAAGTGTCTGTCGACTTCAATCATAACCCCGCATCGTCTTGCTTTGCACCTGCGCAAACTCGTGTGATGAGCGACACGATGGTTCAGGTTATGGCTTGGTACGATAACGAATGGGGTTTCTCTTGCCGCATGACAGATATGGCTGCCTATATGGCGAAGAAGCTGTAAACAGACGGTTCCATCAACGCTGAATACCCATTAAGACTGCTGGAAATCGGTCACCTCTCGCATGTGTATTTATGGCTTTCAAAACAATTGACGACCTGAACGATATTTCTGGAAAACGTGTTTTAGTTCGCGTGGACATCAATGTGCCTATGGAGAATGGTCGTGTCACGGATGCTACCCGCGTGGAACGGATCAAGCCAACCGTTATGGAATTGATCTCCAAGGGGGCAAAAGTCATATTGCTGGCGCATTTTGGACGACCAAAAGGCGAAGTCGTTCCGTCTATGTCGTTAGAGCCTGTTGTTTCGACATTGGCTGATGTCTTTGGTGTGCCAGTGGCTTTTGCTTCTGATTGTTGTGGGGAGCCAGCGATTAACGCGATTGCGTCAATGGATATCGGCACAGTTCTTCTGCTTGAAAACACCCGTTTCCACCCATGTGAAGAAAAAAACAATCCACCGTTTGGCAAAGAGCTTGCTGATCTCGGCGACATTTATGTAAATGATGCGTTCAGCGCAGCGCACCGTGCTCATGCTTCTACAGTGGGCATAGCCGAGCACTTACCATCCTACGCAGGTCGTACTATGCAAGCTGAATTGGAAGCTTTGGAAAAAGGCCTTGGCCAACCACAACACCCTGTTATGGCGATTGTGGGCGGGGCTAAGATTTCCACCAAACTTGATTTGATTGGCAACCTTGTTGCCAAGGTTGATCATCTTGTTATCGGTGGCGGTATGGCGAACACATTTCTCGCTGCGCTGGGAGTGGGGGTTGGAAAATCTCTGTGTGAGCATGACCTTGCTGATACAGCACGAGATATTTTGGCCAAAGCAGCCGCAGAGAACTGTGAGATCATCTTACCGACCGACGTGGTTGTCGCCGATGGATTTGCTGCTAACAGCCCCAACAAAGTGGTTGCTGCCGACAGCGTGCCCAGCGAGACGATGATCTTGGATGCCGGCCCTGAAACTGTCGGTTTGATTTCAGATCGTATCAAGTCCTCCAACACACTCGTTTGGAACGGACCATTAGGGGCGTTTGAAATAGAACCCTTCGATAAAGCGACCGTGGATGCGGCGCAATGTGCGGCACACGAAACAAGAGCCGGAAACCTTGTTTCCGTTGCAGGCGGTGGTGATACTGTGTCGGCATTAAACCATGCAAAAGTATCGACAGACTTCACCTATGTCTCAACGGCTGGTGGCGCTTTCCTTGAATGGATGGAAGGAAAAACCTTGCCGGGTGTTGCGGCGCTTGGTTAATTTTAGCTGTATCAAAGGGTGAGTTTTTACCTTTTAACCGCCTCTGTTAAGGTAAATCGTTGAAAGATTTAATTTAAACCGATTAGCATTTTTGGCGGCAATTGTCTTTTGCTGCCTTAGTGATACGAAAGCTCTCATCCTATTTTAGCACATTGAGGAGCGGCCCCATGAGTGCAGAACGTATCGAAGACATCGCAAAAGCTATGGTTATGCCCGGCCAAGGTATTCTTGCCGCCGACGAATCCACGGGCACAATCAAAAAACGTTTTGATTCTATCAACGTTGAGAACACCGAAGAGAACCGCAGAGACTACCGTGAAATGCTGTTTCGAGCAGGTATTGCTATGAACGAACGCATTTCCGGTGTGATCATGTTTGAAGAAACACTCTACCAAAAAGCTGCAGACGGCACGCCGTTCGTTGATCTTATTCGTGCTGCGGGTGCAGTTCCCGGCATCAAAGTCGACAAAGGAGCGCAAGCGTTGGCCGGTCGTTCGGGCGAAACGATAACTGAAGGGCTTGATGGTCTACGGGATCGTTTGAAAGCTTATCACGAAGCGGGTGCACGGTTTGCAAAGTGGCGCGCGGTTATTTCAATCAACGATATTTTGCCAACCACTGGTGCCATAAAAGCAAATACTCATGCATTGGCGCGTTATGCAGCGCTTTGTCAGGAAGCAGGCATTGTTCCTATTGTGGAACCCGAAGTGCAAATGGATGCCGATCCGGCTGATCATACAATTGAACGTTGCCACGAAGTGACAGATGAAGTGTTGCGCGTATTGTTCAATGAGTTGCACGAACAGAATGTGAAGCTTGAAGGTATAATCTTGAAGCCAAACATGGTGATTGCAGGATCAAAATGTTCCAAGCAAAATACACCGGATGAAGTTGCTGCGCACACCGTTGCTGTTTTGAAACGCAACGTTCCTTCAGCGGTTCCAGGTATTGCGTTCTTGTCTGGTGGACAAAGTGATGTGGAAGCCACAGCAAATCTTGCGGCAATGAATGCAAATTACGATTTACCATGGTCGCTAACTTATTCCTATGGTCGCGCTCTTCAAGCCGCAGCTTTAAATGCTTGGCGGGGTAAAGCGGAACAGGTTGCTGCTGCTCAAGAAGCTTTCACCCATCGTGCCAAGATGAATGGTCTTGCAGCAAAGGGCGAATGGAATGAGGCTATGGAAAACGCTTAGTCGAAAGCGAACTCTTTAGATTGCCATTTGCTTTTGATAAGGCAAAGCTGGCTTTATGAATGATCTTCAAAACATAAACGTTATCGCAATTGAACAAGCGGTGGCGGCGCCTTACGCGTCCGGCCGATTGGCGTCTGCTGGGGCGCGGGTGATCAAGGTCGAGAAGTATGAAGGAGATTTTGCGCGTGGCTATGATGTCCTTGCAAAAGGACAAAGCGCCTATTTTGTCTGGCTCAACCACGGCAAAGAGAGCATCGCGCTTGACCTCAAAAGCGGTGCTGATCTCACTATTTTACGCAAGATGGTTTCGTCCGCTGATGTGTTGATCCAAAATTTTGCGCCAGGTGTTATGTCTCGCCTTGGATTGCCCTTGGACGGCTTGCGCAGTGAATATCCTTCACTGATTACGTGCTCTATTTCCGGTTACGGCGAAGAGGGGCCTTGGCGTGATCAGAAAGCTTATGATCTTCTCATTCAGGCTGAAAGCGGTTTGGCTGCCATAAACGGTACGGAACATGGCCCGGCACGGGTTGGTGTTTCTGTTTGCGATATTGCCGCTGGTATGAGTGCACACGCCGCTATTCTACAAGCTCTTTTCGCGCGGGAGCGTGACCCTGAACGGAAAGGGCGGGGGATTTCCGTATCCTTGTTTCATGCCATGGCAGACTGGATGAATGTGCCCATGATGCAACATCACTATGGGGGGAAAACGCCTGGTCGGCAGGGTTTGAAACATCCAACAATTGCACCTTATGGCGTGTTTGAATGTGCAGATGAAAAGCCGCTTTTGATTTCTATTCAAAACGAAGCTGAGTGGCACCGGCTTTGCGTTGCGCTAGGCAAACCCGAACTGCCCGCTCAAAGCGGTTTTCAAACCAATGTTGAACGGTTGGAAAATCGCAACGCTGTTGATGGATTTGTGGACGCAGCATTTGGCGCTCATACACGCGAGCAGATGATTGAAATATTGGACAAGGCGCGCATTGCTTATGGGCGGTTATCTGATCTGGATGACTTGGTGGCGCACCCTCAAAACAATTGGGTAAGTGTGGATACGGGCGAGGGTGAAATTTCCATTCTGTCGCCCGCCGCAATTGTTACCGGGGAAACTCCAACCTATGGGCGTGTGCCAGATTTGAATGAGCACGGCGAACGTTTGCGTCGTGAATTTGGATAAATGAGTTTTCACAGATGACGTATACGTCAATTTAGCTTAGAAACGGGGCTTGTTTAAACACAGTGTAAAATGTCCATGTCTCCTTTGCTATCGTCTTTACTCTCTTGGATTTGCTTTCCTGTTTATGCGGTGCAGGGTACTTGGGTGCGTCAAAACTCAATGCGCCTTTCACCTGCCCATGGTCCGCGTACCGGAAAATATGGCACAGGAGAACCTACAACACGGTTGTTGACGATTGGAGATTCTTCAGCAGCGGCGGTGGGTATAGAGCACACAGATGGCGCCATTGGACCACAACTGGCGCGTAAGATTCACGAGCAAACCGGCCAAGCTGTCCGGTGGCATATTTCAGGTCACAACAGCGCTGTGGCAGGAGAGATTCGTGATACCGTGATCCCAAATCTCGAACCAGAAAACTATACGCATATTGTCATAATGTTGGGCACCAATGATATGAAAAATTGGCACACTGTGCCCCGTTGGAAAAAAGAATTTGGCAATGTGCTTTATGCGTTGCGCACCAAGTTTCCGGAAGCAAAGATGTATTGGCATCAGGCCATTGATGTGCGTCAGTCGCCGATCTTACCTGAACCGTTGGCATCCATTATGAATTTGCGGGTGAATTTGTTGAACCGCAAAGGGGCGCAATTGTGTGTTGAACGGGGTGCGGTGTGCGTGCCGCCATTGCCAATCACTGAGCCTGCCGGGTATTGTGAAGACGGATTTCATGCCAATGAAATTGGTTATGATATTTGGTCGGACCACTTTTTGAAATTTTGGGATTGCGAGCCGCGCACCAGCCCGGCGGTAAAGAGTTTTCTGTAGGTGCATCAATTAAACTAATGGGTCGTTGCGCGACTTCCTCAGGTGTTGTTAATTCCAACGTAAGAACGATTGGGAGGTCGCCGTATGGGTGTGTATCAGGAAATTTACGATGGTTGGAAATCAGACCCTGAAGGGTTTTGGATGGATGCCGCAAAAGCAATCGATTGGGTCAAGGCCCCAAGTAAAGCGTTTTTTGCAAACGAGGGTGTTGCAGGACGTTGGTTTTCTGATGGCATTTGCAACACATGTTACAACTGCGTCGACCGTCATGTTGAAAACGGTCGTGGTGACCAAGCCGCAATTATTTACGACAGCCCAATCACTGACAGCCAAAGTACGCTCACTTATACTGAATTGAAAGAAGAAGTGGTGGCCTTAGCGGCCGCTTTGCAGCGACGAGGCGTGGTGAAAGGTGATCGCGTGATCATCTATATGCCGATGGTTTTAGAAGCGGCGGTTGCTTTGTTGGCATGCGCCCGTTTGGGGGCTGTTCATTCGGTTGTGTTTGGTGGTTTTGCTTCTGCTGAATTGGCCACGCGTATTGATGATTGCAAACCGAAGTGTATCATCTCCGCGTCCTGCGGCATCGAGCCAGGGCGTGTCATCAATTATAAACCATTGTTGGATGGTGCGATTGAATTGGCCAAACATAAGCCGAACAGTACAATTGTTCTGCAACGCAAACAACAACAATGCGATTTGATCGATGGCCGTGACTTTGACTATGCAAAAGAGGTGCAGGCATCAAAAGATGGTGGTGCTGATGTTCCTTGTGTTGATGTTGCGGCAACCGATCCGCTTTATGTGCTTTATACGTCAGGCACGACAGGGCAGCCTAAAGGTGTTGTGCGCGACAATGGCGGACACATGGTTGCCACCCATTGGACCATGAAGAACATCTACGGCGTCGATCCGGGGGAAATTTTTTGGGCGGCCTCTGATGTGGGTTGGGTCGTCGGTCATTCATATATTATTTATGGCCCACTCATGCACGGCAACACGACGATTTTGTTTGAAGGCAAGCCCGTTGGGACACCGGATGCGGGAACGTTCTGGCGTGTTATTTCAGAACACAAAGTGTCTGTGCTGTTCACCGCGCCAACTGCGTTTCGAGCCATCAAGAAAGAAGACCCTGAAGGCAAGCTCATTTCGAAGTATGATATGAGCAATTTTCGGATGCTCTATCTTGCAGGTGAACGCGCCGACCCTGATACGATCCATTGGGCGGAACGCATTTTGAAAACGCCAGTGATCGACCATTGGTGGCAGACGGAAACAGGATGGACCATTGCCGGTAATCCGGTGGGTATAGAATTGATGCCGATTAAATACGGTTCTCCAACAGTCGCCATGCCCGGTTATGATATTCGTGTTGTCAGTGATGAGGGCGAAGAGTTGCCACGCGATGAACTTGGAAATGTGGTGGTGAAATTGCCTTTGCCGCCCGGCGCATTCCCCACACTTTGGAATGCTGACGAACGTTTCAAAGAAGCCTATCTCGAAGAGTTCCCGGGATATTATAAAACCGCTGATGCAGGAATTATGGATGAGGACGGGTATCTGTTCATCATGGCGCGCACCGACGATATCATCAATGTGGCGGGTCACCGCCTTTCAACAGGTGGCATGGAAGAGGTGATTGCTTCCCATCCTGATGTGGCCGAATGTGCAGTGATTGGTATTGCAGATGCTTTGAAAGGTCAGTTGCCTGCCGGGTTTATGATTTTAAACGCGGGTGTTGATCGCCCTGTTGCTGACATTCAAACAGAAATTATCAAACTGGTGCGTGAGAAAATTGGGCCTGTTGCCGCATTTAAGATTGCGGTTCCGGTTGCACGTTTGCCAAAAACCCGTTCAGGCAAGATATTGCGGGCAACTATGCAAAAGGTTGTTGATGGTGTGGATTTCAAAGTGCCGGCAACAATTGACGATCCGGCGATTTTGGATGAGATCAAAGCCAGTTGGTCAAAACACGCAGGTTAACCGCTCAAGCTGGTGAAAAGAAAAAGCCCGCAAAGATGCGGGCTTTTATATTTGTTCAATGAAAACTCATTCAACTTCTTTTTTGTGATCGCCATGGTTCATTTTGGAATGATCCATTTTTGTGGAGACTTTCAATTTCATAGTTTCGGCGATGCTTTTGATTTGGAAAGTGACTTTAACATCACCTGCCTTTTCAAAGGTCAGCGTCGCTTCGTGTTTTGCACCTTCTTTCAACGCTTTACTGAGCTTCATAAACATGATGTGGTTTGTACCGGGTGCCAGCGTCACTATTCCACTAGCAGGGATTACCAGCCCGCCCACTATGGGCTTCATTTTCATGATGTTGTTTTCCATTTTCATTTCATGGATTTCAACTTTGCCTGCGAAACCGGCTTGTCCACCGGTCAGACGATCGGCAGTGGAACCATTGTTGTGAATTTTAACGTAACCACCGCCAACCCGTGCGCCGGGTGCAGTGGCACGCGCAATAGGATGATCAATAATGAGATCACCGATTTTATATTCTTGAGCTGTTGCGATTGATGAAAGAGTTGAGAGTGCAAGCGCTGCCGAAAGGGCGAACGCATTTATATTCTTGAAAAACATTTCTAAATTCCGTGTACGAGGTTTTTTGATTTAATCGTGTGTTTCAAATCAATGGTGGTGCACGGCTTTGTTGACGTTTGAGAAAATCATGAAGGTTGTCGGGCTGTATATTCGTCGTGATGTTGCCAATTTTGACAACGAGCGGTAGAGGAATGCCGGTGCTGGTTGTAAGATTGGTGAACGTTATGTTGCCGAGAAGACAATCATCGCAGTGGACGGTATTGTCTGTTTTCCCACCTCCGTTGCCAAAACAGATAACTTGAGGTGTTCCGTCAGGAAGCGCGAATTCACTTGTAGCGAGTTCTGAACCCGATTGTGCCGCATTGGCCAAGACGGGTGATAACATGCCCATACTGAGCGCGATAAGCACGCACAACGTACGCAATATCATCAGCTCTTTCGCGAGATTATTGAGCAAATTTTATCTCCATTCGCAAAAGAAGTGGCATGAACAGGAACCCTTCTCAAGGTACAAATGATTGCTATTTGGTGAAACGGGCCGCAACCTGATTGCGTTGGCTAGCGCATTTCTTTGAACAATATTTTACTTCGTCCCAGTTCTTTTCCCATTTTTTGCGCCAAACAAACGGGCGACCACATGTGACGCAATCTTTTTCAGGTATTTCTGCTTTTTTATGCGCCATTATGCCGATTCCGATTGATCCTGTAGTCGTTGGATACGATTAGCAAGGCTTGTTGATTTGGTTGGTTTTTTAGATCGACCTTTTGCCGTTTTTGATTTTGGAGACTTTTTCAAGGCCTTTTTGATGGGGGATGTATCCCCCTCTTTTTGGGAAGTGGCAGCAGTTACTTTAGCCGCAAGCTCTGCTATTTTTTCGCGGAACTCCGCATTGATGTCACCTTCGTTTCTGGAGCTAGTGCTATTATCAATTACGCCTGAAATTTTCAGCGCGCTCAACTCGATTTTCAAAGTTTCACGTTCGCTTTCAACATTTGCCAATTGGTCCCGCAGGTCGGATTGTTGCAAAAGCGATTCATCAAGGCGTTTTTCCAATTCGTCGGACATGTCTAAAGATGCGCCTTCTCCGTCAGTCGCTTTTGCTCTTATGCGTTCAATATCGGCATTTCGTCTTTGAAGCTTTGCCTCCATATCTGCCAAACCTGATTGCATTTTAGCAATTTTGGTTTCCAGTTGTCCTTTTTTGTCTTTCTCTGATTTGAGTGTGCGGTTGGCCACTTTCAACTCTGAACCGAGTTTTTCAATCTCGGCGGCTTTTTCTGTCAATTGTCGCTTGCTGTCTCTGGTTTCGTCCTGAACAGATGCCAACTTGGTGTCACGGGTCACCATTTCAATTTTTTGGTCATCAAATTGATCAACTACTTTTCGGTAGTCGGTGTTCAACGAATTGAGCGTGATGGTTTGTTCTTCATAGCGTGTTTCAACATCAACAAGCTTGAATTTTGCTTCTGAAAATTCGTCTTCGCGATTGATCAAATCATCACGCAGTTTTTTGTTTTGCGCCTGAAGTGTTTCGATCTCAACATTACGCTCGAATGCAGTTTCTTCTAGCTTGGTTATTTCATCGCGACGACGGTTGATCTCAATCAGTTGCTCCGTCGATTTTGCTTTCACATCGTCGATTGATTTTTCCAAACGACGCTGTGTCATCGCAAATTCTGCACGAAGTCGATCTTTCTCACCTCGAATTTCGTTCACTGAGAGCGGCACAGCGCTTTCAATACGTTTGCGCGTTAACACAACGGCTCTGCGCCAAATGGAAGGTGCAACCAGCAATGCCAAAAGCAATGCGCATAAAAATCCAAGGATGAAAAAAAGACCGCTTTCGAGCACAGATTCCAGCTTTCCGAGACTTCAAGTGTGAATGCAATTTATGCCAGTTGCGCCAAAACACAAAGAGGCGGGAACAACGTGCCACAAGGCAACTGTTTTTCCCACCTCTTTCATTAAATTATGACCTGAGTTTGCCTCAGGTTGAATATTGGGTCCTAGAAAGGGTTCCAAGTAGCGTAAGGACGCATTTTCAAATAACCGATATTTACACCAAGGCGTGCGCCAACACCTGTGCGCACTGGCACAAGAACGGTGTCCCCATGTTTCATAACGGTCATACCAAGGCCACCAACGAGGTAAGCGGAACCACTGACACCAACATAGCGGCGAAACAATTTGTCTGTGTCAGTTAAATTATACACCAACATCATTGTACGATTGCCATCGCCACCGAAGTCCCAACCGATTGAAGGGCCCTGCCAGTAAACCTGATGGTCGCCCGCATTTTTTGTGAAAAGCTTGCCTTCACCGTAACGCAAACCACCGACCAAAGCGCCTGATCCTTCTTCACCTAGCACGTAACCGTTTGGTAGGCCGTAGGAAGATATCGCTTTTTCGATCAGGGTCCCCAAACCACTTGATGTGGACCCGAAGAATTTATGTCCGGCATTGATCAATTCATTGTTGGAATAGCCCTGGGCTTCCTGAGCCATGGCTATTGAATGGGAACCAGCAAACACAAATGGCGTGGCTGCATATAAAGACAAACCTAATGCTGCAGCGGCAGTTATATGTTTGAACGATTTGAGAACGTGAGCTGTTTTAGACATTTGGTAGAACTCCACCTGATTACGCAAAACTAAAAAATGCTGTTGGAAAACGTTTACAGCAAAGTGAAATGGAAATTGGGCCATTTCCTGACTTAGATACAATTTGAAGCAAAAGGTTTGCGATTGGGTAAACAAAACCTTTAACGGTTGCTGCTTGGCAGGATTCTTTGGCTTGTGTATCCAAAGTGTGGAGGCGGGCTATGGTGATTCGATATGTTCCCGCTGAAATATCATATTGATCTGAGGAAATTCCATGCCTGAACTGCCCCAGCTTTCCGCCCTTGATCTTGCTGCACTACTTGCAAGCCGTGTTTGCCACGATATTATTTCGCCTGTTGGTGCACTCGCCAATGGCCTTGAAGTTCTCGAAGAGGACCAAGGCGAAGAAATGCGCGAGTTTGCAATGGAATTGATCCAAAAGAGCGCTAAGTCTGCTTCTGCTAAGCTGAAGTTCTCTCGTCTTGCCTTTGGAGCGTCCGGCTCTGCTGGTGCTTCCATTGATACGGGCGAAGCTGAAGAAGTGCTCATTAGCTATATGCAAAGCGAAAAAGCAGAGATGACTTGGGAAGGCATTCGTTCACTGGTTCCCAAAAACCGTGTGAAGCTGCTTTTGAATCTGGTCCTGATATCTCTTGGAGCGATTCCACGGGGGGGGAATTTGGGTATTCAGATACACGGGGAAGGGGAGGTTGCCACTTTCACAATAAAATGTGTTGGTCCCAAAGCTCGCGTACCAAGCGATTTCCTAGATATGTTGAATGGGCAGGTTGAAGACGAAATCACCGCTCACGGGGTTCAGCCATACTATACTATTATGTTGGCGAAAGAGTGCGGATTGTCTCTGTCAGCAAAAACTGAGGGCGAAGATATCATCTTGGCAGCAGCGTAAGTCGTATTTAGATCGCTTAATTTTTGCTGTTTAAACAAGCTTTAACCTTAACAATCACGGTTAAAATTCTCGGTTAATCCCCCTTTAACCAATATATTGCAATCTGTTTCCAAGATTCATGTGTTCCCACGCTGTTGTGGGGTTAGTCTAGGAAGGATGTTGCAATGAGCAGCACAAAAAAATTGACTTCAATATGGGCGGCTGTGCTTTCGGCAGGTATTGCTATGCCAATGGCAGCAAATGCAGCTGACCTTCTTGTGGACCCTCCAGTTATTGAAGCACCAGAAGTAAAATCTGCTGGTGGTTGGTATCTGCGTGGTGATATCACTTATGATTACTATGACATGGACACTCCGAACTTTAGTGTTCCTGGTGGCACTCAGGTCGACTTTGCATCGGCAGATGCTGATGAAGCTTTTGATATTGGTTTTGGTGTCGGTTACCAATTCAACGAGTATTTTCGCGCAGATCTCACTGGTGAGTATGTGTTTGAATCAGATTTCAAAGGCACAACCATTGGGTTTTGTGATACAGCGGCTCAAGCTGCAGGCGAGCTGAACTGTTCATCTGAAGACACTTCTTCTTTCACAGCATTCAAAGTGATGGCCAATGCTTATGTCGATCTCGGCAAGTTTAATGGCATTACACCGTATGTTGGTGCCGGTATTGGTGGTGCGTACATTACATGGGATCCGTTGACCAACGTGGGAACATGTACACAAATTACAGTGGATTGCCCAACTGGCCCTGGATACACAGGTACGACCGCGACATCGTCATTCACAGACGTACATTCCGGCGAAAGCTCTTGGCGTTTTGCATGGGCACTGCATGCAGGTGCTTCATACGATATCTCCCACAACACAAAACTCGACTTGGGCTATACATATAGCCGCATCGAGGGTGGTGATATGTTCCAGTGGCTCGACGGTTCAGGCACGCAAGGTCATGACGACGGCTTCGACAGCCATGTCTTCCGTGCAGGTATCCGTTACCAAATTTGGTAAGCTTATGATTTGAGCTGCAATGTAGCTCTTTCAGTGACAAAGGTGCGGGCACACGTTGCCCGTCCTAAATTCAGAATTCCTGTGATGTCAGCCTTTCGGGGACTGACGGAGCATAAAAAGTTTAGAGTTTAAGGGGATTGGCTGGGCCATGACATATTCGTTAAAGAATTGGTTTTCTCTCGGTGCAGCAGCAGCGGTTTTCATCGGCGTTTCGCAGGCTGTAATTCCTTCAAATGCTCATGCGGCTGATATGCTGGAAGGCGAGGGAGAAACTCTCGTTGAATTTGGAACAGGTTGGTATCTACGTGGTGATATTGGTGGTGGAATTACCGAGGTCACTGCCGAAACCAATTTGGTGGATGGGGAACTCGACCTCGGAACACCTGTGAGCTTTAGTGTTGGTGCCGGCTATGATGCGGGTGATGGTTTTCGTTACGAATTTGGCTTGAGCCAAATCACAAACCTTTCATTTGCAGGCCGTAATTCAATCGGGTGTGGAGAAGAAGACATTGGCCTCGGTCCGCAACCTGTAACAGGTGATTGTTTTTTCTCAGTAAATGGCGATTTAACGACGTCTTCTGTCACTGCCAGTGCATTTAAAGATTTCCAGAATATCGGTGCATTTACGCCTTATGTGGGTGTAGGTGCTGGGTTCAGCTATCTTTCGTCAACTGACATGACGTGGTTTAACGTTTGTAGAGGCGAGAGTGCTACTGATTGTGGTGTCGCTGGTGGCATAGGTTCCAATACGCTTGCATCGGGTCAATATACAGAAAATTCAACGTTTGCATTAACTGCAAATGCAATGGTCGGCGCTTCGTATGACTTGTCAGACAATATGAAGCTCGATCTGGGATATAAATACACTTACATCGGGTCTGCGACCATCGCGAAAGCAACGGATAACGCTTACAATCGCGAAGACGTTGATTTGGATTCTCTAGATACTCATGAGATCCGTGTCGGTTTGCGCTACGCTATTTGGTAGGGTGGAGACCAATTATTGATCTTTTTAAAGCGGTGCTCCGGTGCCGTTTTTTTGCGTTCTGATTATAACTCCGACAATATTTGTACTGTTTGCGTCATTTTTAATTGACGCATTTGAAATCCTCCATTACCAGCAGCCGTGGGACACCTCTCCCCAACGAGAGGCTTGCTGTCTGGAAGGATAGAATTATGGATGCAAGACCACTGCTTGCGACGCCACAGGTGCGTCCGCAAAACCCGCGTTTTTCCTCTGGCCCATGCGCCAAGAGACCGGGCTGGGAACTCTCCGTTCTCAAAGATGCGCCTCTTGGGCGCTCACACAGGGCAACACCGGGTAAATCAAAACTCAAACAAGCCATTGATATGACGCGCGACGTGCTTCGCGTGCCAGAAGGGTATCGTATAGGTATCGTTCCTGCGTCTGATACAGGTGCTTATGAAATGGCCATGTGGTCGCTTTTGGGCGAACGTCCAGTCACAATGATGGCTTGGGAAAGCTTCGGTGCGGGTTGGGTGAGCGATGTACTTAAACAATTGAAACTCGAAGATGCCAACGAAGTCGTGGCCGATTACGGTAAATTGCCCGATCTGGAAGCTATCGATTTTGATCAAGATGTTTGCTTCACTTGGAACGGCACCACATCTGGTGTGAAAGTGCCCAATGGAGATTTCATTCCCGCTAACCGCGCGGGCCTCACCTTGTGTGACGCTACGTCCGCCGCATTTGCGCAAGACTTGCCTTTCGACAAACTGGATGTGGTGACTTTCTCTTGGCAAAAAGTTTTGGGGGGTGAAGCCGCTCATGGAGTTATTATTCTTTCACCCCGCGCGGTTGAGCGCCTTGAAAGCTATACACCGGCTTGGCCCATGCCAAAGATTTTCCGTCTGACCAAAGGTGGGAAACTGATTGAAGGTATTTTCTCTGGTGCAACCATCAACACGCCATCCATGCTCTGCGTTGAGGATTATATCGATGCTCTCACTTGGGCCAATGGCCTTGGTGGTCTCGACGGCCTTATGAAACGTGCGGATGCAAATTTTGACGCTTTGAATGATTGGGTTGAGAAAACAGATTGGGTAGACTTCCTCGCCGAAGATCCCGAGACCAGATCAAATACATCTGTCTGTTTGAAAATTGTAGACCCCGAAGTGGCTGCTATGGACGGCGATGCACAATCTGCATTCGTCAAGAAAATGACAACGCTTTTGGACAAAGAAGGCGTTGCTTTTGACATTGGCGGTTATCGCGATGCACCTCCGGGACTTCGTATCTGGGCAGGCGCCACCGTTGAAACTTCCGACCTTCAAGCATTAACGCCGTGGCTCGATTGGGCGTTTGCTCAAGCCATTAACGCGTGAACAGGACTATTATCATGACACAGAAAAAACCTCGCGTTCTGGTTTCAGACGCTCTTTCACCGACTGCTGTACAAATTTTCAAAGACAATGGATGTGAAGTCGATTTCGAGCCTACTTTGGGAAAAGACAAAGACGCATTGTTGGCCAAGATTGGTGACTATGATGGTCTTGCAATCCGCTCCGCTACGAAAGCGACGGAAAAGCTGATCGAAGCTGCGACCAATCTGAAAGTGATTGGCCGTGCAGGTATCGGTGTTGACAATGTTGACCTGAAAGCGGCGTCGCGTCGCGGTATTATCGTGATGAACACGCCATTCGGTAATTCAATCACGACAGCCGAGCACGCAATTTCCATGATGATGGCTGTGGCCCGTCAAATCCCTGCTGCGGATGCATCAACCCAAGCGGGCAAGTGGGAAAAATCCCGTTTTATGGGTGTTGAATTGACAGGCAAAACACTGGGCTTAATTGGTTGTGGTAATATTGGTGCAATCGTCGCAGATCGTGCGATCGGCATGAAAATGCGTGTAATCGCGTATGACCCGTTTTTGACAGAAGAGCGTGCTGAAAAATTGGGTGTTGAAAAAGTCGAACTGGATGAAATGTATCCACGTGCTGATTTCATTACATTGCACACGCCACTTACTGACAGCACACGCAACCTTATTAATGCCAAGGCTTTGGCAAAGATGAAAGATGGGGTGCGTATTGTGAATTGCGCGCGTGGCGGTTTGATTGTCGAAACCGATTTGGCCGAAGCCTTGAAATCAGGCAAAGTTGCAGGAGCTGGTATCGATGTATTCGAAGTTGAACCGGCAACCGATAGCCCTGTTTTTGGCCTGCCGAACGTTGTGTGCACACCGCATTTGGGTGCGGCCACGACGGAAGCCCAAGAAAATGTAGCGCTGCAAGTTGCTGAACAAATGTCCGCATATCTGACCCGCGGTGCTGTGACTAACGCACTTAATATGCCTTCCATTTCGGCTGAAGAAGCGCCGCGTCTAACACCATTTGTGAAACTTGCGGAAACACTCGGTAGCTTTGTAGGCCAAGTGACTGAATCGGCGGTTCAGCAGGTGGAAATTCTATATGACGGACATGTTTCCGGAATGAACACCAAGGCGTTGACCAGTGCTGTGCTGGCAGGTTTGATGCGACCTCAAATGGCAGATATAAACATGGTGTCAGCACCAGTGATTGCCAGCGAACGTGGTATCAAAGTGATTGAAATGACACAGGAAAAAGCAGGTGTTTTTGAAGGGTACATTCAGCTGAATGTCATTTCAGGCAAAACCAGCCGATCTGTTGCCGGCACCGTGTTCTCAGACGGAAAGCCACGTTTTATTCAGATTAAAGGCATTAATATGGAAGCCGAAGCGGGTGAACACATGCTGTACACCACAAACCGCGATCTTCCAGGTATTATCGGTAAGCTTGGCAGCATGTTTGGCGAAGCTGAAATCAACATTGCTAATTTTTATCTTGGAAGAACTAAATCAGGTGGAGATGCTATTTCTTTGATTGAACTGGATCATCCTGTGCCCAAAGAATTTCTGCAACGTCTGTTGGATGCTCCAGAGATCGATTCAGCCAAAGCACTTGAGTTCACGATTTAGCGGCCTGAGCACGTTGGGCGAGCAATATGCCGCCCACAACCAAGAAAAATGCGAGGGCGTGGAACAAGCGTAGTTCCTCGCCCAGTAATGATATAGCCAAGAGTGCGGCGAACACTGGAACGAGGTTGATATACAATCCAGCCCTGTTGGCCCCGAGGGCGCTAACGCCCACGATGAAAAACCCCTGACTGACGAGTGACGGGAAAATACCTGCGAAAAGGCAAACCAGAATACCTTGGAGTGTAACCGGAACAAGGGAGTTCCCGGACGCATATTCCACGCCGACGCCTGCAATTGAAAACAAAAGCGCGCCAGCCACCAAACAGGTGAGAAAGCTTATCCAATGCATTTTCGGCTTGGCACGCAGAGCAACAGAATATCCGCCATAGCACAATGCTGCACCTGCCATGAGTATGTCCCCACGATTGATAACGGTGGTTTGCGAAGTTAGCATACCAATCGGGTCTCCTGCGCTAACTGTTACCAACACACCGATTAATGTGAGAAGATATCCAACAATTTGAAGCCAAGTGACGCCGGTTTTGTAGATTAGATAGTTCAGCACAAATATGACGACCGGCATGGCGGATTGTTCAAGTGCCACATTGATTGCGGACGTGTGTTGCAAGGCTGAATATAAAAAGAAGTTGAATGCGGTGTAGCCAATGCCCCCCATTAGCAAAAGGTAGATCCAATTGCTTTTTATTGCGGCCCAATCGGTTTTCAGATGTTGTTGGGCGAATGTACTGATCAGAGCCAGAGCAATAGCCCAACGGAAAAAGGTCAGCATCATAGGAGAGACGTGCCCGACAGCATATTTACCTGCGATTGCATTTCCAGCCCAAATGAATGTGGTGACGGCCAGCAGCAGATGCGGATTTTTGAAAATGGTCACTGGAAATGCTCAAATATATCAGAAACAGATCAATAGCACAGGAAAGACCTGCCACAAGTGGGGTTAACTCGGCACAGGACTTGACCTGAGCGCTTGTGTGGCGGAAGGGAAGCAAGTCAATTTTGGCTGCAAGGAAAAGGGTTTTGCGGCATGGCTAATGTTGTTGTTGTCGGGTCCCAATGGGGCGATGAAGGCAAAGGTAAGATTGTGGACTGGCTCTCTGAAAGGGCTGATCTGGTTGTCAGGTTTCAAGGTGGCCACAATGCCGGGCATACGCTCGTTATCGATGGAACCAGTTATAAACTAAGCTTGCTTCCTTCCGGTGTTGTTCGCCCGGGGAAGATGGGCGTTATTGGCAACGGTGTTGTTATCGACCCGCATGCGTTGGTTGCTGAAATTGGCCGCCTTGCAGAACAGGGTGTTGATATCTCTCCTGACAATTTGCGCATTGCTGACAATGCAACATTGATTTTGTCTTTGCACCGCGAATTGGACGGTTTGCGTGAAGATGCTGCTGCATCCGGCACCAAAATTGGCACCACTCGCCGTGGTATTGGCCCTGCATACGAAGACAAAGTTGGTCGCCGTGCGATCCGTGTGATGGACCTGGCAAACCCAGAAACTCTTAAAGGAAAAATTGATCGTATTTTGACTCACCACAACGCTTTGCGCCGTGGGCTTGGGGAAACTGAAATTTCCGGCGTCGCCATTTATGACGAACTAATGGAAGTGGCAGACAAAATTTTGCCGTTCCGCGAAACGGTCTGGAAACTGCTCGACGATAAACGCCGTGCTGGAAAGCGCATTCTTTTTGAAGGTGCACAAGGTACGCTTCTCGATATTGATCATGGTACATACCCATTCGTGACATCTTCAAATACGGTCGCCGGACAAGCTGCGGCAGGATCAGGACTTGGTCCTAATTCATTGAACTTTGTTTTGGGTATTACCAAAGCTTATACGACACGTGTGGGTGAAGGACCTTTCCCGACTGAACAAGAAAACGAAATTGGTCAGTTCCTCGGCGAAAAAGGCCATGAGTTCGGTACAGTTACCGGTCGCAAACGCCGTTGTGGTTGGTTTGATGCGGCTTTGGTACGTCAGGCCGTCAGCACAAACGGCATCACGGGCATTGCCTTGACCAAGCTTGATGTGCTCGACGGCCTTGAAGAAATCAAGATTTGTACAGGTTATAAAATTGATGGGGAAGTGATCGATCATTTACCTGCAAGCCAAGGACAACAAGCGCGGGTAGAACCAATTTATGAAACTCTGCCAGGTTGGAACGAACCGACTGTTGGCGCTCGAACATGGAATGATTTGCCTGCTCAGGCTATAAAATACGTGCGTCATATCGAAGAACTTATAGGTGCTCCAGTGGCAATGTTATCCACTAGCCCCGAGCGAGATGACACAATACTTGTTGCAGACCCATTTCATGACTAATTTATAGTTTAAGTGCTTCGCTAAGGCGGGGGAGTTTGATGAGGCAGGAAGACTGGCAAATTTATGGCTGATTATTTTGCGGTACTAAACCGAACACTTTCCGGTTTCACCGACCCCAAACCTCAACTTCGAGAGAAGCTTTACGAACGCGCCCGAGCGACCATTGAGCGCCAACTTCAAATGAAGTCACCGGCGCCTGATGCTGCGACCATGCAATCGGAAATGCAGAAACTCGAAGAAGCTATTGGCAATATCGAGCGGGGCTATAATCCTGATTATGTCGACGCGGAGGTTGGAGCTGCTGCAGAACCTGTTGCTGATGTGTCGCCACTAACGCCCATCCCTGAACCTGAGCCGGAAGTTTTGGCTGAAGTTCAACCGGCACCAGAACCTGTTCCGGTTGAAGAACCTGCATTTGTGGAATCTGAAATAGAGACTCCCGTTGAACAGCCCATGACGCAAGAGATGGCTCCGGAAACCTTGCCAGAATCGGAACTGATTCCCGAACCGCTTCCACCGGTATCAGAACCTGTTCCGACGTATCAGGAACCTGTTGACCCTCGATTGTCTGAAGAGACTACGTCTGGTCTAGAGCCGGTTATTGATCCTGCTGTGGAGCCGGTGGCCGCTGCTGCTACTGCTGAACCGGACCCGCTTGATGCTTGGGCTGATGAGTTCTTGTCGAACGACCCGTCTGCCACTGCGGTAGAGCAGCAGCCTAATGCTGTTGAAGAGCAACATGTGCCGCCTGCTGCGCCAGCTCATGAAATTCCGAACTTTGATGATTACGCGACTGAAGAATTGGTGATTCCGCCAGCCACAGCCCACATGGCATCTGCAAAACCAAAGCGGAAGTTTGGCAAGTGGCTTTTGCTGCTGCTGATACTTTTGCTGCTTGGGGCAGCTGGTTCTTACGGTTGGATGTACAAGGATGGTTTGATCGACCGGTTCGGGTTAAGTGCTTATTTTGATGATCCGACACGTCCCAAACCAGTTAAAACTATTACCATCACACCTGAACCTGAGCAGCCGGAATCCGAACCGCAGTCTGAAACTCAAGATGCGCCCAAGTCTGAAACGAGGCTGACGGAATCGGGCGAAGAGGTAACACCTGATCCAACAACGACAACGCCGGAGGTGACGTTGCCTCCAAGCGTTGGCGAAACAGCTGAACCGGCTGAAACGATTGCACCAGCTGTTGCGGGCTCTTCTCCTGTGGTTGCTCAGAGCGCTATTCTTTACGAAGAGGGCTCTTCACCTGACAAAAATTCCATAGATTCTGGTCGTGTGGTGTGGAGTGTTGTTCAAGAAAGCACTGGCAATGGCGAAGAAACCATTCCTGCTATTCGAGGACGGGTTGAAATTCCTGATCGAAGCGCTGTTTTGATTATGACAATTAAACGCAACAGTGACCAAGCCCTTCCTGCCAGCCACTTGATCGAATTGATTTTTGCAGTTCCAGACGATTTTTCAGGCGGAACGATCGAAAACATCAACCGCTATGTGTTAAAGGAAAACGAACAGGGCCAAGGGGAAGCTCTTGTGGGTGTTCCGGCACGCATCGCCGACGGTATTTTCCTCATCGCTCTGAACAATCTTGATGATGCGAAAAAGAAAAACACCTCGCTTTTGCGCGAACGTGACTGGATCGATATTCCTATGCAATACCGCACAGGCCGCCGCGCTTTGATGACCATCGAAAAAGGTGTGCCTGGTGAGAAGGTATTCAAAGAAGTTTTCGATGCTTGGGATAAGCTCGACGCTTCTTAAGCAACGCCACTTGCGCTTTTGCTGTTACTGAGTCACAAACAATCTGTTCCAAGGGGTGTCGCGTGAGCGGCTGAGATGGTTTTGCCGGACCCTTGATCGTTTTTCGATCGGGAACCTGATCCGGGTCATGCCGGCGAAGGGACGGGAAGAAGACCTGAAAATATTCGGGTTAGACGCACGCTCCATTCGCAGACTTATGGTTCAGGCCCGAAATAATTGGGTTGTTTGATGTCGTCGAACCAAAACAGACTTGAGTTTTTCCTTTCAAGTTTTCTTAGAAAAACTCTGACTGTATTGGTTTTGTTGAGTATCTGGGCGTTGTTGGTCGCGCTGTTTAAACCTGCTCCCTTCATTCTGCCTGGCCCTGTTGCTGTTTTTCAAACACTGTTTGAGAAATGGAACAGCTTGTTTTTTCATTCCGGCATTACGCTAGTGGAAATTATTCTCGGCCTTGTCCTCGGCACCGCTTTGGGTGTGGTGACGGCTTTACTCGTCAATTCATTCCAGTTTGCCCGTCAACACATCATGCCAGTTATGGTTGCCAGCCAAGCGCTGCCTGTTTTTGCAATTGCCCCCTTGTTGGTGTTGTGGTTTGGACTTGGGCTTGGGTCAAAAATCGCTATGGCGACATTGATCATCTATTTTCCCGTGGCATCTGCATTGAATGACGGGTTGCAACGTGCCGATGGGAATCTTGTTGATCTTGCCCGTCTCTATTGTGCTTCACCTTGGCAAACACTCATCCATTTTAGACTGCCTGCTGCTATGCCATCGCTGGCCTCAGGGTTGCGTGTGGCAGCCACAGTTGCACCGATTGGAGCCATTGTGGGGGAATGGGTAGGGGCGTCTGGAGGTCTTGGATATGTCATCAATCAGGCGAATGCCCGTATGCAAACGGACACCGTGTTCGCGGGACTTTTCCTCTTAGTGATTATGGTTTTGGTTCTGCGAAGTCTCGTTGATTTTGCGTTGGACCGATTGGTGCATTGGGCGCCGCGCACACAAATTTCACTTTAAAACAGGAGACGATAATGTCTTTCATGACGAAAATATTTGCAGCTATATTAATTGTTGCATTGAACACTATTCCCGCCCAATCGGCGGAAAAATTGACGGTGTATCTTGATTGGTTTGTAAATCCCGATCACGCGCCATTGGTGATTGCGCAAACGCAGGGGTACTTCAAAGATGCCGGTCTTGAAGTTGAACTCATTGCTCCAAGCGATCCGAGTGCGCCACCGCGTTTGATCGCGGCAGGGCAAGGCGATATAGCGATCTCTTATCAACCTCAGCTTCATGTTCAGGTGAGCGAAGGTCTGCCTTTGACACGCATCGGTACGATTGCTGAAACACCTCTGAATGCTTTGGTTGCTTTGAAGGATGGGCCGATAAAATCCATTGCGGATTTGAAAGGTAAGAAAGTCGGGTTCTCTGTTGGCGGCTTTGAGGATGCGTTGCTGTCGGCCATGCTGAAACAAGAAGGCCTGACACTGCAAGACGTCGAGCTCATTAACATCAATTTCGCATTGTCCCCATCACTGATCACAGGTTCAGTTGATGCGGTTATTGGTGCATTCCGTAACTTTGAATTGAACCAATTGGACATCGAAAAACGCCCTGGCATTGCTTTCTACCCCGAAGAAAATGGTGTTCCAGTTTATGATGAACTCATCTTCATCGCGAAGAATGACCGTGTGAATGACAAGCGGTTCCGTCCATTCATGGATGCCGTTGAGAAAGCGACGCTTTACCTCACCAACCATTCTGATGAAGCATTGAAACAATTCCTCAAAGCCTATCCTGATCTCGACAATGAATTAAATCGCCGTGCTTGGGTCGATACGCTTCCGCGTTTTGCCAAACGTCCTGCAGCCCTCGATACTGCCCGTTACGAGCGATTTGCCAAGTTCATGAAGGACTCAAGTCTCATCAAAGAGATCCCGCCGTTAAACACCTATGCGGTTGAATTGAAGTAGAGGTATTTAAGGCGGCTGCTTATCTAAACTATCTTACATACAAACAAAAAAGGCCCGCAGGGAGGAATTGCGGGCCTTTAGATTGTCGCAAAAGTTTAGTGCGCAGTTTCAAGTTGTGGAACCGGTTTGGCCAATTCCTTTGCGGCATTGACCATCGCTTTCTGCACTTTTTCAAATGCCCGCACTTCGATCTGGCGAACGCGCTCACGGCTGATGTCAAACTCACCGGATAATTGTTCCAAAGTCAGTGGGTTTTCAGACAAACGGCGCGCGGTGAAAATGCGCTGTTCGCGCTCATTGAGCACTTCCATGGAGTCTTGCAGCATTTCACGACGAACTTCTAACTCGTCTTGTTTAGCCAAAGTCTCTTCTTGGGTTTCGCTTTCGTCCACCAACCAATCTTGCCACTGGCCAGATTCACCCTCTGCTGCACGAATTGGTGCGTTCAAGGATGCATCGCCAGATAAGCGTTGGTTCATAGAGCGAACCTCTTCCTCGCTTACACCAAGCGTTGAAGCGATTTTTTCTACGTGATCAGCTTTCAACTCGCCATCTTCAAGGGCTTTCATTTTGCCTTTGAGTTTGCGTAGGTTGAAAAACAAGCGTTTTTGGTTTGCGGTTGTGCCCATTTTTACGAGGCTCCAAGAGCGTAATACATATTCTTGGATAGAGGCTTTGATCCACCACATGGCGTAAGTTGCCAACCGGAAGCCTTTTTCAGGGTCAAACTTTTTGACCGCCTGCATCAAGCCCACATTGCCTTCTGAAATAACTTCACCGATTGGCAAGCCATAGCCGCGGTAACCCATCGCGATCTTAGCAACCAAGCGTAGATGGCTGGTGACAAGCTTGTGTGCGGCTTGGGTGTCATCATGTTCAGCATAGCGTTTGCCAAGCATATACTCTTCCTGCGGTTCCAACATCGGGAACTTGCGGATTTCCTGCATATACCGGTTCAAACCCTGTTCGGGTGACGGCGCCGGAAGATTTGCGTAAGAACTCATATTTGTCCCTCCCATAGTGTCTTGTTGCCGCATATGTTTACGGCATTAACATCGATATGGTTGCGCCATACGTGCATTTCAAGACTGATTAGTTCAATTTTCTATCTGACTAACGAAGGAAACATTAATTTGGTTCCCTCAAAAGTGGAAATTCTTGAATTTATTCAACAGAATTTATTAAATTTTCAAACGCTAGGCGACTATCGCAGGTGCGTAATCGTCGCCCGAAAACCGCAATTCGACAGCGCGTTCCGTCCCTGTCGGCAAATAACTGTCTATCAACGCG
>CALLUS010000012.1 GCA_938010435.1 uncultured Rhizobiaceae group bacterium | reverse complement strand
CCCTGTTGCAGGCCTATGCGCTTGCAGTGGGGATCGGTCGATTCCTGGAAAACCCCATCGATCCCGCAGTCGACGTGTTGATGGCTAGTGATACGGCAGGGGAGGGGAGATTGCGCGAGGTGCTTAAACAATGGCCTCTCTTGTCGAGGAGACGCATCTATGCACGGTTTTGGCGGGCTCAGCGCGACGAGAGGGCACGTCAGGTCATCGAAAAGACGGCCAAGGGACGCCAGTCTCACAAATATTGATTCAACCAGTCGCGGGTTTTCCGGTATGCAGTCTCATGAACCCTGCACGAGAAACAGTCCTAAGGCCTTGAGTCTCAAGAACCCCGGCATTCCGACATTTGTGTTGGTTTCGTAGGCATATCAGGAGGGTATCTTATTGCGTCCGATAATGCAAGATTATTGGACATAATAAAGATGTTTAAACAGAGGCGGTTATATATCTTTTAGGTAGTATAAAGCGCCGTTTTTATATATAGTGTTTTTATGAATAAAGCGACGCATGCAGCAAAGAGCGAACTACCAAAACCCATTTTACCCCACTGGATCATGGATAGTTCCGCCGCCGCAACAGTTGAAAACGCAGGTTTTGCAAGCGGTTCGGCGCTCGCCCTGCTTCATACCGTACTCCACGACACTAACATCAAGGTGCCTTCAAAACTGTTAAATCAGGCATTGGGATTGAGTGCTGCGGAGCATTGCCTTCGGCTTGAGCGCATTCGTTCCAGTAAGAGTGATCTGCTTGATGCCTATCATCTGACCAAGCCGGGCGATGCGCGCGGACCGGGCGGTGATATGTTGGCGTTCTGGTGGATATCCGGACGTCTCAAGATCGGACCGAGGGGATGGCAGAACAGCGTCATGGCGCTTATTCCCGAGCATATGGCTGATGATGTTTATGGGTGGCTGAATTTCTCTTGGGACGGATCAGCGTCAGAGAGTCCTGTGTCTGCAGCCGCCTCATTGCTTCGCAAAGTCTACGAGATTTATCCAAATCAAGAGTCTATCGCGTTCCTTTTGGCAGACCTTCGCCTTGCCCATGATTTGAGATGGCCCGATCCCCTTCCTCTTTTCGGCCAGTTCCTGACCGGCAAGGAACTCCGAATGGAACCCGATGAGTTTTTGATTGAATGCCATCGAGCCATTGCATCGGCGGCGCAGAATGCCGTGCGACAATCCTATGACCTCGCTCGGCGGTCATCAGTACTCTTGGAAGTAGCACCCAAACTGAGAGCCAAAGGTTCAGATGCCGCGCTTCAGCTCTTCCTATCGGAAGTCGCAGTGTCGCCAACATCCATGCTCTCGCCAAAAATCAAAGGAACAAACTTGCCAATGACCGGACGTGCGGCTCGCCGTCTCTGCGACCGCCTCGTTGACCTCGGTGTTGTCAAAGAACTCAGCGGTCGATCTACATTTCGTCTCTACGGTGTTGGTGCATGAGTGCGGCTGCTAAAAAACGACAGCCCGAAGAGGAATTCGCCTTCGACCGCGAGTTGGAAGAGCTCCCGACAGATCTTCGATGGCGCGAATGGATGGGCCGAATAGAAGCGGCGATTTTTGCGAGTGCCTCGCCGGTCTTGCGAGAGGACTTGGTCGGTCTTGTTGGGAAGTGCGCGTCCATCGATCTTTTAATAGAAGACATTCAAACAGATTTGAAAGCTCGGCCCTATGAGTTGGTACCAATCGCCAGCGGATGGGTGTTCCGCACCAAGGCTCGTTTTGCCGACGCGATAAAGGCCGCTGTTGATCTTGGAGAACCGCGAACCGAATTCAACGAGATGGAAATGGCCGTTCTTTGCGCCGTTGCTTATCATCAGCCCATCGACCGGAAAGGTCTGGCGGACATTTTTGGCAAGGAAGTCAGTCGGGATTTGATCTCAAGGCTGCGGTATCTGAATGTCATCTCGAATGGGCCGACTGCGCCCAGACCCGGTGCACCGCAGACCTTTGTGACTACACACGAATTTTTGGCGATGTTTGATCTGCAGAGTTTGCGGGATCTGCCTGAGCTAAATAGTCAGAATTCAGAAACTATGGATGAACCCAGGTGCGTGTAGATCAAACTTATCCTACCTGGACGAATACATATGCTGACGTGGGTACCTATGCCCATGGGCGAACAGTCCGGTCATTCATAAATGATATTATCGTTCCAGCCATCACGAAGATGGAGGAAAAAGCCACAGAGTATCATGAGAGTGATGATTCAGTAGATCTGTTCAATTTACATGATACGGCGTCTCTTATTTCTGAGACATTGAAAGCATTCTGCCTCTCGATGAATTCCATATGGGAGCGCCAGCTCCGAGCGCATATTTCAGGTGTCGCGAGAGAGTTATTTGAGAATCCAAAACTGATTAGAGATAGCCAACGATTACCCTGGAAAGATCTGAATCAGTTTTATCATACACTTCGAGGCTTCCGGCTCGACTACTTTCAATCATATGACAAACTAGACACGCTACAATTGCTCGCCAACGTATGCCGTCACGGGGAAGGCATTTCTCTCGACCGCCTTAGTCAAAAACGGCCCGATCTTTGGCCTACATTAGGACCGCCAATTCCTGGCGTTCCAGCCTCACCGAGGTTTAGGGCTGACAATCTCGACATTACAGTGACGCTACTTGAAGACATGGGGGCTGCAATAGAAGGCTTTTGGGAGGAATGTGGATACATATATCTCGAGAGCTTGAACCAAAAACACGAGAACGTCGTTAAAGAACTTGCAGTCCTACGTCCTAAATGGGCGAAGTGCCCGGTTCAAAATCACTCTGAATGATCTGACTGGTTCCAGAACGTATATTGACCGCAGTGTTGCTTCCGCACAGCAGCAGCTAACCCTCGATGATGGACTTCAGTCGCAGCATATCAATCAATTTCATCTGATACTGATAGCTCTCAGCGTATGCGTGCGCCTTCGAGCTGAAGAAGGAGGATGTCATAACGATACCACCGTTAGCGCGCCGTTCATCGACAACGCTTCTCAGTTCTCGAAGAATTGGAATGCTTACCTTTCTATCAATGCGATTCCTCTTGCACTGAACCAAATAAACCGGCCGCAATATCGATTCATTTGACGTTGCTATCAAGTCAATTCCGTCATCGGGCCCTTCGGCAGTCAGGGTTATGTCAAAACCCAATCTTCCCAAGGCAACAGCACAAACTTCTTCAAATTCTCTGGGTGACAGATCTGGTAAACGCTCCATGTCGCCGTTGAGGACCCGCAGTATGTTCTCGTTAACGGACAATTGTATCTGCTGCCTTTGTTGCAGAAACTCTTCATGCTTTATTCCGAAACGTTCCGGTTTGGTTTCATATAGTACAAGGTCATCACCACTCAGTGCGTTATTAACCCACTCCTCACTTCTTGAGAGTTTTCGTGCGATGAACTTAGTGTGGAAGCGGGACCATATTTCGCTTTCGCGATCAAAGTTACCTTTGTTTATGAAAAAGTCGAACGGGCTGTTCTCATCATTCTCCGTGGGATCAGTGAAAGCTGAGATTCCAACAATTGGTATATCAGGTTGTTGCTGTTTAATGAGCTTAGCGAGTTGCGGTCCAGCCAAACGAACACCTTGAAATGACCGATCATCTGACCCGACCGGCAACATCATATCGGCGATGACGCCATCAAATGCCTGACCGCTACCTAGAAAGTCTTTAGCTTCCTCTATGGACGTCGCCGTTACAAGTTCAACGCCCAGCTCATCGTAATCTTCAATGACCGGGCGCATAAAATTAGGTTCATCATCAATGAACAGAATTCTAGGAACAGAAGGTTCATCGGTCATTCTAGGGGCCTCAACTTATTCTCAACCGCTTGGCGCGTTCTTTGAAGGCTTCTTCACCACCTTCAAGAATTTGGCAAACCATGTTGCGAATTGACGGATTTTCTAAGGAGCCAGACGTGTATGAAATCTCGGGAAGTTCACCACTCTTCAGCGTGCCGCAGTCGGCCACGATCACTTGGTCCGCATCAGTATTGATGACGAGATTGGCGTTATGGGTGACCATGATTATTTGACGCCTTAGCTTAGCCGAACGAAATAATGAGACTAGCTCATCATAGATGGATTTTGGGTCCAAGTTCTCTTCCGGCTGATCCACTAGCAATGGTCGATCATCATCAGTGTCGATCGCGAGATACAATAGCAGAAGAACGATACCGCGAGTTCCAGGAGACAGCGTCTCAATCTCGACGCCTTCAAAGCGGAGACCGTAAGTCACTGTGATATGCTGCGTGTCGTAGAGCCAACCGGACACTCGATTTGTCCAGTTCGCAAACGCTTCTTTGTCGTTTTTGTCAACTTTGGCAGCGTCGCGAATGACATCATCATAGTCTTTTCGAAAACGCACCATTGCATCTGTGACATCTTGAGCGCTACCTGATTGCCACGCAGATAACAAATACTGTTCAGCTACTTTTTCAAGAGAACCCTTACCTTTGAAATCACCTGCTGCGCGCGCGTCGAGGAGGTCTTCACCGGCTTCCGCCCAGCTCTTCAAATCGACACTGCGACTAATGCTGAAGTCAAGTTTTGATAATGCGCCGACCGTGCCCTGCAAGCGTTCATGAATAGGGCTATAGAGGTCCTTAAGCTGGGTTTCTTCGTCGATGATGCCTTCAAACACACCACGGTAGCTGTCGTTTCGTTCCTGAAGGAGCCGCCTAATTTCGGCGTCGGCTTTTTCTGCTTCGTCAATGGTTGCTCCATGCTTAGCAATTTTCTTTGCAGTTTCAGCCATCTTGTCAGAAAGCCGCTTATGTTGTTTCGCTTTGTCTGCGTCCAATGCCATGAGATTGCGGAGCCGATCCTCTTCTGCTTGTAAAAGTGCGAGCGGTAATCCATGTAGATCGTCAATACCACGCGGCAGAAAACTGGGATTTGCTCCTTCTTCAAGTGTTTTCAGTAGCTCGACTCGTTCTGCTTCAATCGCTGCAGCATCACCCTTGAACTTCCTGAGCAGATCATTGTTGTTTTTAACAGCATTCTCGATTTGCGCGCGAGGATCTCCGACATATCGTTTTTCAAATGCAGCCCATGCCGACGACTCTAAATTGGTTGCTGCGTGCTCTTCCATCAGGTTGCTCAGTTCTTGAGCTGCACCAACATTGATAAATGCTTCTACATTTTGCAAAAGCGTATTCAACGCTGACAGCCGACGATTTATGCCTTCAACTGTCGAACCAACCTCGGTTGTTGCCGCTGCAACTTTCTGGAAATCGGCATTGTGTTGCTCTGCATCTTTGCTCACTAAGCTCTCAAGTTCATTTTTATCCTTAGCTTGTTGTTCGATGAGATTGGCTCGACTGATCTTGGCGATTGCAGCCTTATCTTTAAGATCGCGTTGAGACTTCATCTTGGAGCCTGCTTGAGAAATCGCGGCCTCATATGCTGTCCGGCGTTGCCGTCCCGCAGATGCTTTGATCTCGAGAAGCTCTGAAAAGGTGTCAGCCATCAACCGGTTTTCTTGCGAATGCGCGGCAAAAATCACGCGCTCAATTTCTTCAAGTAACTCACTGGTAGCGCCATCAGCGGAACACAATCGCTCCACAAATTGCTGAGACAGATATTGCACACGATCTTCCAAGAATTCATTTTCGAACTCGGCATCACGTAGATTCATCTTTGATGTACTTCCGTCCGCCCAGTGCAATGTAACTGATGCTTCTCCAATAAGATCAATTGGCTTGCTCGCTCGTTTGACAAATGACGTCTGGGTCAGGTGTTTTGAAAGCGAATTACCGCCTGCTGCCACCATATCTGCAAGCGCTGTTTTGCCTGATCCTCGTGCGCCAATTATGCCCACAAGACCGTTATTCAATTTCATTTTGGTCGTTGTGAACCAAGGGGCATCATGGAATTCAATCTCTGTGATGGTTTGAGATGCGAATGCTGCGTCAGGAGGTGTTGAAGATACAGCCACGCGATCTTTGGGCTCGATGCAAATCTGTTTAAGACTTTCAAAGCAAGGGTCACCTTTGATCCACGTGTATCGATCATGGGTGGGGTTCCCAACTCGATCCAGAGAATGCGCGTCGCAGCCGTGGATGCAGGGTTTAGGACCGTTGTATGTTGCCTTGATTGTATCGAGCGGTGCTGCTTCTGCTTCACCCAACCAGAACTTCCGATCCGCTGCTCGAGATGAGAAGATGATGTGCGCCATGCGCTCAAGTTTTTGCCGTGTCTCCTTTAAACTGTCATCACCTTGCAATGAAGCCGTGCCGTCTCGGTTGTGAATAAGCATGCAAAATTGATCCAGTAGCGAGGGTTTTGGCATTTAAAATTGAGCCACCCTTTTTTGTTAATCTCCATGTTTTTATCATGGAGCTGGATGAGGTGATTTTAATGGAAAGTGCCGCAAGGATACGTCG
>CALLUS010000011.1 GCA_938010435.1 uncultured Rhizobiaceae group bacterium | reverse complement strand
CATCCACATCAGTGGTCGCAACACCCGTATCAATGATTGCAACAGGTGCATCACCTTCCGTGAAGTTGGACACATGACCAACACCTGTGATCACGCCATTCAAATCAAGGGTCGGTCTGTCATTCACAGCATTGACCGTCAAAAATGCGGTTGCCAAGGACTGTTCACCATCCGGATCTTGAATCGTATATGTGAAGAGTGCCGGGCCAAAATAGTTTACATCTGGTACGAATTCTATGTCACCAGAGCCATTAATAGTCACAGTACCGTTGGTTGGCGATTGGACAGAAAGAATAGTCAAAGCATCGCCATCAGGATCAATGTCATTGCCCAATAGATCTGCCGGCGAAAGCGTGAGCATTGTGTCTTCATCAAATGCGCTTGGTGTATCATCTTGTGCGATTGGCGCGTCATTCACCGCAATAACCGTGATCACGGTGTGTGCAGTGTTAGAATCATCATCACCATCATTCATGGTCACCTCGATGTTCCGAGGAATAATTGAAGGTGCGTCCGAATTAGAACGATAAGTGACCGCGTGCAATGCTGTTTGATAGTCAGCAAAAGATGCAGACCCTGACAATGTGACAACCACTGTACCGGTTCCAACGAGTGCGCTAGTCGGCACTATTGAAGCCGAGATACCCCCAGGAAGAGTCCCAACTTCCAACAAATCTCCAACATCACCATTGGTCAGGATTATCGTTGCGCTTTCGAGTTGCGTGTCATCTACATCAGAGAAATTCACAGTCGCATCGACAACAGGAACACCAACATCGTTTTCAACAAACGTATCCGAATGATCAAATCCCGAGACCGTTCCATTAAGATCGATGCTTGTTAAGTCATTGACAGACGTAACCGTTAAATTGACCAAAGCAATGGCTGTATCGCCATTTACGTCTTCCGCCGTGTAGGTGAATGAGGCGGGACCGAAGTAGTTTGCATCTGGTGTGAAAACGATGTCATTGGCGCCAACAATAGTCACCGTGCCGTTCATGGGATCTTGAACACTAATAATATCGAAACTGTCGCCTTCCGGGTCGCTATCATTGGCCATCAGTGTTGGCTTTGTCAGCGTAATGGATGTGTCTTCATTCAACGCATATACGCCATCATCCATTAGATCCGGTGCATCATTGACAGCCGTAACTGTGATCGTCGTTGAGGCTGATACAGACGTCAACTCTCCATCTGTCGCGGTAACAACAGCTACACGGTCGCCTTCAACTGGGTTATCTGAAGTGTTGCTAAAAGAGATAGTTCGAACAGCCGCATCATAATCAGCAACAGAAGCCAAACCGCTAAATTGGATAGTCACTGATGTGGGACCAGTCAGACCGGCCAATGCAGATGCAGGCGTGACAATCGCTGTGATACCAGCAGGCATTGTGCCCAAAGCTATCAAGTCATCAATCTGAGCACCGGAAATTGTAACCGTTGCTCCATCAAGATTCGTGTCATCGATGTCATTGATGAAACCAAAACTGTCAAAAATCGATATTGACGGATCATTCTCCGTATACGCAATCGAATGGTTCACACCCGAAAGAATACCATTGAGGTCCACAACAGGTGCATCATTAACAGGCGTGACTGTGACGAACACCGTACCAATATCAGTTGCTCCGCGCGCATCGAGAAGCGTGTAAGTAAATGAAGTCGAACCCACAAAATCGGCTGACGGTGTGAATGTAACGTTGCCAGACCCATCGAGCGACGCAACACCATCCATTCCACCGCTAACAGAAACAATGTCAAACGAGTCACCATCGGTGTCAAAGTCATTAGCGACCAAAGTGGCAATCGGGATCGACAGAGTCGTATCTTCTACCATTTCAAATGGGACGACATCACCGTCATCAACCGCTGTTGGGTCAAGGTTGTTACCACGTACGAAAACGTCTGAAACGACACCTGTATTGAAGCCGAAACCGTCATCCGCACGGAACGTAAAAATACGATTGCCCGGCGTGTCATCGCTGGAAGCATGTTCATAGGTCATGTCACGCACAAGAAGTTGAATATGTGCAATCGACATATCACCACCAGCACTGTTGCTGAATGTGAGCAAAGATGCGCCATCATAAATCACATCAAAAATGGTGGCAGGACCAGAACCAAAACTAACTGTGGTCGTACGGGAAGTTCCAAAACGGAATTCCTCGCCACCAAAACGAATAATTTCATCAACCGGGTCAACAAAACCCGACAATCCAATTTCAAATGCTGTTGCTATGTTTCCATCAACGTCGGTTACAATTCCATTGGAGTTGACGACAGGAATTTCGGTATCGGTGGGTTGATAGGCCACTGCATAGTTTTGAGTGTTTGTGACACCTCCATCGTCAAGGTCAAAGTAAACAGATTGATTGATTCCATTTATTGTTACGAAGACGGTCGCAGTTGAGGAACCGCCAAACTGATCTGTGACCTCGTAGTCAAACGAATCCATACCCACATCACCTGCCGACAAACTGTGGAAAGCGCCATTTGGGTTATAAGTCAGCGAACCATCTGAACTCGCGATAACAATCGCACCAGAGGCCAAGATGATTTCAGTATCCGTTGCGATCAACGAACCTTCAATAGAAGTGACGCTAATATTAAAGCCTTCAGGGTCTGAATCTGCCCCTGCCGCGTTGGTTAAAACATTGATTCCGGCAATGATAATCTCATTGGTTGTAAGGTTATCATCAGCCGCTGTTGGCGCTTGGTTATCGCTAACTTCAATTGTATTCGTTGCAAATGCGCTGCCAATGGCCGCCCCAGTCGAATTGGACAATACAAGTTCAAAGTTTTCTGTTTGTTCGAAATCCGGGTCATCAACAATCGGAATATCAATTAGCAAACTAGGACTAACGTTGATGCCTTGCGTATATGAAAGCGATGCACCAGCTGCCACACTTCCAAGTGCATTGAATGAGTGTTCTTCGAACTGACCGCCTGCGCCCTGGATACCAATGGTTGCACCAGCACCAAAATCACCTGTCCCATCAAATTCTACATCATTGTAGTAAAACTTAATTTCACCGTCAGCCTCGTTCAAAACAACTTGGAAACTGCCCCTACCAGTACCGTCAGTTTCGTTTGTAATGTTATGCCATTGAATAATCATCTGGCGGTTGGGACCACTGCCTACAACCTCAGTGAAAACATCACCCAAACCTGTGCCCAAATCATCCCAAAATGGAGCAATGATTGGACGGCCCAACAATGCAGTTCCATCCAGCTGTTCATTGACGGATGCACTGACAGGGCTGCCAAATGTTAAGTATCCATTTGCAGAAACATACGCAGTATCAAAAGTCTGGCCATAAAATGTAAAATCGAACCCCAGCGCTTGAGTTGCAAGCCCGTCATCCCCAAGACCCAGAGCTGTACCGGTTGACGATATATCGGTATAATCTGGATCAACCGACGCAAAGACAGGGCCATAGTCAGATGGCGGTGCAGTGTAAGTCAGTGTGGTGCCATCAAAGGAAAACCCGTCTTGAGACAGATTGACGATACTATCATTGATCGCAGTTGTCAGATCACCATAGTCCGCAGCATCAGCAGTTCCTGGGTTCAACCCAATATCGACAGTAATCGTATCGCCTTGATTGACCACACCTTCCAAAGTCACGGTAAAACGCGCATCACCACCTTCAACTGAAGTTGCGGCTGCATTAACCGTCCATCGCGGTTCTACAGATACTGTGACGGTACCAACGTCAGTACTGCCATCTCCATCGCGTAGTGTGTAGTCAAAACTCACTTCACCTGCAAAGTTGGTAGAGGCTGTAAATAGCAAATCACCACTGATGTTCAGGCGAACCGTGCCTTCACCGCCAGGCAGTGTAATCGTTGTTACAAAGTCTATCGGTTCACCATTGATCTCTAAGACAGACGGGTTTCCATCAGGCACAAAGTCATTGCTCAAAACATCTATTTGTATCGTTTCACCAGCAAACGTTGTAGCCGTGTCGTCGGCGGCAATAACTGGGTCATCACTGTCATTGAGATTAACCCTCAAAACCACCGGAGCAGAAGTTGCCGACAATACAGACACACCATTTTCTGCATTCACTTCTTCCGAAGTGAGCGTCACAAACATTTCATAGACTTCAGGATTTCCTGTTGCCGGTGGTCTAAACACCAAGTCAAACAATTCGGTTCGTTGAATGGTAACCGAACCACCTACAACCGTATGTTCAAACCCCGCCACAAAGAATCTACCACCTGGAGGAATGTTAGAAATTGTAACATTGGTCAACTGTTCGGAAAAATCGGTATCGAATAATTGTGGGAGAATAACTGTATCGAGCGGCACATCATCATCAATCGCTCCAACTGCAAGTTCTACCTGCAGAGTCGGGACATCCGCCACAGCATTGATTTCGAAAGTCATAACCTGACTGGAAAAACTGAACGACCCATCAACCTCGTAGTTTGCCGTGACTATTGAAATATCGATATCAACATCGGAATTCTGAATCGGTAGAACACGTAAATTGGTACGATCCCAATCCGTAATTTCCACAAAATCAATGTCGTCATCTGCGGTAAACGAGTTCACACCATCCGTAATGATTACACCAAATGGAATATCTTCAGCATAAATTTCTTGTCGTTCAGATGCATCGGGGGATGAAACAGCAATGCTAAACACTTCAGTCGCATCATCTTCCTCAGATACAGGGTTCGCCTGAACAATATCAACAACAACGGAATCTATAACCGGCTGAACATCGATATTGACCCAGCTCTGGCTCGTGAATGCTCCATCGCTCACGAAATATGAAATGGTCTCGTTACCACTATAATTTGCAGGCGGTATGTAGGTAAAACTGCCATCGCTGTTCAAAGTGATCAAAGCACCACTTGGCAATGGAGTAGCCACACCCAACAATATGGTTCCACCACCCGGAATCATGCCACCGGTGACATTCAATGTTGCACCGGCAGGACTTTTATCATCAGCAATCAGACCGGATGCGGCATCTACCACGATCATTGAATCTTCATCAGTTACATAAACATTGGCGCCTGCGACTGGTGCCAATCCAGCAGATGCAATTTGCAGTGAAGTCGTCACGCCTGTTGTCGTCACGCTACCGTCAGTCACTTCAAACTCAATCAAACGAATGACGCCGGTATTCAATGCACCATCGGGATTGTCATTAGCAAATCGTATAGACTTAATTGCAGTCTCAAAGTTTGAGATAGTGGCAATGCCAGCCGTAGCATCAAGCTGCAGCGTGAGCATTCCATCGGTACCGCGCGTATCTGTTAAAGTTGCAGTGATCCCCAAAACATCAAGCAAAAGTGGGTCAAATCGCAGTTCGTCACCCACTTGTGCATTTGTGAGAACGATTGTTGCTGATTGCAAATTGGTGCTATCGAGGTCGAACAACTCCATATCCACATCGACGATCGCTGTGGGTACATCCTCATCAGAAACACTATCGGCATTGTTGATATAGAACGTTGAAAAATTGTTTCCTGCTGTAGCGGAACCGTTCAAATCAATAGACTGAGTTGGAGAAGTAACGGCGTTTGTAAAGGTTTTTCCACCATCTCCATCTAAGTCAAAAGTCTGCGTTTGCGTATATGTCGTGTACACAACTGAGAATTGATTAGAGTTGGCCCAACTTGCACCAACTTGCGCATTCGATGTGTTGTTGACCTGCGCGGTTCCTGAAAAAGTAATGAAATTGTCAGCATAACTGTCCACTAGAGTGCTGGTTGCTTCCACTGTCGTGGAATAAAGCTCATCCGTACGGATACTCACTGAATCTTGTGTGTCCGGCGTGCCTGCCAAGCCATCAAGATCGCTTAAAACAATATTGATAATGTTTGCAGGCGCGGCAAGATCTGATCCTGCTTGCAAGACTTCCCAGACGATACTGACCGAGCCTTCTTCCAAAACATTTTGGCCTGCGATCATTCCCGTCGAGGCGTTCGCATTTGTGATGATAACACGGAAATCATCTAAAGACCCATCACCGGATGCAGCTGTTTCAAACGTTGCTGATGTATTTTCAGTCAAACCGGTCACAATTGCGCGCACATCATAGGTTTGCACACCGCTACCATCACCCGGATCGTATGTCGCCGCATTAGCCCAAGTCGCAAATGTACCAGGTGTACCAACAATACCATTCGTCAGATGTCCGGTAACAGGCGCACCAACCGCACCAAGTTCAATACCGGCTAAAATGCCTGAGAACTTTGGCAGTGAATAAGCCTGACGTTCAAGTTCTCCAATTTGGACTTCAAGGTCCCAGTCACCCGAAAGAGATTCAGATCCGGTCAGATCATCAGATGCTGCAATATCTGCGCCAGTAACTGCAGCAAGTTGTTGCGCAGCTTTTTGTCCAATTTCGCCTTTGCCGAAGTCACAGCCATAAATGAGAATATCGCCGTTCTCACTCAAGGCAGCACCAATCTGTTGCAACGCTTCGGTATGCCTTCCCGTGATGGACGTCAAATCGAGCGTCGTATTGCCCAATTGCAAAATCCCAGATTCTCCATGAGAAAATATGTGGACCGCGTCGTAGCCACCTGATTCAGAAAGAATCTCAGCCATTTGGCTAACACCATCGAGCTGACTGTCCAGCACATGAACAGTCACGCCAGGTTCAAGAGAAGCGATTAGAGCCTCGCTGTCTTCAACACCCGCATCAATGAAAACAACCTCTCGGTCAGTTCTGCGCGCTGTGGCAAACTCTTCAATTTCAGAGTCGGCATCAAGCAGGTCTGAAGCGTCTGTGCCATGGCCTTCAGATTGAACTGTTTCACCTGATTGGGTTGGTTTTGAATTTTCAGCATACTCATCGGCAAATTGTTGGTGGACTGCCTGTCCAGCCACATCCACCGCGGTTTCAACCGCAGCAGCATCCAAAAGAACCCTTGGTTCAAGGATGCGCATAAGTGGCTTTTCCTTCACAGGAGGCTCAAGAACTTCAACTTTGCATTGTTTAAAAATCGACTTGAACGAACCAGACATATACCCAAATACCCTAAAACTGCCCCTAAGGTGCCCAACACAAACACCTCATTTTCAGGCGCATTTATGATGTACAATCTCTAGATATGCAGATGTTATGGTTAGTATGTCGTTAACAAGAGGCGGATCAGCTCAGATTTCATCCGCACTCGTGAATGAAAAATTGGGCCAAACGTTCAAATTTTATTAATATGCACTAGACTTCGCTGCCAAGTGCAACCAACTCTTGATACAAATCAACAGCCAATGGATCGCCATTTTCCAAGGCAAACACATAGGCCTGCGTCAACAAAAACGGAACCGCAGCATCATCATTTTGCCTACGCTTCCGGTTCGCTGCTTCCAAATATAATTTGGCTAACAGACTGCCATCGCCATTTTCATGCGCTGCCAAAATGTTTTTGTGCAGTAGCAGGTCAGGTCCATTCATCGGAGACACAGCCCTTCAAGTCTGATCCACATAACCAATCATTTGACTGGCAACCCAATGATGAAAAATCCAAGTCGGTTCATCCATAGCCGGAGAGAACTTACCGCCATCGAAGTAACGTCCATGGCGACCTGATTGCATACCTTCCACAACGAAAATATCTTCTTCAAAAACCTCTTTCCAAAGCGCAGTATTTTTCGTTCGTAAATCAGCGAACTCGTTGCCCGTCATGGACTCGTCAGCATAATACAAAGCCACTCGTTCAGTAGTCTTCTCAAAACTGTCCGGGATGAGAACAATCGCAAATCTATGGTCGCGATGAACGCCTAGCAAGACGTTTGGAAAGAACGATATATACTCAGCATTCTTGTCCCACTTATCAGACAATTCAGAAAAATCTGAAAACGATTGGGTCTCGGACAAATTAGGATTGTAGACCATCGTGCCTTGGCCGGAGAACGTTCCTTTTTCCATAATGTGATAATGGTCTTCCAACTTTGAATAGCTGTTCAAACCCGGATGAACCCAGGGCAAGTGGTAGCTCTCAGAATAATTTTCGACAGGCAGCTTCCAATTGGATTTCACAGACAGATTAAACTCAGAATCTGCTCCCCCGAAATAACAAGGTTGTTCAAACTCTTTCCAACGTTCGATGACACTTGAGGCATAATCCTCAAAAGGTGGAGCATCGCCACTCACATTCACAAAGACAATATCGTGCCAAACAAAACTGCGGATCTCGATCAATCCCAAACTGTCTCGATCTATGTTCTCATCTATATTCTTGCCCGGCCCACCCACATGCGGCGTTGTCTTAAGCTTGCCTTGTAGGTCATAACACCATGAATGATACGGGCACCGGATCACACCACGTACCTTTTTGGGTTCATCCACCAAGATCATGCCGCGATGTCGGCAAGTATTTTGGAAAACACGAACCACGTCATCCCGCCCTCTAACAAGCAAGAGCGGCATACTCAAAAACGTGACAGGTGTTGCGTCAGCTTCTTCTGGGGCGTCTTTACCAAACCCCACAGCAGCCCAATTTTTAAAAAACACCGTGTCGCGTTCAGCTTCAAAAACTTGCTGGTCGATATAGAATTCGTTTGGCAATCCGGTTGCTTTCGAAACAGGCTCTAAAACACGGTTCAACGCATCACGATTCATTTCCATATCCGGCACCTCCCAATGAGCATACTGAATGGTACTACCTGAAATGAGAACTGCCCTATAAATTTTTGCGGCATGGAAGGCACAATCGTGCTCTATTTACGACTCGCTTTATAAAAACAGCTTCAGCTGGTTTTTTGGTCCAACGTTTTTTTCTTCCCAGTGACGGCGACACAAGGAAACGTAGCTTTCTTCCCCACCGATCGAAACTTGATCGCCTTCGGCCAAAACACGAGCTTCTTCATCCAAACGAACAACCATTGTGGCTTTACGACCGCACCAACAGATTGTCCTAATTTCGCGAAGATTGTCGGCCAAAGCCAATAGAGAAGCGGAACCTGGAAACAATTTACCTTGAAAGTCTGTTCGCAACCCATAACACATGACGGGAATACCAAGGCGGTCTGCAATACGGCACAATTGCCAAACCTGTTTTTCGCTCAGAAACTGAGCTTCATCCACAAGTACACAATTCAGCGGTGTGTCGGCGTGCACCACATCCACACGTTCAAAAAGATCATCATTTGTGTTGAAGGTTTCCGCTTCTGCTTCCAAACCAATGCGCGAACCGATTTTTCCTGCCCCAATCCGGTCATCCAAAAGTGCAGTCAGCAGCATGGTCCGCATACCACGCTCACGGTAATTGTGAGACGCCTGCAGCAGCACAGTGGACTTACCCGCATTCATGGCTGAGTAATTGAAATACAGTTTGGCCACGTTTTTGCGCTTTCAAAATTACACGATCATTCACATTTGATGTAACGCTGCAAACGTTCAACGCCAAGGATGTTTCAAATCAACATCCACAGGCGAAATACATCTAACCGCGTGACATGTTTTCTTCCAAAAGTCGCGCTTCGTAATTTGCCATCAATTCTTCTGCATTTGTGCCAAGTCTGTCCAATACATCCCACGAATAAATGCCTGTATCGTGCATATCATCGAACACAATACGGACTGCATAATTGCCTACAGGTTCAATCTTCATGATCTCCACATTGCGTTTGCCCGGAATGATCTTTTTCTGACTCGGGTCATGGCCTTGTACTTCCGCAGACGGAGATTCCACACGCAAAAGCTCTGCAGACAATTCAAACCGCACACCATCGGCAAACCCGACAGTCAACAACTGCTTGTCTTTCGAGAGTCTAATTTCCGTCGGCGTGGGGGCTTGATCGACCATAAGATAATTCCGTAACACTGTTCCAACAGGTCATGCAGTATTTTTCAAAGGCGCTCAATGTCATCAATGCCACAGAATGAAAATGCAATCAGATCATTATTGAACAGTTTGTTCGTAGATGCCGTTGCCGCAGCCAATCCGGCAAATTGTCTTCCTCAGCACCTTCCCAAACCACCAAAAGGAAGAACCCTTTTAATTGCAGCGGGAAAAGCGGCAGCCTCAATGGCTCAAGCTGCCGAAAACGCTTGGCCAGCAAATGCGTCTTTATCTGGCGTGGCACTCACAAGATACGGTCACGGTATGGAATGTAAGCGCATAGAAGTCATTGAAGCAGCACATCCTGTACCAGACAATCGTGGCTATGAAGCAGCACAACGAATGCTGAAAGAGGTCGAAAAACTCACCGCTGACGATCTCCTTCTTTTTCTTGTCTCGGGCGGTGGGTCAGCATTGCTCGCACTGCCTGCGAACACTATTTCGATTGATGAAAAAAAGTCCATCAACAAAGCCTTGCTCATGAGTGGCGCACCCATCGGTGAAATGAATACAGTGCGCAAACATCTATCCGCAGTGAAAGGCGGACGTTTGGCGCAAGCTGCTGCGCCGGCCAAAACCGTCACACTAGCAATTTCCGACGTGCCTTTTGACGATCCGAGCACAATAGCATCAGGCCCCACCGTGTCAGACCCGACAACTCTTGCTAACGCGAAAGAGTTGATCAGGCGCTATGGAATCAAAATCTCGGACGCCACTCAAAGTCATTTAGACAATCCAAATTCTGAAACACCAAAGCCAAACGATTCAGTCTTTGAGAATAGCCACTTTGCAATGATTTCTACCCCGTCTGATATGTTGAACAATGTTGTCCAAAAATGTCGCACGAAAATCTACGAAGTTGATTCACTTGGCGCAGACATTGAAGGCAAGGCAAGAGAGGTTGGTCAAGCACATGCCAAGTTGGCATTGGATGCAAAACAACAGAAGCAGACCAAACTCATATTATCCGGCGGCGAAACCACTGTCACTGTAGATCAAGAAAAACCATCAGGCAAAGGCGGTCGCAACGTTGAATATTTGCTGTCACTGGCCATCGCATTGGATGGCACAGACGGCATTTATGCGCTTGCGGCAGACACTGATGGCATCGACGGTAGTGAAGACAATGCCGGTGCCATAATCACACCAGACACATTGGCGAGGGCAAAAACCATAGGCATTGATGCGCAAGCCATGTTAGATGGACACGACGCCTATTCTTTTTTCGAAGCCTTGGGTGATTTGATCATCACCGGCCCCACACGCACCAATGTAAACGACTTTCGTGCGATCTACATCACTAGCTGATCATTTACATAAACGCCTGAAGTCCAGTCTGAGCACGTCCCAGAATGAGCGCGTGCACATCGTGCGTGCCTTCATACGTGTTCACCGCTTCAAGGTTCATGACGTGACGGATAACGCCATATTCATCACTCACTCCATTGCCCCCATGCATATCGCGGGATTGTCGTGCAATATCGAGGGACTTACCGCAATTGTTACGTTTCATCATTGAGATCAATTCAGCAGGCGCGCGATGTTCGTCCATCAGTCGACCAAGGCGCAAAGAACCTTGCAAGCCCAATGAAATTTCAGTTTGCATATCGGCCAGCTTCTTTTGAATAAGTTGCGTCTGCGCCAACGGTTTGCCGAATTGCTTACGTTCCATCGTGTAAGTACGTGCCGCATGCCAGCAGAATTCTGCCGCACCCATAGCACCCCAAGAAATGCCATATCGCGCACGGTTCAAACACCCGAACGGTCCGGCAAGACCCGACACATGAGGCAATAGGTTTTCTTCAGGTACGAACACTTCATCCATTTGGATCATGCCCGTCACGGAAGCCCGCAACGAAAACTTACCTTCAATTTCCGGTGTCTCCAAGCCTTTCATTCCACGTTCCAAAACGAAACCACGTATCTTTCCATCGTGATCGTCGGATTTCGCCCAGACAACAAGCACATCCGCGATAGGAGAATTGGTAATCCAGTTTTTAGCACCTGAAAGGCTGTAGCCACCGTTCACTTTTTTTGCACGGGTCAACATTCCACCAGCATCTGACCCATGGTCAGGTTCAGTGAGACCAAAACAGCCTACCCATTCACCACTGGCGAGTTTTGGCAGATATTTATTGCGTTGCTCTTCCGTTCCATAAGCGAAAATCGGGTGCATCACGAGAGACGATTGCACAGACATAGCGGAACGATAACCAGAATCGATACGTTCCACTTCGCGTGCCACGAGACCATAGGACACATAATTCACCCCCGCCCCGCCATATTGTTCAGGGATGGTTGCACCAAGCAATCCCAGCGCGCCCATCTCAGTCATAATTGAACGATCAAACTTGCCCTGACGGTTGGCTTCCAGCACGCGCGACGCCAATCCATCATTGGCATAGGCACGTGCAGCGTCTCGGATCATCCGCTCGTCATCTGTCAATTGTTCGTCGAGCAGAAACGGATCTTCCCAGTTCAAAGGAACAGGCTTTGCGCGGGCAGATTCTGGCGTGTTTGCGTGAGGGTGTGAGCTGTTTTGATCGGGTTTGGTGAGCATCGATAGTCTCCTTTGGAGCCACACTACACAATGAAATCTGCAACGAAAAGCAGGACTTTGGGACGAGTGTAATTTCAACTTGCGACAAATTGTAAAAGCCACTTACCATCAAACTTCGAAATCATGGGAGATGTAAATGTCTATAGAGACACTCAGAGCAGCAATTGAGAACCCTTTGGGTCACAGTTTGATCGGCCTCGCCAATTCTATTGAAAAAGGTATCCCGATCTACGATTGTAAATCCATGGAGGATCATCTCTCTAAAGGCGAAATGCGAGACAATCTGAAGCTGGAACTCAGCGGCATCATTCTCCACGGTTCAGGTGCATTTGTACTCAAAGGTGCCTTCAACGACACATCCGTTCTCGATGAAGCCACGAACCTGTTTCTTGATATTATTCAGCAAGAGAAATCTACGAAAGAAAGTGGTGCGGATCACTTTGCAAAGTCCGGCGCCAATGATCGTATTTGGAACAGTCTTGAAAAGCTTTGCCGCGCTTCACCTGAAGTCTTTGTGCGTTACCACAGCAATCGATGGATCGATTTAGCCAGCGAAAGTTGGTTGGGGCCTGCTTATCAAATGACTGCGCAGGTCAACCTGGTTCGACCCGGCGGGGCAGCTCAAGAAGCTCATTGCGATTATCATCTGGGCTTTATGACCAAAGATCAAGCCAATACGTATCCACCACACGTTCACGCCATGTCGCCACGCCTCACGTTGCAAGGCGCGGTTGCCCATTGCGACATGCCCATCAGTTCCGGCACCACAAAACTCTTACCGGGCTCACAAAACTGGCCAGACAATTATGCAGACTTCCGCAACCTTGAAGTGCGCGACATATTTGAAAAAAACTATATTCAACTGCCTTTGGAAAAAGGCGATCTACTGTTCTTCTCTCCCGGCATTCTGCATGGAGCCGGAGAAAACAAAACCCCGGATATCGATCGCATGGCCAACCTGCTGCAAGTCTCTTCCGCATTCGGACAAGCCATGGAAACAATTGACCGCGAAGCTATGTGCCGCATGTTGTATCCCACCTTGGCAACGAGCAGTCTTTCCCAAGAAGAACTCGATTGTGTCATTGCAAGTTCGGCTGAAGGTTATCCATTCCCGACCAATCTGGACACAGACCCACCCGTGGGTGGGCTTGCTCCTAAGACACAACAATCTTTGATTCGAGAAGCTTTGAGTGAGAAATGGGATGAAGTAAAATTCAATGCCGAACTGGACAAACGAGAAGCAAGAAGGTTGAGCTAATTTCAACCCATCTAATCCCAAAGCCATAATTGCCTTATGCGCGATGGGTCATTAGATTTCAGGCAACGTCATTGGGAAAGACTTTCATGAACACCATTATCGAACAACTCGAAGCCCGCCGTGCAGAAGCACGACAAGGCGGTGGCGAAAAGCGTGTTGCGGCACAACATTCCAAAGGCAAACTGACAGCCCGCGAACGTATCGAGGTTTTGTTAGATGAAGGTTCGTTCGAAGAATACGACATGTTCGTCACCCACCGCTGCACAGATTTTGGTATGGAGGGCACCAAAATTCCCGGCGACGGTGTCGTGATTGGTTGGGGCACGATCAACGGACGCCTCGTCTATGTCTATTCCCAAGACTTTACGGTTCTCGGCGGTTCTCTTTCAGAAACCCATGCGGCCAAAATCTGCAAGATTATGGATATGGCCATGAAGAATGGCGCACCTGTGATCGGAATGAATGATTCTGGTGGCGCGCGCATTCAAGAAGGTGTGGCCTCTCTTGGAGGTTATGCAGATGTATTCCAAAAAAATGTTTTAGCGTCTGGTGTTGTTCCACAAATTTCCGTCATCATGGGGCCTTGCGCTGGAGGTGCCGTTTATTCACCCGCCATGACCGATTTTATTTTCATGGTGCGTGATACATCGTACATGTTTGTCACCGGTCCCGATGTGGTTAAAACAGTAACGAACGAAATTGTAACGGCAGAAGAATTGGGCGGCGCAAAAACCCACACGTCGAAGTCTTCGGTGGCTGACGGTGCATTCGATAATGACGTAGAGACGCTCCGCCAAATGCGTCGCCTTTACGATTTTCTACCATTGAACAATCGCGAAAGCGCACCAGTGCGCCCGTTCTTTGATTCACCAGATCGCGAAGAACCAAGCCTCGACACATTAATTCCGGAAAATCCAAATCAGCCTTACGACATGCATGAGCTGATTTATAAATTGGCCGACGAAGGCGATTTCTTTGAAATTCAGGCAGACTACGCCAAAAACGTGCTCACAGGTTTTATCCGCATGGAAGGACAAACCGTGGGTGTCGTGGCCAATCAACCGCTGGTGTTGGCTGGTGTTTTGGACATCAACTCATCCCGCAAAGCCGCGCGTTTCGTGCGCTTCTGCGACGCGTTTTCCATTCCAATTCTTACACTTGTGGATGTGCCCGGCTTCCTTCCAGGAACATCACAAGAATATGGAGGGGTCATTAAACACGGTGCGAAACTCTTGTTCGCATATGGCGAAGCCACCGTTCCTAAAGTCACGTTAATCACCCGCAAAGCCTATGGCGGCGCTTATGATGTGATGGCTTCAAAACACCTGCGCGGCGACGTGAATTACGCATGGCCCACGGCTGAAATCGCGGTGATGGGCGCAAAGGGTGCTGTGGAAATTCTCTATCGTGGCGACTTGGACAAGCCTGAAAAAATCGCCGAACACACCAAGGAATACGAAGAACGTTTCGCCAATCCGTTCGTGGCAGCGGAAAAAGGCTTCATCGATGACGTCATTATGCCAAGCCAAACCAGAAAACGCCTCTGCCGCGCCTTCGCAATGCTGAAAGGCAAGCAACTGGAAAACCCGTGGAAGAAACACGACAACCTGCCATTGTGAGGGAATGTCTTTGCATTGCTTTCGTTTGTAGTTCACTAACAAAGTCAAGGAGAGAACAATGATAGAACATGATGCTTCAATTGATCTGCGCGACTTTTTGGAAAAACAGAAATTTTCTACTGTTATGGCAGATCCACCTTGGAGGTTTACCAATCGAACGGGCAAAGTTGCTCCAGAGCACAAAAGGCTCGCTAGATACGAAACGATGGAGTTAGTTGATATATGCAATTTGCCGGTTCAGGAGCATCTTACTGAAACAGCACACTGCTACCTTTGGGTTCCCAATGCTTTGTTGCCTGATGGTTTAACTGTATTGAAAGAATGGGGTTTTGAATACAAATCGAACATTATTTGGCATAAAATTAGAAAGGATGGCGGTTCCGATGGACGAGGGGTTGGATTCTATTTTCGTAACGTAACCGAAATTCTGTTGTTCGGTGTAAGGGGAAAAAACGCGCGAACCCTTCAACCCGGACGGACTCAAGTCAATCTATTTGGAACGCGAAAACGAGAACACTCACGCAAGCCAGATGAACAGTATGATATAATTGAATCATGCAGTTGGGGTCCGTATTTAGAGCTTTTTGGTCGAGGCAAACGCGAGAACTGGACGGTTTGGGGAAATCAAGCAACAGAAGATTATAAGCCTACTTGGAATACATATAAATTTAACTCTTCGGAAGCGGCTGAATAAATGAATGAAACAGATAATGATCGCCCGTTGTCGAAGCTCGGAAAAATTGCAGATTCACCGGATAAATTGAGCGGTATTTTTTCAGAACTTCATCATTCCAAGTTTGAAATTTTCAGTTATCGCAATGCCGCCGCAATCTTAGCAGGGAGCTTTCCTGAACAACATAAACAAATAACCACTATCTTGGACCAATTTGAAATTTCGAAAGAAATGATCAGAAAACCTGGAGGTAGCAAAGGGTTAATCGCCAAATACGTTGACACATTGTTTGACGATAGTTGGATCGAAACGCGCTTATCAGCAGACTTAGTGGTCAAGCTATCGGACGCAAAGAAAAAAGACAAAATTCTGAATGAATATGTTCGCGAAGGGTTTCTAGACAGTCATCGAATAGACTTTGTAAATGACAAGGTTGCTCTTGATCTTGAATGGAATAGCAAAGACCAGACTTATGATCGGGACCTGTATGCATTCTCAGCTTTTTATGATGCAGGTGCTATTGATGTCGGAGTAATTTTGACTCGTGGCTCCTCACTCGATTCCTCGTTTTTTCGCTGCTTGGGAAAGGTTCTTAAAGCAGATGGAACAGAAGGTCGGGAAGATGTTTACAAGAAATTTGGCGCATCAACAACTTGGATGGGGAAACTATTGTACAGATTAGATGCTGGTAGGAATGGTGGGTGTCCTGTTTTGGCCATAGGAATAAAACCCAGTTGTGTGACAGACTAAGAATCAACCCATACTGCCTTCTATCAAGCCACCGATCTCCAAAGAAATATCCATTTTTGCCCCACACACAAAAAACCGCCGCTGGGTTTCCCCAGCAGCGGTTATCGTTCAAACGCCCCTGAACGACTCGGTTATTTCTGCATCATCACCACACGATGAGGGAATGGAATTTCGATTTTCTGTTTGTTCAACTCTTCTTTCACAGCCTGTGGCAGGCTGTAGCGAAGATCGAAATAATGTTCGCCTTCACAGAAAGGGCGCACCAGAATATCAACCGCTGAATCATTCAGTTTATCAACTGCAATAAATGGCGCCGGATCAGCCAACACATGTTCATGGGCAGTGACGGCTTTCAAAATAGCTTTCTTTGCTTTTTCTAAGTCTGAACCATAGCTGACAGAAAACGTCAGATCGACGCCACGTACAGGGTGATGGCTGTGGTTGATGATTTTCGTACCCCACAACTCACTGTTAGGAACAATGATGTGTTGGTTATCGAATGTGATCAGATCAGTTGTGAACAGTGTGATGGATTCCACTTTACCAAATACACCTGCGCCATCGATAAAATCCCCCACTTTGAACGGGCGGAACAAAAGCAACATCGCGCCTGCTGCAAGGTTCGTCAGTGTGCCCTGCAAGGCAAGACCAATCGCAAGACCGGCAGCACCGATAAGAGCAACAAGTGAAGTCGTCGTAATACCAAAACGTTCGAGAACGATGATCGCTGCAAACGCCAGAATGACATATCGCACCAGACTGCCCAAAAACTCGAACAATGTATCGTCCATTGCTTCACTCGAATTGGCGATCTTTATAATCAAGCCTTTCACAAAACCAGCAACCCAGTAGGCCACCACAATAATGATGATTGCATACAGGACATTCATACCGTTGCTCACGAGCCAGTCGTAACCGCCGCCCACTTGCTCTAATGCTTTCGATTCCATATTGCCCTCTTCGGTTGGTGCGGTAATCTTTATCGCACTGAATATAGTTAACACTTACCTTACGTAAGATAATTTGTCGAGTCGTATTTTACGCGTGCTAATTTTGTTGATAACTCACAGTCTTCTCCCCTCTTCAAACATCAACGATCTGCCCCTATAAACATCAAAAGAACCCCCACGGCTGAACTAATATGTACAAACATCGCGGCTTTCCGTCCCGTCTTCCCGGAACTGACTTTCAATTTACAATTCGCCGGGACAACAAAAAGGGCGCGACAAAAATCGTCGCCAAAGAGCGTTACGCTGATCGTTTTCCAAAAGACAAAACAGCCGATCTCAACTTCATGGCCTGTCTGGTAAAACATTTTGGTGACGAACCATTTGAAAGGGGCAATTTGGATGCTGGTCGTCTCAGTTGGCTGTTCGGACGCGAAGTCATAGCGGCGGAAGAACCGTTCGATCCGGCCTCCTATGATGCTCTGTTGGTCATCAACAGGTCAATTGCAGAAAAAACCTTCCCTGACGCATTTGATGAGAGCCTCTGGACAGAATCTTATTGATGAACCGCAACAGCAAAATATGTTGGAAGTGCACATTCGGATGGCTAACCATTTGCGCTGTATTGCTTGGCCTCTTTTGGCTTTTGGAAACAACCAAAGTCTGACGTCAACACTCTTGACGACAGTGCCTCTTCTCGTTGACATGGGACAACGGGAGAGAGTGTGAATGTTCAAAAAAATCCTCATTGCCAATCGTGGTGAAATAGCATGCCGCGTCATCAAAACTGCGCGAAAAATGGGCATTAAAGCAGTCGCTGTTTATTCCGATGCTGACCGCAATGCACTGCATGTTTCTATGGCCGACGAAGCTATTCACATCGGTCCTCCGGCAGCCAGTGAGTCTTATATCGTTATCGATAAAATCATGGATGCTATTAGACAGTCCGGCGCGGAAGCTGTGCATCCGGGTTACGGTTTTCTCTCCGAAAATCCCAAATTTGCTGAAGCTTTGAAGAAAGCAAACATCGCCTTTATTGGTCCGCCCGTTGGGGCGATTGAAGCTATGGGGGATAAAATCACTTCCAAGAAGTTGGCTCAAGAAGCCAATGTCTCTACCGTACCCGGGCATATGGACCTAATTGAAGACGCTGAGGAAGCCGTCACAATTTCCAACTCAATTGGCTATCCTGTGATGATCAAAGCCTCCGCAGGCGGCGGCGGCAAGGGTATGAGGATTGCATGGAACGATGATGAAGCTCGCGAAGGGTTTCAATCTTCCAAGAACGAAGCTGCAAATTCATTTGGTGATGATCGTATTTTCATCGAAAAATTTGTCACCCAGCCGCGCCACATCGAAATTCAGGTTTTGGCAGACGGTCATGGCAATTGCATTTATCTCGGCGAACGCGAATGCTCCATTCAACGCAGAAATCAGAAGGTTATTGAAGAAGCGCCCTCTCCCTTCTTGGATGAGGAAACCCGCAAAGCCATGGGCGAACAGTCCGTTGCACTAGCCAAAGCTGTGGACTACGCAAGCGCAGGAACAGTGGAGTTTATCGTTGACGGAGATCAAAATTTCTACTTCTTGGAAATGAATACCCGTCTACAAGTCGAACATCCGGTCACGGAACTGATTACTGGCATCGATCTGGTCGAGCAAATGATCCGCGTCGCCTATGGCGAAAAACTCGCAATTAAACAAAGCGATGTGAAGCTCAACGGCTGGGCAATGGAAAGTCGTCTTTATGCGGAAGACCCGTACCGTAATTTCTTGCCTTCCATTGGCCGCCTTACCCGCTACCGGCCTCCAGCTGAAACCACCCATGACAATGGTACAATCGTTCGAAACGACACAGGTGTGTTCGAAGGCGGCGAGATTTCCATGTTCTACGATCCCATGATCGCAAAACTGTGCACATGGGGAAAAAATCGTGCTCAAGCCATCGAAGCCATGGGAACAGCTCTCGATACATTTGAAGTGGAAGGTATCGGCCACAACTTGCCGTTCTTGTCGGCTGTGATGGACCATCCCCGCTTTGTGTCAGGCAATATCACCACAGCATTTATCGAAGAAGAATACCCGGAAGGATTTGAAGGTGCGACGTTAAGTGAAAGCGTTAAACATGAATTGGCTGCAATTGCTGCAGTTATAAACATGATAGCTCAGCTGCGACGCACACGCATTTCCGGCGCTATGACCAATCACAAAAGACGCGTAGGTAAAAACTGGGTGGTCAATCTGGACGGCGAAAATTTTGCCCTATCCATGAAATCTAAGAATGAAGGTGCCAAGGTAAAGTTTTCCGACGGCAACAAAGTCAAGATATTGACCGATTGGCGACCGGGGCAAAAATTGTTGAAAGCCAAGATCAACGGGCAGCCTATCGCAGTAAAAGTTGCGGCAACCGCTGGAGGCTACGAATTGCGATATCGCGGCGCAACCGTATGTGCACAAATCATGTCACCGCGCATGGCTGAATTGAACACTTTTATGATTGAGAAAGTTCCAGCCGACACTTCCAAACAACTCTTGTGTCCGATGCCGGGTCTAATCGTTTCCATCAATGTGAAAGTCGGCGACGAAGTTCAAGAAGGTCAAGCGCTTGCAACCGTTGAAGCCATGAAAATGGAAAACATCTTACGCGCAGAACGCAAAACCAAAGTCTCTAAAATCAACGCGGTCGCAGGTGACAGTTTGGCAGTTGATGAAATTATTATGGAGTTTGAATAGCGGGTATTTGGAATACGCTCACTAAATGCCAGTGGGTTTTCCATCCAAACTTACAGCGTTTTTTCGATCCCAGAAGGCGCGGGTTCCGTCTGTGCCCAAATCGTCAAAATGCGGCACCAGTTCCACATCACCGCGCTGTGATTGAAAATCCATAAACGGCACACCCGTTCCGCATGATGTCTGAACAAGATCGATCGTAAGATCAAAAATCTGCCTCGACCCTGCCATTTTGGGAAACAGGTTAGCTAAATCATGCCAATTTTCATCACCCGGATGGGAGACAGTTGCCGCTCCATAGGTGCGTAATATGAAAGCATTCCCGTCAAATGCGCAAAACATCAGTGTCATGCGCGAATGTTCCAACAAATGCGCTGCCGTTTCATTTCCACTGCCAGTGAGGTTCAGCCAAACAATTCGGTTGGTTCCTAGAACACGCAAAGAATCCATCCCTTTGGGAGAGAGATTAACCCGCCCATCGGGAGCCGCCGTCGCCACAAAGAACATTTGTTGCGCTTCAATAAATTTTTGCAGTGTTCCATTCAGCTTTGTAGATGATGGCATATCTTGTCCTCTCTATTTTCAAAAATCTGACTTCCAACCACGCCAACCAAAATCATCGCTCCACCAACAATAGTTAGAACAGGTGGTAACTCGCTCAGAATCAACCAAGCCAAAACGGGCGCAAATGGGGCCTCCAATGTGCTAAGCAGCGCTGTTTCAGAAGACGGAAGGCGTTTTGCTCCTTCCACCAACGTGACCGAGGCCAAGGCAAAGACCAATCCAAAACAAGCCGTGATAGCGACCTCATCCATTGGCATTTGAAAAGGCTCGCCGAACCACAATCCAAACGGCAATAATAAAATAGACATCAAAACGGTTGGTCCAGCCGCTGGCGTGCCCGGATATCGCCGGTACAGCACCAACAATCCAGCCATTGCGATCGTCATCCAAAGTGCCAATAAATCACCTAAAAAATTTACACTGCCAAACGAGCCAGCGAAGATAATAATCACACCTAAAAATGTTACCAACGCACCAACCACCACAGAACCACTCGGGTTGTCCCTAAACCAAACCCAAGCCATCAATGCAGCCAGTAGTGGCGCAACCGCGTAGATCAAAGACACATTGGCGATTGAGGTCAATTTAAAAGCTGAGATAAAGGCCGCCGTTCCCGATGCGCCAAAAAATGATATCCCATGCACCTGCGTCAATGCCCTTTGCAAATAAACCCGCTGAACTGAACATCAGCGCAGAAACAACAACGAGCATAACGCCCTTTGACGTTTGATCTTTCATTTTTGGACTTTCAGATTTCAACCGGTCATTTGATGTAGTACACACCACTTACTGACATTGTTTTGTCAGTAGTCATTTATGGATGAAAACAATGCAACGCACAGACAGATTGTTCGAAATCATAAACATTTTGCGCAAAGCAAAACATCCGAAGCGGGCACAAGATATCGCTGAGGAGTTGGAAGTTACACCTCGAACAATCTACCGTTATATCGCAACGCTCCAATCCATGCGAATTCCGATCGAAGGTTCAACGGGAATTGGATACATCATGCGCGACGGATATGACCTGCCTCCCTTGAACTTCGACCAAGAAGAATTGGAAGCCATAATTGTTGGTTTATCCCTCCTTTCCCGAACTGGAGATAAGGATCTTCAATCCGCGGCAAAACGTGTTCTGAACAAGATCGAGACATCAACCGCGGACGATGACAGCTTGCGCGTATCTAATTGGGGAATTGATACACCTCAACAAGAACGGTTGGCTCAACTGCGCAAAGCAATCCGTGATGAACAGGTTATTGAAATAGATTATGAAAGCCTCGACGGCGACCGTTTGCGACGGAGAATTTTGCCAATTATTTTAACCTACTACACGGAAGTTGCGGTGGTAACGGCTTGGTGCAATTATCGCGAAGCGTTTCGCAATTTCCGCATCGATCGCATTATGAAGTCAATGATAACGCAGGAAAATTTCAAAGGTCGTGCAAAACAATTACGACAAGCATTCGATATTGAAAACAGCGAACTTTGAACAATCACGCTTGGCTCAACCAAATGTGCATTGGCGAAATAAGCATCGCATCATAATGATGTTATGATGACCCTATTGCACTCCATTTTAAACTCCCATTATCTGTTTTGGGTATTGCTTGCAGTCCCGTCACGAGGCCTCGTTGCAGATATATGGTGGGAAGATAAATATTATGCCGAGATTATGTATGAGAGCGGCACTTGGTCTGTAATTTTTATGGTGGTCGCGTTGGCGATAACACCTCTCATGAAAATCTCCAAAAATTGGCGCCCCATTTTCTGGCTGCAAAAGCGACGACGCGCCATTGGCGTGGCGTCCTTTGGCTACGCAGCGCTTCATACATATTTTTATATACGTTTTGTCGGAACGCTTGAGCTCGTCGTTTTGGAAGCGTTCGACATCGTTTTCTTGCTGGGTTGGATAGCATTTATAATGTTGATCATTCTGGCGTTGACATCAAACCAAACGTCTGTTCGAAAACTCGGCAGAACTTGGAAGCCACTACAACGCATGGCATACGCAGCACTGGCATTTAGCTTTCTTCATTGGTGGTGGTTAGATCAATTCATCCCTGAGTTGGTCTATTGGACAGCAATTATTGCAGCTCTTCAGGTGATGAGAGTAACATTTTCAAAACTCAACTTGAAGAGAAGGCGCCTTACCAGCTCTCTTCCACAATAGGGAATTGACGTAGGTAGCCGGGATCTTCAGTGCACGTGATGAAGAACATACCCGGCACAGCGCTTTTCCCGCCACCAGCAATACCTTTACATTCACCACTTTTCAGCAACCCAAGCGCCGAATGGCGCATGGCGATCACAATTTCCGGCTTAACTTTACTCTTACGGCCAGGCAATTTTCGCAAACGTTTGTCGAGCAAAGCCTTTGTTAATTTCTTAGGGCGTTTGCCGAAGTCAATCGGGTCAGCCTCTGCAGATGTGAATGTTGGTTCAGGGCCAGCCGGTTTTGCTGGATCATCAACCGAAGCAACTTTCACAAGTTGTTCTTTTACAGCAGGTGTTGCCGGTTCAACAGATTCGGCTTTTTCGACCTTAGCGGGCTCTTGCTTTGTTTCTGAACTCACCAGCGGAGGTAGTTTAACAACTTGCCCTGTGGCACCGAGAGCAACGACACCATCAACTGCATCTTCTTTCGGTGGTGTATTGCCAACCTTCTCATCTTCTTTTGAAGCTTCTTCCGTTTTAGCGATTTCCGCTAATTTCGCGGCTTGAGCTTTTTTCGCTCCTTCAACTTCCTTGGCCTTGGCAAGTTCAGCAGCTTTTACTTCGGCACGTTTGCGAACTCTTTCTTCTTGAACCACTTTTGCATCAGCAACGCGTTTTGCTTTAACAACATCTGCCGTTTTCTTACGTTCTGCAATACGTTTTTGGCGCGCTTCATCTGCAAGCTTTTTGGCTTCCGCACGTTTAGCTTCACGTTCCAATGCAGCCGTTTTTAATGCAGCTTTGCGATCAGCAGCCAATTTGGCAGCATTATCGGTTTCTTTTTTAACAACAGCGGCGGCAGGTTCAGCGGCACCCGTTTGTTCTGCTCTTTTTTGCGCAGCTATTTTGGCCTGCACTTGTTCCCATGTGAGAGCTTTTTGATCTCCACCTTGCGTGTCCACGACAACGGGGGGGGACGGAACTTCAACAGTTTCAACAACTGGGGATTCAACAACAGGTGTTGCCACCACTACAGTTTCTTCGACCACATCTGCGATAGCAGTTGTCGGAGTTTCTACAACAGGTGTTGATGCGACAACAGTATTTGGCCTAAAACTTGGGAGTGCCGGATTGCGCAATCTGGCCAATTGATCAATCACAGAAACACGTTTTGGTTTTTTCGCTATGACCTTCTTCTTGGCAACTGTCTTTTTCTTGACAGGTGCCTTGGCCTTGGCGGTAAATGCGAGTGAAGACACAGGAACCCAAAGTGCGGGTTTCCGTGGTGTATTTACTCCAAAACTTGCCACCAGTTTGGTACGATCCAGATAACCGGAAACACGCGCCCAACCGCTCTTTGTTTCATAAACAGTTGTGCTCGCACCAGCTTTAAATCCGTGACCGTTCACTGCTGTACAAGTTACAGGGCAAAGGCGCACCACAGGGTTTTTACCAGCAAATTTTCTTGCAGTTTGGGCCTGCGTCGCACTAACAACAGTTGCTACAAATGCAAATGTCATTATTCCCTTTAAGAATGGTGTGAAACTACGCATCAAAAATACCAATTCTATCTCTTAATCTAAATGAAAATCCCGCTGACCAGAGTTAACCATGCAAAGGCCGGATTGAAAAGAACATGCTTAATTCTTCGTTAACGCGCCAGAGTGGCAACGCCTTTCTTCCTTAATTTTCAACAAACAATTGCACCAAAGTGTAGGTCTTCACACCTTGGCCTCTATATTAAGAACCTGTATCCTCCGCTAGAAATTATTATGGATGAACCTCAATGTCCAATCCCAAACAGCAGTTACCACGCGACTGGATCAAAATCGCTTCGAAAGAGATGAAAGGTGATGATCCCGAGTCACTTGTTTGGAGGACACCTGAAGGCATTTCTGTTAAACCGATTTACACATCAGACGATATGCAAGATCTCCCCCATCTGGACAGCTTACCTGGACAAATCCCTTTCACACGCGGTCCAAAAGCCACCATGTATGCGGGTCGTCCATGGACGATACGACAGTATGCAGGTTTTTCAACAGCAGAAGAATCCAATAAATTTTATCGGGCAAACTTAGCAGCCGGCCAAAAAGGTCTATCAGTCGCTTTCGATCTGGCAACACATAGAGGGTATGATTCAGATCACCCGCGTGTGGTCGGGGATGTGGGTAAAGCTGGCGTTGCAATCGATTCCGTCGAGGATATGAAAATTCTATTTGACGGAATTCCCCTCGATCAAATGTCCGTTTCCATGACTATGAACGGCGCAGTGATCCCCGTATTGGCTTCGTTTATTGTAGCAGGCGAAGAGCAAGGTGTTGATCGCAAATTGCTCTCTGGTACGATTCAAAATGATATTCTCAAAGAGTTTATGGTGCGCAACACATATATTTACCCGCCAGAACCCAGCATGCGCATTGTGTCCGATATTATAGAATACACCACCAAAGAAATGCCCAAATACAATTCCATCTCCATCTCCGGTTATCATATACAGGAAGCCGGCAGCACCATTGTGCAAGAGCTTGCTTTCACACTTGCCGATGGTCGCGAATATGTTCGGGCAGCGATCGAAAAAGGAATGGACGTCGACGCGTTTGCAGGTCGTTTGTCTTTCTTCTTCAACATGGGAATGAGCTTTTTCATGGAAGCTGCAAAACTTCGTGCCGCGCGTTTCTTGTGGTCAAAAATTATGGCTGATTTTGGAGCCTCTAAACGCAGCCAAATGTTGCGCACCCACTGCCAAACGTCTGGCGTATCACTTCAAGAACAAGACCCTTACAACAACATTGTGCGTACCGCTTATGAAGCCATGAGCGCTGCACTTGGCGGCACTCAAAGCCTGCACACAAATTCATTCGATGAAGCAATTGCTTTGCCAACGGATTTTTCAGCTCGAATTGCTCGCAACACGCAATTGATATTGCAGCACGAAACGGGAGTGACCAAAGTCGTAGACCCTCTTGCCGGCTCCTATTACGTGGAAAGCCTCACCGGGGAATTGATCAACGAAGCTTGGGCTTTAATGGAAGAGATCGAAAAGCTAGGAGGCATGACCCAAGCGATTAACGAGGGTATGCCAAAGGCGCGCATCGAAGAAGCTGCAGCACAAAAGCAAGCACGTATAGATAAAGGCGAAGAGGTCATCGTAGGGGTTAACAAGTTTCAACCCGGTATCGAAACCAAAGTCGATGTGCGCGAAATCGACAATGTAAAAGTGCGCGATGCTCAAATTGCAAGACTGAACAACATTCGCAAAACCCGCGATGAAACCAAACATACCGAAGCTTTGACAAACCTGGAGCAAGTGGCTGTTTCAGGACAAGGCAATATTTTGGAAGCTGCTGTTGAAGCTGCCCGCGCACGAGCAACAGTGGGTGAAATTTCATGGGCCATGGAAAATGCTTTTGGGCGACATTCTGCCGATGTTGTAACCATCGAAGGCGTGTATGAAACCGAATATGGTGATGCCCCCGAGTTTGTAAAAACAAAGCAATCTCTTGAAAAATTTTCTGAAAAGCTTGGCCGCAAGCCGCGTATTCTCGTGGTGAAAATGGGCCAAGATGGACACGACCGCGGCGCGAAAGTGATCGCCACTGCGTTTGGCGACCTCGGATTTGATGTAACGGTTGGGCCACTCTTTCAGACGCCGCAAGAGGCCGCCGACTTGGCCGTTTCAGAAGACGTGGATATCATTGGTGTGAGCAGTCATGCAGCTGGTCATAAAACGCTGGCCCCTATGCTTCTCACCGAGTTGGCAACACGCGATGCCGCCGACAAACTCGTCATTTGCGGCGGTGTTATTCCAAGCCAAGATTATGATTTCTTAACCGGTGCAGGTGTGAAAGCCGTATTCGGCCCCGGCACTAATATTCCCGACGCCGCCATGAGTCTGATCAATTTATTACAAGAGCAATTGCGCGGCAGAAATCGCTAAACGCCTGTTCAAACGCTCACAGCAGCCGTTCGAGCCCGAGTGAGCTGCAACACCAAAATAGGAATAAGCAGTACCAGCCCGACGCCCATCGTCGCCAGACCAGGTGCTATAAACAGCAATGACACGATGGCCACCCAGAAGCGTTCCCACATGCGCAACGGCGCAAGCAAATAACCGGAAAACGCAACTCCTAATGCAGCGATGCCCAGCATGGCTCCCACAAGTGTAACTGTGAACAACCACCATGTGAAACCATTGGCCACTAACAACAATGCAGGTGAATACACAAACACAAATGGCACCAACGCTTTGGCTATACCCAGGCGAAACGCTGTATTCCCTGTCTTAAACGGGTTGGAACCGGCAATACCTGCCGCCGCATAAGCTGCAAGCGCAACAGGCGGTGTAATGTCAGCCAACACACCGTAGTAGAACACGAAGAAGTGCGCCACCAACGGTTCGACTTCCAGAATTTGAAACGCACCAGCAGTGACTGACACCAAAATCAAATAGGTCGCGGTTGTCGGCACTCCTGCGCCCATAATGATACAAGCTATAGCAACCAGTAGAAGAGAGAAAAACAGGGACCACTGTTGCAGGTCGAAATAATTGAATAATGGAAGAGCAGCAAAGAAACCGGCTATATCATTTGCCGTTGTGATAACGATCGCACCAACACGAAAACCTGACCCCGTGAGTGTCACCACACCAATGATGATACCAACACAGGCCGCGGCTGCGCCAACAGCAATGGTGCCCCGCGCACCCTTCGCAAGAGAATCCCATAAATCCGGTATGGTCAATCTGTTGTTGGGTTTCAGAAAGCCAATAATAACACACGCTATAATCGCATAAACTGCTGCAAAATCAGGCGTACGACCCGACAAAATCATGTAAATTAAAATGCCCAGCGGTATAATTGCCAACCAATGTTCGCGCAGAACCAATCCTGCCTTTGGCAATTCCTCAGCAGTCAGCCCGCGCAGACCAAGCTTCTTAGCTTCCAGATGCACCATAATGAAGATACCAAAGTAGTGTAGTAATGCCGGAAACAATGCAGCCGCCAAAACATCCCGCAAAGGAATGTTCAAAAAGTCGACCATAATGAACGCGGCAGCTCCCATAACTGGTGGAGTAATTTGTCCGCCCGTCGAAGCCGTTGCTTCAACGGCACCTGCAAAATGTGGTGGATACCCTACTTTTTTCATAGCGGGAATTGTCAGTGATCCAGTCGTTACCGTGTTGGCAATTGATGATCCGCTTATGCTGCCCATAAAGGCGGAAGCACAAATTGCAACTTTCGCAGGACCGCCAGAATAACGCCCCGCAATCACTGATGCCAAGTCAATGAACAGTTGTCCCAACCCGATACGGGTCGCCAGTGCGCCAAACAAAATGAATAGAAACACATATTTTGCCATGGCACCAATGGCGACACCATAGATACCCTGATTGGTCATGTAGAGATGATTGATAAGACCCAACCAACTTGAGCCACCATGCTTCAAAGCTCCGGGAGCATACTGTCCAAATACGGCAAATAATAGGAATATCAAAGCAATGATTGGCAAAGTTGCACCGATAGAACGTCGCGCAACTTCAAGTGTAATAATTAGCAATGCTGTTCCCATAAATATGTCTGATTGAGATGGATTGCCCACACGTTCAGACACGATTTCGGGAGGTAAAAGTGGCAGATAAAGTGCGGCGCCTACAGCCAGCACCGAGAAAATCATATCAAGTATGGACACGCCATTGATGGAAAACCGTTGATCTTGCCACTGTGTGCCCGAAGGCGCTCTACGCCATGAGAACAACAAAAAGCCAAGCCCAAGAACAAAACTGAGATGAATACCCCGATGCAAAAGTTCACGCACCAATGCAAAGCCCGAAGCATAAAAATGATAGATCGACATCGCGGCTAAAATCGCCGTGATGATCATAGCGATTTTTGGACCTGTGGGACGAAAAGCAGTTTCCGGATCGTACTTACGTTCGATCTCTTCGAGCTGTTCTGCTGTTAACTGTTGGTCACTCATTGCCGTCCCCTAGAAAACGAAGCCGCTTATTGTTGCCGCAAAATGTACAAATAAAAAAGCCCGGACAAAATGATCCGGGCTTTAAGTTCATTAAGCCGGCGAACTTACTTGATCAAACCGGCTTCTTTGTAAAAGCGTTCTGCGCCAGCATGAAGAGGAACACCAACACCATTCAATGCAGATGCTGGAGTAATTGTCTTACCCTTCGCATGCCCTACATCGAGAAGTTTGCGGCTTTCTTCATTCCACAAAGCTTTGGTAATGTTGTAGATAAGCTCTTCATCTTCTTTGGCAGAAGTGAACCATTGAGCACCCACAGCAACTGTGTTTGCAGCGTCCACGCCTTGGTAAGTGCCTGCAGGAATTTCGCTCAAAGCGAAGAAGCCGTATTTCTCAGCCAAAGCTTTTGCACCCTCACCAGCAATTGGAACCAATTTGATAGAAGCAGCAGAAGCCAATTCCACAAGTGCACCGGTTGGATAACCAGCGACCACGAAGAACGCATCGATCTTGCCATTGCGCAATGCTTCAGCAGCAGCACCACCTTTTAAAGCTTCAGCTGTCACATCTACAACGCCAAGGCCATTGGCTTCTAGGATGAGTTTTGCATCAACATACGTACCAGATCCCGGCTCGTCGAGGGAAACGCGTTTTCCTTTAAGGTCAGCAACAGAGTTGATACCGCTGTCTTTCAAAGCAACCAAGTGAATATGCTCTTCAAACAAGGCTGCAATCGTACGGAGGTCTTTAGCTGGCTCTTTGCCTTCCATTGTTCCTGTGCCGGTATAAGCCCAGTAAGCCACATCAGATTGGGCAAAACCAGAATTACGGAGACCGGAAACAATCGCATTCACATTGTCTACCGAACCGCGTGAAGATACGGCGGAGGCGATGAGGTTTTCGACACCGCAACTACCACCTTTACCACATTCACGTGATCCTGGCGGTTTGGAAATTGCATTTGCAATAACACCACCAACCGGGAAATACGTGTAAGCTGTACCACCGGTACCGATGGTAAAGAACTTGATGTCTTGAGCCACAGCTGAAACGGACAAACCGCCAACGAGCACTGCGCCAAGCGCGATTGCTTTAGCTGTTTTTGTGAAAAAACCCATATTAAATCCTCCTGAAGTAACCGATCCAAAGTGGATCAGCCTGAATTAAATAGGATGTTGTCAGACCGTCGGGGCTTTCGCAAGAACCGAAATTAATAAGTCATTATACAAAAAGTAAAACGCACTTCTACCGAAGCTTGGTTAGGACAATGTGTTGGTTTGTGCGCCTGCATCAACTAACATTTCCGATTTCTTCCCTTGGTCAGCCTCGCTTCCGTAAAGCCGTCCCAATTCACCAATTTCATCACTGGAAAATCCGAGCAATTTTGCTCGGTCAAATAAACTATCCGCATCCGTCGATTTATATATGTGTCGCTTACCTAAGAGGATTTCTGACATTGATCAGATGAGCTTTCTTACATCGTTCCACTGGACAATTTTTGCATTAAATATATCAGAAAAGAAAATTACATAAGCTCAAAATTTGGTGATCGAAAAGAGATTTAGTTAGGGCATGACTTGGCTTCTTGATAAAGAATAAAAAGAAATCAGGAACAATCATTGCGCACGGCACTTCGAATTCCCATAAATAACGTTCATACAAACAGGACTGATATCATGAGTGAATTGCCCGACTACACACCACCGAAAATCTGGAAATGGGAAGCCGGAAACGGCGGTAAATTTGCCAACATCAATCGCCCAATATCCGGCCCCACACACGACAAAGAACTCCCGGTTGGTAAACATCCCTTACAACTCTATTCACTGGCAACACCTAACGGCGTAAAAGTGACTGTTATGTTGGAAGAGCTCCTTGCTCTTGGCCACAAAGGTGCAGAATACGACGCATACCTTATTAACATTGGTGAAGGTGATCAATTCGGCAGTGACTTCGTAGACATTAATCCGAATTCAAAAATTCCGGCGCTGATGGATCACAGTACGGAAACACCGACACGCGTGTTTGAATCCGGATCAATCCTTCTTTATCTCGCTGAAAAATTTGGTGCCCTATTACCAACCGATCCGGTAGCACGCACAAAATGCATGAACTGGTTGTTCTGGCAGATGGGAAGTGCGCCATATCTCGGTGGCGGGTTCGGGCATTTCTACGCTTATGCACCTGTTAAAATTCAATACTGCATCGACCGTTTCGCTATGGAAGTGAAACGCCAATTGGACGTTTTAGACAAACATCTGGCCGATCACAAATATATGGCAGGTGATGAATACTCAATTGCAGATATCGCGATTTGGCCTTGGTACGGCATTCTTGCCCAAGGCAATATTTATGACGACTCGGGCACTTTCTTGCAGGTTCAAGATTATAAAAACTTACAGCGTTGGACGAATGAGATTGCAGCACGCCCTGCAGTCATTCGAGGCCGTAAGGTAAACCGCCCGTTCGGACCGCCTGAAGACCAATTGCACGAGCGTCATGACGCAAGTGATTTTGAGACCAAAACGCAAGACAAACTTGAACAAGTATCCAAATAATCAATTCAGATCGCGGGCTCTAATAATTAAAGAGGCCCGCGATCCGTTTTCTATGCATTAGGTGCAGTTGGAGCTTCAGCCAAATGGTTGCGCTTTATCCAAACCGTTGCACCTTCTGGACCAGCCACAGCTTTTGAAGATGCCCCCTTTGGCAAGCGCAGCCACGATTGTACTGCAAACATTTCATTGCTCTCTTCAAAGCTTCCTTCTGTGACCAACGCTTCGAAACCATGCGGTGAATCAATTTCAACCACAGCATTCGGCGCCCATTTCTCCATAGAAACGTGTTCACGTGTATCTTCGAACAAAACTATGGAAGATACATCCGCATTTTTTGGATCAACACTATATTGCCCGGTATTCGTATTAATTTTAACTCCGTTGCGATCTTCCATATCGAATTGCCACAGCTTCACAAAAATCACGCACCCCGCTTCTGAGCCCGGAGTGTGTGATGATGTAGGTGGGTTTCGAATATAGCTGCCGACTGGAAAATCACCGTGTTCATCTTGGAAGACACCTTCCAAAACAAGGAACTCTTCACCGCCCGTATGCGCATGTGAACTGAAATGGCTGCCCGGCGCATAGCGCACGATTGAGGTCGCACGAGCGACCTCATCGCCAATTCGGTCTAACATGCGGCGATCTACACCCGCCATTGGGGATGCTTTCCACGGAATTTGCGCAGCATGAACAACCGTTCGTTCTTCGAAATTTGCGTTAAGTTCCATTTCAAGTCTCCTGTTTAACCAGACACACTGGGGCGTTTTGCAACGCGCTCACGCCAGTCTTTCAAGTTATTTAAGTTATCGGGAATGTCGACATTCACAAAATCTGCAAACCCCAACCCTGCGAAAACAGTAATATCTGCCATCGAGAAATCGTCGCCAGCTACATATTTCTGATCTTTTAAAACAGAATCGAAATAATGCATTCCTTCAACAGCACGTTGCTTTTGGATCTTACCCCATTGCGCGCATTGTTCTCCTTCAATATCCGGCCCTAGACCAGCGGTTGCATGGTGAAAATAACCGCCAACCGCATCGATAAGACCTGCCTCGGCCCTACGTTGCATCATGTGTGTCACCGCACGTTGTTTTGGTGTCTTGCCAGTAAGTTTTGTATCCCCATCAAGATTGTCGAGATACTCTGTAATGGCTGTACATTCTGAGATGACAGTACCATCATCCAGTTCCAACGCTGGCACCATACCAGACGGATTCTTTGCCAAAAACTCCGGCGACTTATGTTCACCATTAGGAACATTAACGCTTACAAACTCAACTTGGTCGGTCAAGCCTTTCTCATTAAGAGCGATACGGACACGGGCTGGATTTGGGAATCCTTCGAATTCATAGACTTTCATAACATTTCCTTTAATTACCTATCGGTAGGTAGATTGAGTATTTAGCATTGACAAAACCAATAGTCAAGACTACCAATCGATAGATAGGTAAAAATCACGGATAATTGATATGACAGACACAAAAACCAACTTACTCGATTTGGCAGAAAGTAAAATTCGTCAACGCGGATATCATGCGGTTAGCTTTCGCGAGCTTGCAGATGAGTTAGGCATAAAGAGCGCCAGTGTTCATTATTACTTTCGACAAAAAGAAGATCTGGGGCTAGCTTTGATCGAGCGGTATACGACTCAATTTTTTAAATCCTTAAATAAGAATGCGACCAATGCAGATGACGTTTCAAGCAAAGTTCTAGCCTTCTGCAAAACCTATAAGTCAGCATTGAACGATGACAACAAAATCTGTCTTTGTGGAGTTTTAGGTGCTGAAAAAAACGGTCTCCCATCCATACTCAACGAACATGTCTCCGCGTTTTTTCAAGCCAATATCCATTGGTTGGAAAATGCACTTTCAGACAAGTTTCAGAAGAAGGTAGCAACGTTGAAGGCACAACAAATCGTTGCGACACTGCAGGGTGCGATGATTTTATCAGTTAGCTTGAACAAGCTAAAAATTCTTGATCATTCAATCCATACAATAATGGACGACCTGAAAGGCACGGCCCAATGAGCGATAACACCATCCTCAAATATGATGTTTGCATTGTTGGAGCAGGTCTTACCGGCCTCGCCGCAGCATACCGATTGCACAATGAGGGTCAAAAGATTCTCCTCATCGAAGCAGCTTCACGCACTGGTGGGCGCATCCATGCCATTCGGGATTCTGCAACCAATGCGCCTCTGGCAGACCTTGGCCCAAGTTGGATATGGCCACCTTATCAGAAACATGCTTCAAACTGGGTTCGCGAACTGGAGTTGAAATTGCATCCGCAATACGAAACGGGCATGGCACTTTTGGATTTCGATCCAAACCAGCCCCCGCGAACAGAACACATGCCAGGACAACATGGTATTAGTCGAATCTCCGGCGGCCCATCCGCAATCATAGATGCAATTGAGAACCACATTCCCTCTGAGTGCATTCAATTGAACACAGCTGCTGTAAGCGTTGAACTGTCTGAAGACGGCGTGTTGATTGAAACCAATAACAAGTCTCGACTAAAAATTCACGCAAACCGTGTGATGATTGCAACGCCATTACGCATTGCGCTCCACAACATTGAGTTTAAAAGCGATCTTCCAATCGAGTTGAAAACACTATTGAAAAACACTCCCACATGGATGGCTGCACAAGCCAAAGCGACGATACTCTACGATAAACCATTTTGGCGCGAATTGGGACTGTCCGGACGCATCGCCAGTCAACTTGGTCCAATGGTTGAAGCCCATGACCTATCAGGCAAAGATGGAAGTCCAGCCGCCTTGTTTGGCTTTATAGGATTACCTGCGCACATTCGCGCCGGCAACGAAGATAAACTGAAAGCAGCATTGGTAGATCAATTGGTGCGTTGCTTTGGACCAAATGCAAATAACTACAAAGAATTACAAATTGAAGATTGGGCGCAAAATCCACTGATCTGCGCGCAATCAGATCGAGATGGGCCAGGGTCCCATCCATCGCAATTATCTGAACTTATCAGAGCTCCATTTTGGAACGAGAGACTTCATTTTGCTGTTGCAGAAACAGCTAAAGAGTCTCCCGGACTCATCGATGGAGCGCTTGAATCTGCAGAACGGGTTTCTCAAGCTATTCTGCAAACAAAAACCCAAGCGCCATGATCAAAAAACTCAGTCATTCATCATTACATTGAACCGGATTTAACGATTTCCACAATTGTAAACGCCAAGGGGGTTATCCCTTGGCGTTTATGCAAAAAGTGCTATTGCAACTCCAGTCGCACCCACAAAAACAGCAAGTGCAAATGATTGCAATAGAAGCCTGGTCATCTGATTTATTTCAGACGGGCCGTGCCGAAAGTGCTGCTGAAGCGCTTGCAATGAATGTGTACGGTGGAATATTTTTCAGCACCTGAAAGAGTGTAGGTTTGTGTACCACTGTTGCGCTTCAATTTCGCGACACGCTTTGAAGCCCTGCCATTGCCCACATAAACATAGAGGTCTGGACCTGAAGAAGTGCTGAAACCACTGAGCTTAATAGTGTTACCACTCACAGTCGCTGTCCCGCGCACTTTATAACTTTTATGAGATGAGAAACTACCTTTCTTGCTTGCAGCTTCAGAATGAGTTGCAGCCAAGGGCAGAACGAGAGCACTAGCCAACAAAGCTAAAGAAAAATTACGGCGGTTCATGGGATTCCCCTCAATAAGATGTGGTCTCAAGATGCCACATCAACTGAAAAACGCAAATAACACTCGATCACCCTTGTTTGATCGACCTGTTAGGGCTGTCAGAATATTTCCCTTTCGTTTTGACAAAACAGCACTACATTGAGGTAGGAAACCTAATCTGTAAGAACAAGCACATGACAACCGCCACGCCCATGATCGATCCTTTTGGCCGCACGGTAGACTATTTGCGTGTTTCGGTGACAGACCGTTGCGACTTTCGTTGTGTTTATTGCATGGCAGAAGATATGACCTTCCTGCCAAAACGTGATTTGCTCACGCTGGAAGAACTGGACCGGATGTGTTCAGGCTTCATCGCAAAAGGTGTCAAAAAGCTGCGCCTGACTGGTGGGGAACCTCTTGTGCGCAAAAACATTATGCAATTGGTGCGTTCTTTGTCCCGTCACCTTGAATCAGGGGCCTTAGAAGAACTAACCCTCACGACAAATGGGTCTCAATTGGCAAAATATGCTGAAGAGCTTTTTGAATGTGGCGTACGTCGTGTGAATGTTTCAATTGATACGCTTGACCATGATAAATTTCAAAAGATCACCCGTTGGGGCAACCTCGGCAAGGTGATGGAAGGTCTGGAAGCTGCGCGTAAAGCTGGCCTAGAAGTGAAAATCAACGCTGTTGCACTGAAAGGCGTCAATGAGTTCGAAATCGAATCCATGATGACTTGGGCACATGGCCAAGGTTTTGATCTAACTCTCATTGAAACGATGCCACTGGGTGAAATTGATGAAGATCGGACAGACCAATATTTGCCCCTCAGTCTCGTACGCAGCCGCTTGGCAGAGAAATACACACTGAATGAGTTAACCTATAAAACGGGCGGCCCTGCCCGCTATGTGGAAGTCGCGGAGACCGGCGGGCGACTCGGCTTTATCACACCCTTGACCCATAACTTTTGCGAAAGCTGCAACCGTGTCCGCATCACGTGCACTGGCACATTGTTTATGTGCCTCGGCCAAGAAGATGCTGCAGATTTACGTGAACCAATGCGTGCTTCAGAATCCAATGACCTGCTTTATGCCGCGATTGATGAAGCCATTACCCGCAAACCAAAAGGACATGACTTTGTAATTGAACGCAAAGGCGAAGGCCCCGCTGTTGGTCGCCACATGAGCATGACTGGCGGTTAATCCGTCAAACTGGTACGCTGCGAATACTCAGCACTTTTGGGCCACGTACGGAAAGTCCGCGTTTATAGGGCACATGATCATCAATCAATTCAAAGTCTGAAAACTGCGTCAGCAAAATCTCAAAAATCACCTTCATATTCAGCCGTGCTAAATGGTTGCCAAGGCACAAATGCGCCCCCTGCCCGAATGCCAAATGGCGATTGGGATGGCGGTCGAATTTAAACATATCGGCATCAGAGAATTGGCGTGGATCACGATTGGCGGCACCATACAGCAGACCGAATGTTGTGCCTTTAGGAAAGTCTTGCCCGTGAACATGAACATCTTCTAACGCGTGGCGATGGAAAAATGGCAGTGGTGGTTCAAACCTAAACATTTCTTGTATCGCCACAGGAAGCAGTGACAGATCTTCCCGCAATTTAAATTGTGCGTCATGTTCGTAGATCAATGTATGCATCCCACTGCCCAATACATCGATAGTTGAGCCATGTCCCGCCATCAATATCAGCATACACGTGGAGATAAATTCATCTTCAGAGTAACGCCCTTCAGTTTCGTCCATGATCATGTGAGAAATCAAATCATCAGCGGGCGCTCCCTGTCGTTTGCGTTTCAGATCTGCAAGATAATGATAGAATTCTCTCGTCGCCGTTTCGGCAACCGCTTTCTTTTCGTCACTTCGGTCCACATCAAAAAACTGAACCACCTGTTCTGACCAAAGACGCAATTGCGGACAATCTTCAACCGGCGCACCCAACAAGTTGCCGATCACATAACCTGGGATATGCGCCGCAAAATCGGCAATAAAATCGAAACTATCCCGTTGCTTCAAATCAACGAGCAATGTCTCAACATATTGACGTACCATGGGCTCAAGACTCGCAACCGCACGACCTGTGAAATACCCGAACACTTGTTTGCGCAAACGGCGATGCACGTTGCCATCACTGTCCAAAAGACTAAATTGCACCACCCGTTCGTGATAGGGCATATCATGCCAATTAGCGGCGACTTGGTCCTGTTTCAAATCAACATCACTGCTAATACCCTGTAGCGACCGCACCATATTGGTGTTGGTTGCGACTTTACTCACGTCTTCATAACGAGACAACATCCACATGTTTTGAGCTTCGAAAAAAATGGGAAAATCGGCAGCCCGTAACTCGCTATAAAACGCGTATGGATTATCGCTGAAAGCAGCTGACAGCGGATCAAACATTTCAACCATCAAACTTAGCCAGCAATTTTTGAGCGCGGCCGGAAACCGACTTTCGAGCGTCTAATTTCAAACGTTCCAATTGTAGTTTTAACCACTCGCAAAGCGTTTTGTTTTCTGCACTCCAATCAAATAAAACTTGCATGGTTGTGTTTAAAACAATCCAGTCACTGTGATTTTCCACATTAGATTTCATAATCTCAAGGGCGCGTATTTCTTGAACTCGGCTCAAATGAGATCTCGTCAAATCAAACAAAATCGCCAACGTCCATTGATTGGATGCCTGATCGATAGCCACAATCTCAGATTGTAACCGGTCCATATAATTCATCATCCATTCTGGGTGCGCCGTTGTCACACGCTTCATCGCACTCAATACACGCAATCGAACAACTTCATCTTTGCTAAAATAGCACTGATAAAGATCAGCCAGTTTTCCCTGATCTGCCAACACCAAATCAACAACCTCAACCGTTCGGCCAAGAGAATTAGGATGCCCACCAGTCAACATTGTTTCAAAGTCTTCAGTCATACGCGAAGCCTATTGAGAGAAATTCACCCAATCAAGATGTAATCAGCTTTCCAGCTCCTCACGCATCATTTCAAGTTCCATCCAACGCTCTTCAACACCATCAAGTTCAGCTTGGGATTTCTCCAACAATTTCACCAATTGATTGAAGCGCTTCGGGTTCTTTTCGAACAACCCTACTTCAGCCAAAGCTTTGTTCACTTTAGCAATATCGCCTTCGAGTTTTTCCATCTTTTTTGGCAAAGTTTCTAAAGCGTGTTTGTCTTTGAAACTCATCTTCGAGATGGATGGTTTGGCGGCTACTTTCTCAACAGATGATGGACTTGATACTGCACTCTCTCTTGAGATGCTTACCCGTGCATCAGGTTTAGCGCCACGCTGCAAGATCATATCGGAATAACCACCGGCATATTCAACCCATTCACCCTCCCCTTGTAGCGCAGGTGCGATGACAGATGTGCAAACACGATCTAGAAACTCGCGGTCGTGACTAACTACAAGAACCGTCCCCACATAGTCAGCAATCATTTCCTGCAACAAATCCAAAGTCTCAAGATCAAGGTCGTTGGTGGGTTCGTCTAAAACAAGAAGGTTGGATGGGTGACGTAAATGCATCGCCAACATCAAGCGCCCACGCTCACCACCTGACAGGCGAGAAACTGCCGTTCCGGCCTGCTCCGGTAGAAACAAAAAGTCTTTCATATAAGCCATGAAGTGTTTGCGTATGTCGCCAATTGCAATCACGTCTGTACCACCGCCAGTCAATGCGTCCTTCACTGTTGCATTTGGATCAAGCGCCACACGTTTCTGATCGATCACCAGCATGCCCACATTAGACCCAAGCTTCACATTGCCTGAATCAGGTTCCAGTTTCCCTGTGAGCATATTGACGAGAGTGGTTTTGCCAACACCATTTGGTCCAACGAAACCAATGCGATCACCCCGCGCAATACGGGTGGAAAAATCATCAATAAGAAGACGTCCGCCATAAGATTTAGAAATCTTTTCGACCCGCGCCACCAGTTTTCCAGACGTTTCTCCATCCGCCACAGTAATTGAAACACCGCCTGCAGGTTTGATACGGTCTGCCCGTTGCTCCCGCAGTTTCCCTAGATCTCCCAAACGTTTCATATTGCGTTTGCGACGGCCGGAAACACCGTGGGTCACCCAATGTTCTTCGCGCACGATTTTCCGATCGAGCTTGTGCGCATCCAACTCTTCCTGCTCCAACAAAGTATCGCGCCAGTCTTCAAATGACGCAAAACTCTGATCCAACAATCGTGTTTGACCACGGTCTACCCAGAGCGTTGAGCGGGAAAGGTTTTCCAAAAAACGACGGTCGTGGCTGATCAATACAATTGCAGAACGCAAAGATTTTAGCTCACTCTCAAGCCATTCAATAGCAGGTAAATCGAGGTGGTTGGTCGGTTCGTCCAACAACAAAATGTCTGGTTCAGGGGCCAATACCCGTGCAAGTGCAGCACGCCGTGCTTCACCACCAGAAAGATTGGTTGTTGGTTCATCTCCAGTCAGACCAAGCGCATCCAAACACATTTGAGCGCGATACGGATCGTCAGCCTCTTCCAACCCCGCGTTCACATAGTCAGCCACTGTGGCAAACTCGGAAAAATCTGGTTCTTGGGGCAAATATCGCACCGTGGTGCCGGGTTGAAAAAACCGATCACCGCTGTCTTGCTCTATTTCGCCGGCTGCGATTTTCAATAGTGTGGATTTTCCCGAGCCATTACGGCCCACAAGGCACAACCGTTCGCGGGCATGAACTGCCATATCCGCACCGGTCAACAATGGGGTCGAGCCAAAAGTTAGTTTTATGTCGCGCAGGGCAAGAAGTGGCGGTGCCATAATCGGGCCAGTTCATAAGGGAATATCAACCGCCGATATAAAGAGCGACGTTTGTCTTCACAATGGCTCGAACAATATTAGGTTACGACATTCGGCTCACTGCGACCTGTAAAACGATCAATGCTGGCAAGAGATTTTGAAACTGAAGCTAAATCAGCAACTGCTTCGCTTGCCTCTTGATTGAGATTTCCACCTGCCGGTTCATAACGTTCGATATAAACGCGCAAAGTAGCACCCACTGTACCTGTTCCTGACAAACGATAAACAATGCGCGAACCGCTTTCGAACAAAATGCGAATGCCCTGATTGTCGGTGAAGCTCTCGTCAATAGAATCGTAATAGGAAAAGACATCGGCAGTTTTAATGACACCTGCAGCAGTCTCCTGTCCCACCAGCTTCATAAGACCAACTTCAAGAGCGGCCATAAATTCTTTCGCTGCACTTGCGTCCACTTCTTCATAATCGTGCCGCGTGTAATAATTACGCCCATAAGTATTCCAATGATCAATCATAATTTCAGCAACGCTTTGTTTGCGCGCAGCAAGAATATTCAACCACATTAAGACAGCCCAAAGACCATCTTTTTCACGAACGTGATTTGACCCCGTTCCGGCACTTTCTTCGCCACACAAAGTGATATCGCCAGAATCCAAAAGGTTGCCAAAGAATTTCCACCCGGTGGGTGTTTCATAGAACGGCAGACCTTTTGACTCAGCCACCTTATCCAACGCCCCGCTCGTAGGCATAGAGCGCGCCACACCTTTCAAACCATCAGTATATCCCGGTATCAGATGCGCGTTCGCCACAATCGCCGCCAGACTATCAGAAGGTGCAACGAAGCAATCCTTCCCAACAATTAAATTGCGATCTCCATCCCCATCGGATGCAGCGCAAAGATCAGGCCCGTCACCAGACATGGCGAGATCAAAGATGACTTTTGCATGCACCGGGTTCGGGTCAGGATGTCCTCCTCCAAAATCGGGTTTAGGATTGGCGTTGAGAACATCAGAAGTTGGAACACCCAAACGCTTGGTGAATATCTCTTTCGCATAGGGGCCCGTCACAGCATGCATAGCGTCGAATTTAAATTCGAATCCAGATTTTACCATCTGACGGATTGCATCAAAGTCGAACAGAGTTTCCATAAGTTCCGCATAGTCTTCGACAGGGTCAACAATCTCTACATCCATAGCTCCCAATCGCTGCGATCCAAGTTGCTCCAGATCGACCTCAGGCCCATCCAACGTTTTATAGGATAAAACAACGCGACTATAATCATAGATTTTGTCAGTCAAAGCTTCAGTCGCAGGTCCGCCATTGGCAGCATTGTATTTAATGCCAAAGTCCCCGTCCGGTCCGCCGGGGTTATGACTTGCAGATAATATGATCCCGCCAAACGAACCTGTTTTGCGAATAAGATGCGAGGCTGCTGGAGTGGACAATATTCCGCCAAGACCAACCAACGCGCGACCAAAGCCATTGGCGGCTGCCATTTTTAAAATCGTTTGGATCGCTACATCATTGTGAAAACGGCCATCACCGCCAACAACCAAGGTTTTACCTGAGAAACCATCAAGGCAAGCGAACACCGATTGAACGAAATTTTCCAGATAATGATCCTCTTGAAAACGGTCAACCTTTTTGCGCAAGCCGGACGTGCCCGGTTTTTGATCATCGAACGGAGAAGTTGGAATGGTAAGAACGTTCGCCATCTAGCACGCTTTCGTTTTGGAATAAGACGATAAGCCTACCAGACCTCAGTTAACGCCTGATTGAGTTGAGAAACGATATCAAGCACTATTTATTACTGCAACCAACAGTGATCTATCCGCTGAAACATGCGGAAAGGACAGTTTACCAAACCACACCTCAAATCACATTCTTGCCCTTTCTTCACCGATAACAAGCCGCAATCCGACACCAAATTCAGGTTGCAGACGGTTACATCCACCCCGTTTTGCAGCAAAGGCCAAACGGCAGGGCCAAACTTAATCTGTCGAATGAAGGAGAATATAATGAGAACTTTTATCGCAGCACTCGCCATTTCAGCATTTTCAACAGCAGCTTTCGCAGCATCGCCAACTTTTACAGAAGCTGATGCAAATGCTGACGGCGTGCTTTCCATGGAAGAAGCTAAAGCAGCTTTGCCTGATGTTGAAGAAGCTAAAATTGTTGCCGCAGACGCCAACAATGATGGCGGTCTCTCAGAAGAAGAATATAACACTTTAACTGCGGCCTAACCTGTCCTCCCTGACCATGCTGTGTTGCGCAGCCGCAGCATAGCGTGACCGGTTCATACCTTTGAACTGGTGAAAGATCACTCGACAGCCCCCACCGCTGTCGGGTGATTTTATATTTTGAAACAACTGAATTTGTGATGCAATAATCTATCGTTTTGATGTTACGTTTTGATTTCAATCATCCGATGAATGGAAAACGAACATGATAAAGTTCTTGATACTCACAACCGCATTTTCAATCGCTACTTCATCAACCTTCGCCCAACAGGCGGCAGATTCGGTTTCACCTGAAGCTGCAATTTCATTGAATGCAAAGACATCTGGTGAAAGCGTCAAAGCAGAAAACTGGATGGTCGCGGTGGCAAATCCCCACGCTGCTGAAGCTGCTGCAGATATATTGCGTGAAGGTGGTTCGGCTGTTGATGCTGCTATTGCTGCACAAGCCATGCTTGGATTGGTAGAACCACAATCATCAGGTTTAGGCGGCGGAGCATTCGTCGTTTATTTTGATACCAAGACTGGAGAACTCGTCACGCTTGATGGTCGCGAAACCGCACCTTTGGCAGCAACCCCCAAATTGTTTCAAAATGAAAATGGCGAACCTCTAAAGTTCTTTTCAGCCGTTGTAGGCGGTCGTTCAGTCGGCACTCCCGGAACCCCTGCGTTGATGAAACACATGCACGAAAAATGGGGCAAGCGCTCATGGGGAGAATTGCTGCAACCAGCTATCGACACCGCCATGAAAGGTTTTCGGGTCTCTCCCCGACTTGCAGGTTTGGTGGCATTGGATAAAGCGCGTCTTGCCACGAGCACGAGTGCTGCAACTTATTTTCTTCCAGACGGAAAGCCTGTTCAATCAGGCGATGTGCTTGTGAACGAGCCTTACGCGAAAACTCTACAATCGCTTCAATCCGGTATTCATGAATTTTATTCAGGTCAGATCGCGAAAAACATTGTAGCTGCTGTGAACAACCACCCCAGCAATCCGGGTGTACTGTCACTTCAAGATTTCGAAACCTACGCAATCAAAACGCGCGAACCGGTTTGTGCGCCCTTTTTAGGTCGCAATGTTTGCGGCATGGGGCCGCCCTCTTCTGGCGCTCTCACAGTCGGTCAAATTTTGTCTCTTTCTGAAAATGCCAATATCGGATTACACCCGCCAAATCATCCAAATGCCTGGCGTATTATGGGGGATGCAGCACGCCTCGCATTTGCAGATAGAGGCCGTTATATGGCCGACAGCGACTACGTCCCCATGCCCACCAAAGGTCTGTTGAAGCCGGATTATATCAAAACCCGAAGTGCGCTGCTTGGAACAGAAAAAGCTCTTACGGAAGTTGCCCCCGGTGAGCCAGAATGGGATCACGCGTTTCTACAGGGTGATGATGTTTCACTTGAATTGCCGTCCACATCTCACTTGTCGATTGTCGATGTCGATGGAAACGCAATTTCCATGACCACCACAATCGAAAATGCGTTTGGTGCTCGCCTCATGGTTGATGGGTTTTTGTTGAACAATGAACTGACTGATTTCTCTTTCAAATCGCACAGCGATGGTAAACCAATCGCCAACCGTGTCGAGCCGGGAAAACGTCCACGTTCCTCCATGTCCCCCACTATCGTTATGAAAGATGGCAAACCGGAATTAATCCTCGGCTCCCCCGGTGGCAGTCGCATCATCGGGTATGTGGCGAAAACAATTATTGCCAAATATCAATGGAATATGAACATTCAAGCCGCAATCAATATGCCCCATCTGGTCAATCGTTTCGGCACCTATGACGTGGAAGTTGGAACAGATGCAGAGAAACTTGTACCAGCGCTCGAACGGATGGGGTTTGAAGTCAACACGCGGGCATTGAACTCCGGTCTGCACGCCATCGCCATCAATGAAGACGGAACATTAGAAGGCGGGGCAGACCCCCGTCGCGAAGGCATCGTTTTAGGTGAATAAATGCGGGCCTAAAACGACCCGCAGCTTACATGATCAGTCCGCTTCAGCAGCATTTATTGTTTTCTTGCGCATACGAGCAAACAACGGCGACAACATTGGGACAAATAAACACCCGGCAGCAATGAGAAGAATGGTCAATGTAAGCGGTCGTTCCCACAAGAACGACCATGAATCATCGTTGATCAACAATGCGCGGCGCAAATTTTCTTCCATCATGCCACCGAGGATGAAACCCAAGATCATCGGTGCTAGTGAGAATGACAGAAGACGCAGAACTGTTGCACACAACCCAAACAGCACCATCAACTGAATATCGAACGTGTTGAACGATACGAAATAGACACCGATAAGTGAAAAGAACAAGATCAGAGGCAGTAGAAAACGCGCTGGAATGGCCAATACGCGCGCGATATAGGGAATCAGTGGCAAATTTAAAACCAACAAAATAATATTCCCCAACCACATGGACACAATTACCGCCCAGAAAACATCCGGCTGATCGATGTAGAGGCGCGGACCAGGCTGTATTCCATAGCCGATAAGTGCACCCAGCATAATCGCCGTGGTGCCGGAACCCGGAATTCCTAGTGTAAGAAGCGGCACAAATGAACCGGTAGCAGCGGCGTTGTTTGCTGTTTCAGGAGCAGACAATCCGCGCACAGATCCCTTGCCGAACAGCTTGCCTTTTTCCGGACCGGCAATGCGTTGCTCGGTCCCATAAGCGAGAAAGCTGGCAATTGTTGCGCCCGCACCGGGCAAAACACCAATGAGAAAACCCAGAACAGAAGAACGCCCAATCACGGGAACCATTTCTTTCACTTCTTCTTTACTTACCTTCATAGAACCAAGTTCCGCAGCAGCTTTACGTTCCTCTTCACGCTTAGATTCATCAATCCTCTTTATGATCGCCATGAGTGCTTCAGACAAAGCAAACGTTGCCATAACGAGCAACAGAAACGAGATGCCGTCTACAAGGTCAATCATACCCAATGTGAACCGGGGAACGCCAACTGTTTGATCGGTTCCAACAGTTGAAAGCATAAGGCCGACTACAGTCATCAACAGAGCTTTTAGAACTTCGCCTTTCCCTGCAAATGCAGCGACTGCAGAAAGGCCCAGTACCATGAGTGCAAAATAGTCAGTTGAATGAAATGAGAGGGAAACAGAAGCAAGATATGGCGCTGAAACTAAAAGCAACAGTGCTGCAATAACACCACCTGAAAACGAGGAATAGGCTGCAATCGCCAAGGCTTTTCCTGCCTTACCAGCCTTGGCCATTGGGTAGCCATCAAACGATGTAGCAACTGTTGAAGCCACACCGGGTGCATTGATCAGAATAGACGATGTGGAGCCGCCAAAAATAGCACCGTAGTAAACGGCAGCCATAAGAATAATACCTGCAGAAGGTTCAAGGCTTGCTGCAATTGGAATCATCAGGGCAATAGCTGACATGGGCCCAAGACCGGGCAACATTCCGATGAATGTGCCGACGAGACAACCCATGATAACGAAACCAATATTCTGAAGTGTGAATGCAGTTGCGAGGCCAATCAAGATACCGTCTAACATCGCATCAGCCTCTCAAGAACCAAGGAAGAGGCGCAACATAGACGCTCAATCCGTAGTTCATCAAAGCCCAGAAAGCGACAACCAGCGGGACAGCCACCAGCACCAGTTTAAGGATATTGCGCTCGCCGAGCATGGCGAAGCCAGCCATGAGAAAAACTGAAGTTGAAATGAGAAAGCCCATGGGGCGAACAGAAAGTCCATAAATCGACATAAGTGCGAGAAAAGCCAACCCAAGCGGCCAGTTCAATTCTGAAAGATTCAGTCGTTCTTTATTGCTGGGAAAGATGACGATAAGAAATGAAAGACAAACACCAAGAATCGCTAAAATCTGAGGAATCGAACGAGGGGTAAATGCTTGGTTCGCTTGAAATGGCAACATGCGTATGTCGTAAATTTTCCAGCTGTAAAACAAGCAGAATGCCAGCAACAAAAGTCCGCCAACGCGCTCTTTAGTCAAAAACATATATTCATTTCCCAATCTCAACGTCCTTAGAAACAGGCCGTTTCGTTAGTGACTACAAAATGCCGGACCAGAAAAACCGACCCGGCATCTAAAGTTTTACAGACTTTAATCTGGGCCTATAAGAAGCCGAGTTCTTTCATCAAACCGCCGATTTGCGCTTCTTGGCCTTCCAAGAATTTCACGAAATCCGCATCTGCATTGAAAATATCAACCCAACCATTGCGGTCACGTACTGTAGCCCACTCTGGAGTGTCATACATTTTCTTCAATGCGGTGATGTAAGCCTGTTTCTTATCTTCGGACAAACCAGGTGCACCAAAGAAACCACGCCAATTTACAAAGCTTGTTCCTTTGGAACCTGCTTCATCACAAGTCGCTACAGAACCCATTGCCGCAACACGTTTGTCAGAAGTCACGCAAAGAATTTTCACTTCGCCTTGACGTGCCAGCTCGATAGCTTCACCAAACCCGGTTGCGAGTGCTTTAATTTCACCGGACAAGAGACCAGCCATAGCTTTGCCGCCAGCATCATAAGGAATGTACTTAACCTTTGTTGCATCTGTTCCGGCGTTCTTCATAACAAGTGCAGCAATCAGATGGTCCATGCCACCTGCAACTGAACCACCACCAACGGCGACTTTTGTCGGGTCCGCTTTATAAGCCGCGACCAAGCCAGCGAGATCTACGATGTCGGAATTCTTGCCAACAACGATTGCGCCATAGTCACCAATAGTTCCCGCGATCGGTGTGAGGTCACGGAAAGACTGTGGGAACACTTTGGTCAAAGACCGGATCACGATTGGTGTCGAGTTCACCATCAATGTGCCTTGGTCTTTGGTCTCAATGATGTGAGCAATCGCTTTGCCGCCACCGCCGCCAGACATGTTCTCGTAAGATGCTGCGCCAACAAGGCCAGACTTGGTCAGGGCTTCGCCTGTTCCGCGTGCGGTTCCGTCCCAGCCGCCGCCAGCACCGCCGGGAATAAGAAATTTCATTTCCCCAACAACTTGATGGCCGTCAGCGCTTGCAACTGTGTGTGCACCAAACATAACCGCACTGGCGGCCAAAGCCACTTTCAACATTTTCAACATAGTTTTCCTCCCAAGGAATTTGTATTCATCAATCTACGAACGTTCGTACACTTAATCAAACCAGACTAGCTTGAAACTGACAAACTAAATTTTATGTTTCCCGATGGCTCTTGTTCCAGAACTTCATAAATCGCACGTACTGCACTTACTCAAGATAGACCATCAAGACAGGATAGACGTCGGTTTTGAGAAAGATTTTAGACCTAAAGAGATGCCCATCAACGCAAGCTTCAAATTGTAAAGACAAGGATAGCCTTCATGGTCTTTGGAAAATGAACTTGTTTGAGATGCAGCAGAGGGGCTTCAAACTTGGAAGACCCTCCGCAATCAAAAAATTCTTCGTTTTTGAGAGCTTAAAATTGGACAGACATTTTGTTTGCCCCTTTAGGCAGAGGTGGCGAGAACTTTGTCAGATCGATACCTTCCACTGCCGCTTTGTATTCTTCAATTGTTGGCGTTCTGCCAAGGATCGCAGACAAAACAACAACCGGTGTTGATGCCAATAAAGACTCGCCCTTTTTCTCTTTAGAATCGGCAACCACTCGCCCTTGGAACAGACGTGTGGAGGTAGCCAAAACAGTGTCACCATTGGCCGCTTTTTCCTGATTGCCCATACAAAGATTACACCCCGGACGTTCTAGATACAGAATATTTTCATATTCAGTTCTTGCCGTCTGCTTCGGTGCGTCATCGTCAAACTCAAACCCTGAATATTTTTGTAGAACGGTCCAATCACCCTCTTCTTTCAACTCATCGATAATATTATAAGTCGGAGCCGCAAGAACCAAAGGCGCCTTAAACTCAACCTTACCGTGTTCGTTCTCGATGTTGCGCAACATTTGAGCCACGATCTTCATATCGCCCTTGTGCACCATGCAAGACCCGACAAAACCAAGATCAACTTCTTTCTCCGCATTGTAGAAAGAAATCGGTCTGATTGTGTCGTGGGTATAACGCTTCGAGATATCGATATTGTTCACATCAGGATCAGCTATCATCGGCTCATCAATCGCATCGAGATCAACTTCAACTTCAGCAAAATATTTGGCATTGTCGTCTGGAACCAAAGCAGGTTTTTCACCTGACTTGATTTGACCGATGCGCTTGTCCGCAATATCGATCAGACCTTGAAGCATCTGCTCTTCATTATCCATACCCTTATCTATCATAATCTGGATGCGGGATTTTGCCAGCTCCAAAGATCCGATCAAGGTGTCATCGTTGGAAATGCAGACGGAAGCCTTAGCCTTCATTTCTGCGGTCCAGTCGGTAAATGTAAACGCTTGGTCCGCAAGCAATGTGCCGATGTGAACCTCGATGACACGCCCTTGGAAGACGTTGTCACCATGTTGGGCCAACATCTGGGCTTGCGTGGCGTGGACCACATCGCGGAAATCCATATGGTCAGCCATTTTGCCCTTGAAGGTGACTTTAACAGATTCAGGAATCGGCATTGAGGCTTCACCAGTGGCTAGTGCCAAAGCAACGGTGCCGGAATCAGCACCAAAAGCAACCCCTTTAGACATACGAGTGTGACTGTCTCCACCAATGATCACTGACCAGTCGTTCACAGTCAGGTCATTGAGAACCTTGTGGATCACATCAGTCATAGCGTGATATTCACCTTTGGGATCGCGACCAGTCACGAGACCAAAATCATTCATGAATTTCATCAATCGTGGCGTATTGGCCTGTGCTTTAAGGTCCCAAACTGAGGCAGTATGACAACCAGACTGATAAGCACCATCAACGCTGGGAGACACAACCGTAGCGGCCATGGCTTCAAGTTCTTGCATTGTCATAAGGCCAGTGGTGTCTTGCGAACCAACAATATTCACACCAACCCGTAAATCAGAACCGGCATGTAAAATTTTACCTGGAGTATTGCCACGGGCATTGGCATTGAAGATTTTCTCGACTGCGGTCATACCTTGACCTTCATGAGAAATTTCCTTGGAAGGCGCGAAGGCAGATTTCACAGGAATGCCAAGTGCTTCACAGGCAAATGTTTGTAGTTTTTTACCGAAGACGATGGCGTATGAACTGCCAGCCTTCATGAACTCAACCTTTTGCGGTGTGAATGAGCTGGACATATCGACCAGTTCTTCACCATCTTGCGAAAAGAGCACTTTTTTCTTCGTATTGATTTTCAATACGGTGCCGGTTTCAACAGAATACCGCTGTTCAAGGATTGCGTTGCCGTCATTGTTGAGGATTGGGTTCCCCTCATTATCAAGCTTTTTGACCCAGTTTTTCAGATCCACTCCAATACCACCGGTCACTCCAACAGTGGTCAGGAAGATCGGTGAAATGCCGTTCGTGCCTGCCACAACGGGGGCGTAGTTGACGAAGGGCACATAAGGACTAGCTTTTTTGCCTGTCCAGAGCGCCACGTTGTTCACACCGGACATACGCGATGAACCAACGCCCATTGTGCCCTTTTCAGCGATTAACATCACACGTTTGTCAGGATGCTGTAGTTTAAGCTCTTCAATGTGCTTCTGTGCGGCTTCTGAGATCAAGCATTTGCCGTGCAATTCACGGTCTGCACGAGAGTGAGCCTGATTGCCCGGAGACAGAAGGTCGGTCGAAATATCACCTTCACCAGCAATGAAAGTTACGACTTCAACCTCTTCGTCCACATCAGGCAGTTTGGTGAAAAACTCGGCATCAGAATAGCTTTCGAGAATGTCTTTCGCGAGAGCATTTCCTGCTTCCAACGCCTCTTTCAAACGTGCGGTGTCTGCGTCGTACAAGAACACCTGTGTTTTCAAAACCTCAGCAGCATCACTTGCAATGGCAGCAGCATCACCGAGTGCAATATCCAACAACACTCTGACTGATGGTCCGCCTTTCATGTGAGACAACAATTCAAATGCAAACGCTTTTGAAATTTCCTCAAGACTGAATTCACCAAGGATTACTTCTTTAAGAAATTCCGCTTTCACTTCCGCCGCACTGGTGGTGCCAGGCAAGGTATTATAAATGAGGAAATCGAGCGCACCTTCGCGATGCTCGCTTCCTGCATCTTTAATATGAGTAATCAGTTCAGCAAGCAAAGTACCGTCATCAATGGGTTTCGGGTTCAGGCCCTGCTTCTCGCGGGTTTCAATTTCGATCAAGTAGTCCGTGTACAAACTCATAACTGTTCCGATATTTTGGATGTGGAGTTGGATAAAGCTCAAGCGAAAATTGATTTATTCACCCAGCGTTTGGCAGAACGCCATTCGTATAGATCAATATTGCACCCGAATAGCACTTGCAAGATGGCAATAAGTCGAAGCAGGAAACACCAAGTTTATGGTTCCCCATCGGTACATTGAGAGTAATTTATTTGGCATTTCGCAGTCGAACAAACGGCTCTCTCATCAATATAATCGATGTCTCCAAACGATATTGAAAATAGACGATTATCCGGCACCCATCACGGGGTCGTTTACCTCTGCCGGATCTGGTCCATCACCGGATGTGTCAGGCAGCATGCCAAGCGCACTCATATAAAGATCAAGCATTGCTTCTTGCTCTTCACGTTCAGTCGCTTCAATTTTACGCATACGAACAATTGTGCGAAGCGTTTTCACGTCGAAACCATTTCCCTTAGCTTCCGCAAACACTTCCTTGATATCGTCAGCGATCGCTTTTTTCTCTTCTTCAAGACGTTCTATTCGCTCAACGATTGTGCGCAATTGATCGCGGGCAACGGATGTGTCGGCCATGGAATACTCCGGAGGGCTGTGGGGTGGGTAGGAAAATTTCTCGCCCGTTCTCAACACAAAACAGATGGGTTTATCAAGTCGAGAACGAACGGAATATCAATTCTTTAGTGGCTTTTTTCAAAAGCAGCTTTTTGCTCAGGTGTTGCTTCGCTTTGATATTTCTCACGCCACTGGGAAAACGGCATACCATAGACAATTTCGCGCGCTGCGTCTTTGTCCATATCCATCCCCTTTTCGTTTGCTGCTTCCATATACCAACGCGACAAACAATTGCGGCACATACCGGTCAGGTTCATCATATCAATGTTTTGAACATCTGTGCGCTCACGGAGATGGTTGACCAGCCGGCGAAATGCAGCCGCTTCAAGTTCTGTGGTTGTGGGTTCACTCATGTGTAGTCTCCATTTGCTGCGGTTCCGTCTGTTCGCGAACCATAATATCTGATCTCATGCATCTCGGGTCTGGCAATTGCTTTGACAAGTATCGGCGCTAGTCGATCTGCCCATTCTTCAACGCCTTGCTCATTTGCAATAAGGTCTTGGCGTATTTCAATCAGCCCCTGTGCTAGTCCGCGTTTTGTGGCGTGCTGATACATAGTGTCATTTTTCAGCGCACCGTCATAGGGCTCGTTGTCATCAGTGATGAGTCCATCTTCCTTGGCCATCTCGTTTACCATGAACAATGGCAACCGCGGGTCAGCATCCCACAACATAGTAGCATGCCAAGGGCGCTCGATCCCTTTCCACGAAGGTGTAAAAGAATGAATGGAAAAGATAATCGGGTTTGTGCCCGTTTTCATAATGCGTTCAATCTCGCACTCAACTGCGTTGTGATACGGCGCATGAAAACCCGATATACGGTGATCGATCTCTTCGCGTGAAATAGGGTGATTGCCTGGCACCACCGTTCCATCTGATAGGCGCATGACGATGGTCGGATCATCTTCGCCCCGATTAGGGTCGATCAACAGGCGCGAAAAACAAGAATGGACAGCGGGGGCATCCAATCGAGCGGCAAGCGCACGGGTAAGAGCTTCCGCACCAATGTCATAAGCAATATGTCGCTCAAATTCAGATTGAAGCAATCCAAGTGAACCATATTCTCCCGGCACAGTGTTACGTGCATGGTCACACAGAATCAGGATTCCGCTGGTGAGATCGCCGCTAACTGTTTGAAAAGGTGTAAAGTCTTCGCTCAAATCAAAACCTGCTTGATCTAATCCAACGCCTGCATATTCCGCTTGGCGAAAGAACGTGTATAGGTGACAGCCTCTTGTCACAGCCCTCGGCTGGGATCAATACTAGGATCAAAGCTGGGGTCAACGAAGTGCCTTCTACCACAAAAGCCGACCAAGGCATCCGAAGGACACAACCAAGCCTGAGCTTTCCACTCGCATTTGGAGCATTATTTTTTGGCGCAGTGGCTATGGGCTCTTCGCCCGTGTTTGTTCGCTTTGCTGAAGTTGGGCCTTTTGCCAGCGCGTTTTGGCGGGTCACATTGGCTTTGCCGTTTCTTTTGCTATGGGCATACATGGAAGCTCGTCAAAACAATCGCAATTTAAGCGGCACATTGACGATCAACCGAAGCATTTTGCTTGGCGGCATATTCTTTGCGGGCGATTTGTTCTTCTGGCACTTGTCCATTCTCAACACCACAATCACAAATGCCACTTTGCTTGCCTGCTTAGCACCCGTATGGGTAGCTCTCTTTTCCGGTCTATTCATTGGCGAACCGGTTGGAAAAACGACGGTTTATGGCCTTATCATTTGCATCGTTGGAACGATGTTGCTGATTGGAGGCACATATTCAATTGCCCCAGAGCGACTGCTTGGAGATATTTATGGCATTTTAACCTCCGTTTTCTTCGGCTTGTATTTCTTGTGCATTCGCGTTGGTCGAAGAACTCACACTGCAGGCGCACTCACATTCGTCAGCACCTGCATCACCGCCGCTGTTTTGTTTCTTGTTGTCTTGGTGTCGGGTCAATCACTGGTTCCCGCCACGATAACAGGCATCATGGCGCTTTTAGCATTGGGCTTTATAAGTCATGCAGGTGGACAAGGTCTGCTGTCAGTTGCTTTGGGCTCACTATCAGCCACATTTTCTTCATTGGTGATTTTTGTTGAAGCATTGGCAGCGGCGGTTTTGGGATGGCTCCTCTTTGACGAGCACCTCACAATCGTCCAATTTGCAGGTGCTATACTTATTCTGCTCGGAATTTGGATTGCGCGCCCCAAAGGCAGTTAGAAACTGCGCCTTTGCGTTGACAGCCCCTTTCGAAGAAGGCAACACAGGGCACTATGAGAGTAAGATTCATACCCATTTTCAAACGATTGAAAAATGTCCAAATCATATTGTTTACTGCAACGCTGATTGGCACATTTTCTGTACTGGTGCCTTCGGCTTCGGCAGACCTGAAAGTGTGCAACAACACCAAATCGCTCGTGGGCGTTTCAGTTGGTTATCGCGAAAAGGATGATTGGACGGTGCAAGGGTGGTGGCGTATTCCGCCGGATGTCTGCGCTTCACTGATAGAAGGCGCATTGTCTTCCCGCTATTACTATTTACACGCAGAAGACGCTGACACAGGTGGGCGTTGGCGTGGGCCGGTGTTCATGTGTACATCAAGCAAGCAATATAAAATCAAAGGCTTAAAAGACTGCTTTGCACGCGGTTTCGAAAGAACCGGATTTTTCGAAGTCGACACTGGCAATCAGAAAAGCTGGCAGGTTCGCCTCAACGAAGCAGATCAAACGAAGAAAGAACAAGAGACCCAATGAAACGTTCGCGCAGGGTAAAAATTCTGGCCACACTTGGTCCGGCATCCAACACACTTGAAATGATCCGCAAGCTTCATGACGCAGGAGCAGATGTCTTTCGCATCAATATGAGCCATGCCAGCCATGATTTAATGCGTGAGACCGTGAAAAACATTCGCAAGGTTGAAGAAGATGTGGGCGCATCCATTGGCATTTTAGCAGATATTCAAGGGCCAAAACACAGATTAGGCACTTTTGAAAACGGCGAGTTAGACGTGAAGCCCGGCGATCAGATCACACTCGATAGCGACACGACACCTGGCAACAGCGAACGCGTTCACCTGCCCCATCCGGATATTCTGGATGCTATGCAAGTTGGTCACCGCCTTTTGGTAAATGATGGCAAAGTAAATTTAAAAGTCATTGAAACAGGTATTGGCTGGGCCAAGGTTGAAGTTGTTTCCGGCACTTGGCTGGCCGACAAAAAGGGGGTGAACCTACCCGATTCCGAACTGCGCTCTGGTGCATTGACAGAAAAAGACCACAAAGATTTGGCTGCCGTTTTAAAAGAGGATATTGATTGGGTCGCGCTGTCTTTCATCCAACGTCCGGAAGACATGGCGGAAGCCCGTAAAATCTGTCAGGGCAAAGTTGGCCTTATGGCAAAAATCGAAAAACCCCAAGCCGTTGAGCGCCTCGATGATATTATTGAAATGTCCGACGCCATTATGGTGGCCCGTGGCGATCTTGGTGTTGAAATGCCTCTTGAAATGGTTCCGTCCATTCAAAAGAAAATGATCCGCAAATGCCGCAAAGCCGGTCGTCCCGTTGTTGTGGCAACACAAATGCTTGAATCCATGATCACATCTCCTGTGCCAACACGTGCAGAAGTTTCTGACGTCGCCAACGCTGTCTATGAAGGCGCAGACGCTATTATGTTGTCGGCTGAATCCGCTGCTGGAGATTATCCGTTTGAGGCGGTCAGCACCATGAATTCAATTGCTGAATCCATTGAGAACGACAAAGGCTACGCAGCAACGATCGAAGCTCAACGCCCTGATCCCGAGCCTACAGGTGCCGATGCCATCTCATTCGGTGCTGCTGAAATCGCCTCCACCCTCAATCTTGCCGCTATTGTTTGTTTCACAGCATCCGGTTCCACAGGCCTGCGCGCTGCGCGCACGCGTCCATCAAAACCCATATTGACACTGTCTCCAGTGCCAGAAACAGCGCGCCGCCTTTGCCTCACATGGGGCACGTTCTCGGTAACAACGCCAGATCCGAAAGACCTTGACGATATGGTCGACAAAGCTTGCCGTGTTGCTTTCCGCGAAGGTGTTGCCCGGCCAGGCGATCGCATTATAATTTCAGCAGGCGTACCCTTGCGTACACCAGGTTCCACAAACATGTTGCGCATCGCCTATATAGGTAGTGATGGGCAAGGCAGCGTGCATTAAAACACCTGCACGGTTATATAGTTCGAACTTAGTCCAACATCGCTTTAATCGCTGAAACCGCCTGTTCTCGCCCCACATAGTCTGGCTTATGGCCCACGCCATCGAGGACAATCAGTTCTGCGCCTTCAATGTCTCGTTCAAGACCAACGGAATGAATAGACGGCAAAACGATGTCGTCCTTATTGCCTGTGATCACAACAGTCGGCGCCTTGATCTCTTTATAACGCGGTGAAAAAGCGGTTACGAATTCTAACAACCCAGCGACATCACGGGCATTGTTGCGGAAGATATCGGGCCTGAACACCAATGCAGCCGCACTGCTTTCCACATAATTTGATGGCATAGGGTCAGGTTCAAATACACCTTTTGCCCCTTGTTTCAGTGAAGCCATGCCAACAGGGAGCAAAATTGTTTCTGTAAATAAATGCCCGATAACAGGTAAAGACGCCACATTGTAATACCAGTTCACACCACCCGGCCAAGGGTGCGTGGCAGGAGCCAAAAACAACAATCCCTTCACCCGCTCTGGATACAACACGGCAAATGCGACAACTGACGCCGATCCCAGCGAGTGCCCTACCAGAACAACCTTATCTATCTGCAATTCGTCCAGCAAAAACTTGTAGCGCTCGGCCTGTTGTGCAGGCGTTTCCGCCCCACCGCGCTCGGAATATCCAAGACCCGGACGGTCCACAAAAATCAACCGAGCGGTGCCCGTAAGTGCTTGTTCAAACGTCCCGCGTTGATCGTTCAAATTGCCACTTGCCCCATGGACGAACAAAACAGCAGCACCATCAGGTGCGCGACCAGGCACATCCAAGTAGTGAAATTTTGCGCCGGCAATATTGGCAAATTGGCCAACAGGCGGAAACTTCAATTCAATTTGAGAAACTTGCCAACGCGTATAGGCGAACGACGTCATCGCAACGAGGAGAAGAAACAATAAAACAGACATAAAAAATTTCACCGAAACCCCTCGGACATACCAAACTTAATTATAGGAAATACGCAATGAACGCCGCTGACGTTTCAAAAACTAAATACCGCTGCCCGCAAGTTCTTCTTCAAGGCGAATAACAGCATTTTGAGCGTTTTTCATAGCAGGATAAACGGCCAATGTCCGATACCAAGTATTGAGAGCACGCTCTTTCTGGTTCAAACGTTCAAAAATCGAAGCCAGCCCAGCCAACGCACCATAGTGTCTTGGTTCCAATGCCAATGTGCGCTCTATATCTGCAATCGACTTGGCATAGTTTTGCATCATAAAATGCAACGTCGCCCGCTGGTTATAGCCTTCAGCGAAATCGGGCCGCAGATACACCACTTGATCCAGCAAATCGAGCGCTTGTGTATAGCGTTTACCGCCCATGGCAGTGCTAGCCCACCCTGTTAAAAGATCAACCGATTTACTGTCAGATGCTCGCCAAAGTTCCCAAATTCGACCGGAGATCCGTTTTGCACGCCGTGAATTACGTGTTTTGCTTAACTGACCAAACAAACCATCAAGACCTTTAGCCAATTCAAAAGCTGGCGGGGCCTTCTTTGCCGCCTTCGCCGCAGCAGCTGCCTTTGCAGCCGCATTCTTGTCCGCTTGTTCTTGATCCACAACCGGTGGAGTGGTGGTCGAAGGCAAGTCGTTGTCGGTTTGAGCTTGGCCATAAGCGCTGTTCAAAGGCAGTAGAAGGGTCAGAGATACGATTAAGAGGCTTTTAGAGGCTTTCATGAAACCAAGATAACCGCACAACACAAAACGTCAAACGCAAAAAACCGTGAGCACACCGTCGAAACGCCGCACTCCCGGTCTTAAAACAAATTTCGTAAAGCAGATTAGCCCTGACGCGCTTTGAAGCGTGGGTTCACTTTATTGATGATATAAACGCGACCTTTACGGCGAACCAGACGGTTAGCACGGTGACGGCCCTTCAGGGACTTAAGTGAGTTTTTGACTTTCATCAGATCAACCATTCTGTGGGTGCGGCCCGAATGGCCTGCACAAAAAAGCACCCGTCAGAGGGTGCACCAAATTCTTGAGTGCTTGATATTGCCCAATGCAGGGTTTTGTCAAGTCACACAGCCCAATCAAGCCACTATTTTAGCGAAGTTTCCCGCAAAAACAGCGTTAGAACGAAACCGCCCAACGCCATAAGGAATATGAGAATAAACCCTGTCTGATAGTCTTCTGAACTATACACCCGCGATCCGGCTTCTACGGTGCCATCCCAAAGCAGATCCAAAACAAAGCCAACAGCAGGTTGAAGAATCGCGCCAGACAAAACTGTTGCTGAGTTGATAATCCCCGTGACCGAGCCGCTGATATGTTCCGGCGTCACCTTTTTTCCCAAAGCGAATGTGATCGGCATGCAAGATCCAAAAAATCCGGTTCCAATGAAACAAACAACCGTGAGCCAGAGCGGCAGGTTCGAGACGAAGCAGATCATAGCCAACAGCAAGGTCAAACAGAGAGCGGGCCAAACCAGCAATTGTTTCAACTTACCCGTATAGTCGGCAAGCCAGCCCCAAAACGGCGCGCCAAAGGCCCAACCCAACAATTGCAACGACACATAAAATGCAGCTTCCGGTTTGCTGAGACTGTAGGCCGATGAAAGATAAGGCGTGCCCCACAGGCCCGCGATGGTCAGCATGGGGCCTGACATCGCCAAAGCCACCAGCGCAATACGCCAAACCCGCCACAAACGCGCAGCTACCCAAAGCCCCTCGCCTACATTTTTCCAACTCAATCGCTTCCGCGCGCCAATATTGGCCACGGGAGAATCGCGCACAATCAAGAAAATCAATAAGGACAGGACTGCACCAAACACGCCGGTAGCCAAGACGCTTGTGCGCCAACCATATTCAGAAACAAACAAGGCCAACGGCGCTTGCCCCACCATGCCGCTGATCATGGCAAAAAACATGGCTAACCCTGCCAGAAAGGCAAACCGTTCAGGCGGAAACCACTTTCCAGCAATCGCCAAAGAACCAAGAAATCCAACAGCAGACCCAATGCCAATCATCATTCGCCCAGCATAGGCCAGTGTCAGCGTGTCGGACAAAGCAAAAAGAATAGAACCGGCTGCAGCAAAGGCAAGCGCCCCGCTCATCAAAAAGCGGGCACCGATCTGGTCGATCATCGCTCCCAGCGGCACCTGCAAAAAAACATAAGGATAAAAGTAAAGAGCCGACAATGTGCCCAGCAACGCTCCGCCAATGGCAAAATCCCGCATGAGATCATCCGCCATGGCCCCCGGCATCACCCGCTGAAAAAAAGCATAACCAAAAGCCGAAGCCGCCAGCGACCAAACCAACCAGGCCCGACCTCCAACAGATGGAACAGCATTGTCTTGCAAGAGCAGCACTCTAATTCAAACAGTGCTCCATAAAGTCAGGATGCGTGTGACTTGGCAAGGTACCATTTATTTCGGTCCAGTTTGCGTGTAAAATTTAAATTCATGATTCATTGCAGAAGACAACCTCCACATGGCAAAGAACAGAGCTGTTGAATCGGACAAGAAGCTTGCAAAGGCTTTTCCCAAAGGGATTTCAGTTCCACAGCTCTTGTATGATGTCGCAGCGTGGTATCGTGAAAGACCTGCCGGTTGTATCGGGGGGATCGAACTCTTTTCAAGAAAAGTCGAGGATTTTCTACCCGCCGAAGCAGACATCAATTCCGACTTTGCGCTGTTTTTCAATATGAGAGATGGAGGAGCAGCAGGTCTTTGGCTCAAAGACGAAATAGACCCTCACTACGCACCATTTGTTTTGATAGATTCAGAAGGCGGGTTTTACATGATCGCTCCAAACTTCTCTTGCTTTCTTGATCGTTTGACAAAACAACAGTTCTCAACCGATCTCAGCGAAGCTGACTTTCGCTACGATGCGGAATATGAAGAAACCCCCAGTTTGATTCCCGAGTTCTCCGATTGGTTACAAGAGCACCCTATTGCAGCTCCTATTATCAAAAAGATCGGTCTGGAGAACTATTTGGGCTTTGACGATGGCAAGTGTCAGAATTGGCTTGATAAGTACATAGATGAGCTTGAAAAGGCCGCAATGGCCGACCCAGACAAACGTGCAATTTCTGAAATTCTAACATCCAACGGATTCCTTCCAGATGCAGGGGAATTCGGGTTTGACCAGATAGGCTTTCGAGTATTTGCAGTTGGAGAAACGATGATCATCAAACTCGGTATAGCCTACATTGTAACGAAGGGTGTCAATGACCTTGGTTCAGTAAAAAAGTCTTTACAATCAGCACTGCGCCCCTATCTTTTTTCTTTACGTACAAAGCACGCTCGAGAAAAAAAGGGGGAAGGCCTATGGCCTGCCGCGAGCCTCTCAATAGATAATACAGGCCGCGTGGATATCACGCCTGATTATCACTACGAATTCGCCATAGGATATGACGATTTTTCCTCATCCGATTTCGCAAGTGACCAAAAGCTTTTTGCTCGAAAAAAATCTAAACTAGCTCCATGGCATAAGGCCATAATTGAACAAGGAAGTTGAGGGTTATTGTTCTAAATTGTACACGAATTCGGCTGAAAGCTTGCGAAACTGTGAGCGTGAACCACGGCCACCTGTTTAGGGGTCATGCCCTTTCAATAGAAGCACTCTAATTCAAAAAGTGCTCCATAAAGTCAGGATGCGTGCGACTTGGCAAGGTGATAATTGAGAGCTTCGGTCTCAAATATGACAGCTATGCAGATAGGGTGGATGGCTCTTGCACCTTCGGCGTCTCGATGCGCCATGATGCAGTTGTTATCAGCTGCTCATGAAAGGAGCCACCCAATGCAAGTTACAACAGTCGGCCTCGATTTGGCTAAGAACGTTTTTCAAGTCCACGGTATTTCCAACCATGGTGAGGTTGCATTCAACCGAGCGTTACGAAGATCACAAGTCTTGACATTCTTTGAGCGCCTTGGACCCTGCCTTGTTGGAATGGAAGCTTGCGGAACCAGCTACCACTGGGCGCGTGGGCTCATTAAGTTGGGCCATGATGTGAAACTGATCCCGCCTATCTACGTAAAGCCATATGTTAAACGCGGCAAAACAGATGCTGCCGATGCAGAAGCCATCTGTGAAGCAGTCACGCGCCCCACAATGCGGTTCGTTGGGGTAAAAACGCCTGGCCAAAAAGCCATTCTATCAGTTCACAGAACACGAAGCCTCATCGTTCGTCAGCGGACGCAAACGATCAACATGTTACGTGCGCAATTGGCAGAGTTCGGCATTATTTTCCCCAAAGGGGTTGGTCACGCCACTCAATTTGCAAAACGTGTTCTTGAGGGCGAGCAGTCTGATCTGCCTCAAATTGTTGGAGACGTGATCGCGGAACTTTGTGATCAGCTCCTATTCTTACATAGAAAGATTGCACATTACTCACGCGAGATGACGCGAATTGCTAAACACGAACCCCGGGTTGCTCTTCTTCAAACAATACCGAGCGTTGGGCCCATTACAGCATCAGCTATCATAGCGACGGTTGGAATAGGCAAACAGTTCAACAACGGTCGCGAATTCGCCGCCTGGTTGGGGCTAACACCTCTCAATCGATCCAGTGGTGGGAAGGAACGTTTGGGACGTATCTCAAAGATGGGTGACCGATACATTCGTGGCTTACTGGTTTTGGGCATGGTGTCCCGAATGCGATCAATCAATAAAAATCCTGAGCGATATGATCCTTGGTTTGCCAACATCTTAGCCCGCAAACCTAGTAAGGTGGCAGCAGTTGCCATGGCCAACAAAACTGCGTGAATGGTTTGGGCTGTTTTAACCCGTAACGAACCTTACAGAGTGAGAACTGTCTAACTCAAACTGAGAAACACGAGATTGCAAGACCAATGAAGTGATGGAAAAATTGTCAGCCCTAGAACCGAGACACCCCGTGCTTTGTCCTGAACGTATGCTGTTCGCTGTGCAGGATGGGACTTGGTTTGTGGAAACCATCCTCTGCCCGGCAGGCGATGCTTGCATCGCTGAGAGGGAGGGCCAGCGGCTATGTGTGCCGCGTCAACAGGCCGGACACAAGACCGCATCTGACAATAGATCAATCATTGAAAAAGGACTTGCAAAGCAGGAGCCATCCACACAGGACAATGTTACCAAAGCAGCCGTGTCGCTAACAGGCAGATGTTCCATGTATTCAGATACTCCAAGCGGTCATTACGCATGATGTTGGACGGTCTACACCGACGATCGGCAGCACTACGAACGAGGCTACCAAAGAAGCCTTGTCTCCATCAGACAAACAATTCCTATCTCATGCTATGCACTTTTCGACTGTCATCAGGCGCTTCTGCTCGTTCATTCAATCCATAATCACGAAGAACCTCAGCAACTCGCAGTCGATAATCAGAAAAAACACCACCACGTCCTTTTGCCTGCGCACCTCTATGAGCAGTCAAAGTTCGCCAGCTTTTCACTGCTTCTTCGTCGCGGAAAAAGGAGAGTGAAAGCAGTTTTGTTGGGTCTGTTAGACTTTGAAACCGCTCTACTGAAATAAAGCCATCGATGCGTTCCAAGATGGGGCGCATCCCCGATGCTATGTCCAAGTAAGTCTGTTTAGACCCTTCGGCAGGGTGAACCTCGAAAATTATGGCTATCATGACTTCACCAATCCGTTATGCGGCGCAGAAGCCAGTTTCAAGAATGTTCTATCTTCGCGTAACAGGAATTTCTCTCTTTGCGCGAAATCATAGTTTTCCTTACCCAATGGATCGGCTGAAAGCTGCTTCCTGTATTGTTCATAAGCTGCAAGATCCTCAATATTGTAGACCCCATAAGCAAGACTGCTGGAACCTTCATGTGGGGCATAGTAGCCAATCAAGTCAGCGCCACAGCGGGGAATAGCTTCACCCCAATTTCTGGCATACTGCTCGAACTGAGCCTTCTTGGTTGGGTCAATGTGGTATTTGATAAAAATGGTAATCATAGTTCGTTCTTTGCCGAACAATGACATATTGAATCATCACAATGCTTCGATTAGGGTCGAACTATGAAAGAAGGTCCCGACATTGCATTGCTTGGCTCACTGATTGGTAATCCTGCACGCGCCAACATCCTCATTGCTCTAATGAGTGGCAAAGCTCTAACAGCTACAGAGCTTGCGTCTGAAGCTGGCGTAACATCACAAACGACAAGCTCACATCTCAAAAAACTCGAAGATGCCGGGCTGTTGAAGCAACGCAAACAAGGACGGCATCGCTATTTCACATTGTCAGATGATGATGTCGGCGGCGTTTTGGAATCAATGATGGGTCTGGCTGCTAAACGTGGCTTGGTTCGCACTCGAACTGGTCCGAAAGATGAGGCACTGAGAAAGGCCCGTGTTTGTTACAACCACTTGGCAGGTGATTTAGGTGTAAAAATCTACGACAGTATGATTGCAAGCGGTTATTTAATTAAAGTTGATGACGAAGTTGAACTAACCAATTCGGGTTCTACTTTCGTGACAAAACTTGGTATTAATTTGACTGCTATATCCAAAAGTCGACGTCCTTTGTGCAAATCCTGCCTTGATTGGAGTTCCCGCAGAACGCATCTTGCTGGATCGCTTGGCACTGCTTTTCTTAAGCAATTTTATGAATTGGGATGGGCAAAGCGCATCGATGGTTCTCGGGTTGTCAAATTTTCGATCTCGGGCGAAAAGAAACTTACACAGGTTTTCCCAAGCTAATACCGTTGCAATAGCCTGCCATTTGGTGAGAGCCTTTACTATCCAAAAACGTTGATATTCCAGTGTCGTAAATAGTGCAGAAGAATGTGATCTAAATTGACGCTCTGGGCTTATTCCGTTGAAAAACTCGCCTTGGTATCGGCATGATTGACTGATTCAATTTCCTTGTTGATTTGGGAGATTGATTGCGATCCCTCTCAGCGATGCGAAGCATCGCCTGCCGGACAAAAGATAGGACTATGTCAG
>CALLUS010000010.1 GCA_938010435.1 uncultured Rhizobiaceae group bacterium | reverse complement strand
AATCATGAGAATATGTCGGAAGATGAGATTGATACCGCCATTTCTGAATATGGAAATACCCTTGGTATTCCGGTCACGGATGCTTTGGCGCGACCGGTCGAGTTGCTGGTGGAAATGGTGCTGTCATCATTTCCAGAGCTTGACGAGAAGCTGTCTGACAGCACTCAATGAGCACACCTCGACTGCACATTGACCTCGATAAGATTTTTCACAATGCATCGACATTGGTTGCTCGCTTAAAGATCAATGGCATTTCCATCACTGGAGTGACCAAAGCATTTTTAGGTGCACCAAAAATTGCCCAAACATTATTGCGTGCGGGCGTCACATCGCTTGGAGACTCCCGTATTGAGAACATCGAACTCATGCGCCGGTCAGGTATTGACGCACAGATGGTGCTCATTCGGTCACCAATGCTCAGCCAAGTTGATCGTGTGGTGGTCTCAGCTGACATAAGTTTGAATACAGAACTTGATATCGTGGCCGCCCTTTCTGTTGCAGCGCAGACCACAAGAAAAACTCATGGTGTTTTACTCATGGTCGAATCAGGTGACCTTCGAGAAGGGATTATGCCGGAGGATGTTGAATCGGCAGTGCGTATTGTGCGCAGCTTGCCCAACATTAAGTTTATGGGCTTGGGAACGAACCTAGCTTGTCGCAACGGTGTGTCACCGGACGATCGCAACATGGCGGAACTGTCTGCTCTGGCATCACGCATTACGCCATCCGACAACGCGCCCCCAATCACTGTTTCCGGCGGAAATTCCAGTAATCTGGCATGGCTTTTTGCTGGTGGCGAAGTTGGCCACATTAACAACTTACGCATTGGTGAGGCGATACTGCTGGGGCGAGAAGCCTTGAACCGCGAGCCAATTGAAGGGCTTTTCACTGACGCAATCAGCCTGACTGCCGAGGTTATTGAAAGCAAGATCAAGCCCTCGAAACCTTGGGGTGAAATCGCACAGTCTGCATTTTCAAATCACCCAACATCAAAAGACCTAGGGAACATCAACCAAGCAATCGTTGCGATGGGAAGACAAGATACAGATACGGAGGGCTTACAACCAACCGCAGAGATTCAACTTCTTGGTGCAAGTAGCGATCATCTTGTGTTGAATACCGGCGTCAAAAAACTTGCCATAGGGTCAAATGTTTCCTTTCAACCAAACTACAGCGCGTTGCTCCGAGCGATGACATCTCCGCACATCACCAAGTCCTTCGCCAAGCGTGGTGTGACTCCCTTGGCTCGTGAAGAATTAGAGATTTTGCCAAATGCCGCGTGAGGCCGTTCTGAGAGGATTTTCAACGCCTCCAATCTAAACTTCTAAACTCAACTTAATGAAAGCAAGTTCATGATCAAGTTTAAGAAAAAGGTGGAACCACCCAAGCAAAACAAAGCTGGAGATCGGCTTTCCAATTCCAATGAGAGCGCCGGTGAGAAACGAAACAAGAAGGAGATTATGTCTCCAACCACCAGCAAGCTCGCTCAAAAAAGAAAAGACTGATGATCAAATGAAAAAACCAACCAGCAAGAAAAAGACCGAAACTAAACAGATCTCAACAGATAGGGAAATGTCCAAATATGGCATATCCCGCGTTCCGATGGACGACCAATACCAGTTTGGAAACTATCGGTACACTTCGCTGGAACATGCCGTGGCTGAGGCTAAACGGGAACAGCAAAAGTCATCATAAATTGACCAAATTGCGACAGATCTAATTTGTTCAAAGAGGGCTCGGAGCAGCCATTCCCCACCTCCCGGTAACTTCGCCCTTGCCTTCCTGCCCTCCTGCTTGCAAGACTCTTGCAATAGAGAATCCGTGTGGGAGAATTGATCATGGACGTCAAAGCAGCAGTGGCCTTTCAGGCTGGCAAACCGCTTGAAATCGCAACAGTGCAACTGGAAGGCCCAAAGGCGGGCGAAGTTCTGGTTGAGATCAAAGCCACAGGCATTTGCCACACCGATGAATTCACCCGTTCGGGCGCTGATCCCGAAGGCATTTTTCCCGCAATTCTCGGCCATGAGGGTGCAGGCATTGTGGTTGATGTGGGACCGGGCGTCACATCTTTGAAGAAAGGCGACCACGTTATTCCGCTTTACACGCCGGAATGCCGCGTGTGCGAATATTGCCTCAACCCCAAAACAAACCTTTGCCAGCAAATAAGAACCACACAGGGTGCTGGTGTGATGCCTGACGGGACGAGCCGTTTTAGCTTAGATGGTACACCGATCATGCACTATATGGGCACGTCTACATTTGCCAATTTCACAGTTGTGCCGGAAATTGCTCTGGCGAAAGTGCGTGAAGATGCACCGTTCGACAAGATTTGCTACATTGGTTGTGGCGTCACCACGGGCATTGGCGCTGTGATTAACACTGCGAAAGCAGAAGCTGGCTGCAACGCGGTTGTCTTTGGTCTTGGGGGCATTGGCCTCAACGTTATTCAGGGCCTGCGTTTGATCGGTGCCAATAAAATTGTTGGTGTTGATCTGAACGACGACAAGAAGGAATGGGGCGAGAAATTCGGCATGACCCACTTTCTGAACCCGACTGGCATGAACCACCAAGAGCAGGTTGATGCGCTGGTGGAAATGACTGGCGGCGGGGCGGATTATTCCTTCGAATGTATAGGCAACACCAATGTTATGCGTGTGGCGCTGGAATGCGCGCACAAAGGCTGGGGTGAAAGCATCATCATCGGCGTGGCAGGTGCTGGAGAAGAGATTTCCACACGCCCCTTCCAACTCGTCACTGGCCGTTCATGGCGTGGCAGTGCATTTGGCGGTGCGCGTGGTCGCACCGACGTGCCAAAAATTGTGGATTGGTATATGGATGGAAAAATTCAAATCGATCCGATGATCACCCACACCCTTCCGCTAAAAGATATCAACAAAGGGTTTGACCTGATGCACGAAGGAAAATCCATTCGCGCAGTGGTTGAATTCTAGGCTATTTGAGTTGCTGTCTCTTTTTCATAAAGGTTGTAACGCAGTGATCGTTGCATCGGGTCTTTGCTTATCTGTTGCAATCGCCCCTACATTTGCGCAATCCACTACTCAGGACTCCACACAATCGTCCACGCAAGAACCGGCATTGGTGCAAAAACCCGCTGAAACTCCGACAACGACACCCGACCCTAATGCTACCCCTGAGGTAGAACTATCCGCAGAAGAAAAAGAGTTGGACCCGTTCCTTCTCGGGCCTTGGTCAAAACTCACTAACTCACCCACTGAACCCATAACAGACATTGTTGCAAACAACGCCGTGCAAAAATGTCGGACAGCCATGCAATTGAGCCGTCTTAAATTCAGCCGCGACGTGGAACGCATTTTCCCCGAAAACAGGAAAGAACTGGTTGGCGACATTGTCTATTTTCGCACTTCAAAAGGCATTCAAAGTCTCGACAACAGAACAGACACAATGTTGCTTTTGCCGAAGATCGAAAGAGCAACCAAGCAAAATGGCGATGTGGTGTGGCGACTCTCTAACAACGGATATAGAGTGCTGTTGCGCTTCACAGACACCAGCCAACGTGGCGGAAATGGTGAATTCATGGCCAGCAATGATGGAATATACTTACGTTGCATCAAACGGCCGGAAGTTTCAGAATCACAATAATCGTTGGAATCCAATTCAGTGAGCCTTCGAATTTTCATCGATGCTGATGCCTGCCCCGTAAAGGATGAAGTCCATAAGGTGGCCGAGCGCTATGGTGTGGAAGTTTATGTTGTATCCAACGGGGGGATGCGCCCTTCCCGCGATCCGCGCATACACAATATTATCGTCAGCGCGGGTGCCGATGTAGCTGACGACTGGATTGCTGACGAGGCAAGAACCGGTGATATTGTCATCACTTCGGATATTCCACTGGCCGCACGCATCTTGGAGAAAGAGGCCCACCCGCTTGGCCCCACAGGCAAACCATTTACCCATGAAACTATCGGCATGGCGCTCGCTATGCGAGAATTGAAGCAACATTTACGAGAAACAAACCAAAACCAAACATACAACCGAAGCTTTGAGGCGAAAGACCGGTCCAACTTTTTGCAAGTCTTGGACCGGATGGTGTCACAAGGTTTGAAAGCAAACTAACAGGACCGACTATGGAAACTCACTCAACTGCCGTTGCCTTTGGAGGCACTCAAACCGTACACACCCACGCTTCCAAAGTTTGTGGATGCGACATGACCTTTGCCGTTTACATGCCGCCCCAAGCAAAAGCCGGTCCTGTTCCTGTACTCTGGTATCTTTCAGGGCTGACCTGTAACCACACCAATGTGATGGACAAAGGGGAATATCGTGCCCACGCGGCAAAATATGGCGTGGCCATTATTTGCCCTGACACCAGCCCTCGTGGCGACAACGTGCCGGACGATGATGGCAATTGGCAATTTGGTTCCGGGGCTGGGTTTTATCTCGATGCCACAGCGGAACCTTGGCGCAAAAACTACAATATGTATTCATACATTACTCAAGAACTGCCTGAATTAGTCGCAAAAAATTTCACTGTTGATATGAAACGCCAAGGTGTTTTCGGTCATTCCATGGGCGGTCATGGGGCTTTGACCATCGCATTGAAAAACCCTGACACGTTCAAATCCTGTTCAGCCTTTGCCCCTATCGCCCAGCCCACAACGGCAGATTGGTCAGCAGGCGCATTTGCAAAATATCTCGGTGACAATCCGGAATTGTGGGCTGAATATGACGCGACATTGTTGATTGAGAATGGCCGCCGGTTTTCCGAGTTTCTCGTTGATCAAGGGGACGCAGACAGTTTCTTGGACGATGGATTACGGCCATGGTTGTTGAAGGATGCTTGTGAGAAAGCAGACATACCGCTCACACTGCGTATGCAGCCCGGTTACGATCATTCTTATTTCTTCGTCTCGACATTTATGGAAGACCATATCAAATGGCATGCAGAGCGATTGTAAAATGCTTAGTTGAATGTTTCAGGTGATTGAGGAACTGCGTCCTGTTCTGAAACTGCTTTTTCGCGCAGAAAGAGATAGATTCCTGACGATACGATGATGGCAATGCCGAACCATTTCAGGGCGTCTGGAAAGTCACCAAATAACCAATACCCCAAGGATGTGGCGGTCACGATTTCCAGATATTGAAACGGTGCAAGAATGGAAGCACTGGCCAAACGGAAAGCCATGACCACCATGAGATGACCAACAGTTGCCAGTGCGCCGATGGCGAAGATGAGCAACCATCTGATACCAAACTCAGGAATGTCCGGAGATGAGAAGTCTTCCCAATTCAACATATTTCCAACGCTCAACACGCAGGTCAACATCAACACACCACCAATGCCTGCCACAAACTGCATACTCATGGCGTTGTCTTCCGCCGCAAATTGACGGGTTAAAATAAGATAGACAGCAAACAAAAATGCAGTCGCAATTGGCATCAGCGAAACAGCTCCAAACACTTGATAGCTGGGTTGAATGATAAACATGGCACCAGCAAAACCGCATAAAACAGCTATGCGGCGACGCCATCCAACTTGTTCTTTCAAGATGATCACCGACAGCACGGTGAGGATAAACGGCTCAATAAAAAAAACGGCGATTGCATCAGCAATTGGCATATAGCGCAACGTTGCAAAGAAGATCATGACAGCAAGGCTCATGATTGCGCCGCGCAGCAAGTTTATGAAAACCTGTTTCGGCACCAAAGCTTTGGGACCATAGATCACAATGATCACTGGAGCCAGTAAACTGGCTTGGACAAAAAACCGACCAAATGTCGTTTGCCCTGCAGTGACCTGGTAATTTACGGCAAGCACTTTCGCCAAACCGTCCATCAATGGCAACAACAACATCGCAATCACCATCAACACCATGCCGCGAGCGACAGTGTTGTGAGAAGACATATTAGTGGCTGTTTCTGTTACGCTCATGGCGGTGTGTTCCAGTCCTGCCCGCGATGCGGCAATTGGAAATCACTGTGTCGCAAAAACCAGTTTGTTCAAAACGAATTCTCGGTCAGCACCCTTTAATTCAACAAGGCCAATTGATTCAATGTTCAAGCCATTTGGAACTTCTATACGCTCCAGCACTTCACTGGACGCTAAAACTTGCACTCCCAGTTCTTTAGCCACACCTTCCATACGTGCTGTCATATTCACCACATCGCCCAGAAACGTCACTTGTCTGCGGCTGTCACCACACTCGCCCACAACCACAGGGCCACCATGAATGGAGGCACGATATTCAGGTTTAACTCCATATTCTTCTTCAAAATGGCTCGCGCTCATTTTCATTCGCCCGTCCAATATTTTCAGCGCTTGCAAGCAACGTGCATTCTTTCGTTTGTCCTTGCCCAAAGGCCACGTAACGATTACAGCGTCGCCCACGTAGGAAACCACCTCGCCGCCAGTGCCAACAATAGCTGCATCTGCTTGGTAGAAAAATTCTGACAAATATTCATGGAACCGGACATTACCGAGTTTGCGCGCCAATTGGGACGATCCCACGAGGTCGACAAACAAAAATATGCGTTCTTCATCGACGGGCCGGTAGTAACGACCGACCACCAAGTTCACGAACCGTTTAAAACCTATAATGGACGACAACTGAGACAAGATAACGAATACAATCACCAACGCCATGCTGAACAACGTATCTCGCACCTGTTCGTTGAAAGGTTCTTCCACAACCAATGGCAAACCACGGACATACTGCGTCAGCAAATCATTTCCCACCAAACAAATGCGTACAATCAACGTGAGCACCAAAATTCGCACCAGAAGACCGGGCAAAAATGCAACACGCCTGATCCAGCTTTGGCGAACGTTTCTGATGTAGAAATACTCGATCAGGGTCGAGATCAATCCAATAGAAGCGCCGGTTCTGAAGCCTTGATAGTTTTGAGCACTTTCGCTGGGGTAAAATATTGCAGCATATATCTCTCCCACCAATCCACTGAATATCCCGACGCAGAGAGACAGAAGCAAGCCTTTGATCATCCAAGTTCTGGATGTTTTAGAAGCTACTCCATGGACCTCGTTCATGTCATGGCCCTGATGACATGATAAGCGGCCGTCATATCTATCAGGCGCTTTGCACGGCGTTCCATCGCCTCTTCATCTTCGCCCCACAAAGATATGTTCCAATCTTCATCCAGATGCGCCAGTTTCCAAGCTTCATCAGCGGTGAGATGATCCTTCAGAACGGCCATTGCCAAAATAGCTGATCCGGTTAGCGTCATTACAACATGGGTAGCGGCCAGCACCGCTGGTTTATCTATTTGTCCCACATGCACACCAAATGCATTGATGGATTCCGGCGGTTGATCCAAATGCATGACGCCCGCAGCCAATACGAAACGGGCGTTCAATGCACTTTGAGCCCAATCGATAACCGGGTCCCATAGCTCGTTTTGCTGGTCAACCAACTGCTCTGGAGCTTCTGCACGGTAGCAAAGCAGGTCTGTTCCCGCGTAACGGATGATATCTTCCTTGACCGCCTGCATATCAGTAGAAACACCATCTATAGTGGTGTTGATCAAACGGGTGACCGGCATCGTCATTGGGTCAATACGTTCAATCTGAGCATTCCACTCACTTGAAATGTTTTCCATCACTGAATGTGAATTTAACTGAAGCACAGCTTTCCCGGGCGTTCGTACAGGTCGTCCATCAAGCAGGACTTTGAAAAGCCCATCCTCTTCAGCGACTTCAGCAGATTTATAGAATTTCTTTGGAAGTTGACTTTCTCGCGAAGGCTCTGCAACACGTGTGGGGCGATCTGGGATATTGTCGTCGCGGTCGCCTAATATATCAGCCATTTCGTGCCCCAATTTCGTGTCCAGTGCCGTATGTCATTGCTCTCAAACTAAGTGTTTCATTGAGCTATTTGAAGTGTTCAATGATAAAGAATGCGTTCTAAACCAAATCGTCTTCATCGTTTAAACCGTCAGCTTCGTCGAAAGCAAACAGGTTCCAACTTTGCACCATGTGCGGTGGCAATGGCGCGGTAATGTCGAGAATTGATTGATCAGGGTCAGGGTGAGGAATACGGATGCGTCTTGCATGAAGATGGAGACGTTTTTGAATTCCTCCGGGCACTTCAAAATTCTGTACATCGAAATATTTGGGATCACCAATAATTGGGTGCCCTATATGTTGCGCATGAACCCTCAATTGGTGAGTGCGGCCCGTATGCGGTTTCATTTCAATCCAGCAGACGGTGCGTGGGTTGGAGTCAATCACTCTGTAAAACGAGACAGCATGGTCTGCATGGCGTTCCCCATGGCGCGCCACACGCATGCGGTCTCCATCTTCCGTTTGTTCTTTCACCAAATAGGTGGAGATACGCCCTTCCCGTTCGCGCGGAATGCCTTGGACCAAAGCCCAATAGGTTTTATCGGTATCACGATGGCGAAAGCTTTTGGTCAATTCAGCAGCCGCACCCCGGGTTTTTGCCACAACCAAAACACCCGATGTATCTTTGTCCAAACGGTGACACAGGCGCGGTTTTTGCCCGCTTTTATCGCGCAGAGATTCAAGCATGGAATCCACAGACCGATTGATGCCTGAACCGCCCTGCACCGCTAAACCAGCAGGTTTATTGAAGACAAGTACTTTCTTGTCCTCATAAAGAACCATATCGCGCAACACGTCTTCATCGTGTCTGTCACGAATTGTGTTGGCGGTCATGTGCAAAGGCTTCTCTGATACATCCGTATCAAGTGGAGGAATACGCACCACCTGCCCCGCTTCCAAACGCGAAGCGGTTTTCACACGACCACCATCAACCCGAACTTGACCTGACCGGAGAAGTTTTTGTAATTTGCCAAAGCCCAATCCCGGAAAATGCACTTTGAACCAACGGTCCAAACGCATTCCGGATTCATCATCTTCGACCGTCTTTTGTGACACACCTGTGAGCGCCATATCTTAAACTCCAACAGGCACAAATGTTCGGGCGCACCAAAGCCCCGCAAACACAGCCAAAACAGAAACAATCACGCTGCTGCCCACATAGAATGCGGCGGTTCCAAGGTCCCCGCGCTCCCACATATTAGCCACATCCAATGAGAATGCAGAGAAGGTTGTAAACCCGCCCAACATTCCAGTGGTTAAAAACAAACGCCAATCACTGCCGCTGACACCGCGCCGCGCCAACCATCCAATAATCACTCCAATAAGCAGCGAGCCAACCACATTGACGATCAATGTGCCGAAGGGAAATCCCGGGCCAAATTGACGAAGGGCAGCAAGCCCAACCAAATGACGCCCAGCGGCCCCGAGGCCACCGCCTAAAAATACAAGAACAACATGCAACATAATATGCCATTTAGCCGATTGCACAGTGCATGGCCAACAAAAAGAGGGCCGCCAACCCACAAAGCAAAACAGGCCCCGAAGGCCCGCTTCAAAGTTTATAAATTCATCATTGAACGAACATTATTTAAGAGCGCTTTTCTCGCTCGGCTCTTAACTTCGCCCAATAGTCTACGCGTTTGCGAATATCGCGTTCAAAACCACGATCAACAGGGTCGTAGAATTTCTGCCGCCCCAAACGTTCAGGAAAGTAGTCTTGGCCAGAAAATGCATCAGGTTGGTCGTGATCATAAAGATACCCTGTGCCGTAACCTTCTTCTTTCATGAGTTCGGTGGGAGCGTTCAATATGTGTTTGGGTGGTGGTAAAGATCCCGCGTCTTTCGCCACGCGCATAGCCGTTTTGAAAGCCACATAAAGCGAATTGGATTTTGGTGCTGTCGCGAGATAAACGCACGCTTGAGCCAGAGCTAATTCTCCTTCAGGAGATCCTAAATAATCGTATGTGTCTTTCGCAGCATTAGCGACCACCAGTGCTTGCGGGTCGGCCATACCGATATCTTCCGAAGCCATACGCACTAATCTTCGACCCAAGAACAGTGGATCTTCGCCAGCATCCATCATGCGCGCCAGATAATAGAGTGCTGCATCCGGGTCTGACCCTCTCACAGCTTTGTGCAGTGCAGAAATGAGATTGTAGTGGCCATCAGCGCCTTTGTCGTAAATTGGTGCACGACGCTGTAAAACCTCTTGCAGAGTTTTGGCATCGAACATTTCATCAGGTCGGGCCGCACGCCACGCCTCTTCGGCCAGTGTCAGTATAGCTCTGCCATCGCCATCAGCCATACGCACCAAAACCTGTCGTGCTTCTTCATCAAGCGGCAGTGTTTTCTCTTCCAATTCTTCTGCACGATCCAAAAGTGCAAGCAAGCTGGTTTCATCATGAGCGTGAAACGTGAGCACCCGCGCGCGAGATAAAACCGCTGCGTTCAATTCAAATGACGGGTTTTCTGTGGTTGCGCCGACAAGTGTTATCGTTCCGTCTTCCATGACGGGTAAGAATGAATCCTGCTGAGCTTTGTTGAAACGGTGAATTTCATCTACGAACAGCAGCGTTTTCACCCCATTACCAGCTCGATGACGGGCTCCATCAAACACCTTTTTGAGATCAGCAACGCCAGAAAAAATTGCCGAAATTTGCTCGAAGTGATGTTCACTCTCATCAGCGAGAAGACGTGCGACGGTGGTCTTGCCCGTGCCTGGCGGGCCCCAGAACACCAAACTGCCCAATGATCCGGACGACAACATGCGGCTTAGAACACCTTCTTGCCCCAAAAGATGATCTTGCCCGACTACTTCGACAAGCGACTTTGGACGCATGCGATCCGCCAATGGACGAGACGTGTCCGCGTTAGTATCCGTTGATGATTTTTCTTTGAAAAGATCAGCCACGAGAATGAATACTCACCTGATATATTGTTCGTAACGTCTGCCATTGCGTTCAAGAACGAAGTCCCAACCGCGCCCACCAGCATTTGACAACTCATCCAATTGGCGGGTGGACTCAATGCGCTCTTCATTGATCTCCAAAATGATATCACCTGCCCTAAACCCAATGCGTGAAGCAGGGCTACGACGTTTGACGCCCATCACAACAACACCGCGTTTTCCAGTGTCCACCCGGATTTCCTGTGCTAAGCGTGGCGACAAGTTGGCGACTTGTGCACCTGTGAAAGGTGACCTTCCACGAATAACTCTCGTATCTCTCGCCGGCGTTTCAGGTGCAGGTGCGAGAGCCAGTTGTAGATCTTTTTTGGTATTGCGCGACAAGACAGACAACTTCACAGTGCGGCCCGTGCCCGCCGTGGCAAGTCGATACCCCAATGCATCTGCATGTTCTATTGGTTTTCCATCGATCATTAGAACAACATCACCCAACTTCAAACCCGCCTCTTCAGCTGGGCCACCTTCAATGACCCCAGCCACAAGCGCGCCACGTGGACGTTCCAACCCAATAGAATCAGCAATATCGGCAGTCACAGCTTGAAAACTTGCGCCGACCCAAGGACGTAACAAGCGATCACTACCGCCTCGCACACTTTCTAACACCACTTTTACCATGTTCGACGGAACAGCAAAGCCGATGCCGTTTGAACCGCCCGACTTGGTGAAAATAGATGTATTCACGCCAATCAGACGACCCTGCATATCCACCAATGCACCACCAGAATTGCCTGGATTGATAGACGCGTCCGTTTGAATAAAGAACCCGAAATCATCCTTGCCCCGTTGACTGCGGGCAAGAGCTGAAACGATGCCGCTGGTCACGGTTTGCCCGACACCAAACGGATTGCCCAATGCCAAAACAAGGTCGCCCACTTCGAGGGATTCTGAATCTCCCAAAGGCACAACCGGAAATGTGCGCTCTGCATTCAGTTTCAATACGGCCAAATCCGATTGCTCGTCGATCAATTTAATTTCTGCCGGATATTCGCGCCCATCGGACAGAGCTACTTTCACTTCGCTGGCATTTTTGATCACATGGTGATTGGTGATCACAATGCCCTCTTCGCCAACAATGACACCTGAACCAAGGGACCGTGATGTACGTTGTCGTTGACGCCCGCCAAACACTTTACCACCGAAGAATTGTTCGAAAAATGGATCGCCCGCAAAAGGCGATTGGCGTTGCTGCACTTTCACCGCCGCATAAACGTTTACAACGGCGGGCGCTGTTTGCTTTACCAGAGGCGCAAACGAATAACGCAATTGTGCGTCGCCTTGAGGCACAAGCTTCAACTCGCTTGATGTACCGCGCAAACCTGACGACGCATCTTGAGCCAATGCTGCGCCCGAATGCGCTGCAATCACCCCGCTCACAACCATGCCCGTAAAAACGGCTTTCAATACGCGCCAATTCGACAGGTTCAACATGCAAAGCTCCAAAATTCTGGTCATGTGGTTCAATTTGATTTTAAACCTAAAGCATCGCATCGATGGGGCAAAGGTGAGATTGAAGCGAAGAGGTAAAATCTGTGCGATAGTCATCGCTGGATTTTTTGGTACGCTCCCCTGTGCATAAATCACAAAAGCAATTTCAGTTTAAGGAGTGAGACCGTTAGGGTGCGCGCAATAATTAGACATGAATGCCATGACGATCTGGGGTAAAAGAACGTGAACAATCCGCAAAAAAGTCCCGAGAACAGATATGTCAATGATCTAAGACGCTTTAGCTTCGGCCAATCTCAATCATTAGGCTTACGCGGCATTATCGTCCCCATTGGACTTTCAATTCTGTTTCTGGCGCTGGTCGCCATTTTTATCGGCAATTCTTATACAGGGTTGGGTGAAGAAACTCTCCTGATTGTTATTGCCGCAGTCGTTGGCGGCTATATGGCGTTGAACATCGGCGCAAATGATGTGGCAAACAATATGGGCCCTGCCGTGGGTGGCAAGGTGTTGACCGTGTTTGCCGCTGTGGTCATTGCTGCTGTTTGCGAAACCGCAGGAGCATTGCTCGCCGGTGGCGACGTTGTGGCAACAGTTTCTAAAGGTATTATAGCGCCGGGTGGTGAAGTCACTGTTGAGCAATTCCGCTATCTTATGTTGAGTGCATTGTTGGCTGCAGGTCTCTGGATCAACCTTGCGACCATACTCAGCGCTCCTGTTTCAACGACCCACTCAATTGTCGGTGGCGTTTTGGGCGCAGGCATCGCTGCAGCGGGTGTTGGATTGGTGAATTGGGGTACTATGGCTGCCATCGCTGCCAGTTGGGTGATTTCCCCGGTGTTCGGCGCCCTAGTCGCTGCGATGTTGCTATATTTTATTAAAGTAAAAATTCTGAATGTCGAAGACAGATTGGAAGCCGCACGACGATGGGTTCCTGTTTTAATAGCTCTTATGGCAGCGGCATTTGCGGCTTACATGTCCATGAAGGGTTTGAAGAAAATCTGGAAACCATCTCTTATCGAGATCGTACTGTTTTCCATATTCTGTTTTGCTGCGGCTTATTTTGCGTCTCGTCCTTATATCGCAAAGCGAACGCTGGGATTAGAAAACCGTAAAAAAGACATTTATCGTTTGTTCGACTTGCCTTTGATCATTGGAGCAGCCTTGCTCTCGTTTGCACACGGAGCAAATGATGTGGCCAATGCCGTTGGCCCCCTCGCCGCGATTGTTTCAACCATTGGCGACACAAGTGAAATCGCCAGTAAAGTCTCCATCCCGCTTTGGGTGATGGTGGTAGGTGCGTTTGGTATTGCGTTGGGTCTTGGATTATTCGGGCCCAAACTGATTGCAGTGGTAGGCGAGAAAATCACACGCTTGAATTCACCCCGTGCTTATTGCGTGGCGCTATCTGCAGCCGTCACGGTTTTGATCGCAACCACGCTGGGACTGCCTGTGAGTTCTACCCATATCGCGGTGGGTGCGGTGTTTGGAGTTGGCTTCTTGCGGGAATACTCGGAAAATCCAAACAAGAAGAAACTCCGCCCGGGCCATAAACTCAATGCCACTGCTGAAGACGCATTTGCCACCAAGGTCAACCGCCGCAAGCGCCGTTTGGTGCGTCGTAAGTTTGTATTGTCGATTGCCGCGGCTTGGGTGATTACTGTTCCCGCATCAGCTTTATTAGCGGCTACGATTTATGGGCTTCTGCAGCTTCTTTAATCCAAGGTGCCAGCACTTCAAACTGTTTGATCAAAGCAAGATAATCTTCGCGGTGCACCACTTTTAAGGCGTCGCTCAGCAATGCCCAATGGCGCTCTCGTTTGGCCATTTCTGGCCATTCATCAACTTGCTCTTTGACCAGCACAGGATAATAGGTCACGGGAACTGCTTGTTTTCCATCAGCACTTTGTTTGTTTATGGATACCGTAAGTGGAAAATCTTCCATGACCACACCATTCACACCGGCTTCTTCAAAGCCTTCGCGCAAGCAAGTCTCAGCATGTGTTTCACCAGTCTTCGTCAAGCCTTTCGGCAAAATCCACCGTCCCCGTGTTTGCGACGTTACAAACAAAACAGCGATCTGATCGCCCTTAATGTCAAATGGAATTGAACCAACTCTGTGCATCGAGAATCCCCTTAATATCAGTGAATGAACATAGGGGCTTTGTCATGATGTGCAAAGGTGGAGTTTGAGATTGAAATGGGGAAGTCATGTGAATGAATCAATCATCCACACGTGTTATTGCATCGATCTCAACAATCAGACCGCCGGGATCGGTAAAATATATCTTAGCTGTCGTGAAGGGAATTTCGCATTCGCGCAATGTGATCGTCCCATCCTTTATCTAAGGCGAGTGTCAATCCAAATGCTTCAGCGCCTTGAGGCAATCCTTCATGGATCAGAGACAAATATGTCCCGCCAGGCACTTCTTCCAAACGCCATTTTACTGTGCTTATAGCCCCACCCATCGGGGCAATAGAGAAAGTATATTCCAACCGATTGGGTGGATCGCTCACAAGCACATCACCCCACATGAGTTTGTCACCGCTTTCTGTTCCAAACATTTCGTATTCACCGACCTCCAGAGGAGTTTTCGGCTTATGAAACCAAATAGCAAGTTTCTCGGGATCAGTCAGATAAGCCCATACATCGGACGGCGATGCTTTAAGGTAGATCGATTTACGCAATATTGTTTCAGTCATTGTGTGTCCTTTTCAATTTCAGTTTTTAATTTACTGAGGCGATCATCCCAGAAAGAATCGAAGTAGCTGAACCAGTCAAAGACCCGCTTTATTCCATCTGTATTGAGCGTGTTCATTCTTGATCTGCCACTCACCCGCACAGATATCAGATCACCCTCTTCAAGAATTGTGAGATGTTTTTTGACGGCACCTCTCGTCATTTGGAAATTGTCCGCAACCTCCGCAATCGTCATGTCGCTTTGTGCTAACAACTGCAAAATGTCACGGCGTGTGGGGTCAGCCAGCGCACGAAAACCCATTTGTTCTGTGTTGGTCATTGTTGCACCTGCTGGAATTCAAACGCGCCATCTTTTGGGATACCCCACACGCAACTTGAGCGATCAAACGATGAGATCTTACCAGCACCCATAAATGCCGGGCCAAATAATATCGCTGTGGTGGAAACTGAGGACATTTGAGGCATTGATGCTCTTTTGTAATACCATTTGGTATCATTATTTATGACACCAAATGGTATTATGTCAAGTGCAATCGTTTCACTCTGTGCACCCACCCCTTCGGGCCAGCAAAAAACTTATAGGCTTTGGCATAAGTTGCAAAAGTGGAATTTAACTTGGAAATGGATGACCGAGAGGTGGACAAAGTGACCGTACGTATCTCATGCGCCAGTGTCTGCTTTGGAGGAATTTATAAAGATAAGTGTTTATTGATCTAATTTCATTTAGGCTTACCGGAGCAAGATAGCTTCGTTGCAATAATCAAAACTTAGAAAAGGAAAAGCGCCCCATGATAGCCTATGTCACCGTTGGTGCAGACGATATAGCTCGCGCGGAACAGTTTTACTCTGCGTTCCTGCCTGCCCTTGGTTACAAGCTAGAAAAGTATCATGGTGACCTGAGTTACATACTGCCCGTACCATTGGGTAAATCACCTGTTTCTCCAGATTTCTACGTTAAATCACCTTTTAATGGAGACCCTGCTTCCGCTGGGAACGGCGCTATGGTAGCGTTTGAGGGGAGCAGCCAAAGCCAAATTCGTGACCTTCACTCGGCAGCCCTTGCCGCTGGCGGTTCTGACGAGGGGCAGCCAGGCTTCCGCACCTCGTATGGGTCTCATTTTTTTGTTGGCTACCTTCGCGACCCTCACGGTAACAAAATCGCATTGTTTTCTGACAATATAGACGAGCCCAGACGAGACGGATAACGGGGCAACATTGCCGCCCTTCGTTCATTTTGTGGCAAAAAGCGCATTGGGCTCATTGCTGCCATCACTTGAATGTAGCTAGATCAACTTCCGTTCAATTAAACTTTCACCCAATGCAATTAGTGCATCTTCGCGGCTGGTGAAATTGATGCCTAACTCTTCGCGTGCCCTGCTCCCGTCGACTTCATACAAGCGACCGACTTCGGGGAGGATGCCTTTTACGGATTTGTCGAACAGAGCGATGATCCGTACCAGAAAGGCTGGCGATTGGAATTTGGGTAGTTTTCGGGATTTTTCAGGAAAAGCTTGTTTTAACGTTTTGGCGATCTCGATCATGGGCATAGTGCCCGCTGACAGCAAATAGCGTTTGCCATTAGCTGTTTCGCGTTCCATGGCGTTGATGTGGGCTTCGGCGACGTCGCGCACGTCCACAATGCCAAAACACAATTCAGGAACTGCTGGAAACTTTCCATCGAAAAACTGTTTGATCAAAGTGCACGATGTTCCAAGATCATCGTTGAGAAGCGGCCCCACCACGAAACTGGGGTTCATGACGGTTAGGATCGGACCACCATATTGCTCTACATCATCCCAAGCCGCTTTCTCAGCTAAAGTCTTGGATAAAGCGTAAGCGCGAATGTCAGGTGCATCTGTGTTTGACCAATCTTCTTCGGTGAAGACATAACCTTGGGGTTTATTAACACCATTGGTGATCGACACGGTGGATGATGTGAGAACGACTTTGGGCACTCCGGCTTTACGTGCATTTTCCAACACACGCAGTGCCCCACCCTTTGCTGCCGGCACGTGGGCCATTTTGTCATCGGGTTCTTCCATCGGGAATGGCGACGCTATGTGTTGAACGGCCGTGCACTCTGCCATAGCTTGCGCCCAGCCAGTGTCTTTCTCCAAATCGAGTTCTACCAGCTCGAATTTTGCGGGGTCATGACCCAAATTCTCGTAGAGTGCTTTAAGTTTTTCGGCTCTCTGCAAACTGCGCACAGTGCCGCGCACCGAATAACCCCGCCCCAACAATTCATGCACCACATGGCCTGCGATAAAGCCTGTTACGCCTGTTACCAGAATTGTTTTAGTCATTGTTGATTTCTCGCAGGTTTAGAATCAAAAAGGGCTGCCTGACATTACGCCAAGCAGCCCTTTTTGTTTGAAACTTTACGTTTCTTGATGAAACAGCTTCCGCCAGTCTTTATGCAGCAGTCTCAGCTGTTGCTTCAGCTGGCATTGCAGCTTCTTCAGCTTCCATGCGCTCGCGGTCGGCTTTACCTTTGGCATCCACATCGCGCTCAACAAGCTCGATAACAGCCATTGGTGCGTTGTCACCATAACGGTAACCAGCTTTGAGAACGCGAGTGTAACCACCGGCACGGTCCTTGTAGCGATCACCAAGCACGGAAAACAGCTTCTTTACAGCAGCAGCATCCTGAAGTTGCGATGCAGCCTGACGACGTGCATGCAAATCGCCACGCTTGCCGAGTGTGATCAGCTTGTCGACGATAGAACGCATTTCTTTTGCTTTTGGCAGAGTTGTTACAATTTGCTCATGAGTCAAAATAGACACAGCCATGTTCTTGAACATTGCCTTACGGTGGCTGGCTGTACGATTGAGCTTACGCCCTTGTTTACGGTGTCTCATTTGCCTTCTCCTTCAGAAAAAGCTCCGGCCTAGGACTTAAGCCCGGAGCGTTAAATTATATTAGTACTGGTCTTCGTAACGTTTTGCGAGATCTTCGATGTTCTCAGGCGGCCATGCAGGAATTTCCATACCGAGATGGAGACCCATTGTGGCCAGAACTTCTTTGATTTCGTTCAGTGACTTGCGACCAAAGTTTGGAGTGCGAAGCATTTCGCCTTCTGTCTTTTGGATCAAATCGCCGATGTAAACGATGTTGTCGTTCTTCAAGCAGTTTGCAGAACGGACAGACAATTCCAATTCGTCGACTTTTTTCAGAAGCGCAGGGTTGAAAGCGAGCTCTGTCACTTCTTCCTGTACAACTTCTTTTTGTGGCTCTTCGAAATTCACGAAGATAGACAATTGATCTTGCATAATGCGCGCAGCATAAGCCACAGCATCGTCAGGGCTCACAGAACCGTCTGTTTCCACAGTCAAAGTCAGTTTATCATAATCGAGAACCTGACCTTCACGTGTGTTTTCAGTCTTGTAGGAGACTTTTCTCACAGGTGAGTAGAGGCTATCTACCGGGATAAGACCAATTGGTGCGTCTTCCGGGCGATTGCGCTCAGCAGCCACATATCCCTTACCGGTGTTGACGGTGAACTCCATGCGGATTTCAGCTTCATCATCCAGCGTGCAAAGCACGAGTTCAGGGTTCAGAATTTCGATATCGCCAACAGTTTGGATATCACCAGCAGTAACAACACCAGCACCCTCTTTGCGCACAACCATGCGTTTAGGGCCCTCGCCTTCCATGCGGATGGCAAGTTCTTTGATGTTGAGAATAATGTCGGTCACGTCTTCACGAACGCCTGGAATAGACGAGAATTCGTGTAATACGCCGTCAATTTGCACGCCTGTTACAGCTGCACCTTGAAGCGATGAAAGCAATACGCGTCGCAGAGCGTTGCCAAGTGTCAAACCAAATCCGCGCTCAAGCGGCTCGGCAACCATTGTGCCTTTGGTACCGGAAGAATTTACTTCCAGCTTATTTGGTTTGATCAGTTCCTGCCAATTTCTATGGATCATGGAAAAATCCTTTATGAAAATGTTGTTACCATCCACTCGTAACAACGAACGTCGTAGCCCCGCGAAATGGATGCCGGGGCTCTAAAAAGCAGATTAAACGCGGCGTTGTTTACGCGCGCGGCAACCATTGTGCGGCACTGAAGTCACATCGCGAATGGATGTGATGACAAAACCGATAGACTGAAGCGCACGAAGTGCTGATTCACGACCTGAACCAGGTCCGCTCACCTCAACTTCCAAAGTTTTCATGCCGTGATCTTGAGCTTTCTTGCCTGCATCTTCCGCAGCAACCTGTGCAGCAAAAGGTGTAGACTTACGTGAGCCCTTGAAACCCTGAGCACCAGCAGACGACCATGCAATGGTGTTGCCTTGAGCATCGGTAATTGTGATCATCGTGTTGTTGAAAGTTGAGTTGACGTGAGCCACGCCTGACGCAATATTTTTTCTTTCGCGGCGTTTAACGCGAGCGGCATCTTTTGCCATATGTCAGTCCCTTTTATGATATAAGCGCCGCCGTAATTCCGGCGGCTACACCTGAAAACCTCGATAAGACAACGCCAGCATTCCGGCGGTGTCTTAATCGAAATTAAATTACTTCTTTTTACCTGCAATCGCCTTCGCAGGACCCTTACGAGTACGTGCGTTGGTATGCGTGCGCTGACCGCGAACAGGAAGACTACGACGATGGCGCAAGCCACGGTAGCAACCTAGATCCATGAGACGTTTGATGTTCATGGACACTTCACGACGCAGATCACCTTCAACCATATGGTCACGGTCGATGATTTCACGAATCTGCAAAACTTCTGCATCAGAAAGTTGATTCACGCGACGTTCCGCAGGAATATTTGCTTTCGTGATGATGTCAGCAGCATGTTTTTTGCCGATACCATGAATGTATTGCAATGCAATAACGGTACGTTTGTTAGTTGGAATGTTAACGCCAGCGATACGAGCCACGCTGATCTCCTTGAAATGATGTCTTTTTTCAGGGTTTTAACGCCTGATTGACAAGTTGTATTCTCGCAACATGCGACTTTAAATGGGCAATGAAACCCGAAAACGACCGTTCCGCGCATGTATAATGCCCGAATCCGATCGCATAATTATCGCGAATTGTTGGGCTTATCTATTCCCATTCGCTTCGTGCGTCAACAGCAACACCGAGTCATTTTTAAGACTCTGGCGGGTAGAGTAAATATCGCCCTGCCCTAATCCCAAATCCAACTCAAATAGAGCTCAAAACGCCACGAATTTCTTCACTTACACCGTCGATTGATCCCATACCGTCGACAACCTTGAGTTTGTCTTTGGCATAGTAATAACCGATCAATGGCGATGTCTCTTTGTAATAAACCTGCAAACGGGTGCGCATGGCATCAGCGTTGTCATCAGGGCGCCGTTTAAATTCTTTCAAACCACACTTATCGCAAGTCCCGTCTGCTTTGGGTTGCTTCAACGTGTCGTGATAGCCCGTGCCACAATTTACACAGGTGTATCGGCCAGCAACGCGTTCAACCATCGCATCATCATCAACGCGCAGTTCAACGACAGCATCAAGTGCTGTGCCGCGTTCAGCCAACATAGATTCAACCGCATCTGCTTGTGGAAGCGTGCGTGGATAGCCATCCAGAATGAAACCACCCTTGCAGTCGTCTTCATCGATGCGCTCAGCCACAATGGCATTCACCACATCATCAGACACAAGATTTCCGGCATCCATAATAGCTTTGGCGCGCAGTCCCGTTTCCGTTCCTGCAGCCACAGCCGCCCGCAACATATCTCCGGTGGAGAGTTGCGGGATCTTATGTTCTTCGACCAGACGCTGGGCCTGAGTTCCTTTACCTGCCCCTGGTGGGCCTAACAGTATCAGTCTCATTTTTTACGCTTGCTCCCCCGAGCTTTTTTTGTTCCACCGCGTGTTGTTGGCTTGTCGCCACCACGCAGTTTCGACTTTGCAATCAATCCCTCATATTGCTGAGCAAAGAGATGGCTCTGAACCTGCTGCACGGTATCCATGGTCACGCTCACCATAATCAGCAGCGACGTGCCACCGAGGAAAGCGGAAATACCAAGATTGGACAGGAACATCTCTGGAATCAAACAAATGAACACCAAATAAAGCGCACCCAGCACGGTAACGCGAGTCAGCACATAGTCGATATAGTCGGCTGTGCGTTCGCCCGGACGAATACCCGGGATGAAACCACCATGTGACTTCAAATTGTCAGCAGTCTCTTTCGGATTGAACGTGATCGCTGTGTAAAAGAATGCGAAGAAAGCAATCAACCCACCGTAGAACAAGAGATACCCCGGCGCACCACGGCCCAAGAATGTGGAGATAGCAATCACCCACTCGGACTGGCCTTCGGTGCCGGAAAAGCCCGTGAGCGTAGCTGGCAGCAAAAGAAGCGAAGAAGCAAAGATTGGTGGAATCACACCAGCAGTATTCAACTTCAACGGCAGATGAGAAGAATCACCTTGGAACATTTTATTGCCCACTTGGCGTTTCGGATATTGAATGAGCAATCGGCGTTGTGCCCGTTCAATGAACACAATGAACGCAATCAAAGCGACGATCGAAACCAGAATAGCAAGCATGACCAAGGTAGAAATAGAGCCTGTAGAACCGGCATCCAAGAGTTGTGCAATCGCTGCGGGAAACGCGGCCACAATGCCAGCAAAAATAATCAAAGAAATACCATTGCCGATACCGCGAGCCGTAATTTGCTCACCCAACCACATCAGGAACATTGTGCCGCCAACAAGGGTGATCACAGTCGTCAGGATAAAGAACCAACCCGGGTTCAAAACCATGCCGGGCGCATTGGAAAGACCAATCGCGATGCCGTAAGCTTGCGCTGTACCCAGAAGAACTGTGCCGTAGCGCGTGTATTGGTTGATAACCTTACGTCCCTGCTCACCATCTTTCTTAAGAGCTTCGAGCGAAGGAACAACAGAAGTCATCAACTGCATGATAATCGACGCTGAGATATATGGCATAATACCAAGCGCAAAGATGGCCAAACGCTCAACCGCTCCACCAGCAAACATATTCACAATACCCAGAACACCTTGGCTCTGACGCTCAAAAGCAGCAGCAAGCTGTGATGGGTCGATTCCCGGAACAGGTATATATGTGCCCAATCGATAGACGATCAAAGCGAACAGCGTGAACCAAAGACGTTTCTTCAGATCCGTTGCTTTCGAGAATGTCGAGAAGCTTAAATTAGCAGCGAGTTGTTCGGCAGCAGATGCCATTTCCGTCTCCCATCAGCCGCAAATCAGCAGCTGGTAAAATCTTGTTGCGCCTGTCTTAGAGCAGGCCAGTCAAATGCGCAAAAGGTGAATCGAATTATTTCAATATGGGTTGTCGCGTTGTGAATACCAGTAGCAATTCACGCAGACTCACAAAAACCAAAGACCTGAGTGCAAAACGTAAAAAAGCCCGAGACCAGCCCGGGCTTTTTCAAAATTCAAGATGTCAAAGAACTACTTCTTTTTAGCAGCGGATTTTGCAGCTTTTGCAGCAGCAACTTCAGCAGCTTTGACAGAACCGGTTTCAATCATTTTGATTGAGCCACCAGCTTTTTCAATCGCTTCAATCGCGCCTTTGGAAGCACCAGCCACTTCAAGAGTGAACTTGGATTTTGCTTCGCTTCCGCCCAACACGCGAACACCATCAAGAACACGACGAATAACACCAGCTTCTTTAAGGACTTCAGCAGTGATCGGCTTTTTAGCGTCGATCTTTTTCGCTTCTACAGCCTTTTCAAGGCGCGCAATGGAAACTTCATTATATTTAGAAGTGAACATTGCGTTTGAGAAACCGCGCTTAGGCAAGCGACGATAGATAGGCATTTGCCCACCTTCGAAACCGTTGATGGACACACCTGAACGAGACTTTTGCCCCTTCACGCCGCGACCACCAGTTTTGCCTGTACCGGAACCAATGCCACGGCCTACGCGTTTGCGTGACGGTGCTGCACCAGCATTATCGGAAATACCATTGAGTTTCATAGAACTTACTCCTCAATCACGCGCACAAGGTGCGAGACTTTGCGGATCATGCCGCGCACGGAAGGAGTGTCTTCCAAAGTGCGACGACGGTTCATTTTGTTCAGGCCCAAACCGACCAAAGTCTGTTGCTGGTCCTTGGGACGACGCAACGGGCTTCCGATTTGCTGAACAGTTACTGTTTTCTTAGCAGCCATTGTAATCCCCTACTCTTCCGAGCCGATCAGGTCGCGACGACGCGCCTGAAGTGTGGAGAATTTCAAGCCACGCTGAGCAGCGATGTCTTTCGGGTGCATCTGGTGCTTCAAAGCATCAAATGTTGCACGAACCATGTTGTATGGGTTCGATGAACCGAGAGATTTCGCAACAACGTCGGACATGCCAACTGTTTCGAAAACCGCACGCATAGGACCACCGGCAATAATACCAGTTCCTGGAGGCGCTGAACGAAGAACCACTTTACCAGCACCGTGACGTCCGTTGACATCGTGGTGAAGTGTGCGGCCGTCGCGCAATGGCACGAAGATCATGTCGCGCTTAGCAGCTTCAGAAGCTTTACGGATCGCTTCCGGCACTTCTTTTGCTTTACCGTGACCGAAGCCAACGCGGCCTTTTTGGTCGCCAACAACTACGAGAGCAGCAAAACCGAAACGGCGGCCACCCTTCACAACTTTAGCAACACGGTTGATGTGTACGAGCTTATCGACGAAACCGTCGTCCTGCTCTTCATCCCGGCGGTTGTTACGTCCGCCTTGTTGGGGTCTCTGTGCCATATCCTATTCCTTATTTTTTTCCGGTAGCACAAACATATATCGATGGAACAATTTCCCGCGTACGGGATTAAAACTATCGACGGTGAAGGGGCTTAAGCCCTCTTAGTCTTTTCCCGCAACATTCGAAAGAATACCGCGGGAATAATTCTTATTCAAAACCAGTTCTAAGAAACCTTAGAACTTGAGGCCACCCTCACGGGCTGCTTCAGCAAGAGCTTTCACGCGTCCGTGGTAAAGGAATGCGCCACGGTCGAAGACAACATCTTCAACACCAGCTTTTGAAGCACGTTCAGCAATCAATTTGCCAACAGCTTGCGCTGCTGCAACATTGCCGCCATTGCCCTTAACGTCTTTTTCAAGAGTGGATGCAGCAGCAAGAGTGTTGCCATTCGCGTCGTCAATTACTTGAACATAGATGTTGGAGTTTGAACGGTGAACGCTCAAACGTGGACGACCACCAGCAACCTTTTTGAGGCTTCGGCGAACGCGTGCAGCGCGACGCTGCTTTGTAGAAAGTTTGTTTGCCATGATGGATTACTTCTTCTTGCCTTCTTTGCGGAAGATAACTTCGTCCGCATATTTAACACCCTTGCCCTTGTAAGGTTCTGGTGGACGGTAAGCACGGATTTCAGCAGCGGTTTGACCAACAACTTGTTTGTCATGACCAGTGATCACGATTTCAGTCGGTTTAGGACATGTGATTGTTACACCCTGTGGTGGTGTGTAAACAACCTCGTGGCTGAAACCAAGGGAAAGCTGAACGTTGCTGCCCTGCATTGCTGCACGATAACCAACACCGTTGATTTCCAGGTTCTTAGTAAAACCGTCTTTAACACCGACAAAGATATTTTCAATCATTGTGCGGGACATGCCCCAGAACGAACGTGCGTCTTTTGTGTTGTTCTTTGGCTCAACGGTTACAACGTTGTCTTCCAGTTTAACCAGTACTTGATCGTTGACGGTGAAGTCCAACTCGCCCTTAGGGCCTTTAGCTGAGACAGTCTGTCCGACCAGCGATGCGGTCACTCCGTCTGGAACACTGACCGGCTTTTTACCAATGCGTGACATTGTTTTCTCGCCTGTTTCTTGTCTGAACCCAAAGGGTTCGAAAAATTGAAATTAAGTGGGCTTGCCGGATTAGAAAATCTGGCAGAGCACCTCACCGCCTACATTCTGGTCACGTGCGTCGTGATCGGCCATCACACCTTTAGGTGTTGAGAGGATCGCAATCCCCAAACCGTTCGCCACACGTGGCAGAGTTTTAACTGATGAGTACACACGACGACCGGGCTTCGATACACGTTTGATCTCACGGATAACCGGAGAACCTTCGTAATATTTCAGCTCGATTTCGATATCGGCTTTGCCGTTGTCGAAGTCTGTACGTGTGTAACCACGGATATAGCCTTCAGCCTCGAGAACATCGAGAACACTTGCGCGAAGCTTTGAAGCAGGTGTGGACACCTTGCCCTTGCCGCGCATGAGACCATTACGGATACGTGTGAGCATATCACCAATAGGATCGTTCATCATAATCGTACGTCCTTACCAGCTTGATTTCACGAGACCAGGAATCAGGCCTGAAGAGCCTAAATCACGGAGCGCGATGCGGGATACACCCAGTTTACGATAGTTACCACGTGGGCGACCGGACACTTCGCAGCGATTGCGAACACGTGTCTTGGCGCCATTGCGTGGCATTGCGGAAAGCTCGAGTTGAGCCTTAAAGCGTTCTTCAATTGGAAGCGCGCGATTGGACACGATAGCTTTCAATTCAGCACGCTTGCTGGCGTATTTAGCTGTAAGCTTCTTACGCGTGTTGTTCTTTTCGATGGCACTCACTTTTGCCATGGGTTCATCCTCTTAAAACGTTTGCCGTTACGACTGGGCACTATTGCCCTTCTACACTTTGGAAATACTGCTTACGCAGCTTCTTCTTTTTCTTTCGGTGCAGGGAATGGAAAATTGAAAGCGCGCAACAATTCGCGAGCTTCATCATCCGTATCAGCCGTCGTACATACGATGACGTCCATGCCCCAGATCTGATCTACTTTGTCGTAGTTGATTTCTGGAAACACGATGTGTTCCTTGATACCCATGGCGAAGTTGCCACGACCATCAAAGCTTTTCGGGTTCAGGCCACGAAAGTCACGAACGCGTGGTAGCGCGATTGTGATCAAGCGATCCAAGAACTCATACATTTGAGCACCACGAAGGGTCACCTTCGCGCCCAAAGGCATATCTTCACGAACCTTGAAACCCGCGATGGATTTCTTAGCGCGTGTTACCATTGCCTTTTGACCGGCAATAAGTGTCAAATCGTCTGCAGCAACCTGGGCTTTCTTAGAGTCTGCGGTAGACTCACCAACACCCATATTGATAACGATTTTATCCAAACGAGGCATCTGCATCACGTTCTTGTAGGAGAATTGCTCCTGCATGGCGGGACGGACTGTCTGTTCGTAATATTTCTTGAGCCGTGGCTCATTAGCAGCATCAGCCATCGATCATATCTCCAGAACGCTTGGCGAAACGCACTTTCGTGCCATCGTCGTTTGTTTTGATACCAACGCGTGTGGGCTTGCCATCTTTCGGGTCAGCCAAAGCGAGGTTCGAAATGTGAATTGACGCTTCTTTAGCAACAATTCCACCTTCGCTTGTTTGCGACTGTTTCGTATGGCGCTTGACCATATTCACACCCTTTACAAGCACACGATCAGTTTTCGTGACCATCTCAAGAACAGTACCGGTACGGCCCTTGTCCTTGCCGGACAGCACTACAACACTGTCACCTTTTTTTATCTTGTTCATCAGGAACGGCTCCTACAGCACTTCTGGTGCCAGTGAGATGATCTTCATGTGTTTCTTTGCACGCAGTTCACGGGGAACAGGGCCAAAGATACGCGTGCCGGTCGGCTCGCCTTTACCGTCGATCAAAACAGCTGAATTGGAATCAAAGCGGATCACGCTACCATCAGCGCGCTGTATGTCTTTCGCAGTGCGGACAACAACAGCTTTCACTACGTCGCCTTTCTTAACACGGCCGCGCGGGATAGCTTCTTTTACGGAAGCAACAATAATGTCGCCCACGCCAGCATATCTCCGTTTTGAGCCGCCAAGCACTTTGATGCACATGACACGGCGCGCGCCGGAATTGTCGGCAACGTCCAGGTTAGTTTGCATCTGAATCATGGCTATTCTCTTCTATGTGTTTGAGACAAAGTCTCTTTGCCATTTATAAGGGAGCGTTTTTGCCCCCTACTCTTGCGTTGAATGCCTTAAAGAGCCCTAGCTCTCTACGACAACCCAGCACTTATCTTTCGAAATCGGCTTGCTTTCCTGAATGGAAACCAGATCACCAACCTTCTTCACGTTATTCTCATCGTGCGCTTTGTAGTTCTTAGAACGACGAACAACTTTCTTGAACAACGGGTGATTGAAGCGACGCTCCACTTTCACCACGACTGTTTTGTCGTTTTTATCGGAAACGACTTTGCCTTGTAGTATGCGTTTTGGCATTTCTTATTCCTTACGCGTCCGCAGTTGCGGTTTCAGCCTGCTTAACGCGGGCTATTGTCTGGATGCGGGCGATATCGCGACGTATCTGACGCATACGTGCGGTATTTTCCAATTGGCCTGTGGCGCGTTGGAAACGCAGATTGAACTGCTCTTTCTTCAACTTGACCAGCTCTTCTTTCATCTGGTCTTCGCTCAGGGCGCGAATGTCGCTGGGCTTCATTGCCTCAACCTTTCAGTGTTCGTTTCGGCGCTTAATGCGCTTAGTCGTTAATTCGCTGCACAAATTTTGTCTTTACAGACAATTTCATGGCACCGAGACGAAGTGCTTCACGAGCAATTGGCTCACTCACACCATCAATTTCAAACATAATCCGACCAGGAGCCACACGAGCAGCCCAATATTCTGGCGAACCTTTACCCTTACCCATACGAACCTCAGTCGGTTTCGCTGAAATCGGCAGATCAGGGAAGATACGGATCCACACACGACCCGCTCTTTTCATGTGACGCGTGATAGCGCGACGAGCAGCTTCGATTTGACGTGCATTGACGCGATCTGGTTCGAGGGCTTTAAGCCCGTATTGCCCGAAGGTCAACTGTGTTCCACCCTTGGCATTGCCATGGATACGGCCTTTGTGGGCCTTGCGGAATTTTGTGCGTTTTGGTTGCAACATTATTCTTTACCTCGTTTCCGGTCTCAGCCGCGATTAGTTGCGCGGTGGACGACGGTTTCCACCGCCACCGGATTCCTGGGATTCAACCGAACGGCGCTCAGAAGCCATTGGATCATGTTCCAGAATTTCACCTTTAAAGATCCAGACTTTGACACCACAGATGCCATAAGCTGTAGCAGCTTCAGCAACACCGTAGTCGATGTCTGCACGAAGAGTGTGTAACGGCACACGGCCTTCACGGTACCATTCCATGCGCGCAATCTCAGCACCGCCAAGACGGCCGGCACAGTTGATACGAATGCCACCAGCACCCAAACGAATAGCTGACTGAACAGAACGCTTCATCGCACGACGGAAAGCAACACGGCGTTCCAGCTGCTGACAGATAGACTGAGCAACGATAGTTGCATCAACTTCCGGCTTGCGGATCTCAACGATATTCAAAGAAACGTCGCCGTCAGTCATCGTTTGGACTTTTTGCTTCAATTTCTCGATGTCCGCGCCTTTTTTACCAATGATCAGACCGGGACGACCTGAATGAATGGTGATGCGGCACTTTTTGTGAGGACGCTCAATAACCACTTTAGAGATTGAAGCAGCTTTCAATTCTTTGAGAATGTACTCGCGAATTTTGAGGTCTTGCTTCAACAGGCTACCGTATTCACCTTTTGTGGCGAACCAGCGGGAATCCCACGTGCGGTTGATACCGAGACGAAGCCCGATCGGGTTAATCTTCTGACCCATTACGCGGCCTCCTCTTCTTCAACTTCGCGGACGATGATCGTCAAATGCGCGAATGGCTTTTGAATACGGCTGGCTTTACCACGACCGCGTGCCATGAAGCGCTTCATAACAATCGAATGACCGACATGTGCTTCAGCCACAACAAGGCTATCCACATCAAGATCATGGTTGTTTTCGGCGTTGGCAATCGCAGACTGAAGGCACTTACGAACCGTGTCAGCAATACGCTTGGACGAGAATTCCAGATCGGAAAGCGCACGAGACGCCTTCTTGCCGCGTATGAGTTGAGCCACGAGGTTCAACTTCTGCGGTGATACCCGGATCATTTTGTGAACCGCTTTCGCCTCGTTATCGGCGAGCTGACGCTCAAGCTTGGGCTTACCCATGACTTATTTCCTTTTCGCCTTTTTATCCGCGCCATGGCCATAGTAGTTACGGCTTGGTGAAAACTCACCAAACTTGTGACCTACCATGTCTTCAGACACGTTAACCGGGATGTGCTTTTGGCCGTTGTATACGCCAAAGGTCAAACCGATAAATTGCGGCATGATAGTGGAGCGACGGCTCCACGTTTTGATAACTTCGTTTCGGCCGCCTTCGCGTACCTTCTCTGCTTTTTTGAGAAGGTAGCCATCGACAAACGGGCCTTTCCAGACTGAACGTGACATTGTCTAAGCCCTTACTTCTTACGTTGATGGCGCGAGCGCATGATGAATTTATCAGTGGTCTTGTTAGACCGTGTACGCTTGCCTTTGGTTGGCTTGCCCCATGGTGTCACTGGGTGACGACCACCGGAAGTTCTACCTTCACCACCACCGTGCGGGTGATCGATCGGGTTCATTGCAACACCACGTACTTTCGGGCGATTGCCATACCAGCGGTTACGCCCGGCTTTACCCATATTGGTGTTAGAATTATCTGGGTTCGATACAGCGCCGATAGTCGCCATGCAAGTGCCCATGATCAAACGCTGTTCACCAGAGTTCAAACGCAGGATTGCATACGGACCATCACGACCAACCAGCTGAGCATATGTGCCAGCTGAGCGAGCGATCTGACCACCCTTTTTCGGCTTCATTTCCACGTTGTGGATGATTGTACCGACAGGAATCGCAGACAACGGCATTGCGTTACCCGGCTTTACGTCAGCAGAAGCTGCCGCAATGACCTTGTCGCCTTCAGCCAAACGCTGAGGCGCCAAGATGTAAGCCAGTTCACCATCATCATATTTGATGAGAGCGATAAACGCTGTACGGTTTGGATCATATTCCAAACGCTCAACCGTTCCCTGCACGTCAAACTTTTGACGCTTGAAATCAATCTTACGGTAAGAACGTTTATGACCACCACCGATACCACGCATGGTCAAACGACCAGTGTTGTTACGGCCACCGGACTTTGTAAGACCTTCAGTCAAATTCTTGACTGGCTTGCCTTTCCAAAGACCTTCACGGGATACAATGACGAGCTGGCGCGTGCCAGGTGTCATCGGTCTGAATTTTTTGAGAGCCATAGTCTTAAAGCCCCGTTGTTACGTCGATCGACTGGCCTTCGGCCAATGTCACGAATGCGATTTTCTTATCGCTCTGCTTGCCCAAGTGACCGCGGAAACGCTTCACCTTACCCTTGCGGATAGTGGTGTTTACAGCAGTTACCTTCACACCAAACAAAGCTTCAACAGCCTGTTTGATTTCTGGTTTGGACGCATCGCGTGCGACGTTGAAAACAACCTGATTGGCTTCAGCAGCCAATGTTGCTTTCTCGGTGATCGCCGGAGAGACGATCACGTCATAGTTGCGGATGTCACTCATTTGAAACGCTCCTCGAGAGCTTCAACTGCAGCCTTGGACAGAACCAATTTCTGACGACGAAGAATGTCGTAGACGTTGATACCCTGTACCGGAAGAACATCGATATTCGGAATGTTCTGGGCAGCAAGTTTGAAGTTATTGTCCAGTTCAGCACCACCGATCATCAACGCGTTCTCAAGACCAAGCTTGCCGAATTGACCGCGCAGAGCAGCTGTTTTCGGGTCTTTGGCAGCGAGATCGTCCATGACAACCAATGAACCGTCTTTTGCTTTAGCAGACAGCGCGTGGCGAAGAGCCAATGCACGAAACTTTTTAGGCAAATCGTGGCTGTGGTCGCGAGACTGTGGGCCGTGCGCTTTACCACCGCCACGGAACTGCGGAGCAGCCTGTGAGTGGTGACGCGCGCCGCCAGTACCTTTTTGGCGGTACATACGTGCGCCAGTACGGTCAACGTCGGAACGACCTTTGGTCTGGTGAGTACCCTGACGCGCTTTGGCGCGTTGATAGCGAACCATACGTTGTAGGATATCCTGACGTGGCTCAAGTCCGAAAATAGCGTCAGACAAGCTGACTTTTCCCGATGACTTGCCGTCTAGTTTTGTAATTTCGAGATCCATTATTCAGAACCTCCCTCTTTCGCAGCTGCATCAGCAGATGCTTGCTCAGCTTGCTGTTGTGCTTCGAGTTCTGCAGCAGCCTCAGCAGCCATATTGGCTTCCGCATCAGCAGCAGCCGCTTCAGCCGCTTCCGCATCGCGACGACGCGCAGCAGGGAAGATTGCATCAGGGTGTACAGGCTTCTTGATCGCATCTTTCAATGTAACCCACCCGCCTTTTGGTCCGGGCACTGCGCCTTTGACCAAAACAAGACCACGTTCCACATCAACAGAAACAACCTGGATATTTTGCGTTGTCACGCGGGTGTTGCCCATGTGACCAGCCATTTTCTTGCCTTTGAAAACCTTACCGGGATCTTGACACTGACCAGTTGAACCGTGTGAACGGTGCGACACGGAAACACCGTGCGAAGCACGAAGACCGCCGAAGTTGTGGCGTTTCATAGCACCGGCAAAACCTTTACCGATTGTTGTGCCTGTAACATCAACATATTGACCCGGCATATAGTGAGCAGCGATGATTTCAGCGCCCACCGGAATGAGGTTTTCTTCGGTTACGCGAAATTCAGCCAACTTACGCTTTGGCTCAACCTTCGCAACAGCGAAGTGGCCACGCATAGCCTTTGATGTGTTTTTCACTTTAGCTGCACCGGCGCCTAACTGGACGGCGGTGTAACCGTTTTTCTCTTGTGTACGTTGAGAAACAACCTGAACCTTCTCCATGCGGAGAACGGTTACCGGCACATTGATACCTTCATCGGTATAAATGCGGGTCATCCCAACTTTTTGTGCAATCACGCCTGAGCGCATTGGTCTGTTCCTTTAGCGTTACCGGACAGGAGGATCGTTGACTTGCAGCGATCACTGTCCCGCTTGTTGATTAATCCCGCCGACAGTTAAGTCTTAGGGCTTTACTTTGTCCCTGCCCTTGTGGGGCATGAATTCTTTAGCTGATTACAGCTTAATCTCAACATCAACACCGGCAGCAAGATCGAGCTTCATAAGCGCGTCCACTGTTTGTGGTGTCGGGTCGACGATATCGAGAAGCCTTTTGTGTGTGCGCATTTCAAATTGCTCACGGCTTTTCTTGTTCACGTGCGGCGAACGGTTCACTGTGTAACGTTCGATACGCGTTGGCAGTGGAACGGGTCCACGAACCTGTGCGCCTGTCCGCTTGGCAGTCGAAACGATCTCTTTCGCCGACGTGTCAAGGATGCGGTGGTCGAAGGCTTTCAGGCGAATACGTATATTCTGGCCAGTCATGTCGCGTAGTCCTTAATGTCACAACCCCATAATGGGCTGCTCAATTGTCAAAAGAAATGCGCGGGAGAAGAAAACTTCTCCCGCGCAGGGATATTACTTAGTCAAGAATTTCGGCAACGATGCCGGCGCCGACTGTTCGGCCGCCTTCGCGGATCGCAAAGCGCAGACGGTCTTCCATCGCGATTGGAACGATCAGTTCAACAGTCATCTCAACGTTGTCGCCGGGCATAACCATTT
>CALLUS010000009.1 GCA_938010435.1 uncultured Rhizobiaceae group bacterium | reverse complement strand
TAGGTAGATTCCCACGTGTTACTCACCCGTCTGCCACTCCCTCCGAAGAGGGCGTTCGACTTGCATGTGTTAAGCCTGCCGCCAGCGTTCGTTCTGAGCCAGGATCAAACTCTCAGGTTTGATCTGAGATTTGTTCCGGCTAAATCCTTCAATCCGAACCTCGAAAGGCACTCAATGGATTGAAGTGGTCACGCTTCCGATCCTAAGACCGGAATTTGCGATTGCCTCAGGGTAGAGACAATCACGAATTGACGAGAACATTTTTTACACACCTGGAGATCAACCGGAGTCGATCTCTTAGGTATTTAACATTCTCGAAAAACGTGTCCGCCGAAGTCTCGTATGGTTTCGCAACAGCAAAAGGAAATGCTGCTGAAACCGGCAGAACTTCGCCGCCCACGTTTCTCTTTCTTCATATTAAATTGTCAAAGAGCCAAAACCACAGAGGTTTTGTCGACCCGATGAGAACCTGCCAAAGCAAATCACTTACCAAATCTAAGGTAGGTTTTCGCTAATGCGACGCCTTTCCGGGGTGAACGCTTCGGCAAAACGGTGGAGCGCCAAAAGCGCTGCGTTGTCTGCGTCGTCGTTGGGCGGGTTATAGGCTGGGATTTTATCCCCGTCAACAAGCTTTTTCGTTTTTTTGAACTTTTTTCTAAAAAACTTTTGAATCCTGCTGACACCTATCCAAAACCCTTTAATAGACTGGGGTTTAGACGCTTAAGGTGTCATATAGTGAGTCTGAATTGATGTTCAAGCACCATCTATAGAAGTCCTAAATCGACATATTGCGTTCAACGTCCTATTTGGGCTTTATTGAAGGCCTAATTCAGGCTGCTAAATCGCCGTTTCGGAGACTGTATATAAGTAATGCCGCATCGTTCTTCTCATAAACCGGCTTCCAACAGCCATGATAAAGCCAGCCAAGCGTTTGGTTTGGAGCCGGCTCTTATAAGTGGCAATGGGCGACGCGCTCCTGATAAACGCAAAGTCAGCCTTCGTTGGATGAGTGGTTCTGTCCTCACAGGCTTCACGTCTGCACTTCTTATGGGAGGCGCACTTTATGCTGCACTCGACGGCCGTCAACAATTAGCCGAACCTGCAAGTATTCTTGATAAACTCATCAGTCAGTCTGGAAGTGGCCAACAAGCTCTATTGGGTGACCGTCCAGTTTCGATAGTGGCACTTAAGCCCGCAAATGAAAAAATCATGCAAGTCCCAACAGTCACACGTGTTGGCGACAGCAATGTTATCCGCAAACGCCCTTTTGCTTATGCATCCGCACCTTTAGCCATCGCCACCCAAAGAAAAGTCAAATACCCTCCCTTCAACCCGCTTGATGTGTTCCGGTCTTCCAGCAGCGATAAAGTGAAAGCATCAAGCGATGTCATCTACAGCGCTGATATAGAAAGCGAAGTGCGTTTGAAAACCGGGGCTTTTCCACTCGACACAGCAAAATATGACACATCGACTGAAATTTCGACTTATGAGGCAGAAACCATAGTGCGTCAGGCCATGGTATCGTTAGAAGAAGGCGGCATCCAAGTCGCGGCCCTTCCTTATCTCGACACCTCGCGTTTTGAATTGAAACAAGAAGATATTGCACCAACGTCTGGTCTCAACATACGCATCATCAATGAAAACGTCTCTACAATGCTTCCAATTAACGATGACGATTCAACACTTCGTTTGTTTGATGAAGAGGTCATCACCGTTCCACCCAAACAAACCTTGGCTCAAGCTTTAAAACCGCTTGAACTTCAACCCGCCACTTTAACTGCAATGCAAGCCGCATTGATTGGTGAGCTTGGAACAAAAGCCCTTCCAAAAGGTACGAAATTGCGCGTTGCGTGGGAGCGCCCGAAAGGCGATCAAACCGCCTCTATCAAAATTGCCCGCCGTATCAGTGTTTATCGTGCCGGCCAACATTTAAAGAGTGTGGCCCTCAACGATGAGGAAAAAGTGGTTTGGGCTAACGAACCGGCCATTATTACAGCTGTGGAGAGCGCTCCAGAAACAGAGAAGGAAATTCAAACTGTTTCCCGCTCCAATTTGCCCAGCATATATGATGGCATATATAGAGCCGCCCTCTCCCAAGGTTTGAACCCAGCACAATCAAAACGGATTATCCGGACCGTGGCCTTTGATGTGGACTTCCGCACTAAATCAAAACCCGATGATGATCTTGAAGTTTTCTATTCCCTTGATGAAGGGCAAACAGAAGCGACCTCTGATTCAGAGATCCTTTATATAGGCCTCACACTCGGTGGCACCAAACGCACTTATTATAGATATAAAGCCGGTGATGACGGCTCTGTTGATTATTATGACGAAAGCGGCAAAAGCGCTAAAAAGTTCCTGTTGCGCAAACCTGTTCCCAACGGCAAATTCAGATCGCCTTTTGGTCCGCGCCGTCATCCCATATCCCGCCGTGTTAAAATGCACCAAGGCGTCGACTTTTCTGCGCCGCGCGGCACACCTATTATTTCGGCTGGCAATGGCGTGATTGAAAAATCCGGTTGGGCTGGTGGTTATGGCAGACAACTTATCATACGCCACGCCAACGGATATAAAACGTCTTACAACCACATGCACCGTTTCGCGCGCGGCATGAAAGCGGGTGCTCGTGTTCGCCTCGGTCAAATTATTGGTCAGGTCGGGTCGACCGGATATTCCACCGGCCCCCATCTTCATTACGAAGTGGTTGTGAATGGTAACAAAGTGAACCCGATGAAAATCCGCCTGCCCCAAGGCAGAGCTCTAAAGGGTAAGACGTTAAGAGCTTTCATCCGTGAACGCGACCGCATCAATTCGTTGATCAAGCGTGGACGTGATGGCGACACGAAAGTGGCTTCACTCAACTAAAACGAATTCAATCCGAGAGATACCTTTTAAGTTTCGGTTCCTTGTTGCGTGAAAAATCCGACGGCTGCTGCCACAACCGCCATCACTGCCATCACCAAACACATGGCTATCATAGCATGGTTCATAGCAACGGCCTGCAATTCCACAAGCGACACTTGATACAAAGGCCCTTGCAACCGCTCACCAAAGCCCGCTTCCACCATCAAATCTTGAATATCCGATGGGAAATCACTTCCGCGGATAACCAACTGATAGACATAAGCAATAAATGCGCCCAATCCGGCGACCGCAAACAAGAACGAACTGCGCGCCACCATATTGTTGATACCAGACCCTGCGCCTGTTTTATCTTCCGGAACGGAATTCACAACCGCCACCGCAATCGTCGATCCCATAAGTCCGACGCCTAAACCCAATGTTGCAAAGCCCGGCAACAACCAAAACCAAAAATCTTGTTTCACAATCGCCCAAGCGATCGCCAAACTCCCAGCTGCATATATAAGAGAACCGCAAGTCAACATGGAGCGTGTGCCAAAACGGTCAACTAATCGTCCGATAAAAGGCGACAGCACGGTGATGAAAACTGAAAATGGCAAAAACATTGATCCAGCGTAAGTCGGAGGCAGTTTCCAAGCCACAATAATCAACATGGGTATGAAAAATGTCACTGCCCCCATGCAAGTCCAAATCAGAAGTGTAACGACATTAACGCCTGTGAACCGCTTTGACGCAAACAACCGCATATCGATCATTGCGTTTTCAACTCGCAGTTCCCACCAGATGGCTAGACATGAGACCAAGATGCCAACCATAATCAACCCATAAGCCAATTGCGCATTGCCACTTTCGCTTACAAATGTGAGACCCGTGGCCAACGCGCCCATTCCCACGGTTAAAATCGCGCCACCCGTCCAGTCCAAAGAAGCTATCCCGCCTGTGCTCTTTGGCAGATCGGTTGGCACCATTTTAGTCAAAACGACCAGTGCTATCAGCCCAATTGGTACATTGAATGCGAAAATCCAGCGCCAAGCTTCATCACCACCATAGGTGAGAAGCAAACCGCCCAAAAATGGACCCATAGCGGTGGTGATCGAAGACGACGCCACCCAAATACCCATCGCTTGGCCACGTTCCGCGCGAGGTGTATTTCGCGCGATCAACGCCATACTTCCCGGCAACATGATTGCTGCGCCAATTCCTTGCAACGCCCGAAAAACGATCAGACTTTGAGTGTCCCATGCAAAGGCACAGGCAATTGAAGTCGCAATGAAGATCACCACACCAACGGCAAAAACCTGTTTGACGCCTAATTTGTCACCAAGCCCACCGCCCAACAAAATGAAAGCCGACATGGTCAACACATACGAATTTGAAATCCATTGGGCCGCCGAAAAACCTGCGTCCAGCGATCCGCGAATTTGCGGCAAAGCAATAGCTACGATTGTCCCATCGATGAACCCCATAGCGCTTACCAAAAACGCAACGATGATAACGTATTTGCGCTTTTCCGGCGGACAATGGTGATCGGCCTTTGCAGTCATCTAATCCGCAGGTTTCTGGCCAATAGCCCAAGCCACCAATGGCAGATTGTCATCATGTTCTAAACTGTGATTGGCCTCATCATAACGCACCCATTTATTGAGGTTCGCCTCCAAACAATCACGGTTGCCCCAATGGTTTGACCGAATGGTTGCCGGATCAAATCCACATTCTTCCAAAAAATATTTCAACCCCGTTGCGTTCCAGCGCCGACAATCAATTGGATGAGGATGATGACGCACCATAAAAGGAACCGTGAGTAAAAAATATCCTCCGGGCTGCAATGCATCGAGTACATTTTGTGCAGCTCGATAGGGATATTTCAAATGTTCCCAAACCTGTTCCGCAAATATGATGTCATATTCACCTTCTGGAGCTGCTTCACAAATATCATGCTCGGGAAAAAACGCGTTCTTATAAGACCTAAATGGAAAACGCCCCCATTTTTTGCCGGAAATTTCAAACGCATCGAGAGTGTCGAATCCGATGCGAGAAACCCAATCTTCAGTTTCTGTATGCATGACAACGCGTAACCAGTCCGATGGCTTACCCAAAACTTCACTCCGCAATTTCAATCCAACCATTCCCCAATATGGGAGCATAGGTATGGATGCAACCGCAGACGGAATTGAAAGTCATTCCCCGTTGTACTCATACCTCCACCATATTAGCCTACCCTCAAATGAATTGGTGCAAATGATATGTTACGGTTTTTGAAATGGGTTGGCGTTGTTTCTTTAACGCTCGTTATTGTAGGCGTGGTTTTTCTTTACGTTACGCCTCCCGAACTCGTCCGGGTTGGTGCGAATTACACGGCCAAAATGGTTTGCTCAAATGCGTTTTTGACAGATCGTGCTCCGCAAGATGTTTTAAAAACCGATGTTCAGGCGCCGGGGCACCCGCTGCTAACCATTATGAACATTGATGTAGACCGTGACAACGAACAGGTTCGAGCAGGATTGTTTGGTATTTTCGGAAACGGATTTGCGATCCATCGCAAAGGTTATGGCTGTGTTTCGGTTCCCGATGGAGATTTGAGCAAAGTCGTGAAATTCAAACCCATTGATACAGCGGTAGAGACCAACACAAATCAGATTTGGCCAGACGGCAACACGATCAACTTTTCACCAAGTGAAAAACTCGAAACCATCTTGGACGATGAAGATCTCGCAGGAAATGGAATGCGGGCAATTGTTGTCGTGAAGAATGGTAAAATTATCGGCCAGCGCTTTGGCAAAGGATTTGACAAAGACACCCGTTTATTGGGTTGGTCAATGACAAAATCCGTCACGTCCGCAATTGTTGGCCGCCTGATGAAACAAGGTAAAATCGGTGAAGACCCGGACAGCTTGTTTCCGGAATGGGAGAACGACAATCGAAAATCGATTAAATTGTCTGACCTACTTGGCATGGCAAGTGATCTGGCATGGAATGAAGGTTACGGCAGCGTGAGTGATGTAACGCGCTTGTTGTATCTCGAACCTGACGGGAAATCTTTTGTTGTGGGTTCAAAATTGAATACCAGTGACGGCAGCAAAATCGGTAAACAGTTCAACTATTCGTCGGGTACTTCAGTTTTGATTTCGGCCTATTGGCAAAGCCTGTTCGACAATGCGGAAGCGGCAACCACCTTCCCTCGCGAACAATTGTTTGAACCCTTGGGCATGACATCGGCTGTGTTGGAAGCAGATGCGCGCGGGTCCTTCACAGGTGGATCATATATGTACGCCACTGCCTATGACTGGGCACGCTTTGGTCAATTCCTTTTGCAAAAGGGAGAGTGGAAAGGTGAGCAACTTTTACTCGACGGATACACCGATTGGATGACTAAGCCTCACCCCGCTTCCGAAGGTAAATATGCCAACGGTCATATTTGGCGCGCAGAACCCAATTACAAGCGGGTTGAAGAGGGAGACGAGTTTAAAGGTAATGTGTTCTGGTTGGCGGGGCATGATGGGCAATCAATTGCAGTGTTACCAGATCAAAATATGGTTGTCGTTCGTCTTGGCCTAACGCCCAGTAAAACTGGATATTTTCCATCCCGTCTTTTGAGCGCCGTGATAAGGGCCACGGAATAAAAGCGCTACTCTGTAAACTCAACTGTGGCGCCGCGTTGAACCAGCTTCGCCAACTCACGCGCGTCCCAGTTGGTGAGACGAATACAACCGTGGGAATTGGTTTTGCCAATGGTTTCCGGGTTCGGTGTTCCATGAATTCCATAAGTGGGTTTTGACAAAGCAATCCACACAGACCCAACCGGACCGTTTGGTCCCGGAGGAATGCGCAGAATTTTGTCGTTCTCACCCTGCTGGAAATTCTTCTTTGGGTTATATGTATATTCCGGATTTACCGCGATACGCTTCACCGAGTGAGAACCCGTTGGTGATGGGGTTGCAGCTGATCCAATCGTTGCGGGGTAAGCGACAACAAGACTGCCATTACGATCATAAGCTCGGATTTGCTTCTTGGCCTTATCCGCTACGATATAATTTACCTTAGTCGCTTTACGCTCACCCGTTGCAACTACTTTAATTGTTGTGCCCGCACGAAAGCTTTTACCAGCATTCAAATGACGCAAATAAGATTGGCTCATGTGAAACTTCTCGGCCAACGCTTCCACCAAAGATGTGTAAGACAATGCAGGAAGCTCCGCCTTAAGCGCATAATCAACAGGCACAGATTTCACGAACGGTCCTGCCGCATCTTTAGCAGTAATAGTGTAGCTGGTGATGGCGTTGCCACCGGTTCCAGCCAAAATATCCTCAAGACGTCCGTAATTGCTGATATCAAGTTCAGATCCTTTGGATTCTTTCCATGCCGACATAGCTTTTGCGACGTTGGAACCCCATTTTCCATCAATCGCCCCGGGTGAAAAACCCTCACGGTCCAACAAGACCTGCAAAGAAGCCATTTGATTGCGGTTGAAACCAGGTTTACCGCCAGAATAATTTGCTGAACTTGTGCGTGGTTTGGCACCAACAGTCGGGCGCTCAAAACCCGGCAAACGGGCAATCTCGTCTTCGGTTGTGCTTTTACGCGGTGCATTTCGTCTAATTTCCGGTTGTTGTTGTGTTCGAACCTCAGGTTTTTCACGTGTACGAAGACCGAACAAATTTCCAAGATCACGCTGCAAATTTTTACGGCGCTTATTGCGACGGTCTGCGCGGCGCTGCTGACGGCGTGTCAGAGATCGATTGTCTTGAGCGGGGCCAACAACGCGACCTGTATCCGGGTCAACCAAAAAACGATTGCCGTTTTCATCCACATAAACATCATAAAATGCTTGAGCGACTTTATATGGCTGCTCGTCCGCCATCGCAGGTACCGTCAAAACGCCAAATGTGCCGAACCCGATCAAAAGCCCAACCAGAGCCGGTGATGAATTTAGAAACCGTGATGCCATAACTTTGAATTTCCTGATTCGTATTCGACACGAATATTTCTGTTGCCACATGAACCAGACATGAAAAAGCCCCTGCCGTACAACTTTACTTTACGTCAACAGAAGGGGCAATTTCAATCAAAGATTTAATTACGCAGCGTCTTGGCTTTCATTATCAGTTTTCATTTCAAATGTCCCGTCCCCCGGTTTGGGCTTTGAATCCTTCATCCGAAATCGAAGACGATCTGTTCCAGATGTAATACTTATAGTCGCACCATCAGAAATTTCACCAGCCAACAACATTTCTGCCAAAGGATCTTGTACTGCTGTTTGGATGGTTCGTTTCAAAGGACGTGCCCCGTATGCAGGATCATACCCTTTATCTGCCAACCAAGTGAGTGCATCATCATCCAGCTCTAGCGTGATTTTTCGCTCTTCCAAAAGAGTTTCAAGACGCGCCAACTGAATTTTAACAATCGCTGCCATATTCGAACGCTGCAAACGGTGGAACAATATAGTTTCATCCACGCGGTTCAAAAACTCTGGCCGGAACGAGAGTTTCACCACGTCCATCACCTGATCACGAATCGTATCCACATCTTCATCTTCGCCAAGATTGACCAAATATTCAGACCCTAAATTCGATGTCATGATGATCAGCGTGTTACGAAAATCAACAGTACGTCCCTGTCCGTCAGTCAAACGACCATCATCAAGAACTTGCAACAGAACGTTGAACACATCAGGATGCGCTTTTTCAATCTCGTCAAACAAGACAACTTGATACGGACGACGACGCACAGCTTCCGTCAACATGCCGCCTTCATCATACCCTACATATCCGGGAGGCGCACCGATGAGGCGGGAGACCGAATGCTTCTCCATATATTCCGACATATCAAGACGCACCATGGCACTATCATCATCGAACAAATAGTCTGCCAACGATTTGGTTAACTCGGTTTTACCCACGCCAGTTGGACCGAGGAAAATAAACGAGCCCATAGGACGGTTCGGGTCTTGCAATCCTGCACGAGAGCGGCGCACTGCTTTCGACACCGCAGCCACAGCTTCGCCCTGCCCCACCACACGGTTGGCCAAGACATCTTCCATGGCAAGGAGCTTTTCACGTTCACCTTCCAACATTTTGTCAACAGGAATGCCAGTCCAGCGAGAGACGACATGGGCGATGTGCTGCGGGGTCACGGCTTCATCCACCATCACCGCTTCTTCTTCATCACCTTCCGCATCACCAATCTGTTTTTCCAAATCAGGGATCACGCCGTAAGACAACTCACCCGCTTTCGCGAGGTCGCCATCACGTTGTGCAATTTCCAATTCGGATCGGGCATGATCAAGCTTCTCTTTCAAGTCGCGCGTTCCGGACAAACGATCTTTCTCCGCCATCCAGCGTGCCGAAAGAGACTGCGCTTTCTCTTCCAACTCGGACAAATCAGCTTCTAATTTTTCAAGCCGGTCCTTCGACGCTTTATCGGTTTCCTTATTCAATGCTTCGCGCTCAATTTTCAGCTGAATAATCTTGCGATCAAGCTCGTCCAACTCTTCGGGTTTTGAGTCCACCTGCATACGCAAACGCGATCCTGCCTCGTCCATCAGATCGATGGCTTTGTCCGGCAAAAAACGATCAGTGATATATCGGTTCGAAAGCATAGCCGCAGAAACCAATGCAGAGTCTGCTATGCGCACACCGTGATGCAGTTCGTATTTTTCCTTGATACCACGCAAAATAGAAATCGTATCTTCTACTGTGGGTTCGTTGATGAACACCGGCTGAAACCGACGCGCAAGAGCTGCGTCTTTCTCCACATATTTGCGATATTCGTTGAGCGTGGTCGCACCAACACAATGCAGTTCACCACGGGCCAACGCCGGTTTCAATAGATTGGATGCATCCATCGACCCTTCACTGGCACCAGCACCTACAAGAGTGTGCATTTCATCAATGAACAGGATGATCTGTCCTTCAGCGGCTGTCACTTCAGACAGAACAGCTTTCAAACGCTCTTCAAATTCACCGCGATATTTCGCACCGGCAATCAAGGCACCCATATCCAGCGCCATCAATTGCTTGTCGCGCAGACTTTCAGGCACATCGCCATTGACGATGCGCAACGCCAAACCTTCCGCGATTGCGGTTTTACCCACGCCAGGTTCACCAATAAGAACAGGATTGTTTTTCGTACGACGAGATAAAACCTGAACCGCGCGGCGGATTTCTTCATCGCGGCCAATCACAGGATCAAGTTTACCTTCGCGGGCATCCAGTGTGAGATCCTGAGCATATTTTTTGAGCGCATCATAGCTGTCTTCAGCAGATGCGGAATCGGCTGTTCTTCCTTTGCGAATAACTTCGATCGCTTCATTCAAAGAAGCAGGTGAAATTCCTGCCTTCTTCAATATATCAGCAGTCTTTGCTGATTTCTCCATCGCCAGCGCGAGCAAAAACCGCTCCACTGTGATGTAGGAATCGCCTGCTTTTTTCGCGATCTTTTCGGCCTGTTCTGACACTTTCGCCAAACCTTGCGAAAGATGAACGCCAGAATTACTTCCCGACACTTTTGGCATTGCGCCAATAGCAGCTTCAGTTCCCAACAATGCGGCTTTTGCATCTCCTCCAGCACGATTGATCAACGAAGCAACAAGGCCCTGCTCATCATCAAGCAGAACTTTCAGCAAATGTTCGGGGGTGAGTTGCTGATGACCATCAGCCAATGCTTTGGCTTGTGCTGATTGCACGAAGCCACGCATACGTTCGGTATAGTTTTCTAAATTCATAATCATGCTCCATCAAAATCCGCTCTCCCGTAGAGGCAAAAGCGATTGATCAAAGAAGGGCTCCCGTAAGCGGCAAGCCCATAAAGTTAGAAACATTTCGAACTTCGAAACATTCCCTTCCTCTGATATGTAAGAAGCCGCCCTTTGATTTCAAAGGACGGCTTCAAAAATTATTCAATGGAGATTTGAAATTATTCAGCGGCACCCGAAATAAACGCGGGAAGTTCGCCTTTTGGCTCTTTATCTTCAGCTGGCTTTTCAATCTTTTTACGCGGACGAGCTGAAGCACGGCGCGGTTTAACCGGTTTTTCTTCACCTATCTCAGCTTCAACCGTCTCAGTTTTCGCAGTGGCCTCTTCCAAAACAGGTTGTGGAGCTTCAGCTGGATCATCACGTTTGGTCTCAGCATCTGCATCTTCTTGGTTACGATGACGTCCACGACCCCGTCCGCGGCCACGGTTGCCATCACCATCAGTATCGTCGTTGCTTTCGCCACGTTCCGCACGTTCGGCGTCACGCTTTGCGCGTTCTTCATCACGTTTGGCTTGCTCTTCAGCTTGGGCTGCTTGAGCGATCGCAATCAGACGGTTGTAATGTTCGGCAAATTGCCAGTAGCTTTCCGCTGCAACAGTGTCGCCGGATGTTTGGGCATCACGAGCCAAAGTTGTGTATTTTTCAGCAATGTGTGCTGCTGTCCCGCGGATACGAACATCAGGTCCGTTGCTTTCCATCGAGCGGTTCAGCTGATTCCGGTTGTTATTATTATTGTTATTCCGGTTGTTATTGTTACGGCCACGTGAACGTGAGCGATTTTGTGGTTGGCCTTGTCTCATACGACACTTCTCTATCAAACCCTGCGAAATCCAGTTTTGGAACGCATGTTATATCTGCCTCAAACAAGAGGCCGTTTTTGGGGTTTCCCCCGGCGAACAGCGGAAGACCGCTAAAAAAAGAAAACTTTGCTTTTCAATTGCCCCGTTTGCATCCGCTTCTCCCTAAGACTGCGTGCAAACTTACTTAAACCTTGAAGATTGGTGAGCAGCCACTGAACAGTTCAGAGGCGTTCATCACAATCCAGCTCCGTTTTTTCTAAATCCATATTCATGCGCAATGCTGAACCACAAGACCTAGAATTTCGGGAGCAAATAAGCGCCAAGCGCTCTACTTACATAAGAGGTACGCCTTACCCAGAAAATTGCAAGTGTTTTTTTAAAAGATGCGCAGATTTGTAAACGAGATAGACCATCGAAGGCCCAGTCTATGTCCAATTCATGCCGACAGCAATGTGGACGAAACTGCTATGTGTCATCAGCTAAGTTCTATCCAAAGTCATCTTTAGTCGTTTCAAAAATGAGTGAACTATCAATTTATGGGCTGGCGCAACCGGCAGCATGTATGCGCGCCCGAATACATTGTGGGTCTTAACTGAAGACGTAATCGATAATTGGTTGTCCACACTCGTGATGCAAGTGAGCACATCTAAATGACTGTCTCTTTCTGATAAGGTGAGAACGTCTTTCGATGCATATTCTACGAGAAAGAAATCGAGTTTCTCGCCAACGGCAATTTGTTTGGGCGAAGTGTTTGAAAAGCCTCCAATTTTCTTCACACCGAACCTAGATGAAATTGTATCTCTTATGCGAAAGGCCAATTCCAAAATCGGAGATGGCCGCGCCATGATAATCCCCCAAGCTTCAAGGGGAGAAATTGGCTCTTCTAATAAGATTGTTTGCTTGTCAAAAAAATCAAGTTCGGCGATCGGACCCAAGGTATGAATATTCGTATTAGGTAATGTGAAAAAGCTAGTGTTTTGCAAAGCGCATCTCCATTTCAGTGATGCCAATTTATGATGATATTATCGGTCTAGCAACGTGACACTTTGGGTTCACTGCAGCCATTCATGCAATTTGCAATCTACTCCCTAAACGCAGTCGGTTTGTACGAAAATCAATGCCCGATTGTTGCCACCCAAGTCTTTACGAACTTCATTACAATTCCACCCATTTTCCTCGCCAAGGTTTGAAACCTGTTCTGCTTGATCGTAGCCAATTTCGACTGCGAGAAATCCGTTCTGTTTTAGATAATCTCCCGCACCGTTAAAAATCTCACGATATGCATCTAGTCCATCTACACCACCATCCAGCGCGAGGCGTGGGTCGTAGTCGAACACATTTTTGTCGAGACCATCCATCACTTGGGACACGATATAAGGTGGATTGGAAACGATGAAGTCAAAGCTGTTGCGCGGAAGACCTTTTAAAGCTTCTAACCAACTGCCCTTGGCAAACTCGATGCGATCTTCAAACCCATTTTTTTGCGCATTTTCTTCGGCAATTATCAATGCACCCTGCTCTAAATCTGTGGCAATACAAGTTGCGTTTGGAAGTTCTGACAGCAACGCCAATGTCACAGTACCCGGCCCTGTCCCCAAATCAGCAAATATCAATTTTGCTGATTTATCAGGCAGATGATCGAGTACAAGTTCAATCAAGGCTTCCGTATCATCGCGCGGCTCCAACGTGTGTTCTGACAACGCCAAATCGATGCTGTGAAACTCACGCTTTCCAATTGCACGATAGATGGGTTCTCCCGCAACGCAGCGGTCGCAGAGTTCATAAGCTTTTTCAACGACAGCGGAATGCACCACGTCTTTACCTGCGAACAAAAGGCTTGCACCAGAGATATCAGAAATTGCCAAAATGAGAATTTTAGCATCGCGGTCAGCTGCACGTTCGTCTTGCCCCGCCCGTTGGCTCAATCGCGCAACCAGTTCAGCGCGCAATTGATCATACGTCAGTATCATCGCCCATAGCCGCCAAAAGACTTGCCTGATGGTCTGTGATAAGAGCATCAAACATTTCATCCAAACCTTCGCCCGCAATCATGCGATCCAACTTATAGAGCGTAAGGTTGATGCGGTGGTCAGACACGCGTCCCTGCGGAAAATTGTACGTGCGGATGCGTTCTGAACGATCACCAGACCCAACCTGACCTTTGCGGGAATCGGCGCGTTCTTGATCAATCTTCTGGCGCTCTTGATCATACAAGCGCGTGCGCAACTCTTTCATCGCATTGGCGCGGTTTTGGTGTTGGGATTTTTCAGATGAAATCACCACCACACCTGTGGGCACGTGGGTAATGCGCACAGCAGAGTCTGTCGTGTTCACGTGCTGACCACCAGCGCCCGATGCCCGCATTGTGTCAATGCGCAAATCTTCGTTGCGAATTTCAATATCCACATCCTCCGCTTCCGGTAACACCGCAACTGTCGCGGCAGATGTATGCACTCGTCCGCCAGATTCTGTTTCCGGCACCCGCTGAACACGGTGCACACCGGATTCAAATTTCATACGCGCAAAGACACCATGGCCTTTGATGTTGGCTACGATCTCTTTATAACCGCCCACTTCGCCTGCACTTTCAGAAAGCACTTCCACTTTCCATCCGTGAGTTTCGGCATGGCGCTGATACATGCGGAACAAATCCCCCGCAAAAAGAGCCGCTTCTGAGCCGCCTGTACCCGCTCGAACTTCCAAAATAACACTGCGGTCATCTGCAGCATCTTTTGGTAATAACAGAATTTGCAACTCGTCTTGGGCTTGCTCAATAGATTGTTTCAAAGCGGGCATTTCTTCTTCAGCCATCGCCTTCATTTCAGCGTCAGTCTCGGCATCTGACAACAGATCAACCAAATCCATCAGTTCATCTTTATTGGCTTCCATTTCTTTTATTTTTTCAATCACAGGGCCAAGCGCGGAAAACTCCTGCGCCATTTTCACATAAGCTTCCTGATCCGGATTGGAACTCATTTGAGTTTCCAGCTCTTTATGCCGGTTAAGAAGTTGATCTATTTTTTCCTGAGGAAGCATGGAAATCCTGAATATGAAACAAAGTCCGTGACGAACTATACCGCAATACCATGTTGGTCGGCATAGTCACTAAGTGTTTCTCGCAAGGTGCGCGCACCGATAGGTTCATCCACCGCTGCATTCACCATGTGACTGATTTTAGCCATATCGATGGAACGGATCATCTCTTTAATCGGACCAATGGATGCAGGGGGCATCGAGATTGCCCTATACCCCAGCCCCAAAAGCGCCAGTGCTGAAAGCCGGTCTCCAGCCAATTCACCACACAGTTGTAACGGCGTATTATGACGTTCAGCTGCATGCACAATTTCGCGCAATGCACGCAAGAAAGGCCGCGACAACGGGCTATAACGATTGGCAAGATAAGCATTGGAGCGGTCACTGGCCGCCATAAACTGGAACAAATCGTTTGAGCCAACAGAAACGAAATCGACCTTTTCCATCAACTCGTCCAATTGAAACAAAAGCTGTGGCACCTCAATCATAGAACCCATCAAAATCTCATTCGGTAAAGCATGACCAAAACGTGCTTGCGCTTCGATCTCATGATCAAGCATGGCACGTACCTGATCGATTTCCGTGACCGTGGTGATCATAGGCAACTTAATCTTGAGTTTATGACCGATGCCCGCTTTCAGCAAAGCACGCAATTGCATACGCAACAAACCGGGACGATCAATCGATAAGCGAATAGCACGCCAACCAAGTGCAGGGTTATCTTCTTTGGCAGAGTGCAAATAAGGCAGAACCTTATCACCCCCAATATCAACTGTTCGAAAAGTGACCTGACGACCGTTAGCAGCTTCCAACACGCTTTTGTAAAAACGTTCCTGCTCGTTCATGCGTGGCAAACGGCTGGAGACCATAAATTGCAATTCAGTGCGGAAGAGACCAATCCCAACAGCACCCGTATGGTCCAGCTGCGGTAGATCCATCGTTAGGCCGGCATTCAGCAACAGATCAATATGAACGCCATCAATCGTCGTGGCAGGTTCATCGCGCAAAGCATCAAATCGCGCTTCACGTTCGGCGCGAAACGCCACTCGCTCCAAATAGTTTGCACTCAGGTCTTCAACAGGGCGCAAATGCACGCTGCCGTCATCCCCATCCACAATTAATGCATCGCCATTTTCAGCGCGGGACACAAACCCTTGAACTTGCGAAACCACGGGAATACCCAATGCACGAGCCACAATCACCACATGGCTTGTAGCGGTTGCTTCTTCCAAAACGAGACCGCGAATTCGTCCTTGATCATAGTCCAGCAACTCGGCCGCACCCATGGAACGCGCAACCACAATAAATTCATCTTGATCAGTCAACGGAATAGCTGATGCGCCCATCAATTGCTTCATCAAGCGACGCGAGAGATCATCAAAGTCGTTCAGCCGTTCGCGCAGATAAGGGTCGGCAGATCGCAGCAAGCGTGTGCGGTTTTCTTGGCTTACTTTTTCTGTCGCGGCTTCCGCCGTCAAACCGTCACGAATAGCGTCTTCAATTCGCCGCACCCAACCACGATCGTGAGCAAACATCCGGTATGTTTCGAGCACGTCCACATGGTCACCCACATCGGCCATACCCGCGTCTTCCACATTGCGGGAAACGAGCTCATCAACCGATGCACGAAGTGACGAGACGGCAAGTGCAAGGCGATGAAGTTCAGTTTCTTCATCATCACCAAACAAGTTTTCCACCACAACCCGCAGTTCATGAAGAACAACGGTGCCAATGCCGATACCCGGTGAGTAAGCAACAGCATTCAAGCTAATTGGTCGTGATTGGTCGAGCTGTGTTCCCTGTTGAGCAAGACCTTTCAACTCACCAGATGCCACAAGATCAGACAACACCATCGCTGCAGTTTCTAGCGCTTCAATTTCTTCCACATCAAAGTGTTTGATGTCTTCTGTTTGAACAACCAAAACACCCAAAGGGCGCCCGGCCCGTTTCATGGGAACACCGAGAAATGACTGATAAATTTCCTCACCGGTTTCCGGCAGGTAAGCAAATGACGGGTGTTTTTGAGCTTCAGACAAATTGAGTGGTCGGCCTGCAGCCGCAATTGTACCCACCAGACCTTGTCCCACACGCAATTGTGATGTGTGAACCGCTTCAGCTTTCAAGCCAAACGTTGCAAACAATTCCAAAATGTCATCAGCGCGCCGCACATACACTGAGCACACTTGTGCAGCCATCCCTGCAGCAATTTGCTGCACGATTCTGTCGAGCCGCTCTTGGGGCCCAATTGGTTCCGCCATCGCTTCGCGAAGATATTTAAGCAGAACCCGAGGTCCGGTAACCAGACCGTCCATTATGAGCTCCTTGAGTTATTCTTAACGTTAACTAACAAACGTTGCGTAGCAAGCATTATGCCATTTGGCCAAACGCAACTACTCCTTGTCGAGACCATAAACGGAATGCAGAGTGCGTACAGCTAGTTCAGAATAATCCTGATCAATCAAAATAGAAATTTTGATTTCAGATGTGGTGATTGCCCGAATATTAATCCCTTTTTCAGCCAATGCCTTAAAAGCAGTCGATGCAACACCAGCATGACTACGCATACCGATTCCTACAACTGACACTTTCACCATGCCCGGGTCGCTCTGTACAACTTCATAGCCAATAGAGTCTTTGGAGGCCTCAAGCGTTGCAACCGCTTTTTCCAAATCACTGGATGGAACGGTAAACGTCATATCTGTGACGGAGCCATCTTCAGACACATTCTGCACAATCATGTCCACGTTTACATGAGCATCCGCAAGTGGGCCGAACACCGCTGCCGCTATTCCAGGTTTGTCTGAAACACGACGCAACGAAATTTGCGCTTCGTCTTTGGCGTAGGCAATGCCTGTTACAGTTTGCTGTTCCACGATCTCATCCTCGTCACAAATCAGCGTACCGGGCGGGTTTGCACCGTCGCTGGAATCAATTGAATCCGGGTTATCGAAGCTAGAGCGCACAAATGTACGAACGCCATGCACCATGGCCAATTCCACAGACCGCACTTGCAACACTTTGGCCCCCAGAGATGCCATTTCGAGCATTTCTTCAAACGTAATTTTGTCCAGCCGCTGGGCTTTTGATACACCCGCACTGGAGCCCCACAAGCGTGGATCTGTCGTATAAACACCGTCCACATCTGTGTAGATATCACATCGGTCAGCTTTCACACCAGCAGCAATAGCAACTGCGCTTGTATCAGAACCACCACGGCCCAATGTAGCAATGCGATTGTCAGGGCCTATACCCTGAAATCCTGCGACAACAGCCACCTGTCCACGGCCCATCCGTTTAATAATGTCTGACCCGTCAATATCTTCGATACGCGCAGCACCATGCACAGCATTTGTTTTAAGTGGTATTTGCCATCCCAACCATGATCGTGCGTCAACACCCATAGATTGCAAAGCAATTGCCAACAAACCACTCGTAACCTGTTCGCCGGAAGCCACGATAGAATCGTATTCACGCGCATCATAAATTTGCGCATTGGAGCCTGCCACTTTGGGCATATCGTTGACCCAACCCACAAGTTCATTTGTCTTTCCAGACATGGCCGAAACCACCACGGCAACTTCGTGACCAGCATCGTGTTCACGTTTCACGTGCCGAGCCACATTGTGGATTCGCTCCAGATCGGCAACCGATGTGCCACCAAATTTCATCACCAACCGGGCCATGAACAATTTGCCTGTTTCTGCTGAAAACAACTACGCCCCTTAACAGGGGCGCTTATCTAGGGCGTGTTTAAACCAAGCTATCGGGCGGGGCAAGGCGCGGGAGGGATTGAGTTTTGAGAGCGCTACCAATTGATAACCAAGACTCAAGATTCACATCCTGCAGTTAACGAATACTAACTCTCATTGCATAAACCTAGGGGTATTGAACGGAGAAGAAAATGAGATTGGTTGCAACAATTGCACTACTGGTTCTAACGTCTTCAAGCCTTGGGCTTGGTGTCAGTATGAATGCAATAAACACAAGCGATTCACAAAAGACGGCGAATCCAGAGCCCAAAAATCCGTTTGCCTCGGTTTTGGCAGATATGGATGGTGATGGAGTTAGCGAACTCATAAAAATCCACCCCGTGAAAACAAAAGGCGTTGATCGCCTATCCATTCATGATGAGAATTCTAAAGCCAAAACGAACCGCATCAATATGGATTCTGGTGAGCATTGGGGTCCTGGCTCTTATCCAACATCGGTTGCGAGTGGAAACATTGATAGCGACCCAAATATGGAGATTGCTGTTTCCCGAAAAAACAGCGTGAACATGCGTGTCGCGCTTTACGATTTCCAATCCACAAAGGATCGTGGCGGACGCTCTGTCGGGCAAATGAAGTTAGTTCAAGAATTTGGCAAAGAATGGGGTAAAAAATATTTCGCGCGCCAAGTTGCATTTGGAGATCTAAACAACGACGGAAGAGATGAGTTGATCATCACGACGAACGCCCCTGACCGTTTGCATAACAGTGACTCAAATCCGAAACGCCCTGAGCCAATTATGATTTATGCTCGCTTTGGCAACAGTCAGAAGTTCCAACCCGCACATCATGTGGATGGCCATTTCAAGAGTTTTGAAATTGGTCATATTGCCGTTCGTGACATGGACAAAGACGGAAAATTGGATTTGCTAGTGACCGAAAAAGCCAAAAAAGGTTTGAAAAATCCGCGCTTCAAAGTGCTAACATCCGCACAAACACCGAACGTCACAACCGCACCACGCATGAAACTAATTTCTAAAGGAAAGAGGAAATTTGCGAACAGCTTTTTTGTCGCCAAAGACGAAACCAGAATTGCGTCTGCTAAGATAAAATAACGGCTAAAATTCAGATAACGACCATCTGACGCGGTGCACGACGGCTGAGAAGTTGTGGCGCACCATCACGAATGACAATATTTTCTTCATGCACCAACATGCCACCACCGGCAATTTCGATAGAAGGTTCTAACGTCATGGTGGCTCCTTCAACCATTTCGGTATGATCCCAATGAATAAGGGACGGCGGTTCCGTCAATTGCGTTCCCAACCCATGCCCGCACCGGCCCACATTACCACCTGCATCACCAATCACCTTATTCATAGTTGATGCAATTTGCGCACATGTTGCACCCGGCTTTGCTGCTTCTAATCCAACTTCTGTTGCCAACCAGAGCGTTTCATGTGCTTTGGCCACATCGTCTCCGATGGAGCCAATGGCGAAATTACGATCAAAATCGCAGAAATACCCTTTGAGAGTGGCTCCCGTATCAAGCATGAACACATCGCCAGATTTCAATGGTCTTTCGTCAGGTGGAGAAATCACATCTTCATATCCATGAGCACCTGCACCACCTACAAGATAAGGCACATCTTCAGCCCCCAGTTGCAACAATTCAATCTTGAATGCTTTAAACGCACTCGCCAAAGTTTGCCCCTCGTGAAACAAGTTAACCGCTTGATCAAATGCGTTTGAGGCAATAGTGCAAATTTTTTGCTGAACCAAAACCTCCGCTTCCGATTTAATAAATCGAACCGCATCAATGATCGGTGTTGCATCAATAAACTCGCAACCCGTGAGGCACGATTGAAAACTCAAAAAATCGCTATACGGCATACGTAACTGGCTTTCACGGCCCATAGGCATACCAATTTTAGGGAATTGTGACAGCGCATCCACCACGAGGGATACACCGTCATCCTCTTCGCGAGGCGAGGCCCATGTGCGAATATCGTCCACCCAAGTTGTTTGCATAAGCGGAGCACCAATTTCAGGAATTATGGCAATCGGCATGCCATCCCCGGGAATAATACAGAACCAGGGACGCGTCGGACTTTGCCAGAACAAAGTTCGAAATCCTGTAAAGTACCGCACGTCAGCTTCGGTTGTGAGAAACAGAGCGTCGAGTTTGGATTGGCGCATTAATTTCTGAACACGCCCGGTGCGATTTTCAAATTCAGAAACCGCAAAATCCATCAAACAGCACCTTCTGAAATATAGCAAAGAACATGGGATGTAGCATCTATACCGAACTCAGATGCGCTTTCCAAATGATGAAGCGCTGCAACGCCGGCAGCTCCCGACGGTGAACTGCTGATCCCATGGGTTTCCAAAAGCGTAACCGTATTTTCCACAAACTCATCATCCAACGTAACAAAATAATCAGCCTCTAGCGCCAAATATTTCAACGCCAGATGAGACGGCGTCTTACAATCTAACCGTCCCATGGAAGACTCTGGGCCCTCTGTATCAACACTTTTCCCAGCCCTGACACTTTCCATAAGGGCTGGCGCGGCTTCAGGCTCAACCACAATTATTTTCATATCTTGTCCCCAACGCACACGCGCCCCTGCAGCACAAGCCGCAGCTAAACCGCCGACACCAGCCTGTAAGAACACATGACTTGGTGGTTGCGAAATCACATCAGCCACCTCATGAGCCATAATAAGATAGCCTTCCATCACATCCCGGGCAGGATCGCTATAGCCTGTCCATGATCCATCAGACAAAAGGCTCCAGCCATGGTCATTGGCCAATTTCTTGGATGCTTCCATACTCTCTTCATAGTTCGCACCTGCGCGAATAACTTCCGCATTTTTATTGCGCAGCAGCACTGCAAACTCTTCAGGTACAGTGTCTGCAAGAAGGACAACTGCTTTTGCTCCAAACAAGGCCGCGCCTGCAGCAACTGAAAGACCGTGATTGCCTGCGCTGGCACAGACGAACGTCTTTCCAGCCAATGCTGACTTCATAGCATCAGCATCGTTGATATCAGCTTTTATAGCGGCCAATTTAGCAATCGCGTGTGCCGCGCCCAATGCTTTGAAACTGCCTAAACCCATTCGGCTTTCTTCGAGCTTTAACCAAAGCTTGCCCACGCCAAATTGTTCACTCAATTCATCAAATTCTTGCAATGGAGTTGCATGATTTACAGGACATTTTGAATAGAGCATCGCAGCTGCGGTTACATCTGTTTCAAGATTACCTTCTGCCATCCCCACTTCACTTGGAAGCCCTTTACCACGCAGCGGATTGGCGAAAATCTGATAGCCCATTGGTCTCACACCCTGAAGTTTACGCAGAAATTTTCTGCCTTATGGCTAAGCCTATAACAGGTCACGATTTGCCGCACATATAAACTATTGCCTTTTTTGCTTCAAAAACCGACATAGATTTTAAGAAATGAGGAAAATTCAATGTCATCTAAAGCAGCCAGAGTTCCGATTGCTGAAAACAGCACCATTGATCAGGCTGAAATTGACCATTTTACATCGCTGGCGCAGGAATGGTGGAACCCGACAGGGAAATTCAAACCACTCCACAAATTCAACCCGACCCGCCTGTCTTACATCCGCGAAAAACTGTGCACGCATTTTGATCGCGACATAAAGTCTCCGCAGGCTTTGCAAGATATCCGTGTTTTGGACATCGGTTGCGGTGGCGGATTGTTGAGCGAACCCATGGCCCGAATGGGCGCAAGTGTGGTGGGTGCCGACGCTTCATCTACTAATATTGAAGTTGCAAAAATCCATGCTGAACAATCAGGCGTAAATGTTGATTACCGCGCAACCACTGCCGAAGATCTGGCCAGTGCTGGTGAGAAATTTGACGTGGTGTTGAACATGGAAGTGGTCGAGCATGTGGCAGATGTTGATCTGTTCATGTCAGAATGTGCAGCAATGGTGAAACCCGGTGGGTTGATGCTCGTGGCAACCATCAACCGTACGTGGAAAGCCAATGCACTCGCCATATTCATGGCAGAGCAAGTGCTGCGTTGGTTACCGCGGGGCACACATCAATATGAAAAATTGGTAAGGCCGGAAGAGATTGAAACGCCTTTGAAAACAACAGGCATGGAAACGGTTGAAATGACCGGTGTGTTTTACAATCCGGTGGCAGACACTTGGAACCTGTCGAAAGACACAGACGTCAATTATATGTTGCTGGCCCACAAACCAAAATAGCCTTCAATTTGCATCATCCGGTACGGACGGAAGCGGGACGATTTCAACGCCTTCATCCAACAAACTCTCCACGTCATCACGTGATGCTTCGCCATAAATTGCACGGGCTTCTGTTTCGCCGTAGTGAATTTTACGAGCTTCTTCAGGAAACTTCTCGCCAACGTCTTCCGAGTTTTTAACGACCTTGTCACGCAATTGTTTCATCTCTGCCAACATTGCGCGCTGCGTTTCATTGACGGACGTGGCAGCCATACTCTCTTTTTTGCGTGATGTAGAAACCGACGGCGCCATAAGTGTTTTGCTGACCTTTGGCGAATTGCATTGAGGGCACGTCACCAGCCCACGTTTCAGTTGCTTTTCATAATCTTCTGATGATGAAAACCATCCATCAAAGCCATGATCAATTTCACAAGAGAGCGCAAACTTGATCACGCAGCACGCTCCGCCACATCATCAATAGACTCGATTACAAATGGTCGATTGTTGACGAGGTTTGGAATTTTAGCGCGCGCTGCTGCAACCTGTTCGGTTTCGATTTCAGCCAAAGCCACGCCGGCAGATTCACCAGTCACTTCTGCAATCACTTCACCCCACGGATTGATGATCACCGAGTGCCCATAAGTGGAGCGGCCGTCTTCAAGATCACCACCTTGAGCAGCAGCAATCATATAAGCCCCCGTTTCAATCGCACGACTGCGCAACAATATGTGCCAATGCGCTTGCCCCGTTTGTCGGGTGAAGCATGATGGGCCAGTCAACACTTCTACACCTTGGCGCGCATATTCTGTGTGCAATTCTGGAAAGCGACAATCATAGCAGATCGCAAGACCCACGTGTGCGCCCTCTACGTTTACCATCACTCCCTTTTCACCAGGCCGATAAACGGTAGATTCCCGCCAACTTTCGCCATTGTCCAAATCAACGTCGAACATGTGAATTTTGTCGTATCGAGCGCGACATCTTCCGTTAGCGCCAAATAGAAAAGCACGATTAGCTGCTTTCTTTTCTCCCACCAAAATAGGTGTCGAGCCAATATGCAGTGTGATGCTCAATTCTTGCGAAAGAGCGCCAGCTGCTTGAACCAATGGGTCGTTGTCTTCATCGCGCACTGATTGAAAAAAAGCGTCACGGTCTTGTTGCACAAGCCCCGTCATTTCCGGCGTTTGAATATAGGTTGCGCCCTGCCCTGCAGCTTCGCGCACCAATCTGTCCATCGCATCAATATTTTTTGACACATCGATACCAGAACTCATTTGAACAACCGCTGCAACAAATTTAGGCATGGTTTTTACCTTTAGCTTTTCAACAGCGCGTCAAGATTACCACCGCGTTCCATCGCCATCAAATCATCACAACCGCCCACATGAATGTCACCGACAAATATCTGCGGGAAGGTCGAACCACCACCTGATTTTTTAACCATTTCAGCCCGTAAAGCTGGATCAAATGTGGCGTCATGTTCCGTGTAGCTCGCGCCTTTTTTGTTCAGCAGGTTTTTTGCAGCCGTGCAAAAACCGCACATTTTACGTGTGTAGATTGTTACCTTAGCCATGCAACTATTCCTTCATTTGAGGGCTAAACCCTATTCAAACTAGATATAGTGATCAAATATCACCAGTTGCAACCCGTGCAAATGTCAAACAGTCAATTTGCACAGCCCCTGCTCTACGCAACGCACGGGCGCAAGCCTTCAAAGTTGCACCCGTTGTATAGACATCATCAATGAGCAGAATGCGCCGGCCCTTCACTTCAAGCTTTTGTGAAGTCGGCACTCGAAACGCCCCTTGAACATTCCGTGCACGTTCTTTGGCCTTCAAACCAACTTGTTGTTTCGTACGTTTGGAACGTTCTAACAATTCCGGCCGGTAATCATATCCGGTCTCCTTGGCAATAGGACGCGCAAGTTCGGCAGATTGATTGAACCGTCGTTCAAACAAACGCCATCGGTGAAGCGGAACAGGCACAATAAGACAAGGTTCTTCCAACACGTCAGATCCGCCACGCACCATCCAATGTGCCAACCAGGGGGCCAAATCTGTTCGGTCAGAAAATTTCAATCCCTGAATAAGCTTTCGCGCCGCATCATCATACAAAACAACAGAACGCGCACGATCAAAAGGGGGGGGATTGGCAATCGCATCCGCACTCAAAGCGCCTGCACCAATGTCGTAAGAAAAAGGCGCCCCCAATACATCGCAATAAGGTTTTTCCACAAACCGTATGGTCGACCAACATATCGGACAAACCATACCCTCTACATCAACCCGCCGTTCGCAAGACAAACATACAGGCGGCATAATGGTATCACGCAAAGATTCAAAACCTATGCGTCCTGCAGTGATCAATCGTTTGATAGCCAATTCCCTCAACCTGCCCTCCTGTCGCAAGCACAGTTTGTCCGTTTTTTGCGTTTGAGGATAGAAGCAATGAAAATTTCATGCCAAAGCCTTTCTCAGAGAGTTTTCACAAAGGTTCAATTAACAGACGTGTTCGATCCCAAGCGCCACTTGCAAAATCTAGATAGAGCAAAACGCATTGCTAGTGCATCTGATGATTTTCTCATGAAGCTTGCTGTTGAAGATATGCTTGAACGCCTCAGCGCCATTAACAGAACTTTTGACAACGCAATAGCTCTGTTTGGACGAACAGAAGGCCTTGCGAATGCAATGAGAACCAGTCCGCAAATCAATAACATCTTACGCGTTGAAGAAGCGGTTCATGCGGGAACGGCCGACCACATCGTGGTCGGCGACAATATGAAGTTAGAACCCAATTCGACAGATCTTGTGTTCGCACCCTTCGGATTGCATTGGGCAAACGACTTGCCGGGTGTATTGATTCAATTACATCAAGCCATAAAGCCGGACGGATTGCTAATGGCCATTCTTCCGGGGCCGGACACTTTGCACGAATTGCGCGACGCGCTTTTGACCGCAGAAAGCGACGTCACCGGCGGTGCAGCCATGCGCGTCGATCCATTCACAGATATCCGCGATGCGGGCGAATTGCTCCAACGTGCAGGTTATGCACTTCCTGTAATCGACCGTGATAACCTGACCGTTCGCTACAACACCCCAATCGATCTGATCAGCGACCTACGTAAAATGGGTGCAAACGGACAACTCAGTGCATCATCACCTCCGCTCAATCGAGAAATAATCGGCCGACTTCTGTCTGCTTATGCGGAACGTTATAGCGACGACGATGAGCGTTTGCGCGCAACCTTTTCATTGATCTCAATGTCAGGTTGGGTGCCGCACGAAAGCCAACAAAAGCCGTTGAAACCGGGTTCTGCAAAATCGAGAATGGCAGATGCACTCAAAGTCGATGAAATAAAACTAAAACCGTAGCGTCAGTTCAGCAACTGCCTTCGCGACTTCCATCTTCATAAATCAAACAAGGTTCACTTGGATCTTTTTGAAGGACACTGCGGCGGATAGTGTAACGTTTTGTCGCCCGGTTCGAAGAAATACCAGCTGTGGTGATCGGGTCAATGCCCGGATAAACGACCTTCGGGTCACCATTGGCAAATTCGGAACCACTGTCGAGAACAGGGGTGAGAAACAACGCACTCGCGACAGCAACTGCACCAAAACCCAAGCAGAGTTTGATAACTTGTGACGTTGAAACGCCCTCGGCAATATTTTGCAATTTTTCCAACATTATTGGTTCCTTATTCCCCAAGCCTGATGTTTTTAAGCCAAACCAATGGGCAAAAACGTGGTGAATGGAAGGTTAACCGGAAAACTATAAAAGTTCTCTTAACGTTGGAATCAAAGGTAAGTCCGCTTCAGGCATTGGATAATCGCGAAGATTTTCAGCACGCACCCATTTCAATGCTTGTCCCTCCCGCGATTGGGCGGTGCCCCACCAACGACGGCAAATATAGAGTGGCATCAAAAGATGGAAATCATCATATTCATGGCTGGCAAAAGTCAGTGGAGCCAAACATGCAGCTTTGGTTTCAACCCCAAGTTCTTCTTGCAACTCGCGAATAAGCGCTTGTTCAGGCACTTCACCCGGATCAACCTTACCACCGGGAAATTCCCACAAGCCCGCCATAGCTTTTCCCTCCGGGCGTTGAGCCAGCAAGATACGATCATCCGCATCGATCAAAGCGCAGGCCACCACCAGCACGAGTTTTTTCGAATCTGATGACATACGGCCTAACCCAAATATCCATCAGGCGCTTTGCGATACGCATATCGATAAGCTTGCTGAAATCCTTCGCTTTGATAGAGCGCGATTGCAGGTTCATTTTCAGCAACCACTTGCAGCCAAGCGCGTTTTGCACCGTTCTCTACGCCCCAAAGCATTGCGGCGCGCATGATGCGACGACCATAACCTTGACGTCTCAAAGTGGGGTTGGCCACAACCTCGAACAGACCTACAAGATCACCAAAACGTACAGCCATAGCCGCAGCTAAGGGTTTACCCTCATCATCTTCTGATAAAAACAGACCAACTTCACCTTGCACGTTACCTATAATTTCCGACAGACCCGGCTTCACTTCACTGTCAAAACTTTCCATGACAATGCATTGATCAATCCAACGACCCACGTCTTTCAGCGGCACCTGATCAAAAGTCCCACTCAAATCAACATCTTCAAGGTGACGTGTCATGACGATTGTTTCGTCAAACCTGCGCCAGCCACGCGCATCCAGAATATTATCCAATTCCGGTGGGGCGAGTGGCGATTGTCGAAACACCAAGGGACGACCAAAACTGTGGAAACGACGAGCTGCCCGCGAAATACGTTTTTCCAAATCAGAATGATCAGCACGATCCAATGGATTGACAGAATTGATACGCTTTGAGGGATGTCCTGCCGTCAGGCGAATTGCCCACGTGCCGTCATAATCGACGCTGGACGCCGGCCACGAGCGAAAACTGACGGCTTCCAACCGACGAACCTCTGCCAACTCTGATTGCAATTGGGTCGGCATCGCCGCACCACCACCTTTATTCGTCACTTATATCCAGCCCCAAACTCTAACTGCGGTAATCGCCATTGATTGCCACATACTCTTTTGTAAGATCACACGTCCAAACGCGCGCCTCACCGGAGCTGATACCCACATCAGCAGTAATTTTTATCTCATCACGACGCATAACTTCACTTGCCGCGTCTTCACTGTAGTCCGGATCGCGTTCGCCCGCTACTGCGACACGAATGTCGCCAAACCAGATTGCAAGTTTGTCGCGATCAGCAGATTCTCCGGCTTTACCAACCGCCATAACCACACGTCCCCAATTGGCATCTTCACCAGCAACTGCTGTTTTCACCAATGGCGAGTTTGCTATTGAGAGCGCAATGCGTTTGGCCGCAGCATCGTTTTCTGCCCCAGTCACGTGAATTTCAATCTCTTTGGTGGCGCCTTCTCCATCTCGCACAATCTGCATTGAAAGGTCATGCAAAACGCTACGCAAATGCCCTTTGAATTGATTAAGAGTTTCACCCGTTAAAGCGACGTTTCCAGCCATACCCGTTGCAAACAACATAAGCGTGTCGCTTGTAGATGTATCACTATCCACGGTGATTGCATTGAATGTACCACCGACCAATTCAGACAAAAGCGATTGCAACAAATCATCTTCAATTGCTGCATCAGTCACCACAAAAGACAGCATGGTCGCCATATCAGGCGCAATCATGCCGGAACCTTTAGCAATGCCATTGATCGTGATCGATGTTCCATCAATATCGAATATGGCTGTCGCCAGTTTTGGATATGTGTCGGTGGTCATGATGGCCTCAGCAGCCTGCAACCAACCGTCACCATCTGCACTCAGCACAAGTCCTGACAACAATGGAGTAAATTTGTCCGCATCCAGCGGTTCGCCAATCACACCTGTAGAAGCCAAATAGACTTCGTTTTCGGAACATCCGCACGCCACAGCCATTGCCTTAGCGGTAATAGATGTCGCTTTGTCACCCTTCACGCCCGTAAACGCATTGGCATTACCCGCATTCACAACCAAAGCCCTCGCCCGTTTTCCGCTTTTAAGCGCAATACGGCACCAATCCACAGGCGCAGATGAACATTTGGAGGTTGTGAACACACCAGCCACAGATGCGGGTTGGTCGAAGATCATCATCAAAAGGTCAGTGCGATCTGTGTATTTTATACCAGCTTCCGCAGTCGCCATACGAACACCTGCAAGTTCAGACAAAACAGGAAGTGTTTTAGGCGCAAGGGGTGATATTTTGAGATCACTCATAACTCAGCTCTCAATCACTCAATTATTTTGGAAGCTTTAGGCTCTCATCCAGCACTTCAGCGCCAACTTCCGCACGGCCTTTTTCAATTGCCTTGCCATAAGCCTCGGTCAACACCAATTGGCGAATTTGTTGCTGGGATTGTTCGAATGTTGGTTTTGGTTGGTCGCGCTTGTCATCAATTCGAATGATGTGAAATCCAAATTGGGTTTTCACAGGTTCTTTCGTGTAGGCGCCTTTTTCCAATGCAAAGGCCGCTTTTTCAAACTCGGGAACCATTCTACCAGGACCGAAATATCCCAGATCGCCTCCATTTGGACCACTAGGACCAGTAGATTTTTCCTTTGCCAACTCAATGAAGTCTTTGCCACCATCAAGCTCTGCAACAATAGCTTTGGCTTCTTCTGCTGTTTTCACAAGAATATGTCTCGCGCTCACTTCTTGTTGCGGTTTGACCTTTGCACTCTCTTCTTCAAAACGCTTTTTCAAAGTATCAGGAGTGATAGCTGCTTGGATTTTCTTTTGAAAATAGCCATTGTGCAATGTGCGCGCCCTCAGCAATTCAATGCGACGTTGAATATCTTCCTCGTTTTGCAAACCTTCTTTTTCAGCCAAGATTGCCAAAACATTGATGTCGATCAGCGAATCCAAAGCACGAGCACGGCGCTCTTCTTCCGGAAACGATTGGAATTGCTGCGCCATATCACCCATCGCTTGATCAAGGTCCGCAGCAGTAATCGTGCGATCACCCACTTTTGCAAGAACCTTTGGCTCTTGAGCAATTGCACCAAAACTCAATGCCAAAGCCCCCACCAAAAGCATCGGGAGGGCCGTTTTTAAAACTGATGTGGAGACGTTGGAAATAAGGTTCATCGATATGTCCTGAATACGTTATTTGTAAAATGATTGCAGTGGCAACCGTGCCAATACAACAAGCTTTGAATTAGGGCCTTATCAGGGCAAACGCTCAATCGCGCAATCGCTAAAACGGCCCACGTTGACAAGGCTATACCCCACTCTTATCTGTCCTGAACACCATCGTCCATATTTGCTTGTATTGTGCGATGCTTTAATTCATTTTTTGATGCGTTCTTTGAGCGTGGATTTTGGTTACAGTAGGAAGAAATTAATGGTCAGTTTTGGCGGCATCGCGCGCAAACTCTTCGGCTCGGAAAATGATCGACAGGTCAAAACTTATAACCCGAAGGTTGAAGAAATTAATGCGCTCGAACCTGAATATCAGGCGTTATCTGATGACCAACTGAAAGCCAAAACCGACGAATTCCGCAAACAGCTGGAAGATGGTGCAACTCTCGACGATTTGCTCGTTCCCGCCTTCGCTACCGTGCGTGAGGCCTCTGTTCGCGCACTTGGCTTGCGTCCATTCGATGTTCAATTGATTGGCGGTATGATCCTGCACAGCGGAAAAATCGCAGAAATGCGCACTGGTGAAGGCAAAACACTGGTAGCGACCCTTGCCGTATATCTTAACGCACTGGATGGTGAAGGCGTCCATGTCGTTACCGTGAATGATTATCTCGCCCAACGTGACTCCGAAAATATGGGCCGTCTTTACAGTTTCCTCGGCCTCACTACAGGTGTCATCATCAACGAATTAGATGATGACCAGCGCCAAGACGCTTATAATTGTGACATCACCTATGGCACCAACAACGAATTCGGTTTTGATTATTTACGCGACAATATGAAATTTGAACTGGAATCTATGGTTCAACGCGATCACGTTTTTGCGATTGTCGATGAAGTGGATTCAATCCTCATCGATGAAGCCCGAACGCCTCTGATTATTTCCGGTCCTGTGGACGACAAATCCGATCTTTACACATCTGTTGACGCAATAATTCCGTCAATTGCCGATGAAGATTACGAATTGGACGAAAAACAACGCACGGTGACCTTTACCGAAGAAGGCAATGACAAACTGGAAGAATTGTTGCGCGCAAACGACATATTGAAATCTGGCTCTCTTTACGATGTTGAGAATGTCAGTGTCGTTCACCATGTGAATAACGCGTTGAAAGCCCACAAACTCTTCACCCGCGACAAAGACTATATGGTTGTGCGCGGTGAAGTTGTCATCATCGATGAATTCACCGGGCGCGCAATGCAAGGTCGCCGTTATTCAGAAGGGCAACATCAGGCACTGGAAGCCAAAGAGAATGTGGAAATCCAACCGGAAAACCAAACACTGGCATCCATCACGTTCCAAAACTATTTCCGCATGTACGACAAACTGGCAGGCATGACGGGTACAGCTTTGACGGAAGCGGCAGAATTTGGCGACGTTTACAAACTTGACGTAATCGACGTTCCCACAAACATGCCCGTTTTGCGCCTTGATGAAGACGATGAGGTTTATCGCACAGTTGAAGAAAAATACGTGGCGATTGTTATGGATATCGCCAACTCGCAAATGCACAAACAACCTATTCTGGTCGGCACAACATCAATCGAAAAATCAGAGTTGATCTCTTCTATTCTGTCTGACACCAAACAATTAGCAGTTATCAAAGCCACTTTAACAGAGCGTTTGGCGGCCATAAAACCGGGCAAAGAAAAAGAACTCGTCGCTTATTACGAAGACACAATCTCGGCCTTGTCTGCAGCAATTGATAACAAAGGCATAAAGCACGAAGTGCTGAATGCCCGTTACCACGAACAAGAAGCTTTTATCGTTTCGCAGGCTGGTGTTCCTGGGTCAGTCACCATCGCTACCAATATGGCTGGCCGTGGCACGGACATTCAGCTGGGCGGCAATTTGGATATGCGTCTTGAGCAAGAGCTTGAGGGTGTGGCAGGTAAAAAAGCCGAAAAGCTAAAACAAGAAATCATTGAAGATGTGGCCCGCTTAAAAGAAGAGGCGTTGGCCGCAGGTGGACTTTATGTACTGGCAACAGAACGCCATGAAAGCCGTCGTATCGACAATCAGCTGCGGGGCCGTTCAGGCCGTCAGGGTGATCCGGGTCGTTCAAAATTCTTCTTGTCTTTGCAAGATGATTTAATGCGTATATTTGGGTCTGATCGTATGGATTCCATGCTGACAAAACTTGGTCTGAAAGAAGGTGAAGCCATTGTTCACCCTTGGATCAACAAAGCATTAGAGAAAGCCCAACAAAAAGTTGAGGCCCGCAATTTTGATGCTCGTAAGAACATTTTAAAATACGATGACGTGATGAATGACCAACGTAAAGTTGTGTTCGAGCAGCGTATTGAAATGATGAGTGCGGAAGATATGTCAGAAATAGTGGCCGATATGCGTAGCGATGTGGTGGAAAACCTTGTGGCTTCCACAATGCCAGAGAAAGCTTATGCCGAACAATGGAAGTTGGATGAGCTGAAAGAAGGTGTTCGTGAATACCTGAACCTTGATCTGCCCGTTGACGAGTGGGCTAATGAAGAAGGCATTGACGACACGGACGTTAAAGACCGCATTATGGAAGCTGCCGACAAAGCAGCAACGGAGCGTGCGGAACGCTTTGGCCCCGAAGTTTCAACCTATGTTGAGAAATCAATCTTGCTTCAAACACTCGACCATCTATGGCGCGAACATTTGGAAAATCTGGAGCATTTGCGTTCCGTCATTGGTTTCCGTGGTTACGGCCAACGTGATCCATTATCTGAGTACAAATCAGAAAGCTTCAGCCTGTTTGAGAGCTTACTCGGCAATCTGCGCCAAACAGTGACTGCTCAAATGATGCGTGTTGAACTGGTGCAACAAGCTGCTCAAGACGAGATGCAGCTTCCAGAAATGGAAGGCAGTCATATTGACCCCTTCACCGGAGAAGATGATTTTGGTGACTACGAAGATGAAGGTTACGGCAAAGCACTTGTGACACCGTCACGGGCGCAAGCGGCAGAAGGCCGCGACCCTGAGGACCCTGACACTTGGGGCCGTGTGGGCCGCAACGAGCCTTGTCCCTGTGGCACAGGCCTTAAATACAAACATTGTCACGGCAAAATCGGCGCTTAGAGCCTTTCAATCAAGACCATCCGGCAATTGCACGACAATTGTCGGATTGTGCACCAAAAGCGTAGCGCTTGGAACACACACCCACTTTGGGCGGCACCCCTGTTTCTTCAAACAGGTCATGACCCACTTTAATATTTTCCCAAAACGGCACCCACTTGCCGTTTGGCACTTTGGACATGTTAGTTTCTGTCATACGAAATGGGAAAACATGGACAGGTACTTTAATTTGCCCGTTGTTCAAAGCCTTCTCAACAACACGATAAATTTCTCCAACCCCAAGATCCGTCATCGCGTAACATCCGATGGACGTACAGCCGCCATGAACCATCAGAGCCGATCCGGTTCGGCCGTGGGCACGATCATATTCGTTCGGAAAGCCCAAATTGAATGCGCGATAGTGACGCGAACCGGGATTCAATTGTTTTTTGGTCACGGCATAAAAGCCTTCGGGCGCTTGGCGATCGCCTTCTTTCAACTTCGGCCCCAAAAAACCTGAATGTTTGCAAATGGGGTAAGAGTGAAGGTGTTTATATTTTTCACCGTCCCGCAACCATATTTCCAACTCAGCCTCTTGTTTGTAAATCCGCACAAAAACATCTGAGCCCAATTTAAGTTCAGCGGCACGCAGTTTTGTATCAAGTGATTTTCGAGATCGCACAGCGACAGATTCAACGGGCAGTGTACGTTCAATAGCCCGTTGCGCCCTTTCTCTGAATTCGTGAAACACGGGAACGCCAGTGAAATATGATGCAACAAACATCAATCCAATTCCACCACCCAAAATGAATGCAGGCACACGTAACCGTTTTAGTCGTTTTCCCAATTCCAAACCCCAGCTATTCAAAACCAAGAGAAATGTGAAAAACAATTGCGGCCTATTTCAGATCGGTTTGTGCAAAACACACGGCGATCAACCAGCTGGCTTAAGTGTGGCTTCCAGATCAGGTTTCGCAATTGCTTCTGGCGTGACCGGCTTCGTTGTTGCCGTCGTTCCTGTCAATTGTTCAGTTTCGACCTTTTCAGCGTCAACTTTGGGCACGACAATCTTTGGGGCAGGCTTCACAACAGTGATCCCGGGCAAGGCGGTTTCAAAGGTCACAGGTGACAATCCTGCAATTTGATCTGCACCGGATTTACCAGCGAGTTTTTTGAACTCGGAAACGTATTTCTCCTGCTTCTTGGTAAAAGCACTTGCCAGCGCCACAGGCATTTTCATGGCCGGGCAGGAACTCGTGGAAGCATAGCGACCAGACGTTGTTGTGTTGAACACATAACGTTTGTCGCACACATCCACCTTCGGTGGTTTGCGGGTGATCTCAAAATGGTCGTGACCACGCTTTAACATCTGCCAGAACTTGAAATGTTGGTGGTCTTTGTATTTGACCATGTTCTTTGGCGTCATACGGAATGGGTAAGCCTGCATTTGAAATGACTTTTGACCTCCATCAAAAGCATCACGCGCCAGTGCATAAATTACTTCAACCTGCTCATCGGTCATAGAATAGCACCCAGCCGACGAACACGCACCATGAACCATCAAGTGTGTCCCGGTGCGACCATGCGATCGATCATAGATGTTCGGAAACCCCATATTGAACGATAAATGAAATGATGAACGTGGATTCATCTGATGTTTATTGACGGTATAAAAACCTTCAGGGGCTTGGCGGTCGCCCTCTTTGAATTTCGGACCGAGTTTACCTGACCATTTGCAAATCTCATAAGAGGACAGTAGTGCGTAACGCCCAGTGTGGGTTTGTTTCCAAACTTCCAATTCACTGCTTTGCTTAAAAACGCGGATCATAATTGGTGCGCTTTTCTTCATGCCCTTGGCTTTCATGGCACGGATCAATTTTGAAGGGACAGGTCGGTCTTCCTTCGGCACAAGTGAATCAATTGATCCCTGACAAGCTGTCAGCGCCAACAATGAAACACCTATAAACGCTGGTTTCAAAACCGATCTAATATCAAAATGATCTCTATTGAAAATCATGAATGAAAACCCAAACAAAAACTGATAACCCGCTAATACACTGTCAAGGTTGATATTGTCTTGACGATGACCACCGGTTTCACGCGATTGTCATTGCAAATTGGTCACGGAAATTTCAGGCCACATTGCACCTGCTATAGATTTCGGCCAATTGCTAAGAATTTTTCACGGCGTTCACGCTGCAAATCATCGCCAGATTTTGAACAAAGATCACCGAGTGCCTGCTCCAAAACATCACCGGCAGATTTCAATACAGCTTCATGACCACGATGCGCCCCACCAATAGGCTCGGGAATGATACCATCGATGATGCCAAGACGTTCCAAGTCCTCAGCCGTGATTTTCATATTAGTGGCTGCTTCTTTCGCGCGGGTTGAATCCCGCCACAAAATCGAAGCTGCGCCTTCCGGTGAAATCACGCTGTAAATAGAATGTTCCAACATGAACACGCGATTGGCAGCAGCGATCGCTATAGCACCACCAGAACCACCTTCACCGATAATAACCGAAATCATAGGCACTTTGAGATTGAGACAAGCTTCCGTTGAACGGGCAATCGCTTCTGCCTGTCCGCGCTCTTCAGCACCAATGCCCGGATAAGCACCAGCTGTGTCCACCAAGGTAATAACAGGCAGATTGTAACGCTCAGCTAACTGCATAATGCGCACAGACTTACGATAACCTTCCGGGCGAGCCATGCCAAAATTATGATGCAAACGCGATTGTGTGTCATTGCCTTTTTCGTGGCCAATCATCATCACGGATTTACCGCGAAAACGGCCCATACCGCATTGAATGGCATGGTCGTCAGCAAAACCACGATCTCCGGCCAAAGGTTGAAAATCTTCGATCAGCACAGACACATAATCTTTAAAATGTGGCCGGTCCGGATGACGCGCTACTTGTGTTTTCTGCCATGGGTCGAGTTTTTTATAGAGATCAGACAAAGCCTGTTCAGACTTGTCACGCAGACGGGTGATATCATCATCAATGTCCACGGCATCACCAGACTCACCCATCTTTTGCAATTCACGGATTTGACCTTCGAGGTCGGCAATCTGTTTTTCAAATTCCAGATAGGCTTGCATGTTCGCACCCTGACACAATTTTCATTCTATTTAGGTGGAATATTCAGAAATTGCACCACAAATGCGGTGTCTCGCGTAATATTCCAACAAAAAAACCCGGCTCAACTGTCGAACCGGGTTTTATCTAATTCAACTGCGAAATTAAGCAGCAGCTTCTGTTTTATCACCACCTTCGGCTGTTTTATCAGCAGCTGACGCTTCGCCTTCTTCTTCTTCTTCCGGCTTCGGCCCACGACGTGGACCTTTTGCCAAATTGGCTTCCAACAAGAGAACTGCTTCCGTTTCAGAAACTTTCTTCACCACGGACACTTCGCGCGCTGTACGCTCAAGAGCCGCTTCATAAAGCTGACGTTCTGAATAAGATTGTTCCGGTTGGTTCTCCGAACGGAATAGATCGCGCACCACTTCTGCAATTTGGTTCAAATCACCGGAATTGATTTTGGCATCATATTCCTGCGCACGACGGCTCCACATCGTCCGTTTGATACGTGCCCGGCCTTGAACTGTTTTCAATGCTTTATCGACAACGGCATCATCAGCAACTTTGCGAAGACCAACGGATTCGATCTTTGGTACCGGAACACGGAGTTTCATTTTATCTTTCGCGAAATCAATCACAAAAAGTTCTAACTCGAAACCAGCAACTTCTTGCTGCTCAATATCCACAATCTGTCCTACACCGTGTGCAGGATACACGACGAATTCGCCGGTTTTGAAACCTTGTCTCTGGATCGTTTTCTTGGCTGCCATGCCTTATCGCTCCTTACGCGCAATCAATTCTGATGATCGCTTTTGTTGGCATTGCGCACACGAAAATGCGCAGCGCGAAAAATTATTGAGCTTTTAGTGAAGCCCCTTGCCCATTTGGCTCTGAAAAAGCCTGCTACAAGAAGCAGGTGTCAAAAATACGGCCATTAAACGGATCTGCTTTTGATTAAAAGAAGCACGATGCCGGAACTATTGCTGAAAAATTATTGACGACTTTCAAAACAGAGGCACTCAAGCAAAGCTATAAGCTTTTACAGAAGAACCCTTCAAAACTTAACGGTTAACTAGTCCATACACCAAAAACGGCCAAATTTCAACGCCAAAGGCCTATACACTCAGGTCATACCTGCATCGATTGGTTCGGTGGTTAATTGCCCTCACCAGGCTCAGCAGAGAAATATTTCTCAAATTTGTCTTTTTCGCCGTCAAATTTTTCAGCATCTGCAGGCGCATCACCTTTGGCGATGATATTCGGCCACTTTTCAGCGTACTCGGTGTTTACCTTTAGCCATTTATCGAGACCTGGCTCAGTGTCAGGTTTGATTGCTTCCGCAGGACATTCCGGCTCACATACACCGCAATCGATACACTCGTCTGGATGAATAACGAGCATATTTTCACCTTCGTAAAAGCAATCTACGGGGCAAACTTCCACGCAATCCATGTATTTGCATTTGATGCAATTGTCTGTGACGAGATAAGTCATGTGGTGTCCGAATTCTAAAAAAGACGATTTCGTTTGTGCTTACCGCCTCGAACCTTTGAAAACAAGAAAAACTGTTTGCGCCAAAGTGCTGTTGGGGAGATGAATTTTGCGATCAATCCTTAAAGAGCGAATTCACTCGTCCTCATAGTCAGGTCGCGCAGCGTTTTCGCGAAATCGTGTTGTTTCCCGCCGTTGTTTTTTGGTCGGCCGTCCAGCCCCTTCATCGCGCACCGCAACCGTATTCGCTGTCCAGATGAGATCTTCTTTCTTAGCAGGTGGAGGAGATAAATCTTCGTAAAGCAATTGAGCCTCGGGCGCAGGTCCGCGACGCGTACCGGGCGCTTGAACTTTCAAGATTTTAATTTGGCGATCCAAAGTGATGGTCAATACATCACCAATAGAAATGTTTGAACTTGGCGATGATATTCGCGTGCTGTTCACCCGCACTTTGCCTGACTTAATGATATTTTGGGCCAGTGATCGGGTTTTGATAACGCGCGCGTACCACAACCACTTATCGACACGGATTTTACCTGATCCCGTATCCACCATTCTTATTTTGAGGTCAGGTCTGCTTTAAGCGCAGCCAACTTGGCGAAAGGTGAATCTGGGTCTGGTTGCTTCTCCTGCACAGGCTTTTTGTGACGCCCACCACCTTTAGAGAAATCTTTGCGGGGTGGTTTCTTGCCGCCTTCACGTTTGCCACCAGCGTTGTCTTTACCACGGCCTCGATTAGCGTTGTCAGCCCGTTTTGCACCATGGTTGCGATTGGCTGGGCTTCGGTTCTGACGCCAGATGTCGACACGCTTAGGTTCTTGCGGTTCGCCATCATCGGCTTTTTCAGCTGCACCTGTCTCGGATGTGGCATCTGCCGGAGCAGCTTCTTCTGTGATTGATTGGTTTTCTGGCTCAACAACGACACCCGCAGCCTGATCCCATTCGCCCATCTTAGCCCGAACGTCCGTCTCCAACATGTTTTCAGCTTTATAGCCCAGACCACGCAACACATCAGCCATGTCATCGTGGGACGCACCAAGAATGGACAGCATATCCGGTATAATCACAAAACCAGCGCCATCCCATGCACCTTCAGGGCGTTTTTCTGGTTTACTGGCATTGAATCGCCAGCCAGTTGCCGGACGAATAAAATCTGCCAACCGTTCCAGAATATCAACCCGCACGGCTTTTTTGCCAAGTACACGCAATCCTGCCAAACGATAAAGCGTTTGTTCAAAACCCGTATCAACCGGCATAGAAGTACGGCCAGCAGCCAGCGCATTCAAAATATCATCGCGGCCTTGAGCTTCAAGACCGTCATTGGAAATTGCCCATAGCAACGACACCAATGCAGCGGGAGCAGGCTTCAGAAGTGATGGGATGAAAATGTGGTAGGCACCGAAGCGAACACCTTTGCGGCGCAGAACCGCACGCTGGTCTTGATCAAGCTGGCGAACATCTTCTGCAATATCGCGGCGGTCCACCGTGCCAAGATTTTCCACCATGCGGAATGCAACACCCCGTGCAATACCTTCGAGTTCTTCACCCGTATCTAAATCCACCAGCGGTTTGATCACAGTTTCAATATTGTGTCCGATCCAGCGCTCCAATCGCGCAACGACTTTGTCACGAGCCGGGCCCGTTAATTGCTCATCCGCCAACAACAAAACTTTGGGCTTCAAGACGGAATCGCCTGCAACAACCCGTGCCACAGGTGCGCCGACCCAGCGCATTGTCCCATCACTGTCGAGTACAATGTCACCGTTTGGCGCAGCTCCGAGACGCTCTGAACGCGCTTCAATTTCACTTGCTAACGCTTTTTGGGCAGCAGTACGCATCGCTTTGGCATCTGGTCCATCCGCAGACTTGTCTGCTGTGAACCGGAACCCGGAGAGCTCGCCCACGTGGTGTCCCTCAACCATTACGGTTCCGTCAGGTGAAATTTCAGCCTCTAGCATAGTGTTTTCCCGTAGGCGTTTCATTAGCACCGATGTCCTGCGATCAACGAAACGTTTCGTCAAGCGTTCGTGTAGCGCATCTGACAATCTATCTTCAATAGCGCGTGTTTCTTGTTGCCAACCCGCAGCGTCTTTAAGCCATTCTTTGCGGTGCGAAACAAAGGTCCAAGTGCGAATATGAGCGATACGATTTGAAAGCGCATCAATATCCCCTTCGCAAATATCTGTTTGCTTCACTTGGTTGGCAAACCAGTTTTCGTCAATAAATCCATCATCGGCCAAATCACGATAAATCGTGCCAAGCATATCCGCATGGTTGGCAGGTGCAATTTTCCGATAATCCGGAATTTGCGCCACCTGCCACAACTGCTCCACATCAGGGGAGTTCAAAACCCTTTCACGAATATCATTCTGCCCCGCCATCGCGGTTAATGCTCTTTGATCGATTGCCGTCGGTGCTTTCACCAAAACCGGATGGGTGTTGGGGCGTTCCAGACTCTCAATCAAATCATTGATAGAGCCAAATTGCAGATCACGGTTGCGCCATTGCAGCAATTTTTCCGGTGGAAACTCATGGGTTTCCAATCGTGACACCAATTCATCCTCAAATGGGTCTACATTGCCCGTGACACCAAACGTGCCATCATGAATATGGCGCCCTGCCCGACCTGCAATTTGCGCAAATTCAGCCGGTTTCAAACGGCGTGTTTGGTAACCATCAAATTTTTGCTCTTGAGCAAACGCCACATGCTCCACATCAAGATTAAGCCCCATGCCGATTGCATCAGTTGCTACCAAGAAATCCACATCACCTGATTGATAAAGCTCCACTTGCGCATTTCTCGTACGCGGTGAAAGCGACCCCAGCACCACTGCAGCGGCTCCACGCTGGCGACGAATGAGTTCGGCAATCGCATAAACTTCATCTGCTGAAAATGCCACAATCGCCGTTCGTCGTGGCAGACGCGTAATTTTCTTGGAACCTGCATAAACCAGCTGGCTCATGCGCGGACGGGTAACAATATTGATACCAGGCAAAAGTTGCTCCAGTGCAGGGCGCAAAGTGGCTGCCCCCAACAACATGGTCTCGTGAGAACCCCGCAGGTTCAGCAATCTATCGGTGAACACATGCCCACGATCTAAATTTGCAGCAAGTTGAACTTCATCGATTGCAAGAAAATGCACATCTGCATCGGGTGGCATGGCTTCTACGGTACAAACCCGAAACCGCGCACCTTTGGGAAGGATTTTCTCTTCACCTGTAATCAACGCAACTTGATCAGCGCCCACACGTTCGACCACACGCCCGTAGACCTCACGGGCCAAAAGTCGCAAAGGCAGGCCTATCATCCCCGATGGTTGCGCCAACATGCGCTCAATCGCCAGATGGGTTTTGCCTGTATTGGTGGGACCCAAAACAGCTGTAACACCTCGGCCCGAACGTACATTTCCCGCAGGTGTCATTTTGCTGCGCGGCACTTGATCAAGTTCGGGATGGGAATTGCGGTTCATGAAGAAAATCTAGAGCTGGTCAGTTAGCTGTGTGTAGCAGATCCCAAATCCAATAGCTTTACAAATGCTGCCTACGCACGAAAAACTTCTACTCTTGGGTCGCTTTGAATTTATAAGCTTTGCCTGAAGCTGTTCCACGACGGGTTTTCACCTTGAAGCTAAAAAGAGCATATACATTAGATTGTCCGACACGTGCCAGCGAGAGTTCCAACTCTCGGTTGGCTTTCATAAATTTCGTAGATTTGCCGCCCATACGCATACCAGCGATCGGCCGATACTGGATAGCACAGGTGAAAACGTCACCTTTGAACCCATCAGCAGACCGAACAGCCTTCGACTTAAAACTGAACTTCAAATCCATCCTGTTTTTGCCATCAAAAATGGGGAGCGTGCGGTTACAGATACTGCGACCATTACCCACTTCACCTGCCGCCACCGGAAACATCAATGCACTGATCGGATCTATAACGTTCTTAAGATGTTTATCCTGCAACTGCACCGCACCCTTTTTATATTTCACTTTGGGTTTTGCGGTTTGACTAATCACACTGCCATTTGAAAAACCAATCTTGATAAATCCGCTTTTCTTTTTCTGGCGATAATTGATTTTTTGAGCGTTCGGCACCGGTAGACCATCGCGAAAAGATCCACTGACAGAATATTGCGCCTTTGTGTTAGCAACAATTGCGACAACGGCGTTTGTTTGAATCGTGCCCACCAAACTGTATTTGGTGTCATTCACACGAAGAGAGTTTTTCATTTTGCCAACACTGAGACCCAAATATTTTATTGTGTATTTGGCCTGCAAACGCGCTTCACCAGCTTGAGCAAAATTCGTGCTCGCCGCTCCTAGAACCATGGAAAATGCAATTGCGCTCGACTTAAAAAATGTCATCATAAATGGGTTCCTTAACAAACGCAGACTTTATCAACGACTCCACATAAACAGGCGCTGAATGCTTTGGTCTATTCTACAACATTGAGAATGGGGCATAAATAGGATTCTCAAATCATAAGATGATCAACTCCAATTGATCGCAAAAAACCCGATAATTTATTAGACGCGAACTCTTCAATCAGTCAGGTTTAATCGTCCTCTATAGGAAACGATCATCCCCACAATCGGCGCTGAAATCTCCACATCAAAACAGAATTCTCCATTCACTTGCGTCTCAAAACTGCTCCCGGCCGGCAATAGAAACCTCGACAGTGGCAACCCAAGAAGTGACCAGCGTCTGGGAATCAGAAACAATCGGTCACCTTCAATCACCAAAGCCAAGGCGACTGTGATCAATCCAAACCGTTCCTCCAGCAAATATTGGTTTCGACCTTTTCCCGCACTTTGAAACGACGAAAATGTCTTTCCGGCGAAATTTCGGGTCCACAATTCACCGCCATCCCGGCAAACCATTTCGACATTTACTGGAATAGAAGGGGCAGACTTTGGAAACCCTATGAGTTTGGCAATCCCCCGTGCCAACAATCCTTTGCCCTGCTTTGCTTCAGCTTTACCAGACCATTTTCGCGTATTCACACTGCCATGGATCGACTGTACCTGTTTGGGCAGGTGTTCAAAAGCATCACCTAATATTTGTCGATACAAGGGTTGGTTCCCATCATGTTCGGTTCGAAATCCTGTGCAAATGTTACGCTTTTCAAACGAGCGCGCATAATCTTGCAGGTCTAATTCTGCCGCCCGTGCACCTGCAGGTGGCTTCGCTCCTGTCGCACATTTTCTGATCAACGCTTCTGCAGCCATTGATGGAATGTAGGGCCCCGTATCTCCTTCGGCTAACAAATGCCAAGTGCGTACAATTTTGCGACCATTTGCTTCACCAATAGCCTCCACAAACATACCCCCACGATATTCTCCTATCTTCGAGAAATTGAGAACTCTATGAAACAGGCCTGCAAAACGAGACAACGATGGCAGACGTAATGGTTGTCTTGCTTTGGCATAAAGATTCAATCCGCGATGCAAAAACTCGGGCAGCGGCCCTGCTCCCATCCATATATTTTTCAACTCACCATAGATCTGGGGAATCGTTTGAAGATCAGGCACGTCGATTAATGAAAAATGACGATTGTGCATAGGGAGCTTTCCCGGCACAGCAATCGTGTAACGCATGGTTTCCGCAAGCGCGGTTGCTTGGGTTTGGTGACCATCCCGCTGCAATTTTATATCTTTGCCCCCGTAGCTCAATATCGCCCGCACCACATTCAACCCAATGCCCGCGTGAGGAGAAGGGGCCACGCCACCTCTTACCGAGACAACATCCATGTCCCTCGACATTTCACGCAACACAGCAGTGCTCAATACTGGATAGCTACTTGCTCCTGATAAGATGAACACGCCCGCTTTTTTTGCAGCTTCGTCAGATTTTGAAACACCGAACACAAAGTCAGCAGCATCTGCCAAATCAAGGTAATTCACACCATTTGATATACAACTTTCGATAACATCGTATTTGTTGTCGCCATAATCTTGAAACGGCCCTGATGCATCGACCACGATATCGGGCTTTTCACTTATAAGTGCTCTAGTAATATCTTTGCGGTCCAGCGGGAACGGGCTAACCTGAGCAACACCTTCAAACGTCGCGCAAAACGCATCAGCACGTTCAGCTCTGCGCCCGCAGATCAAAAGTTTCAGCTCAGTAATGTCGGACAACAACTCAGCAAGACGCCCACCGAATACACCATAGCCACCGAGGATCAGAACTTTCATTTCAACAATCTCTTTTGAACTTCCGCGTCAGGCAGAGCGCACATATCGGCCGTTCCAAAATATTTGTATCGGTTTCTCGCAACAAACCGATAGAGAAAATCCTGAACGAATTTCGGCACCACACGCATAATGCTGAACAATTTGTATATGCCACCCAACCGGTGTCCAACACGCATCAACGCATCCATGGAACAATAAGCAACACCATCTTCTATATATAACCAGGATGTAGGATCGTCCGGGTCCACCCCATAATGGGTAAGTAATGCATAACCCGTGGCGGACTGAACTGGAATGATGGTAAATTCTTTGCGTGTGTCATTGCGTGCAATCCACACCGCCCCGCGCACGCAAAGAGCACAATGAGCATCCATCACAGTAAACACATTTCCGCCCTCAAAAGCAGGAACTGCACTATCTTGTAGGTAAGAAAATCGAGGGCGTTTCGACAACATTGGTTGAACTTAGATCAAGTATGAGAACTCTACTATGACACATAGTGACCAAATACGAGTTTCCATAGGACTCTAATCGATGAAGTAAGATCAAAATTGAACGAGAATTGTCGGAAAACTCTTGACGAAATTGCGCAGTCCTCTTATGAAACCGCAACTTTTCCCGTCGTTGGTGAAGACTTGTCGACCGTTCGCAATTGTGTGACGGGGCAAAAAGACCTGTTTTAGGTCGCACCAATACGCATTTTGAAGGTACAAAACATGTCTCGTGTTTGTGAACTAAGCGGCAAGTCCGTCATGACAGGCAACAACGTGAGCCACGCGAACAACAGAACGCGTCGCCGCTTTTTGCCAAATTTAGTCAACGTTACGTTGATGAGCGAAGCTTTGAACCAACGCATTCGTCTTCGCGTTTCTGCATCTGCTCTTCGCACCGTGGAACATCGCGGTGGCTTGGATGCTTTCTTGATGAAAGAAAAAGAAGGCAACTTGTCTTCTAAAGCTGCAATCATTCGCCGTCAGGTGTCTAAAAAGCTTGCTGAAAACGCTGCGGCTTAACAGCAGTTCAATCAGTGAATTTTGAAGGGCGGCTCAAACCGCCCTTTTCTTTTGTGCATTTACGCAAATTATCCCGCGCAGCAGCGCCAAAATCATGAACGGGAGCCTCCCCATGCAAAACTCGGCATCGAACCAAGTCACAAATTCGTCCGCAACGATGACAACCCTCGGCCTTGTGGCTGCGATGGTTTATGTCGTCGTGCTGTCAAACGTGCTCGTACAATATCCGCTCAACGCGGAAATCGGCGGCGTACAAATGAAAGACCTGCTCACATTAGGCGCTTTCACCTATCCGTTGGCATTTTTTGTCACCGATGCGACCAACAGACACTTTGGTCCCGGAAAAGCGCGTCTTGTCGTGCTCGCTGGTTTTGCAATCGCAGTTTTGTGGAGCATTTGGTTGGCCACACCACGCATCGCAATCGCTTCGGGCAGCGCATTTTTGATCGCACAAATGCTCGATGTCTCGGTGTTCAACCGTTTGCGCAAAACCGCTTGGTGGCTGGCTCCGCTCGTTTCTAGCGTGATCGGTTCTATTGTGGACACAGTTTTGTTCTTCGGCATCGCCTTTGCACCAATGTTCAATGCGCTTGACTTCGGTGGCAAAGATGGATCACTCGCATTCGGCGTACCGTTTCTCGGTATTGGTAGTGAAGTACCGCTTTGGATCTCACTCGCCATGGGTGATTTCATCGTGAAAATTCTGATCAGCCTAGCAATGCTGTTGCCGTATGCTGTCGTTGCAAAACGGCCAGCAACTGCGACGACTTGAAACTGATTCAATCTACAAGCATTATGTGTCGTCTGTTTTACCACGACCAAAGTTTGGCTCGTCGGTTTCCTGACCAGCATCAATAATACCGCGGCGGATGTCACGGGTTTTGGTAAAATGATCAAACAACATATCCCCATCCCCCCAGCGCACAGCTTTTTGTAGTGCCGATAGGTCTTCTGAAAACCGTCCCAACATTTCCAGCACTGCTTCTTTGTTGTGCAGGAATACGTCTCGCCACATCACAGGATCGGACGCCGCAATACGCGTGAAATCACGGAAACCCGAAGCTGAAAATTTAATCACTTCAGATTGTGACACTTCTTCAAGGTCGGAGGCCGTACCGACAATATTGTAAGCGATCAAATGGGGAATATGAGACGTCACAGCCAAAACACGGTCGTGATGATCAGGGTCCATTTCATCAACCATGGAGCCCATGGCTTCCCAGAATTTTCTGATTTTTAACACTGCTTCACGCGAGGTTTTTGCTTCTGGCGTCAATAAGCACCAGCGATTGTCAAACAGAGTTGCAAAACCTGCATCAGGACCGGATTCTTCAGTTCCGGCAATCGGATGACCCGGAACCAAATGAGCCGTCGCTGGCAAATGTGGTTTAATCTGATCAACCACAGAACGTTTCACAGACCCCACATCAGAAACAATGACACCATCCGCCAAGTAAGGTGCCATGCGTTCAGCGATCATTGCACATGTGCCAACAGGCGTGCACAAAATAACACAATCTGCGCCCTTCACCGCTTCGCTGATCTGGTCCGTATATTCATCGCCGAGGTCAAGCGCTTCAGCCCGTTTCAAGGTTTCTTTACGACGTGTGGATATGACAATTGTTTCCACCAGCCCATCACGCTTTGCACGCAAGGCAATGGAAGATCCGATCAACCCAATTCCGATCAGACATAAGCGCTTGAAAATAGGAGTGTCAGACATATCAGGACGCCATAAATTCTGTCATCGCAGCAACGACACCACGACATGCTTCTTCCGTGCCAATGGTCATGCGCAATGAATTCGGCAATCCATAACCTCCCACCATACGTAAGACAAAGCCGCGTGACGTCAGGAAGGCATCAGCATCTTTCGCAACCTTATCTGAGCCATCAAAATGGATCAGGATAAAGTTTCCAACGCTTGGTGTGATATTCAATCCCAACGCACTCAATTGTTCTGTCGTCCAATTCAACCACTCATCATTGTGGGCAATCGCCTGATCAATCATAATACGGTCTTCTACTGCAGCTTTGGCTGCAGCAAGTGCGGCCGCATTCACATTGAACGGGCCACGCACGCGGTTCAACGCGTCTATAATATGGTCAGGGCCGTACATCCAACCGACACGCAACGCAGCCAAACCGTAAATCTTTGAAAACGTACGGGTCATAACAACGTTCTCGTTGTTAGAGACCAATTCAATGCCACTCTCGTAATCATTACGACGCACATATTCTGCATAAGCAGCATCCAAAACAAGAAGAACGGTTGGGGGTAAAGCAGCATGTAAACGGCGCACTTCGCTCATGGGCAAATACGTGCCTGTCGGATTGTTCGGGTTAGCGAGAAAAATCACACGCGTTTTTTCTGTAACCCGCTCGACGATCGCCTCAACATCCGCTTTAAATTCAGTTTCAGGAGCAATGACTGGCGTTGCACCTGCAGTTAGAATACCGATGCGGTAAACCAAAAAACCGTGGGCTGTATAAATCGCTTCATCGCCCGGCTTTAAGTAACATTGTGCCACAAGTGACAACAATTCATCAGACCCATTGCCAGCAAGAATATTAGCGGGGTTCAACCCGTGAACTTTGCCCAAGGTTTCGCGCAAATCACTTGAACTCCCATCCGGATAATCTTCCAGAACAGTCGACAGATTAGAGAAAGCCTCTTTCGCTTTTGGGCTTGGGCCCAGTGGCGTTTCATTCGCAGAAAGTTTATGCACTTTCATGCCCTTTGGGCCTTCAGATTTTCCCGGAATATAAGCCGCAATATCCAAAATACCTGAATTAGGTTCGGGGCGAGGTTGTTGAGTGTTCATGTGGTCGCTCGAGACTATGTACAATAAACTTGAGATTTGTTTAGAGCGTGTCTTTGGACTTGTGAAGTGAATTTGAATCTTTGCGTCCGGCATTGCTCACGCCCTGAGGCGCTAAAACCGGCACGAACACACGTTTCGATTGACGTTGCCGAACGGGCAGACCTTGATAAACCTGTTTCGTGGCTTCCACCACCACGACTCCGGCAAATGCAGGTGTAAACCGCCGTCCGAATTTTTCGAGAGAATTTGCAAACTTCATCACCAACCCTTTGCCCGATGGTGGAAAATGCAAAGCGTCCGACCAAGCTGTCGGCGTAAACATATTGTCGCGCAGCAAGCGAGACAGTTGACCGCCTGTATATGGTCGTCCTGCGCCAAAAGGTGTGTGTTCCACACGTGCCCAAACACCGCGACGGTTTGGAATCACAATAACAAGTTTTCCACCAGGCGCTAAAACGCGCCACACTTCATGCAATGTTTCACTGGCATTTTCACAATGCTCTAACCCGTGCACCATGACCATTCGGTCGATAGAGGAATCGGGTAACGGCATATCTTCTTCAAACACCAGTGATGTGGCGCAAGGTTCACCAAATGGCCAATGTACAGCCCCCTGACGGGCTGGCATCAGCGCAATCGTGCGTTCGGTATCAGCCTTAAAGCGCTCAAGATAGGGCGTGGCATAACCAAACCCCACTAAACGCTCTTGAGACATGGGCTTCCAAACCACGCTCAACGCTTGTTCAATAGAACGTCGCGCCACCGCACCAAGCGGGGTGCCATAAAACTGCCGAAGATCAACTATGTCCATATTCATTCGATCACGCTAACAAGGTTCAGCACAAAGCGGAATGCAAAAGAGGTACAAATGGCCAACAAGATGAAAATCTTTCAATTTCCCTGTCGCGAAGACAATTATGGGGTAATTTTATCCGATCCGCAGACTGGTTTGGTGATCAGCATTGATGCACCAGAAGAAGAGTCCATTGCAGATGTTCTGGAAGACAAGCGCCTCAAACTTACTCACATCCTCACAACCCACCACCATGGCGATCATGTGGCCGCTAATTCTGCGCTAAAAGCAGAACATGGCTGTGAGATTATCGGCCCAAAGAAAGAAGAGACAAAAATTCCCGGCATCGACAAAAGTGTTGATCACGGAGATGTCTTTGAACTGGAAGGCCAACGTATTGAAGTGATTGGCACACCCGGCCATACGTTGGGGCAAATCGCATATTATTTTGTGGATCAAAAAGCGGTGTTTGCTGCCGATGCGCTATTTGCTCTCGGGTGCGGTCGCATATTTGAAGGCGATGCTGCAATGATGCATTTAGCCATGCAGCGCCTCGCCGCTTTACCAGACGACACCAAAGTCTACGCAGGCCACGAATACACACTTTCAAACGCACGTTTTGCTGTCACAATTGACCCGGAGAACAAGGCTCTCATTGAACGTGCCAAAGAGATTGAACATTTACGCGACGAAGGAACGCCCACTTTACCAACAACAATCGGAATTGAAAAAGAAACCAATCCGTTCTTACGCGTTCAAGATCCGGAAATTCGCGCCCATCTAGGCATGGAGAATGCCGAAGACATTGACGTTTTTGCTGAAATCCGGGCGCGCAAGGATCGATTCTGATGGATAAAATGCGCGCAGCTGATGTGATTGAACATTTTGACATGAAACCCCATCCGGAAGGTGGGTATTACAACCAGACATTTCGCGATGAGGACAATGCATCCACTGCGATCTACTATCTTTTGGAAGCAGGAGAGTGTTCCCATTGGCACCGTGTTCACGGCAGTGCGGAAGTCTGGCACCACTACGCTGGCGGGCCATTGGGATTGACCCTGTCTTCAAACGGTCATGACGCTGAGGCCCATCGGCTTGGCACAAATATCGCGATGGGCGAGAAGCCGCAAATCATTGTACCTGCAGGATGGTGGCAAACTGCAGAAAGCTTAGGTGTATGGACTCTCGTCGGATGTACCGTGGCCCCGGGGTTTGATTTTAAGAATTTTGAAATGGCCCCACCAGACTGGCGGCCTGTTCCAAGGAATTCTAGCTAACAGCGGACACCTTATGCTCTTCGGTCCAAGGATTTTTGCGCTGTGGCTCGCCAAAACGATAGCCTTGGAGGTAGTCGACCCCCCAATCACGCAACATGTTAGCGGTTTCAACATCTTCCACCCATTCGACAACAGTTTTCGCATCAAATAATTTTGCAAGATCAACCAGTGCCTTGATGAAGCTCTGGTTTTCTGTACTGGTTTTCAGATTGTCCACAAACTGCCCATCCACTTTGATAATATCAAACGGCAAGCCCTTTAGATTGCGGAATGATGTGAAACCAGCGCCGAAATCATCCAAAGCCACCTGACATCCTATGTCTTTCACGCCTTCAATAAAACGGCGGGCTTCTTCCAGTGATTCAGCTGCGTGAGATTCTGTGATTTCTACGATCAAACGTTGGGCAAGTCCCGGGCAACGATGAGCATGGTGCGCCAATTTGGACAACCATTCAGGATCACACGCTGTGTCATTAGAAACATTCAACGAAAACTGAGCCGTTGGATTTTCTGCCAACGTCTTCAACGCCTCATCCAACGCAAAATGGTCAACTAATCGAATGAGACCCAGGTTTTGCGCAGTGGACACAAAATCTCCGGCGGTGAACGCGGCGCCATCTTCACCTTCCAAACGGATTAGTGCTTCGTGAAATGCCAGTTCATGAGTCATCGCATCGACGATGGGTTGCCACGCCAAATGAATGCGCTTCTTCTTCAAAGCCGAGACAATACGCTCGGCTGTCTTGGCAGCTTCTTGCCGTTCGGCATCGCGCTTCTCGTCACGACGATAACTTACGATAGACGCGTTACGGCCACGTCGGCTTTCGCCCAGCGCTTGGTGCACAGCCATAAATGTTTGTTTAATATCGCGCGCATGTTGCGGGATAACAACGCCGCCAATAGAAACGGAAACAGCAATCGGACCGCTTTTGGTTTGCACCACATTTTCACGCAGCAGATTCAAAATACGGTAACCCGCAACCAGCATATCCCGATCGTTTGAACCGGGAAGAATAATGCCCAATTTAGCTCCTGAAAACCGACCTATTATATCTTTGTCGCGCAGATTTTCGCTCAATCGACTGGCAATTTCAGCAATCACGGCATCGCCTGCTTCATAACCATAAACTGAATTGATCAAGTCAAAATGTTCCAACCCCACAACCACAAATGAAGAACATCCTTCACTTCTGGCAATTTCATCGAACTCATCTTGCAGACGCACATTCAGATGCGCCCGATTAAAAAGACCTGTAAGCGGATCATGGCGGGAAAGGTGCTCCAGCCGTTGTTCCAAACTGCGTCGTTCATTGATGACCCGGATAATACCATGGGCGCGTAAGGGCGTACCGTCTTCGCCACCAAACCAGCGGCCGCTATCCTCCACCCAAACATCACTGGCAGTGCCAAGTTTTTCAGCGCTTAACGCGTATTGCAGTCGAAAGGAAACACCAAGACCATCATCTACCGTCTTTGACGATAAAATCGCATCATTGCGGGTTGATTCTGTTGTCGGCAAAAGGAGGGCATTGAAGTCACGGCTTGTCTGAAACGATTGTGTTGAACCGATACACATCAATTCTTCTGCGCCAGCACTCCACTCCAAACGGTCGCTCTTTACATCCCATTCATAAACGCATTCACCAACTGACCGCAGAACATCATTTTCCAAATTCCGGCGCTCAGCAGGCGCGTTTGGATTTAGCAGCGCCTCAAGCTTATCGCTTTTGCGTTCCACAACACTTTTTGCAGATGAATCGTTCATTTCACAACCAAACCTTGAGCCCGCCCATTCATGTGACCAGACAATGCACCTTATAAGTTAAAGAACACCCAATCTCATATAGGCAAATTGAATTGCACAAGTTAAACAAGACCAAACAAAACCCCAAAGATATCAGGTAAAATATGTCTTCATCATCCACCTATACGCAACTGCTCAACCACGTGAAGCAGTCGTCGGCATTAGGTCAGATCGCAGGTGTTTTGTCTTGGGATCAAGAAGTCATAATGCCGCCCAATGGTGCCCCCATGCGGGCAGAACAAATGGGCGCTTTAGAAGTCGTCAGTCACGCACATCGCACCGACCCTCGTATTAGTGAATGGCTTGAAAAAATCGACGTTGACGAACTAGATGAAGTTGGGAAGGCGAATGTGCGTTTGGTGCGAAAATCATACGAGCGTTCCACAAAAATTCCAACCAAATTATCTGAAGAACTGGCGCGGATCACATCACAAGCACAAGGCATTTGGGCGAAGGCTCGTTCCGCGAATTCATTTGCAGATTTCGCACCCGTTTTATCAAAAATTATCGACCTAAAGCGCGAAGAAGCAAAGTGCCTCGCGGGTGAAGTCGGAAACCTTTACGATGCTTTGCTCAACGATTTCGAACCGGGCATGACAGTAGATGTGCTGCAACCATTGTTAGAGGGCATGCGTCCAAGATTGTCGGCATTGCGCCAAAAAATTGCAGAAAAATCTGGCGGTCGGGCAACCCTGACAGGACCGTTTGAAACAGATGCTCAGATGAAACTGGCTCGAAGTTTTGCAGACATCGTTGGATACAATTGGCAGTCAGGGCGCTTGGATCTATCGGTCCACCCATTTTCCTCAGGTACAGGAAATGATTCCCGCATCACCACTCGTGTTGATGCCGACAATCCACTCGATTGCCTTTACTCCACGCTCCATGAACTGGGCCACGCACTCTATGAGCAAGGCATGCCAGAACAATACGTTTTAGAGCCTGTGGCCAGCTACGCTTCTATGGGCGTACATGAAAGTCAGTCACGTCTTTGGGAAAACCAGATTGGTCGCAGCAAAGCATTCTGCAATTGGCTGCTGCCGCACATGAATGAAGCATTTGGCAAAGATACGGTTGGCTCCGTTGATGAACTTTATAAAATCATCAACCATGTGGAGACCGGCTTTATCCGCACTGAATCTGACGAAGTGCATTATAACTTGCATGTGCTTCTGCGTTTTGAACTAGAACGCGAGTTGATATCCGGCACACTCGAAGTGACCGATCTTGAGGCAGAATGGAACCGTCGCTTCGAACGTGATTTTGGGATAGCCGTACCAGACGCCGCCCATGGCGTTTTGCAAGATGTACATTGGTCCGTAGGCTTGTTTGGATATTTCCCAACCTATTCATTGGGCAATATCTATGCAGCACAATTGAACGAAGTTTTGCGCAAAGCCGAACCGGAACTCAACGAACAAATAGCTCAAGGAAAAACAGACAATGCCCTAAATTGGTTACGTGAAAACGTGCACCAAAAAGGATCACTGTTTGAACCCGATATTTTGATTGAAAATACGGTAGGCGCAAAGGTTACCGCCGAACCCTTGCTCAACTATTTAGAGAAAAAATACACAGACCTGTTCGATCTGTAGTCACATGTCTTTTTCAATTTCTCGTGCGCGTGCCAAAGCATCGCGGATAAGCACACGGTCTAAATATGCGTTAACCCGATCACTGTCGATTTCAAACTTTGCACTACGCGCCCATGAACCGGTATGGCCCAAGACCACGTCTGCAGCTGTAAAACGGTCTCCAATCGCATATTGATTGTCACCCAATCGGACGTCCATTGCGCCGATAGCATTTTTAAATTCCATTTTCGTGACAGCATTCACATCCGCTCGATACTCATCTGGCAAAATGAACGTGTGTTTCATCTTCAACCAAAGAGGAGCTTCAAGATCACTTTGTGCAAAATGCATCCATGAATCTAAAGCCGCCCGGTCCGCTGTTGCGGGGGCAGCGCTCATATTTTTTTCCATGTTCTTGTCAGCGAGGTATATACAAATCGCAGCAGAATCGATGACGGTAACATCTCCATCGACAAGCACCGGCCCTTTGCCTGCCGGATTAACCGCTCTCATTTCTGGCGTGTGCGGTTTAGTTGGGATAACCTCATAGGCCTGCCCTAATTCCTGACACATCCAACTCACCCGTGTGAGGCGGGAACGCGGGCTGCCAAAGATTTTAACCGTGTCGGAAGAACTCATAATATTCTCTCATTTTCAAAGGGAAGTAAGCGACAAGCACTCACCAATCGATTATGCTATATTCGACAACCTTATCAGTCGATGTGAACAATGAAACCCGTATTTGAAAAACCGTTTACACAACAGGAAGCCATCAGCGAATCTGTGATCGAACGCATTGGCGAGATTTTAAGGTCCGGCCGATTACATCGCTATAACACAGTTGAAGGCGAAGAAGCCGAAGCCACTTTGTTGGAACGGGAATATGCTGCTTGGCAGGGCGCAAAATATTGTTTGGCCTGCACATCTGGTGGGTATGCATTACAGCTGGCTATGCGCGCGAGTGGTTTAGAACAAGGTGATATTGTGCTGGCTAATGCCTACACACTGGCACCCGTTCCCGGCGCGATACATGCCGCGGGCGGCAAGCCCGTATTTGTTGAAATCGGCGCCGACTGGCGTATCAATACCGATGACTTGGCTTTGAAAGCCGGAAGTACAGGTGCAAAATTCTTAATGCTCTCGCACATGCGTGGGCATATCGCAGATATGGAAACCATTGAAGCCATTTGCGAAGAACACAACATAACGATGATCGAAGATTGCGCTCACACAATGGGGGCAACTTGGAACGGAAAACGCTCCGGAAGTTTCGGTAAAGTAGCTGCGTTTTCAACCCAAACCTACAAGCACATTAATTCTGGTGAAGGCGGCTTGTTGACCACGGACAATCCATTCATCGCCGCACGGGCCATCGTGATGTCCGGATCATACATGCTTTACGGCAGCCACGGCGCAGCACCCGACGCAGACGTGTTTGATCAAATCAAATTGGTCAGCCCGAATATGTCTGGTCGGATGGACAATCTACGGGCTGCCCTCATTCGCGGGCAATTGGCTGATTTGGATAAAAATATATCCCGTTGGAACAAGCGCTATCAGGCTTTAGAAAAAGTTGTGGCAGCCAGCCCCGATATCATGACAACTCAACGTCCTCAACATGAACACTATGTGGGTTCTTCGTTTCAGTTCCGGCCTAAAATCGCTCCGGAAAACCTGCCCACACTTTTGGCAAATTGCGGCAAGCGTGGCGTAGATATCAAATGGTTTGGCTCTGAAGAACCAACAGCTTTCACAAGCAGATATGACAGTTGGGAATATTTAGGCAAACAACCCGTTTTGCCCGAAACACTCGAAGTTTTGTCCAATACATGTGACATTCGCGTTCCGCTGACATTCAACGAGCAGGATTGTGTAACAATTGGCGAAATCATAGTCGATGAAGTGAACGCTCTTTCGACTTGAATTAGCTGCGCCATGGTTTAAACTTTCGTCAAGGCGAGCGACGCACACACAACAGAACAACAACAAGGCCGGCGTGTATTTATGTTTCGTTTTTCTTTAGCTTCCGCTTTATTTGCGACCATGATTGTAAGCGTTTGTGCGCAACAACCTGTGCTCAATGCCTCTGTAAAACCAGAAACCGCAAAACCGTATATTCAATCTGTAGCCAAAGATCAGGTTGTAAATATTGTGATTATGGGAGATTCCCTTGCCAATGGTTTGCATCAGGGTCTCACACGCCTGAACAAAGAAAACGAAACCGTCAAATTCGTTAAAAAGAGCAAAGTGAACACCGGATTTGTCCGCGTTGATCGCTATGACTGGAACAAAGCTGCCGTTAAACTGGCGCGTACAAAAGATTATCAAGCCGCAGTCGTGTTGCTGGGGTTGAACGACCTTCAATCTTTTCGTGAAAAAGGCAAAGCTTACCATTACAAAACAGAAGGTTGGGTGGAGCGTTATCGTGAGCGAACCGAACGCATGATGCGCGACCTAAAAGAAGCTGGCCTTGCTGTTTATTGGGTCAGTATCCCAATCGTCACACCCAAGCACTACCAAGAAGATTATCTCTACCTCAACACATTTTACAAAGAATCGGCAGAGAAGATTGGTGTTCGTTACATCGACACCTGGACACCACTTGCAGGGTCAAATGGTGAATACAGCCCGTTCTGGAAAGACGCCACTGGCAAGCAGGTTGAGATCCGCCGCCGTGATGGTGTTCATTTTACAACAAACGGGTATCTGATTTTCGCCGGAATCATCAACGATATTCTCAGCAGCGACATAAAAGCAGCAGCTAAAACCCAACATTAGTGCGCCTTCTCGTTGAGGGTTCATTAACGCTGTTTGCTTAGAATTGGTTAAGATATTTGCCTTGCTTTCCGTGCTGGCAAAAGTGAATTGTAGAGCGTGTAGGCCATGCGAAGTGCAAAATCTGTCAAACTAAAAAGGAGTGCCAGCACATTGCTGCTCACCCTTGCGCTGACAGCATGCACAGGAACCAATGCGCCCCTTGGTACCCTGTTTAACGGGAACAAACCGGCGCCTTATATTCCAACAGCAACACCTGAACAACACACGACTGCATTGAACCGGGTAGCTGTTCAGTTAGAAGCACAAAAAGCATCACTGCAAAAAACACAACAATCGGGCGAACAAGTTCTGTCTACCGCTTCCATACGAAACTCAAATGCAGCAAAACAACTCGTCGGCAAACGCACGAGCCTTCTCGCCAAAAGACCACCGGCAAAGCCTGCTGAAATCGTTCTGGCAAAATTGACTCCGACCGAACCCATTGTGCAACCAAAAGAAAAAGCAGCGCCTGCAATAGAACCCAATCCTTCTATTGAACCTATCATTTCAAGCAGTGGCCCTTTAGGGCGTTTCCACGCAAAATTGAAAGCGATAGAAGAAGGCAAACGCAAAAAGCCATTGACCATTTTACATATCGGCGACAGCCATGTGGCATCAGACAGTTTTTCCCGCGGCATTCGAAATGAACTTCAAAGCAGATACGGTCATGCTGGCCGGGGAATGGTGCTTCCAGCGTCAGCTTTTAAATACGGCGTGGCCGATCAAGTGCGTTTGTCATCTTCCGGTAATTGGCGCTCCAAAACGGCACTAAAATCGAAAACCGGGCCATTTGGAATTTCGGGAGTAAACCTTACATCACGCTCGTCTAGATCATCCATGACAATGATTTCGCAGAAAGGTTTTGATTGGGCAGAGGTCACTGTTTTATCAGGGCCTTCCCAAGGGCGCGTGACCATGAAAGTTGGTGCCATCACCAAGAAATTCAATGCTTGGTCAAAATCTAAAGGGTCGAAAACATTTCGCTTGGAAACCAAAGGCAACAAACTCGAAATACGTCCCGGTGGTGGAGCACAAACAACTATACTCAATTGGGGCGGCGGCAAAAGTCGTGCCGGTGTGAGATACGTCAATTTCGGTTTGATTGGCGCAACTGTCGATATAACACGCCGTTTTGACAAACGCCTCGTTGCCAATGATATCAAACGCCTTGATCCAGACCTAATCGTTTACGGTTATGGCACCAACGAGGGCTTTAAAGACAATTTGAATATCAAAAGATACAAAGCCTATGCCAACAGCTTCATGGAGCAGATGAAAGCCTCTGCACCCAATGCCGATCTGGTGTTCATTGGTGCAGCATCGGGTTTGCGAAAACGCGGAAAACGCGCCTGTGGCAGTTGGGCTGTCCCGCCAAAATTGGGTCCGGTGCGCAAAGCAGTGAAAAGCATTGCCGCCACACAAAACGGGTCTTACTGGGATTGGTCAGCAGCCATGGGTGGCACATGCGGAATCAACACTTGGGCATCCAAAAAATTAGCATCCCGCGACCGCGTGCATTTGACCAATGCTGGATATCGCAAAAGCGCCAGCGCATTCGTCAATTGGTTAACCATACCCGCACAAAGCAATGTGGCCGTCGCCTCCAAATAATCTCTTCGTCCAATGACGGTGCTTTCACATCTTGGTGTTTCGTTATAGTTTGCCACACGGCCCAACTGTAATGCGAACGCACAACAAACTTGCTCTTTCCCACACTCACCTTTGCTGTCTTTTTCACACTTGTATTTGGATCAACATGGTCTTTGCGCAATCACGCGATGGCGCGAAAACTTATGTTGTTGGCAGCAAGCTACGTGTTTTATGGCTGGTGGGACTGGCGGTTCTGCTTTTTGCTTCTCAGCGCTTCATTATCTGCTTGGGTTGCCGGACTTGGCCTTTTAAAATTTAATACTGATCGAGATAAACGTATAATTGTTGCATTAGCAGCCGGCGCGCTTTTAGGCGTGTTGGGTTTCTTCAAATATTACGGGTTTTTCCTAGCATCTTTGCAAGACGCATTATTTGCGATTGGTTGGCAACGAGACCTACCTTTTCTGCAAATCATATTGCCCGTGGGAATTTCTTTTTTCACATTTCAAGCGATCTCTTACGTGGTCGACGTTTATCGCAATGATATTGAAGCAAGATCAAACCCAATTGATGTCCTGCTTTATATTTCCTTATTCCCGCAACTGGTGGCGGGTCCGATTGTCCGTGCAGCGGATTTTCTACCTCAATTGGAACGAAAATCTTCGCTGACCAAAACAGCAGTTTGTTTTGGCCTTGCCCTATGCATCGGGGGCCTGTTCAAAAAAATGGTTGTTGCGAATTATCTCGCTGTTGATTTAGTTGATCCTGTTTTTCTCGACCCCACCTCCTATTCAAGCTTAATGCTTATGTTGGGTGTTTATGGGTATGCCGTTCAAATCTATTGCGATTTCTCGGGTTATAGCGATATTGCAATCGGCACTGCCGCACTGCTGGGTTTTCAATTCAAAAAGAACTTTGATCAACCATACCGCGCTATTTCCCTTCAAGATTTTTGGCGCCGTTGGCATATCTCGCTGTCGGGCTGGTTGCGCGACTATCTCTACATACCATTAGGCGGTTCTAAATTTGGCACTTGGAACACCTACCGGAACCTCTTTCTGACTATGTTTCTGGGTGGCCTTTGGCACGGCGCAGCTTGGACCTTCATTATCTGGGGCAGTTTGCATGGAGCATGGCTTGCCATAGAACGCGCAATTTCAAAGAAAGATAAAACCCAACAATCAAAACTAAAATCAACTCTTGGCTGGCTAATCACATTCCATGTCGTTTGCGCAGCATGGGTCTTTTTCAGATCAAGCGATCTTTTAATCGCCGCAGATTGGTTTGTAGGTTTGGCAAACCTTTCCATCGACACTTACGGATTAACTTGGTTCACGGTGGCACTCATTACATTGCCTCTTATGGCTCAATTTATACCAAGCGACAGTATCGAGCATCTCACGCGCCGGTTTGAAACGAGACCCTTGGCATTTATCGCCTTCGCCTTCATTTTGGGTTTAGCCGCAGTTTTATGGCTTGCACCTCCCGGCACTGCACCATTTATTTATTTTCAATTTTGAGGGTGAGATGATGTCGAAAGAATGGACCAATACAATTGAAGGAGCGCATCAATCGAGATTGGTGATTGTTGTATTCGCTTTGATGGTCATCACCCTTGTCGTTCTAGCTATGTTTCAAAGTTCGGCATTGGTGACCTGGAGCTACGATCTTCCCATTTCACCCTTATCTGTGGTTATCAGTAGTTCTGCTGAACGATGGCATGGATTGATGGAACACATTGGTGTGGCCGCTCTTTCACAATCCGTTTCTGATATGGTTCTCAGTCTTCATGACGATTGGTCCATTGGTGATTGATACGATGAAAACTGCAGTTGCCACATTGTTTCTATCGTCCATTTTCCAAACGGGCGCAATTGCGGAAATCAAAACTCATCCCTGTATCGCCGGACCTGAACACACGTCTACGATCTCCGTCGTCGACCGACGCAAACAAACTTTTCAACTTTCAGGCTCACAAAAAAATTTTTCGCTCACCGGATTGGAAGCTTTAAAACCATCAAGCAAGATCGAAGTTGGAAACAGCATCACCATATATGGTCAAGACCAGAAAGCGGATCGTTATGGTGTCATTCATATTCAAGCGTTCCAAGACGCCCAAAAAAAATGGCTCCAAGGCGCATTCTTGCGCAATGGTAAGGCACTCTTAAACGGGTCATCGGAAAACATTTCCTCCCGATGTTTAGCAACAATGCGAAAAGCCGAACACCAGGCAATTGCATCTAAAGTTGGTCTATGGTCCCAGAAAGAAGCCATTCTTACAGCAAACCAAATAGATCAACTCACAAATAGAATTGGCTTCTTCTCAATAATCGAAGGCAAAGTGTTATCAGTTGGAAACAGAAAACGGCGTCTTTACCTCAATTTCGGCCAAAATTGGTCACAAGACTTCACTCTGTCAGTTGTCAAAAAGGGAAAGGGGGCGTTTAAGGGGTCGCTAGATCTGTTAACAGGTTTAAAAGGGAAAACTGTCCGTGTGCGGGGAGTTTTGGAACAACGACAGGGACCGTTAATTCGACTTTTTGATGAAGCGCAAATTGAAATTATTGATAGATAAAATGAGACGCTTAGCTCTGATCTCCACTTGCGTTGCACTGTCGGCGTGTCAAATCTTAAACAGCGCCGAGGAACTCGCGGCAACCGAAGAAACGTCTACAACAGAAACCGGTCCAACATTAAGCTTTGAAGCCCAGCGCGCGAATGACCCTCAAGCTTCGATTGGTGCTCAAGAACACCCGAAAATCCTAAAAGCCAATGGCGGCGCCTACAACAACAAACAGTTGGAAACAGTATTAGCAGTCATTGCGGGCAATCTGGTGGAACATTCCAATGCTCCAGACAAATCTTTCCAAATTACAATTTTGAATTCACCAACTGTGAACGCCTTCGCCTTACCTGGCGGCTATCTTTATGTCACGCGTGGATTGCTCACTCTTGCCAATGATATGTCTGAAGTTGCCGCCGTTTTAGCCCATGAAATGGCTCATGTTTCTGCCAATCATGGTATAGAAAGAGGACGTCAACAAAAAGCAAACGACATCGCGGGACGGGTAATCTCTGAGGTCGTTTCAAATCCTTTGGCCGGAAAAGTAGCCGAGGCATCGACAAAACAGAAACTTGTGGCTTTCTCCCAAGCTCAAGAACTCCAAGCCGATGCCATTTCCATCAAAATAATTGGAAAAGCCGGGTACGACCCTTTTGCAGCGGCACGTTTTCTGGAATCCATGGATCGCTATACCGCTTGGCGAAACAGTTCGGACGATAAAACCGACGACCTTGCAAGTTCTCATCCGTCCACACCACAGCGCATAGAATTGGCAAAGCGTCACGCACGTACGCAAGGTCCGAATGGCACCGGGGAAAAAGGCCGTGATCGTTTTCTGCAAGGTATCGACGGCATCATATTTGGAGATCAAGCCACAGAAGGTTTTATCCGTGGCAATCGTTTCTCCCATCGCAAACTTGGCATCACATTCGAGGTGCCGCAAAACTTCAAGTTGACGAATAAAACAGATGCTGTTCTTGCCGGTGGCCCAGATCAAATGGCCTTACGTTTTGACACGGTCAATAAATCGGATTCTGAAGCCAAATCGCCTTCACAATATATCCAGTCTGGTTGGGTCAATGGTCTTGATTCAGCCACCGTGAAACCAAACAACATCAATGGAAATACCAGCGCATCCGGACAGGCTGAAGCTGGTGATTGGCAGTTTGGAATCGAGGTTATTTCGTACAAAAACAAATATTATAGGTTCATTCTTGCCGCACCACGCAGCGCCCAAGGGATTCCAAAAATCACGAGTGATGTTGCCAATACTTTCAGAACTATGACGTCCACCGAGAAGAAAAACCTGAAACCTTTGAAGGTGAAAATCAAAACGGTCAAATCAAGCGACACCATTGCAAGTCTTGCAAACCAAATGACCGGTGTGTCCAAGAAGGTCGAACTGTTCAAAGCATTGAACGGTTTGAGCAACGGACAGCGTGTTAAAGCCGGTCAGAAAGTCAAAATAATCTCAGACTGACTTTCAAACAGGTTACGGCTGCCGAGCTTGCGCCAATGGATGAGCAGTTTCCACCAAACCACGCAATCGTTCTTCTAAAACATGGGTGTAAATCTGCGTCGTGGAAATATCTGCATGCCCTAACAATTGTTGGACAGCCCGCAAATCTGCACCATTTTGCAAAAGGTGGCTTGCAAATGCGTGACGTAAAACATGCGGAGAAACTTTTGAAGCGTTTAACCCCGCGTGTACTGCCAGTGATTTTAATTCCCGTGCAAAATGCTGACGCGTCAAATGTCCGCTTTCGCCCGATGACGGAAAAAGCCAGGGGGAATCATGAGTTTTCAGCAAATCATCATAAACGCTGACCGCCTGTTTGGCTTTATCTCCCAATGGCACCAATCGTTCTTTATTACCTTTGCCTGTAACGATCAAAAACCGCGTATCGCGGCGTGTTGCAGACTTGGGCAAACTTACAAGTTCTGAAACCCGCAACCCAGTCGCATAAAGCAACTCTAACAACGCATGCATGCGGGCGGCTTTGAAACGCGGGCGATCCTTTTTGGATACATTAACCAACTCTTCTGCAGTTAGTAAAAGCTGATCTACGTCCGCTTCGCTCATAATTTTGGGCAATGGACGTTGGGTGCGTGGATTGTCGATAGACCCCGTTGGATCATCTTCGCGCAAACCTTCTGAGAAGGTAAAACGATAGAGTTGACGCAATGCAGATAGTTTTCGCGCTTGGGATGAAGCCGAATACCCGCGGTTCTCCATATCTGAAATCCAGCTGCGCACATCAATCGGACCTGCAGATATCAACGAAGGCTTCGAATATTCAGAGAATTCACCCAAATCACGCTGGTAAGCATCCAGCGTATTGGCTGCGGCACCGCGTTCAGCGCTCATCATTTCAAGAAATGATTCGATAAGGAAACTGTCATTCATGCTCATGCTCTAAGCAAAATGTCTTTGAAAACTCTAAATCTCTAAAAAAATACGTTTTATTGATTGATACGCTTGGAAGGGATTTTGACCCGCATCTCGCGTTCATCGGGCTCAACAAATGTAGCAAGCGCAAACATGCCACCGTAGGCAAGGCCTGCCAAAACGCCACAAATAACCACAAATCGGATAAGACTAGGCACTGACAGAACCCCTGAATTTGTAAAAACCGACCCAATCGCGAGTCGAACATTATTTATAACATGCCCCAATTGGCTTTATGATAAAGCTAACGCAGAATAGCAAGTTACATTGCCCCACTTGACGTAAGATCAATTTTGCGGTGTTTGACCTTGAACTTCGTAACTGACACCCGAAAAAGAAACCAGAAACAGACACCGTGAACACAGCAACAAGCCAAGAAGTCAATCGCGCGGTCATCGCAGACCGCTCCAGCACCATCCGCAGAGCACTGGCAGGACGAAGCATCGTCCTTGTTGGAATTATGGGGGTTGGCAAATCCACAATCGGAAAAAAGCTGGCGCAATATCTCGATATCCCTTTTGTAGATGCAGATAAAGAAATCGAAAAAGCCGCTGGAATGGATATTCAGGACATTTTCGATCAATTCGGAGAAGAAGCATTTAGGTCCGGTGAAAAAAAGGTCATCAAACGTCTGATGGGAGAAGGTCAGAAAATTCTGGCAACCGGTGGTGGTGCATTCATGAATGAAGAAGTTCGTGCTGACATTGCCGAAGGCGGGGTCTCTGTTTGGCTCAGTGCTGATCTGGATATTCTGATGAAACGCGTTCAGCGTCGATCAGATCGCCCGCTTCTGAAAACAGAAGACCCTGAAGCTGTGATGAAAGCTCTTCTCGAAGAGCGCAATCCTGTTTACGCTTTGTCTGATGTGCATATCGAATCACGCACTGTGAGCCGTGATGTCATTGCAGCAGAAGTCGTTGATCTCCTTGCAGATCAGCTTCCATCCATCGCCGAGAGCCGAAACTGGGAATAAGCTTGTCACGGTTTTGCCAATACCAATTCATCGAAGGGTGCACAAATTTGGGGCATCCTCTGGTTCAATTTGAAACTGACAAAATCTGATGAACACCTCGGCAACATCATCCAGTGAAATCGAAAAAATCCGTGTCGATTTAGGCGATCGCGGATATGATATTTTCATTGGCGACGGGCTGATAGCGAAAGCTGGCAAATACATCTCCGAACTTCATGGGGATGCCCGCTGCATTATCGTAACCGATGACAACGTAAACGAGTTGCATGGGAACACTTTACGCAGCTCGCTTACAGCTGCGGGTCTCTCATCACAGACCATCTCAGTTGCACCTGGCGAACCCTCTAAAGGTTTCGCAACGCTGGAAACCGTTGTGGACGGTATCTTGGCTGCAGGCATGGAACGGGACGATGTTTTGCTGGCTTTTGGTGGCGGTGTTGTGGGTGATCTTGCAGGCTTTGCAGCCGGTATAGTGCGCCGTGGTATGGGGTTTATACAAATTCCCACATCATTGTTGGCACAAGTGGATTCTTCTGTTGGTGGAAAAACCGGAATCAACTCACCTCGTGGCAAAAATCTTGTAGGGTTGTTCAACCAACCGTCTCTCGTATTGGCCGACACCAGCGTATTGGACACATTGAGCGACCGTGAGATGCGCGCAGGATATGCAGAAGTTGCCAAATATGGATTGATCGATCAGCCAGAATTCTTCGATTGGCTGGAAGAGAACTTCGAAGCAGTGTTTGCAGGTGGCGAAGCGCGCCGTCACGCGATTGCCCAAAGTTGCCGTTCAAAAGCCGCAGTGGTTAAAGCCGACGAATTGGAAAACGGTAGCCGTGCCCTTCTCAATCTCGGTCACACATTTGGCCACGCCCTTGAGGCATCTGTCGCTTACGACTCAAATCGCCTTGTGCACGGTGAGGCTGTGGCTATTGGCATGGTTATGGCTCATGAGTTTTCAAATCGCCTGAACCATTGCGGGCCCGAAGCTGCCGAACGGGTGACTGTCCACCTTGAAAAGGTTGGCTTGCCCACGCAGCTAGACCAAATACCCGGCCCTAAACCCACGCTTGATCAATTAATTGATGCAATCGCTCAAGACAAGAAAGTCTCCCGTGGTGCACTAACCTTTATTTTGACCGAAGGCATTGGCAAATCTTTTGTATCAAAAGACGTGCCTGTCAGTCAGGTGCGGGACTATTTACAGCAAAAGCTCAACGCTTCCGCTTAAGCCAAAATCCATTTACATTACACCCATGTGCTTTTGCATAAATACTGAATCAAACCGGATCATCCTATGACAGTTTCTCTGTTGCTTATTTTTTGCGCCATAATTTTCCTAGTCGGTCTATCCGCCTTTTTTTCAGGGTCTGAAACAGCGCTTACCGCCGTGTCCCGCGCGCGTATTAACTCATTGGAAAAAGCTGGCGACAAACGCGCCGCACTAGTGTCCCGTTTGGTTGGCATTCAAGAAAAGCTGATCGGCTCTTTGTTGCTGTCCAACAACATCGTCAACATTTTGGCATCCGCTTTGGCCACCAGTTTGTTCATCGGCCTATTTGGCGACATAGGCGTAATTTACGCCACTATCGGCATGACTATTTTGGTGGTGATATTTGCTGAAGTTCTGCCAAAAAGCTGGGCCATCGCAAACACCGAAAAATTTGCATTAACTGTTGCACCTTTCGTGAATATCATTGTGATTGTGTTTGGACCCATCACCAACATCATCACCCGCATTGTGCGCTCGGTGTTGCGCGTGTTTGGTGTGGATTTAGATGAAGATTCTTCCCCCTTATCAGGACATGATGAATTGCGGGGCACAGTTGATGTCTTGAACCGCGATGGCGTTGTCGCCAAAGACGACAAAGATCGTGTGGGCGGGGTGCTTGATCTCCACGAACTGGAGCTGTCTGATGTGATGGTTCACCGAACCGCCATGACGAGCATCAATGCCGATGACAAACCTGAAGATTTGGTCACACAAATTCTGGAAAGTCAGCACACCCGCATTCCGGTTTGGGCCAATGAAACAGACAACATTATCGGTATTGTCCACGCCAAAGATATGTTGCGTGCATTGGCGGCAGGGAAATACAACGCCAAGAAATTTGATATCCGCAAAACTATGGTCGAACCATGGTTCGTGCCGGAATCCACATCCCTTCAAGATCAATTGAATGCATTTCTGCGCCGTCAAGCTCACATCGCACTTGTGGTGGACGAATATGGCGAAGTGGAAGGTCTCGTCACGCTTGAAGATATTCTGGAAGAAATCGTTGGTGAAATTGCCGACGAACACGACACCGAATTATCAGGCCTCGCACCTCAAGTGGACGGGTCCGTGATCGTAGATGGCACATTACCCATCCGCGATCTCAACCGCGCTCTTGATTGGAACCTGCCTGACGAAGAAGCCACAACCATTGCCGGCCTCGTCATTCACGAAAGCCAAATGATTCCCGAAGAAAAACAAACTTTCACCTTCCACGGCAAAAGGTTCGTGGTCATGGCGCGAGAGAAAAACAGAATTACCAAATTGCGCGTTCGCAATGTACGAACGCAATAGTTTGTTAAGTGAAATTTACTTTCAAAAACCTAAGGCTTGATAGAAACACAAATTCAATGCATCCCTCGGCGTAATATTTTCTGAGGGGGAAATTATGAAACCTGCGAACCTTCCAATTTTCGCTGTACTTATTGATGCAGACAACGTTGCTGCGAAATATGCAGAACCAATTTTAAAGGAAATCACCAAATTCGGAGAACCTGCCCTTAGGCGGGTTTATGGAGACTGGACGAACCAAGCTCTTGGCACTTGGACAGAAACCATTCGCCAACAAGGTTTAATTGCGCATCAGAAATCAGCGAACACAAAGGGTAAAAATTCCACAGACATTGGCTTAGTTATTGATGCGATGGATATCTTGCATTCTGGTCGCTTTGCTGGATTTGTACTGGTAAGTTCTGATAGTGACTTCACCGCTCTTGCTAGTCGCATCAGAGAACAAGGTCTAACGGTTATCGGAGTTGGAGAGAAGAAAACTCCAGTAAGCTTGCGAAATGTTTGCAATCGATTTGTTCTGATTGAGAACATCATTGAAGAGACGGCTTCAACAAACAATAAGACTCCAAAAAAGAATAACAATACTCTGCAAAAAGAGGCTTTGAACATCATCAAAGCTGCGATGGACAAATATGAGCAGGACGATGATTGGTTTTCAATGTCAATATTAGGAAAACAAATTGTCGCCGTAAGGCCAGACTTCGACACGCGAACATACGGCCACAAAAACCTCAGTGGGCTTATTCGCAGTCTCAGCAACTTTGAATTCAGAAATGCAGGTGCTCAATTAGAAATCAAATTAAAAAGTTAGCGCCATCTGAATACGCCCTAACTCGTCCCCTTCACATCAATCGCCAGTGCATGCAGCCCTGCTGCGATCTCGTCTGAACATACTTCATTAACCGCGCGGTGAATATTTACGCGGCTCATGCCGTTAAAATACTCTGCGACCATACGTACACGAATATGGCTTTCGCCCTGCCCGTTGAACCCCGGTTGATGACCAGCATGCAAATGGCTTTCATTTATGATTTCAAGCGATTGCGGATTGAACGCCGCTCGCATCTTTTCTTCCAATTTTTGAACCAATGGGCCTTTTTCAGTCATGAACGTCGTCTCCTAAAACAGATTCTCTTGCGCTAATGGGTGGCTTTTTTTAGCTTTGTGGTCTATGAACTATGGCTTGCAAAATCCGCAATCCACAATATCGCAATCCTTATTGCGGCTGGGTGGTTGTTTGTCATCAAATGCAAACCCAATATAGGTAACATGGCTTCTAATTCCGATATTTTCGACAAAATCCGTATCAAACCCCGTGGGGCAAAGAAAAAGGAAGAAGAAGCACGCATTGCCGGTCAGTGCGCTTGGGAAGGCTGCGACAAACCCGGCCCGCACAAAGCACCTATGGGGCGCAATCGCGAGGGTCAGTACATCAACATGTGCATCGACCACGTGCGCCAATACAATAAAAATTTCAATTACTTCTCTGGTTTGAGCGATGACGAGATCGCGAAGTTCCAGAAAGAGAACATCACTGGCAACCGCCCGACAAAGCCTATGAGTGGCCGTCGCCCGGGTCAGCCCGTTGATGAATCCACATTGCGCGCAACACCAGGTTGGCATGCCAAAATTCAAAGCCGTTACACGCCGGATGGAAAACGCATTCCAACAACGGGCGGGCCGCGCAAACTGAAACGTTTGGAAGAAAAAGCACTCAAAGACCTTGGCCTTCCCTCAACAGCTTCCAGCGAACACATCACCAAGAAATACAAAGCCTTGGTGAAAGAAAACCACCCTGATGCCAATGGTGGTGACCGCTCATCTGAAGATCGCCTGCGTCAAATTATTCAGGCCTATAAACAACTCAAACGCGCGGGTTTGTGCTAGCTGATTGTTCTGCTAGATAAAACGAAAGTCTGTCATCAATTTCGGGCACCTCAAGGCCGCCCCCTTATTACAAGAGCAATTTTCCATGAGCGAACACGCAAACATGCCGGACCGCGAGGTTTCGGTTCGTGAAGTTTTCGGTATTGATTCCGATATGAAGGTTCCTGCCTACAGTGAGCCAACCGAACACGTTCCACCTTTGGACCCGGACTATCTGTTTGATAAGAATACAACGCTTGCAATTCTTGCCGGCTACGCCTTCAACCGTCGCGTCATGGTAACGGGTTATCACGGCACAGGTAAATCGACACATATCGAGCAAATTGGCGCACGTTTAAATTGGCCAACGGTTCGCGTGAACCTGGATAGCCACATCTCGCGTATCGATCTCATCGGCAAAGACGCGATTGTTTTGAAAGACGGCCAACAGGTCACAGAATTCAAAGATGGTATTCTCCCTTGGGCACTGCAAAACAATGTAGCGCTTGTATTCGACGAATATGATGCTGGTCGTCCTGATGTGATGTTTGTGATTCAGCGCGTGTTAGAGGTCGCTGGTCGTTTGACGTTGCTCGACCAAAACCGCGTGATTGAACCCCATCCGGCATTCCGCCTGTTCGCCACAACCAACACTGTTGGTCTTGGAGACACATCTGGCCTCTATCACGGCACACAACAAATCAACCAAGGTCAGATGGACCGTTGGTCAATTGTCACCACATTGAACTACCTGCCCCATGATCATGAAGTTGGCATAGTTCAAGCCAAAACACCTGCTTGGCAAAATGACGATGGTCTCGACAAAATCAACAAAATGGTGCGCGTGGCGGATATGACCCGTGCAGCGTTTATCAACGGTGATCTGTCAACCGTCATGAGCCCGCGGACTGTTCTGACGTGGGCAGAGAACGCTACAATTTTCAACGATATTGCATTCTCTTTCCGTCTGACTTTCTTGAACAAATGCGATGAACTTGAACGATCGTTAGTCGCTGAATTCTACCAACGCGCATTTGGTGAAGAATTGAAAGAAAGCGCAGTCAACGTGGCATTGGCTTAAGTTCAATGGCACGCATAGGTGATAATTCCGGAAACAATGAATCCATATTGGATGTGGAGCCACTGAAGCAATCGGTGGCTGGCTGTATGCGTGCAATCGCGCAAGAAGCTGAATTGGAAATCACCTATGGACGCGACAAGCCGGGCATGTCCGGTGATCGTGTACGTTTGCCTGATCCTTCAAAGAACCCATCGGCAGCAGAAGTCGCTGTTACGCGTGGCTTAGCAGATTCCATGGCCTTACGTCGCGCCAAGCACGATACATCAGTTCATGCACAACACCTGCCCGTAGGCGACAATGCCCGTGCTGTGTTCAATGCCGTAGAGCAGGCGCGTTGTGAAGCCATTGGCTCCAATGCAATGGCGGGCATGGCCGACAACATCGATATGATGTTGGAAGACAAATACATGCGCTCTGGCATTGCAGACGCGACCACGCGCGACGATGCCCCGTTGGAAGATGCGGTTGCACTTTTGGTTCGTGAGAAAATCACAGGGCGAAAACCACCTAAATCAGCCGAGAACGTTGTTGACCTGTGGCGCGGCTGGATCGAAGAGCGCGCTGGCGAAGCTTTTGACAATCTTGATGAGCAGTTGGAAGACCAAAACGCCTTTGCAGAAGCCACCCGCGATCTTATTGCGCAATTGGAAATGGCTGATGAATTGGGCAATGATCCGACCGATAATGATGATGAATCATCGGACGAAGAAGATGACTCCCAAGAATCTCAAGACGAGATGGAGCGTGAAAACGAAGAAGCGACAGGAACAGAAGAAGCTGCTCCTGATGATTCTGAAGCTGATGGTGACGAGCAAGAAGCTGGTGAAATGGAAGCGTCAGAATCCACTGGCGAGGAAATGTTGGACGACAATGACGAGCAAGCCGAAACACCTGGCGAAGCGCAACGTCCAGATATGCCGTTGTCAAACTTACCGCCAAAATCCGACTACAAGTTTTTCTCTGATGCCCATGATGAAGAGATACGAGCGGAAGAGCTTTGTGATGATGCGGAACTGGAACGCCTTCGTGCTTTCTTAGACAAACAGCTTGCTCATTTACAAAGCGTCGTGGGGCGACTTGCCAACAAGTTGCAGCGTCGCTTGATGGCACAACAAAATCGCGGCTGGGACTTTGACCTTGAAGAGGGTTATCTCGATTCAGCACGCCTCACCCGAATCGTGACAGACCGCACCGCACCGCTTTCCTTTAAGATGGAGCGAGATACGGATTTCCGCGATACCGTTGTCACCTTGCTGCTTGATAATTCAGGCTCCATGCGCGGTCGTCCGATCACCGTTGCCGCCACATGTGCTGACATTCTGGCCCGTACATTGGAACGGTGTGGCGTCAAAGTTGAAATTCTTGGCTTCACCACCAAGGCTTGGAAAGGTGGCCAATCACGCGAAACTTGGTTGAAAGATGGCAAGCCCGCGAACCCGGGCCGGTTGAACGATTTACGCCATATCATTTATAAGGCGGCCGACGCGCCTTGGCGGCGCTCACGCAAGAATCTTGGTTTGATGATGCGCGAAGGATTGCTGAAAGAAAACATTGATGGCGAAGCGCTTGAATGGGCGCACGAGCGGATCATCAATCGTCCTGAACAACGTAAAATCATGATGATGATTTCCGACGGCGCTCCCGTGGATGATTCCACGCTGTCTGTAAATCCGGGCAACTATCTGGAACGCCATTTGCGCCATGTCATTGAAGACATTGAAACCAATTCGCCGGTTGAATTGATGGCGATTGGCATCGGTCACGATGTAACCCGCTATTACAAACGCGCGGTGACAATTGTGGATGCGGAAGAACTGGCTGGCGCCATGACAGAACAATTGGCTGCATTGTTTGAAGAGCAAGGTCCAACCAAACGCCGCCCAAAACGCCGCAGAGCCGAAGGCATGGTTGGATAATGCTTGCACGCTTTGCTATCTTACTGGCGTGTTTTTTCCTGACTTTGCAGTTCAACACAGCCCGCGCTCATGACCGTTTAGAAATCAACGCACAAATCATCCAAAACCTAGACTTAAAAGACGCGGGCCGAACAAATTTTGGCGACCTTAAGTTTGTAGGAGGGTTGGTTCTACGTTCCAAAAATAAAAATTTTGGCGGCTTATCTGCGCTCAACGTAAGCAAGACAAACCAAGTCACAGCGATCACGGATACAGGGTTTTGGGTGATCGGCAAGATTGATCGCAACAAATTGGGGCGACCAACCGGCCTTTCAGATGCTTCCATTTCACCTTTACTGAATGCCGATGGAAAGCAATTTCAAAACAAATGGATGGCCGATGCTGAGGGTATGGCGATAGGAAAAAGCGAAATCTTCATTTCCTTAGAACAAGACTCCCGCATCATTTCCTATCAGAGGAATTCATCCCAAAACATACAATCATCGCAATTGGTGCCTCATACGGAATTCACAAAAAGCTTAAAGAGCAATTTCGCACTTGAAGCGATTGCAGCGGCACCACCAGAAGCCGGTTTGACGTTTGATCTGGTAGCTGTAAGCGAGTTCAGTCCCAACGAAGACGGTCACGCACGTGCATTTTTTCGCCAATCGGAAACATGGAATGAATTTCAAATTCCGCTGTTCGATAGTTTTTTGATAACGGATGCCGCCTTCATGATGAATGGCGACTTACTGCTTTTAGAAAGACGGTTTTCTTTAGCTACAGGAGCAAGAGCTCGTGTGCGTCAAATTTCTTCGACCATGATATCAGCAGGCAATCTCGCCACTGGTAAAGTCATATTGGAATTGAATGATGGTCAATGGATCGACAACATGGAAGGCATGTCCGTGTTTCGAACTACTAACAACAAACTCAAATTGGCATTAATCTCAGACAACAATCTATTTCCTCTTCAACGCACTCTCTATTTGGAATTTGAATGGTTGGAGAGAAATTAGTGGTAATTTGCGTTATTGATTAAACTGAAGGCGCGGGATTTTGCCAAGTTTAATAAATCCGAGACGCACTTCACCCCGTTTTATTTTCACCGAAATAGTGCGCATCTCTTTTCCAGCAATTTTTAAAGGTTTCCCCATACCGGAAGCAGCTTGTCCGAGGCCTGCAACGACCTGCTCAAGGTTAGGATGAATCTGGCGAGCCCAAGCAGCAACTGATTTAGATTCAGTTATACCCATACGAACCTTGCCACTGATCAGTCCATTTTTGGACAATGTAATCGGACCGGAAAACCCGAGTTGTCCACCACCGGCAAAGGATAAGAGCAGGTTCGACAGGCGAATTTTGGCACCATCAGCCAGCAATGCATGCATAGTTAAACGACGATCCACCATGTCTAAATAGCCGTCCTGCAGAGTAGCAACGCCTCTTATATCCATTGGTGGTGCACTTACCCCATCTGCAATTTTCATTTCAAATTGCTTTGCCACAATGCTTAGACGGAGTGAGGTGCTTTTCTCATCAACTTTTTTATTCCAACTTACCGGATTCATTCTTGCAAATTGAGATTTGAAAGACAGATCAACCTTGTCCCTCTTTATTTTGATCCGACTACCTCCAAGTTCCACACCATCAATACCACCTTGCAGATTGCCATCAATTTTGGTTTGCAAACGTGACCAGTTTGCTTGCAGTTTTTTACCACCTACATAGGTCACAAATGGCGACTGTAATTGCGTAACCAAAACATCAGGTTCAAGGATATTTGCGCCGGTAGACACTGCTCCAGCATCAGCGCGTTCCGTCCCACGCACCGTTTCAACTGAAATTGCTTCACAATTGACCTTCATGGAAAACGGAAAACCCGTCACAGATCGATTGGCACATTCAATGCTGGTACCACGATCTTCCAGAAATGTTGTGAGTGAGGTGACTCTATTGTCGAGCCAACTTGAAGCAACAAACCAGACGACAGTCCAGATGATTGCCAAAACGATAAAAAGCCAAATCAGAATCCGAAGCCAGCGGAAAGGGATAATGCGTTTCATTCTTACCTCATGGATCGGTGATTTGCTTGAACGCAGAACAGTTGCTACGCCGCTGCGGACATTTCTATCAAACTATGGTCAATTGATGAACACACAAATGAACAACCACCATTTTTGGGTATTCGGCTACGGATCTTTAATGTGGAATCCTGGCTTTGAATTTGAAAAAGCGGTTCAGGCGAAATTGGATGGATTACACCGCTCGCCCTGCATCTATTCATGGGTTCATCGCGGCACACCAGAACGACCTGGGATTGTGCTCGGTTTAGACCACGGCGGTACATGCAACGGGATGGCGTTTCGGGTGTCAAAAGATCTGCAGGAACAAACACTCGATTATTTGAGAGCCCGCGAACTTGTGACAAATGTATATTTAGAAACCACCCGAACCATCGAACTACCATCTGGTGAAAAAACTGAAGCTGTGACTTATATTGTTGATACAGAGCACGAACAATATGCAGGCAAACTGTCTTTTGAGAAGTTGATCAATCAAATCAAAGGCGCGCGCGGTGGCTCCGGTCCAAACGAAGGCTATTTCCTGGACACAGTAGCGCAGTTGGAAAAAATGAATATTCGCGATGAATTGATGCAACGCATCGGCGTTAATCTTCGCACTTTTTAGAACTCGGATTCTTACTGAACTGGACGCAGGTCAGCCACAACAGTGTTTGCATCATCATCTGCAAGCAGATGAACATAAACGCAAGTATGGTCGGCGCGTAGGTCTTTGTGGCTAGAAACCAAATCTGCATTAGGGCTATGTTTCGTCGACGCAGCAAATAAGGCATTGTCATACAAGACTGTTTGCTCATGGCTTATGGCTGAGAACACATATCGTTTTCCAGAAACGCCTCGCATGTAAACAAATTGGCCCAAGCCAGCTTCTTCTGCGACAGATGGAATGAGTTTAACAGGCTCGCAAAAGCCATGATCTGCAATTTGTCCGAGCTGCAGATGCGGCTGAGATTGTGGAAATAAAGTGTCTTGAAAAAACATAATGTCCTCCTGTGCTAAAGAGAACATAACTAGAACAAATTAACAGAACATTACAAGAACAAAATTGTTTTAATTTTTCTGTTCTCGTATTTTTGCCAATTCAATTCGCTCCAAAACAGCGTCAGAAAGAGGCGGCACAACTGTGTCTCGAGACGCTGCCAGATATTGGCGATCACATCCTTCTTCGATACGACGTTCTAATTCCACTGAAAATTCTTTGCCAGTGAGACCAGGCATAATTGGCTCCATGAACTCGGCTCTAATAATACCAGGGTGCCGAATGAATTTACGACGCGGCCAATAGAGGCCGGAATTCAAAGCGACTGGAACAACTGGACAATTCAACTCCAAATAGAGCCTCGTGATGCCATATCTGTAATCAGTTTCCTGACCGGGAACTTTACGTGTGCCTTCCGGGAAGATCAGAATTTGGCGTCCTTCAGCGATGCGTTCTTTCGCATCTATCGTCATCCTCCGAAGGGCTTTGCCTTTATCACCTCGGCGGATAGGGATATGCCTGAGTTTGGCGACATACCAGCCGAAAAATGGAATTTTCATCAACTCCGCTTTCAAGACAAAGGCCGAGTTGGTTAGCGCTGAATTGAGCGCATAAAATTCCCAAATCGATTGATGCTTCGATGCAATCAAGCATCCACCATCAGGTATGTTCTCCAAACCCTTTATCTCATTGTGCGTGCCACAAATTACACGATGCAGCCAATGCGAACTCCACCCCCAGCGCCGTGGAACCATTGTCGCATTTTTATGATTCAGAAAGAAATAAAAAGGCGCCTGCAATATCATCTGCAGGAGAATGTTAATGTACCAAAGAACATTAAAAATAAACGAACGTAGGAAAAGCATAAGATAACGGTCAGATTGTGCGATAACGAATGCTTTAGAGCGTTTGCATGCTTACGGAAAGTACCGTTCGATCGACGGCTATTCAAACAAAGATGATCTGACCGATTGTATCGTCTTTGGAGTGACAAAGCTGCGGGACCAAGCACCCACATATTTGATGTATTCAAAAATCATCAATCGCAATGTGCCGCTATTTTTCCACCAATCATCCCTCTGAAGTTCTTCCAGCGGCACAGGATAACCAATAAATTTCACGTTAGGCATAGCACGGCGAAACTCAAGCAGACTGCGCGGCAGGTGATAGCTACTGGTGACGAGAATCAAGGATTTATTCTTCTGCACACTATTCCATTTTTTGGTTTCAGCCGCATTGCCAACGGTATCTTCCGCCTCACGTTCAATCTCCACACAACATCCGAACAGGTCTTTATGAACCGGGTTTATTTTTTGAAGATCTTCAGCTTTAGTCAATGGGTTCACGCCCGAGATGAGCAATCGCTCTCCTTTTTTCGCCGCCAATAAGTCCAATGCTTTTGCAATACGTGCAGAACCACCTGTCACAACAACAATACCGTCTGCTTTTGCAACCTCTTGTTGGATATTGTAAGACGTCACTGTGTTTGAAAACTTGAGAAACCCGCCCACAAACATCCCACCACCCACAAAAATAAGCAGCACAACAATCTTCATAGCAAATCGAAAAAGCCCGCTAAAAAGACGCCCGGTCTTTCGGGTGATATTGGTTGAAGAAGAGGTCATACCACTTTTGTCCGTGTTGACTGTCAAACAGTCTGATTTAGCTACAAAATTCGCCACCCCTCTTTTGCAGCAAATTCATCAACTTAGGCACAGGCTGCAATATTCCTTTATGTTCCCGTAAGCGCAAGTCCTTATGTACTGCAAGACTTAATTCACTCATCACTTGAACTGCGGTCCAATGTTCCCACATGGCGCAATACAGTGAATCTCGATGTCAGTGCGGTCAGCACTGAAATCACAAAAATAAGCAGCAAAATACTCAAATACCCTCCAACACCAATTCCAAACGTCCCAAACAATGCTTCCACCTGATTGGATGCGGGGTCAGCAGGGTCGCCAGACGCCCACCAACCGATAAACAGGAAAAACAAAATGGCGACGACGCCGCCAGCCAATGCTCCCTTTAATCCAAGGAACAGAAAGTGTTTTTGAAATTGAGTAGCAATATAGGATTGTTCTGCTCCGACAAAATGCAGCACTTCAATAATGTGTTTGCTACCAGCCATTGCACCACGCGTTGCAAATACAACGGTCAGTACGGTCGCTACCATCATCAACACAAAGATCAACAAGCCGGTCAGAATTGTCGTTCGCGCCATTGTTGTAAGACGCTCAATCCAAGCCCGATGATTGTCCAAACTTGCTCCCGCTACAGTCGCTTTCAATTGGGCAGCCATCGCCACCATATCGGGTGGATTGGTTTCATCGATCGTCACACTCACCAAACGCGGCACCGGTAATTCTGCTAAATTCAGACCGCCACCCAACCAAGGTTCCAGCAAGGCCTCCATAGCATCGTTGTCCACAACACTCACCGAAAGAACACCCGCAAAACTGCCGGCTATCTGGCGTGCGGATATCAAGGCCGCATCCAGATTAACGCCATTCACAGGGCGTACCTGAATTGTAATTTCGCGGGACACATCGTTTTGCCAAGATTTGGCAGTGTCGTTCACCGTCCACACCGCACCCAACGTGAGGCTGGCGAGAAACGCCATTATGGCCACAACCAAAGTCAGCGTGGAACCAGAGACCGAACTGCGTGGCACAATTGAGTGCTGTTTGTGTTCAGCCCCTTCAGGTGTTTTCTCAACCGGCTTAGGCAGTTTGCTCTGGATATCAGGCATAAATTTGCAACCGCCCATCATTCAATACCAAACGGCGGGCTTCATATTGATCCATCAAATTGAGATCGTGGGTCGCAATCACCACAGATGTACCGCTGCGGTTCAATTCAATGAACAGCCGCAGCAAACGTCGAGCAAGATTTGGATCAAGATTACCGGTCGGCTCATCGGCCAATAAAAGTTCTGGTTGATCAATTAATGCGCGCGCAACAGCAGCTCTTTGTTTTTCGCCACCCGATAATATTGGTGGAAACGCGTCAATACGTTCACTCAATCCCACCCATTTTAGCAAGTCGATGACATCACGCCGATAACTGCGTTCTTCATATCCACGCACACGCAGTGGCAGCGCCACATTTTCATAAAGCGTCAAATGATCAAGCAGGCGAAAATCTTGAAACACAATTCCAATACGCCGTCGAATTGCCGGAAGCTCTTCACTGGTGAGTGTTGCAGCATCTTTACCAAATACGTTTATGAGGCCGCGAGTCGGTTTCAATGACATGAACAGCAAGCGCAACAAACTTGTTTTACCGGCACCAGATGGCCCTGTGAGAAATTGAAATGATCCGGGTTCAATATCGAAACTGATATCTTTGAGGACTTCTTCGCCACTTCCATATCGCATTCCAACAGTGTCAAAGCGGATCATTAGAATACTCGATTGGTGCCCAAATTGGTCTCACGAACAAGTCGTTGACCAAGGTTAATGTTTCTTTAACGCTCACACAAACACAAGGTTTAAATTCCCCAAAGTCATTATGGTAAGCGAAGCGTTAACCATTTGGACTGTAGGTTTGGCAAGAATTTGTTCACCATGTTTGGTTCGCGTCCGACAAGTCCAAAGTCTCACGGTTTTCTAAACGCGCCAAAACTGCCTTTTGAGGTTTCTATGACTGTTATTTGTCCCTCATGTGACTCACGTTTTCGCGATCCGCCAGCAGATGTCCCTAAGTCACGGCCTATGCAATGCGGCAATTGCGAACATGAATGGGTGCTTGATGCGTCTACCCTACCCCATATTGATGCACCATCTATGACACCGGACATGAACGATCTTCTGGATAATAATGACGACAAGATACACACAAACCTCCCTGTTATTGTGGAAGGTACGGTTGATGATTCTGTAAAACGTGACCCGATCTACGTGGACAAATTGCCAGCACCCAAACCCAAAAAATCTCGCCTGACATTAATGTCACTTGCAGCGTTCATTGGAATTGGAGCAATCACAGGATCGATCGTGATGCGCGACACTGTGATGGAAAAAGCACCACAAACAGTGGCTCTTTATGATGCAGCAGGTCTTGTGTCTGTGGCGCCCGGGTTGGAAATCGCGAATGTTGTAACAACTCGTACGAAAGAAGATGGCATTCGTCGTCTCATCGTGCGTGGTGAAATTGAGAACGTGGCAGACAATACTGTGCCCGTTCCGCTCATCAAGCTGATTATGCGCAATAAAAGTGACGCACACCTCTATGCGTGGACTGTCACTGCGGCTAAACCATCTTTGAAAGCCGGTGAGCGCAGTCGCTTTACCGCAGTAGCCCAAGACTATCCGGGCGATGCGGTGAATGTAGAAGTTGAGTTTGCTCCGGCTGAATAAGCCAACACGAACCAACGACACCAGCCATGATCACAGTCCGCGGAAAACGCATCTCCACTCTTTATTCCGCAGAGCAAATTGCCAAGCGCAACGAAGCCATGTCTGCTGAAATGCAGGGCAAGGACTACAATGACCTGCTGGTCATCGCAGTGTTAAAAGGCTCTTTCATATTTGCCGCAGATCTCATTCGCGCCATGTACGCTTCTGGCATTGCACCCGAAGTCGAATTCATCACCCTATCGAGCTATGGAAAAGGTACGGAAGCTGGAAAAGTTCAAATTTTGCGTGACATCGACAGCATCGTAAAAGATCGCGATATCTTGTTGATTGACGACATTCTGGAATCAGGCAACACGCTTCATTTTGCACAGAAATTGATGCTAGAGCGCGGCGCACGCAATGTGGAAATTGCAGTGCTTCTCGACAAACACTCAAAACGCAAGGCACAAGTGACGCCCAATTACGTGGGCTTTGAATGTCCTGACCATTTCGTCGTGGGCTATGGAATGGATGTCGCCTACGCCTTCCGTGAATTGCCGTTTGTTGGCGTTGTTGAAGGCGAGGCTTGATCAACAAACAAACGACCTGCCGTTAGGTCAAAAATCTGTTGTAGATTTAGTAACCCGAATCGATCAGATTAAAGAGAACAAAACAGGTTCAAAGGGCGCATTTATGAATCGTGCCTTGGAACAACAGGGCGGCATGGCAAAAATTCTCCTCACAGAAGACGATGAAGCAGTACGTGGTTTCGTTGGACGCGCATTGCAAATTGATGGCCACTCGGTCGTAGAAGCCATTGATGGTGAAGATGGTTTCGACAAACTTCAGGAACATGCTGGCGAGTTCGATCTCCTGCTAACCGATATAAAAATGCCTTTTATGGACGGGATCGAATTGTCCCATCTCGCTGCTTCATCTTACCCTGAGTTGAAAATATTGATGATGACAGGCTTTGCTGATCAGCGTGAAAGAGCCGATGGTCTTGAAAAAATTGTCATTGATGTTGTTTCAAAACCGTTTGCGTTGAAAGAAATTCGAACAGCCGTCAATAATGCACTATCGCTCGATATCTCTGGCAGTTTGAAAAAATCAGCTTAATCAGACCTTGAAAGTAATAGGTTTTCTTTGGTCGAAAACCGCGTTTTATATCCACGCGCGTCCAACATATTAAGTAGATTGCGCTCCCAAAGACTTTGATGTGCTGTTTCAAGTAAAACATGCTTTGGAAAAAGTGTGTCTGGCGCAACATCAAAAAACGGTGCTAAAGCGCGGTCTTCAAATCCCTCAATATCGATTTTCAGAACGTCAATTGACGTAATACCGCGCTCATTGAGCAGGTCGATCAGCGGGAACACTTGAACCGAAACACTCACCTGCGCATTGGCTGTACCTTCTTTCAACAGGGATGTGTGGCCAATATTGCTACCACCATCGGACCAGAGTTCTAGTTTTTCGACTTTTGGGCCAACACCGCAATTCAACACATAATCTGTGGGCAGACCATTGGCTTTGAAATTGAAAACCAGCTTTTGAAACGTACGTGGATGTGGCTCGAACGCAACCAGCTTAGCATCGCCCTTCAAATGGCTGCCTACAAAAACGGAATACGACCCAATATTGGCGCCAATATCAACAAACACCATTCCAGGCCTTAACAATGGTAACAATGCCTGATGTTCAGCCATTTCAGGCATGATAGAACGACCAAATAAAACACGGTCGCAATAATTTTCAGACGGATAAAGGCGAAATTTCATACCGTTATATTCAATATCGAACGGTCCCGAAATGGGCCTTGCAAAACGCTTTCTCAAACGCTGACGCCATTTTTGTGGAAGTAACGGCCAATCACTCCATTTCCAAACCAGTCTTTCGTGCGTCTTTGGCGGGAAAGCACCAAACGGCGAGGTCGGATCGACCGCCGGATTAGCGCCCACCATCAGATGCTTTGCCTCCAGCTGCTTGCGTAGCCTCTTCTTCGGCATCGATCACACTACGCGCTGCCGCGCTAACGGCTTTCTTTTCCTGTTCCGTCAGATCATCAACCTGAGAATCTGCCAGACGTACAGTAACTTCTTTATGAGCGAAATGAATGCCTTCACGTGCGAACAGATCTTGAATGCTTTCATAGACCACTTTACGCGTGACAAATTGCTCACCGGGTTTTGTCATGAATTTAACACGAATAATCATCGCGCTGTCCTCCATTTTATAAACACCTTGAGACTTCAACGGCTGCATGAATGTATGGCCGACCTGCGGATGGTTGAGCAATTCTTGTCCCAGTTTTTTGACAAGTTTGCGAACTTTTTCCGTGTCCGTGTCATAAGTCACGCGCAGTGGAAGTTTCATAAGCACCCAATCACGAGAGTAGTTGGTGAGCTGTTTGATTTCACCAAACGGAATCGTGTGCAACGCACCTAAATGGTGACGTAACTGAAATGAACGAATCGAAATCTTCTCAACAGTGCCTTTGATATTTTCAATTTCCACATACTCACCTCTGCGGAACGCGTCATCCATGAGGAAAAATGCGCCGGAGAAAATATCCCGAATAAGTGTTTGAGCGCCGAAACCAACAGCAATACCAACCACACCGGCACCAGCGAAAATAGGGCCGATGTCAAACCCCATGCGAGACAAAATCACCATACCGGCAACAGAAAACAATGTGACAATCATAACGTAACGCATGATTGGCAACAACGTCGCCATGCGGGATGCTCCAGCACCGCCACCATCACCGCCCATCTCTTCTTCACCGTCTGGCGCACCTCCTTCTTCTTCAAGGCGACGATCAATAAAGACGCTTACCGCGCGGTAGGCCATCCAGCAAAGAGTTGCAGCCAAACCAATATCGAGCATCGCCGCCCACAGATTACCATCGCCACCAATCTTGATACCCCACATACGCGCAAGTTCGCCAAGAGCAATTGCAAAGATGATTACGAGTGCGCTGTTCTCAAAGAATGACCGAAATGCAGGTTGGAATTCAAAGACTGGCATCGCCGTTTGAGACACAACCATTTCTTCACCGGTTTCTTCGTCAACAACAGTGACGTTCTCTTTGTGTTTTAAACGTTCCTGAATCGCGAGCTCTTCGAAGCGTTGTTCTCGGCGGTTGTAAAACGCTTGAATGATCAGAAGCACCACCCCGTAGAAGAGAATAGCGAGATAGAAAACGACAAACGGCGCAGCAATCACCAAGCCCGGAGCAGGCTGCCCCAGCGCCAATTTAAAAGTAAAATTTCCCATGGCAAAAATCGCATAAAGCAACCACAACACTGGCATTAGTTTCGCGATTGACGTGCGAAACCTAAACAACGTACCCGGTTCGCGCGGTGCAGCAATATGCTGCCACGCGCGCCAGTTTTTAACCGTCATAAATACAACCAAAGCTGAGACAAGAAACGCCGAACACAACTGCAAGAACTGGATATGCGGGAATGTGAGCACACCGTCGATGCCAGCTTTGATTTGGTCTTCGGCAGTAAACGAAGAAAAACGAGCCAAACCAGCGAAAATAACCGCCCCTAAAACTGACAAATGCCAATCCCTATGGATCGTGACGGCTTCTTTATCAGTCAGATTGACCAACCTATGTTTCGGCATCGCACCAGCAAATAAGTTCCAAGAAACACCATGGCGCAGAAAACGATACACAGCATTTGCTGCGATAATTTCAAATATCAATCGCCGCGTCGGCTCATGACCGGAATCCAAAACGACCGCCACAACCAATGCTGAAACAACAGCAATACTCACCAACACGACTGCAAGCATTGTTCGGACCAACAGATATTGAACCTTATCAGCATCCGTTTTGGGATCGTTTGGCTTCATCCAGTCAAATTGCGCATCAGCCCATCTGAAAGTTCGAACCGTTATGAAAGTTCCTAACAATGTTCCCAGAACCGCGGTACCAATAGCCCGCAAAATCCAAAAATAAGATCCATCAGAACTAGCAGCTTCTATCGTTTTCTTCAGTGCCGGCCAAAAACTTCCTACGCTTTGAACAATTTCTGCGATTTTTGCACGAGCCTGCAAAAATCGCTCCGCGCGCATATTATCTGCATTTGCGTCAATCGGTTCCTCTGCACCGCCGGGCTTAACAACAATAACGGTTGAACCATCTTGACGTGCCTCTTCCAACAAAACTTCAAGAGCTTTTGGAGACTCATTTTTACTGGAAGAATTTCCCGGTAAAAATTGCGCTTGGGATTCTTGAACCGTTGCAAGGCTCAATGCAGCTATAAAAGCAGCTGTGAAAACGACTTGTAGAAAAACGATCAGTGACTTGGAATTGGACAAATTGAGAGCTCTAGTTCGAGTTACATAAAAAGTCTTAGAAACTTGGACGAGCATTGCAAGGGGAACACAAACAAACAATCTGATCTTTACAATTCCAGCCCTCAAAAAAGACAGTACATGTCGCGCAATTTAATTCGGCGGAACAGTGTTCAAACCAACCAAATTGCGTATAGACTAACAGCATGGACCTTTGGGAGCGAAAGGCCTTGGTGAGGTGTTGAAGTGAGTGCAGTTTTAGACAACCCCACCGGGACCCGAACGTTAGCGGCGAACAACGGTTCGTCCGCTAGTGCCAAACGTACACACGACATTATTCGCATTGATGATCTTCATATTGCAATTGATCTTAAAGGGACGGACCTCGACGTTGTGCGTGGAGTATCGTTCCGCATTCCAGCGGGAAAAACTGTAGCTCTCGTAGGTGAATCAGGTTCAGGTAAATCAATTCTCGCCCAATCAATTCTCGGAATTCTTCCAAAGGTAGCCCGTGTCACACACGGCAGCATTTGGTTTCGCGAAGAAGCGAGTGACGATCCCGTTAATCTAACATCTTTTGCAGACAATTCTGCCGAACGTATTTCGCTTCGTGGCGGGAAAATTTCGATCATCTTTCAAGAACCGATGACATCATTGTCTCCGCTTCACACAATCGGAAATCAAATTGGTGAGGCATTACAGCTGCATCGAGATATTTCCCGCAAAGAAATTGAACCCACCGTCGTCGATATGTTGCGTCTTGTTGGATTTCCAAATCCCGCTGCTGCGTTCTCTATGTATTCGATGGAGTTATCCGGTGGTTTGCGGCAACGGGCAATGATCGCCATGGCATTGGTATGCAATCCGGCTTTGCTGATTGCCGATGAACCAACGACCGCACTTGATGTTTCCATGCAGGCCAAAATTTTAAGCTTGCTGAAAGAACTTCAGCAAAAACTTCACATGGCCGTACTGTTGATCACCCACGACCTTGGTGTGGTGGCCAATATGGCTGATGAGGTTGTTGTGATGTATCACGGCCAGATTATGGAAGCTGGTCCAGTCGAAGCCATCTTCCGCGACCCCCAACATGATTACCTCAAAGCTTTGCTTAACGCTGTTCCTGATCTTGACATGGCTTATGATGCCAAACTGGAATCGTTGCGTGATATCGAACATGAAATTCCAACGTCCATGTTACGCGATGCCAATGAGCGACAGAGCCCACCAGATACTTTGCTGATGAGTGTGTCCGGTTTGTCAAAATCGTTCACCGCCAAAAAAAGCAAAGGATGGTTTGGAAGAAGTAACACTGTTGTCAAAGCAGTGAATAATGTCAGTTTTGATGTGAAACGCGGTGAGTGTTTTGGCATTGTGGGTGAATCAGGTTGTGGGAAAACAACTCTGCTTAAAATGCTGGTGCGCGCCCTTACGCCAGACCATGGCAACATAGCATGGCAAGACCAAGACGGCGAGACCGATATGTTGGCCCTAGACGGTGCTGAGCTCAAAGAGTTTCGCAAGAAAATTCAAATGGTCTTCCAAGATCCATTCTCATCTTTGTCACCACGTTCCACCGTCTTAAGCACGCTCAAAGAACCAATGGAGGTTCACAAACTTTGCAATGGTCGGGAACAGGCGGAATATGCCGCTGAACTTATGCGCCTTGTGGGAATGCAACCAACATTTCTCGGGCGTTATCCTCATTCATTTTCTGGTGGCCAGCGTCAACGCATTGGCATCGCGCGTGCATTAGCATTGCGACCTGATCTTTTGGTTTGCGATGAGCCCGTTTCGGCATTGGATGTTTCCGTTCAGGCGCAAGTGCTAAACCTGTTGAAACAGTTGCAAAGTGAACTTGGGCTGACTTACATTTTTATTTCACACAATTTGGCTGTTGTTCGATATATCGCCGACAGAATTGCAGTCATGTTCAAAGGACAAATCGTGGAAATGGCATCCCGGGAGGAACTCTTTGAAAACCCATGTCATCCTTACACCCAAGCCTTGCTTGATGTTGTGCCACATGCTGACTTGGACCATCCGCTCGATTTCGATCGGATAAATCGGGATATGGCCGTGGAAGGGCGCGAATGGAAAGCACCGTTTTCCTCTGTCAACGACGGAGACGAAATGGAAATGGTCGTCTTGAATGAAAATCATCAGGTTCGTGTCCGCAAGGGCACCAATCCAGAACAAATCACTTCTTAGATGGAATGCAAAATATGAATTCGATACTCAAATCCGCTGCTGTGTTGATCGCATCTTCATTCATTACATTGAGCCAAGCATTTGCTGAACCGCCTGAAGAGCCAATGGTTGTCAATTTCGACGAGTTGCAAAAATCCATAGGCAAGAAAGGTGGTTCGATTGATATTCTGATGGGCAAGTGGAAAGACATCCGCCAGATGACAATCTATTCCAATGCTCGACTCGTGGCTTATGATCAGACATTCAGCTTAAGTCCCGATCTTCTTAAATCGGTCGACAATGATGGGCAAAAGTCTTTCACTTTGCATCTGCGCAAAGGGCACAAATGGTCCGACGGCACACCATTCACGACGGAAGACTTTCGCTATTGGTGGGAAAATGTTGCCAACAACGAAGAGCTTGAACCCGCAGGCCCACCCGCCGCTATGCTGGTGGATGGCAAGGGTCCAAAAATCGACATCTTGGACACTCATACCATTCGCTACACATGGGATGCGGTGAACCCGCTCTTCTTAACTTCTTTAGCCAGTGCTCGTCCTCAATACATCTATATGCCTGCCCATTATATGAAGCAATTTCATAAGAAATTCGCCGATGAGGGAAAATTGGCAAAACTTATCAAGTCTGAGAAAGTTCAAAATTGGACTTCATTGCACAAGCGATTTGGCAGACAATACCGACCGGAAAATCCTGAACTTCCTACATTGCAAGCTTGGATGAACACGACGAAACTTCCTTCCGAACGCATTGTGTTCAAGGCAAACCCTCATTTTCACAGAGTCGACCCGAAGGGTACACAACTTCCATATATCAATGAAGTTGTAATGAATGTTGTTTCATCTGAAATCATCGCAGCCAAAACCGGCACAGGAGAAAGCGCCCTGCAAGGACGCTATCTGCGTTTCGACAATTACGCATTTCTAAAAAAAGGTGCTGAAGCCGGCGGTTACAAAGTGCTGTTGTGGCCATCGGGCAAAGGTTCTGAAATGACCTTGCTGCCAAACCTCAATGTAAAGGACAAAGCATTTCGTAACGCGTTTCAGGATGTTCGAGTGCGTCGCGCCATGTCTCTGGCTGTCAACCGAGCCGAAATCAATGAAACCATCTTTTTCGGTCTGGCACGCGAATCGAGCAATTCAGTCTTGCCGTCCAGCCCATTGTATTCCGACAAAGATGCGGAAGCATGGAGCGCATTGGATATAGATAAAGCCAATGCGTTATTGGACGAGGCTGGTTACGACAAGAAGGATAGCGCAGGCGTTCGTTTATTGCCTGACGGGCGTCCCTTTGAAGTGATTGTGGAGACAGCAGGTGAAAGCAGTCAGGAGACAGATATTCTACAATTGATCACCGATCATTGGAAAGCAGTCGGGATAAAACTGTTCGTCAAACCCTCACAGCGTGACATCTTGCGCAAACGCGTGAGCAGTGGCGAAACCATGATGTCCACATGGGAAGGTTTAAACCGTGGCTTGGCAACGCCGGAAATGAACCCTGAAGAATTAGCACCTGTTTCATCGGTGCAAGCACAATGGCCTGTTTGGGGGTTGAATTATGAAACAAATGGCAAAAGCGGTGAAGCCGCAGCGTTACCGGAAGTTGCAAAACTCGGCGCGCTGTACAACGACTGGAAACACGCTTCGACACGCGAAACCCAAGAAAAAGTATGGAAAGACATGCTCGCCATATTCACAGATCAGGTGTACACAATCGGCATCGTATCTGGTGGTTTGCAACCCATCGTGGTGAGCAACAAAATGCGCAACGTTCCCGAAGAAGGTATTTGGTCGTTCGAACCAACACTCTATTTCGGTCACTATCTTCCAGATACATTCTGGCTTGAAGAATAAACAGCATCGCGAGACCTGAGCCAAAATGTTCCGCTACATAATCTTTCGCATAGGGGCGATGATCCCGACGCTGGTGCTTGCCAGTATCGTGATATTCACGATCATCCAGCTCCCGCCCGGAGATTATGTGGAATCCTATATTGGCGAGTTGTTGGCTTCTGGCGAAAGCGTCGATCTCGCGCGCGTGGAATATTTGCGTGCCGAATATGGCCTCGATCAACCCATGTGGAAAAGGTACATTCTTTGGATCACCAACTTTGCCCAAGGTGACTTTGGATATTCGTTTGAAAATCAACGCCCTGTATCTGAGGTGGTGGGAAACCGTTTATGGCTTACAATATTGGTATCATTCGCAACAATAATTCTCACTTGGGTCATTGCATTCCCCATTGGTATTTACTCAGCAACTCATCAGTATTCTTGGGGTGATTACGGCCTCACTTTTTTCGGTCTCCTTGGCTTGGCAACACCAAATTTCTTGCTTGCATTGGTGATGATGTATTTTGCTCAAACCATATTCGGCGTATCGATTGGCGGATTAATGGACAAAGAGTTCATCGACCAACCCATGAGTTGGCCAAAATTCTGGTCTGTATTGGAACACCTCATCGTACCAACAGTTGTCATTGGCACGGCGGGTACAGCAGCGATGATCAGGAGAATTCGTGCAAACCTCTTAGACGAACTTGAAAAGCAATATGTGATCACAGCTCGCGCCAAAGGCGTACCACCGTTCAAAGCACTGGTGAAATATCCTTTGCGTATGTCGTTAAATTTCTTCGTGGCCGATATCGGATCATTGCTACCGTCCATTATTTCTGGCGCTGAAATCGTATCGATTGTTTTGTCACTGCAAACAACCGGACCGCTTCTTATCACCGCGCTGAAAAGTCAGGATATGTATCTGGCCGGATCATTCCTTATGTTCTTGGCAACGCTCACTGTGATTGGTGTTCTCCTGTCTGATATTGCCCTTGGGTTCTTAGACCCACGCATCAGATTACAGGGAAGCGCGGACAAATGAGTAATAGATCCAAATCTGCGCTTCCGGCAGACGGCACACCAGAACTACCTCATTTTGTATCTGACGCACTGTTTGATTTGCGGTCTGTTCAAACACTGACACCCGAGCAAGAGAAAATCTACTTTGCATCTCAACTCACTTTGATGTGGTGGAAATTCAAAAAGCATCGAGTGGCTATCTGGTCGGGTATCTTTTTGCTGGTGATATATACCAGTGTATTTTTTAGTGAATTCCTGTCTCCATGGAACTATCAAACCAAACACACTCGTTACATCTACGTCCCTCCACAGGGCATTCACCTGTTTCACAAAGGGGAATTTCAAGGGCCATTTGTTTATGATTTGAAGCGAAAGCTCAACCTTGAAACCATGACCCGCGAATACACACAAAATAAGAATAAGATTGTAAAATTGTCGTTCTTCTGCAGCGGCGATAACTATCATTGGATGGGACTGGTTCCCGGCAACAACCATTTGGTCTGTGCGCCGACCGGAAAACCCTTTTTCTTACTTGGTACTGATCGTTTAGGGCGAGACATGCTGTCCCGCATCATTCAAGGTGCACGCATTTCACTCACAATCGGCTTGATCGGAATTGCAGTTTCATTTCTGTTGGGCATCGTGATTGGAGGGGCTGCCGGCTATTACGGTGGCTGGGTGGATATGATTGTTCAACGCATCATTGAAGTTCTGCAATCTATCCCAACCATTCCCCTATGGCTTTCATTATCGGCAATCATGCCAGCGTCCTGGAGTCCAATCCTCATCTACTTTGGCATCACTATCATATTGGGCCTGTTGGATTGGACAGGTTTGGCACGCGCCGTACGGTCAAAACTCTTGTCCCTACGCGAAGAAGACTATGTCTTAGCCGCCCGTTTGATTGGCGCCGGACCATCGCGCATTATCGGTCGTCATCTAGTGCCGGGTTTTATGAGTCACCTGATTGCATCCGCAACAATTACAATTCCAACCATGATTTTGGGCGAAACTGCACTCAGCTTTTTAGGGTTAGGTTTGCGGGAACCCATTACATCATGGGGCGTGCTTTTAAATGAAGCACAAAATATCAATGTAGTTGCCATTTTCCCATGGTTGATGTTGCCGGTCGTGCCGGTCATTCTCGTGATTATCGCCTTTAACTTTCTAGGCGATGGCCTCAGAGATGCAGCAGACCCGTACAAATAACATCTCGTGGGAACAGCTAAGCTGCCCGCTTGTTTAAATCCGCAAGGCCAAACACTTTGTTTTCCGGCCCAAACAGTTGACGACGCTCAAGATAATCAGAACGCCAAAATGGAAAACGCACATCAAGGTCTTCATGAAGGCCTTCTGACTGTGAAGCCATAAGGACAATATCAACATTAAAGACTTCGTTATAGACAGGTCCAGCGATCTGTTCCGCGCGAAAAATTCGTTTGTAAAATGCACTATGGACTTTGCGAATAAGTGTCAGACATTCGTCCGCATCGAAATGTAAGCAAGCCATAACAGGTAACCGCATCGCAATATAAGGCAGTTCCGGAAATTGAGCCGCAGCATCAATATCGGTTACAAAGCGGCTGGGGTCGACGATGCGCTTGCCCGCTTGAACTCGTTGATTAACGACTTCAGGAAATACGTCTGATGATTGGCCGAATGGGAATTCTTTACACAGAAGTGAAAGCCGCATCGCCGCCGCAAGTTTACCGCCTACAAATATGCCAAAATTTTCACTGTTGTCACTGTGATCGTAATCATCTGGTAGATCTCCCTTCCAGTTTTTTGGAAGAGATGCAATGCGACGGTACCCTTCATTGCGAAGGTCTAAGACAGCTTGCCTGTCTTCCAAATCAACCATCCGTCGATACTCGACAGATGGCATCAAAACATCGATTCTTTCTTTAAGTGACGGATTAACGCCGTATGTTGTCGTCGTCATCTTGTGCCACGCCCCTGGCTTTTAGATGCCTCAATCTAAAACAAGATTAACAGTAAGTTAACGCAAGTAAAGATGTGAAATGTATCGACCTCACAATAACGTTAACGGGACAAACTTTTAGGCGGCTTTTCGCACAACAGACTGCAAAGTGGCCAGCATATTGTTGTTTTCGATCGTTTTTGGCGAAACCAGCTGTATGGCATCTACAGCAGAAACTGGTTTGCTGAATAAATACCCTTGAATTTCATCGGGCGCCGACGTTTTCAACAATGTTTCCAGTTCCTCAGTAGTCTCTACGCCTTCAACCACAACCTTTAATCCCAACTGATGACCCAGCGCGACGATTGCCTGTATCAAGGTCAAAGACTTTGAATCTTGTTTCATTCCCACTACAAAAGATCGATCAATTTTAACTTTGTCGAGCGGCAATATGTTCATATAGCTCAGGCTTGAATATCCTGTACCAAAATCATCGAGTGAAATTCTAACACCCATCTTTTTAAGTTTATTCAGTTTATCTATTGTCCCGCTCATATCGTCCAACATAAGAGATTCAGTAATTTCTAATTCAAGACGATTTGGAGCCAGTCCACTTATTTCAAGCGCTTGTTTAACACTGGCAATAATATCACCTTGGATGAATTGAACTGACGACAAATTTACAGCAACCCGCGTATTGTTTGGCCAAGTTGCACAATTCTTACAGGATTCTTCTAGAATCCATGCGCCCATCTCAACAACCAAACCAAGTTGCTCCGCAATTGGTATGAACTTAAATGGCGGGATATATCCGTGTTCCGGGTGCTTCCAGCGCATCAATGCTTCACATGAAGTGACTGCACGTTTCTTAATCGAAACCAACGGTTGGAACACAACCTCCAGCTGGCCTTTTACCAAAGCTTGACTAAGGTCGAGTTCCAGTTTTTTGCGTTCGCGCAAATCACGGTTCATGGATGCATCGAAAACACGCCAATTGTCATAGCCATCTCGCTTGGCTGACATCCGCGCAGTATCTGCATTCTTAATCAGACCATCAACAGAATCGCAGTCTTCATCATTAGCAAAAGCAATACCAACACTACAATTGATCTTCAGGCTTCGGCCATCAAATGAAAACGGTTCGGCCATAGCATCGGTCAAACTGTCAGCAAGAGCAGTCGTAACGTCAACGCAATCAGTTCCATGAACAACAACGGCAAACTCATCACCACCAAATCGGGCACATGTGCCCAAAGTGCCAACAGCCTTTGTCAACCGTTTGGAGAAACGTTGCAACAGCTTGTCGCCAAAGTAATGGCCTTGATCATCATTAATTTGTTTAAAACCATCTATGTTCAATAAAAGAACTGCTACATTGTTTTCCAGATCGCGCGCAGACCAAACCCCGTCTATATAACTCGGCAATATATTCCGTCGCATCAAACCGGTCAGTCGGTCGAAACGCTCCATATAATCAATGGTGTGCGCTGCTTCTACTTCTGTTGTAATGTCATCAAACGTGCAAATTTTTCCACCATTTTGCATTTGAGTTGCTCTGAAACGAATATAGCGAACGCGGTTCGTATGGAGCTCAATCTTAAGATCAAGCGGTTCAGGTGTCTGCGATTTCTTTGAGGCAGACCAGGTTTTCATTTCATCAGCGTATACGTTGTTCAGCTGTAAGTCAGATCGCATCAACTCAATCAACTGAGCAATAGAGGTCCCTCGAAGCGACTTTTGGGAACGCCCAGTGAAATATGAGATGTGTTCATTGGCCACTTCAAGTTTGTCTGATGCATCAAACATACAGATACCTTGGGGAACGTTGTTCAAAGCTGAATGAAATTGAGTAGCCAATAATTGTGCTTTTTGCCGCTGAAAAATATTTTCAAACAGAACGCGACGCTGATATGCGGCAATGCGTTGAATGCCAAACATGTAGGGCACGATAAACAATGCAAGAATGGCATAATTACCTGATGAGTAAAACAACCCCGCAACGATTGGGATCGTCGTGGCAAACAGTTGCATATTAACAAGGCGACTTAGTGGGTAGCTGCGCCCACAGATTCCAATCAAATTCGCAAAAGTGACAGTAATGCTCACCTGGCGCGCAAATGGATCATCTATATATGCTGCAGCAAAACACCAAAGTCCAAATACAAATGCATGAAGCGTTGCGTAAAAGGTAAATTTATTTTCCCAGTTGGTATAATCATCCTTCTGGACACCATTATTTTCACGACATTTGTTGAAACTGCGCACAAGATACGCACGAACAATACCAACCAGCCCGAATGCGACAACTAATGCCCACATGATGACCGCACCGGTTGTGACAGCCGTGAGGACCAAAGCGCCTAATGTCGCGAGAATTCCAGCAATCAGCACTTTGCTGTCTGCAAAGGCAGTTTCAATTAAGGAATGATAAACTTCTCTAGAAGGTTTAACACCTTCGATTTTTGAATAATTCATAATCTTTAACCCCGCCCCAAGGTTGTTAATCAAAGACTAAACCACGACGGATAACGAATGGTAACTTTTTTGAAAAATTCTTTAAATGAGCATATTTAGATGCATAGACCCTTTTGTTGATTGAATTTGATCACTGAATTTTATGATTCAACCTGAGAATTGTTTTGTCTCAATATGTTGCGGTAAACGGGCGCGACCTTTAAGTTGCGTAAACTGTATCACAAATGAGTACCGGGCGAAATTAATGAAAAGACTGAATGATGCTCGCATTCTTATGTACAGCCACGACACGTTTGGACTTGGGCATTTGCGCAGATGTAGGGCGATCGCCCATGCGCTTGTCGAAAATTTCAAAGGCCTTTCTGTCCTTATAATTTCAGGTTCGCAAATTGCCGGCGCATTTGCATTCAAAGCACGCGTCGATTTTGTCAAAATTCCCAGTGTGATCAAACTTTATTCCGGTGATTATACCTCCATCAGCGATCACATCGACATAAAAGATACATTGGCGATGCGTGAAGCATTGATCCTTGAAACAGCAGAGCTTTTTCAACCCGATATTTTTATTGTCGACAAAGAGCCTATGGGTATGCGCGGAGAGGTTGAGAAAACGCTCGTCGCCCTCAAAATGAAAGGGTGTCGCACCGTATTAGGTTTGCGCGACGTTATGGATTCACCACAACTGTTGGAAGAAGAGTGGAATCGGAAACAAGTTCTACAGAAAATCGCAAGTTTATACGACGATATTTGGATTTATGGCCCCCAAAACTTTTGGAACCCTTTGAAAGGTCTCAAAGTTCCCAAACGTGTCATCGAAAAATCAAAATATGTTGGTTTTTTACCCCGTGAAATTCCGGTATCTGATCATACAGCAGCTCTCAATCTGCCGCAAAATTACATATTGGTGACAGCAGGCGGTGGCGGTGACGGTGCTGATTTAATGTCAATGGTTTTAGCTGCACGGGAATATGACAGGAATCTTGTTTACCCTCTCGTTCTCGTCCCCGGGCCGTTTATGAAAAACGAAGATCGTGAGGCTATCCATCGCAGGGCAAAAACATTGAACAATGTGACGGTGATCGATTTTGACAATGAAATTGAGGCGGTTATGGACAAGGCAACTGCCATTATCGGAATGTGCGGCTACAATACATTTTGTGAAATTATTTCCTTCGACAAACCAGCCTTATTTGTTCCAAGAACAAAACCGCGTCAGGAACAATTGATCCGCGCAACACGGGCCAGTGAATTGGGTTTGACCCGGGTGCTTAACGCAGATGATGCTGCCGAACCTGCAAAAATGGCAGATGCTCTTCACGCTCTGCCCCATGCATCTAAGCCATCCCAAAGTGGTTGGCATGTGGACATGGAAGGGTTGAATGCAATTTCCGACCACGTGGGGAAAATGCTCGTTCACAAACGCGATGCAGACATTCCAGACCCCATCGAATCTGAAGAACTCGTCCATCCCGCATGAACACGCCAAAAAATAAAACCCTTGCCGTTGTCTTGAAAGGTTATCCGCGTCTTTCAGAAACGTTCATCGCTCAAGAAATCCTGAATCTACAAAAAGCTGGAACCAATTTACAATTGGCGTCGCTTCGCCATCCAACCGATAGCAAACGTCACCCGATACATCACGAAATCAAAGCTCCAGTGATGTATTTACCGGAATATGTTCACGAGGAATGGGCGCGCTGTTTTAAAGCCTGGAAAATCGCTCGAAAACTCAGCGGTTATAAAGAGGCGCGTGCAATTTGGTTGAAAGACTTATGGCGTGACAGAACACGAAACAGGGTCAGACGATTTGTACAAGCGATCGTAGTTGCCTCAGAACTGAATGAAAATGTGGCTTGGCTCTACGGTCACTTCATTCACACTCCCGGATCAGTGACACGATACGCCGCAATCATGCGAGGTCTACCATTTTCGTTTTCGGCACATGCCAAAGACATTTGGACATCGCCGGATTGGGAATTATCTGAAAAACTCAACGATGCTGAATGGACCGTAACATGCACGGCAGGCGGGGCCAGCCATCTCAAATCATTGGCCAATTCCGAGCACAAGGTGCGATTGGTTTATCACGGATTAGATCTCGAGCGGTTTCCAATTCCGGAAAACACTTCTTCCAATCGGGATGGCAGTAACTCTACAAACGCTGTGCAGTTTTTGAGTGTTGGTCGGGCCGTAGAAAAGAAAGGCTTGGACACGCTGCTAAATGCGTTTTCTAAATTACCCGACGATTTACATTGGCGTTGGACCCACATCGCTGGCGGTCCGTTGTTGAGTGATTTAAAGCAACAGGCTGAAGAGTTGGGGTTGTCAGAAAACGTCCAATTCCTCGGGTCACAAGCCCAGTCTCGCGTGTTGCAGGCCTACAATGAATCCGACTTGTTTGTCCTGCCATGCCGAATTGCCAAAGACGGTGATAGAGACGGATTGCCAAACGTGATTGTAGAAGCCCAAAGCCAAAGGCTTGCAGTTATATCAACACCGATTTCAGGCATTCCCGAGCTCATCAAAAATGGGGAGAACGGAACGCTTGTGCCACCCAACGATCCAGCAAAACTTGCTGCCGCTTTAGAGCAATTATCTAAAGATCCTGACCTGCGAAACAAGATGGGGCAGCAAGGCATGAAAAAGGTACGCAATGACTTTGATGCCACCAAAGAAATAGATCTTCTTCTAGAACTGCTTGGTCAAACCTCGTGACCAAAAATCAACCGCGTGTGCTGTTCTATTTCTTGCACCTTCTGGGCGTCGGACACATTCATCGCGCCCAACGATTGATTGCTCAATTCAAGAAACATGGAATTGCTGTCGACGTCATCTATGGAGGAATGCCCATTTCCGACATCAGCTTTGAAGCGGAAAACATTCATTTTCTGCCACCCATCCAAGCTGCCGACAATACCTATGCAACCATTCTCAACGAATCAGGCGCACCGTTAACTGAAGACTATATGCACGACAGGAAAACAAAACTTCTTGAGGTATTCAACACCCTGAACCCAAACCTAATTCTTATCGAAGCTTATCCATTTGGCAGACGTATCGTGCGCCACGAACTGAAAGAACTACTACAAGTGGCGAAATTACGTTCGCCCTCACCTCTCATTGCATCTTCAGTGCGTGATATTTTGCAAGAAAAACGCAAGGAAGGTCGAGTTGAAGAAACACGCGATTTGATTATGGAATTGTTCGATGTGGTGTTCGTTCATTCCGACCCCCATGTGATTAAATTGGACGCGACCTATCCTCTCGTTGAATCCATTATCGAGAAAATCCGTTACACCGGGTTTGTTGTTCCTGAACAGAAAACATCAAAACCGGATTTCAAATCAGATATCATCATCAGCGCCGGGGGCGGTGCTTTTGGTGGGCAGCTGATGAAAACCGCAATGAATTTGGCACGGACCAATCCGTTTCCAGACATGACTTGGTGCCTCGCAACCGGCCATAATTTACAGCCGGACGCTTTTAACAAATTACAAAAACAATCAACTCAAAATATCTCTGTGGTTCGGAGTGTGCCTCATTTGGCTGCCCATTTGCAAAGCGCGAAGCTCTCAATTTCCCAATGCGGATATAACACCGCCATGGATGTGCTTTCTGTTCACGACACCAGTTCATGTCAGGCCGTTTTTGTACCCTATGACACCGAGGGACAAACAGAACAATTACGACGTGCTGCATTGTTGAACGAGGCAGGTTACGCCATCAATTTACCTCAATCTCAGCTCACCCCTGACAGACTTTTAAATGCTATGAAAGCTGCCATAAATTTGCCGAAAGTCGAAAGCCCGATTGATTTTTCAGGCGCTAGAAATACTGCCAAACTCATCAAATCTATGATTGAAAAACAAAGTACTATCCGATGAAAATCGCATTCTACGCTCCCGTAAAACCACCTGATCACCACATCCCGTCTGGTGATCGTTTGATCGCGCAAAACATAGTGAAAGCATTACAAATAGGTGGCGCAAGTGTGGAACTCGCCTCCCGATACATTGCCTATTCAAAATGTGATTCTGACAAAATTCTCCAGGAAAAAAAACAAGGCGCTTTAGAAGAAGTAGAGAAAACAATCGCACAGTTTTCCAACGATCCACCGAATTTGTTTCTCACCTACCACCCCTATTGCAAGGCCCCTGACTGGATTGGTCCGGCCGTCGCCGCAGCTTTAAACATTCCCTATGTGACAATTGAAGCCGCCCACACAGGACAGGGTTTTGAAAATGGTGGAGATCGATGGAAGAACTGGCGCATGGAAGCTCAAACTGAATTCTCAAAAGCTGATTTGCATTTGTGTTTTAAGCCAAGTGATAAAGATTATTTACTGAAAACGTTGAGGACCAAAACACCTGTTGATGACATCTCTATTTTCATAGACACCGACAGCGCGGGAATTTCTAAATCGATTTCATATCCATCCCATTGGCGACCAAACACGCCGGTTATTTACACCGCTGCTATGATGCGGCCAGGCAAGAAGACAGAAAACTTTAGAATTATTGCCGATACCTTGAAGCCACTCCAAGCACTCAATTGGAACCTTGTCATTGCAGGGTCAGGGCCCGAAGAAGCTGTGGTAAAAAAACTGTTCTCATCGTTTTCCCAAGACCGGATTTTGTTCACTGGCGGCTTGGAACATGATGAAGTTCTCGCTCATCTTTCCAAAGCCGATTTGTTTTTTTGGCCCGGCTGGAAAGAACCGATTGGGATGGTCTATCTCGAGGCACAATCCCAAGGCGTACCAGTGATTGCTTTAAAAAGCATGGGTGTTCCATTGGTCGTGAAACACGGGGTATCAGGACTATTGGCACCCGAAGACGACACAAACGCACTCTCCGAAAATCTCGTAACACTGCTGTCCCACCCGATATTACGGAACGACATGGGCAAAACAGCGAAAGACTACGTTCAAACGCATCACTCTATGGAAGCAGCATCAGCCGACTTGATGGGTAAGCTTCAAAATTTGATTGCGTCACATCGTCAAAATTTATGATTCCACACCATATATGGCCATGACCCGGCCATTAAATTGTGCAACATAAGTTCAAACGTAATTTCGACCTGACTGTGATGAAAACCAAACACCATTTCACCTTACTGGCTGCAGCCTTTTCAACACTGCTAACAACGACAGCTCATCCGCTGCCACATTTGTCAATTGATCTGGATTCAGGCCGGGTTCTGTCCAGCAACCAAGCTTTCGATGCTTGGCATCCGGCTTCGCTAACTAAACTCATGACAGCCTATGTGATTTTCCGGGCCATAGATGCAGGTGAAATCACCGCTGAGAGTCCTGTGAAAATCTCGAGAAATGCTTCACGGCAACCTCCAAGCCGCATAGGCTTTGGCCGCGGCAGTGTTGTGACGTTCGATAATGCATTGAAGCTTCTAATCGTAAAGTCAGCCAATGACATTTCAGTGGCTATTGCAGAATCCCTATCTGGTTCAACTAGAGGATTCGCTAACCGTATGAACAGGGAAGCATCCCGTCTTGGTATGAAAGGGTCACGCTTTGTGAACCCTCACGGCCTGCATGACAAAAGACAAGTAACGACCGCCCACGATATAGCACTTCTGGTTCGCGCAATTCACAAAGAATATCCACAATACGCCTATTTATTCAGCGCACCTTCCTTGATGGCACCACGAAGGTTGAAGAACGGAAAATATAAACAGAAAATGCACTTCTCATACAATCTTTTGCTCGAAAGATTTCGAGGTGGAGATGGATTCAAAACAGGGTTTGTCTGCGCATCAGGATACAACTTTGTGGGAGCAGCGACCCAAGGTGGACGCAGAATTGCTGCCGTGGTGTTTGGGCGTGACGGACAAACCAGCCGAGCTGTGGATACTGCCAAATTGATCACTGAAGGGTTTCAATTCTCGCTCACGCAAGGAACACCCATCAATAGTTTACAAGCAGTTGGCACGATACGCTCAACGCCGACCAACATGCGCCCCAAAGTTTGTACCCAAAAAGCACGCGCCAAAAGATATAACCCGGGTGCAGGCCAAGCAGTAATCAAATCCCCTTGGATGCAAAAACGTCAAATCACCAAGAAGCCATTACAGGTTACGTTAGGAGGGGCTTCAGGACCGTCATCAAGCGCGCTTGAACCAACTATAGTCAGTCGCGTAACAACGCCAGAGTTCCGTCCAAACACCATCCCAAGCACGACTATAACTTCACCTTCAAATGACAACACACCTATTCGTGGAACAATTGTTGCATCTGACAACACGGTTCCACTTCCCAAGTTTCGACCATAGTGATGAACACTAATCCGGTCCCAGTCACGCTCATCACCGGGTTTTTAGGAGCCGGAAAAACCACGCTTCTAAACAAGTTGATGGGCGAAGGCGCTTTGAAAGACTGTGCACTCATTATCAACGAATTCGGTGATGTTGGCATAGATCATCTACTGGTTGAAAGCGCTGATGAAGGCATAGTAGAACTTTCCGACGGATGTCTGTGTTGCACAATTCGTGGCGACCTCATCGATACATTCACTAACCTGCTCAACCGATCAGGCACATTGGAACGCATTGTCATTGAAACCACTGGTTTAGCAGATCCCGCCCCCATTTTGCATGCGGTCATGGGTCATCCGGTTTTAAGTGAGAAATTGCGTCTTGATGGCGTCATCACCCTCGTTGATGCGGTGAATGGCAGCGGCACTCTCAATTCTCATGAAGAAGCCATAAAACAGGCGGCTGTCGCAGATCGCATCGTGCTGACAAAGACAGATTTGGTTGATGATATCGATGAGCTCAAAAATCGATTGATTTCACTGAACCCGGCCGCAACCCTTCTTATTGCCGATCAATTGAACGATCTGAAAAGCAGTCTGTTCAATTGCGGTCTGTACGATCCTGAAACCAAATCAGCCGATGTGGGAAAATGGTTGGGGGAAGAGGACGAAAAAACCGGCCATCATCATCACCATAACATCAACCGCCATGATGGCAATATACGCGCTTTCACGTTAAAAACGGATAAAGCGGTAGATGCGGCAACATTGACAACATTTATCGACTTGCTGCGCTCCGCCCATGGTCCTAACCTCCTGCGCGTTAAGGGAATCATTGCAGTTACTGAACACCCGGAAAAACCAGTTGTCATTCACGGCGTGCAACAAATCTTTCACCCGCCAGCAACATTACCATCATGGCCGGATGACAACCGCGAAACACGGATTGTGATGATCACAAAAGACTTGTCAGAAAACTTCGTGCGAAGACTGTTTGACGCCTTCATGGGCAACACCAAAACGGACACGCCCGACAGGCAATCCCTCGGCAACAACCCGCTTACCGTAGCCGGGTTCAACGGGCGTTTTTCTTAGAGTTTAGTATCTGTTCGCTTCACAAGAAAACGCAACTCACCATCAACACCGGTTTTTTGATCAACGAGATCTTGCGCGTATTCATTGCAGAAATTCGGAATATCCAGTCCTGCAAGTGGGTCGTCGGTGAAAATCCAAATGGATTCTCCCGCAACCATTTTCCTCATCCGATTACGTGTTTTCAAAACCGGTAAAGGGCACTGCAAACCACGCAAGTCATATTCTTCAACTTCGTTACGATCAGACATCGACCCGCTTTCACATCTCGTGCATGTTGGTGTGATCTAACCAAGCCTTGATCAACACGCAAGCAAAGCAGAAACAGACATGAATGATAAAATTGCCAAACCTGAAGATGTATTAGAATTTTGGGCAAATGCCGGTTCTAAAAAATGGTGGGTGAGAGACAACGATTTTGATACAGAAATCAAACATCAGTTCGAAACCACCCACGAACATGCAAAAAATGGCAACCTCACCAACTGGTTGGAAACACCCGACACAACGCTGGCTCTCGTGATTGTACTTGATCAATTTTCCAGAAATCTATTTCGTGATGATGCCAAAGCTTTCGCACAAGATGCCCAGTGCGTTGCGATCGTTCAAAATGCTATTTCGAACGGTTATGATCGACAAATGCGTGAAGATATTGGAATGTTCATATACCTGCCATTAATGCATTCTGAGAGCATTTCGGATCAAGAACAATGTGTGAAAGAAATGGGACGTCTTGAACTGGAAGATCAAAAAAAGTTTGCCAAAATTCACTTAGATATCATAGAGAAATTTGGCCGCTTCCCCCATAGAAATAAACTTTTGGGGCGCGCAACAACGATGGAAGAGCAGATATTTCTAAATGAGGGCGGGTTTTCACGTTAAGAAGCGCTTAACCATCGAAACGATCAAGGTTACCTGAAAGAAGACAATCTTAATCGAATTGCGGGCAAATAACATTTGAGCGCGGCGATTTCCGTCGCAATACATTTGCCAGCGGTGCCCACAAAAATGCTGAAACGCATCACTCCTTCTAAAATTGCCCAACCCCTTGTTCCAGCCTTTGTCCGAACAAGATGGGGCAAGCACGTGGACAAGACATTTGAAGTTGCAGATGCAATCGCTGCAGGCAAAGATGAAAAAGCCCTATCTCAACGTACGGCCTTGATGGCTTTTACCATACGCATCATCAGTGCTTTCATCGCTTATGTCAGCCAAGTCTTAATTGCCCGCTGGCTGGGCACTTATGAGTACGGTATTTTTGTATGGGTGTGGGTGGCAGCAATAATTTGCGGTGGCTTAGCCTGTCTTGGATTTCCATCTGCCGTAGTCAGGTTTATCCCTGAGTATAAAGTTACAAAGGACGATGCCTCTCTGCGCGGAGTGGTGTTTGGATCACGTCTTTACTCAGTCATGGCAGCAACTGTGATTGCCATTGTCGGAATTGCAATCACACTATTGTTCCAAGATGCGACATCGAACGTTTATGTAATTCCATTATTTCTTGGCGCAATCTGTCTCCCAATGTTAGCTCTCGCCGAAGTGCAAGACGGAATATCACGCTCATTTAATTGGGTAAACATAGCCCTGTCGCCCACCTATCTCATTCGTCCATGCCTCATATTATTGACCATGGTGTTGGCGCTTTGGTGGGGTTTTGAAGCCACAGCCACAACAGCACTGATTACTTCCATTGCAGCAACTTGGATCACTTCTGTTGGGCAGATGTTGATCCTGAACAAACGTTTAAAAAAGGAAGTTCCGGAAGGGCCAAAAAACCTACAGCCAAAAACATGGATCATGGTGGCTTTACCGATTTTTTTGGTTGATGGCTTTTTCACACTGCTTACGAATGTTGATATTTTGGTAGCCGGTGCACTTCTTTCGCCGGAAAAAGTCGCCGTTTATTTTGCCGCAGTCAAAACTCTCGCCTTAGTCCATTTCGTATACTTCGCTGTGAAAGCGGGAGCGGCCCACCGGTATTCTCAATATTTCAATTCTGGTGACAAAGACCAGTACGAAGACTTCATTCGTGACACTGTAAAATGGACATTTTGGCCATCCCTGGCCATGGGTTTATTGCTTCTAATCACGGGCAAGTTTTTATTGTCTCTGTTTGGCGCAGAATTTGCTGCAGGTTATCCACTGCTATTCATTTTGGTGATTGGCATTATTGCACGTTCAACCATCGGACCTACCGAGAGTGTTCTCACCATGTCAGGACAACAGAATGCGTGTGCAGCAATCTATGGCATAACGTTATTGGTCAACATCATGCTCAACGTCACTTTCATTCCAATCTACGGATTGTATGGAGCAGCTTGGGCGACGACGATTGCAATGATATTCGAAGCTGTTGCTTTATACTCAATCACAGTGCGCCGTTTAGGCCTACGCATGTTTGTATTTAGTAAAACAATCTCCACCACGGAGGCCAAATAAATTATGGGTGTTTTCGAAGATATTATCGAGAAAAGCAGTCGCAGACCAGAAGGGTTCAACGGCGTTCTAGAACGCAGACGCACCAAGCGCGCGCCAATGCTGCGTTCTTCATCAACAAACATGACATCCCATTTATGGGAGTTGGAGCTTGTCCCTGCATTCGGCCTCAATCGCCTATCCGATCAAATAAGTTATTTAGCAAAAAGGTCGGTCGATCAAAACATCTTCTTTGAATCCACCATTGTCATGGCTGCGTGGCCACGGCTCACGTCTTTGTTAGCTCCTTCGGCTTGCTGGATGCTCACCTTGTGGGAAACAATCGGTGAAGAACGCAAAATGCGTTTGTTCATGCCAGTTCGGTTGAACACTGTAGGCTTCCCAAAGCAACAGGTTTTGCAGGTGCTTTCTAACGAGTTTATGCCGGTTGGCACACCGCTGTTGGACAAAGAGTGCCCTGAAGAGGCGTGTGAAAACCTTTTTCGTTTATTATCAGATCCAGCGCTCAAGTTACCATCTACTTTAGATTTGACCCATCAGTCCTGTAGCACCGAAACATATACTCACCTCAAGCGTGCCATTAAAAGTTTAGGTTTACAGTCCAGCGAAACAGGCACCTATGAACGTGCCGCGTTGATCAGTTCTGACGATCCTGATGGGAAAATGAAAACCGTTTTACGTCCTAAGAGTCGCAGAGAGTTACGTCGCCAATTGCGAAGATTGGAAGAAATTCACAACGTAGAGTTTCTGGTTGCTAAAACAGAAGAACGGGTTCTCGACGGGTTCGAGCGCTTCATTACCTTAGAACTGAAAAGCTGGAAGGGTCGCCGCGGCACAGCACTTTACAATCACAAAAAGATCACCGCTTTCTCACGTCAGATTGTGGCTGCTCTAGCGTGCGAAGATACCTGCGAACTTCACACATTGATGTGTGACGGCAACGCTATTGGTGCTCTCATCATGTTGGGTAAACATGGGAAAATGGTACCGTGGAAAATGACGTTCGATGAAGACTTTTCCGCAAGTTCACCTGGCATGCAGGTGATGATGAAAGCCACCGAAACACTGTTGAACGATAAAGAGTTTATTGAAGCGGATAGTCTAACTATTCCAAGTCATTGGATGATGAACCGCATCTGGCCGGACCGTTTAACGATTACAAATTTGGTTGTTTCTCTGACGCCTGAAAACAATGTGCAAGCTGCAAAAACAGTTGCTGCGAAAGAACGTTTAGAGGGTTTGAAAGCTTGGATCAAAAAAGGCTTGAACCACCGCTCACGTTAAGCGTTATCTAGAAATCTTACGACCATAAGCGATAAAATTACTATTTCGGAATTCGGGTTTTGCGTATGCAAACACGCTGCCATCAGGTTTTTCAACGCAACCACCAGCGGCGTTTAAAACACCATGCCCAGCGCAGGTATCCCATTCCATTGTCGGGCCGAACCGCGGATAAACATCGGCTTCCCCACACGCCAACAAACAAAACTTTAAGGATGATCCAATCGAAACAGTTTCTTCCACATGGTTGTCTTCCAGCCATTGGTCTGTTGCTGAATCCCTGTGAGATGCACTTGCCACGGCAACAGAACCAGATGTTGGAATCTCACGAACTACAATCGTTATACCATTTTCCCATGCACCCACGCCACTTATTCCAGAAAATGTACGATTAAGCGCGGGTGCAAAAACAATTCCAAAAATCGGAATGCCTTTTTCAATGAGGCCAACATTGACAGTGAAAGCACCTTTCCCGTCCCGCTTCAAGAATTCCTTCGTACCGTCTAGTGGGTCGACAAGAAAGAATAAATCACCAGCATGTAACGAATGGCTATCGGGGTTTTCTTCCGAAACAATGATGATGTCAGGTGCGTATTTTTTCAGCCCTTCTAACAAGATTGCTTCAGCGCTTTTGTCCGCCAATGTGACTGGAGAACCGTCATCTTTCCATTCAGTGTCATTCTCACCATCATAGACTTCCATGATAGCTTGCCCTGCCGCATGAACGACAGGTGTCAATTTTTCAAGAAGTATCTTCAGGTCGGGAACAGTACCCATCAAATTTTGTTCTTCTTGTTTAGATAATCGATAATCTGATCAGCCAGTTCATCAACCTCGAATTCCGCACCTTTGAGAACAATTTCAGCATTCTTTGGTGCTTCGTAATCGGAATCGATACCAGTGAAGTTTTTCAAATCTCCCGCACGGGCTTTCTTGTACAGACCCTTCGGATCACGCTGTTCACAAACCTCCAATGGTGTGTCCACAAACACTTCAATAAATTCACCATCATCCATCAATGAGCGGGCCAAGTGACGCTCTGATCGGAATGGGGAAATGAAGGATGTCAGAACAATTAATCCCGCATCAGCCATCAAACGTGCAATTTCTGCTACACGACGGATATTTTCAACACGATCCTGATCGGTGAAGCCAAGGTCTTTGTTAATGCCGTGACGCACATTATCACCATCCAACAAATAGGTACGCTTGCCTTGTGCAAACAATTTTTGTTCCAGCTTATCAGCAACAGTTGATTTTCCCGAACCAGAGAAACCAGTGAACCATAATATACTCGGTTTTTGACCACTGGCTTTCGCACGCGCAGCCTTGTCGACATTCATTTCATGCCATTCGATATTGCTTGCACGGCGCAATGCAAAGTCGATCATACCAGCACCGATTGTGGCATTGGTGAACTTGTCGACAAGTATGAAAGAACCCGTTTCTGGAATATCGCCAAAACTGTCAAATGCCAGCGCTCGGTCTAGCGCAATTTTACAGTAACCCACTTCATTCAATCCAAGTGTCTTGGCTGCAACCTGTTCAAGCGAATTCACGTCAATGCGATGCACCAGATCTGTAATCTGCGCGGTCGCCGTTGCCGTTGCAAAACGCGCTACATAAGTGCGTTCCGGCAACATTTCAGCTTCATCCATCCACACAATATGCGCTGCAAACTGGTCTGCAACTTCCGGCAATTTATCTGGCTGAGCCAAAACATCACCACGGCTCACATCAATTTCATCCTGTAATGAAATCGTGACCGCCAATGAACTGTAAGCACTATCAAGATCACCGGATGGGCCAATAATTCCTGCAACTTTTGAAGATTTGCCTGACACACTGTTGGCAATATCATCACCCACAGAAATCGTGCCCGATTCAATAGTACCGCTGAAGCCGCGGAAATCATGGCTTGATCGATTTACCCATTGCACAGGCATTCTGAACGGACCTTTGGTCCGATCCGCAAGGGTACTCAAGTCAACAGTTTCCAAGTGAGCAAGCAGTGCTGTACCCTCATACCAAGGCATATCATCACTCTTAACGATCACATTGCTGCCAGTCAGCGCAGAAATCGGAATAGCTGTGATGTCACCAAGAGATAAGCCTTTAGCAAACTCATGATAATCAGCCACGATGTCGTCGAACACTTTTTGTTCAAAATTCATCAGGTCCATTTTGTTCACAGCAAGCGTGACGTGCTTGATACCCAACAACGAACAAATAAATGAATGACGGCGCGTTTGTTCAAGAATACCTTTGCGTGCATCAATCAAAATAATGGCAAGGTCCGTGGTGGAAGCACCAGTGGCCATATTGCGCGTGTATTGTTCATGACCGGGCGTGTCAGCAGCAATGAACTTTCGTTTGTCAGTTTCAAAGTAACGATAGGCAACATCAATTGTGATACCTTGTTCGCGTTCGGCCTGAAGCCCATCCACCAACAACGCAAGATCAACATTCTCGCCTTGCGTACCGTATTTTTGGCTTTCAACAGAAGCTGCAGAAAGTTGATCTTCAAACACAGTTTTTGAGTCGTAAAGCAACCGGCCAATGAGCGTTGATTTTCCATCATCCACGGAACCACATGTGATGAAACGCAGTTGATCTTTGTTTTCTTGATCACGCAAAAATTGCGAAATATTCTCGGCAGCAGATTTATCAGAAGACATTAAAAATAGCCCTCCTGCTTTTTCTTCTCCATGGAACCAATCTGATCTTGGTCAATCAAACGCCCTTCCCGCTCTGAAGAACGGCTCTGAAGAAGTTCGGAGATAATACTATCCAAATCGTCCGCCTCGGAATCAGAAGCACCGGTCAATGGGTAGCAACCAAGGGTTCTAAAACGCACCAGACGATCTTGAACCGTCTCATGCTCTTGAACATCAAGACGCTCATCATCGACCATAATCAGTTGGCCATCACGCTCAATGATTGGGCGTTTGGCTGCGAAATACAATGGAACGATTGGGATATTCTCTCGCTTGATATACTGCCAAATGTCCAATTCCGTCCAATTCGACAAGGGGAACACCCGTACGCTTTCACCATCTGCAATTTTCGTATTGTAGAGTTTCCACAATTCAGGGCGTTGCGCCTTTGGGTCCCAGCGGTGGTTTTTCGAACGAAATGAGAAAACACGTTCTTTGGCACGAGATTTTTCTTCATCGCGCCGCGCACCACCAAATGCAGCATCAAACCCGTGCTTCGTTAAAGCCTGTTTCAAACCTTCTGTTTTCATAACATCAGTATGAAGCTTCGACCCGTGTGTAATGGGCCCAATACCTTTTTCAACGCCCTCTTGATTGATATGAACAATCAAGTCGAGACCATATCGCTTTACGATCTCGGTTCTGAACGCGATCATCTCTTTGAATTTCCATGTGGTGTCCACATGCATCAAAGGAAAGGGTGGTTTGCCGGGTGCAAATGCTTTCATAGCCAAGTGCAACATTACGGCGGAATCTTTGCCGATAGAATACAACATAACCGGATTGGCAAATTCCGCAGCCACTTCGCGAATAATGTGGATGCTCTCAGATTCTAATTTATCAAGGTGTTTCAAATTTCACTCTTCCGCAGTGCGTGAGTCGTAAAACAATATAGGCGTGTGGTGCCCCCCGCCGGAATCGAACCGGCACTCCGTGAGGAACGGGATTTTGAATCCCGCGCGTCTACCAATTCCGCCAGAGGGGCAGCGGTGTTGTGCTTCAACTTGCAGCGAATTAAAGCAAGAAGCACGGCTTTGCAACGGTTATTGAACAATTCATTGATATCATTTTTTCTAACGCCATTGGGCTTTGCTTCCTGTTGGGGTAAACACCCTGCGATATTGAATTGAATGCGAGGCCACACATTGATTCGAGCACTGTATGATTGGATGTTCAAACTTGCCGGAAGCAAGCATGCCGACAAAGCATTGGCTTTCATATCCTTTGTTGAAAGCTCCTTTTTTCCTATTCCGCCAGATGTGATGTTAATCCCCATGGTGCTTGCAGATCGTGCCAGGTGGTGGAGGCTCGCGCTCATTTGTACGATCGCATCTGTTCTTGGTGCCATTTTAGGATACGCCATAGGCGCATTGGCCTATGATTGGCTCGGCCAGCCCATTCTTGAATTTTATGGTAAGAAAGACGCCTTCGAAAAACTTTCTGAAACCTACAACAGTGAATGGGGCTTGTTCAGTGTTTTCGCTGGCGCTGTTACCTTCCTGCCCTACAAATTGTTCACAATCTTCTCCGGCATGACCGGGCTTAATTTTGCAATGTTTATTGCTATCTCAATTCTAGGGCGCGGTCTGCGCTTCTTTGTTGTCGCATTTTTATTGTTCAAGTTCGGCGAGGCCATTCAAACTTTTATCGAAAAATGGCTCGGCCTTTTATTTGTGCTTGGTCTGGTTCTTCTGATTGGCGGCTTTGTGCTGATAAAATTCTTTTTGTAGAAAGGCCAAAACAATGGCTGTGCAAGTGTCGGAAGATTTTTGGAATACATCTGGTCCTGTTCAACAGACAACAACTCTGATGGTTTTAATTGGAATGGTGGTTGTCGTCGGAAGTGCGCTTAGTTTTGAACACATCGGTGGTTATGCGCCTTGTGCTTTGTGCTTGGAGCAGCGCAATCCTTACTATTGGGGCATTCCATTTATTGCAATTGGCGCAATCTCGGCCTTCACAAATTGGCCTGCATGTATAACACGGGGCGCACTCGCAATTGTATTCCTCTGTTTGATCGCGACTGCATTATTGGGTGGCTATCACGCCGGTGTGGAGTGGGGTTTTTGGCTTGGCCCAGAATCATGCGTAGCTGGATTGTCAGCAACATCAAGCGATGCCGGAAGCTTGCTTGAAAGCCTCTCCAACTCAAAACCACCAAGCTGTGCTGATGCGGCAGGTCGTTTTTTAGGAATTAGCTTTGCAGGTTGGAACGTTCTGGCCGCATTGGTACTTGCTGTGATCGCATTTCGCGGAGCCTTTGGCTCTACTCACCGCTGAACCAAAACCCTATGGTTCAAGCGGAGCATCCCAATACAAATAATCCATCCAACTTTCGTGCAGAAAGTTAGGCGGAAAACGACGACCAGCATTGTGCAAATCGTGAACATTGGGAACCCAAGGCAACCGATTGGGCGTCATGCCTGCGTCCTTTGGCATTTTTCCACCCTTTTGCAGGTTACAAGGCGAACAGGCTGTTACAATATTTTCCCATGTTGTTTGGCCACCCCGTGATCTTGGAATTAAATGGTCAAAAGTCAGGTCATCTGGACTGCCGCAATATTGACACTCAAAACGGTCTCTTAAAAACACATTGAAGCGCGTAAAAGCAGGGTTTCGTTGGGGTTGAATATATTGTTTCAAAGAAACCACACTTGGCAGCTTCATCTGGAACGACGGTGATGACACTGCTGCATCATATTCTGACACAATATTCACACGGCCCAAGAACACGGCTTTAATCGCATCCTGCCATGACCAAAGCGACAGCGGATAATAAGACAACGGACGGTAGTCCGCATTCAGCACAAGTGTTGGGTGCAACTCCGGATTTACGGCAATCGTCACTAATTTTCTCCCGTCCCGGACCGCAAAAGGTGCCAAGTTGAACGATCGGGAATCATAGCCTCAACAATCGAAGCAACAGTGTAGGTTTACTAAGACGTATTTGTGAAGCCCGTTGGACGAAACACCACACAGTCTATCCCCAGCCTTACATTGAGCCGGTTTTTACAGCGGTGCAGCCGTCCAGCCTTTGCGGTGAGCATATTCTGCATAGCAAACACGAGCCGCTACACTTCGCAAAGGAGCCCACCGTTCGGCCAATACACGTGTTTCCTTAACATCAGGCTTTTCATCACAGTCGCACAACCAACCCACCACATGCTGCAACGCCACATCACCAGCTGGAAAAATATCCGGGTGACCAGCGCAAAACAAAAGAAAGACTTCAGCAGTCCAAGGCCCAATCCCTTTCAGCATCGTCAACTCATCCATGGCTTGTGTAGGTGGAATTTTACAAAGTGCGTTCAAATTCAACTCGTCCCTCACCAAAGCATAGGCCACCCCTTCAAGGGTCACCTGTTTGGCGCGGGACAGTCCCGCTTCAATCCAAGCCAGCTCTCCAACTTTTAAAAACCCATCAGCAGAAAACGGAACAACTCGTTCTCTCAATCTTCCAAAAGTGGCAGCGGCAGAAGCTTTGGACACTTGTTGCGCCACTATGATTTCTGCAAGGCCCTCAAATCCAGGTGGTCGAGAGCGCAGTGGAACTGAATCCAAACCTTCAATCGTTGTCACAATATCAGGGTCCAGAACTTGCAGTTGATGCAACCCGTTGTGCAGGTCCGCTTCAGTATTGATTGATTTTAAAGAGAGTGGCAAAATTTTGGGTCTTCTCGTAGCACAATTGAAAGTTTAGATTGCATATATGAATGCCAATACACCACCCGTTTTCAGATTTGCACCCAGTCCAAACGGAGCCTTGCATTTAGGTCACGCATATTCAGCCTTGATCAATTACCACATGGCTCAAGAAATGAATGGACGGTTTCTATTGCGAATAGAAGATATTGATCGCGTCCGTTGCCGCCCTGAACTTGAACAAGATCTACTGGAAGATCTCGAATGGCTGGGGTTGGAATGGGAAGAAGCACCACGAAAGCAATCAGAACACTTTGCTGATTATCGAGACGCATTAGACACTTTGATTTGCGAGAGCCTTGTCTATCCTTCCTTCATGAGCCGCAAACAAATCAGAGACAGTGTGGCATCCAAAAATCAGGTCGGGATACAATGGAAAGACGATCCCGATGGTTCGCCAATATATCCGGGGTTAGAACGAGAATGGACTGAGACCGAACACGAGAATGAACGCAACAAACAGCCCCTCCACACATTGCGACTTAATATGATCGCAGCAATTGAAATGTTGAACAGTTCAATCAGCTTTCGCGAAACAGGTTCAGGTCCAGAAAATGAAACCGGTATATGCTCTGCTCATCCGGAAAAATGGGGGGATTTGGTTTTAGCCCGCAGCGACACTCCAACCAGCTATCATTTATCGGTCGTGGTGGATGATGCTTTGCAAGGTGTCACCCACGTTGTTCGGGGTCGTGATCTTTTCCACGCCACATCAGTTCATCGCTTGTTGCAAGAACTCTTAGGATTACCCGAACCCGAATATCATCACCATGATCTGATTTTGGCTGACGACAACCGCAAACTCTCCAAAAGCGCCGGGGACACAAGTCTACGCGCTTTACGAAATGCAGGACTGACACCTCAAGATGTCAAAAAACTCATCGGGATTTTATCCTAAAAATATCAACCACAATGGCAATGTGAGAATAGAGCCAAGCATGGTCAAGACTATGGAACTTGAAGCCAAGCCTTCAGCCACTTTGAAATAAGTGGCGAACAGATATGCGTTCACACCGGTCGGACTGGCTGCTGCCAAGACAGCCACTTTCAACCAAAGTGGTGGCATCTGAAAGACATACGTTCCGGCAATAAACACGATCATTGGCAATGCAATCAAACTAAGCACCGTCAATCCCACTGCTGCGACTATATTTCCTTTCACACCGTATTTAATCAGCCCCATTCCTAGTGAAATCAATGCCAGCGGCCCCGTTGTTTTGGAGATTAATCCAACGACCTGGTCGGAAACACCTGTTATGCCGATTCCACTGAACCTTATCGCAATACCCGTCAAAATTCCGATAATGATAGGATTCTTCGAAAAGTTCAGTAGAAGTTTTTTGAAGATGATGCCAACATTTAGAGTGGTTTTATCCACACCATCAGCGCGCACCGCAAGTTCCATCAAGAACGTGGATGCAGTCATCATGATCGGCAAATGCACTGCGACCAGTATAAAAAGAATCTGCAAACCTTCGCGGCCATAAGCTTGTTCAATCAATGGAATTCCGAGTAGTACCAAATTTGAAAACCCTGCAGCGACACCTGCAATGGACGCCGCGCGCGCACCACGAGAAAACACTTTGCTGATCCACAACCACGCTGCCACCCAAACAATGAAAACACCTGAAAAATAGACAACCCAAAACGACAATATGCCACCAAAACTACTTTGGTTCGAAAAGTCTGCCGTTGCGATGGAACGCATCAACAACACGGGAACGGCAATCTTGAAAACGTAATCCGCCAATCCATCACCAGATGCCGAATTCAGTATTCCAAATCGCGCAATAGCGTACCCAATGCCGATAAGGCAAAATACAGGTAGCACAATTTCGATGATTTGGTTCATAGGTAAGTTATGCTTGCCATTGGCAGAAATACCAAAATGTGTACGACTGCCATTTTACTAAACCCTGCCCAAAATCCGCACAACTGATACCTCGCTTCGGCAACGCAATAGATGAGGCGAAAGGGCCTAAGGAATAGACTCTATGTTTCACAAACTAGCACCCGGCATTTTTGTCTGCTTATGGGCAACAGGTTTTATTGGTGCGCGCCTCGGCATGCCCTATTCGGAACCCGGAACATTTCTGACCATTCGATTTGGCATCGCATTTCTGGTTTTGGTTCTGGTTGCATTCATCATGAAAACACAATGGCCGGGTTTCAAAATGGCGCTGCATTCCATTGCCATTGGATCATTGTTGCACGGGTTTTATCTCGGTGCGGTGTTTTGGTCGATTGATCGCGGCATGCCAGCTGGCGTTTCAGCCGTCATTGTGGGATTGCAACCATTGCTAACAGCGGTTCTTACAGGATGGTTTTTGAAAGAAACCATTACACGTCAGCACTGGATTGGGATCGCACTTGGGTTCTTAGGTGTAATTCTGGTTCTCGCACCAAAGATAGATATCGCCGACAGTGGCATTAACGCTGGTACAGTGATCGCTTCTATATTGGGTATGGTCTCAGTCACCATAGGAACGATCTATCAAAAACAAATTGGCAGTTTGAGCGACTTAAGATCAGGCACCGCTTTGCAATATCTTGGCGGGGTTATCCCCGTCGCAGTGTTGTCATTCACATTAGAGACACGTGAGATCGAATGGTCGGGTGAAATGGTATTCGCTATGGCTTGGGCTATTCTGGTGCTTTCATTCTTTGCCATCTTCCTCTTAATGTGGCTGATACGCGAAGGCTCGGTAGCAAAACTATCGACCTTGTTCTTTTTGGTGCCTGGTGTAGCCACCGTGATGGCATACTTTCTATTTGACGAAACCATGGCACCCATTCAATTGATCGGCATGCTGTTGTGCGCCATCGCCGTGGCACTTGCATCGCGCAACAACACAAGAGACAAAACGTCACCATTGGCACAGGCATCAGAGCTGTCTAAATAAAACTCACAAAACAAATATGAGGTCGCTGCATGAACATCGCTTATATCGTTCTTCTTTTAGCTTGTGTCATTGTCGGCCTGATATTGATGCGCGGCCTTTGGAATATGCTGCAAAATGGCCCGGGCAATAAGTCTCAGAAATTAATGCGCATGCGCGTTATCGCACAAGCCATTGCCGTCATTTTAATGGTTGGTTTCGTCTATTTTTCGCGCGGTTAAAATTGGAAGAACTTTATGGTCATTTTGAACAAAATTTATACAAAGACCGGTGATGATGGAACGACCGCCTTGGGAACGGGCGAACGTCGTTTGAAGTTTGATCTTCGTGTTGAATCTTATGGGACAGTCGATGAGACCAACGCTGCCATTGGCATTGCCAGACTGCACACCGAAAATCAGTCTGATCTCCACGCCATGTTACTGCGTATCCAAAACGATCTATTCGACTTGGGTGCTGACTTGGCAACACCAGACAATGGCGAAAAACTGGAATACGAACCACTGCGTATGATTGAAACACAGGTGGAACGTATTGAGAGCGATATAGATCTCCTCAACAAGGATCTTGATCCGTTAAGATCTTTCATTTTACCAGGCGGTTCAGCCGCAGCCGCTGCATTGCACGTAGCCAGAACGATTGCACGACGTGCCGAACGCTTGATCGTTCATCTGGGTGAAACACCTGGCGAACACGTGAACCCATCGGGCATACGTTATATGAACCGAGTTTCAGACTTTCTGTTTGTCGCAGCACGCTATAGCAATGAAGGCGGAAAAGCCGACATTTTGTGGGTACCAGGCGAAAACCGTTAGACACAGCGGACGGTTTCCTCAAGATTAGCTGAGGAGACTCATTTATGTTCGTTCCACTTTACGACGGAAAACCTGTCAAACATATTTCACTGCAATGGGTCACGCTGACGATCATTGGGTTGAACATTGCTGTCTATTTGATGGTGAACGTTTTAGATTCCAATGCAATTGGCAGCCTGAAATATATAACTCTATCATTGGGCTACATCCCTTCAATCGGCAATGATCTCAAAACACTGCCTGTTGAGTTTCAGCTTTTGTCCCAAGACTATTATTATATCACCATGCTAACCAGCTCATTTATTCATGCAGATTGGATGCATTTGGCGGGTAACATGATTTTTGTCTGGGTATTTGGCGATAACGTGGAAGACGCGTTGGGTCACATCAAATTCATCATTTTCTATATTCTTTGCGCAATTGCAGCCGTTTGGTTTCACGGATTAATTTTTGCGGAATCCGATGGACCACTTATTGGTGCGTCGGGTGCAGCTGCAGGTTTGGTAACGGCCTACCTGATGCTCCATCCGAAAATGAAAATCTGGGGCATTCTCCTATTTCGAATACCGCTTCGCCTACCCGCCTATATCGCACTGGGTGGTTGGGCCGCATATCAAGTCATCATGTTCGCAATCGACACAGATGGTGAAATCTCATGGGCATCCCATGTGGGCGGTGGACTGGTAGGTATCTTGCTGGTGGTTTTATTAAAACGCCGATCAGTTCCTCTCTTCGACCGAGAAGTTGTGCTGCCAGAGGCGGTGGAACTGAACCCAAGCGCCCAACTGCCAGAAGAAGTCAAACTTTCACCCTGGGGGCGCAGCAATAACGGGCGTGTCGATAAGACTCAATTCAATTGACGTTAACGTAAGAATTCATTGTTGCATTCTCATGCAAGAAGTCACATAAGACGGGTCTCAAACGTGTCTGAAATCTGATGCATTATGACGGATATGAACAAGTGTCTTTTCTAGTCACCCTGCATTAGAATATCAAATCCCTTTGCCGATAGAGGTCATTGAAAATGAAGATAATTGTGCCCGTAAAACGGGTTGTCGATTACAACGTGAAAATTCGCGTGAAAGCCGACGGATCAGGCGTTGAACTCGCCAATGTAAAAATGTCGATGAATCCATTCGACGAAATCGCGATTGAAGAAGCACTACGCTTGAAAGAAGCTGGCAAAGCTGAAGAAGTGATTGCCGTTTCAATTGGGCCGCAACAGTCTCAAGAAACAATCCGCACTGCCCTCGCCATGGGTGCAGATCGCGGTATTCTTGTAAAATCTGATGATCTCGTCGAGCCATTAGCTGTTGCGAAAATCCTCAAAGGCATCGTTGAAGAAGAAAACCCGCAATTGGTGATTCTCGGGAAACAAGCCATTGATGATGATGCAAACCAAACGGGCCAAATGCTGTCAGCGTTGCTCGGATGGGCACAGGCAACCTTCGCATCCAAACTGGAAATCAATGGCAACAGCGCCAATGTGACCCGCGAGGTAGATGGCGGTTTGCAAACGATTAAAGTCGATATGCCTTTGATCATGACAACTGACCTTCGTTTGAACGAGCCGCGTTATGCGTCGCTGCCAAACATCATGAAGGCGAAAAAGAAGCCTCTCGATGAGAAGACTCCATCAGATTACGGTGTTGATACAGCACCACGTTTGAAAATTTTGAACACCGTTGAACCTGCTACACGCAAAGCTGGTGTCATTGTTGGCTCTGTTGATGAACTCGTCGACAAGCTGAAAAACGAAGCCGGCGTGCTGTAAGGAGATCGACCATGACAACTCTTTTGATTGCTGAACACGATAACGAAACACTGTCAGACCAGACACACAAAGCCATGACAGCGGCTGACGCTATTGGCAGTGATGTACATGTTTTGGTTGCCGGCAATAGCTGTTCTGCTGTGGCCGACATGGCTGCTAAGCTTGATGGTGCTGCCAAGGTTCTCTTGTGTGAATCCGACTATCTCACCAATCGTTTGGCCGAACCTATGGCTGCTCTTATCACTGGCATCGCTGGTGATTACGACACGATCATGGCTGCTGCCACAACCGACGGTAAGAACATCTTGCCCCGCGTTGCAGCTTTGCTGGACGTGATGCAGATTTCTGATATCACAGAAGTTAAGGCGGCAGACACATTCGAACGTCCAATTTATGCGGGCAACGCGATTCAAACTGTTCAATCAACGGATGCAACGAAAGTCATTACCGTTCGCACAGCTGGCTTTGCAGCTGTTGGTGAAACAGGTTCTGCTTCAGTGTCCAAAATTGATGCTGCAACAAACCCGGGTCTTTCCGAATTCGTCGGCGCAGCATTGTCAGATTCAGATCGCCCCGAACTCACTTCTGCAAAAATCATCATTTCCGGTGGCCGTGCCCTCGGTTCTGCTGAGAAATTTCAAGAGGTGATAACACCTGTTGCTGACAAGCTCGGTGCTGCCATTGGCGCATCACGCGCGGCAGTTGATGCTGGTTACGCACCAAATGATTGGCAGGTCGGCCAAACAGGTAAAGTGGTCGCACCAGATCTGTATATTGCGTGTGGCATCTCCGGCGCGATTCAGCACTTGGCTGGCATGAAAGATTCAAAGGTCATTGTTGCAATCAACAAAGACGATGAAGCTCCAATCTTCCAAGTTGCAGATTATGGTTTGGTTGCTGATTTGTTTGAAGCATTACCGGAGTTTGAAAAAGCTCTGTAAACCTTACTGCTTCAAGAATAACAAAAGCCCGCGGCACACCACGTGTCGCGGGCTTTTTTATGTCTATATATGTCCACACTATCGAGTGGGCAGCAACCGGTCCAGATAATCTAGCTCCAGTTTAGGTCGTGCCGGATCAGACAGTTTACGGCGAATGGCATCCAGAATTTCGCGCGCCCGTTGTGCATCAATTTCACCCGGCACTTTAGTGTCATCACCGAGTTGCGGGCCTTCGCTGCGGGTTTGACGGCCAAGCGGGTCACGATCGCCACTTGATTGTTCACCGTGCTGGCCACGCTCACCTTGTCTTCCTTGTTCACCAGCCTGGTTCTGCATGTTTTGCATCATCTGTTGAGCACCATCACGCATGGCCTGAAGCGCACGACCTTGTTCACCCATGGCTTCGCCTGTTTGTCCTTGACCCAAACTTTGCTCTGCACCACCCATGGCTTCCCCGGCTTCGCCAAGTTGCTCACCGGGTTCCATCCCCATCCCGCGCATAGCTTCTTGCAACTCTTTCATCTGTTGTTGCAACTTACCTTGTTGATCCTGCAACTGCTTCATTGCATCTGCAAACTCTTCCGGCGTCATAGGTTTACGTTCACCAGGTTGGTTCTGATCGTCTTGCTGACCCTGTTGACCTTGCTGCTGCTGTTGATTCTGTTGTCCTTGTTGCTCACCCTGCTCACGACGTCTTTGCTGCTGGCGTTGCATATCTAAAGTTTGATCCATCAACTGCTGCTGTTGACGCATCATATTGCCCAGCTTGTTCATCTGTTGGCTGAATTCATCAGTCTGCTGTTGTTGCTGCTGCGGGCGTGCAGTTTGCAGATTGTTCATCATCCGTTGCATTTCTTCCAGCAATTGACGAGCAGCGTCCTTCGAACCAGATTTAGCCAAATCTTCGATCTGCTGCATCATTCGCTCAAGATCCTGCTGACGCAAAACTTGCGTATTTGGGTCCAATGGCATGGCTTGTTGGTTTTGCTGATTACGTTGCGCTTGCTCTGCCAGTTCTTGCATGAATTCATTCATGGCGTTGCGCAGGTCTTGCATCAATTCAGCAATTTCTTCATCAGAAGCGTCGTTCTCCAAAGCCTTAGCCAATCGCTCTTGCGCATCACGCAAACGGCGTTCTGCCAAGGATAAGTCACCATCTTCAACGGCCAATGCAGTTTCCCACATCAAGTCTAACGTCTCACGCAATGCTTCTTTATCATTTGTGCGTCGAATACTGCGGTAAGCTACGCGCAACGCCGTATAGACGGCGAAGTCTTTGATAAAAATGTCAGGATGTGTAGTGGTGATGATGTCAAGCATTTCCGCCACTTTGGGCGCATTGCGCAAATCCAAGGCAAGATTGCGCCGCTCATCGACAATCGCTTTGGCAAGCGGCTTGGTAAAAATGCGTTCCGGGAGCATAAAACTTTTTGGAGCGCTTTTCCCTTTTTGACCAGCTTCATCTTCTGCAATCAAAGTCATTTCAACTCTTGCACCCGCCCAGGGGTGATTGGTCAAATCTTGGCTGGTTTTTGATACGCCCTTTGTGGCGTTGCGTTTTGGCAAGGGCAGATCAATCAGCGGTGCCTCAACCAGAGGAACTGCGCGTGAATCTAAATCTTCTTCGGGCTTTATTTTTGCTTGTGCGCTGCGCACACCATAATCATCTTGAACTTCATAAGAAAATTCCAACGCACCACGAGTTGTACCTTCCGGCTCCTCAGTGAATTTAATCGATGGGTTGTAGTCTTCAGTCACCGCAAAAGACCAGGTGTCCACTTCGTCTTCATCAGAGCGCAATTTGACAGACGAACTTTTCTCCAACTTCAACTTAAACAACGTTGAAAGCTTCGTCTTACCGGCTTCAGGTTCCGGTGTGGCAGCTGAGGGAGAACTGGTATTGTTCTCCGGCTTCACCGCATCGATAACACGTTCATATTCTCCATCCAGCAACACAAGTTCTGGGGCATCAAGCTTCAAAACACGCACCACCAGTTCACTGCCTTCGGGCACTGTCACGACCGCTTGTTGCGTTGAATCTGATTGTTTCAGGAATATCGGAGGTTTGTTGGTGTAGGCTGGTGGAGTGACCCAAACATCAACACGTCCGGCCACAAGAGTTGATAATGGTTGACTGCGAAAAGCATCAGCGATGCGCGAACCCCAATTGTTCCAGCCCGCGCCAAAGGCTACAAACAGTGTTAAAAACAGCAATGCCCTAATGGCAAAAGGATCACGATGAGCCACTTTTGGTGAAGGTGTACCACTTTTCAATCCCGATAATGATTGCGCCATGCGGCGACGATGCTCTTCCCAAAGCGCTTTCGCAAAAGGGTCGTCTCCACCTGTCACATCAGAACGGGAATCTTCCTGTGCTGTAACAGGGCGGTGTTCGAGATAAGATGCCTTTTCAATGCGAACATCAACATCAGCACCTGTCGGGAATTGCAACTTTCGCAAATTCCACAATGCCAGCAACAAAGCGCCAACAAAAACAAGGACAAACCCAATTCGCACGTAGTCGTTTAACAACGCCCAAACACCGAACCACGATACAATGAGGAACAATGATATGACACTCAAAACAGGCAACAATAATGGCCAGACCTGTTCCCAAACCAAAGCCAACCAAGCAGACCGACGGGCAGGTGCCAGCCGTGACTTGGGTGAGGGTGGGAGTTGAGAAACTTCTGTCATTGCAAAATCTCGCAGGTTCATATCCAACTATAGCAGCAAACAAGGCAATGGCGAGACGCAATTGACTAATGAGTACAAGTGTCGCTGAATTGTGATTGCGGTTGAATAGTCACACCTTTAAGCTGAATAAAGTTAAACCAATTGATGAGTTTCCCAAATGCCCGATCTCGACGCCCTTAAAATACAGGTCCTCGAAATATGGGGCACTGTCTTGGCATGGCTCCAATCTCCCACATTCTATGCGCAAATTGGGGCTGTTATTGTTGCATGGCTTCTGGCCGGGTTTCTCACAAAGCTCATCCGCAAACGGGTTCCCTTACTCAATCATGAACCGACAGATGGAAAATTGTTGTTTATCCGTTCTTGGGTTTACAAAGCACGAGGGCTTTTGTTCCCCATACTGCTGGTTGCCCTCTTAGCAATTGCTGTACCAGTTCTAAGATCCGTCACAGGCAGCGTTTGGCTCGTACAACTGGCTCAAAGCCTTGCGGTTGTTCTTGCACTTTACAACGCCATAAAACTGTTCGTTCCACACGAAGGTCTTCGCAAACTCATCAATTTAATCGTATTGCCCAGCGCATTGTTAATGGTTTTTGGTTATTTCGACGACTTCACCGCATTTCTCGACACCGTCGCACTGGAACTGGGCAACATTCGCCTTTCAGCGCTTTTTCTGATTAAAGCTGCTATTTTTGGTGGCATAATTTTTTGGTTGGGCCGTCAATCAAACGATGCGGGGCAGAACGCAATCAACCGTCAAGAAGCGCTTGATCTTGGTATGCGTTCGTTAATCTCCAAACTATTTCAGATCGTGCTGTTCATTATTATGGGCATTGTTTTTCTACAGGTGTTGGGAATTGATCTCACCGCTCTTGCAGTGCTGGGTGGTGCTGTGGGTGTTGGCCTTGGCTTTGGTTTACAGCAAATTGCAGCCAACTTTATCTCAGGCATGATCATTCTGTTCGAACGATCCCTTTCACCTGGTGACTATATTGAAATGGAAGATGGAAGAGCTGGCATTCTCAAAGAAATCAATATGCGGTCAACAACATTGGAGACCTATGACGGCAAAGAAGTTATGCTGCCAAACGAAAAATTCGTCACCACAACGTTCGTTAACTGGACACGCGACGACCCGCGTCAGCGTTACGAAGTTGAATTCTCTGTCGCCTATGACACGGATATTGAAGGCATTCCTGACCTCATTTGCGAAGCGGTATCGAAACATCCACAAGTCTTGCAGGACCCTGAAATTCCAGATGTAGAACTTCGTGGCTTCGGCGAAAGCGGCATCAACTTCGCTGTCGAATTCTGGGCCGATGGAATCGACGATGGAAAAAACAAGTTTTCATCGGACGTATTGTTTATCGTGTGGCGTACATTGCGTGACAACGAAATCAAGATTCCATTCCCTCAGCGCGAAGTCAGAGTGTTATCAGACACTCCATCACCTCTCAGGATGAAGAGCAAACCGGCCACACGAAAGAAAACTTAAGCGTTGATCCAGTCTGGCATACTGTCCAGTGCAATCATGTCCTCATAAGACGTACGTGGACGAACCACGTGCCAGTCGCTGCCATTGACCAAAACTTCAGGTACCAGCAGACGGCTGTTATAAGTTCCGGCTTGTACAGCACCATACGCCCCGGCAGAACCAAGTGCCAACAAATCCCCTTGCCGTGGCAAAGACATCTCGCGTCCTTTTGCAAGATAGTCGCCTGACTCACACACAGGACCTACAATGTCTGCGGTAATTCGTGCTGATGACCCGCGCGCGACATCGACCGGTCGCACCTCATGGTAGGCATCATAGAGCGTGGGACGAATAAGGTCATTCATCGCACCGTCGACAATGACAAAAACACGGTCTGCACCTTCTTTGATATAGACCACTTCAGTAACAAAAATCCCGGCATTGCCCGCAATCAACCGACCCGGCTCGAAAATCACTTTTGCATCTAAATCGCGCACATGTTTCTTAACAACAGCAGCATAGTCATCCGGATTTGGCGGTGGCTGATTGTCTTCGTGATACGGAATACCAAGTCCTCCACCCACATCAACATGTTCAACCAAATGGCCCTGTGAACGCAATTCACCAATCAATTCAGACAGTCGTGCAAAGGCCGTATCAAATGGCTCCAAATCAATGATCTGACTACCGATGTGCATATCGATGCCAGTGACTTTAATGCCTTCGAGTTCGGCAGCTTTCTTATAGATACGCGGCGCGTCTTTCCACGGAATGCCAAACTTGTCGGCAGCTTTGCCGGTCGAAATTTTTTCGTGAGTCTTGGCATCAACATCAGGGTTAATGCGGAACGAGACACTAGCAATTTTTCCCATAGCCTGTGCGCGGGCAGCCAGCATATTCAATTCAGGTTCAGATTCCACATTGAAACAGAGAATTCCTTCACTCAGCGCATAGTCTATTTCATGAGCCTTTTTGCCGACACCAGAAAACATGATTTTCTCAGCAGGAATTCCAGCTTGGCGAGCGCGGCGCAATTCTCCTTCAGACACAATGTCGGCGCCCGAACCGCAACGGGCCAGAGTGGCCAAGACGGCCTGATTGGAATTCGCCTTCATCGCATAGCAGACTAGTGCATCTATGTCTGAAAACGCATTGGCAAACACGTTGTAGTGGCGTTCAAGCGTGGCTGTAGAATAGCAATAAAAGGGCGTGCCGACTTCCGTTGCAATGGTTTGCAAGCTTACATCTTCGGCATGCAAAATGCCTTCGTGATAGTCAAAATGGTTCATGTGAGGTCCGTAAAATCGGAGAAACTGAATATTCTAAACTAAGCGGCTCTATTCGAGCAGGCCATCCAGAACGAACCGCTTATCTGGGTTCTTGGAGTTTGGAACAGGCTTTTCAGGAGCCTGTATGCCATCTTTTTTAGCTTGCTTGATTGCGGCTTCAGACGGTTTAATCGGCGGGCCAGCGCGACCACAAGACGCCAAAGTGAGCGCGGCCATCAAGACGACGGCCAATTTGAAAGAAGATATCAATTTCAAAATCCTGATCATGACGAAAGTCCTATCATGTTTTTGAGCAATGTGAAGCACATTGAATAATTCCATTTATGCGGTTTTAAGCCTGTCACGCCAATATGAAATCTGAGATGCGACATTGCTAGGCGCCGTTCCTCCGAAACTCACACGACTGCTCACTGAGGCCTCAACCGTCAACACAGAGTAAACAGCATCCGTTATGGTCTCATTGATGTCCTGTAAATCAACCAATTTAAGGTCAGCAAGATCGCACCCTTTTTCTTCAGCCAGAGCCACAGCACGACCCGTGATATGATGGGCCTCGCGGAACGGCAAATCAGCTTCACGCACCAACCAATCGGCGAGATCCGTTGCCGTTGAATAGCCTGATCCGGCAGCAGCTTTCATAGCATCGGTATTGATCGTCATATCAGCAATCATGCCATTCATTGCAGCCAAGCAAAGTTCTAATGTATCGGCAGCATCAAACACGCCTTCTTTATCTTCCTGCATGTCTTTTGAATATGTGAGAGGCAGACCTTTCATCACTGTCAAAAGACCGATCAATGAGCCGTTCACACGCCCAACTTTCCCGCGCACCAATTCTGCTGCATCAGGGTTTTTCTTCTGAGGCATAATGGATGAGCCAGTGGAAAATTTGTCTGACATACGAACAAAATTAAATTGTGGGGTGGACCAAATGACGATTTCTTCAGCAAATCGCGATAAATGTGTCGCGCAGATCGATGCCGCTGAAACAAACTCCAACGCAAAGTCGCGATCAGAAACAGAATCCAATGAGTTTCGTGTGGGCTCTCTGAAGTTAAGGGCATCAGCCGTCATATAGCGGTCAATTGGAAAACCCGTTCCAGCAAGAGCAGCTGCCCCCAAGGGACATTCGTTCATCCGTTCACGCGCGTCTTCCATACGTGATTTATCACGGGCCAACATTTCTACATAGGCAAGGCAATGATGTCCAAAAGTCACCGGTTGCGCGGTTTGCAAATGGGTGAACCCCGGCATCACTGTTCCGGCGTGAATTTCAGCCTTCGCCAACAAAGTGACCATCAGACGCTCAATCTCGACAATGCTCGCATCAACGCGGTCGCGAACCCACATGCGAAAATCGAGAGCTACCTGATCGTTCCGCGAACGTGCTGTATGCAAACGCCCTGCCGCAGAACCAATCAATTCGGCAAGGCGGTTTTCCACATTCATGTGGATGTCTTCCAATGTACGGGAAAATTTGAATTCGCCCGCCTCAATTTCTGACAAAATTGTGCTTAGACCTTGATCAATATTCTCGGCATCTTGCACTGACAGAATACCTTGTTTGTGCAACATAGCTGCATGTGCACGCGAACCTTCAATGTCTTGCGCATACATCTTTTGATCGAAACCGATAGAGGCATTTATTTCTTCCATTATCGTATCGGGACCGGCAGAAAAACGACCGCCCCACATGGCATTTTCAGAAGAAGATGATTTTTTATTTTTGTCACTGGCCATGGGTCAGAACCTTGAACGGAATGTAAAATGAGCGAAGATAATTCTCCACAGAACGCTGCTCCCGAAAAGTCCGGCACAAATCCGATAGTGATCGGAATTATCGTGGCACTTATCGGCTTAGCTGCTGGTGCAGGCGTATACGCTTTTTTGGGGGATAAAAGCAATTCTTCGCAAACAATTGCCGCCAACGAAGCTTCATCCGGTGAATGCGCGTTGGACGAAACCTTGCGCGCCAAATTGGACAATGCAGCCGGAGGAGATGTTGCAGCCTTTAAAGCCGTTGACCGGCCCTATTCCGTAAAAACATTCACGTTTAATGATGTCGAAGGAAATTCAAAAACCTTTTCTGATTGGAACGGCAAAACTGTTCTGTTCAATCTGTGGGCTACATGGTGCGCACCATGCCGTGCAGAAATGCCAGCCCTTGAAACACTTAACAAAGAATTGGGAAGCGATGCGTTTGAAGTTGTTCCCGTAAGTGTAGATCTCGGTGACCCTGAGCGTCCAATGGGGTTTTACGAAGAAATAGGGCTTAAAAATCTGGGATTCTACCACGACCCCAAATTAGCAACTTTGAACGCATTAAAGCGCGAGGGTTTGGCTTTCGGTCTTCCCGCAACCTTATTGGTGAGCACCAGTGGTTGCGTTCTCGGTACACTCAACGGCCCAGCGGAGTGGGCCGGAAAAGATGCTAAAAAACTCATCAATACGGCGTTGGAAAAGTGAATAGACAAACGACGTCTTATCGCGTTGGCTTAGGTTCATCGCCAGAATAATCGTAAAAGCCTTTTCCGGCTTTACGGCCAAGCCAGCCTGCTTCCACATATTTCACCAGAAGCGGGCACGGACGGTATTTCGGATCAGCCAACCCATCATGCAACACTTGCATAATAGAAAGACATGTATCCAAACCTATAAAGTCAGCCAATTGCAAAGGCCCCATCGGGTGATTGGCACCCAGTCTCATAGCTTTATCAATTCCATCAACTGAACCAACGCCTTCATAAAGAACATAAATCGCCTCATTAATCATGGGGATCAAAACACGGTTCACAATAAAGGCAGGAAAATCTTCAGAGACCGACGTCTCTTTGCCCAGTTTATCACACAAAGCCTTAGCCGCATTAAATGTAGCTTCATCCGTTGCAATGCCGCGTACAAGCTCGACCAACTGCATTACCGGAACAGGGTTCATAAAATGAACTCCAAGAAACTTCTCGGGGCGGTCTGTCACCGACGCCAATCTTGTGATGGAAATCGAAGAGGTGTTGGTTGCCAGAATGGCATCTGGTTTTAAAATTGGACAAACAGCTTTGAAAATCTCTTGTTTGACCACTTCCTTTTCCGTTGCAGCCTCGATTACAAAATCAGCAATGCCCAAATCACTCAGTTCATTAGCAGGCGACAGTCGCGCCAATGCGGCATCTTTATCAGAACTTGTAATTTTTTCAGAGTTCACCTGTCGCGATAGATTACCGGAGATTGTTGCCAATCCGGATTCTATGCGTTCAGGAGCTATATCATAAATCAGAACATCAAGTCCGGCCAAAGCACACACATGCGCAATACCGCCGCCCATCTGTCCTGCGCCAATAATACCAATCGTTTTCATATTGCAAAACTCCTGAAACAAACTGAGTGGGCCATAGCTTGCAATGAACCCAATGTCACCAATCGCTATTTTGAATTAAACTGATCACGCAGGGCAAATTTTTGAATCTTACCCGTTGATGTCTTCGGCAATTCTTGAAACACAACTGATTTTGGCACTTTAAAACGTGCCATATTTTCACGACAGAACGAAATCAATTCATCTTCCGTTGTTTCAGCACCCTCTTTCAATTCAACAAATGCACAAGGCGTCTCACCCCATTTTTCATCAGGTTTCGCCACAACCGCCGCAGCAAGAATATCTGGATGTTTATAAAGCACACCCTCCACTTCTACGGACGAGATATTTTCACCACCAGAAATAATGATGTCTTTGGAACGGTCTTTGATTTGCAAATATCCGTCAGGATGCATAACGGCAAGGTCACCCGAATGGAACCAGCCTCCTGCAAACGCCTCATCTGTAGCTTTCGGATTTCTAAAATAACCTTTCATCACGGTGTTGCCACGCATCATTACTTCGCCAATGGTTTCCCCATCCATTGGTACAGGTTCCATCGTTTCCGGGTCAGCCACCATCACACCTTCTAAAACGGCATAACGCACACCTTGGCGCGAATTCATTAGCGCCAGGGTATTTGCATCAAGCCCGGCCCATTCTTCCTGACCAACACACTCGATCACATGTCCATAAGTTTCAGTCAGTCCGTAAACATGGGTCAATTCAAAACCCGCGGTCTTGAAAGCATCCAGAACAGAAGGGGGTGGCGGAGCAGCAGCCGTATACACCCGAATCAGCCAGTCAAACGGTTCTCGTTCTTCTTTGGTGGCATTGATCAGCATGGAGAGCACAATCGGCGCGCCTCCAAAATGGGTCACACGATGGTCCGCAATGCCTTTGTAAAGGTTCTTAGCCGTGATGTTGCGAACCAAAACGGATTTACCGCCCGTAGCAGCAAGCGCCCACGCATGGCCCCAACCATTACAATGAAACAATGGCACCACATACATGTGGACTGGAAAAGAACCCGGTTCACTGCCCACAAGCGGCCAAGCCGCAATCGTACCAAGCGCAATCAAGTAGGCTCCGCGATGATGAACAACAACGCCCTTGGGGTCACTTGTGGTTCCAGACGTATAGTTCAATGAAATCGCATCCCATTCATCAGTTGGAAACGTCCAGTCATGGTCGGCATCACCCGTTTGTAAAAATGCTTCATAGTCCATCGCACCTAAGCATTCACCTTCAGCTTCATCTGTTTCATCATCAATAATATCAATGACTAACAAGTCGTTGCGGCCCCGAATCTCGAGAGCTTTTTTCACTTCAACAGAGAATCGAGTGTCAGTGATTAGAACTTTAGCCTGACCATGATCCAATATGAACGCGATCGTCTCACCATCGAGGCGGGTATTGATCGGGTTCATCACTGCACCAGACATGGGCACCCCAAACTGCACTTCAAACATTTCGGGAATGTTGGGAGCCAGAACAGCAACCGTCTCGTTCTTACCAATGCCAGCTTTGTCCAAAGCGCTGGCCAGTTGTACACAGCGGCTGTGCACTTCGCCCCAGCTACGTTCTATTGAACCATAAACATAAGCAGAACGGTGACCGTAAACATCTCGCGCGCGATTAAAAAACGTCAGAGGAGACAATTGCTCAAAATTAGCAGGGTTGCGGTCCAAATGGTCATTATAAGCAGACATCAGCACACTCTTATCAAGTCAAACTGGAGCTGTTCTAGGCTCAACCCCGCATGAACTCAATGATACCAAATGCGGGTAAGCAAAAGTTGGCACAGTATATGTTTACCTTTTGGCAACCACGCCGTTCCACCTCACGGTAACAAAGTTAGGGTAAATTTTTCGCAACCAAAAAATATTTTCGTTGAACAATTCAATCTGGAGTTCAAATACGATGCTAAATCTTGTTTTGAAATCTGTTTTGGCACTGATGGTCATGCACAGTCATTCTGCAATGGCTGCAAACACCATTGTAAAACTTAGTAAACCGGGTGCCAGCTCGATAAAATCAATCGGCACGGCACCTGTGAAGAAATTCGTGCCTCTTCAATTGGGTGATATTCGAAACGACGAACCTGAGTTACCTATTTCATCAACTTTAAAAACGCGCATGAAAAAACGTTTGTGGATGGCTCACAAACGACAGTCTCAAGTAGGTGGTGCAAAACGGTCAAACAATGGTGGAGAAATTCGTGGCGCAGCAAAGTCCAAACAAGCCATTGGGCTGACAGACGGAAACTCAAGAGTTAATGAAGATCAACCCGACGGCGCGTTCGATCACCCGAGTCCATTTGACAAATAACAAGCGTTATCCGCCCAAACTGACATCACGCGTTGCTGATCTGATAGATATAGAAAAACCTGCCATCACATCCATCAATGTCATCAGCATGAGAATAAAGAACACGCTGGAAGCTGCCGCAGGCACCAAAAGAAACTCTACGATGAAGGCGATTAAAACCAGCGTTGATAGAAGGTGATCAACAACCGACAACCTGCCCACACGTGTGGCTTTCAAAACTTCAAAAAACAAAAGAAGAATACCGAGTGCGATAATAATATCACCCATTCGCATGGCCCAACGCGCACCAGACAACATATCCAACGCAAAAATCTCTGCGTCCCAATTGGAAGAAGCTCCGCCAAGCCCAAACGCAACCCCGTTGTACACGATCAATACAATTACCATCAGTGGGAAATTACTCAACATATTGGGCACTCCAATTCAATCCATATCCAGCAAAACTGCCAGCCGGAAGCTTCTTGCGCAACAAGTCGCATATATCAGCGCAATAAAAAACGGGGCCATGAATATATCATTGACCCCGTTCGATATCTAAATTTTACTTAAAGACTATACGTTGTCTTTTGGCTCAAGAATTTGACGTCCGCGATACATACCTGATTTCAGGTCAATGTGGTGGGGACGGCGCAATTCGCCAGAATTTTTGTCTTCCACATAAGTCGGGTTCTTCAACGCGTCTGTTGAACGACGGTGGCCACGCTTCATGCGGGTGATCTTACTCTTTGGGACAGCCATAAGCTTTACTCCGGATAGAAACGATAGTGTCTACGTCAGCAGGGTCCCATCCGGACCATTGCTCGGCACACTCGTTTACGAAAATTTCGTGTGAATTTAGCGGGTGATATACAAGACTGACGCAAAGATGCAAGTGATTTTGATCAATCGCCTCGTAAGCATTTTACATAAGCACCTGATACTTTCGCTCTGCGTTCCACCAAACGGGCCAAACGCCGCATTCCGCGGTTGGGTTTGCGAGGATTGCGCAGAATTGGGTTCGGCAGGGTAACAGCCAATAAAGACGCTTGTTTGCGTGTTAATTTACGGGCAGAACGTTTGAAATGATATTGGGCAGCCGCTTCAATACCATAGATCCCAGGTCCCCATTCCGCGATATTAAGGTACAGTTCCATCGTACGTTTCTTGCCCCAAATTGCGTTTACCAAGAGTGCAAGTGGCACTTCCAGAGCTTTGCGCACGTAAGATCGGCTCGGCCACAGATAGAGGTTTTTGACACTTTGCATGGTGATGGTGCTGGCACCTCGCACAGGTTCACCTTCCAGTGCATCATCAATGACAATATTGATCTGGTTCCAATCCACACCATTGTGATTGCAAAATTGCCCGTCTTCCGATGACACAACACTCTGCCACACAAATGGAGAGACTTTATCCAAAGGCACCCAATGACGTTTGACCGCCTCTCCTGAAAAGCGCTGTTGGATCATCAAAGTTGACACAGGCTTCACGAAAGAAGGCCAATATAACAACGTCATAAGAACGGGCAAAACACATAAGACCAAGCCGATCACCAAAAAATATTTTACAAATTTTCGCATAAGAGAAGGTTTGCGAGACTGCCGCGCAGCGCCACCTTCGAGCTTTATGGCAGGTGCTTTTGAAACAGACTTGGCTTTTTTCATTGATGATTTACGCCCACCACCAGATTTAACCGGTGCCGCGACCTTGGGAACTTTACCACGGTTGGATTTTTTGTTCGCCAATCTATTGCCCCCACTTTTTCAATCGTACTGTGCAGGAAATGGTCTTACCTTCACAAATCCACAGGAGCAACGGCCTGTTGACGCGAACGCCTTTGCAAGGCATCGAATAAGTTTATCATCCTTGTTTCATTATCACCGGTTATGTCACCAGATTTCCAAACACATCTTTCTCATACTGTCTCAGCAGTGGATGCTGAGCTCGACCGTTTGTTAACGACGAAAATCAATGTGGGAGAGATTCAACGCCCTGCTAATCTTATTGCAGCCATGCGCTATGGTGTTTTGAACGGCGGCAAACGTCTTCGTCCATTTCTTATCATTGAAGTTGCCTCACTGTTTGGAGCTTCGTTGACTGAAACTCTCCAATGCGGCTGTGCCCTGGAATGCCTGCATTCCTATTCGTTAATCCATGATGATCTTCCTGCCATGGACAACGATGATCTGCGGCGCGGCAAACCAACTGTCCATAAAGCATTTGATGAGGCGATCGCTGTTTTGGCGGGCGATGCGTTACTCACTGTGGCATTCGACATTCTCTCTTCACCCGAATGTCACCCGTCCGCAGATGTGAGATGCGAATTGGTTTCGCTATTGTCGCGAGCAGCAGGGCAAGGCGGAATGATTGGTGGGCAAGTTCAAGACATTGAAGCAGAAACATCGACCCCGAATGCAGATGAAATCCGCCGCCTGCAATCCATGAAAACAGGCGCACTCATTCGTTTTGCATGCGAAGCAGGTGCTATTTTGGGAAATGCGCCTGACAAACATCGCGCTCAAATGGTGGAATTTGGAAAGACAATCGGCCTTGCTTTCCAACTGTCTGACGATCTTTTAGATGTCACATCTTCCAGCGCCAAAATGGGCAAACGTGTGGGTAAAGATGCCGAACAAGGCAAAGGTACGCTTGTGAGACTTTACGGCGTTGAGAAAACACGCGCATTGCTGAACAACAGTTTGGCCCATGCAGAAGCTCTGCTTGAGCCTTTTGGTAAGAAAGCTAATATCCTGCGTCAAACGGCAAAGTTTGTTGTGGAGCGTTCCAACTGATCAAAAAGTCAGTTCTTTTTCACCAAACAAAAACCGCCAGCACTCCTGATTTTTTTACAGAGCTTTATTGCAGAACTTCGTGATCGTGTTCCAAGGCGCACAGCCCATTTAGCTTTCAATCCGCGCAATCTCTTCTGACGATAGAGTGACGGTTTTACTTCACCTAAAGAAACCCCGAGTTTTCCGCGCACACGCGTCCAAGACCGCATAGCTTTGGCTCTTGAAAAATTGCCCGCGACTTGTACACCCCAAGGCAATCTTGAAGCAACAGCGCCTCTGAATCTGGTTTTCAGAATGGGCAATTGCTTGCAACCTTCAAGGAAGTTTTTGCCGCCTCTTAGGGCAAAATCGTTGACATTGGCATTGCGATTTTTGAAATACGATGCCGATTGTCCAGTGATCGCTGCAACATAATCTAACGTTTCAAACGGCAAGCCGGATCGCCCTTTCAAATAGCGATTTACCCGCCCCGGGCCCGCATTGTAGGCCGCAGCAGCTAAACCGAAATTACCAAACTCACTGCGCAATTTTGCAAGTAAGGCGGCTGACGCTGGCAATGCCAACGCAGGATCATAAGAGTTCAAAAGCCCTTCTGCTTTAGCCGTTGCCGGCATGAACTGGGCAATGCCTTCTGCACCAACAGGACTGCGCGCCAGCACATCAAAACGGCTTTCTATCCATATCAATCGCGCAAAAGTAGATTTTGGTAAATTATGAAGGATCGCCACACGTTCGATCTCACGGCATATTCGTTCAGTCGGCCAAGCCTTTTCATCAACCGTTTTAGTTTCACTTTGTTGCGCCTGTGTTGGTGTTGTGAACAGCACTGAAACCAAAGTGATAATCAGGATTTTTTTATTGAACAGCATCAGCTTTTTCGCCGTATCGGCGGTCCACATAAGACTGAACCAGGTCTTCAAATTCTTCAGCTATATGTTCACCACGTAAGGTCACTGCTTTCTTGCCGTCAATAAACACAGGAGCAGCTGGTGCTTCACCCGTACCGGGAAGCGAAATGCCAATATCAGCATGTTTGCTTTCGCCGGGACCATTCACAATGCACCCCATCACAGCAACTTTTAGATCCGCAACACCATCATATTTTTCTCGCCAAGCAGGCATATTCGCGCGCAACTGACCTTGGATTTTTTCTGCCAATTCTTGGAAGACGGTTGAAGTTGTACGTCCACAACCGGGGCAAGCTGCAACAATTGGAACGAAAGATCGAAAACCCATCACTTGCAACAATTCCTGTGCCACTTGAACTTCGCGCGTGCGATCACCACCCGGTTCCGGAGTCAACGAAATTCGAACCGTGTCTCCAATACCTTGCTGCAAAAGAATGCCCAAAGCAGCAGACGAAGCCACAATACCTTTGCTGCCCATGCCCGCTTCAGTAAGTCCAAGATGCAATGCGAAGTCACTGCGGGCCGCCAAATCTGCATAAACCGCAATCAACTGCTGAACATCAGACACTTTGGCAGACAGAATAATTTGATCTTTGCCCAAACCAATGCGTTCAGCTTCCTCAGCAGACATCAATGCGGATTGAACCATAGCTTCGCGCATCACTGCATTGGCAGACAATGGACTGCCTTCGTCGGCATTTTTGTCCATCAATTGTGTCAGGAGAACTTGATCAAGTGAGCCCCAATTCACACCAATCCGCACAGCCTTTTTATATCTGAGAGCCATCTCAATGATGGCTCCAAACTGTTTATCACGCTTTTCTTTAAAACCCACATTGCCCGGGTTGATACGGTATTTAGCCAATGCCTCGGCACAAGCGGGATGATCAGCCAACAATTTATGACCAATATAATGAAAGTCACCGACCAAAGGAACATCCACTCCCAATCGATCAAGCCGTTCGCGAATTTTTGGAACCGCAGCAGCCGCTTCATCTCGATCCACGGTAATGCGAACCAATTCAGAACCGGCATTGGCCAATGCAGCAACCTGCTCGACTGTTCCATCTACATCAGCCGTATCAGTATTGGTCATGGATTGAACCACAATAGGCGCACCACCACCAACCATCACACTCCCTACTCTAGCTGCAACCGTTGTTTGCCGACGAAGTGGATGGATCAAAGGAGCGACAGATGAAAACGGATCACAGTTTTCAGGAAGGCTTGCGGACATATTTTCTCTTATTACGGGATCAGAATTCAATTTATGAGAACAACAATAGCATTGTGACTAAGCAATGTCATTTCTCTTGAGCTTTATGCAGAACCACGCATTGCCGCAGCAACTATGTGTAAAAGATTGTCAAACCCGCTCTTCAATTCAACCGCACGGCAACTTTCAGCTTTCATACCCGCAAGAGATTGGCTCAGCATATCCGCCAAATGTTCTGCCAATTCATCTGAAGCGGAAGAGTCCGACTTAAGAATTTGCACAAACACTGAATGAAGGCGTGAATTGAAATTCCTATACAGATCTTCTGCAACGTCATTTTTCAACCCGATGAGCTCATCCCCATGAGGCATGTTTTCAATCATGGTGTGAGGTTGGACAACGCCGATTTCAAAAACGCTCACAAGCCGCTCAACCACAGGCCCATCACTTTGCACCAATGGTTTCCATTGTGTTTCGATCGTATCAAAGAACGAACCGACGATTGCCCGATATATGTCGCTTTTATTTGCAAAACTTTGATAAAGCGCAGGACGAGACACTCCAGCTGCTTTGGCAATGTCATCCATTGATGTGCGCTTGAATCCGTAAGAAGCAAACACATCAAAAGCTGCTGTTAAGATGACGACTTGCTTTGGATTTTCGACACATGCAAACATAATATTGACGTTCTGACATTTATTGTTATTTTGTCAAGAAATGAGTCTTCTTGTCCACAAAGGCCAAACCCATGAAATTGAATGTAAACGGCAAAGACATTGAAATAGACGTAGAACCGGATATGCCATTGCTTTGGGCTCTTCGTGATCTTGTAGGGCTGAAAGGTCCAAAATTCGGTTGTGGAATCGCGGCTTGCGGAGCATGCACTGTACATATTGACGGGGAGCCCACACGGTCCTGCTCCATCGCGATTGAAGATGTAACTGGCGCTGTAACGACCATTGAGGGCATTTCTAACGGCAAAGATTTACACACTGTCCAAAAAGCTTGGATCGAAAAGCAGGTGCCCCAGTGTGGATATTGTCAGTCAGGACAGATTATGGGTGCTGTGGCTTTGCTGGAAAACAACCCAAACCCAACCGACGAAGATATTGATGAAACCATGAGTGGAAATTTATGCCGTTGCGGCTCCTACCCACAAATTCGTGAGGCGATTAAACACGCCGCGACCTTGAAAGTGGAGGCATAACACGATGGGAAAGATTCTCCGTAGAACATTCCTCATCGGTACCGCAGCAATTGCTGGCGGCGTCGCATTTGGTGCCTATCAACTGAATAAAACCTACCCCAATCCTCTCGAAGATGATTTGGTTGAAGGTGAAACCACCTTCAATCCTTACGTCAAAATCACCTCCGACAACACCGTGACCATATTGGTGCCACGTGCTGAAATGGGTCAAGGAGTCACCACAACTCTGGCCGCTCTGGTCGCGGAAGAACTTGATGTGGATATGGCTGATATCAAGATTGAAATAGCACCTGCTTCTTACGCTTATTACAATTCCGCCATGTTAGCCGATGGTGCTCCATTGGCGCATTACAACCGCTCAACGATGGCAAGCGTGATGCGCTCGTCCATGTCTGGTCTTGGCAAAATCTTGGGTTTTCAAGTCACCGGCGGTTCTTCTTCCGTTGCAGATGCATACGACAAACTGCGTTTGGCAGGGTGTACCGCACGTGAGACCCTCAAACTCACAGCGAGTGCAGAAAGTGGCGTGGCGATCGCTGAATTGAAAACCGAAAGCGGAAAAGTGATTTTGCCGGACGGCAAGACTTTAACCTACGGTGAGTTAGCAGAAGCTGCTGCAAAATTGGACCCGCCTTCCGATATTAAAATGCGTTCAGCGTCAGAATGGAAAATTTTGGGCAAGTCCACGCCTCGAACAGACACATTGGCAAAATCCACAGGCGCTCCTATTTTCGGCATCGATGTTGAATTGCCTGACATGCTTTATGCGTCCGTCAAGATGAACCCACGCCTTGGCGGTAAGATGAGAAGTTTTGATGCCACTGAAGCCAAGAAAATCAAAGGCGTTGTTGATGTGATCGACATAACCGGGCCTGAAGAAGAAAAATTTGGTGGTGGGGTCGCAGTCATCGCGACCAACACTTGGTCTGCCTTTAAAGGTGTAAATGCCGTTAAAGTGGAGTGGGACAAAGGACCCTACCCTGCCACAACCGATGGCATAATGGATGTGATCGAGACGGCACTAAAAGCTGGGAACGGTGACAACCTCCGCGATGACGGAGACGTTGCATTGGCGTTCGCTGATGCCCCGCGTGACAAGGTTATAGAAGCCCAATACCGCGTTCCATATTTAGCACACTCAACAATGGAACCGATGAACGCCACTGCTCAACTGAAAGATGGTCGTTTGGATATTTGGACAGGCACACAAGCACCAACGGTTGTTCGTTCAGATTGTGCTTATGAAGCAGGAGTCGAAGAAGAAAACACCTTCATCCACTCAACCTATCTTGGCGGTGGCTTTGGTCGTCGTGGCGAAGTGGATTTCGCGCGCTTTGCAGCACGTGTTGCCAAATCGACAAATGGCAAGCCCGTTAAAGTGATTTGGACCCGTGAAGAGGACATGACGCACGATACCTACCGTCCGGCATCTATCAGCAATTGGAAAGCGCGCATTGGTGATGATGGTTTACCCGTGGCTATTGATGGTCAAATAGCAACCCCGTCTATCGTCGCCAGCGTAATGGCCCGGACATTTCCGTCCTTGTCACCAATCGGTCCGGACAATACGATCACCCATGGTGCATTTGACCAACCCTACACAGTTGAGAATTACCGTGTCTCGGGCATCAAAGCTCCTGTCGATATTCCAATCGGATTTTGGCGTTCTGTAGGAAATTCATACACCGGTTTTTTCCAAGAAAGTTTCTTGGATGAAGTCGCGAATAAATCAAACCTAGATCCTATCGAAATGCGTTTAAAGTTGATGAAGGATCATCCAACAGCTGTCGGAGTTGTGAAGAAAGTGGCCGAGATGGCCAATTGGTCAACACCGACAACTAAAGGGCGTGCCAAAGGGTTTGCATTCACCTTATCCTTTGGCTGTTGGGTCGCACAGATTATCGAAGTTGTGCAAACAGATGATGGCATCAAAATCGAAAACGTCTGGTGCGCGGCAGATATTGGCGAGGCATTGGACCCCGCGATTGTGAAAACACAGTTGCAATCAGGTATCATTTACGGTCTTTCGTCCGCACTCGGCCAAGAGATTACATTTACAGATGGAATGGTCGAGCAAACCAACTTCGACAGTTTTGATGCCATGCGCATCAACCAGTGTCCAACAATGGAAATTGAAATCTTGGAAAATGCGGACCATCGCGGCGGTGCCGGTGAGCCGGGAACGCCACCATCTATTCCCGCTTTAGCAAACGCAGTCCATGCACTGACAGGCAAGCGGATTCGTTCTATGCCACTATCCAATGAAGTCGAGTTTTATTCTTAAAACAAACCAATGTGCATCGCAGTTCGTTAAATCGCGATGCACTAATCAAGCAATAGACTGAAGCAGTTGTGTTTGTTGCTTATGAACATCATTTTGACCAAGCATCTGCAGCCACGGCACCACATTTGGCGCAGGCATACTTTTTGCAAAATAGTATCCTTGCAACATGTCAGCTCCCATGTGCGTAATGAAATCGACTTGACGCACAGTTTCCACACCTTCGGCAATTGTCTGACAACCGAGCTCTTTAGCAAGAGTAATAGATGCCGATAATATACTGCGAACACGAGGGTCTTTTTGAGCGCGCGCCACCAAAGTTTGATCAAGCTTGATATAATCAACTTGCAATTCTGCAAGACGTGCAAGATTCGAATACCCTTTGCCGAAATCATCGATAGAAACAGAATAACCTTGTTCCCGAAGTCTCATCAAAATATCAGCTGCAGATCGGCTACTTCCAAACAACACATCTTCAGTCACTTCAATTTCCAATAGAGAACTGTTGAAATTATATCGACGTGCAAGCCTGTTCAACGTCGAGACAAATCCGGGCGCAATGAATTGTTTTGCCCCAATGTTCACAGCAAGACGCAAGTCAAACCCAAGCTCACTCCACTTTGCGTGATCGCGCATTGCGTTTTCCACAACCCAGTCACCCAACTTTACAATCACATGTGAGTTTGAGATTGCCGGCAACCAATCATTAGGAGACAAAACCCCCTTTTCGGGATGATTCCAACGCACCAAAGCTTCAACACCTGCAATACTGCGGTCCCGTGCATAAACCTTTGGCTGATACTCTAAAAAGAGTTCATCATTTTCAATTGCCAGCAAAACATCGCGACGCAATTCAGCTTCTGTCTGTGTTCCAATTTCCGGCTTGAATATCACCGCTCTGTTTTTACCAAGTGACTTTGCATGATACATCGCGATGTCTGATCGCTTAAACAGGTCATGGGCAACAGTCCCATCTAAAGGATAACGGGCGCAACCAATACTCGCCCCGGCAGAATTTAGGAAATTGAGAGAGGAAGTTGGTTCAGCTATCGACTTGCGGAGTGTTTCTAAGAATGCCTTGAGAGCATCCTCATCTGTGAGTCCCGGAACAAGCAAAGTAAACTCATCGCCCCCAATTCGCGAAACCACTGGCATCTTCAACGCTCCATCATCTTTGCGACGTACGTTGCTATAATATTGAGATGCCACAAAACTAAGTGATTTTGCGACACTGTTTAGAAATTGATCGCCAACATTATGGCCATGAAGATCATTCACTTCTTTGAAGTTATCCATATCGACGAAAATCACCGATCCGCCTTGCGCAACCATCTTTTCATCTGCGAGCACACGATCAAGAGAGTCTTGAAATTTCTCGCGATTGGGCAGATCTGTCACGCTGTCCACATACGCAAGTCGTTTCAATTGTTCGCTCGATTTAGCCATTCGACGGACCATGTGATTGTAACTGTCTTGCAGGTCTTTAAATTCACCTATCGCACCGCGACCTTCGACGACATTGATGGTCGACAAACGTTGGCCATCAGCATTATTTCGCATCTCAGCAACGGCTTTTTCAATGGGTCGAACGAACAATTTCAACAAACCTGCAATACCAATAACAGCCAGCATCAATCCAAAAAGAACCACAGCAAAAGACTTGACTATTATAGATGAGACCTTCGATTGAATCTCAGAAACAGGTTGCGAGACCATAATTCCCCAATCTGCCGATGGAACACTGGCAATGCCAGCAATCATCTCTTCATCACCATTTGGGTAGTAAAATCTTTGTATCGAATTTTCAGTATTGAAGGCACTTTTGGTATCGAAAGTCGATGAAATATTTGTCGTCAGCTCATTATCCAGAGAATCAGGTCGCGCAAGAACATCTCCATAACGATTGAAGACTACTGCGTGTCCTGATTTATCCAGTTCGACACCTAACGAAATAGAGTTCAGAAAACTGGAACTGATTTGAGCAATAACAACACGACCCTCAAATGCGTCAACTGCATAGACAACTTTTCTATTTCCACTCAAAGAATACATGCGTGTGAATTTGGTGGAACCAAACTCAGCCTTTGAAATCAGACTTGGTATCAAATTCATTGGGATAGTAGCCGGTTTCCACCCCGCCAATTGATTATTTAATGTGGTTATTTTCTGCGTCTGATTGTCAACAGAGAACACGGCTTCAATATTCAAACGACGCATAAGTTCGTTTTGACGGAACAGATCAATGCCTGCCTGCTCTGCGTTCACAACACTTATAATCCCATTGATAATATCTTTTCTGATGCGAAGTGCGGATGATCGCAAGCTTTGCGCAATAACCAGATGCCGCTTTGAAACATCGTCAAACTCTCGTTGCACCCCGGACACATAATTCATCCAACCAAGGACTGCTGCCGGTAAAAGTGCCGCCATCAAAAACCCAAATAAAAAGATCGTACGAAATCTCATAAAAGACCCTGCCCCCGCAGCCACATAAAAGTCTGCGTCACCTTGCAATCAGCGGCTTTCTTAAGGGTTAATCAAAGCGTGTAGGCGCTCTATTCGTCACATCGCTGTTAACGAACCTTGAATTATACGGATCAATTTTTAACAGAGCTTTCAACAGCAGGTATAGTTTTCAAATAAACGGCAATAGCTGCCCTGTCTTCATCGCTCAGCTTTGCCATGTTTTCTTGAACATCAGCCATAGAAGACCCGAAAGAATCGAACTCTGGCGTAAAGCCTGTTTTGAGCGAATCAGCAATCTCTTCTGCACTCCAACCACCCAGACCGGAAGCATGTGCTGTTATGTTTGGAATCGAGCCTGTTCCCTCTGCTGCAGGCCCGCCAGCAAGCCATTTTTTAATATCTGGTCCACCAATTAAGTTGCGCGGTGTATGACATGCACCACAGTGGGCAGGCCCTTCCACAAGGTAGCGTCCACGTACCAGTTGGGCATTTCCATCTTCAACAGCAATCACCGGAGCAGAATCAAGATAGAGTTTTTTCCATAACCCCAAACCTCTGCGAATATTGAATGGAAAACCTATCTCATGAGGTTTCGATGAAGTGGCATCTTTAGGCAGTGTCTTGATATATGCATACAGGTCGGCAACATCTTTATCGGTCATGCGGGTATATGACGTATAAGGAAACGCTGGATAATAATGTTCACCTTGCGGCGACACTCCACGCTTCATTGCATTTGCAAATTGACCCAACGACCAGCCACCAATACCGTTTTGCTGATCTTGTGACAGATTGGGCGCATAAAAAGTGCCAAAGGGTGTTTTGAGTTCCACACCACCAGACAAGACCAGTTTAGCATCGCCCGTTGCGCCTTTTGCAGCATGACAACTGGCGCACCCGCCGGCCCAAAACATAGTTTCTCCCGCATCAGCATCACCATCTGGAAATGCTGCAAGTTCATTTGGTTGCATATTGTTAGGAAGTGTCAGCACCCAAAACACAGCAGAGCCAATAACCGCAAATAGCAGAGCAACAATGCTGAGTTTTTTTATCATGAATAAGTTGTGCTAGTTTTTCTTCACACGATAGGCTTTGTGACAAGCACCACAATTGGCAGTTGCCACACCAAACGCTGCTTTAAACCCATCAAGGTCTGTTACCGTTGCAGATGTCTCTGCCACAAATTTATTCACTGCGGCATCGAAGCCGGCACGGTCAGACCAAATCGCCGGAGCAGCTTCCGTTTCAGAACCGGTCTCAGAGCCTTCAGGGAACATGTATCCAAAACCCAAACCACCATTGTTCATGGTGCGCAACACAAGTTGTGCAGCAACCGCATTAAATTCCACTTCGCCCTTAACCATCGCAGCACCTGCACCTGTAGCAGCACCGACATTCTTCATCAAAGTCTGGCGCTCTTTCGCAACATCGCCAGAAGCGATCGCAAATGTCGAAAACATTGTTGCAGATGCAATCAAAGCAAGCGTGGTGGATATTTTGAAAACAGAATTGAACATGGGCGCTACCTATATCATTGAACTATACAATCAGCCTGTCACTAGATGAAAATTTATTCAAATCACTTTTTCGCATCCGGCAAATGTAAATATGAATCATTTCAATTGAATTCTTTCCCGAACAACCAGTCATTGCGACGATGCAAGAAACGTGGAGCAAGCCGACTCGCCAAATTCATCGGACCGTATGTCAATAATTGGGAAACTATGTTGCGGCGATGGAACATACTCACATTGGCTGCTGCTCCCTTCTGTATGCGTGAAGTTCTGCGAATTCGCTCAGCAAAATAGTTGTCACAAGCTTGGGCAATGTCGTCTACCTTGCCCAATTCCTGAGCAAGCACATAGGCATCTTCAATAGATTGCACGGCCCCTTGAGCCAAAGACGGCAACATTGGATGTGCTGCGTCCCCGAGCAAGATCACGGGGCCATCAGACCATTTTTCCAATGGAACTCGATCAAACAATGCCCAGCGATAGAGCACATCTGATTCCTGAATTATTATTCTAAGAACAGGATTCCAATCACCGAAATCTCGCAACGCATCTTCTTTTGACCCTTCAAGTTTCCAACTTTCTTCACGCCAATCGTTTTGTTCTACAATTCCAACAAAATTAACCATCGATCCACCGCGGATGCGGGTCGTGACAGCATGTCTTCCAGCCCCCGCCCATATACATCCGGTTGGTGGAGGAACATGACCATTCAATTTTTCAATCGGAACAACAGATCGCCAAGCCACATTGCCTGTGAAGCGCGGCTGTTCAGGCCCCAACATTTGAGAACGAATATTGGAACGCACACCATCAGCCCCCACAAGAAGGTCAACCTCAACTCTCTCGCCATCTAACAGGTTTACCTGAACGCCTTGTTGGGTTTTCACATAACCAACAACAGTCTTTCCCGTTTTAACAACACCCGCTTGCAACTGGTTCAACACCGCCAACAATCCATTCATCAAATCTGCTCTGTGGATTTGAATATAACGCGCTCCCCAACGTTTTTCGGCAACACCTTTAAGTGGTAAATAGAACACCTCTCGACCCGAGGCACCAATGCGCAACTCAATCGCTTCCGGTTCAAACAGCGTGTTTTCAAGTTCAGGCATTACACCAAGCTGTTCGAGGATTTTCACCCCGTTAGGGCTAATCTGAATACCGGCACCAATTTCAGAAATTTCCGGCGCTTGCTCGAATACAGTTACTTCCCAGCCCGCTTTCACCAAACAAATAGCGGCAGTTAAACCTCCAATTCCCCCTCCTGCGATAACAGCCTTCATAGACGCGCCTCATGACACACAAACATCCTACACCCCTTAGCCCATTGGTTCAGAAATTACAGACTCCTAAGCACTGGCAGTTCACACCAAAGCTACGATATTGTGCAAACAATGAATCGAAGCATTTTGGTATTTTGATCAGATACGCTTCTTTTACAGAATTTATTCAAACTCACTTTGGAGATCTAAATGTCAATTTTAAAACGTGGTCTAAAAGGCGCACCGGTGAAGCGCTTGCAAGAAAAACTAGGTATCGGCGCCGACGGTGATTTTGGCCCGGGCACCGAAAAAGCTGTTCGCGAATTTCAACAAGCCAACGGATTAGCTGTGGACGGCATCGCTGGTCCAGATACTTTCACCGCAATGGGTTTGCATGAACTTGTTCTCCTGCGCGTCGGTTCCCGTGGCACTGCCGTAAAGCAAATGCAAGAAGATCTGGGCATTGGTGCAGACGGCCGTTTTGGCCCCGGCACCAAGAAAGCCGTTATAGAGTTCCAGACCGCAAACGGTTTAGAAGCTGACGGTATGGCTGGCCCTGCGACCCTTTCAAAGATGAATTCTTTTGCGTCGACCATCACGACACAAACAATTGAGAAAGCAGAACTTCAAGCTGACGAAGATCACTTCGAGAGTGAGCCATTACCCGAGCTTAAAGGCGTTGAAGCTGTCAAAGGTTCGGTCGTTGAACCAGCTCCCAAGAAATCTGTTTGGGGCAAAGTTAAAGGCTGGTTCTCGTAAACAAACCAGAAATTCACCACTTGAATTTGCGGCCCTGTTCAGATCATCCTGACAGGGCCGTATTTGTATTGTCCCGAACTGCATTGGATTGATCTCATGCCCGTCAAAAATCGATATGCCGAACTACATTCCGAAATCGTTGAGTGGCGGCACGATTTTCATACACATCCAGAACTCCTATACGAAGTTCACCGCACCGCCGCCCGTGTAGCAGAACTGTTGCGCGCCTTTGGATGCGACGAGGTTGTAGAAGGTATTGGTCGCACCGGAGTTGTCGGTGTCATCAAAGGTCAAAAATCCGACAGCGGTAAAACCATCGGCCTGCGTGCTGATATGGACGCACTGCCCATCCTTGAAACAACAGGCCTTGATTACGCTTCCGCTACCGAAGGCATGATGCATGCATGCGGCCATGACGGGCACACCGCCATGTTATTGGGGGCTGCAAAATATCTCTGTGAGACCCGCAATTTCAACGGCACTACAGTCATAATTTTTCAACCGGCCGAAGAAGGTGGCGCAGGAGGACTCGCCATGTGCCAAGACGGCTTGATGGACCGTTTTGGAATTCAAGAAGTTTATGGCATGCACAACGCGCCTGGCATTCCCGTTGGTCATTTTGCCATTCGCCCCGGCGCGTTGCTGGCTTCATCTGATGAATTCGATATCACCGTGACGGGCAAAGGTGGCCATGCCGCTGAACCCCATGCGGCAGTTGATACAACCCTCGTTGCAGCCCACATCGTCGTGGCTTTGCAATCCGTTGTTTCGCGCAATGTCGACCCGCTACAACGTGTTGTATTGACGGTCGGCACGTTTGAAACCGACAGCGCCGCCAGCAATGTGATTGCCCACACAGTGCGTATGCAGGGCACCGTTCGCACATTGGACAAAGAGAATCGCAAATTTGCAGAATCTCGCATTCACTCGATTGTTGAAAACACCGCAGTAGCTTTTGGCGCGACCGCCGAAGTGAAATGGGAGACAGGCTATCCTGTGACCATGAACACACCCAAAAATACCGTGTACGCGGCAGATGTTGCTAGATCAATTTCAACCAATGTGAACGACAACGTGGACCCAATAATGCCCGCCGAAGATTTCAGCTACATGTTGGAAGAACGCCCCGGCGCATATATTTTCCTCGGCAATGGCGACAGCGCACAGTGCCACCACCCCGCCTATAACTTTGATGACAATGCCATACCCTTTGGCTCAAGCTGGTATTCAGGAATGATTGAAGCGCGCATGCCGAATGATTGAGACAGTGTGTAAAAATGTCAGACCAGTGTGATTCGCCCCATTTCTCCAATCCACCAGTCACTTACATGTCACAGAGAGAAGATGGGTGCTGGCATCGAGAAACTTGCTTTTATCCAAGGTCCCAATACGCATACATGCAAAACCTAAAACCGGTTCATCACGCAATATGTGATCTCATAAACATTTGTAATTATTATATAAAATTTCATTCAAAAGCCACTTATCACACTTTGGTCACATTCAAAGGAGGTCTATTGTGCAATTTCTCCAAGGTCGTCATCCTTAGAAAACTGCAACGTTTCATGTTGCAATTCAGGCAATCCAATAAGTTGCTCGATACTTTTCACGCTTCAAATTGAAGCCAACATGCAAGAAAGGAGCAATAGATATGAAGCTCCCAGCAGCAATATTCGTCGCGGTTGCCACATTGGTATCCACTCCTCTTACGTCACAGGCGCAAGCCGCTTCTTTCTCGGCCGGTACATTTGTCCCCGCAATTTCCGCTGACGCTGAAGTAGGTGTTCTGGAAATAAGATCACGTCGCTATCGTAGCCGTCGTCATCGCAGCCGTGGTTATCGCAGCAGAAGCCGTCGCGGTATCCGTTTAAGAAGAGGTTACAGCAACCGCGGTTACAGAAGCCATCGCAGATACCGTCGTGGTTACAACTCGGGCTACGGATATCGGAATGACCGGAATTTTGACAGTTTCGGATCCTTTAATTTCGGAGGCGGTCGCTTCCGTGGAGGGTTTGGTGGATACTACCGCTAACCCCACACCATACAATGAGAACGGTCAGAAGGAGCGTTCATGACCGTTCGCATCACCCGAATTCACGCCCGTGTAATGCGTCCTGAAAAACAGCCTCTGGCTGCATTGTGGGCATCGATGTGTTCCACGTTTTCATTTTCCAAAAGACGCTCAATGCTCGGTTGAATATCGTTGCCCGTGACCACATCGGCATCGACAATCATGCCGGCTTGATCGAAAGCGCGGAGCGAAAGCAACCTGTTATACATAACAGGCGGCACTTCGTTTTTGGCTTCGTACGTGTCCTCCGCACCTTCACGCACATATATCGCGTGGGACGCTTTGTAGGGGGAATCTTTGCCCATGCTCACGTGGTTGACCAACAACAGGGTTTCCCCGATTTCGGCATCGCGCATTTCAACGCGGTCGGGATATCCCGGCGCGTTATCGCACACATATCGCTTTGCACCTTTGGCCGCCAATTCTTCATCAGACAATCCGTAGAGATGACGAAAGTCGTCGGCAGAAATTCCTTTGATTGCAAAATCCATTTTCAGTTCCTCGGTTCGTTGAATGTGAACAGAAACTATGAAACCGCTGCGCCCCTATCCACCCGATACTTGCGGGAGCAGAATGAGCTTATACGGTTTTTCGGCATGACCACTCCAGCCCCTTGAGGGAGGGATGCGTGAGCGCAGCGAAGGCAGAGAGGGGTCAAAACGAATAAGTTAGCGCGCTTGGCGCGCTACCACTTCTATCGCCTAAGGCGACACCTCCCCCTCAAGGGTGGAGAACCAATTTGAGTTTTCGATTGAGTTCAAATACCCCTGTCATAGGACTTTGGGTCAAGCCCGAGGATGACAAGCCGTCAGAGCCCTAAACAAGTTTGGGATAATGATGTTCATCCCGCGTGATTGTCTCACCAGAGATCATCGAGCCCAACTCCGCCTGAGGCAGAGCGTACAGCACGGAATCAATCGAAAAGTTCAACCAAACCTGCAGCAACGGTTTTTGCAGCTTACGCGTAATAGACGTTTTGCCTGAACTACTGGTTCCGTTGAGGGTGATGAGGTTGGTCATTTGCAACATTTTACTTTACAAAACTACATGAAATCAGTTCTACGTTTAAGAATTAAATTTTTGAACAATATAACATGATCAACTCAAAAAATATTAAGCTAATTACTTCGCTCAGCGCTGATGAAGCCAAAAAGCATTTGTTAGAAAGTGAAAGTTATTTCAATTTAGATTTCCCCAAATATCTGAGCTTCCAAAAAATTTTGTCAGATGTGTCCAAAATATTAAAAACCAAGGACTTTAAAGAATTTAAGACCGACACATGGCCTGCCAAATTAGATAAGGTGAATTACAGTCTCATCGCAAATAAAGATGGTCGGTTTGGCTGGCGCCCTTTCGAGTTGATGCATCCTGCAATTTACGTGTCACTCGTGAATAATATTTGCGAAAAAGGTAATTGGAAATTCATTGTAAACAGATTCAAAGATTTCGAAAAAACAGTCGTTAGCTGTTGCAGCTTACCAGTAATAACTAATGAAGAAGAAAATGATGTTGCTGCCCAAGTGATGGCATGGTGGCAACAGGTTGAACAAATATCAATTGTTGAATCTCTGCAATACAGCCATTTGCTACATACAGATGTTACAGATTGCTATGGATCACTTTACACACACAGCATCCCGTGGGCTCTTCACGGAATAGAAGACTCAAAAAGGGAAATCGGTAATAAAAACCTATTCGGAAATGTAATCGATAGGCATATTCAATCAGGACGATATGGACAGACAAATGGCATAAGCCAAGGTTCCGTTTTAATGGACCTAATTGCCGAGTTAGTTCTTGGATTTGTTGATGAACTTATAACCGAAGAACTAAGCTCCATGAGGGATTTTAAAATAATTCGCTATCGTGATGACTATAGGATTTTCACAAACAATGACGAACAAGGTCAAAGAATATTAAAGGCGGTCAGTGACAATTTAAGAACTGTTGGAATGCGGCTGAGTATGGCAAAGACTCTAGTCGCCACAAACGTTGTCGAAGGTTCTATCAAAGCAGATAAAAAGGCTGCAATTGATCTACAGGATCTCGGCGACACAAACGCAAAAACGCTCCAGAAAAAACTGCTCCGACTTCACTCTTTTGGATTGAAACACCCAAACTCAGGAGCATTGAGAAAATTGCTCGCAGAAATGCATAAAAGCATCTTTAAGTTGAAAACTAAACCCGATGATTTGGAAGTTCAGGTAGCAATTCTTTCAGATATTGCTTTCAATTCACCTCAAACTTTCCCAGCAATTGCAGGCATTCTAAGCCACCTAATCTCATTAGAGGAAACATCGAAAAAGCAGAGCCTATGGGAATCTGTTCAATTGAAAATGAGTAAAATTCCAAACAACGGGTACCTTGAAATTTGGTTGCAACGAGTGACAAAACCAAAGTCAGTCGGCTTTGATTTTGAAAGCGACGAAGCTATTTGCAAGATTGTAAATGGTGGAGTGGTTCAACTCTGGAATAGCGAATGGGTTAACAATGAAAAACTTACAGCTGCTTTGGATTCTAAGCATTTGGTTAAGAAGGATCCAGAGAAAGTTTCTGCGGTCATAAAACCAAAAGAAATTGATCTATTTGGAAAGAATGCCTTTTACTACTAATAAACCGTCGACCCTTTCCACAAACCGCTCCGCATCCCCCAACACTTCCAAATTCACCCCACACTCATATCCCCGCTCCCCCAAATGCTTCACCAGCGCATCCGTGGCCAAGTTTCCCGCCGCGCCCGGGGCGAAGGGGCAGCCGCCTAGGCCGCCTATGGCGCTGTCGAAAATGCGGATGCCTAACGCCAGCGCAGCATCCACATTGGCAAGCGCTTGGCCGGATGTGTCGTGGAAATGACAAGCGATTTGGTCGGCAGGAACGGTTTTCAAAACATAACGCAACACCGTGTCCACCTGCATGGGCGTGGCTTGGCCGATTGTGTCGGACACCGCGATTTCCGTGCAGCCCAAGCCCAACAATTGGTCGGCCACTTCGCCCACGGCTTCAGGCGCAAGCGCCCCTTCATAAGGGCAGTCTATGGCGCAGGAGATATAGCCGCGTAGCGGCAGATTGTTCTGCTTGGCCAAAGTCGCCACGGGTTTGAAACGCTCAAAACTTTCAGCAATCGAACAATTGGTGTTTTTGCGCGCAAAACTTTCTGAGGCACTCGCAAACACCGCCAGCGCTTGTGCGCCTGCTGCGATTGCCGCCAATGCACCTTTTTCATTCGGCACCAGCGCAGAGAGTTCCAGATTGTCCCGCCGTTCAGCCCCACGCATCACAAGATCATGGTCAGCCATTTGCGGCACCCATTTGGGCGAAACGAAAGCGGTCGTCTCAATGCGCGTCAAACCCGCTTTCCCCAAAAATGAAATCAAGTGCAGCTTGTCTTCGGTTGAAAAGATACGCTTTTCGTTTTGCAGCCCATCGCGCGGGCCAACCTCAACAACAGTGACCCGCTCTCCCATCAATCAACCCTTGTCTTTGCGCAGGGTCGCCAAAACCTCTTTGGCGCGGTCCACCCGCACGTCGTGATTTGCAGCTAGCACGTTGGCAACCTTTTCAACCTCGTCTCCTTCTGCACCCGCAACAATCGCGATGTTGCGGGCGTGGAGTGCCATGTGGCCTTTTTGAATGCCTTCCGTTGCCAGCGCCCGAAGCGCCGCCATGTTTTGCGCCAAGCCAATCGCCACCGTGACCTCTGCCAGTTCTTGCGCCGTTTCCACATTCAAAATTTGCAATGCGGCACGCGCTGCAGGATGAGTTTTGGTGGCTCCTCCGACAAGACCCAGAGCCATGGGCATTTCCAGCGTGCCCACCAGATTGCCGTCCCTATCGATTTCCCAATGCGACAGCGATGTGTAGCGGCCAGAACGCGAAGCCCACACATGCGCCCCCGCTTCAATTGCGCGCCAGTCATTGCCCGTGGCCACCACCACAGGGTCGACCCCGTTCATAATGCCTTTGTTGTGAGTGGCCGCACGATACGGGTCAACGATGGCAAAAGCGCAAGCTTCCACAATGCCCTTGGCAATCCGCTCGCCCGAATACTCTTTCGTCGCCAGAGCTTCCGGCGTGACACGTACCATGGCGCGGGCGATGCGGCGGTCCGCATAGTTTGATAAGATGCGCAATCGCACTTCACCGCCCGTGATCTCTTCTATCAACGGGGCCACGGTTTCCGCCATCGTGTTTACCGTGTTGGCCCCCATGGCATCGCGCACATCCACAAGCAGATGCACCACCATCATCGGGCCAACGGGGGTATCATCAAACACATGAACTTCTACGTCTCGGCACCCGCCGCCGAGGGAAATCAGCACCTCGTCTTTTTCATTCGCGACTTGGATGATCGATTGGCGTTGGTTCAACACCCGCGCACGCGCACCGTACGGATCACCCAAACCCGGAACCTGAATTTGCGCCCGCATGATCGGGTCCATGCTGGAGGTTTGAAACCCACCGCAATCCCGTACAATCCGCGCCATATAAGAAGCCGCCGCCACAACGGAAGGCTCTTCCACCGCCATGGGAATGAGATAGTCACGGCCATTGATGGTAAAATTCGTGGCAATCCCGATGGGCAATTCAAATGTGCCGAACACATTTTCAATCATTCCATTGGCCACAGAAAGCGGTAAACCGCCCTTGCCGAACGCTTCGGCAACATCTTGGGTCAGCGGCGTGGTCTCAACAATCTGTTGCATGCGTTCTTGCGGCGACAAATTGCGCAGACCTTCCAAACGGGAATTTATCGAAGGTTTATGTGTCTCAGTCACGGTGCCCACCTTAGAATTCGTCATTCCATTGAAAATGCAAAATGAGTGGCGCTGACAGGTAAGTCAAAGCGAATTTGTATAAATAGCGGAGCCGTCAAAACCCGCACAAAGCTTGACTCCCGGCACGGTTTCTTTATATCCGGCTGTGAACTGAGATGCGGATCAACCGTGTCCTGTTCTTATCACCCAACCAGACTGGCAAAAAGGCGCTTGTTTTCAAGGGATTATCTATTGGGCTTATCTCAATAATGTCTTGGCAAAGCGCAGCTGAACACTGAAGGAAAAAACGATGTTCGCAGTCATTAAAACAGGCGGAAAGCAGTATTCTGTTGCCGTCGAAGACCAATTAAAGGTCGAAAAGCTCGCTGGTGAACCCGGCGACATAATCGAAATCAATGAAGTTCTGATGGTCGGCAACACTATCGGCGCCCCACTTGTGGATGGTGCTATGGTCACTGCTGAAATCGTGGAACAAGGCCGTGCGCGCAAGGTTATCGCCTTCAAAAAGCGCCGTCGCCAAAATTCACGCCGTACAATCGGTCATCGTCAGCACTACACACTGTTGCAGATCAGCGAAATTCTGACAGACGGCAAAAAGCCTTCGAAAAAAGCAACGGGCGCAACAAAAGCGACCAAGGCTCCTAAAGTTAAGCCTGCTAAAGAAGAAGCTGCAGCTAAACCTGCAAAAAAAGCTGAAGCACCAAAAGAAGAAAAGAAAGCCGCAGCACCCGCAGCCGGCGCTCCGCTCTTCACGGCACCAGCTGGTGGCGAAAAAGACAAGCTGACTGACATCAAGGGCATCGGCCCTGTTGCAGAAAAGCAATTGAACGAGCAAGGTATCATGACTTTCGCTCAAATCGCCGCTTTGACAGACGCAGAGATTGTCACTGTAGATGAATATATGCCTTTCAGCGCAGACCAGATCAATGACTGGAAAGTTCAAGCTAAGGACAAAGCGTAAGCCTCGCGGCCAGCGCCTAACACATTAAGCGTAAGCTTTTGGCTTCGCTTCGATAAGGAGACAAAGATATGGCTCATAAAAAAGCTGGTGGCTCATCCAGAAACGGTCGCGATTCCGCCGGACGCCGTCTTGGTGTGAAGAAATTTGGTGGCCAGGCAGTTGTGCCAGGCAACATCATCGTGCGTCAGCGCGGCACCAAGTGGCACCCGGGCACCAATGTGGGTATCGGCAAAGATCACACGATTTTTGCACTCACTGAAGGCCGTGTGTCGTTTGCAACCAAAGCAAACAAACGCACCTATATTTCCGTCATGCCAGTGGCGGAAGCTGCTGAATAACCGGATCACAATATGTATCATCCGGTGTCTCGAACCCCGGATGTCATATCAAAGACATTATAGAAGGGGAGATGGGGCACCATCTCCCCTTTTTCGTTTTAGAAAGCACTTTGAGGAAGTGCAAAACGCGAAAGGGCAAACCTGAAAGAGAAGGAATGCCCCATGGATATTCTCGTTACAAGACGCCTCACATTGAGACCCCCTTTAGAAGTTGATGGCGATGCGCTTTTCGAAGCGTTGAGCAACACCAACATCACGCGCAATCTTGGCACGCCACCTTTCCCTTATTTGCGTGAACACGCAGACGAATGGGTGGACAAAAACCGCGACGGCAAAAATGGCTGCGTTTATACCATTCACCGCGAACGCTTGATTGGCTCTGTTAGCGTACATAATGCATCGATCGATGGAGAGGCACCCGTTCTCGGTTATTGGTTGGACGAACCTTGTTGGGGTAAAGGTTATATGACGGAAGCCACCCGTGCCGTGATTGCACGTGCTTTCCGCCACTATAACACTGCTACAATCCGCAGCTATGCCCAAGTAGGCAATATTGGGTCTTTGAAGGTAATGGATAATCTCGGCTTCGAGCGTTCAGGCAAAGGCAGTGCGTTCAATGCAGTGCGCAACGAAGAGGTGCCAATCGTTCACACCACACTGCAACGTTCAACATTTGAGCAAATGTTTGGTTCCCTTGAAACCAATGAGGCAGCTTAAACGTTACTTGAATGTCGAAAAGCGTGAAGGAGTATTTCATGCGCATCACTTTAAAAACCCTTATGGCATTTGCCATTGTGTTCGTGGGCATATTTGCAGCCCGTGCTACATCAGCCACCGAAACATTCACGTTTGAAAACTATTTTCGCGGCAAAACCGTTGCCTACGGAAAGTTCTCTGCGATCAATGGCGTGAAACGCACGTTCCGCGTGGACCTCAAAGGCATTTGGAATGGCAAAACGTTGAAGCTGATTGAAGACTTCAAATATGATGATGGCGTGAAAGAACGCAAAATCTGGTATTTCACGAAAACAGGGCCTGGCAAATATATCGGCCGTCGCGACGACGTGAAAGGTGTGGCCAAAGTCCGCATTCATGGCAACACGGCGCGCTATGGTTACAAGCTTTATCTCGATGCAGCCAACAAAAGCAACTTGGTGCGCTTTCGGGACAAGATGGTTTTGAAACCAGACGGAACTGTTGTGAACACAGCGACTGTGTTCAAACTTTTGGTTCCTGTGGGGCGCGTAACCGTAAACTTTGCACGCACAAAAGACGCCCACAAACTCAAACGACCGTAACCGCGCCTATATCTCAGCCGCAGACCTTTCAGCGTTTTCGGCTGAGAAACACAAAGATGATTGCGACCATTGCAGGCACTGTTTGAATAAAGAGTATGCGCGTTGAGATTGTTATCGCACCGGCGATTCCAGCGATTGCGACAAAGAGTAAAAAACAAGTGGCAACATTCGCCCGCCACTTGGTATCAAAAATAAAGAGTGACCATGTTAGGCCTATCGCCAAGAAAGCATTGTAGACCCCTTGGTTTGCAGCCATCGCTTTAGTGGGCGGAAATAAATCTACCGGTAAGGCTGAGAACACACGAGGGCCGCGCTCCACCCAAGCAAAAATTTCAAACCAAGCAATGTAAAAATGCAATGCGGCGATCACGCCAATCAGAATTGCAGCAATTTTGTACATCTCAAAATTCTCTCTTTAACAAAATTATAGCCTAGCTGCGCTAAGCGCAATAACCAAACTCAGTTGCAAATCACGCAAGGCATGGCCTTTGCTTTACTGATGCTTTAATCAGTGCATGAAGCCTTTACGGACAAAACCATGAAATTTCTTGATCAAGCTAAAATTTACATAAAGTCCGGTGCCGGTGGCGCGGGCAGTGTCTCGTTTCACCGCGAGAAGTATATTGAATATGGTGGACCAGACGGCGGCAATGGCGGTCGAGGCGGCGACATTTGGGTGGAAGGCGTCAACAATCTCAACACCTTAATCGACTATCGCTACCAGCAACATTTCAAGGCCAAAACTGGTGTCCACGGCATGGGCCGCAATCGCCACGGCGCAAACGGTACTGATGTAACCCTGAAAGTTCCTGCCGGAACTGAAATCTACGAAGAAGACAACGAAACTCTCATCTGTGATATCACCGAAGAAGGCCAGCGTTTCCGCATTGCCAAAGGTGGCAATGGCGGCTTCGGCAATGCTCATTTCAAAACATCTACAAACCAAGCACCACGCCGTGCCAACCCCGGTTTGGAAGGCGATGAACGCACCATTTGGCTTCGTCTCAAATTAATCGCTGATGCTGGAGTGGTTGGTTTACCCAATGCAGGGAAATCCACATTTCTATCGATAGTCAGTGCTGCAAAGCCAAAAATTGCGGACTATCCCTTTACTACACTTCACCCGAATTTGGGCGTTGCACGCATCGATGCACGCGAGTTTGTGATCGCCGATATTCCGGGGCTCATTGAAGGCGCTCACGAAGGCGTTGGCATTGGCGATCGTTTTCTGGGTCATGTAGAACGCACACGGGTTTTATTGCATCTGGTTTCCTGTAACGAAGAAGACGCGGCAACGACCTACAACACTGTTCGTACCGAGCTGGAAGCCTATGGAAACGAACTCGGCGACAAAGCCGAAATCGTTGCGTTGTCTCAAATTGATATCGTCGATGAAGAAATTCTGACAGAGAAAAAAGCTGCACTTGAAAAAGCGTGTGGAGCCAAAGTGATGCTTCTTTCAGCCGCCACACATACTGGAACAGAAGATGTGTTGCGCGCAATGATGGAACACGTAGAAACAGCACGCAACGCGGAAGACGACAACATTCCGGACCCACGCTGGCAACGCACCACTCTGGAACAGTGAAATGCAACTGTCAGGCAAAGAGCGAATTGTCATCAAAGTTGGGTCTGCCCTTTTGGTTGATCGAGCCTCTGGTCTTAAAGAAGACTGGCTCAACTCCCTGTGCGATGACATTGGTAAGTTGGTTGAAGGTGGCACCCAAGTTCTGCTGGTTTCTTCCGGCGCGATTGCCCTTGGTCGTAATGTTTTAAAACTACCGAACAGACCTTTGAAATTAGACGAGAGCCAGGCCGCTGCAGCCGTCGGGCAAATTGAGTTGGGTCGTGCATGGTCACAAGCTCTGTCGGAAAAATCTTTAGTAGCTGGACAAATTTTGTTGACCCTAAACGATACCGAAGGTGGCGCAGGGCGCAGAACTTATCTCAACGCTCGCGACACAATTGAACGTTTACTTGAATTGAATGCCATTCCAGTGGTCAACGAAAACGATTCCATCGCCACAAGTGAAATTCGCTACGGTGACAACGATCGGCTGGCAGCACGTGTTGCAACCATGATGAATGCAGATTTGCTCATTTTATTGTCCGACATTGATGGTCTTTACACTGCTCCACCCAATGACAATCCTGATGCAAAGCTCATCCCTGTTGTGGGCAACATCACGCCGGAGATTGAATCCATGGCTGGCAGTGCAGGCTCTGAATTATCACGCGGTGGTATGGTGACAAAAATTGAAGCCGCCAAAATTGCAACCCGCGCGGGGACAGATATGATCATAACATCGGGCACGCGCAACCACCCTATTTCAGCTTTACAAAACGGCGAAGCATCAACCTTGTTCAAGGCGCTGCCCACATCTGGCGGCGCACGTAAAAAATGGATTGCAGGACAATTGCAAACCGCTGGAGAAGTCATATTGGATGATGGCGCAGCCACCGCATTGCAAACAGGCAAAAGCCTTTTACCTGCTGGTGTCACGTCTATAAGCGGAAATTTTGCGCGCGGCGATGTGGTGACATTAAAAACCAAAACGGGATTTATTTTGGGCCAAGGTCTCATTGGCTATGACGCCGAAGAGGCCGATTTAATCAAAGGTGCAAATAGTACCGATCTTGAATCCCTGTTGGGATATGCCGGGCGACCGGCACTTATTCATCGCGATGATATGGCCCTCAACCCTTCCCACAATTGAGTTCTGCCCCTTATACTGAATTTAAGACAACGAAGACGAGATCACTATGCTGGAAAAAACCACATATACAGAAGCTGAAATTGCCGAAATCATGCAAGTGATTGGTCGCAATGCACGCGCCGCAGCAGCAGTGTTGGCAACCGCTTCGTCAGATCGTAAACATGCCGCCCTGACGGGTGCCGCAGAATCCATCCGCAACAACGTCAGTAATATTCTCGACGCCAATGCGATTGATATGATCAACGGGAAAGAAGCTGGATTGTCCACTCCCATGTTGGACAGACTGAACCTCACCAAAGATCGTATTCTTGATATGGCCGCAGCAGTGCAAGCGATTGCCTCCATTCCCGATCCAATCGGCCAGACTATAGCTCAATGGGATCGTCCCAATGGTTTGGATATTTCCCGTGTGCGCACACCACTGGGCGTGATTGGTGTGATCTACGAAAGCCGCCCCAATGTTACGGCTGATGCTGGATCACTTTGTTTACAAGCGGGCAATGCGGTCATTTTGCGCGGCGGTACAGACAGTTTCAATTCCTCCCGAGCAATCCATGACTGTATGGTCAAAGGATTGAAGTCCGCAGGCCTACCCGCCGAAACCATTCAACTTGTACCCGTAACAGACCGTGCTGCAGTAGGTGAAATGCTGAAAGGTCTTAACGGAAATGTAGACGTGATTGTCCCGCGTGGCGGCAAAGGCCTGGTAGAGCTCGTGCAGTCTGATGCGCGTGTCCCCGTCTTTTCCCACTTAGAAGGATTGGTGCATGTATATGTAGACAAATCAGCCAACCTTGAAATGGCCACTAGCATCATCGTCGATGCCAAATTACGTCGCGTCAGTATTTGCGGCGCCGCAGAAACTTTGCTGATTGATTCCGCGGATGTGAACCGTTTGGCAAAACCCTTAATCGAAGCATTGGTCACGCGCGGTTGCGAAATCCGAGGCGATGAAGCGATCCAAAAACTCATCCCCAATGTGAAGCCTGCAAACCAAGACGATTGGTCGACAGAATATCTCGACAAAATCATCACAGTTGGCTTGGTGGACGGAATTGGTGGCGCGATTGATCATATCAACACATGGTCTTCCAGTCATACAGACGCAGTAATCGCGGAAGACGCAAAAGTTGTTGAGCGGTTTTTCAACGAGATCGACAGCGCAATTTTGATGCACAATGCCTCCACCCAATTTGCCGATGGCGGCGAATTTGGCATGGGTGGAGAGATTGGCATCGCCACAGGCAAAATGCATGCCCGTGGCCCGGTGGGCGTTGAGCAACTCACCAGCTTCAAATATGTGGTGCGCGGCTCAGGGCAAATAAGAGGATAATACATGTCGGAGGCGCCTTTGAAGGGTTGGAATCACGTTCCAAATGTGCCGCTCAAAGTGTCGCCGTTTTTCACTTGGCCACTTCGGCCATTGGACATGTTGAAATGGGTCTGGAATTCTTGGTTCCTGATCACTGAAAAACTGATCATCGTCGCAATTGCATGTGTTTCTTTCTATTGGTTTCAACCCCCTTTGGAAGAAACCAAAACACTGGCCTTTGGCTGGATCGCTGAAATGTACGTTCGCAATCTGGCGTTGATGACAGCCGTCGCTGGTGGCTTGCACCTGTATTTTTATACGTTCACCAAACAAGGCCATAAGCTGAAATACGACCCTCGTCCGCTGATGAAAAACGGCAAGCAATTTACCCTTGGAGGGCAAATTCGAGACAATATGTTTTGGACATTGGGAAGCGGTGTTGGTGTCTGGACAGCCTATGAAGTGCTGATGTTCTGGGCCATGGCCAACGGCTATGCCCCCATGCTCACTTGGGCCGACAATCCAATTTGGTTTGTGGTGATGTTTCTGTTCATTCCGCTTTGGGAAAGCTTCTACTTCTACTGGATACACCGTTTGCTGCACGTGCCATTTCTCTACAAACACGTTCACGCTTTGCATCATCGCAATGTGAATGTGGGGCCATGGTCTGGGCTATCCATGCATCCGGTCGAACACATCATCTATCTTGGAACCGTGCTCATACACTTTGTCGTTGCTGCGCATCCGATCCACATTCTGTTTCACCTACAATATTACACACTCACCGCAGCGACCACTCATACCGGGTATGAAGCGCTCGTTGTTAAAGACGAAAATCGATTGAAACTCGGCACATTTCATCACCAAATGCATCATCGATATTTTGAGTGCAATTACGGATCTCTTGAAATGCCGTGGGATAAATTTTTCGGATCATTCCATGATGGAACGCCAGAAGCCAATGAACTCATGAAAGAACGGCGTAAGAAATTTATGAGCAGCTGAAGCTCAGTCATCCCACTCAACGTCAAATTTCGTTACAAGATTTTTGATTTGCGGTTCACTCAATTGTCGAGCTTTGATGCCGTGCATGATAAGAGCTAAACGCGCTGTGTCTTCCAATTCTTCAATCGCATTACAAGCCGCTTCCACATCCTTTCCCGCAACGACAGGACCATGGTTGGACAACATCACGGCACTGCGTTTGCCAGCCAAGCTACGTACAGCATTTCCAATCTCTGGATCACCGGGCATGAAGTAGGGCAGCAATTTCACCTTACCGAGCTTCATAATAGCATAAGGCGTAAGTGGTGGCAGAAAACTATCTTCATTTACATCCGGCATTAAAGATAACGCCACCGAATGACATGAATGTAAATGAACCACCGCACCTGCCGTGGAACGTGTGTCGTAAAACGCCTGATGCAATGGCATTTCTTTGGTAGGCGCATCGCCATCGATCAATACACCTTTCTCATCGAAACGGCTAAGGCGGTTTGGATTAAGCCTGCCAAAAGATGTGCCCGTCGGCGACACAAGCAAACCACCATCTTCTGTGCGTACAGAAATATTGCCCGTAGACCCGCCCGTTAAACCACGGTCAAATAAGGACTTCGCAAACAGGCAAATTTGGTCTCGAAGGCGGGTTTCTGAACTCATATTTCATCCAACATTTTCAATGCGTCCGCAAAGAACGTTTCTTTGCCAAAGTTGCCAGATTTGAGAGCAATCGCAATACTATTCCCACCACAGTTGGAAAAGCACCACGGCACACCTGGTGCAATTTCATCGCCCACATCAAGAGTTGAAATATCCAAAGCTTTTGTCACGGCACCAGACGTTTCACCGCCGGCAACCAAGAATCGACGGATACCTTTCGCACACGCCGCCACAGCAATATCCGCCAAAGCTTGTTCTATGGTATCGCCAGCCATTTCCAAGCCAAGTTCTGCCTGTGCTGCTGCAACATCTTCTGGTTCAGCCGTCGCATATAAAATTGGAACAACATCCATTGGTTGATCTTCTAACCAGCCTAAAGCAGCCGCAACTCCATCCCTCGCAATCATAATTGGATCAAGTTTAAAGCTGGGAGTGGTTTGGATATAGGTCGCAACTTGTTGACGCGTCATAGCAGAACAACTTCCCGACAACACAATGGAGGCATTACCTGTCTGGGGAGTAACGCGTTGAGCACTCAGTTCCGAAAGTTCTCCATTCTTTATGTAAAGGTAAGGCAAAGGCATCGCCAAAGCGCTGCCCCCCGTTATTAACGGCATATTTTGACAAGCATGTGCGATTGCTTCCAAGTCGGCATCAGCCACAGCATCCACAACGACGTGAGCAACGCCCTCTTTCTTGAGACTATCCAAACTGCTTTTGATAACATCTCCACCTCGTGCCACTGCCAACCGGTTTACAAGACCCACAGGCTTCGTCACCTGAGGTTTCAGCAGTCGCATCAAATTACTGTCGCGCATCGGAGTGAGTGGATGGTCCTTCATGGAGCTTTCGGCAAGGGGGTGTTCCTCCACAAAAAGGTTGCCCATGTATATGGATCGCCCGTTTTCAGGAAATGCCGGGCAGTAAATCGTTTGTTCGCAATTCAACTCGGCCATCAAAGCTTCAGCAACAGGTCCAATATTGCCTTCTGCCGTACTGTCAAAAGTGGAACAATATTTCCAGAAAAACTGTTCTGCACCAGTTTTTTGAAGCCAGTTCAATGCGCTCAGGCATTCGTTCACCGCATCACTGACAGGCCAGGTGCGTGTCTTCAGCGCTATAATTTCAAAGGCGGCCGTATCCTTCGGTGGTTCGTTCGGCACGCCAATTCTCAGCGAAACTTTCACACCACTGCGCGCCAGTAAACCAGCAAGATCTGTCGCGCCCGTAAAATCATCCGCAATGCATCCAAGAAGTGTCGTCAAAATTTCAACCGTAGAATTTCCAATTCCTGTTTGTTGTATCAGCAAATATTTACATTGTGGATTTGTTTTTAGTGCGCCCCATCGTATGAAGACTTTATGGACGCATCGCTTACAAATTATCTCAAAATGCCAATGACGGAATCTGGTCAACGCATTGGTCTTTTTGGCGGATCGTTCAATCCCCCGCACGAAGGTCATGTGCATGTGTGCGAGCAAGCGTTACGACGTTTAGAGCTTGATCAAATCTGGTGGCTCGTCACACCCGGCAACCCGCTGAAAAACACAAGCAACCTTGCTCCACTTTCGCAACGCATCACTGCATGTGAACTGATCACAACCGATCCGCGTATGAAAATCACAGCCTGCGAAATAAATATGCCCACGCGGTACACTGCCGACACCCTTAATCATATTGTAGAACGCAATCGCGATGTAAACTTCGTTTGGATCATGGGCGCTGACAATTTGGGGCAATTCCACCACTGGGAACGTTGGCGCGACATCGCTCATTCCATGCCAATTGCCGTAATAGACCGCCCCGGTTCAACAATGGCATTGCATTCTTCGCCTGCGGCGCAAATTTTATCGCACTTTCGCATTGATGAGTCGGATGCAAGCCTGCTATCAGTCTTGAAAGCGCCTGCTTGGACATTTCTCCATGGGCCAAGAAATTCACTGTCCTCCACTCTTATTCGGCAGAAACTGGCACGCCAAAACAAGGCGTAACAACTCATTTGTTGAAAATGACAGCAAAACAAGCTTATCATTGTCACCCACGACACTGATGAACGCGTGACGTGTGATTGGACAATTCTGGAAAGGCTAAACAGCTGAACGCACAAATTCAGACCGACAGCAGTAACGGGGAAGAACCCCCAAAAACTCTGTTAGACATAGTTCTCACCAGCTTGGATGATTCCAAGTCTGAGAGCACCGAACACATTGACATATCTGGCAAGTCTTCTGTGGCAGATTATATGATCGTCACTAGCGGCCGTTCGCATCGTCACGTCAGTGCGGTAGCAGATCGTTTGTTGCGCGACCTGAAAGATGAAGGGTATGGCACACCAAAGGTTGAGGGCATGCCTGCCTGCGATTGGGTGCTTGTCGATGCAGGTGATATTGTCATTCATATTTTCCGCCCGGAAGTGCGTGATTTCTACAATCTTGAAAAGATGTGGAATGCCATTGCTATGGACGAAACAGGCGGAGCTTAATTCCAACTATGCGCGTTGTTGTTGCAGCTGTGGGCCGTTTGAAATCCGGTCCAGAGCACGATCTTGTTGCGCGTTATGCAAAGCGCATTCAAAAGTCGGGTAAACCCATTGGCATCACCTCTCTGGATCACATAGAAATACCAGAAAGTCGTGCGGAAACCGCAGACCAACGCAAAGAAGAAGAAGCAGAAATTCTTCTCTCGAAGCTGAATCCCAAAACCTATATTTTCGCTTTTGATGAACGGGGCAAGAATGGCAGTAGTCCAGACTTTGCCAGTCAGATACAAACCGTATTGGATTCAGGTGTTGGCGATATCGCTTTTATTATTGGCGGTCCCGATGGTTTGGCTCAATCCATGCGAAACAATGCAAACCAGATCGTGTCATTTGGAAAGCTCACCATGCCGCACCAATTAGTGCGCGTTTTGGTACTGGAACAGATTTACCGCACAACGACAATTCTGACCAATCATCCCTATCATCGCGAGTGATCTTACAACGCGCAATTTTATGGTTAACACTGCATTAACACCGACTATTCTAAGTCTCATTGAAGGACTATTGGGCGAACCAAACATGCAGCGTTTGAAATCAACTTCATCAAGCCAAGATATAGCACTGCGCTTAATCATTGCTGTACTGATGATGGGCATACTGAGCACGCTCACTTCATATCCCTCATTTGCTCAATCAGCTGTACAAACAAAAGAAGTCAATGAACTGGAACTCGAACGGGTTCGCGACACAATTCAAAAAGCGAAAGAGCGACAACAAGCTCTCCGCGACGAAATTTCAGCCCTCGACCAAGATATGACGGCCATCAACCGGGCTCTCATCGCCACCTCCAATCGAGGCCAGCAACTTGAAGGTAAGGTCTCAGAAACTGAAACCCGGCTGGAAGAATTGTCACAAACACAAGCTAGTTTGCGCAAAACGCTCTCGACCAAACGCGCATTGCTGGCTGAGGTGATTGCGGCACTGCAGCGTATGGGCACCAAACCACCACCTGCCATATTGGTGCGTCCTGAAGATGCTATTTCATCCATCCGTAGTTCCATTCTGCTCGGTGCCGTTCTGCCAGAGATTCGCGACGAATCGTCAATTTTATTGGCTGAACTACAAAAACTTTCAGAAACAACACACAAAATTGAACGCGAGAAGCTTGCTCTCGCCAAAGCGCTCAATGATTTGGCTGAAGATGAAACACGGCTATCTCTTTTGATTGATGAAAAAAAACAGCTGTTTGCAAAATCAAACAAAGACCTTGAAGCCGAGGCCAAACGCGCCATTGAACTGGGTCGCGAAGCCACATCGATGGAAGAATTGATCCGTAAGTTGGAAACGGAAATTGCCTCCGCCGCGGCAGCAGCAAAGGCAGCGCAAGAGGCCGATGAACGGCGTAAACAACAGGAACAGGAGAGGCTGGCTCAAGCGCGTGAAAAGCTGAAACAAGGTCAAAACTCTTCAAATGATCAAAAATTGGCCGCTTTGGACCCGAAAACATCCGATAATGGGCGCATTGAGCCCGCAATTGCGTTCAGTTCGGCAAAAGGGGCGCTTCCTTTACCAGTGCAAGGCATTCAGCTTTACACTTATGGGAGCCTAAATTCTATTGGTTCCATCAATCAAAACCTTGCTTATGCCACACGCCCCAATGCTCGTGTTCGCGCACCCGCAGACAGCTGGGTCGTTTATGCAGGACCGTTTCGTTCGTATGGCCAACTGTTGATACTCAACGGCGGCGAAGGTTATCACGTGGTCTTATCAGGCTTGTCAGAGATCAATGTTGAGACGGGGCGCTTTGTTTTAGCAGGCGAACCGGTAGGTCGAATGGGTGCCACTCGCATTGCTGCCGCAGTTCCGTTGGAAGTTGGTTCCAATAGGCCCGTTCTTTATGTAGAGTTCAGGAAAGATGGTAAGGTGTTGGACCCGACTCCGTGGTGGGCGGTTCGCACAACTGAAGGACCAAGTGATGATTCGTAGACTTTCGTTTTTAGCAACCGGTGTAGCACTGGGTGCGTTTGCAATGGTTTCAATGAGCCAGATGACACCGTTTACGTCATCTGCAACGGCTGCAGGGTCAGATACCTATCGCCAGCTGGATATTTTTGGCGATATTTTTGAACGTGTACGCTCACAGTACGTGACCGAGCCAAAAGACGACGTTTTGATCAAAAGCGCCATCAACGGCATGTTACAATCACTTGATCCTCATTCTTCTTATCTCGACCCGAAGGAAAGCGATGCCATGCGCACGCAGACCAAAGGAGAGTTCGGTGGCCTCGGTATTGAAGTGACCATGGAAAACGAACTGGTCAAAGTCATCACGCCGATCGACGACACACCAGCCTCCAAAGCGGGCGTTCTCGCGGGTGACCTTGTAAGCCAAATCGACGGCGAGAACGTACGCGGTTTGTCGCTTCAACAAGCTGTTGAAAAAATGCGTGGGCTCATCAACACACCAATCGAACTAACAATTATTCGCAAAGGGGCCGACAAGCCCATCAAGATCAAAATTGTGCGCGATACGATTGTTGTGAAATCAGTTAAATTCCGCGTCGAAGGCGATGATATCGGTTATCTCGACGTCAACAGCTTCACTGAACAGACCTATGAAGGTCTTGAAACAGCAATTAAAAAAATTCGTGCCGAAGTTCCTGATGACAAACTAAAAGGCTACGTTCTTGATTTACGTCTGAACCCCGGCGGTCTTTTGTTCCAAGCAGTCAGCGTATCGGATGCTTTCCTTGAGCGCGGTGAAATCGTCTCAACACGAGGACGGGATAAAAACGATGTGGAGCGCAAAAGTGCCACCCCAGGTGATCTCACCAAAGGCAAGCCGGTCGTTATTTTGGTCAATGGTGGTTCAGCCAGTGCATCAGAAATTGTCGCCGGCGCTTTGCAAGACCACCGTCGCGCCACTGTGGTCGGCAGTCGCTCATTCGGTAAAGGCTCGGTTCAAACAATCATTCCTTTAGGCAGCAATGGTGCCCTACGTTTGACAACCGCACTGTATTACACACCTAGTGGTTGCTCTATTCAGGGCAAAGGCATTGATCCGGATATTTCCGTCGATCAACCGTTACCGGTTGAATTACAAGGCCGCGTAGAAGCCAGAGGCGAATCGAGCCTGCGCAATTCGATCTCCGGTGAATCTCAAGATGATTCAGGTTCCGGCTCTTTTGCCTACGTCCCACCAGATCCGAAAGACGATGTTCAATTAAACTATGCGATGGATCTCATCCGTGGCGTCAAAAAAGACGAAGCATTTCCTCCGAATGTGGACGCTGTGAAAGGCGCTTCAGCAAACTGCAAACGGGTATAAGGCGCACAGCCTGTGGATTGCGTATCGTTGACCTCAATATACTGGTCATGCGACACGTCTATACGCTCAGTTTTTGTATGGTTTGATTCGCGATGAGTGATCTTCACAAGCCTCTTGGCCAGAAGAAAGAGAAGGCTGATTTCAGCAAATGGCGCTTGCCAGTATTGGCTGCGCTTTGTCTTGGCGCGCTTAGTCTTGCCGCTTATGTTTTCATAGATGCTCGTACTGAAGAAAAGGAAGTTGTGGCCCTTGGTTCCGAAACTGAGATTAAAACCATCGTCAAGACAGAACAATTTGATACGCTGGAACCACCTTCCGACAACATAGATACTCCCGGGTCCGCCTTTAAACCATTATCCCCATTAGAGCCGATAGACTCAGACACCCCCGCACACCGCACCGCGGTCGTAAAAGACAACCCTGCCTTTAAACCACAGGCCGTGCCCCGTTCAAACCGCAACCCGGGCACTGCAGTCAACGATCTGATTGAAAAGTCGGAATTTGGCCCGCTACCCCGCATGTCTCAAGGTGGAATGCGGCCTCTTGATGCCTATTCACAGTCTTCGGGCAATATTGGTGCAAACCGTGTTGCGGTCATTGTAGGCGGTCTAGGCCTGAGCCAAACGGGAACTCAAAGTGCTATTAAAGAACTGCCGTCTGAGATAACGCTCGGCTTCTCTCCCTTTGGCAATTCATTGCAAAGATGGATGCAAATGGCTCGCCGTGAAGGCCACGAAATTTCCCTTCAATTGCCCATGGAGCCTCTCGGTTATCCAACCATTGATCCGGGCCCACAAACGCTTACGAGCAAAGCAAGTGTAGGTGAGAACCTTGGAAATTTGAGGTGGTCTCTCGGTCGTATGACCAATTATCCAATGGTCGCAAATTATCTTGGTGCAGGTCTAACAAACAAAGACACTAAATTGCGCCCCATACTCCAAGAAATCAAAAATCGCGGGTTAGCATTTTTTGATGATGGTTCCGTAGACAGCAGTATGGCGATCGCAATCGCCAAAGATATTCAGCTTCCCTATTTACAAGGTAACGCAATTATAGATTCACGCCGTGATGCCAATGCCATTCGGGCTCAATTGAACGCATTAGAAGCGCTATCAAAACAGCAAGGTTACGCTGTCGGCACCGCAACCGCCTTTCCAGATACGATTACGATAATCAAAGAGTGGGCCATCAATGCTCAAAAGCGCGGCATTCTCATTGTACCGGCAAGCAATCTGGTCAAGGATTTCAAGAGATAAATCCAATGAGCGATTTCAATTATTTGGGATACAGACCCTGTGTTGGCATCATGGTGCTCAACGCTGATAACAAAGTTTGGATCGGCCACCGTATTTCCGAAACCAACATCGAATATTCAGGTTCGGAAAAGCGCTGGCAGATGCCCCAAGGGGGCATTGATAAAGATGAAGATCCCGAGCCAGCAAGCCTTCGTGAGCTGTATGAAGAAACGGGAATATCGGACGTTGCGTTGCTGGCTCAAACCAATGACTGGTTAAAATATGATCTTCCAGACCACATGATTGGAACAGGGTTACGCGGCAAATGGCGCGGCCAAAAGCAAATGTGGTACGCTTACCGCTTCAATGGCCACGATGGCGACATTGCCATCAACCCACCACCGGATGGAAATTCACCTGAATTTGACGATTGGCGCTGGGAAGACATGCATCGATTGCCCGAACTGATCATCGACTTCAAACGCGACATTTATGAAAAAGTTGTCGCACAATTTTCACATCTGATCAGCGATTGAATAAATTGCAAAAAATCTGATTGAGCGGACTTTCGGGCAGGCTTTTGTCTTCCATTTCAATACATGATGAACCTGCCCTTCCCAATGGCGGGACTACACCCTTGGCGAACAGAAAGCGTGTAGCCATCTTTCCATGAAAGCCCGTCGGGTAATTTTCAATGTCTTTTTTTATAAAATATCCACCGCCACTCAATTCTTCGGCGGCCCCATCATTTATAAATTGCATCATCCCCATATAGGCGGGATAAAACTCTGAGGCAGAAATGTTCCCTAATGTATAGAGTTTATCTTGTTCAAGAATATCAGCACCTGCCGGGTGGTGCCGAGCTATCGCTTTGTGAGTAGCCGTATCACCTGATTTGAACCAAGACGGCATACCGCAAAGTTTTTGATATACATTGGCATCACGTTTCTTGAAGGAAGAAGAGCAAGTATCAATTTTGGCGGAGGGTAGAGATAGTCGATCCATGGTATACGCAGAAACCGTACGGTCCACACGACGCCCAACAATACCTTTAACCACTGACTTAGCCAAAGTTGCACTGGCTGACGTGTTTCGTACAAAGGTCGCAAAGCAATCGATTGCTGATTCAAAAGAAACTTTCTTCTGATCAAAGTCGTAAACACCACCGACTTGCGCCGTTACGTTGACCAACTGACTGACCCGTTTCACGTCGCCAGAGAGGCGAATGATTGTAGGTTTCATTGTATGTACGATCGCGTATATAGGTTTGTCACCCTTTTCAATATGCAATGTAAAAACACCGGTTTGCGAATTCTTGTTCTGCAACGAAATATTGGATTGACGATTGCTTTTGTTCAATGCAGCCAAAACCACGATGTCGCGTGGACCAGGCTTTGGCAATGAACACGTACCAGGAGTGATGTTATTGAATGCGCGCGCGCCCGAATTTCCATAGTTTACCCGTCGTGCTGTGCGGCGTTCCTTTTGCCAAACCTTCAACTCTTCTCCACGCAAAACCCCATCACCATTTATGTCAAAATAGGCAAATGCATCTCTGCTTATTTGCTCCAATGCATCAGCAGTCAGTTTTCTAGGCTGTCCCTTAGGTACAAGATCGAGGTATTTAGAAACGTTGTTGTTTTGGGTTCTGTTTAAACTTAGCCCACTTAGCGTCAACACGTCAGGATTATCAACAATCGCTTTGTAAGCCTCAAGAATTTCGATCAAACCATCTTTATCTGTGTCCAGTTTGCCATAACTTTTGTTCAATCGAGTGAGGTAAGTAGATGAGGTTAGGAACGCAGAATTGGTTTTTGGTATCAGTTCTTCCTTTGAAATTTTCCCATCACCGTTATGGTCAAGCTGCATAAGGCGGCGCATTGAATTAGCCCGTGTCATAGCCATTTGCTGAGTATTAAACTTCTTCGTTTCGTTCTCTTCCAGAACACTGTCATCGCCAGCGTATTGTCGAAACTGCCGCATAATATTTGCAACAGATTGCTCTCGTGTTGTTTGAATGAGATTGATCAAAAATGCATTGGGCTTTTCAAGCTTTTTAGTCTGCGCTGTGGCAAACGTCGCAAGAGATGATGACAATACAAGAATACTGAATGCTGCAGCCGTGATTTTGTTCTTGGTCAAAATTTTACCCCCTCATGAAAACTACAAACTAAATACTTGGCAATTTTGATCACAGTATGTTTTGAACACACGGTATTTGTGCAGTTTTGATGAAAACCATCTTAAACGAATAGTTCTAAACAAAAAAAGGCGGCACATGGCCGCCTGTCTTTAACCAAACATATTGTTCCGATTAAGCGGGCAATAGAGTTGGCTCCATGTGGTTCAACTGATCAAGGAATGCACGGGCATTTGCCTTTTTATCTTCGTCAGTCCCTTCAGCGTGAGCATCGATCTCTTCTTGCGCCAAACGTTTTTGTTCAGCAAAAACTTCTTTTGTCAGTTCCGCTTTAGGCACCGCAAACTCAGCTAAGACAGTTACACCAGCTGGGCTGATATCAGCAAATCCGCCACGCACGAAGAATGACTGTTCGCCACCTTCTTTCATATTCACGGAAACCATGCCCGGGCGCAGACTCGTCATAAGAGGAGCGTGATTGGACATAATTCCCATATCACCTTCAGCACCGGGAACGGTTACAATGTCCACCTCACCAGAGAGAAGAAGAGTTTCAGGAGAAACCAATTCAAATGTAAAATCGTCAGCCATCGGAAGCCTTTAATATACGGGTGAAGAAGCCCAAGCGTGATCGCTAAGCGGCCTCCGCTGCCAGTTTCTGTGCTTTTTCGATTGCTTCATCCATGTTGCCAACCATGTAGAAGGCAGCTTCTGGAAGATGATCGTAGTCGCCGGCAACCAAACCTTTAAAGCCTTTGATCGTGTCTTCCAGATCAACCAGTTTACCCGGTGAACCTGTAAACACTTCAGCAACTGAGAATGGTTGTGACAAGAAGCGTTCGATTTTACGTGCGCGGGCCACAGCCAATTTATCTTCCTCAGATAATTCATCCATACCGAGAATGGCAATAATGTCTTGCAAAGCCTTGTAGCGCTGAAGAACGACCTGCACTTGGCGCGCGATGTCGTAATGCTCTTGGCCAACAATCTGAGGGTCCATCATACGTGATGTGGAATCCAATGGATCCACCGCAGGATAAATACCTTTTTCAGCAATCGAACGGTTCAACACTGTTGTTGCATCAAGGTGTGCAAACGATGTCGCTGGCGCCGGGTCGGTCAAATCATCTGCCGGCACATAAATAGCTTGCACAGATGTGATCGAACCTTTTGTGGTCGTTGTGATACGTTCCTGCATGGTTCCCATATCGGTCGCCAATGTAGGCTGATAGCCCACAGCGGAAGGAATACGGCCCAACAGAGCGGACACTTCGGAACCAGCTTGTGTAAAGCGGAAGATATTATCCACGAAGAACAAAACGTCCTGGCCTTTGTCACGGAAATCTTCCGCAATTGTCAGGCCGGAAAGTGCAACACGTGCACGCGCTCCTGGAGGCTCGTTCATCTGGCCAAATACCATGGCGCATTTAGAACCGAGTGCTGACCCTTTGTTTTCTTTAGGATCAACATTCACGCCAGAATCGATCATTTCGTAGTACAGATCGTTGCCTTCACGTGTACGTTCTCCAACACCAGCAAACACGGAGTAACCACCGTGCGCTTTCGCGATGTTGTTGATCAATTCAAGAATGAGAACTGTTTTGCCCACACCGGCACCACCGAAGAGGCCGATTTTACCACCTCTTGCGTAAGGCGCAAGCAAGTCCACCACTTTAATACCAGTGACAAGAATTTCAGCATCCGTTGATTGCTCAACCATCGCTGGCGCATCTTGGTGAATCGCACGAACAGCTTTAGCACCAACAGGACCGGCTTCATCGATTGGTTCACCAATAATGTTCATGATGCGGCCAAGGGTTTCATCACCCACTGGCATCAAAATAGCTTCGCCTGTGTCAGCAACAGATTGGCCACGAACGAGACCTTCTGTTGCGTCCATAGCGATGGTACGAACGGTGTTCTCACCAAGATGCTGCGCAACTTCAAGAATCAAACGGTTGCCGTTATTGCTCATTTCCAATGCGTTCAAAATAGGTGGCAAAACACCATCGAACTGCACATCGACAACCGCACCAATTACCTGCGTAATTTTACCCGCGCCTTTGATGGCAGCTGATTTACGAGCAGGTGCAGTTTTAGCGGCTGCAGCTTTCACTGGCGCTTTTTTTGCTGCGGCCTTGGGGGCTGCTTTCTTCGCTGCCGGCTTTTTAGCCGGTGCTTTTTTAGGGGCTGCTGCTTTAGCCATAGTATCTAACCCTTGTTCTACCTTTGATTTGTCGTTGCGATTGCAACAACTAGAGCGCTTCAGCGCCCGCGATGATTTCAATCAGTTCTGTCGTAATCTGTGCTTGACGACGACGGTTGAATGTTTGCGTCAGTTTGTCGATCATTTCGCCTGCATTGCGTGTGGCGTTGTCCATTGCGGACATACGTGCACCTTGTTCAGAAGCCGCATTCTCAAGTAATGCACGGAAAATCTGCACAGCAACGTTGCGTGGCAGAAGATCGGCAAGAATTTCATTTTCGTCGGGCTCATAATCATAAAGCGTTGCAGCTGAATCTGCATCACCTTCCACATCCGCAATTTGCGGTGGGATAATCTGTTGCGCCGTTGGAATTTGGCTGATGACCGACTGAAATTCAGAATAAAACAGTGTTGCCACGTCAAATTCTTCTTTGTCGAACATCGAAAGCACTTGTTTGGCAATGTCGCTCGCGTTGATGTAACCAACGTGTTTGACTTCGCGCAAATCGACAATCGGCAACATAATGGCATCAAACTCAGAGCGCAAAACGTCCGCGCCCTTTTTGCCAACACAAAGAATTTTAACTTCTTTACCGGATGCCATCAATTCACGGGCTTTTACACGAGCCAGTTTTGCGATTGAGGAGTTAAACCCTCCGCACAAACCGCGCTCCGCAGTCGCCACAAGCAACAAGTGAACCTTGTCACTGCCTGTTCCGGCCAGCAACTTTGGAGCACCTTCAGAATCACCGACAGCCGTTGCAATATTGGCCATCACCACATCCATACGTTGAGAGTATGGGCGTGCAGCTTCTGCCGCGCTTTGAGCACGACGCAGTTTTGCCGCCGCAACCATTTGCATGGCTTTGGTGATCTTCTGCGTCGCCTTAACGGAGGCAATCCTGTTTCTAAGATCCTTGAGAGAAGCCATAAGGCCCTATCCTCGTCTTTCCGTTACGCTCTTACTCGAAGCCCTTAGCGAAAGCGTCAATTGCCGCTTTCAGGCTACCAGTCAGCTCATCATCCAGCGCTTTCTTCGTGCCAATTGCATTCAACAGATCAGCATGATCAGCGCGCAATGAAGCAAGAAGGCCTTGTTCGAATGGTCCCACCTTGTCGACCGCAAGATCATCAAGATAACCGTTCACACCAGCATAAAGAACAGCAACCTGTTCTTCTGTTTTCAGAGGCGCAAATTGTGGTTGTTTGAGCAATTCTGTCAAACGCGCACCACGGTTCAGCAAGCGCTGAGTAGACGCATCAAGGTCAGAACCGAACTGGGCAAACGCTGCCATTTCACGATACTGGGCAAGTTCACCTTTAATGGAACCGGCAACCTGTTTCATCGCTTTGACCTGAGCCGATGAACCCACACGGGACACGGACAGACCAACGTTCACAGCCGGACGAATACCCTGGAAAAACAAATCTGTTTCCAAGAAAATCTGACCATCGGTGATCGAAATCACATTGGTTGGAATAAACGCGGACACATCGTTGCCCTGTGTTTCGATCACAGGCAGAGCTGTCAAAGAACCAAGACCATTGTCTTCATTCAATTTCGCTGAACGTTCCAGCAAACGGGAATGAAGATAGAAAACGTCACCCGGATAAGCTTCACGTCCCGGCGGACGACGAAGAAGAAGCGACATCTGACGATAAGACACAGCCTGTTTGGAAAGATCATCATAACCGATCAAAGCATGCATGCCGTTATCACGGAAATATTCGCCCATTGCTGTACCAGTAAATGGTGCCAGATACTGCATCGGCGCAGGATCAGAAGCGGTCGCTGCAACAATAATGGAATATTCCATTGCACCGCGCTCTTCCAAGACCTTCACGAACTGAGCAACAGTTGATCGTTTTTGACCAATCGCCACATAGACGCAGTAAAGTTTTTCGCTCTCATTATCGCCGGCATGGGCAGGTGCTTGATTCAAGAATGTATCAAGAATGATCGCAGTTTTACCGGTCTGACGGTCACCAATCACCAATTCACGTTGACCACGACCAACGGGGATCAAAGCATCAATCGCTTTCAAACCGGTGGACATGGGCTCATGCACGGATTTACGCGGGATAATACCCGGCGCTTTCACATCCACACGGGCACGTTGCTTGGATTTGATCGGACCTTTTCCATCAATCGGATTTCCAAGACCATCAACCACACGGCCAAGAAGCTCTTTACCAACTGGAACATCCACGATGGCGCCGGTCCGTTTAACGGTGTCGCCTTCTTTAATGTCGCGGTCATTACCAAAGATAACGACACCCACATTGTCTGTTTCCAAGTTCAAGGCCATACCCTGGATACCACCAGGGAATTCAACCATTTCACCAGCTTGGACATTGTCCAAACCATATACGCGGGCGATACCATCACCAACGGAGAGAACTTGACCGACTTCAGAGACTTGCGCCTCTTTGCCGAAATTTTTTATCTGGTCTTTCAGAATTGCGGAAATTTCCGCAGCACGAATATCCATCTAGCCGACCTCTTTAAGTGCGAGCTTCAAGGAAGAGAGTTTTGTTTTAAGTGAAGTGTCGATCTGGCGCGAGCCGATCTTCACAACCATGCCACCCAAGAGAGACGGATCAACCGTCACATCAAGCGCCACATCCTTGCCAACAACACCTTTCAGCGTTGTCTTCAGTTCTTTGCTCTGTGCAGGCGTCAACTTGTGGGCCACAGTCACTTGAGCATTAATTTCACCGCGGTGTTCAGCCAGTTTCTGGCGAAACGACACCAACATGCCCGGAACAGCGAACAAACGTCGGTTGCCGGCCACAACATTGATGAAATTGGCCACGAGGCCGGTAATTTTTGCTTTTTTCAAAACGGCGCTAATTGCCGAAGCTTGATCATCCGCTGCAAACACGGGAGATTTAATCAGTCGCTGAAGATCCGGACTACCGTCGAGCAATGCTCCAAGGCGTTTTAGATCTTTTTCAACAGCCGGAATCTTTTTTTCAGTAACCGCCAGATCGAATAGAGCTGACGCGTATCTTTCAGCCACACCCGAAACTACGCCCGAATTTGATGAAGATGTATCTGCCTGATTTGCCACGATTTGTGATCTTCTCTAGCGGGTTTTATCCAACAATTCCGAGAACTTGGATGTTCAACGGTCAAATTGGAAGAGTTGCCTGAATTTACGGTTTTCCGAGACTACCGCAAAGCAATTCTCGTTAAAACCGCGCTTCCCCTAGCACGGCCTTTTTTGAGTCGCAACAGGGCTAATTCATGCTTTGTGATAATGCCGCATATTTATTTGCTCAAAAGCTCGAGAATTCAAGGGAATCTGTGTTTTTAAGGCAAACGGGTTTTTATGAAAACGCCATGAAAACGAATTGTAGCGGGAAATATGCCGCCAAACCCTCAATCACCAACGCTGCACAACAGTGCAGATTAAATGTTCGATCAAACACAAATGAAACAAGGCGCCCAATAAAAGCGAAGAAAAAGGCTACTCCTAGCGCAAAATAAGTGAAGGGCTGTGCCATAAGAAGGCATGCAAGCCCTGTACCTATAAAAAAACCACCGATAATTGCCCGTACTTCTGAAACGCCGTTATTTGTTCCTTCAACAGTAGTAAGGCCAAACAAGCTCATCATTGACCGCGGAATCACCATAGCAGCAACACCAGTCAGCAAAGTAAGCAGCGCCACAATCCAAGCCAATCGCTCCGGCCAGAAATCAGGAAATGCAATTTCGATCATTAAAAAAATCAGCAATCAAGGGTAAAATATTTGTGGAACACAATATACGATAACTTTAAGTGGCTTTCAGTGCGGTTGCTTTTTTCATTTCAACTTTAGCCTCTGCGCGCTCTTTGGCTAGAATGGCACGCACCTCATCGGATTTTGCTCTTTGCGATGTACTCACATAATCAAGTGCAGCTAACATCTTCTCATCTAGAACTCCTTTGCCATGTGCAACTTGAAGCATAATGAGATGCGGATCACTATTGGCTTCGACGATAATTGGCCCTTCGTTAGACAAAGCAATGTCAAAACCGATTATAACAGCGCTTGGCATTAGTTTTGCGGCTGCAGTGGCCATATCTTTCAATTGATCAAAATAAGGCAAGCTGACACCCTCAATCTGTTCACCAGTCACAGGATGCTTGTCGAGAAACTCTCCTTCAGGACCCATCTGGTTAAGCGCTTTGCCCAAAGTTCCATTTTCAAGATCAACAGCAGCAAGCATGTTGCCCGAACGCCAAAAATTATCGGCGACATTTCCAGCAGTCGTCAGTTTGATACATGCTCGATACAGTTCCGGCCCTTTATCGGCATTGAGTGTCACAATACGGACAGTTGGCAAACCACCGTTACAGATCTTATTCAACAGAGTATGGGTTTGAATGCATCTTTGAAAAATGTAGTTGCTATTGAACTTCACTTCAATTTCTTCAAACAACTGAGCAATGGTAATTGTCTTGCCATTGGTGAGCGTCAATTCATTCTTCGTTTTGTCAAATTGGTCAAACTTTGCAGATCCGAGGCTTTGAAGCGAATCAACGGGTTTTCCAAAGATCGGCATTTGCACAGACGCAAAAAATGCTGCCAGCTTTTCAGCACTATCTATTTGATCAATACCACCACATTCAGGATAATGACCACCGACGATTGCAACAGTATCTGTTACCGGCAACCCAAAACCGCTCAACAACTTTTCGTATGCTAGCTTGTCGTCTATTGTACCTAAATGAGTGTTAGGTTTCAGCAATTCTGCCCAAATCTTACGTGACCTTTGAAGACCAACAAAGCGTTTCTTATCCTCCATGGAATAAGCTACATCATCGTACAATCTCATATGATAATACTCTTCCACTGAGAGCTTATTTCCACGCAGACACAAAGACAGCATATCGCGAAGTTGAGCAGAAAGAGGTTTATCAAACTCCTTGGCCACATGAGGCATTAACTCTGCAAAAGCGAGGTGTTCCTTTCCAGCAATGCTATCAAGAACCTGAAGTGCGGAATCTGCAGAATTTGACATTGAAAAGTTCCGTAATTGCGACAAAAATATTGGTTAACTCATACAAAGATAGCCTTACCAAAGGTTTAAAGGTCTGCTTGGGCTCCAGTCATGGGAATACTATTAAAGGCTGGAGTAATTTATGGTGAGTGATTGCAGTCATTAAAGAAAACTCTGCGGATCTACATCAATTTGGACTCGCAGGGAGCCTCGCTCTTTGGGTCCCTGTTTGAGCCATGTCCGCAGATAGACTTGCACATCGAATGTCTTTTGCGTGTGTACCAAAAGGCGATAACGGAAACGTCCGCGCACCAATGCCATCGGAGCCTCGGCCGGACCAAGTATCATCACACCATTTGTTTTCGGCGCAGCAAATTTCAAACTCTTCGCATGGGCCTCAACGTCGCGCTTGTCTGTTCCAGATATAATCAGGGCCACCAATCGCGCAAAAGGAGGCAGACCGGAACTTTGACGCAAGGCTATTTCTCGGTCATAAAAAGCTTCACGGTCGCCTGAAGCTATCGCATCAATAACGGGATGCTCTGGCGCATAAGTTTGTAACAAGCCAACTGACTTACCCCCGGCCCGCCCGGCACGGCCCGTCACCTGCGACAGCAGTTGAAATGTCCGCTCTGCAGCACGAGGGTCGCCATTAGCTAAGCCCAAATCCGCATCCACCACACCGACACATGTCATCAGTGGAAAATTGTGCCCTTTAGCCACCAATTGCGTGCCAATGACAATGTCAGCGTCGCCTTTAGCAATAGCATCTAATTCCAACCGTAAGCGCGCCACGCCTCCCAAGATGTCAGAAGACAACAACACAATGCGAGCATCCGGGAACCTTTCATCCACTTCCTCTGCCAAACGCTCAACGCCCGGACCGCAAGCCACGAGATGATCCAGTGTCCCACAACCCGGACAAGCCTCAGGCACTTGCTCGTTGTGACCGCAATGATGACACTGCAATTGATTGCGGAAACGGTGTTCTACCAGCCATGCAGAACAATTATTGCATTCAAACCGGAAGCCGCAGACACGACAAAGAGTAAGAGGTGCATAACCACGGCGGTTGAGAAACAACAGAGCCTGTTCACCGCGCGACAACGAATCCGTCATCGCCTTCATCAAAACAGGCGACAAAAACTTTCCTCGCGCCGGTGGGTCTTTGCGCATATCAATCGTCGTCAAATCAGGCAACACGGCATCACCGTGCCGATTGATCATTTTCACATGTTTGTATCGCCCCGCCTCGCCATTGACCCGGCTTTCAATTGACGGTGTGGCAGAAGACAAAACACACGTCATATTTCCAAGAGATGCACGCACCACCGCCATATCACGGGCGTTGTAAAAAACACGGTCTTCTTGTTTGTAAGCAGTGTCATGTTCTTCATCGACAACAATCAAACCTAAATTCTGAAACGGTAAAAACAGTGCCGACCGTGCTCCAGCCACGACACGGATTTGTCCTGTCGCCACTTGTCGCCAAACACGCTCACGCATTTTCGGTGCAATTTCCGAATGCCACTGAGCAGGTGGCGCGCCAAATCGTTCTTCAAACCGTTCCAAAAAGGAGGATGTAAGAGCAATCTCCGGCAGCAAGATCAGCACTTGCTTATCTTGCTTTAAAGCTGCGGCAATCGCTTCAAAATAAACTTCGGTTTTGCCAGACCCTGTCACCCCATCCAGAAGCACAGTCTGAAATTTCTGCGTTTGCACTGCCTCAACCAAAACTTCGGCGGCTTCTGCTTGTTCAGGATTGAGCGGCACGCTTTGGAACTGTACATCAGGCAATGCCACCACGGCAGGCGCGGGAATCAATATCTTTTCGAACAGATCTTGCTTCACTAAACCATCCACAACAGATGAACTCGTGCCGGCAGCATGGGCAAGGCCGGATTTTGTCCATGCCATACCATCCTGTTCGCGCAGCAATTCCAGAACCCGCCGCCGCGCATCGGTCAATCGTTCGGGTTCTCCGCCGTTGTAGCGCAACCCTTCCATGGGTATCTCTGGGTCAAGCGCACCGGGTGCGCGCAACACAGATCGCAATACCATGCCCGCAGGCGACACTGTATAATGTGCCACCCAGTCCACAAACTTGCGCGTTTCAATCGCCAATGGAGGACAATCGAACTTTTGTTCTATGGGCCGCAATTTTTTCGGGTCAATCGCTTTAGCGGATATTTCAGGTTCATCCCAGACAACTGCTGCAACTTTCCGTGGCCCCAAAGGCACTTGCACGAAGTCACCGGGCGCCAGTTGCAGACCGTCCGGCACGGCATAAGAATACGGGCGGTCAGCCGGGATTGGCAGCAAGACAGAAACCACATCAGGCACGTCCTCCAAATCCAGTTCCATTATATCTGACACATCAATTTCCTTGAATACGGGCATTAGCGGGTGACGCTGCCCGCCACCTCGTTTACAATAGTGATCAACAGCATGCCCTTTATGGGCAGAAATGCGAAAAAAGAAACCGGAGACGAGACATGAAATTTTTCCTTGATACCGCAGTTGTGGATGAAATCCGCGAATGGAACGCTACCGGGCTTCTTGATGGTGTGACCACGAACCCTTCGCTGATTCTGAAATCCGGCCGCGACGTCAAAGAAGTGTTGGCTGAAATTTGCGATATTGTTGAAGGTCCGGTGTCCGGCGAAGTAGTTGCCACTGATTATGACACTATGCTCAAGGAAGGCCGCGAACTGGCTAAGATCGCGAAAAACATTTGCATCAAACTACCAATCACCATGGACGGTGTACGTGCTTGTAAGACGCTTGTGGATGAAGGTTTTAAAACCAACATGACGCTCTGTTTTTCAGCAAACCAAGCCCTGTTGGTTGCCAAAGCTGGCGCAACTTATGTGTCACCCTTCATTGGCCGTCTGGACGACATGGCTATTGATGGCATGGAATTGATCGAAGAAATCCGTGCAATCTACGACAACTATATGTTTGAAACTGAAATTCTTGCTGCATCAATCCGCACCGTAAACCACGTCAAAGATTGCGCCATTGCCGGCGCAGACGTGGCGACACTGCCACCAAGCACAATCGAAAAACTGGTGAAGCACCCCCTGACCGACAAAGGCTTAGAAGATTTCTTGGCTGACTGGGCAAAAACAGGGCAGAGTATCTGACCATTTTTCCAGCAGATGATCAGTCCAGCGCCATTAACAACGCTCGGGTGTTCTCATCTGCTGGAAACATCATTTCGATTTTCATTTCAGACAAGGTAATGTCTTCTGCGCTGCCGAACTGCGTGAATGTGGAGAAGAACGAAAACTCTTGCCCGTTCAACATGTAACGGGCGGGAATGAAGGCGGGCATTACACTTACCTTGTCGTGAGCCGTTGATATATTCCGGCGCAGCAATTTCACAACCACTTCATCCAATATATCATCACCACCAAGATAAGTGCTTTCCGTGCGAAGGCGCACGATTGTGTGAGCAATCACCTCGTCCAAGTTGATAATCGCTTCACGCACGTTTTCATTTTCAGTGAGCACATTCAGCAAACTGCTTCCCACAGACACGCCCATACCAACCAACAACAACTGAGCCGTAGAGTTGAGCGCTGTCACATTCCAGTGACGATCCATGGCCAAGGCAGGAAAAGGTGCATGGCGTTCCAACATCCAATCCACTGCTTGTTGAGCCGGAACCATATCCTCTTCGGAAAGGTCGCGGCTTTTATAGGCAGGAGCTAAACCAGCAGAGGCGAGAAACTGATTGCGCGCTTGTCGCGGCACTTCAAGTTCATCGCACAAGCGCAAAACCATGGATTGGCTTGGCCGAGAACGTCCCGTTTCCAAAAACGATATATGTCGCGAAGACACATTTGCGGACAATGCGAGATCAAGCTGACTAACACGTCGCTGCGTCCGCCAATCTTTCAATACGGTACCAAAGGATACACTCATCTGTTGATCTCTATTACAAATCTCCATCCAGCATAACCTGAAATGACCGTTCCGCACTTACCTGCAAGGTAATTGTTTTGCCTCACCACAATCCTCCATGTTTTCTAGGTTCTGATAAAAAGGAGATGAACAATGACACATCAAGCTGCAACAACATGGCTCAAAATTTCTTCAATCTCGCTGATCATCCTTGGCGCCCTTTTCAGTTGGGGAACGATTGACCCCCTCGCCCACATCACGCTCTCCTTAATTGATTTCATTGTCTTTCCAATGGACGGGGCACAGAGTTTTGCAGCCACTGAAACCCGCTTGCTCACTGCAATCACAGGTGGTCTAACCGCAAGCTTTGGTATGGCGGTGTATATGATGACCGTTCATATCTACGCTTCAGAACAAGCTGTTGGTAGTCGTATGATATTGGCAACAACCTTCACTTGGTTTGTCGTCGATGGCATCGGATCTGTACTGGCAGGCGTGACATTTAATGTATTCGCCAATGTCACATTTCTCATCATGATCGCATTGCCCGTTATTCTAGCTGCGCGAAGTGCTAAAACGTCAACTGTTTAACATCAGTCTTCACCCAATAATAACCCTCGCCATGGCACAACTGTTGCTATGGCCGCCAAAACTGAAACCGAAATTCTCATTCCCGCTGCACCCTGTTTGATGGCAGAGCGCAAAGCTTGGCTAATTCATTTGTCAGCTGAACGGCGTATGGCTGAAAAAACGCTCGATGCTTACGAACGTGACCTGCGCCAATTTTGTGTGCACATGACTCACTATCTGGGTTATCCGCCGCGCGTAGGTGATTTTGCAAACCTCAAACCACTGCAATTACGTGGCTATCTGGCCAAACGTCGCGACGCTGGAAACGGTGCACGCACTTTAGCTCGTGACTTGGCGGGCATTCGTTCTTTCGTGCACTACCTTGAAAAACAGGGTAAAGCTTCAAGCGCTGGTTTGAAAGCCATGCGTGCACCCAAACAACCGGTCACATTGCCAAAACCGGTCACGGCACAAGAAGCCATGCAGCTGACCAAACACACGGAACAAATGCATGCAACTCCATGGATAGCTGCCCGTGACGCAGCTCTCATGACCCTGCTTTACGGGTGCGGGTTGCGGATTTCAGAAGCCCTTGGTTTGACCCTTGAAGATTTCGCATTGCGCAACAATTCTAAACCGTGCGCAAGGGCTGATTCCCTGCGTATTTTAGGTAAGGGTGGCAAAACCCGTTTGGTTCCTGTTCTACCTGTTGTGTGCGAAGCACTCGATCATTATCTCAAGCTCTGCCCCTACACATTACACAGTGATGACGTTTTGTTTCGCGGTGCGCGCGGCGGACCAGTGCAAACCGCCATAATTCAAAAATCTATGCGTTTGATGCGCGGCGCATTAGGCTTACCTGATACCGCCACACCTCACGCTATGCGCCATTCCTTTGCCACACATTTGTTAGGCAATGGCGGTGACCTTCGAACCATTCAGGAATTGCTTGGACACGCCAGCTTGTCCACTACACAGAAATACACCGCCGTCGACACCGAAGCCCTTTTAAAAACATGGAGTGCGGCACATCCCCGCGCCTGACATCATGAAAACACGTCATAAATTCGTTCTCGCAGTCGCCATTTCGCTTGCCTCATTCCAGCCCTCTTTTGCAGCAGATGAAGCTGTAGTTTGCACTGGCCAAAACCTGTTGCCCACGATTGAAAAGCAAGCACCAAAAATTGCTGCTAGTCTGAAAACAGAAGCGGCAGGTATTTTATTTGGTAAAGGATTGACGTGGAAAATTGAAAAGGATGGTATTGCTCCGTCTTATCTATTCGGCACAATGCATCTTTCCGATCCCAGAATGTTGAAGTTGAAACCAGGCGCCCAAGCTGCATTTGATGGCAGTGCTTCACTCGCGCTTGAAATCACTGAAATCATTGATCCAAAAGCGATGGCCGCTAAAGCTTTCAGTATTTTGCAATATACAATGTATTCTGGTGCTGAAAACCTTGACACAAAATTGAAGCCGGAAGAAGCTGCGGCTGTAAGAGCACTGGTGGAGAAAAAACTCGGTCTACCGTGGAATGTGGCTAGCAAAATGAAACCCTGGGCCTTGATGGGATCACTCGCCCTGCCAGCATGCGAATTGGCGCGCAAACGCGCGCAGGCACCATTCCTCGACATGAAACTTGGCTTGGATGCAAAAGCTTCAAATAAAGAGCTCATCGCTTTGGAAACTTTGGAGAATCAAATGCAAGCCATGGCAAGCCTACCCGAAAGTTTTGCACTGAGTGGGCTGTTACAATCCGTGCGTCTCGGCAGCCGCATGGACGATTTATTTGAAACAATGATCCAGCTTTATGTAAAAGAAGACACAGCCACCATTTGGGCGTTGATGCGCAGGGTTGGTGAAAATGGTTTTGTAAAAGCGGAAGACAATGCAGACTATGCAGAGTTCCAACAGGTGATCGTAGACGCACGAAATGTTTCCATGGTAGATGCGTCCATTCCATTGCTGGAAAAAGGAAAGGCCTTCATTGCGGTAGGCGCATTACACTTGCCTGGGGAAAAAGGCATTGCCAATATCTTGGTTCAAAAAGGGTACAAGGTGACACGGGTCACTCCATAAGATGACACCCATTGTTTCATTTTGATACAGAATAGGTCAATTCAGGTGGCATAAAGGTTGCAACCTCACGTGCAAGCGCACAGCGCACTGCACACGAGGACCCTCTAAATGCGTACACTTTTGATCGCCGCTACACTTGCTACAACAACCGTTGCATCAGCCACTTTCGCCAGTGCAGCGGACTTCCGTCAGTACCCCGGTTTCAACAACAAGGATTCGTTCATCGAAATGACCCACGATATGGGCCTGATTGTTGAAATCACGCTTCGTTGCGGAAAACGGGCTAATGGCAAAGTGAAAGCCGGCATCATGACCTATTCCAAAGTCGAACGCCTTTACTGCTCTTCCCGAAACCGCTGTTACCGTGATGCGTTAAAAGCAGCTGACCAAACTTGCGGGTATTAATCACACAAGACGCAGACTGTTCCGAATTGCCACAGTTTGGTGATTTTGGAATTTCGATGATTGGATGTTAACCTTGAAGGGTATCTTCAACTCAAGAGGAGACGATCCCGTGAAAACACTTATAGCAACTTTGTTTGCATCAGCCCTCATTGCCAGCCCTGCTCTCGCATGCAGCTACGGTAAATCTGCATCGGTTGATAAGCCGGAACAGGTAGCATCGTTGATTGTAAAAACTGAGAAAACTTCTTCAACCTACATTCCTTCAAAAACACCAATCTTTGAAGAGAAGAAAGAAACTGAAGCAGCAGACAAGAGGTTTGATAAATCAATCGACTAAATCGACCAGATCGCTCAAAAATAGAAAAGGCCTCGTTCAAACAGAATGAGGCCTTTCTTTTATGCTAAATCATAATTGAACTTAACTACTTGATGTCAGAAAGCAGATCCGGATTGGTCACCAGATTACGAACGCCATGCGCATAACCTTCATCAAACGCATTGTCTTTTAGCCAAGCCTCAACGGACGATATGCTGACTTTTGCAACTTTTGGACGTACGCTCCATGAGACTTGAAATGGCGAACCTTTTTCATTGTAACCGGGCCCCGTAGTAGAACCATCATACTGAACTGCAGTACCCGTATTGCTTGGAATATTGATAGCTTGATGCAGGCCATTCACAATCTCATGCTTCGTCAGGTCAACAAAATTCAAAGCGCTATCATCGTTCACGATAACATAGACCTGCGTTTCAACACGAAGTTGCGGATTGCCGATTGATTCACTCAAACAGGAAGCCAATGTGGGACCCGGGGTAACCTTTGCAGTTGTGTGAACATAATGTACTTCAATGGTGTCGCCCGGAATAAGATCGCCATACTTTCCTTCACCGACTTTATTCGCGTACGGCGCTTTTTCTGCCTTTGTCAGTTGGCCCGTATAAATAAATCCGGTACCAGCTCCCTTGCCGTCACCATTGCCGGCGAATGTCGTAAACTCACCGCCTTTGTGCTCCGCGTTTTCATGGAAATGGATATTGCACAGGTTCATCTCTGTATAAGCAGGGGCCGCGTTGAACGCGCGTTTATTATTGCCCTTAAGCGCATCAATATCCCTCGGCGATTGAGGGCCAAAACCTGCGTCTTTTGTGCTTTTAGCCAGCGCAGCACGTTGCTCCGCAATTTTTTCATCAGTTGCCGGGCTTGCTGCATACACAACACCAGTAAGCAGAAACGCTATCGCCACATTCATTGTCAGTAATTTTTTAAATTGATTCATCGGTATCGTAATTCCTTTAATTCCAACGTCTGAGTGGAGGCAATTTTTATTTTAAAGCGATGTTAAACGAAGACGACCACGAAAGAATATAATTTGTAATCATAAAAAGTTGATCGATTTGAAAGCTCAAAATGCACACACAAATATGATCGTAGAACTTAGGTTTTAAAATGGCCAAACTAAAATAATTGTGGGCACGGCAACGGCAATCACGATCACCTCAAGCAACAATCCCATGCGCCAATAGTCGCCGAATTGATAATTGCCCGGCCCCATAATGATCGTGTTGTTCTTATGCCCGATTGGGGTAAGGAAGGCGCAGGACGCAGCAACCGCAACTCCCATTAGAAACGGATCAGGATTAACCCCGATAGATTGCGCGACACTAACCGCAATAGGTGCCGTGATGAGCGCGGTGGCCACATTGTTGAGAAAATCCGACAACGTCATTGTGATGATCATAATGATCGTCAAGATGCCCCAAGGCGGCAGGTTCGATGTTTGGGTGACGATCAATTCGGCAATCAATTGACTGCCACCAGTGGTTTCAAGCGCGCTACCAACGGGTATCAGACAGGCTAAAAGCACAATCACTTTCCATTCGATCAAAGCGTAAAAATCGCGCCCACCGATAATACCCAAGACGAGATAGCCCACCACGCAAATAGCCAAAGCTATCGCAAGCGATGTGATGGAGAGAACCGACAGCATAATGGCTGCAACAAAAAGCCCGATGGCGATGAACGCTTTTGTGCGTTGCAAGACTTCCATACGACGGTTTTCAAGCGGCAACACGCCAAGCCAATTGCTGGCCCTCGCCACATTCTCGTCCGGCCCGATCAACAACAACATGTCGCCTGCTTCTATTGGCAATTTACGGACACGGTCTCTGAATTTTTTGCCTTGCCGTGAAACACCCAACAATGTGACACCGTGCCGACCCACAAGTCGCAGTGCTTCAGTTGTGCGTCCCACAATGCGCGCATCCTCTGGAACAATCGCTTCAACCAAACTCAAGGAACGACCCAACAATCCGCCATGCTTTTCAGCACCGATCGTGTCCAGCTCGGCAGCGCCCATCAGCGCTTCAATTTGTTTCGGATCACCTTCCAGAACCAGAAAATCACCCTTGCGGATTTCTTTATTTTTCGAAAACCCGGGCAGGCGTTTCCCCTGCCGCACCAGACCCATAATTGTGACATCATTTTCGTTGGCCAACGGATAGATATCACCAACCGTTTGGCCAATAGATTTGGAGTCCTCTTTCACACGCGCTTCCGCAACATAAAGTCCGGCATCACCTTCCAAAGACACAGCATCAGCCCGTTTGGGAAGCAAGCGCCATCCGATAAATGAAACATAAGCGATACCTGCCAGTGAAACAGCTAGACCTACAGGCGCGAAGTCAAACATCTGAAACGGTTGGCCAAAAGCATCTTCACGGTATTGCGCGATCACGATATTTGGCGGTGTGCCAATCATCGTGATCATGCCGCCCAAAATGGTACCAAATGACAAGGGCATAAGCGTCAAAGAAATAGCACGCTTGGCTTTACGTGCTGCATCCATGTCCAATGACATGAGCAACGCGAGTGCTGCGACATTGTTAATGATCGCGGACAGCGCAGCACCTGCCACTGCCATAATGCCAATATGCGCATTCAGATTGCGGTCTGGTTTGATGACAAATTGAGCGATCAATTCAACTGCACCCGAGTTCATCAACCCGCGAGAGACAATAAGCACCAATGCAATGATAACAACTGCCGGATGACCAAACCCTTCGAACGCCTTACTGGGTTCAATTATACCCGCCAACACCGTGACCAATAGGGCAACAAAAGCAATCAAGTCATATCGAAAACGACCCCACACCAGCATCCCGAAAAGGACAACCAGAATGCTAAAAAGTATGGTCAGGTCCATCGACATACGTTTATACGCTCTACATGTGTATCGGTTTGCTAAAAGTTGCGAGTGCTGCTTCCTTCACAGCTTCCGACAATGTCGGGTGTGCGTGACATGTACGACCAAGATCTTCCGACGAGCCGCCAAATTCCATCAACACGGCCACTTCGTGGATCATATCACCGGCACCGAAGCCAACAATATGACAACCCAGAACCTTGTCAGTTTTGGCATCTGCCAAGAATTTCACAAATCCGTCCGTGGCATTCATGGCACGGGCACGGCCATTAGCTGTAAACGGGAATTGTCCTGATACGTAGTCAACACCGTCGGCTTTCAACTGTTCTTCAGTGGCCCCGACCGACGCCACTTCGGGCATGGTGTAAACCACGCCCGGTATAATACCGTAATTCACATGGCCGTGCTGGCCTGCAATTGTTTCCGCAACAGCAACACCTTCATCTTCCGCTTTGTGCGCGAGCATTGGTCCGTCAGTCACGTCACCGATAGCATAAATGCCATCCACATTCGTTCTCCATTGAGCGCTGGTTTTCACAACACCGCGCTCCATTTCAACCCCCAAGGCTTCAAGGCCAAGGTCTGATGTAAATGGACGACGGCCCGTCGCCACCAACACCACATCAGCTTCGATGGTTTCGGCATCGCCACCTTTCACAGGTTCGAATGTCACCAGACCTTTATTGTCTTTTTTAACAACGGCCGTAACTTTAGAATTCATCTTGAACGTAAAGCCTTGTTTTTTCAGCGTACGTTGGAACTGTTTAGCCACACCACCATCCATGCCGCCAAGAATTGTGCCAAGATATTCCACCACCGTCACATCAGCGCCAAGGCGGGACCAGACAGAACCAAGTTCCAAACCAATCACACCACCACCGACAACGACCATAGATTTTGGAACTTTCGGCAATGCGATCGCATTGTCGGAAGAAACGATTGTCCTGTCGTCAAATTCAACATCGACACCGGGAATACCTGCCACTTCAGACCCCGTAGCAATGACGATATTTTTAGCAGCAATGGCTTCAACCTTGCCATCATCTCCCGTCACAGACACCTGACCCTTAGCAGCAATCGCACCCAAGCCGTGAAATACAGTGATCTTGTTTTTGTTCATCAGGAACGAAACACCATCCACATTCGCTTTCACCGTGGCGTCTTTATGGGTCATCATTTTTCCAAGGTTGAGCTTTGGTTTGCTCACCTCAACTCCAAGCACCTCAAGACCATGGCCCGCTTCATGATACATTTCAGAGGCGTGCAACAATGCTTTTGAAGGAATGCAACCCACATTCAAACACGTGCCGCCAAGCGTTTTGTCTTTTTCAACAATGGCCGTCTTCAACCCGAGTTGTGCCGCTTTGATTGCGCATACATATCCGCCGGGGCCGGAGCCGATTACGACGACATCAAATTCATTTGCCATGTTTATTTTCCTCTTCAGGCGTCTAGCGACCACCGGTCACATTCAAACAGTCGCCCGTCACATAAGATGCATTTTCACTCAAGAGCCACAGGATCGCCTGTGCCACTTCATCCGCTGAACCCGCACGGCCCATTGGTACTGTATGTCCGATTTTTTCAATACGATCGGGTTCACCACCAGACGCATGAATTTCAGTATCAATAAGGCCGGGGCGAATGGCATTTACACGAATGCCTTCATCGGCCACTTCCAGCGCCAGTCCTTTGGTGAATATATCAACGCCCGCTTTAGCAGCCGCATAATCAACATACATATTTGGCGACCCTATATAAGCCGCCGCTGATGATAAATTAACGATAGCACCACCCGCGCCACCATGTTTTGTCGACATGCGTTTTACAGCTTCGCGCGCGCATAAAAATGAACCTGTCAAATGCACCGCGAACATACGTGTAAGACGTTCTGCAGTGATATTTTCCACACGGTCGGATTGACCCACATGGCCTGCATTATTGACAAGCCCTGCAAGTGAACCCATCTCATCGGCCGCTTCAAACAGGCGCAAAATATCAGCTTCTTCCGCCATATCTCCCTGCACCGCCATGGCTCTTACGCCGTGGGCTTTACAATCTGCAACAACCTGTTCCGCCGCAACTGCGTTGGACATATAATTGATGCAGACATCGTTCCCCTGCGATGCAACAAGTTTCGCTACAGCAGCACCAATGCCACGGCTACCGCCTGTAATGAGATAGAGTTTTGTCATTGTTTTAAGCCGTCAGCAGGGGAAGTAGCATCATCAAAAGACCAATGACCGAAACAAACCAGACAACCGTCCTGACCCAATGCAAACCAATCGCATAGACCGGAACATAGGCAACTCTGCTCCAAAACCAGACCGCAGCACCCAGTGCGGTCGTTTCAGTGCCCGTTTTTGTAAATGCCAACATCAATGCAACGGCAATGAAGGCCGGATATGTTTGCAGGAAATTACGTAAGATACGATTGAGCCGCTGCGCGACCAAACTGGGTGGCACCCTTTGTTCGTCTTGAGGCGATGCGGCATAAGGGAGACCCAACTGCAAGACACTGCCTGATGCCTGAAGTCCAATTTGGACGATGAGCAAAACAACAGACCAAGCAAGATAGTCGAGTTCCGGTGTCATGGTATTTTCCTAACGTGAGAGTTGATGATGCTAAAGATCTAACACGAGACGTTGTGGGTCTTCGAGACTTTCTTTCACGCGCACAAGGAAGGTCACGGCCTCTTTACCATCGACGATACGGTGGTCGTAAGACAAGGCCAGATACATCATCATCGCAGTTGTGATTTCACCATTGCGCACAACAGGACGTTCTTCGATTTTGTGCATACCCAAAATGCCGGATTGTGGCGCATTCAAAATTGGAGTCGACATCAGTGAACCGTAAACACCACCATTTGAAATGGTGAATGTGCCACCTTGCATGTCATCCATGCCGAGTTTTCCATCTCGCGCCTTGCGGCCAAGATTGCCAATTTCCTGCTCGATTTCAGCAATCGACATTTGATCTGCATCACGCACGACAGGAACCACAAGACCTTTGTCCGTGCCAACGGCCACACCAATATGAGCGTAGTTTTTATAGACGATATCCGTGCCGTCGATTTCTGCATTCACCGCAGGAATTTCTTTCAACGCATGACAAACCGCCTTTGTGAAAAAGCCCATGAAGCCCAGTTTCACACCATGCTTTTTCTCAAACAGGTCTTTGTACTGTTTGCGCAATTCCATGACAGGACCCATGTCAACTTCGTTGAACGTGGTCAGCATGGCCGCTGTGCTTTGAGCTTCTTTCAATCGACGCGCAATAGTTTGGCGCAGGCGTGTCATACGGACGCGTTCTTCACGAGCTTCATCATCTGCACTGGAAGCCACCCGTGGAGCAGAAGCGGTAGGCGCAGAGGCCGAAGAGGTTTTCTCAAGTGCTGCGATCACATCACCTTTAAGAACCTGCCCGCGTTTACCGGAACCTTCTACGGAATCTGCTGCCAAGTTGTTCTCAGCTATCATTTTCGCAGCTGAAGGAGCGGGCTGTGTTTCGGTTTTTGCAGCGACAGGTACGGGAGCAGCTTCAGCTTTCGGGGCTGGAGCAGTTGGCGCGGCGGCGGTTGCAGAAGCACCAACACGAATGCGGCCAATCACATCACCGGGCGCGATCACGGAGCCCGTTTCCGCTAAAATTTCTTCCAACACACCAGATTGTTGTGCAGGCACATCCATTGCAGCTTTGTCTGTTTCTAATTCGACAACAGCATCATCAACTTCAACGGCACCGCCAACGGCCACATACCATTCCCCGATTTCTGCTTCAGTTACAGATTCACCCGCACTTGGGGCAATCACATCGATCAGTTCACCGTCAGCCATGATCTTGTTCTCTCTTTTCGTTGTTTGGCGTTTTCTACGCCCGAATTTCTAAATCTATTGTTCAACTGAGCACTTGGCAGTTAACCGCCAAGCGCTTCTTCCAAAAAGGCTTCCAACTGCGCCAAGTGTTTCGACATTTGACCCGTTGCAGGAGATGCCGCACCTGCACGGCCAGCATATCGTGCCCGTTGATGTTTGGCTTCGATATGAGATAACACCCATTCGAGGTAGGGTTCGATAAAGCTCCAAGCACCCATGTTCTTCGGCTCTTCCTGACACCAAACGATTTCAGCGCCTTTGAAACGCGACAATTCCGTGATCAGCGCTTTGGCCGGGAAAGGATAAAGCTGCTCCACACGCAACAGATAAATATCATCTATTCCACGTTTCTCGCGTTCATCGTAAAGGTCAAAATAAACCTTACCCGTGCACAAAACGACCCGTTTGATCTTATTATCTTTGACCAGTTTGATTTTCTGGTCTGGCAATTGTTCCGCATCATCCCACAGCAAGCGGTGGAAAGATGTGTCAGGACCAAACTCTTCCAAACGGGACACGGCACTTCTATGACGTAATAGAGATTTTGGCGTAACGATCACGAGTGGCTTACGGAAATCACGCTTCAACTGACGACGCAGAACATGATAATAGTTGGCCGGTGTCGTACAATTCGCCACTTGCATATTGTCTTCGGCACATGCCTGCAAAAAACGCTCAAGGCGTGCAGAGGAGTGTTCCGGCCCTTGACCTTCATACCCGTGGGGCAACAACATCACGAGACCCGACATGCGTAACCATTTGCGTTCACCAGATGAAATGAATTGATCAATCACAACCTGTGCACCGTTCACGAAGTCGCCAAACTGCGCTTCCCAAATGGTCAAACCTGACGGGCGCGTCAGTGAATAACCATATTCATAACCCAGCACCGCTTCTTCCGAGAGCATGGAATTGATGACGCCATAATTTTCAGCACCCTCATATCCTTCCATCTCATTCAGCGTTTTGAGGGGGATGTAACGACTTTCATCGCGCTGATCATACAATACAGAATGACGTTGCGAGAAAGTTCCCCTTTCCACATCTTGGCCGGACAAGCGCACATGATGGCCTTCCAACTGCAATGTGCCAAATGCCAGAGCTTCGCCCGTTGCCCAATCCAGACCTTCGCCGGATTCAATCATTTTGGCACGGTTATTCATGAAACGCTTGATGGTTTTATGAGCTTCAAAATCATCAGGAATATCCGTGATTTTCTTACCCAGCGCTTTCAGTGTTTCCATTGGAACACCTGTTTTACCACGGCGTGGGTCTTCACCGCTTTCGGCTGCTTTCAATCCAGACCAGGCGCCGTCCAACCAATCGGCTTTGTTCGGCTTGTAACTTTCAGATGCTTCAAAATCTGCATCCAGTTTCGCACGAAAATCTGCTGCAGCGGTCTTGGCATCTTCTGCGCTCAAAACTTCTTCACTAGCCAACCGTTCGCCATATTGTTTCAGCGTTGATGGGTGCCCTTTAATTTTGCGATACATAAGCGGCTGAGTGAACATTGGCTCATCACCTTCGTTATGGCCATAACGGCGATAACAGAACATATCGATGACCACCGGACGTTTGAACTCCTGACGGAATTCGGTCGCCACTTTGGCCGCATAAACAACCGCCTCAGGATCATCCCCGTTCACATGAAAGATCGGCGCATCAATCATTTTCGCCACATCAGATGGATAAGGCGAAGATCGCGAATAATGCGGGTTGGTGGTGAACCCGATCTGATTGTTGATAATCACATGAATGGATCCGCCCGTGCGGTGGCCTTTCAAACCCGAAAGACCCAAACACTCCGCCACAACACCTTGGCCCGCAAACGCCGCATCGCCGTGCAGCAGTAAAGGCAAAACAGTGTGGCGCGAACGCGAACCGCGTTCATTGACAGGTTCAGTCATATCTTGCTTGGCACGTGCTTTGCCAAGAACAACAGGGTTCACAATTTCCAGATGAGAAGGATTGGCTGTCAGCGACAGGTGAACTTTATTACCGTCAAACTCACGGTCGGATGATGCGCCAAGGTGATATTTTACGTCACCGGAACCTTCCACTTCATCAGGCTTGAAAGACCCGCCTTTGAACTCGTGGAACACAGCCGTGAACGGTTTGCCCATCACATTGGTCAAAACATTCAAACGACCACGGTGCGCCATACCAAGGATGATATCCTTCACACCCAACTGTCCACCGCGTTTGATAATTTGCTCAAGCGCAGGAATCAGGCTTTCGCCTCCATCAAGTCCGAACCTCTTTGTGCCTTTGTAACGAACATCCAGAAACTTTTCGAAACCTTCGGCTTCAACGAGTTTGTTGAAAATCGCCTTCTTACCATTTTCAGTAAACTCGATCGTTTTGCCCGGCCCTTCGATACGTTCTTGGATCCAAGATTTCGCAGCCGGGTCAGCGATATGCATGAACTCCACACCAAGCGTGGAACAATAGGTCCGTTTGAGAATTTCCAACATGCGCGGGATGGTCGCAAACTCAAGACCCAGAACATTATCGAGAAAAATCTCACGGTCGTAGTCCGCTTCCGTGAACCCATAAGCGGACGGGTGCAACTCATTGTGATCTTCTTTGTCTCCCGCGATACCTAATGGGTCTAGGTTTGCATGCAAATGCCCGCGCATCCGATACGCACGCACCATCATAATGGCGCGGATAGAATCCCGCGTGGCTTGCTGAACATCTTCGGCAGATGTGACAGCTCCCGCACTTTTGATGGCCGCTGCAACCTTCCCTTCGGAAACAATTTCATCATTGGCCCAATGGCCATCAAGCGCTGATGTCAGTTCACCATTAACGGGGATAGGCCAGTGAGGTTTTTTCCAAGAAGCACCTGCAGCGTTCTTGATAATGTCGTCACCACTGTCCCCAAGATCACCAAAAAATTGCTGCCATTCGGCAGAGACCGAGGAGGGATTGTTCTTATAGTCTGCATAAAGCTCTTCGATATATCCAGCATTCCCACCATAGAGAAATGACGTATTCGCAAAAGCTTCGTTTTGTTCTTCACGGGCCATATCAATTATCCCTTGGGTTCTTTAGCAAGACGCATGTTGAAAAGGATTGGACGACCTTTGGCCGTCGCTAATTCCGCGGAATGGAAAATCTTTAAATTGAAAACAGCCCGCTGCTTACGATCAGTTGTTAGCAATCTCGCTTGACTGCAAAACCAACCTTCAACTTGAAGTTGAGACATCGGTGTCCATCCTCGACAAACTGCATTGAATTTTTCAAGCAACAAGTCAGATCGCAAATTGGTGGTTGCAACCAAAGCACATACATCCTGCTTTTGTTCAACAGACCTTACCCACAAAAAATCGCCAGTTTGTGATTTAAAGAACTTATCTTCTTTCCGTACTGGAAACCCCTGAGCAGCCTTTTCAGCCCAAGGTTTGAGAGCTTCAAAGGATTGATCACCTGTCATATTCTGAAAGACCAAATATTTAGAAAAGTCGGGATGAGAGTCACTCCAATCTACACTTTTCCAGCCAGACAACGCTTTCGCATTAGAACCTGTGCCTTTCGCAGAAGTAATAGTTGAACACAATTTCAAAGCCGCATCCAGCGAGTTGGCACACGCGCTACCAATACAAGACAAGAACAAAGAAACTGCCAAAACCATAATTTTCATTTTACGCGTTCAACAACGCAACAAGTGTTTCACCCAATTTCGCAGGAGATGGTGAGACGCGGATGCCTGCGGCTTCCATCGCTTCGATTTTTTCTGGTGCGCCGCCTTTGCCGCCGGAAATCACGGCACCCGCATGGCCCATTGTGCGTCCGGGAGGAGCCGTGCGACCAGCGATGAAACCAACGGTTGGTTTGCTGCGGCCTTTCTTGGCTTCGTCTGCCAGGAATTGTGCGGCATCTTCTTCAGCAGAACCTCCAATTTCACCAATCATAATGATGGATTTTGTTTCTTCATCTGCGAGGAACATTTCCAGCATGTCGATAAATTCAGTGCCCTTCACAGGGTCGCCGCCAATGCCCACAGCCGTGGTTTGGCCAAGACCAGCATTGGTTGTTTGAAACACGGCTTCGTAAGTTAAAGTACCGGAACGGGAAACAATGCCCACATTGCCATCTTTAAAGATGCTTCCGGGCATGATGCCGATTTTACATTCATTCGGAGTTAAAACACCAGGACAGTTCGGGCCAAGCAAACGAGACTTTGATTTCTCCAATTTCGCTTTAACCCGCACCATATCAAGAACAGGAACACCTTCAGTGATCGCAACAATTAGCGGAATTTCTGCATCAATCGCTTCTTCGATAGCCGCTGCACACCCTGCAGGCGGCACGTAGATCACAGAGGCGTTGGCTCCTGTGCGCTCTTTGGCTTCTGCAACTGTTGTGAAGATCGGAAGATCGCCTTCGCCGTTGGAAGCAGACCAAGTTTCGCCACCCTTTTTCGGGTGCGTGCCTGCCACCATTTGTGTGCCATGATAAGCCAACGCCTGTTCCGTATGGAATGTGCCGGTTTTACCCGTCAGGCCTTGCACGATGATTTTGGTGTCTTTGTCGATAAGAATGGACATGGATTCAGTGGTTCCTTTTGAGACCCGTTATTTCTGTAAAATTGTGACGTTGAGCAGGCCGCCTTTGCCTGTGGGAGGTGCTTTGGCGAAGACGAAAACTTTCAGATCAGCGTTCCCGCCAGCCCAAGTTGTGGTGCGCAACAAGCCTTCAGGAACATCGCGACTCACAGGCTCTTTGCCGACAAGCTTTTGCATGTTGGGCATGAACTCTGACGCCGATTGCTGATCATCCAAAATGATGGAACATGTGGAGACTTTGCCCTTAGCCAATTCAGGAAAAGTCTTCGCCATGCTTGGCGTAGCTCCACCTTTGGTGATGCCAACACGGAACAGGCGTTCGCCAACCTGCACGTCCCAACCATCTAGAATTTCAAGCTCTTGTTCACCCTTGAATTGTTCCAAATCTGCTGGCTCCATAGATCGCCAAGCAAGCTTGGTAGACATGTTTCGGATAGCCGCAAGGTCGTGAACTTGTGCATAGCAAATACGGTTGAACACAAACACTGGATCAGGATTGTTGTCAGCCTTGTCTGCGTTCGCCACACTCGTGTCGGCAGATTGTGCAAAAGCAGAAACGCTGCAACCGGTCGATACAAGTATTGTAATCAAAAACTTGCGAAACACTGACATCACCCCTTTACCGCTTTCACGATTTTCTGGGCTGCGTCATCGAGATCATCTGCGGCCACCACATCAACGTCGCTGTTGTTCAAAATGGCTTTGCCTTCCGCCACTTTCGTGCCTTCAAGACGCACAACCAATGGAACCTGTAGACCTACCTCTTTCACAGCCGTCACCACACCTTCCGCGATCACGTCGCAACGCATGATGCCGCCAAAGATGTTCACGAGAATGCCTTTGACGTTTGGATCAGCCGTGATGATTTTGAACGCGGCTGTTACTTTTTCAGTTGTTGCACCACCACCTACGTCGAGGAAGTTAGCGGGTTCAGCACCATAGAGTTTGATGATATCCATGGTCGCCATGGCAAGGCCAGCGCCGTTGACCATGCAGCCGATGTCGCCATCAAGCGCCACATAAGCGAGATCGTATTTAGACGCTTCGATTTCTTTGGCATCCTCTTCGGTGAGGTCGCGCAGTTCTTGAATTTCGCCTTGGCGGAATTCTGCGTTTCCATCGAACGATACTTTCGCATCCAAAACGCGCAGCGAACCATTTTCCATCACGATCAACGGGTTCACTTCAAGCAGCGCCATGTCTGTTTCTACAAAGGCTGTATAGAGCTGTTTAAACAGTTCTGGGCCTTCAGCAGCCGCTTTGTCTGTGAGTTCAAATGCGGCAACCAATTTGGCTGCAACGTCCGCGGTCACACCATTTTCAACATCCACATCGATTGTATGGATTTTGTCCGGCGTTTCTTCGGCCACCGCTTCAATGTCCATGCCGCCTTCAGTGGAAGCCACGAAAGACACTTTGCCAGTTTCGCGGTTTACAAGAATGGAACAATAGAGTTCGCGGTCAATGTCTGCACCATCTTCGAGATAAAGGCGGTTCACTTGTTTGCCGGCAGGGCCGGTTTGCGCAGTGACGAGCGTATTGCCGAGCATTTCTTTCACATGGCTGCGCACTTCATCAGGAGAGAAAGCAAGACGCACACCACCTTTTGAATCTTCCGGCAGTTCTTTGAACTTGCCCTTGCCGCGTCCGCCCGCATGAATTTGTGATTTCACCACATAGAGCGGGCCAGGCAATGCCTCAATCGCAGCGTCTACATCAGCTTCCGTCATAATCGGAACGCCCTGCGCAATAGGAGCGCCAAAGCCTTTGAGAACTTGTTTCGCTTGGTATTCGTGAATATTCATTTTTCAATCCGTTTCAACTTATAAATCTTGTGTGCGTTCACATTCAGAGCAATCGTTGCCGAAAGAAAGCTGAGTATGAAAAGTACGATGCCTGGAGCGGTCACAACGAACGCCCAAAAATATCCTACCCCAGCCCAGCTCTCAATTTTTGGTTCCACACCAAAATTGATCAGTATAAATGGGTGCGATACTCCTAAAAACATAACTGCAATGGCCAGCAGGTACATCGTAATTTTGCGCCTTGCCCACCATGGAATGAATATCGCTACGACTCCAACCAGCCAGACAATTACAGCAGACCCATACAGCCAGAATTCCATCCTACTTCAAATTCGGAGCGATCTCGGCACACGCTTCGCACAGGTCAGCCACAGCTTGTGCGGACTTTCCAAATGCTTTTTCGTCTGACTTCGACATCTCGATTTCGATCACACGCTCAACGCCACCGGCACCGATGATGACGGGAACGCCCACATACATATCCTGAATGCCGTACTCACCTTTGAGGTTCGCGGCACATGGCAGAATGCGTTTTTGATCGTAGAGATAAGCTTCTGCCATCGCGATGCCGGAAGCGGCAGGCGCGTAATAAGCAGAACCTGTTTTCAGCAGAGACACGATTTCGCCACCGCCTTTACGGGTGCGGTCAAAAATTTCTTCCATCCGCTCTTTTGTAAGCCAACCCATTTTCACAAGGTCCGGCAAAGGCATGCCAGCGATTGTTGTGTATTTGGCAATCGGCACCATCGTGTCGCCGTGTCCACCCAAAACAAATGCGTTGATGTCTTTGATGGAGACGTCGAACTCATCCGCCAAGAAATGCTTCAAACGTGAGGAGTCCAAGACACCTGCCATGCCCACAACCATGTTTTTCGGCAGACCAGAGAATTTTTGTAACGCCCACACCATAGCGTCCAATGGGTTGGTAATGCAGATGACAAATGCGTTGGGCGCATATTTCTTAATGCCCGCACCGACCTGTTCCATAACTTTCAGGTTGATGCCCAGAAGATCGTCACGGCTCATACCTGGCTTACGGGCAACACCAGCGGTGATGATGCAAACGTCTGCGTCTTTGATCGCTTCGTAAGATTGCGTGCCGGACAATTTCACATCAAAACCGTCAACAGGAGAAGATTCAGCAATATCGAGCGCTTTGCCTTCAGGAATACCCTCTGCAATATCAAATAACACCACATCGCCAAGCTCTTTCATGCCTGCCAAATGAGCCAATGTACCACCAATCATGCCGGAACCGATCAACGCGATCTTATTGCGTGCCATGAATTATCTTCCTTTTACGTAAGAATTTTAGCGTGAAATCCGCCAGTAGAAAATCCCGAAGACCCTGCCAATTTGAAAAGCCAATTTCAAGGCAATGGAAGTTGAAATTGCTGTGATACGATCCAATTTATGCTGAAAACGACAAAAAATCTTACGTAAAAGTAAGAGTTTTTGTTTTCAAATCTCTCGATTGCCACCTTTGGTGGACAACCATGTGCCATCTTGCATCTCACGCAAGCGAGAAATCGTACGATCAAACTCAAAAGCTTCAGTGCCATGATCCACTGGATAGAGTTCCGATGGTCGCGCCTGAGCTTGCGCCAGCAAAACCATACCACGGTCATAAAGCGTATCTATCAGAGCAATGAAACGTTTCACGGCGTTGCGGTCCGCATGTTCCATCACCGGAATGCCCTCTAGCGCTAATGTGTGGAACCGGTCGGCAATGGCAAGATAGTCGCCCGCAGCCAAAGGTTTGCGGCACAGTTCATCAAAATGAGCACGCAAAATACCACCGCAGGATTTTTCAAACCTGAGCTGACGCCCCGCTTTTTCAACGACAGCAGGTTCAACCGTCAAGCCAAGAACCATATCAGCCCACAGGGCTTCAAAGTTTTCAATACTTTCCGCGCCAGACATATACACATCGCCATTGATGAGTTTCTCCATCCTGTAATCTGTGGGCGATGCCAGTTCGATGACCGTCAACGAGCTGACCATCAAATCAATAAAGGGCAGAAAGAACGAACGATTGAGACCGTTTTTATAGAGGTTGTTCGGTTCCACATTGGATGTGGCCACCACAGTCACGCCACGCTCAAACAGACCGGTGAACAAGCGGGCCAATATCATGGCGTCCGCCACATCCGTCACTGCAAATTCATCAAAACACAGCAACCGCACTTCTTTAGCCAGATCATCGGCCAGCGGTGGAATAGGATCAGCACTTTTGTCTTTGGATGTTTTTTGGGCTTGCCGCCAGACATGTATACGCCCATGCACATCCTGCATAAATGCGTGAAAATGCACACGCTTTTTCAACGGGATGGTCGCATGATCGAAAAACATATCCATTAGCATCGACTTACCACGCCCGACACCGCCCCAAATATAGGCACCACGGGGAACACCCAAAACAGGCGTGGGCTTTTGCGCAAACAGCCAGCCAAGCGCACTCTTTTTATTAGCAGGTTGAGGCCGAGCGAGAGCTTCCAGCAGATCATCAAGAACGGCAATCGTCTCGGTCTGCGCGGGGTCTTGTTTCAGCGCACCAGACTGAATCTCCCCAGCAATAGTGTCTGCAAGCAGGAGTGGCTTTTCGGAACTTATATGATCATCACTCATGTCAAATGCTCAAAAGCAGAATGAAACGAGAATTTCAAGATCAATTGATAAGCAATCGCATTCAGCGGGCGATTAACGACTGAATGAAATCGCGCCACCACCAGTGGTAGAACCATCGAACCGGCTCTCTGAAGACTTAAACAATGTGGCAGCAGTTCCACCAGAAGAATTCACAAGAACGACCTGCGAACCTTTCACATCCCAAGCTTGCACATCAGAGATTGCAGCAGCTGAACAACCACGTGAAGCAGCACGATAGCCACCAGACCACTTGGTCAAGGCTAGGAAGATTTGACAATTAGTACCACCAGTACTCACAGTCCAAGCACCAATGAGAGCTTGACGGGTCACAGGTGTTGTATTTTTCGGCGGATCAATCTTTGCAATTTTAGCAGGATCTTCAACCTTTGGCGTCTCCACTCGGGGAGCCTCAACTTTGGGCGTCTCAACCACTGGCGTTGCAGGTTTAACAGGTTGCAATTGGGTTTCTTTAACACGTGGTGTTGGCGCAGGTGTTAAAGATGTTGGTGTGTTTTGTTGTGTTGGCAAAACACCGCCCTGGTTCAACCCGCCGCCGCCAATGCGCGTACAACCAGAAAGGGCAACAGTTGCACCCAAACCAAGTGCAACAGCCAATTTCAAATTCAATACAGTCATTCTTAAGCTCCTCGTCGCCCAACAAGTTCTTCCCCGAACCCGACGTGCTGCAATTCGATAACACCCAATCACGTTTTCAATTGGGCAATATAGTAAACAGAATATGTATGCCCCCAAATAGCTCCAAGGGCGAGTCAACAGTTTCCGTAACGGAAACTATTTTCAAAATCAAGGTTAATAGATCGTTTAACTGATATTGGTCACCATCAGCGCTGCTTGGGCTGCTTCGCGGCCTTTTTCAACGAAATGAGCTTTGTATATCGTATTATGATGCTCTGTTTCTTGATAATGATGGGGTGTAAGCGACACTGATAACACAGGAATATCCGTTTCCAACCCCACTTGCATCAGTCCATTGACAACGGCTTGCGCAACGAATTCATGCCGATAAATGCCTCCGTCCACGACCAAGGCTGCACATATGACGGCATCATATTTACCCGTCATGGCTAACTTCTTTGCTAATAAGGGCATTTCAAATGCGCCAGGCACGTCAAAAACATCGATCAGTTTCGGATCAATCACCTCGCAAAAACCTTCATAGGCTCGTGAAACAATATCACTGTGCCATTTGGCTTGAATAAATGCGTAACCGGCCATCTACTTACTCCTTGGTTGTGACCAACACATCATCCAAGGCGAACACGCAATTACACTCGCCCTCACGTGACAAGTACAAAGCATCTTCTCTTCCATCCGGACTATAACCGTCGGCTCAGGCCTCTCACCTGATCTGCTAGACCCAATTGATCGAAAGACCAACCAGCGCTCGCGGGCTCGCAAAACTTGCATACCGCCGGTGGGGAATTTCACCCCGCCCTGAGAATGCACGTGTTATTTCATGATATTTCTGCACCTGCAATCACAAGTGTAAATCGCGCAAAGAATTTTAGGTAGGAATGGGCAAACCAAAATACTCGCCAGATTTCATAACAGCTGCATCGTGAGGTTTGCGTGAAAACACGTCACGCACCATGGGTTCAAAAAATGCCAAACCTTCTTGATCGTAGTCTGGGTCAAAAGACGACTGATCCCACCGCTCACAGAAATCGACACAGGTTTGATATCCGGGATGGTCTTTAAATTGCTCACGCTGGTTTGGATCGCCACCATAGTGATGTATGTAATATATCATTTGAAATGTGCCGTGATGCTCAACCACCCAAGCACATTCTTCGCGCACATAAGGTTTAAGAATAGCCGCCGCAAATTTATCGTGATTGGTAGGCGCAAGCCCGTCCCCGATATCATGCAACAACGTACTCACCACCCAATCCACATCGGCTCCATCGCGGTGGGCACGTGTGGCAGATTGCAAGGCATGATCCAACCGCGTGATTTTGTATCCTTCCATCGACACGTCACCCTGACGCCGCAGTTCAGCCAGCAAACGCTCAGCAGTACCTTCGTTATAGATATGCTCTTTTTTCTGTAGCATGAGATAGTCATCACGCGTCCCGTCTTTCATAGCTTTGAAACCAACTGTTTCAGATTGTCGGGACGTATCATCAGACATAAAAAAGGCTCCCGCCGAGTTTCGACGAGAGCCAACTAATCACAATATTGGATTGACGAGAAGCCTATTTAGCCGCTGCACCCATAAGCTTTCCAAGAGCGCCTTTCATCGTCATTAGCGCTTTATCAGCCCCCTCAATAGAATAACGCTCTTTCAACGCATCAGGATCAGTGGTTCCGAGCATTGTTTTCCCGCCTTCTTCCCAAATCAACACGCGGATCGGAAGATCAAGACCGGCTTTGATGTTGGATTTCATAATAGGGGTACCAATCTTTGGATTTCCAAAAATCACCAAAGTCGCGCCCGGCAATTCATCGCCAATACTTTTCGCACCAGCTTGATGGTCCACGCGGGCAAATACTTTTGCACCAGCTTTTTCAACTGCGGCGGCCAACTTATCTGCAGTCACCGAAACACTGTTCGCACTTTCTTGTGTAATCCAACCATCTTTCGCATGGCCATCTGCTTGTGCCGTCGCAGATCCAGCCACAACCATAGCCAAACTGGCCAATCCCATAAGCATCGTTTTCATATTACTCTCCTTTTTAAAAATTCTTATCAGCTGGTCTTATCCACATTTGGATAAGCTTTCTTACCCCAAAGAGATTTCACCGTTTTGTCACGGCCGCACCTCAATCTGTAGTAATTATAGCGAAGGGGATTTTTCTTGTAATAGTTCTGATGGTAACCCTCAGCATTGGTGAATAGGGAGGCCGCTACAATTGGGGTGACAACCTTTTTCCCTAAATCTTTTGCAGCCCGCGCTTTCGAAGCCTCTGCCAATTTCCGTTCTTGCGATGATTTTACATAAACCGCAGTCGTATAAGCATGGCCCCGGTCGCAAAACTGTCCACCTGCGTCCGTTGGATCAACCGTACGCCAGAACGTATGTAACAAAGTAGAATAGTCTACTTTGGAATCGTCATAGATGATTTTAACCGCCTCACGATGGCCTTCATGAGACTTGTAAGTCGGGTTCTTTTTGGTTCCGCCCGTGTAGCCGGAAACCACTTCTTTCACCCCGTTCACATGCTCAAAGTCCTTCTCAATACACCAAAAGCAACCACCAGCCACAATCAACTCTTTTTCGGCTGCAATTGTTGGAGTTGAGATCGATAGAACGGCAAGTGCCGCGAGAGTAGAGCGAAGTGTCATGTCAGAACCTCTAAATTTACGATGCCCGTGGATGGTTTTTAATTTAGACAAGCTCAAGGCGACGCACATGCACAACTTATCAACACCTCGTGAAGGCGCGTCTCGTATGGTAAACAAAACCTTCCAACAATAGAACGAATTGCGACTTCACTTTTGACAGCGCCCCAACTTTCTCCAGATAATTTACAGCAGAGAAAGAGCAGGGACTATAAAAATGAGCGCTCAGTTTGTCGTTGGAATTCTAACACCAGCTATTTCATTTTCGTTTGCACTGGTCTTTTACGTATTTTGGCACAAGCGGCCTGACTTGCACTATGTGAAACAGTTTGCGATTTCATATTTGTTAGTGGGTTTGTCATTCGCTCAAACCTCAATAATTCCTGCATCACACATAGCTGTATCATTGCCCCTGTCAGCGGGCTTTGGATTGTTATCCATACTCGTCAGTTGCAACGCGTTTCTATTTCGTCACAATATCAAGAAAACAGACAAGCTTTTGACTCTATTTTGGGTGTTGGGAACGGTTGGCGCATTTATAGCAGGCGGTATCTATGAAAACGCCACGTATGTTGCAATTATAGGAGGAACAGCTGCAAGTCTTTTGTTCTTCACACTTGGCTACAAACTTCAAAGACTGAAACCAAAGTCTTTGGTTGACGAATATGTACCGAAAGTTCTTTTCGGAACTGCATCTGCGATCTTTATACAAAACGCTTACATCATTTTTAAGAATCCCGTTGTTGATCTGAACACGTTTATGGATTCAACTATTTGGATCACACTGAATATGATTATCATCATGCAATGTTGCGCCGTAGCTGTTGCAGTGGCCATGATTGCGGTGACCGATTCCATGACGATAGCCAGCGATCAGGCTATGATTGATGAACTTTCAGGCCTCCAACGCCGTGAGCGGTTTGAAGAGAGCACTCTGGAAGCGATCGATAAAGCGCGTCGTGGTGGCGTGCCCGTATCCTTGATTATTTGTGACTTGGACCATTTTAAAAGCATCAATGATACGTATGGTCATTTGGCTGGTGACGAGGTCATCAAAAAAATCGGTCACATCATGCAGGCAACAGCCAGATCAACCGACATACTGGGGCGTATTGGTGGCGAAGAATTCGCCTTACTTCTGTGGAATGCAGATGCAAATGGAGCAAATTTGGTTGCACACCAATTGCGCAGTGCATTATCTCAAGCAGACTTATTTGAATTTATTGAGGACACAAAATGCACCGCAAGTTTTGGTGTTTCACAATGGAACGGCAAAGATACTTACCGTGATTTATTTGCTCTTTCAGACAAGGCGCTCTATCTCGCGAAGCATAGCGGGCGAGATTGTGTCAAAGTGGCTCAGGCAAAAACCGAAATTGCTGCCTGAGGCTTTATCATTTTAAAAGTAGAACTGGCCTTAGTGGCCTTGATAGCGGTGCAGCTTGCTATTGTGTACCCAAACACACCGACGCACAACCACTTCACGGCCATGATGCACTTCCCAATTGCGACGGCAGAATTGCGTGCGATTGCGATATTTGCCACTTGCATAACGGCGATGATCTGCTTGCCTGTGGTGACGATATCCACGGTGCACCGAATTCACACGATGATGACGCTTATAGCGCTTAACATGATGTGCTCTGCGTGTCGTATGAATCACCCGATAGCGCGAGCGATAGCTCTGCTTAAATGAAGATCTTGAGTGCCGTTTGTAGCGACGGTGACGCGCATATTTGCGATGGCGCACGCGGTGACGTGCACGACCAGGTGCTTTTATATGATGATTTTTCAAAGCGGGTTTGTGATGACGTTTTCCAGCTTCAGCACTTGTGGTGCTAAAATTTGAAAAAGCCAACACAGCCAAAAGGGCCATTGCCGATAGTAATAAGTATCGCATATTGTTTCCCACAAAGCACGAAAGCCCGCACCTTGCCTTCTGTTTGACATGCCGCAACGTCAATCAGAATTCCACATTACTCCTGTTGTGGTCAAGTTTTCCCCTTTTGGAGATTCGGATGATAAATACAAACTACAAAAAATCTATACTGGTGACCGCAGATCCTCTCACCTCGTTTCGCGCAATTACACGTGACGTTGAGAGTTGGTGGACACGCCCTGACAAACCTTTGGAGAATATTGGTGATCGTGCAAAATTCACATTTCCCCCCGGGCGTTCTTATTGGACATTTGAATTAACAAAAGCAGACAGTCCAAGTTATGTGGAATGGACTTGTGTGGACGCACTTCACATACATGAAGGTCAACCAAAAGAAATCGAAACAGAATGGCTCGGCACAAAAGTGAATTGGACAATTGATCAAACCAGAGACGGCACCAAAATTGAAATCGAGCATGTTGGTTTAAATCCAACGCTCCTCTGTTTCACGGTTTGCGAAGCAGGGTGGGACATGTTCTTTATGAAGAGCTTGAAGTTCTATCTTGATACGGGAACCGGTTCACCCCACCAAAGCGCATAATCAAGTCCGATAAATCCACCAGTTTTTAGTGACCATTTTTGCTGTTAGACTTTTATCCCCTTTGACCTCTCCAACCCCTTGGCCTAAAGAACACCCATAACATTTAAGGGAGCCGTTGAAGGCATTGCCAAATGAGTGAAACTCCAATTCAAGCCGGTGCCACTAAAGAGCGTCCGCTGTCTCCACATTTGATGATTTACAAACCCATCCCAACCATGGTGATGTCGATCCTTCACCGCATCACCGGTGCTGCTCTATATTTTGGAACAATTCTTGTGGCATGGTGGTTGATCGCAACCGCATCCGGTCAAGCTTCGTTTGAAACTGTCAGCTGGTTTTTCAGTTCCTTTATCGGCCGCTTGATCCTGTTCGCTTACACATTCGCGCTCATGCATCACATGTTGGGCGGCATCAAACATCTGGTACAAGACACAAGCGCTGGCCTTGGAAAAGACTTCACCACCAAAATGGCGAAACTGCATCCGGTCGCTTCCGTGATTCTCACGGTGCTGATCTGGATCGTCGGCTACGCGGTTCGTTAGGGAGCAAAATCATGGCCAATCAAAACGACATGCGCACTCCTCTTTCCCGCGTTCGCGGGTTGGGTTCAGCCAAAGACGGCACCGAGCATTTCTGGCGGCAACGCTTGACAGCCATCGCGAATATTCCGCTAATGCTGTTTTTCATCTGGACAATCATAAGTTTAAACGGTGTCGGCTACGAACAAACGGTCGCATACCTTTCTCACCCGTTTGTTTCTATTATCATGCTCATGGTTGTGGGCGCGGGCATATATCACATGAAGCTCGGTATGCAGGTAATCATCGAAGACTACGTACACGGCGCGATGGGCAAAGCTCTGCTTATTGCCAACTCATTTTTTGCAATTGCAATCAGTGCAACCTGCTCATTTGCAATTTTGAAACTCGGCTTTGGAGGCTGACACTTTGGCGAAGAACGCAAAAGCAAACGGTAAAGCGAATAAAAAAACCGCAAACCTGAACGGCACCTATGAATTCATCGATCACACAATCGACGTGTGTGTTGTCGGTGCCGGTGGCGCCGGCCTTCGTGCCACATTGGGCGCCGCCCAAGCCGGATTGAAAACCGCCTGCATCACCAAGGTCTTCCCAACCCGCTCCCACACGGTTGCCGCACAAGGTGGTGTTGCAGCCTCACTTGGCAATATGGGCAAAGATTCATGGCAGTGGCACATGTATGACACCGTCAAGGGTTCCGATTGGTTGGGTGACCAAGACGCGATTGAGTATCTGTGTCGTGAAGCGCCCAAGGCTGTTTATGAGCTCGATCATTTCGGCGTGCCGTTTTCGCGCACCGAAGAAGGCAAAATCTACCAGCGCCCGTTTGGCGGCATGACCACAGAATTCGGCGAAGGTCCACCGGCACAACGCACATGTGCTGCGGCAGATCGCACAGGCCACGCCATGTTGCACACGCTCTATGGCCAAAGCCTGAAATATGATGCGGAATTCTACATTGAATATTTCGCCATTGATTTGATCATGGAAGACGGCGCATGCCGTGGCGTGATCGCCATGGATTTGGCCACGGGCGAACTGCACCGTTTCCGAGCCCACAAAACCATTCTCGCCACGGGCGGCTATGGCCGCGCTTACTTCTCTTGTACATCGGCACACACATGCACAGGCGATGGCAATGCCATGGTTCTGCGTGCTGGCCTGCCGTTACAGGATATGGAATTCATCCAATTTCACCCGACCGGAATCTATGGCGCGGGTTGTCTCATCACGGAAGGGTCACGGGGCGAAGGCGGGTATCTCGTCAACTCCGAAGGTGAGCGTTTCATGGAACGTTACGCCCCATCAGCCAAAGACCTTGCATCCCGCGACGTGGTGTCCCGCTCCATGACCATGGAAATTCGTGAAGGTCGTGGCGTTGGTGCCAAGAACGACCACATCTACCTTCATCTCGATCATTTGGAGCCTGAACTTCTGGCGGAACGCTTGCCTGGCATTTCAGAATCTGCGAAAATCTTTGCAGGCGTCGATGTGAACAAAGAACCGATCCCCGTAATCCCCACCGTGCATTACAATATGGGCGGCATTCCAACCAACTATCACGGCGAAGTATTGACCAAAGCCAATGGCGATCCGGACACCGTCGTCCAAGGTCTCATGGCTGTGGGCGAAGCCGCTTGTGTATCCGTTCACGGTGCGAACCGTCTTGGTTCCAACTCACTGATCGACCTTGTAGTCTTTGGCCGCGCAGCGGGTCTACGCTGTCAGGAAACCGTACAAGCGGGTTCCAGCCATGCGCCGCTTCCGGCAGATGCTGGCGATTTAGCCGTCTCCCGTTTGGATCATTTCCGTTATGCAGATGGCGACACACCGACTGCAAAACTGCGCGATGCCATGCAGGAGACAATGCAAACAAATTGCGCCGTATTCCGCACCAGCGAAATTCTTGAAGAAGGTCAGAAAAAGATCGCCGATGTGTGGTCGAGTTCTGATGATATTTCGGTCGAAGACAAAGGCCTGATATGGAACACCGATCTGGTGGAAACAATGGAATTCGACAATCTGATTTCCCAAGCCGTGGTCACCGTAGAGTCTGCCGCCGCCCGCAAGGAAAGCCGCGGCGCACATGCCCACGAGGATTATCCGGACCGCGACGACAAAAACTGGATGCACCACACGCTGGCGTTCGCTGACAATGACAAAAAGAAAGTCACGCTAGGCGACCGCCCTGTGCACACATACACGCTGTCCAACGAAGTCAGCTATATCAAGCCAAAGGCTCGGGTGTACTAAGGAATATGAATTTAAAAAAGTTAGCTGGTCAGCTTGAATAATAAAGCCATCATAATCTCATTGTTTTCAGCGATTTTTACTGGATATGCGGCTCTTGCAAACTTGTGGGGACCGCAATCTTTTGAGATTGAGAAAATCGAACTTATAGAACTCAAGGGGCTCAGAAGTGAAATAGTCGAGTTAGTCGGAAATGAAGCGCAGTGCTATCCTGCTTTGGATTTACAAACTTTTTCAGACAAGCGATGTGAAGCTCCATTAGACAGTAAAACTGAAAATCATCCAATTGAGTTAGCTAATAAAATTAGAGTAAGATTATTCAAAGCGGCGCACCTATTCACCACGAGTAATCGCGATAAACTAAAAATTTCAGGACAATGGCGACCTTTTTCTCGCCCCCCTCAAAATGCGCTTCTGAAGCTTACATATAACGACTTTCTAAATTTCTTTGAAAATGTAGACAAAGCTCTTTTGAACGAAATTCAATCTTGAGCAGACAAAATGAAAAAAACTAGATGGTTAGGTTGGTAGTAAAATGGTTGAATTAGCCCTCCCCAAAAATTCCCGTCTTGAAGACGGCAAAGTCTGGACGAAAATTGCGTCTGATGCAGCAGCCCCTTCCCGCGAATTCAAGATTTATCGCTGGTCACCGGATGATGATGGTAACCCCCGTGTGGACACATATACGGTGAACACCGATGATTGCGGCCCTATGGTTCTGGATGCGTTGATCTGGATCAAATCCAACATCGACCCGACCCTCACCTTCCGCCGTTCGTGCCGCGAAGGTATTTGTGGCTCTTGCGCCATGAACATTGACGGCACCAACACGTTGGCCTGCACCAAGGGCATGGATGAAGTGTCTGGCGATGTAAAAATTTACCCATTACCACATATGCCAGTAGTCAAAGACCTTGTGCCGGACCTCACCAATTTCTACGCCCAGCACCGCTCCATCGAACCATACTTGAAAACGGTGACGCCGAAGCCGGAAAAGGAATGGAAACAATCCCCTGAAGACCGTGAAAAACTCGACGGCCTTTACGAATGCATCATGTGCGCTTGTTGCTCAACATCATGCCCATCCTATTGGTGGAATGGCGACCGCTATCTCGGCCCAGCAACTTTGCTACAAGCCTATCGCTGGTTGATCGATTCCCGCGATGAAGCCACTGGCGAACGTCTCGACAATTTGGAAGATCCATTCCGTCTGTACCGCTGTCATACCATCATGAATTGCACGCAAGCGTGCCCGAAGGGATTGAACCCGGCAAAGGCCATTGCGAAAATCAAGAAAATGATGGTTGAACGCAGAGTCTAGAATTTGGCTCTTTTAGCTGCAAAGATTTGCTTCAACCAGTCGAAAACAGAATCCGCTACCTTTCGCAAAAACGCCCGAAATTAGTTTTGACCTCACGCATTCTTTTCTGATGGTATTGTCCCCGCAATGGAACACCCAACAAATATTTTAATATTCGATTTGGATTTTCTTGATTAAGTCCACTTAGCAATCTGGGGGAATAAACAATGCATATACTCTTTCTCGTGTTGAGTATTTTGGGCGCTGCGGCTTTCTGGTGGTATCGATTGAAATATTTAAGCCAAGCCGGATCAGAAGCCATGGATGCTATTGGTCGTGCACAGGGTAAAATCCGCAGGAACAAACTGCGCAAACAAGCCGAGGGATCTCCCGTCACCGCTATTGATCATCCTGTTGTTGCAGCAGCAACTTTGCTCTCAACCGTAATTACAGATCCTTCACTCACCCCTGCTCAACAAAGTTTGATGAAACAAGAAATTCTTACCATAAGCGACGAAGAACAAGCTGTGGAGGCGATGGTTTATGCCCACTGGGTTGGCAATCAAGCGCTTGACCCGCGCAAAACCACAACAATACTTTGCACAAAACTTCAAGAATGGTTGACCATAGATGAGCAGGCCGATGTTGTTTCCATGATGAACCGTTTGGGTAAAACGAATGAAATCACCTTGAACCACCAAATGGCAGAGCTCGTGCAACGCAAACTGGGTCGGTGATGCAATTGCATCACGCCATTTGAAATCTGTTCTATTGCACATTCTCAAACCCGCAAAAGCTCTTTAAGGTTGTTAAAAATCAACCGACACTTCTCCCATGCTTGATCAAATCAAATCTCTTTTCGGACTCGCCACCGAGCCAAATTCTGAAAAACCACCTCTCGACAAACGTTTGGCAGCTGCCGCCCTGATGGTGCAGGTGATGGCAGCAGACGGAAAAATTCGCCCTGAAGAAGAGGCGAAGCTGCACACTGTTTTAAGCGAGCACTACGCCGTGAGCAAAGAAGACGCGAAGACGCTTGAGAAAGCTGCCCGTGAAGCCCATGGCGAGGCTATCGACCTTTATGGATTCACCAGTGTTCTGAAGCGTGAAATGGACATGACAGAGCGCTTGGCTCTGGTCGAAGATCTTTGGGAAATGGTTTATGCCGACGGAGAACTGCACGAATTTGAAGACAATATCGTCTGGCGTGTGGCTGAACTCATCGGCATCCAGTCCCGAGACCGTATGGAGCTGAAACAGCGTGTGCTTGCACGCCAAGATTAAACGGTAACGGGGAAAATCAACATCATAAAGTCTTCACTGACCAAACAGAGACACAAGCTGACTTCTTGCAAGTCAACTCAGCCCACCCCATAACAAACTTATGAGCACATCTAATTCAAAACCAAAAGTTCTGATTATCCTTCATCAGGAAACATCCACTCCCGGGCGTGTCGGTATGCGGCTGGTGGAACGTGGTTTTGAACTGGACATTCGCCGCCCGCCGCTCGGTGATGAATTGCCCGAAACGATGGAGGACCATGCAGGCGCCATTATGTTTGGTGGCCCCATGAGCGCTAACGATCCTGATGAATTTGTAAAACGTGAAACCGACTGGATTGGTGTGCCACTGAAAGAAGACCGCCCGTTTCTTGGCATCTGCCTTGGCGCGCAAAAACTTGTACGGCATCTTGGCGGCAATGTTTGGCAACATCCGGAAGAATTAGTGGAGATTGGCTACTATCCGCTTCAGGCAACGCCAGCAGGAAAAGCTCTCCTCGATTGGCCCGAGATGATTTATCATTTCCACCGTGAAGGGTGCGACCTGCCTCTTGGCGCGGAACTTCTGGCCACCGCAGAAACTTATCCCAATCAAGCGTTCCGGTATGGCGAGAAAACATACGCGTTTCAGTTTCACACGGAACTCACATTGGCGATGTTGTGCAAATGGACGGTGAAGGGCGCGCATCGCATGGTCTTGCCCGGCGCACAAAACCGCAAACAACAACTTGATGGTCGAATGCTCTATGATCCGCCGGTCAGCACATTTCTGGATAATTTTCTCGATCTATGGATCGGTACAGCAGATAATCTGGCCGAAAATAGAACCATCCAAATCGCTAAATCAGCTTAAACCTATTCAACGATACGTCGCATGATATTCGTCATTTGGGTGCATATCCGTTGCACTCGCCACGCGGTTGGTCATATTGAAAAATCCCGCCACGTTAGCAATGTCCCAAATGTCACGATCCGTCCAACCTATATCACGCAGACCCTGCCGATCACTCTCCACAATCATGTCAGGCTGACGGGTTAGCTTATCTGCAAAATCCAACATCGCCATTTGTTGATTCGAGATTGGAGCAACGCGATAGTTCATCACCATAATTTCCCCCAACTTAGGATCGCCCGACAATTGTCGAACAGCAGCCCCATGGGCGGTAAGGCAATAAAAACATTTATTTACCGATGAAACCACAACGGCGATCATTTCCCGTTCCAATTTAGACAGTTTGGAATCGCCCAACATCAAGTCGTTGTACATTTCCGTAAACGCACGAAGTTTTTTCTCGTTGAATGCATAAGCCTTCAAAACATTTGGCACGAGGCCGAGTTTCTCCTGACAAAGATCAAAATAAGCCTGAGTTTTTTCAGATATTGGGGTTTCTGCATCAAATTTAAGTGCAATGGGCGCTTTTTCTTGATCTTTGGTCATAGCCTTGCTTCCGTGTGATTCTTGCCATGTCAAACAAAGCACCGAAACAGGATTTAACACAATGCCAATGCCCTCAGGCAAAGCTATAAAGACCCTCATCAATTCTGTTGTAAAAGCTATCCCAAAAAAAGACGCACGGGCCGCAAATCTGGCACCTGAAATATTGGCCAATGTTGCATTGGAAGATCTACAGGCTCTAACGACTGATTGTTTGGCCGAAATCACGGTGTCAGGTCACAAAGCCTTTAGTGCAAAATCTGGACGGACGCTGAAGGTCGAGCAACTAGGCAGTGATAAAACGCTTGTCACACTCACCATGGGCAACCGGCCTTTCATCGTGGATTCCGTTTTGGTTGAACTGAGCCAGCACCAGCAAGACATTTTATTTGTGTCCCATCCGTTGTTGGAAAGCCCCACACGGGGACGCACGTCACTCATGCTGGTTGTTCTTTCAAAAACCACCACAGACCAGCGCGCCGACATAAAACGCGGATTGAAAGAAGTGCTCAACCAAGTGCGACTTGTCACCGACGACTGGCAAAACATGTTGGCCAGAATCGGTGAAAAAGTTGCAGAATTTCGCACTAACCCGCCACCGGTTCCAGCGGAAGAATTGGCAGAAGCCGTTCAATTTTTAGAATGGTTGTCGAACGACAATTTCACACTTCTGGGTTTGCGTGAATACACGTTCGAGGGCAATCGCAAATCAGGGCAAATAAAGCCAGTTAAAGGTTCCGCACTCGGCATTTTGCGTGATGATGATTTAGCTGTGATGACCCGTGGTGGTGAACCTGTAGTGCTCACACCTGAAATCCGCGACTTTCTATTTCGTCCCGATCCATTGATCATCACCAAAGCAAACGCCAGATCTCGCGTACATCGCCGCGTACATCTCGATTACATTGGCATCAAACGCTATTCTAAAGACGGAAAGCTGGCTGGTGAACTGCGCGTGGTAGGCCTGTTTACATCTACCGCATATACAAAATCGGTTATGACTATTCCGGTGTTACGCCACAAAGTCAGCGCCGTACTTGAAGACTTCGATGTGGATCGCAAGAGTCACACAGGCAAAGCCCTGATTAATGTCATGGAAACATGGCCACGCGATGAGATGTTCCAGCTTGACCAAAACTTATTGGCTGAATTTTCTGATATTGCCATAAAGCTTGATGAGCGGCCACGGGTCCGGGTTCTTCCTCGCCCTGATAAATTTGATCGGTTTGTATCGGTGATGATGTTTGTACCACGCGATCGGTATGATTCTGATGTGCGTCGAAACGTGGGGGCATATCTAGAAAAAATTTATGACGGTTATCTTTCCGCGTTTTACCCCGCTTTTCTGGAAAACAGCCTGACTCGTGTACATTTTATAATCGGACGTTCTGGTGGAAAAACACCTGAGATCAGCAGCGACCAATTGGAACAAGATGTGCGCGCTATGGTGCAAACTTGGGGTGACCGCTTGATCGAACATGGTGGCGCTGAAACACCACGACACACTTTCCCGATTGCCTATCAACAAAGCACATTGCCTCAAAATGCTTTAGAAGATTCCAAACTGTTGGAAAGTCTTGAAGATGAGACATCGATTGCGCTCGATTTTCATGACGTAGAAAATAGTAATAAGGGATATATTGGTCTGAAATTATTTCACCTCGTATCTTCGATCCCACTTTCACAGCGTGTCCCTTTACTTGAAAACTTGGGCTTCCAAGTGATTGAGGAAATAACCTTTGAAATCGAACGCGATGATGGAAACACAGTTTTCGTGCACGACATGTTGTTGCGCACGAACTCGCATACGGTGGTCAACCGCAAAGATTTGGACCAACCTCTGATTGAAGCCATTGCAGCTATATGGAATGGGCACGCGGATAACGACAATTTCAACGCACTAATTTTAATGTCCGGTCTCGACTGGAAAACTACATCTGTGTTTCGCGCGGTTGCACGTTATCTGCGCCAAGTCCGGTCTCGCTTCACAGTACACAGCATGGCCAGAACGTTGGCCAATTATCCTGATGTAACCCGTGATTTATCAACCTACTTTACCTTACGTTTCGATCCTGATGTAAAATCCCGTGACAAGAAGATGAAGGACAAACGCTCTGACATCACTTCGGCAATTGAGAACATAAGCTCAAGTGACGACGACCGTATTGTACGCAATTTCCTGAATGTGATGGATGCCACCCTTCGCACCAATTTCTACTCTGATATTCTCACCAAACCAGGAACTGAAAATACCCCAACGCCTGTTTTGGCATTCAAAGTCGATCCATCCGCCATCGCGATCATGCCGCAACCCGTTCCTTATCGCGAAATATTTGTGTCATCACCGCGTTTAGAAGGATTGCACCTGCGTTTTGGACCTGTAGCTCGTGGGGGCTTGCGTTGGTCAGATCGCGCACAAGACTATCGCACTGAAGTATTGGGATTGGTGAAAGCACAGCAAGTCAAAAATGCAGTTATTGTGCCCGTAGGTTCCAAAGGTGGTTTCGTACCCAAACAACTGCCTGATCCGAGCATAGATCGCAACGCGTGGTTTGAAGAGGGGCGTGGCGCCTATAAAACGTTCATCTCATCATTGCTGTCACTCACTGACAATCTGGTTGATGGTAAAGTCGTGCCACCAAAACAGATCGTACGCCACGACGGTGACGACCCTTATTTTGTAGTCGCTGCAGACAAAGGCACTTCTACGTTTTCGGACACAGCAAACGTCATCAGTCAGGACTATGATTTTTGGTTAGACGATGCATTCGCCTCGGGTGGGTCTGCCGGATACGACCATAAGAAAATGGGCATCACAGCACGTGGCGCTTGGGAAGCGGTGAAGCGTCATTTCCGTGAAATGGAACAAGACGGCAAAAGTTGGGATATCCAATCCACTTCATTCACCGTAGCAGGCGTGGGTGACATGTCTGGCGATGTATTCGGCAACGGCATGTTGCTGTCAAAACAAACCCGCCTGATAGCAGCTTTTGATCACCGCGATATTTTCATCGACCCAAATCCCGACATTATCTCCAGCTTCAAAGAACGCAAACGCCTGTTCGACGCTGGGCGTTCAAGCTGGAAAGACTATAAAACAGATCTTATTTCCAAAGGTGGCGGTGTGTTCCCCCGCTCAGCAAAATCCATCACGCTAACCAAACCTGCAGCCGATGCGATAGGTTTGGAAACCGGCAACCACAGTCCGCAAACAGTTATGAATGCCATTTTAAAAATGGAAATTGACCTGATGTGGTTCGGTGGCATTGGAACTTATATTCGCGCCAGCCATGAATCAGATGTAGACGCTGGAGATCGCAGTAATGATGCAATCCGCGTCACAGCGAAAGAACTCCGCTGTAAAGTCATTGGAGAAGGTGCCAACCTTGGTGTAACCCAAAGAGGCCGCATAGAGTTCAACACACTGGGCGGACGATGCAATTCTGATGCCATCGACAATTCAGCGGGTGTAAATTCTTCCGATGTGGAAGTAAACATCAAAATCGCGTTGGCCGCTGCCATGAAGTCCGGAAAACTGTCACGCGCAAAACGCAACACACTTCTGGAGAGCATGACAGAAACCGTCGCTGAACTCGTTCTGCGCAACAACTATTTACAAACACTTTCCATCTCGCTCACCGAACGGCGCGGTATGGAAGATTTGCCCCATCAACAACGTTTGATGCAAAACCTTGAAGGCCGGAACAAACTCGATCGGGCTGTTGAAGACCTGCCGGATGATATTGTTTTATCAGAACGACAGGCTGCAGGTGAACCACTCACTCGCGCTGAAATGGGCGTGCTATTAGCTTATGCAAAAATTGTAGCACTGGATGATATTGTCGACAGCAAATTGCCGGATGACCCGTATCTGAACAGCATGTTAGTGGATTACTTCCCGCCAAAAATGCAAAAAACCTATGTCAAAGAAATCAACCAACATCGTTTGCGTCGGGAAATTATCGGAACTGTTGTAGTAAACTCCATGATCAACCGTGGTGGCAGCACAATGATTGCCCGTGCCAAAGACCGCACAGGAGCATCCACTGACACAATCGCCGCAGCGTATGTTGCCGTTCGAGATGCCTTTAGATTACCTGCAATCAACAAAGCCATTGATCAGTTAGACGCTAAAATTCCAGGTGACCTTCAACTGGAACTTTACGGTATCGTGCAAAATCGGGTGATTTCCCAAACCATTTGGTTCGCCCGCTACGGGGATTTCTCCAAAGGCATCGCTCCAGTCATTTCCGACTATCAAAAAGCGATTGATACACTCATGCCAAAACTGGAAAAAATTGTACCAGACTTTTTGCGTGAGCGAATAGACGCCGATTGCGCCCGTTTCAAGGAAGCCGGAGTGCCTGAGCAATTGGCACGCACATTAGCCCGTCTTCCCATTGCTGGTCTCATTCCTGATATTTTGTGGTCAGCCAACACCGCTGGCAAATCGTTGGATACGGCTGCAAAAACATTCTTTTCGATCACAGAAATCTTCCGCATTGGTCGCATGGTTCAAGCCGCACAAGAAATGACGGTAAACGATTACTATGACGGATTGGCGCTTGACCGTGCCCTACAAAGTCTACACCGCGCTCGACGGGACATTGTTGTCGATGTACTCAAAAGCAAAGGCACAACCGATCAATGGATGAAAACCAATGAAAAGGCTGTCACACGAACCCGCGATCAAATGAGTGGCATTGTTGAAACCGATAAAGTGAGCGTGTCACGCTTGACCGTTGCCGCTAATATTTTGGCAGACTTGGCCCGGGAATAAGACCACTCTTAGCCAAAATCCTGCATTCTGACAGATACCTATTTACCGTGCGCATAGAACACCTGCGCGCGGGGCATTGCTACAAAGCCTTTTCCACCCTATAAGCGCGCCAAGCACTGGATGCGGAACACCGCACCGGCCCTTCAATCTATTTTCAGGCTTAGACTCATGACCCTTCGCAACATCGCGATCATCGCGCACGTTGACCATGGCAAAACGACACTGATAGACGTTCTGCTGCAACAATCTGGCACTTATCGCGACAACCAGCAGGTTGATGAACGCGCAATGGATTCCAACGACCTTGAGAAAGAGCGTGGCATCACCATTTTGGCAAAAGTCACTTCCATTCAGTGGAAGGGTAACCGCATCAACATCGTTGACACTCCCGGACACGCCGATTTCGGTGGCGAAGTGGAACGGATTCTCAATATGGTTGATGGTGTAATCATTCTGGTCGACGCCGCTGAAGGCCCAATGCCGCAAACAAAATTCGTTTTGGCAAAAGCACTGAAGCTTGGCCTAAAACCAATCGTTGCCATCAACAAAATCGATAAACCAGATGGTCGCCCTGATTGGGTGTTGGACGAAGTGTTCGATCTGTTCGGCATTTTGGAAGCCAATGAAGAACAGCTGGATTTCCACACACTTTATGGTTCAGCCAAAGAAGGCTGGATGGCCACTGACGCAGAAGGTCCGAAAGACGACATGGCCCCTCTGCTCGACCTTGTGATGGAACATGTTCCAGAGCCTGCTGTTGAAGAAGGCGAATTCCGCATGTTGGCCACGACAATTGAAGCCAACCCGTATCTCGGTCGCATCCTGACCGGTAAAATCACTTCCGGTGCTGCTGTGCCAAACCAAGCCATTCATGCGCTGGACCAAGAAGGCAATATCGTTGAGCAAGGCCGCATCACGCAAGTGTTGTCATTTGAAGGACTCGATCGCAAACCGGTCACCGACGCCAAGGCCGGTGACATTGTCTCCATTGCGGGCCTCACGAAAGCCACTGTGGCCGATACGCTAGTAGCTCCTGGTATAAAAGAACCTATTCCAGCCCAACCAATTGACCCGCCAACCTTGTCCATGACATTCCGCGTGAATGACGGCCCGCTGGCAGGCAAAGAAGGCGATAAAGTCCAAAGTCGAGTGATTCGCGACCGTTTGATGAAAGAAGCCGAAGGCAATGTGGCGTTGAAAGTAACGCAAGTTGAAGGCACGGACGCTTACGAAGTGGCTGGCCGGGGCGAATTGCAATTAGCGATCGTAATTGAAACCATGCGCCGCGAAGGTTTCGAACTCACTGTTGGACGCCCGCGCGTGTTGATGGAAAAAGACGAGAACGGTGTCAAAGTCGAACCCGTTGAAGAAGCCATTATCGATGTGGATGAAGAATATTCTGGTGCAGTTGTTGAAAAGCTGAGCCAGCGCCGTGCAGACTTGGTTGAAATGAAGCCATCTGGTGGTGGACGTGTGCGTCTCGTCTTCCATGCACCAACTCGTGGCCTGATTGGCTACTTGTCTGAACTAATGACCGATACACGCGGCACCGCGATTTTCAACCGCACATTCTTGGAATATCAGCCCTACCGTGGTGACATTGCACAACGTCACACAGGCGCATTGATTTCAAACGGTGATGGCGCCGCAGTTGCATTCGCCATGTTCCATTTGGAAGACCGTGGACCAATGATGATTCACCCGGGCGACAAAGTATATCAAGGCATGATCGTGGGTGAACACGCGCGCGGCAACGACCTTGAGGTCAACGTGTTAAAGGGAAAACAGCTCACTAACATGCGTTCATCGGGTAAAGACGAAGCGGTAAAAATCACCACGCCATTGAACATGACGTTGGAAAAATCATTGGCATACATCACCGACGACGAGTTGGTGGAAGTAACCCCATTGAATATCCGCATTCGCAAACGAATCCTCGACCCGATCGAGCGCAAACGCCAAATGCGCGCTGCTCAAGCAGCTGCTGCAGGGAGCTAAGTTTAGCAAGATATGAATGTGAAAAGGGCCGCTCACCGAGTGGTCCTTTTTTATTGAGGGTATGAATATAACAGCACCTTATTTGACTCTCTCCCCTTGTGAGGGAGATGTCGTCACAGACGATAGAGGGGCGGCGGGATGACAACCCAAACCTCAGACGCTAACCTATACCCAATTGAGGGATGGGGACGACACATTGCCAACCAATAGAAAAGCATTTGGCCGAACATTAGATGATTTTTGGTTAAAGTCAGATGGTGTCTCACCCCCTAATGAGCATCTATTGTTTGGCAAAGAGAAGCGTCTTCATCCTGCAGAGTGGCGCCTAATACATGCTGCGCAAACGGGAAAAATTTGCGAATTTGGACACAACGAAACGTTAAAAAATCGCCGAGTTCGATCAAAAATCATACGCTACCTCGCACTCGGTGGATGTGAATCTATAACCACCCATGAACGGGGACTGTCATTATTCAATGCGGACATCGATACAGAAAATGGGATGTTTGATTTAGGAGGCCTGACACTCCCCTACAATTTAACAATAAAGAACTCAATAATTCATGGGGTAGTTTATTTAGAGGACTGCGTTTGCGAAACGCTCAATCTTGGAGGTACACATGTAGATGGGCTGATTGCTCATCGTCTCAAGTCAAAAGGAAGTATTTTTCTCAATAAAAATTTCACCTCTTTTGGTTCTGTGAAAATGATTGGCGCTAAGATTGGAGCTAATTTAAGCTTTTCTGGAGCACAGTTGCTTGGTTCAGAAAAGTCACTCCAACTGAACAACATTGAAGTCAATGGCTCTCTGTTTTTGAGAGAAAAATTTAGTGCAGTAGGGCAATTAAGACTAATCGGGGCTGAAATTAAGCGAAGTATTTTAGCCGACAGCGCTTATCTAATGTACAGTAAGAAGGCATTGGTTCTCGAACGGGCAATCGTTGGAGGTGATGTTTCGATGAGTGAGAAATTTCAGTCCAATGGAACAATTTCTATATCTCACTCAATTATCAAAGGTAATTTGCAGTGCAGCAACGGAATTTTTGCGACAAAAGATAAGTCGCTTTTCGCGCAAAGGGCAACAATCCACGGCAATGTAAATCTCGGACAAGAGTGTCGAGTCGCAGGCCAAGTTTCGTTTCAGTCTGCAACGATAGAGGGTGACATAACATTCCAAGGTGGATCGTTTGAATCCAAAGGCGGCATCAATCTGCGCAATGCTAAAATTGGCAACATGCTCACATGGCGAGGTGTAGAGTACACACGCGGAGAATTGAACCTTGCGGGCGCAAGTTGCAAGTCTCTCAATATGGACAAAGAGGCGTGGGACAAACCTGCACAAATTCGTCTCGACAATTTCCAATTCGAACGCTTTGCCGAACTTCCCAAAGGGTGCGACCCACAATTTTGGCGAGAGTGGTTGGAGCACCAACCCGTTAGCCACCGAAACGAAAAATTTCGCCCCAATCCATATCAACAACTCGCACGGGTTCTGGACAGTATGGGTCATGAGGAAGAGGCGCGTGAAGTGCGGATTGATATGCGCGAAAAGCAACGTATTTTCACGCTCAAACATGTGCCACTGCCCCAAGACCCATTCCGCGCATTTGTACGGCATTTGGCGAATTTTTTCCGATGGGCGCAAAAGATTTTCATCGGCCACGGTTATCGTCCAGGCTTTGCAATGATCTGGCTCTTTGCAATGGTAATCATTGGCACAGGCGTTTATGAGCTGGCCGCTCGTGCGGGCATTATGACACCAACGCACCCGCTCATTTTCAAAGAAGCTGTATGGGAGGGAAAACTTGAAAACCTTCCCATCGGCAAAGCCCCCATCGCGTGTCGTGAGAATTGGGTCTATCCAAAGGACAATATCAGCAGCATTTGTGCCGCATCAGTCCCCTCAGAATATTCCACATTCAATTCATTCATCTACTCACTGGACACAGCCATACCTGTTGTTAATTTCCGCATGGAAGATGATTGGTCACCTCGTGTGGTGAATTGGCAAACGGGTGAGCACGAATCCTACGGCTGGTGGGTACGCACTTGGGAGTGGTTTCAGATTGGCGCAGGTTGGGCGTTATCGCTCTTATTCGTCTCTGCCATCGGCGGCGTGATCCGAAGAGATTGATCTACTCAACCATCATCACGGTCTCCGGTCCGATTTGTGGCAACAACCAGAGCATATCTTTGCGCGAAATGGCAACACAACCTTCAGTGGACCGGTAATCATCATGAGCGAGGTGAAAGAATATAGCGCTGCCACCCACGCTCATACGCCGAGTAATATTATGATCCATCACCACCACCACATCATATAAATGGTCATCGCGTTTCATCCGTTCATAACTGGCTGGATAAGGCAGGTTCACATGGCGATTATAGTTGGCATCGCCCACAGCATCACACCAACCATCTTGTTCGTTGATCTCTGACAGAGGGAAATGACTGGCGCGAATGGGAACGCTATCTGTGCGAATATAGGCTTCAATCAAACGGTGAGCACCCAAGGGAGTGATCCCATCTCCCTCGCCACGTTTGATGCCAATGCCAGATCGGCCCAAAGCACAGCGTATCGCACGACTTTCAGCAACCAGCAGGCCTTCGGTTTTCGATCCCGGATTTTTTCGAACACGCAACAGATTCAGCATAATATTTTGCACTTTGGCCCTATTTGGCTCACAATTAAAAACGCACAGTCACATTCGCGTGTGATTCTATGCTGCACAAGTTTACGATACAAATTCTATGCCTAGATAGAATAATTACCCGAATTGTCGGGCCTGTTTATTGTGAGGACTATTATGACTGAACGTTCCATTCTTTTGGTTGATGATGACAATGATCTGCGCGAAGCGCTCACCGAACAATTGGCGATGTATGATGAGTTCGCCATCACTCAAAAAGAAACAGCCGCCAGTGGCATCGAAGCAGCACGTGCAGACCATATTGACTTATTAATTATGGATGTGGGCTTGCCGGATATGGATGGTCGTGAAGCCGTAAAGATTTTACGCAAGGGCGGATTCAAGTCCCCCATCATCATGCTTACTGGTCATGACACTGACAGCGATACCATTTTAGGCCTTGAGGCTGGTGCAAATGACTATATTGCAAAGCCATTTAAATTTGCGGTTCTTCTGGCCCGCATTCGTGCTCAATTGCGTCAGCATGAGCATTCAGAAGATGCTGTTTTTGCAATTGGCCATTATTCATTCCGCCCTGCGCAAAAGCTTCTTATTGAAGAAGATGACAGCAAAGTTCGGTTGACGGAAAAAGAAACGTCTATTTTGAAATACCTCTATCGTGCCGACCAAAAGGTCATTACCCGCGATGTGCTATTAGAAGAGGTGTGGGGTTACAATTCCGGTGTCACCACGCACACGCTGGAAACCCACATTTATCGTCTGCGCCAAAAGATCGAAAAAGATCCATCCAACGCCGCTTTGCTGGTGACGGAATCTGGCGGTTACAAGCTGGTCCCTTGATCTGAATGTCACTTGATTCAGACATCGCTGTATTAAGCCGGGTGAGACTCTTTGAAGGGTTTCATCCGGAACAATTACGTCTACTCGCTTTTGGATGTGAGGCGCGTGTTCTTGCCAAAGGCACACGTCTGTTCAAACAAGGCTCGTTTTCCGAAGGTGGCTACGTTGTGGTCCACGGACAAGTGGATTTATTTTCTGGGCCGCGCAATTCTATCGTCAAAACGTATGGCGCAAGTGCATTATTGGGTGAAATGGCTCTGATTTCAGAAACCGAACATCCCGCCACTGCAGTTGCATCAGAAGACACGGAAATATTGAAAATTCCGCGCCCTTTGTTCCGTCGCATGTTGGAAGAATATCCGAACCTTGCGCTCTTACTGCAAGACCGCATTTCAAAATCGGTCAACGAGTTTATGATTCAACTGGAGCGGATCAGCGTGAAACTGGATCAGGTTGATCAATCGCTCAACTGATGCTGCTTACTGTTTAAAAGCTAAATTCTGCCATAACGGGAACATGGTCTGACGGCTTGGTCCATCCACGCGCTTCACGCAGAACATCAATATTCGTCAAACCTGTCGCCAGTTCTGGCGATGACCAAATATGATCAAGCCTGCGCCCTTTATCGGCAGCATCCCAGTCTTTGGCACGATAGCTCCACCATGTGAATATCTTTTCTTCTGGAGGAATGTGCTGGCGGATCAAATCAACCCACCCTCCTTTGGTTTGAATTTCTTTCAACCCATCGGTTTCAACTAGTGTATGGCTCACCACTTTCAAAAGTTGTTTATGTGACCAGACATCCGTTTCTAACGGTGCGATGTTAAGATCACCCACAAGAATAGACGGCGCACCTTTTTGATCGTGAGTCAGATTTTTCATCTCATCGAGAAATTTCATCTTGTGATCAAATTTAGGGTTGGTAACCGGATTCGCCTCATCTCCACCTGCCGGCACATAGAAATTATGGACGCAGACTGGACCAGCTTTGGTTTGTACAACACATTCCACATGACGGGTATCGCCCATCTGAACATAGTCCGTCGATATGATGTCAGTTAGTGGTGTTTTCGAAACGGTAGCAACGCCGTGATAACCCTTCTGGCCATGCACAGCCATGTGTTCGTAACCCATTTTGCGAAAGGCTTTTTCTGGGAACTGGTCATTTTGACATTTGATTTCCTGTAAACACAGAACATCCGGCTGATGCCGCTCAAGGTATTCTTCAACAATGCCGATGCGCAGACGCACGGAATTAATGTTCCAGGTTGCCAGTTTGAAATTTGATGATGTCACGTCAACGCCGATAAATGAAACAAAGTTGGCGAGAGTTTGAACCTTGCGGAAAGCGAGAACAAGTAATGCAGATCTATTCTGCCATCCTATCCCCAGATGCTATCTGTCGCTTTCTTTCCGCATTAACTCACGTTGATTCATGCGAAACAGACGTTTCGATAGTTTCACATTCTTCTTCACATTAAAAATCATAACGGAAGTGTCTTTGCCTTGATCATCAGTAATGGTCCATTGACGCAACTCATAATTCTTTGGATCAAACATCAAGGTTATTTTGGAATCACCAAAAATAGACTTATTACCAAGCACCACTGTTGTGAGATCTGCTTCTCGTTTCACAGATTTGATCGACTTGTCGTTCACATCAATCCGGTCAGAAAGAAGTAAGCGCAAGGGTGTCTTGCGAAGCGGGTAGAAGTCCCAGGTCTTCAGCTTTTTGTTGTTAATACCAACCGTTTTGCCATCTGCTTTCACCAATATCGGAGACGGTTTAGCGTAATCAAAACGTATCTTACCGGGGCGTTGCAAATAGAATTTACCACCTGTTTGTTCCCCATTAGGGCCAAACTGAATGAATTCACCAGCCATAGAGGGCACGCTGGAAAAGTGTTTGCTGATCTTCGCAACCGCCGCTTTATCATTCTTCCCGATGCGCGCTTCGGCGTGCGTTGAAAAAGAACTCGAGACCACAACAGCACTCAACACAGCTACAAAACATAATCCGGTGATTCTACGAAATGGAGTCATAAAAGGCTGCTCTCAAAGTTGAGTTCTAGTTTCTGCGGAATTTCATAAAAACGCGAACAAACGTTTGTATAGATATCGATTTAGGCATCACTGTGGTGCATTCAATCGAAGCTTAGATAGTTTCATTTTCGTCTGGCACAAGAATTTCTCGCTTACCTGCATGGTTTGCAGCACTGATAAGACCTTCTTCTTCCATACGTTCAATCAAGGATGCGGCCCTATTGTAGCCAATCGACAATCGTCTTTGAATATAAGATGTCGAAACCTTTCGGTCTCGAAGAACAACAGCCACAGCTTGATCATAAGGATCATCAGAATCTCCCATATCACCGGAACTGCTTCCACCACCCGCAGCGGCTTCTTCTTCTTCATCTTCTTCCGTAATAGCTTCCAGATATTGTGGAACACCTTGTGTTTTTAGGTGGTTCACAATGTCTTCCACTTCTTGGTCGGCAACAAATGGTCCGTGCACACGGGTGATGCGCCCGCCCCCTGCCATATAGAGCATGTCACCCATGCCGAGCAGTTGTTCTGCACCCATTTCACCAAGAATGGTTCGTGAATCGATTTTGGATGTGACCTGAAATGAAATACGCGTTGGAAAGTTGGCTTTAATTGTACCTGTGATCACATCAACCGACGGACGCTGTGTCGCCATAATAACGTGAATACCGGCAGCACGCGCCATTTGCGCTAGACGCTGCACTGTTCCTTCAATATCTTTACCAGCTACCATCATTAGGTCGGCCATCTCGTCAATAATAACGACGATAAATGGCATTGGCTCAAGATCGAGTTCTTCGGTTTCATAAATTGCTTCACCAGTATGACGGTCAAAACCTGTCTGAACAGTGCGTGAAACGACTTCACCCTTAGCAGCAGCTTCTGCTACACGGGCATTGAAACCATCGATGTTCCGCACACCGACTTTGGACATTTTCTTGTAGCGGTCCTCCATCTCACGCACAGTCCATTTCAGCGCAACAACAGCTTTTTTCGGATCAACAACAACAGGAGTTAGCAAATGGGGGATACCATCATAGATCGACAGTTCCAGCATTTTTGGATCAATCATGATCATTTTGCATTTGTCTGGGCCGAGGCGATACAGCAATGATAGGATCATTGTGTTGATACCTACTGATTTACCCGAACCGGTTGTACCCGCCATCAGCAAGTGGGGCATCTTAGCCAAGTCAGCAATCACCGGCTCACCACCGATTGTCTTGCCCAAACACATAGCCAGTTTGGCTTTCGTATTTTTAAATTCCTTACTTGATAACTGTTCGCGCAAATAAACAGTTTCACGGCGTTTGTTTGGCAACTCCACACCAATAGCATTGCGTCCCGGCACAACAGCTACACGTGCCGCAATAGCGCTCATAGAGCGCGCGATATCTTCTGCAAGACCAATCACTCGGGATGATTTTACACCCGGTGCCGGTTCAAGTTCATAAAGGGTAACTACAGGCCCCGGGCGGACTTTGAGAATTTGCCCCTTCACACCAAAGTCTTCCAACACACCCATCAAACGTTGCGCGTTTTCTTCTAGCGCTTCATTCGAAAGCGATGGATCATCTACGAGATTTTGCGCCTCAGAAAGAAGTTCCAGTGCCGGAAGTTCAAACTTACCACTAGGTGCTTTTGGTTTGGCACGTTTTACATCGCGCACAATCACAGGCGTTGTATCAGCAGCATCCGTATGGGGCACAGGATCATCTGATTGAACACCGGGAGCCTCTACAAGCACACGCTCGGAAGTTTGAGTGGGTGTTTGTTGTGCTAAATCATTTCCCGCATGCAGAAATTGCTCTGAAGATTCTGAATGCAAATCGGTTGAATTCATCAGCTCAGAGTCTTCATTCACATCCTGAACAAATTGAGCTTCCATCAAAGATGGTTCAATCCGTTGCTCAGGCATTACAGCAGCAGGAGCGACATGTGTTTGTTGAGTAGATACTGGCATAGAAATTGAAGGATGAACCGCAGCGTGACCGCGGCGACGGTGCATGAACGACTTTGCGCTGTGCCCAAAGTGCATAATCAAACCGAGAGGAACGGTAAAGAAGCTGCCCCAGTCAAAACCTTCATTTTCATCGAGCATTTCACTGCCCGGCTCTGCGCGATCAACGGCAACTGGTCGAGCGTCTTGCATCTGATCAACTGCCGTCTTCTTTGGCGGTATTCCATCGGTCAGGTTCGACGCTTTTCCAAATGCCCAAAGCCCCGGCACTCCAAATAGAATGAACAGGATAGATGCAAAAATTCCCGACGGGTAATCTCCGATAAACGCGCGCGGAATGCTCAAAACAGCATCCCCAATCACGCCACCAAGACCAAGTTGCAGAGGCCAACCCGCTGGAATGGCGATACATCCCAAGGCAGCAGACAGAAGAAGAATAGAAAGAGCAGCAAAACCCAAACGTTTCTTAGCCGCAATCACATGACGGTGGTTGAGTCTCAAACACCCCCAAATGAAAGGCAGAGCTACAAACAGCAAAGATGCAAATCCGATAAACTGCATGGAGATGTCTGCAAAGCTGGCACCCCAGAATCCAAGCCAGTTTTCAGCTTCTGATCCATTGGCAAATGTCATGCTCGGATCACTGATGGTCCAAGTAGAAAGTGCGATAGCACAGAGCGCGGAAATGCCAATGAGAATGAATCCGGCAGCCCGCACGAATGGTCGCGACAGCCATTCAGGAATAGCATTGCGCACAACGCTCAACAAAGTGTGTTTTGGATAACGGCTCGGCGCTCCAGCTTGCTGCGCTTTATTTCCAGTCGGAGAATAGCCTGTTGCACTGATTTCAGGTGCCTGCATACTCAAATACCCTTATTGCGCTGCCCAATCGGCAACTCACACAAATCTCTGCGAATTTGGACGCAAGTGGTCCAAGTCCGAGTCACATGGTCGAATAATAGGGGTTTGATGGTTAAGAGCCTGTTAACCATGGGGAAGAGATTGACACTTCTCCAAAGAAAAACGGCCCTGAAATCGCATTCAGAGCCGTGAGTTTTTCCCGCGGGAGTAGGCGGAAATTATACTTTTGAAGATTAGCCGATGCGATCACTTTCCGGATTTGCACCAATTTTGTGGATCGCAAGGTCTGCACCCATTCGTTGATCATCATCGCTCATGCGCAAACCAAGCGCCATGCGAAGCACACCGTAGACAACCGCGCCTGCAAGCATCGCGTATACAACGCCTGCTACAGAACCGATCAGCTGGCTAATAAAGCTCACACCACCCATGCCACCAAGGGCTTCTGAACCAAAAATACCGCAGGCCAAACCGCCGAGAACACCGCACAGACCATGCAGTGGCCAAACACCCAGAACATCATCTACTTTCAATTTGTTTTGACACCAGCCGAAAGCCCACACAAAGAGCGCACCAGCTGCTGCACCCGTGATCAGCGACCCAACTGGATGCATCACGTCGGAACCCGCGCAGACTGCAACTAGGCCAGCCAATGCTCCATTGTGTACAAAGCCCGGGTCATTGCGACCAATAATCAATGCGGACACAATTCCACCAACCATCGCCATCAACGAATTTATGGCAACCAAACCTGAAACGCTTTCAAGGTTTACAGCTGTCATAACATTGAAGCCGAACCAGCCGACACACAGCATCCAAGACCCCATTGCAAGCCACGGTATGGAGGATGGTGGAATGCCTTGGATACGACCATCAGCACGATAACGATTGAAGCGTGGACCCAAAAGCAACACTGCAGACAAAGCCATCCAACCGCCAACGGCGTGGACGACTATTGAGCCGGCAAAGTCGTGAAATGGCGCACCGAACGACGCTTCCAGCCAGTCGTTGATCCCGAAATTTCCACCCCAAACGATCCCTTCAAAAAACGGATAAAACAAGCCAACGATCATCACAGTCGCAACACATTGGGGTAGGAACTTCATACGTTCCGCAATTCCGCCGGAGATGATGGCAGGGATTGCTGCAGCAAAAGTTGTCAGGAAAAAGAACTTCACAAGGTCATAACCCTGCAAAGCAAAGCCTGTTCCCTCACCACCAGACAATGTTTGCGCGCTCACAAGGAAGGTTACACCGTAAGCGACCCAATATCCGATAAAGAAATAAGCGATCGCGGACAAAGCAAAATCCACAAGAATTTTAACAAGCGCATTCACCTGATTTTTATGTTGAACTGTTCCCACTTCGAGGAACGCAAACCCACCATGCATAGCAAAAACAAGTATCGCTCCCATTAGGACGAAAAAGACATCAGCACCCATAATATTCCCCGTTTCATGCGTGCTAGACAAACAAAACGTCTCCGCAGAGAGACTAAAATACACGCAGTTAGGAACGGACTTTCAATATGTGTGCCAGATTCTCATGAGGTTGAATCCATTGATGAAATCACCATTGAACCTTCACAGTCCGTTTTAATTGACTAATTTTTGATCAGATACTCAAACAACCTGCCTGTTTTTTCAACAGGCAGGTTGCATTCCCGAAGTCAGGTGCTTCGCTTACGGGGTTTTTGATTTAAAGCGCCCAGTAGAAGTTAGCCCCGTCCGAAAGTAAATTCCGGATAGGCCTCCACACCGATCTCGCTGCGGTCAAGACCGTTGGCTTCTTCTTCTTCGGAAACCCGGATACCGATTGTGTATTTCAGGGCTAACCAAATGATCGCGCTGAACACAACGGTGAAGACGGCGTAAGCAGTGATACCGTAGATTTGGGCACCGAAGTTTGCACCACTGTTGGTCAAAGGAACCGCAAGTGTGCCCCAAATACCGGCAAACAGGTGAACTGGAATAGCCCCGACCACATCATCTATTTTCAGCTTGTCGAGTAACGGCACGGCAAACACCACGATCACGCCACCCACGGCACCGATTGCAACTGCAGCCAATGGTGAAGGTGTGAGAGGTTCGGCAGTGATCGAAACAAGCCCAGCCAGTGCACCGTTGAGTGCGATGGTGACATCAAGCTTTCCATACATAATTTGCATGGTGATTAGTGTCGCAACGACACCACCTGCTGCTGCCAGGTTTGTGTTGGCAAAGATGCGAGACACATCAGACACGTCGCCAATTGTCCCCATGACCAATTGTGATGCACCGTTAAAGCCAAACCAACCGAGCCAAAGGATGAATGTACCCAAAGTCGCGAGTGGAATGTTGGAGCCTACCATTGGTACAACACGACCATCAGCAGTGTATTTGCCCTTACGTGCCCCCAAAATGATTGCACCTGTAAGAGCCGCCCAGCCACCAACCGAGTGAACGATCGTGGAACCAGCGAAATCGTTGAAGCCAGCTTCTTTCAAGAAACCTGCACCCCAGTGCCATGAACCAGAAATCGGATACATGATGCCAGTAAGCACGACGGTGAAAATCAGGAAGGGCCAGAGTTTCACACGCTCGGCGATTGTGCCGGAAACGATTGAGGCTGTTGCAGCCACAAATGCCATTTGGAAGAACCAGTCAGACGCTGTGGAATAACCCGTGTCGAGCGCATTACCACCCACATCATCAAAGCCATAACCAAACAGGCTGAATGTCCCCATCACACCACCATCGACGCCAGTGTACATGAGGTTGTAGCCAATCCAGTAATACATCAGACCTGCGATAGAATAGAGCGCAATATTTTTTAGACACTGCATAGATACGTTTTTGGCACGCACCAAACCAGCTTCCAACATGGCAAAGCCCGCAGCCATAAACATGACCAGAAAGCCACCAATGAGGAAGAGCAGTGTGTTAAAAATATAGGCTGTGTCTTTTGCAACGCTTTCAACCGTCGCAGCTTCTTGTGCAAAACCTAGTTCTGCAAAAGCACTGGCAGCGAGCAAAACTATTGCAACCCCAGCACTCTTTTTGAATGAAAGTTTCATTTTCATACCCTTTAAATAATTGATTGAGCTACAGCGCGTCTGCGCCAGCTTCGCCGGTGCGAATACGCATGGCTTGTTCAAGATCCAAAACAAAAACTTTGCCGTCACCGATTTGTCCGGTGCCTGCAGCTTCGCGAACCGCGTCAACAACTTGCGAGATAACCGCATCGTCTACTGCAATTTCCAGTTTAAGTTTCGGTACAAATTGGACTGCATATTCTGCACCACGATAAATTTCGCTTTGACCCTTTTGACGTCCATAGCCTTTGACTTCGGTCACGGTCAGTCCTTGCACGCCAATGGCGGACAAAGCATCGCGAACATCGTCAAGCTTGAACGGTTTGATAATTGCTATGACAAATTTCATGTCTTTCCCGTCTCTCCGTTGAAAGCCTGAAACCCCTCAGGCTCTTTCTTCAACAGCCGCAGTAAGAACGGCTGATACGGTACGGGTTTTCAAGTGGCATGCCAGTTTCGCAGACCATTGAAATATATGAATAATTTAGAATTATGCAGGATATTGGACAGTATTATTGCATAATTATTATGCAATAATACTGTCAACATAAATTATGCTTGTTTTTTAGGCATTCCTGAATTCGGGCGATTGGGATCACGAGGACGAATAAGCCCTTCCTGCGCACAGGACGCGACCAAGACACCATCACGGGTGTAGAGAGACCCGCGCGTAAGACCTCTGCCACCATTAGAATTAGGGCTGTCTTGAGCAAATAAGAGCCACTCATTCATGTCTATTGGACGGTGAAACCACATGGCATGATCAAGGCTTGCCACTTGCAAGTCCTTGTCGAAAATCTTGCGTCCATGAGGATAAAGCGCTGTATCGAGCAACGTCATATCAGACGCATAGGCTAAGACTGCTGCCTGCAATGCTTGATTTTCTGGAATGGGGCCCGTTGCCCGCACCCAAACATATTGCTCCGGCGGCAGTTTCTTGTCTGAAATAAAGTGTTCAAAGGACGTCGCACGCACTTCGATGGGACGTTCGCGCTTCCAGTAGGCTTTTACGTTCTCAGGTGCGAATTCCATAAATTTGGATTTCAGTTCTTTCTCACTCATCAGCGATTCAGGGTCTGCCTGGTTAGGCATCGCCATGTGAAAATCCAAACCTTCCTCCTGAATTTGAAATGAAACAGACGTGGAGAAAATAGCTTTCCCGTGCTGAATCCCAATCACGCGACGGGTCGTAAAAGAGCCACCATCCCGAATACGATCCACTTCATAGATAATCGGCACGGACGGATCACCGGGCCGCAAGAAATATCCGTGCAGTGAATGTACATGACGGTCTTCAGGCACGGTGCGTTGCGCCGCAACCAAAGCTTGGCCAATCACCTGTCCACCAAAAACGCGCTGCCATCCTGTTTTTGGACTGCGACCACGGAACAGGTTGCGTTCCAAAACTTCGAGGTCGAGAATGTCGAGCAACTCTTCAACAGCTGTTTGGGTATTTGTTTTTGATTCTTGACTGGTCATACGTACTTTCAAACGCCATATAATTGTTGAGATAGTTTAAACCCGTTATGCGCCTGCGCAACAAGTTAGAAATTATGAGTTTGGTGGTCATGTCGATATGACAGATAAATCTTCAAAACACTTTGATTGCGTCATTGCTGGCGGTGGCTATGTGGGTCTCTCCACGGCTGTAGCCATAAAAGCATCCGCACCTCATCTCAACATTATGTTGGTGGATGCGGCACCTGCCAATGCTGTGGATTCAGATGAACGTGCATCTGCCATAGCGGCTGCCGCAAGCCGAATGCTGGATCAATTGGGTCTTTGGAATGATCTCATCAAAGAAGCTCAACCCATCACGGAAATGATTGTCACCGACAGCAGAACTTCAGATCCAGTACGCCCCGTATTTCTCACATTTGGAAATGCTGAAGAGCCGGAAACAAACGAACCGTTCGCACACATGGTACCAAACAAAGCGATGATCAAAGCGCTGCGTGCCAAGGCTAAAAAACTCAACATTGAACTGCTTCACGGTGACACAGTCGCGTCATTCAACACAGGCGACGTGAAAACGGATGTGATGCTGGGTTCCGGTTTATCTGTAACCACAAAATTATTGATTGCTGCAGACGGTGTTCGCTCATCACTGCGTGATCGAGCAGGGATCAAGACTGTTCATTGGGCTTATGATCAAATGGGCATTGTAACAACTGTAACTCATGAACGTCCGCACAATGGTCGTGCCGAAGAACACTTTCTTCCAGGCGGTCCATTCGCAACATTGCCGCTCACCGGAAACCGGTCATCTCTGGTTTGGACTGAACCAAATGACAATGCCAAAAGGCTTATGGAAGCTGATGATTTCACGTTTGAACTGGAGTTGGAAAAACGCTTTGGCCACAAACTGGGTGAGATTGAAGTGGCTGGCCCGCGCAAGGCATTTCCGCTGGGCCTCACATTGGCCCGTGATTTTGTGGCGCCACGCTTTGCCCTTGTAGGCGATGCGGCTCACGGCATTCACCCCATAGCAGGCCAAGGCCTTAATCTTGGATTCAAAGATGCGGCAGCATTAGCGCAAACAATTGTTGAAGTCGACAGGCTTGGTCTCGACATAGGATCAATCACAACACTGGAACGCTATCAAACTTGGCGTCGTTTCGACACAGTGCAAATGGGGGTAGTCACCGATGCGTTGAATCGCTTGTTCTCAAATGATATCGGCCCATTGCGCATATTACGCACGGTTGGCCTTGGAATTGTAGATCGCCTGCCAGCTCTAAAAAACAGCTTTATCAACCAAGCTGCAGGGCGCGGAAACAGCAATCCGGCATTGTTGAACGGCGAAGCGATTTAAAGTGTCAATTTGAAAATCGGTGATTTTTATAGTATTTAATAAATGTTATTTGCATTGTTAAGTAATAATAAATTGAAAAAACATTATTGGTCATCATTCAGAGCGCGTAAATTGGCTGTTGATGCTATTCCAAAACCAGAAGTCGTTGCTAAACGCGCAACTGTGCAATTAGAGAACTCAACTGCCAAATTGAGTCAACCTATGTCTTCTGACATGCTAAATCGACGATTTTTTTTGAGTGACGACAGTCAACTTGAATCTAAGACTGCATAGAAAATAGAACAGCACCTCCATTTTCTATGTCAAATCACGGAAAAGTTCAGCTCTTTGAAGAGTATTATGTAACTCCATTGGACGCAGAGATTTCTCGGCTTAAAAAGGCTTGGGACTCATTGAGCGAGGCCCGTAGATTGGGGAGCGTTTTGACACAATTGATGAACCAGCGTGACGAAATGCGAAAATACTTACAAAAAGTAGAAAACTGCACAAAAAATCAAAGTTTTAGCTCATTAGGCAAACATCATTTTGACAGAAATCCTAACTACACCTTGCATGAATTGCGGGTAGGACAAACATATCGCGGCCTATTTTTGCCACTGGTATGATTTACGGAATTGATTTTTCTATTCGGCGCCACGTAACTCTGCGTAACAAGCAGTTAGATATTATGAAGAATTTATAGCCATGATAAGATAGTTAACAATGGGCAAATGGTTACTATTTTTAGCCTGTACTAGGGTGTGACCCCAATTCAACGAATTGAATTATTTGAACAAATCAGATTCAAAGTCTCCAGTATTGGAGGCTTTGATGGCGCGATTTGATTTAACTGACGATGAGTGGGCGGTTATTGCCCCACTTCTTCCCAAACGAGGACGCGGACCAGAGCGCAAAGAT
>CALLUS010000008.1 GCA_938010435.1 uncultured Rhizobiaceae group bacterium | reverse complement strand
ACAGGAACACCACCCTCCGCCTGCTTCAAGATTTCCATGATCTTAGCTTCCGTAAATCGTGACTTCTTCATTCGAATTTCCTCTTCAATCATTGTGAGAAAATTCTACTCAAAAACTCCGATAATTTCCGGGGGGATTACCGAGCCTTTGCGTTCGATCTGGGATGGAGCGTAACCTGCACAGCTCCACGCGCAGCAAACGCTCAGATTTTCCGGTTTTGGAATTGGATTGCTGACTTTAATTCTGTAAAACGCGCCTTGGTTGAAAACTGCCTTTTTCGATATCGCCTATGGCGACTAGGTTGCCCTTGTAAACGGCGCACACGTCTTCTTCTTCAATGGGGGCATCACGGCCGCGTAGAATGATGGAGTTGCCTGTTCGAATACGCCGCACTTCGTCCTCGCTCATGCGGATTTCAGTATAGCCATCCATCGCTTGCAGTGGGCTGATGAGCAATTTGTCCAGCCCGTTCAAATCACCTTCAAGGGCGATCAGAGCATCTAAGCTCACAGAGTCTTCTTCTTCGAAAGGTTCCACATAGGTGCGACGCAATTGTCGTATATGTCCAAAACATCCTAGCTGTCGGCCCATATCCCGGGCCAACGCGCGTACATAAGTGCCTTTGCCACATGTGATTTCAAACACTGAATGATTATCATCTGGGCAATCGGTCAGTTCGAACGTTTCTATGGTGACTGTTCGGGAGGTCAGGATAACTTCTTTGCCAGCGCGTGCTTCGGCATAAGCCCGCTTTCCGTCTATCTTTATGGCTGAGAAAGCTGGAGGGGTTTGTTTGATGTCGCCGATATAACCGCTTAAAATAGCTTCAATTTCGGAGCGGGTAGGGCGTTTTTCAGATGTTTTGACGGCCTCACCTTCTGCATCATCGGTGTTTGTTTCTGCACCCCATTGAACGGTGAAACGGTATGATTTTTCACCATCGGTGACGAAGGGAACCGTCTTCGTAGCTTCTCCCAATGCTATTGGAAGAACACCGGTTGCAAGCGGGTCGAGAGTTCCCGCATGTCCGGCTTTTTGAGCGTCGAACAACCAACGGATTTTTCCAACAGCTTGTGTAGAACCGAAATCATAAGGCTTATCCAGCACCAGCCAACCGGAAATAGTGCGGCCTTTTTTGCGACGTCCCATAGAAATTATTCGCCTTTGTTGACGTCGCGCTGCACAGCATCGCTGCGCAACAATGCATCAATCTTTGCGAAATTCTCAAAGCTTGTGTCTTCAAGAAAACGAAAGGTCGGCATGTATTTCATTTGATTGAGGTGAGGGGTTGCACGGGCGCGGATAAATTTGGCGTTTGCTGCGAGCGCCTTACAGATTGCTTTAGCATCGGCTTCGCCCTTGCCATTTTGTTTACGCCCTCCAAGCGGTGAGATGAAGCATGTGGCTATTTTCAGATCGGGCGACATACGCACTTCTGAGACCGAAATCATCTGACCCTTGAGAGCTTTGTCGTCAAACGTCTCGCGCGTGAGCACTTCAGTGAGTGCATGGCGCACGAGTTCACCAACACGCAGTTGACGTTGGGAAGGGGCTTTGGATTTGCTCATTTAAATCACCATAGAAAATGGTCCCAACAAAGGTTGGGGCCATAAATGTCTTGAGAATGCCGATGCCTTTACAGGCTGCGATCAATCATCTCGACTGTGTAACATTCGATGACATCGCCTTTGCGCATGTCTTGGTAATTTTTGAACGCCATACCGCACTCGGTGCCGGAGTCCACACGCGCAACTTCATCTTTGAAGCGTTTGAGCGTTGACAGGTCACCTTCGTGAATAACAACATCCTCGCGCAACAGACGCACGCCCATGCCGCGTTCCACATGACCTTCTGTGACCAAACAACCGGCAACCTTGCCCACTTTTGAGTGAGTGAAGATTTCCAGAATATCTGCGTACCCGATGAATGTCTCACGACGTTCCGGTGCCAACATTCCAGAAAGCGTTGCTTTCACATCATCGATCAAATTGTAAATGATCGAGTAGTAACGAATTTCAACGCCTTCTTTTTTAGCCAATTCCTGCGCCTGTTTGTTTGCACGCACGTTGAAAGCAATAACCGGAGTAGAAGACGCAATAGCCAGTGTCACGTCCGCTTCAGTGATACCACCGACGCCTGAATGAACGATGCGTGCTTGCACTTCGTCAGTGCCGAGACCGTTAAGAGCCGCGTTGATCGCTTCTACAGAACCTTGTGTGTCACCTTTAACAACCAATGGAGCCTGATCAGCACCTTTCAGTTGAAGATTGCTCATCATTTGCTCCAAGGAGCCGCGCTGGCCTGCTTGCGCAGCAACAGAAAGTTCACGTGCTTTGCGTTGTCGGTAGTCAGAAATCTCGCGGGCGCGGGATTCATTTTCCACGGTGACGATTTGATCACCTGCAGAAGGTGCGCCGGAGAGACCGAGGATTTCAACAGGAGTTGAAGGGCCAGCCTCTTTCATTTGTTTGCCATGATCATCAACCAATGCACGAACACGTCCCCATTCACTGCCAGCAACAATAATGTCGCCGACTTTCATAGTGCCGTTTTGAACGATTGCTGTAGCGACCGCACCGCGGCCTTTTTCAAGTTTTGATTCAATGACAACACCTTCACCATTGCGGTTAGGATTGGCCTTCAATTCCATCAATTCAGCTTGAAGGTTTATCGCATCAAGCAGGTTATCAATGCCGTCTCCGGTTTTTGCGGAAACTTCAACGTCCAATATCTCACCGCCCATGCCTTCAACGAACACTTCATGTTGAAGCAGTTCTTGACGCACTTTCATGGCATCAGCGCCTTCGGTGTCCATTTTATTGATCGCAACGATCATGGGCACTTCAGCCGCTTTTGCATGTTTGATGGATTCAATGGTTTGCGGCATGACACTGTCGTCTGCAGCTACCACCAAAATGGCAATATCTGTTGAGGCCGCACCACGGGCGCGCATGGCCGTAAATGCTTCGTGACCGGGCGTGTCGAGGAAAGAAATTTTCTTTCCATCACGTTCTATCTGATAAGCACCAATGTGTTGGGTGATGCCACCGGCTTCACCTGCAGCAACACGTGCTTCACGTATTTTATCCAACAGGCTGGTTTTACCGTGATCCACGTGACCCATAATGGTCACAATTGGAGGACGGGATTTCATCTCTTCAGGTTTGTCTTCTGTAGAATCAACGATTTCAACATCAGCTTCAGAAACACGAACAACTGTGTGGCCCATTTCTTCTGTGATCAACTGAGCCAAATCGGAATCGATAATATCGCCTGGCTTCATCATCTGGCCTTGTTCCATCAAGAACTTAACCACATCTACTGCGCGTTCTGTCATACGGTTGGCGAGTTCTTGAATTGTGATTGTGTCAGGAATGATGACTTCGCGCATAACCTTTTCGCGCGGACCAGATTGTTGGCCACGCTTTTGCTTTTCGCGCTGGCGGCGCATGGACGCAAGTGAGCGTGAACGTTCTGAGTTTGCGTTCAATGCGTTAGACAGTGTCAGTTTTGTGCGACGACGATCATCACCACCTTTCGGGCGTGATGCTTTTGGCGCTTCCTTTGGACGCTCCACCGGGCGCAGAGGTGCTGCACCACTTGATTTTTTAATAGCATCAGGATCGGCAGCAGCAACAGCAGCAGAAGCGTCAGCCGCTGCAATACGGGCTTGTTCCGCTTCTTCAGCAGCACGTTTTTCATCTTCTGCCGCTTTCTTGGCAGCAGCTTCGGCTTCTTCAGCTTCGCGCTTTTCGCGCGCCTCACGTGTAGCTGCATCTTCAAGTGCGCGGCGTGCAGCTTCTTCTTCAGCGCGCTTTGCATCTTCAACTTCGCGAATTTTGGCTTCTTCAAGCGCGCGGGCGCGGGCACCCATTTCGCCGGCAGAAAGATTACCTGAAGCTTCAACCGGTTTAGGCGTTGGTTTTGCCACTTCTGCGGGTTCAACAGGCTTCGGTGCCGGTGGAGTGACAGATTCTGTTTTGGGTGCAAATACAGCTTTCTCGTCGCCCGGCTTTACAATGCGGCGTTTCTTGGTTTCCACAACAACATTATTGCTGCGACCATGTGAGAAGCTTTGTTTGACCGTGCCACCACGGCCCTTTAGCGACAGGGTGCCACGCTGTGGTGCACCGGATTTATTGTCGTCGCCTGAATTGGAATCGCTCATCTAGTTACTTTACCTTTTTGACCCCCTTTGGTTGTTCGGGGCCGTTTTCATTGTTTAGCCGACATCAGTTCGACAATCTTTTAATTAAACGGTCACCCATTAGGATGGCTCCATTCCACGAAATTCGTTCAGTTGTGCAACGCGAAGTAAACAATTTTCCGACGCGCCGCCTTTCATTAGGGCTGCATGTATCACATTTGTTGCCCCTAATGCCATATTCATTTCGTCTGAAGAGAAAATTCTCCAGACGTTCACTTTTCTTTTGCGAATGGCGCCAACTGCATGGGCAGCTTGGGTGAGTTTTCGCAAACCATCTTCTGCACCATCGCTGGCATGAAGAATGGCAATTGTTTTGCCCAACCGCACGGCTTCATCAACCTTGCCGGCACCTGTGAGAGTTTCTCCGGCTTTCTTTGCAAAACTCAGCGCCCCTAACGCGGCTTGTGTCAGCAATTCATCGACCATCTGGCCGAGGTTGTCGTCGGCTTTAACCTTGGTTTTCAAACCACGTGCAAACAGTTTATTCTTAACGGCTTGGTCCACCATGTCTCGTCTGGCTGTCACCCAGACACCGCGTCCGGGCAATTTATTTTTTATGTCGGGGACCACAATTCCATCAGGTCCCGCAACGAAGCGGATAAGTTTTTCTGGCGAACACACCTCGCGTGTCAGGATACAGGTGCGTTCAACCATATTTATTTCCGCCATCAGCCTTGTGCCTAGACAGTTGTGTCCTCGATCACGTTGACAACTGCCGCGCGCTTATCCTCTTCGACTTCAACAACCTCTTCAACGACTTCGGGTTCTTGCAGATCTTCTTCAGTCACCCAGCCAGCTCCAATACGTGCGGCCATAATCATTTCGTCCGCTTGAACGCGTGAAATGCTGAACCCATCCAGAATGCCCGGATGACGTGTCACTTCGCCGTCTTTGCGTTCGTTCCAACCAATCAGATCGTCTGCAATACAACCGGCAAAATCTTCAAGCGACTTGATATCGTCTTCGCTTTTTCCCAGAGCAACCATCATCGGTGTGGTTATATTCGGCACCTGACGCATGTCGTCTTGAACGCCAAGTTCTTTGCGCTCGTTGTCGAGAGCCTGTTCTTGTTTTTCCAAGTGCTCACGGGCACGTGCCTGCAATTCACCAGCGGTCTCGTCATCGAAACCTTCGATCATGGCAATTTCGTCTGATTCTACATAAGCAACTTCTTCCAGATCGGAGAAGCCTTCTGATGCCAGCAATTGTGCAACCATCTCATCAACATTCAGAGCTTCCACGAATGTCGCTGTGTTGGAGTTGAACTCAGCCTGACGACGACCTGATTCTTCTTCTTCGGTTAGAATGTCGATATCCCAACCGGTTAACTGTGAAGCCAAGCGGACGTTCTGGCCACGGCGGCCAATTGCCAAAGACAATTGTTCGTCCGGCACAACAACTTCAATGCGTTCGCGTTCTTCATCCAAAACAACTTTAGCAACCTCAGCGGGTTGTAGTGCATTCACAATGAAGCCAGCCGCATCCGGCGACCATGGAATAATGTCGATTTTCTCGCCCTGAAGTTCGCCAACAACGGCTTGTACACGTGAACCACGCATACCAACACAAGCACCAACCGGATCGATGCCGGAATCATTAGAAATAACAGCAATCTTTGCGCGGGAACCCGGATCACGGGCAACGGAACGAATTTCAATCACACCATCGTAAATTTCGGGCACTTCCATTTGGAAGAGTTTCGCCATGAACTGTGGATGCGTGCGGGATAAAAAGATTTGCGGCCCGCGTTGTTCGCGGCGCACGTCATAAATATAGGCACGAACGCGGTCACCGTAACGGTACATCTCGCGCGGAATGAGTTCATCACGACGGATAATGGCTTCACCACGTCCCAGATCGACAATCACATTGCCATATTCAACACGTTTGACAGTGCCGTTGATAATTTCGCCAACGCGATCTTTAAATTCATCAAACTGACGGTCACGTTCAGCATCGCGTACTTTTTGCACGATAACTTGTTTTGCGGACTGTGCAGCAATACGACCAAAATCCATTGGCGGCAGAAGTTCGCCGATATGGTCGCCAATCTTGGCGGCTTCATTTTTCTTTAAAGCGCCTTTCAGATCAATCTGTGTGTCATAGTCTTCAACGGTTTCGACAACTTCCAGCAGACGCTGAAGTTTAATCTCGCCAGTCTTTTCATTGATGTCGGCACGAATGTTTGTTTCCAAACCGTAGCGCGATTTGGCAGCTTTCTCGATGGCATCGGCCATAGCGCCGAGAACGATTTCTTTGTCGATCGACTTTTCACGGGCAACCGCATCGGCGATTTGCATAAGTTCAAGTCTGTTGGCGCTAACTGCCATGAGTCTTCTCCGTTGAGTTGCAGCACTAATTTCAGTGTTGCTAAATATTTTGAACCAATTGGTCCGGTTTCAATCAATTATCAGTGTCGTCGTCTTCTATATCGTTTGCTGTGCGCAGAGCTTTGTCTCGTTTCAAGGCTTCGCGCACGAGTTCATCAGTCAGCACCAGATTGGCAGCGCTGATAGACTGCAATGGAATTCGGGCTTCAACTTCTTCGCCTTTGGCGGCGTTGTCCCGACGCAAAAGCAAGTCATCGCCGTCCAGCTTTATGAGAATGCCGCGCCAGCGTTTGCGGCCATCGATCAAATAAGCAGATTCAATTTTAGCTGTGTGACCCGCCCAAGTTTCAAAATCGCTGCGGCGCACTAGCGGTCGATCAATACCGGGGGATGAAATCTCTAAGTTGTAAGCTTGAGACACCGGGTCTTCCACATCCAACACAGGCGAAATTGCACGAGATACGGCCTCGCAATCGTTCACTGACATTGTGCCATCAGGGCGCTCTGCCATCACCTGCATGGTCAAGCCATTATGGTCGAACATGCGCGTGCGCACCAAACGAAACCCCAAGTCTTCGATGGGTGGAGCAATCACAGATGCAACCAATGCGTCCAGCCCTTCTTCTTTCACAAGGCGGGCATCGGCAGAATTGTCATCCAATTTATCGGTCGCGTCGGTCAATCACTTGCTTTCGGTCTCGGCGTTGAAACACCGGAATATATGAGATCAGGCCATAAAAAAGAGCGGGTTCCCGAAGGACCCACTCTGACAACTGCCTGAGATTTCCTTATTGTATATGCCAGATCAGCCATCAATGCAAGGCAAGTTCGCGTTGTCCGCAATCGAACTGTGGTGGAAAGGCGTCATTTGAACAATTGAATGTGAATTGATTGGTAACCAAAGATCGCAGTTTAAAGAAATTTCAATTTTCAGACTTGAACAGCGTTCATTTATAGAGTAAAAAATGAACGCTGTTCAAGTATTTTATCAAATGTTGAGCAAAATCTATCTTTTGTTGAGGTTTCAAAGTTAGCTTCAGCAGTTAACAACAGGTCAAACGATATGCCATGAGGGTGGGGCAGTTTGGCGGAGGTTTAAAATGAATACCAATCTTATGTCGAAGCGCGAATTCGCACCTCTATTCTGGACGCAGTTTCTATCCGCGTTCAATGACAATTTTCTGAAAAACACGCTGATCTTTTTGATCCTTGCGACAGTAGCTACCGAGCAATCGGGCACATTGGTGACTGTTGCCGGCGCGATCTTCATGCTGCCATTTTTGTTGCTGTCATCTCTTGGCGGTGAAATGGCCGATAAATTTGATAAGGCTTGGATGGCCGAGCGCTTAAAGCTGTTTGAAATCGGTGGTGCAGCAGTTGCCGTTATTGGTATAGCATTCTCATCAGTCACCATACTGATGATCGCTCTATTCTATTTTGGTGTGATCTCAGCTCTGTTTGGTCCGATCAAATACGGCATTTTGCCAGATCATTTGGATAAATCTGATTTGCCCCGCGCCAATGCGTGGATCGAAGCAGCCACGTTCATTGCGATCCTTGGCGGCACGGTTGTTGCCAGTATAGCCGCACTGAATGGTGTTAGCGTTTTGATATTTGGTCCTATGATGATGGCATTTGCCTTTGGTTGTTGGTTCGTCAGTCGTTCAATCCCAAAGACAGGCAGCAAGGCGCCTGATCTTGTAATAGACAAGAATATTTTCCGGTCCACATGGCGTTTGCTGGGTGAAGTTCGTGAAAACACACGCATTTGGCGCGCTTCGCTTATGGCAGCATGGTTTTGGCTCGTAGGTGCAATCATCTTGTCCATCATGCCGACGCTGGTGAAAGAAACTCTTGGCGGTAATGAAATCGCGATTACGGCCTATTTGGCGATTTTTGCTGTATCGATTGGTCTTGGCTCTGCGATTGCAGCATGGATGTCAGCTGGTCGATTGGTCTTGTTGCCAGCGCCCGTTGGCACCGCATTAATGGCTCTGTTCGGCTTCCATTTGGCCTGGACTGTGAGCGGTCTTGAAACGCTTCCGACACAAGACAATCTGATTGGGTTTTTCTCAGGCCGATCTACTATCATCATTGCGATTGATTTGGCAGGCATGGCTATTGCCGGGGCTTTTCTTGTGGTTCCCACATTTGCAGCCGTGCAACACTGGGCAGCTGAAGACCGTCGTGCCCGTGTTGTGGGAGCAGCCAACGTGTTGGGTGCCGGCTTCATGACCCTTGGTGGAGCGGCTATGGCTGGCCTCCAGGCATTTGGAACGACAATCGGTCAACTCTTGTTCTTGTTATCCATTTTGAACGTTGTCGCTGCGTGGTTGATGCTGAAATATCTTCCAACCAATGCGTTTCGCGATTTTATCTCCATCATGTTCCGTGCCTTTTACCGCATGGAAGTGACGGGCCTAGAGAATATCGAAAAGGCTGGCGAAGCTCCCATCTTGGCATTGAACCATGTGAGCTTTTTGGATGGACCTCTGGCACTTGCACTAACGGATGAAGAGCCGGTTTTCGCGATCGATCACACAATTGCACAAAAATGGTGGGTAAAACCGTTCTTGAAAATGACGCGCGCTTTGCCGCTCGACCCATCTAAACCAATGGCCACACGTACTTTGATTAAATCTGTGCGTGAGGGAGACCCGTTGGTTATCTTTCCTGAAGGTCGCATCACGGTCACGGGCAGTTTGATGAAAGTTTATGACGGTGCTGCAATGGTGGCGGATCGTACAGGCTCAATGGTTGTTCCTATACGCATTGATGGCCTCGAACGGTCTTTCTTTTCACGATTGAAAAAGGGGCAAATTCGCCGACGCCTGTTTCCAAAAGTAAAGGTCACCATTCTTGACCCTGTAAAGCTTGATGTGGATGAAAGCCTTCGCGGTCGTCCACGTCGCGCGGCGGCAGGTGCAAAACTTTATGAAACCATGTCCCGTCTACTGTTCGAAACCACGCCGATTGATGGCACCGTGATTGAGAAAGTAATTGCAACAGCAACAGAACGCGGCATGGGCAAACTTGCTGTCCAAGACCCCGTGACTGGAGATTTGTCTTACAGCAAGCTTTTAACGGGTGCTTCGGTGCTTGGGGCCAAGTTCAAAACTCTATTAAAAGATCAGCCAACCTTGGGCGTGATGTTGCCAAATGCAAATGGTTCCATTGCAACCGTGCTGGGTGTGATGTCTGCAGGCAAAGTGCCGGCCATGATCAACTTCACCGCCGGTGCACAAAGTATATTGTCATCGTGCAAAGCAGCCGAAGTTAAAACCATTTTGACATCAAGAGCTTTCATCACACAGGCAAAGCTGGATGCTGTGATCGAAGAGTTGCAGAAACAAGTTGAAATTATCTGGTTGGACGATCTTCGTGAGACGATTACGTTGATCGACAAACTGAAAGGATTGATGCGGAAAGATATTCCACACGTCCGTCGTGACATCGATGATCGAGCCGTTATTCTATTTACTTCCGGTTCTGAAGGCACGCCAAAGGGTGTCGTGCTCTCTCATCGAAATGTGTTGTCTAACGCGGCCCAAGCCGCTGCGCGGATCGACTTTGGAACCAGCGACAAAGTGTTCAACATATTGCCGATCTTCCATTCGTTTGGTTTGACGGCAGGAACGATCCTCCCATTGATCTCCGGTGTTCCGGTGTATTTCTATCCGTCACCTTTGCACTATCGCATTGTGCCGGAACTGATTTATTCGTCCAACTCAACGATTATATTTGGTACGGACACGTTCTTGAATGGCTATGCGCGTACGGCGCATCCCTATGATTTCCGCTCGATACGTTACTGCTTTGCGGGTGCAGAACCAGTGAAATCGTCAACCCGTGAAATCTATATGAACCGTTTCGGGCTTAGGGTTTTGGAGGGTTACGGTGTTACCGAGACAGCTCCTGTTATTTCCATCAACACCCCTATGTTCAACAAAGCGGGTACAGTGGGCAAATTATTGCCGTCCATGGAATCACGTTTGGAAGAAGTTCCCGGTGTTGATGAAGGTGGACGCCTTCATGTGAAAGGCCCTAATGTCATGGCTGGATATTTGCGTGCTGAAAATCCGGGTGTTCTTGAACCATTGGCAGATGGATGGCACGACACTGGCGATATTGTTACTTTTGACGATGACGGGTTCATAACCATTCGTGGTCGTGCAAAACGATTTGCAAAGATTGCTGGTGAAATGGTATCGTTAGCTGCAGTTGAACAATTGGCCGGTGATCTTTGGCCTGGTTCTATGACGGCGGTGGCGACGTTGCCGGATGCGCGAAAGGGTGAGAAACTCGTGATGGTAACAAATGCACCTAAAGCCTCGCGCAAAGAATTTATGGCTTATGTGAAATCACGCAAAGCGCAGGATCTGATGATTCCGGCAGATGTTTATATTATGAACTCAATTCCTGTTCTTGGTGCAGGAAAAGTTGATTTTGTTGGTGTTCAGAAACTGGTGACAGCTGGAATAGATAAAAAACTGGCAGCGTAAAACATCTTGGGTTTGATATAAAAAGGCCGGTTTGTAAGAACCGGCCTTTTCTTTTCATAACAGCGAAAGCTGTGGGAATAAAACTTAGTTGCTAGGCAACCGAACGTCTTCATCAGGATATCCTAAGAAATCCTGATCTTCGTATGGCGAATGACAGGCGTGACAAAACTGTTGTTTGATTTTCATCGGCTTGCCCTTTGGTGTGTAGGCAGCATAAACCCAATCACCGAACTCTTTAGCTTCGCCACCGGCAGCAACTTTTGTCATGAAGAAAAGAGGGCCTTTTTTCACTTCACCCTTTTTGTTCACGTTAAAACTTTCTTTTGCGAGAATTGAACCGACAGGCATTGGTCCACGTTCGTCTGAAAATTTTACATATTCATCGAAAGCTGCATCGTTCGCGAATGTTATAAGGAAACGTCTGCCGTGAGCACCAGGTGCAGCAGGCGCAGTCGCAGTGATTTTCCATCCTGTATAGTCTTTGGTGATGGCATCGCCGCTTGCAGCATAACCTTCCCGCAATTCAGCTTTGATACATTCGTATAGACCATTGGCCTGTTCAGCCGTCAGATCATCTTTTTTCACATCCGTTGTGCATGCGGCCCAAACGGCTGATGAGGCGAACATCGCGCCCACAAATGTAGTTGCTGCAATCAATTTTCTCATAAAAAGTGCTCCCAAGGTGATATTTAGCCGCACTCTAGGATAGCGTCGCGGTTTTGAACACTCAACTCATGGTCGAGATCGCTGACTTTATCGTGAATGCGAGGCCCCGTGACCTTTCAGGAGTCCCAGTTTTTCGCGATAAGCAAACCGGTATGTGAGCGCAATCGCAGCAACTGCAAGTCCGCATGCAAGCCCAGCCCAGACACCTGCTGCCCCAAATCCGGCCGGGAACGCGAGAACGTAACCGACAGTCAACCCAACGCCCCAATAGCTGATGATCGCAATAACCATTGGTATCTTAGTGTCTTTGATGCCGCGAAGGCCTGAAGCCGCAACAACTTGCACACTGTCAACAAGTTGAAATGCGGCAGCCATCCAGATCAATGGTACGGCAGCACGAATAACCAGTGATGCGTCAGAATTTCTAAAGTCTACGAACAACCCGATCAGGAACTCAGAAAAAAGAATAAATATCAAAGCCGAGAAAATTGAAAATACGATTGCTATAAAGAAAGTAATGTATCCTGCGCGACCCACATCGACCAAACTTTGGCGGCCAAGGGCATGTCCCACACGAACAGAACCTGCTTGTGCAAACCCCAACGGAACCATGAAGGCCATGCTGGCGACCTGCAATGCGATTCCGTGTGCAGCCAATTCAATGGTGCCAATCCAACCGATCATCACCGATGCGGCAGAGAACAGTCCAGCCTCAGCAAAAATTGTAAGACTGATCGGGAGGCCGAGAAATACAATTTCTTTCAATGCAAACCAGTCTGGTCGCCAAAGCCGAACAAAGATTTCGTATGGTTTAGCAATGTCTGCGCGCATGACATAGATCCAGACCACAACTGCGGTCACGAATGTTGCAATTGTCGTGGCGATACCGGCCCCAACCATTTCTAGTCTTGGAGCCCCGAAATTACCAAAAATAAGTGCGTAGTTGAGAATGCCGTTGAGAACCACAGCAAAAAGTGTAGACAGCAAAACGGCATTAGCTTTTTCAAAACTGGTGAGAATTGCACGCAATCCAATCACAATAAAAGCCGGAATAAGCGACCATTGCGCAAATCGCATATATGATTGCGCAAGTTCAGCCAAATTTTCCTTTTGTCCAAGCAACAATAGAAAATCTTGCGTGAACCAGAGCGGAGTTTGAAACAGAAGTGATAGCGCAAACAACGCCCACAGACCCATGCGTGACGCGCGACGAACCGCGCGTGGATCGTCACTACCCAATGCGCCAGCAATCAAAGGCATCATCGCAGCTCCGAAACCGAGGCCGAAAATTAGAAAGATAAACAGCATTTGGAAGGCGAGAGTGCCAGCCGCTAATTCTTCAGTGCCTAGCCAACCTAGCATAACAGTGTCAGTGACATTCACCATCATTTGCGCCAATTGCGCACCCACCAGTGGCAAGCCAAGAATGAGCGTTGCGCGAAAGTGTTCGCGCATTGTCTTTTCTTGAATTATGGATGCGGTCATACGCTTGGCATTTTGCTATAAAAACTCATGCCAGAATCATGCCTGTTTGTTAAAAATTGAGCAATCGTATTATTTGGCAACGATGCTCTTTTCAATCATGGCACGTGCCTTTTCGGCATTGCCCCAACCTTCGACCTTCACCCATTTACCGTCTTCAAGATCTTTATAGCGTTCAAAAAAATGAGCGATTTGATCAAGTCGCGTTTGCGGAAGGTCTTCCAACGTGTTCACTTTCTCAAACATAGCTGACACGCCGTCAGATGGTACGGCTATAATTTTTTCATCCATCCCGGCTTCATCTGTCATCAACAACACACCAACGGGTTTGCAATTGATCACAGCTCCTGGGATGAGTGGGCGTTGATTGGCAATAAGAACGTCAATCGGATCACCATCATCAGATAGTGTATGTGGCACAAATCCGTAGTTGCCCGGATAACGCATGGAAGTGTAAAGAATGCGGTCCACGAACATAGCCCCGGATTCTTTGTCCATCTCATATTTGACAGGTTCGCCGCCAATGGGGACTTCAACGATCACATTGATGTCGTGTGGTGGGTTGTTGCCAACGGGGATCGCTTCAATGCGCATAATGTCTTCCTGTGGGTGGTGCCGAATCGTGCTATTCAGCACGCGCTGGATTTAGACCGTTTTACAATAAGTTCAACAGCCCTCAATTGGTCGAAGGACATTTATATGACGAAGTGATTAACTCTTAGCTCATCCAGCGATATAGCGCTTCATTTCGTCTGCATCGCGTTCGGCTTGTTCGATCTTACGTTTCACCACATCGCCAATAGATATCAGACCAACCAATTCTCCATTTTCAATGACAGGCAAGTGCCTGAACCGTCCCGTAGTCATTTTCTCCATCAAACCGTCAATGGTTTCGCTTGTGTCGCATGAAACCACTTTTGACGTCATGCAATGTGAGACAGATTCCTGCAGAGCCTCAGCGCCGGTTTCAGCAATCTGACGTACAATGTCTCGTTCTGAAAGAATACCGCAAACGGTTTTGTCTTTATTGACAACCACAACCGCGCCGATTTTTCGCATGGCCAAAATATCGACCGCATCAGCAAGCGTTGATTGTGATGTAACAGTGACGACATCATTGCCCTTTTGGGCCAAAATAAGTGAAACAGACATATAAGCTCCTTGTTGTGTGCGCCAAGAACGCCCCCTGAACCCGTTAAACCGCTTTGCCAAAGCATTTCGATTGTTTCAGTGTGGCGCAATCAGTGCTTGATGGGAAGTGTATTTGAGTGAGGTTGCACGAGGATAAAAATGGATGATCGCGAAATCACAATAGAGCGGGTCGAAGAACTGCGGTTGGATAAAGCAATAGAAGTACAGATTTCAGAGCTTTTGGGCACAGTTTTTACGACTGAATTTAATGGACGCTCATTTTTTCAGAATCGTCATCATTGCAGGTTAATGGCATTTCAAAATGGAGAACTCGTAGGACATCTTGCGATTGCTTACCGTGCAATCCAAATGGGGTGCCAGCGTGTCGATATCGTTGGTATTGGTGAAGTTGCGGTGGCTGTTAAAGCCCGCAAACAAGGCATAGCCACCGAGCTTGTGCGTTGCGCCATCGAAGAAGGAAAGGTGGCAGAAGCTGATTTTGCGGCTCTGTTTGGTGAAGAGGCGCTTTATGCGAAAGCTGGATTCGTAAAGGCCAACAATCGTATAACGTTCAGCGAGATGGAAGGTGCCCGAACCAATGCTGTTATCCACGAGAACAATCCACATTTCATGGTTAAACAGCTTTCTAAACTTCAGTGGGATTTCGAAGTTCCGGTCGATTTGGCCGGGTTTCCATTTTAGCTTTTGGTTGTGAACTGCAAATAAGCCGCAGGGCGCCCTTCACGGTAAGCTTTTGCTTCATATCGCGTGCGTGTCCAACCATCCCAAGGTTTGTTCCAGTCGTCAGCCGTTTCTGCCAGCCAATTGAACCGACCTTGCGCGGCAATGTGTTGCAAGGTCCAGTTGATGTAGGTGTCTATGTCAGATGCGAAACGGAACAGTCCACCAGGTTTTAAAACGCGCACAAACCGGTTGAGATTTGCTTGCCCCACAAACCGGCGTTTCCAATGGCGTTTTTTAGGCCACGGGTCTGGGTAAAGAAGATCTATCCGGTCAAGAAAATTGTCCGGCAACCAGTCCAGCAACTCGCTGGCATCGTCATCAAATAAACGCACATTTTCCAGATTGTGATCGTCAATCGTGCCAAGCATTTTGGCCATGCCGTTGATGAACGGTTCAACGCCAATAAACCCGATATTACGATTGAGATCAGCCTGATTGGTGAGGTGTTCGCCGCCACCAAATCCAATTTCTAAATGCACCGCATCCACCGGGTGGGGAAACAGGGTTTTCAAATCTTGAACAGGCGGTGATGTTGGATCGAGAACGAGTTTCGGTAACAACTCGTCTATCAGTTTTTGCTTGCGGCCGCGCAAGGCGTTGCCCTTGCGGCGACCAAAAAAACTCTCAGAAGAGCGGCTTTTACGTTCGGTGCTATCACTCATGTTAAACGCCAGAATTCCAAGCCGTTAGAGGTTAGATCGCCGCTTTCAGAGCATCTACCAGATCAGTGCGTTCCCACGAGAACCCACCATCAGCTTCTGGTGAACGACCAAAGTGACCGTAAGCAGCTGTGCGCGCAAATATCGGATTGGTCAGGCCAAGCTGAGTGCGGATGCCTGTAGGCGTAAGATCCATCACACTGTTAATAGCTTTTTCCAGTTTCTCTTCCAGTGCAGTGTTGCCGCCCGTATCCACATAAATGGACAGTGGACGAGCGACACCGATCGCGTAGGACAATTGAATTGTGCACCATTCTGCAAGATCTGCAGCCACTATGTTCTTTGCCAAATAACGTGCTGCATAAGCGGCTGAACGATCTACTTTTGTCGAATCTTTACCGGAGAACGCCCCACCACCGTGTGGAGCTGCACCGCCGTAAGTATCAACGATAATTTTACGACCAGTCAGGCCAGCATCACCATCCGGTCCACCAATAACGAAAGCACCTGTCGGGTTCACGTGCCAAACTGTTTCGTCCGTAATCCAGCCTTCTGGTAGGCAGTTTTTCACCGTGGGTTCGATCATGGCGCGAATATCATTCGAAGTATGATTTTCGTTCATGTGTTGATGCGACACAACGATAGAAGATGCATGAACCGGTTTCCCGTCACGGTAAACAACTGATACTTGACTCTTTGAATCGGGGCCAAGTTCAGAAAGTTCACCGCTGTGACGTTTTTCAGCCAATTTTTGCAGAATCATGTGGCTGTAATAGATCGGTGCGGGCATGAGCGCTTCATTGCCCTTGCAGGCGTAGCCGAACATGATGCCTTGGTCGCCCGCGCCTTCAGTTTCGCGGTTTTCAGCGGCATTGTCCACGCCTTGCGCGATATGTGCGGACTGGCCATGCAACAAGACGTCAACTTGAGAATCTTTCCAATGGAAACCGTCCTGTTCGTAACCGATATCTTTAATTGCGGCACGGGCAACCGCTTCAATTTCATCATTGGAAATGGATGCCGGACCACGGGTTTCGCCCGCTATCACAACACGGTTTGTTGTGGTCAGTGTTTCAGCTGCAACCCTCACATCCCACGGGTCCATTTCTCCAGAATCGTGTGCGCGCTTCAAAAATAGATCAACAATCTCATCAGAGATTCTATCGGAGACTTTATCGGGGTGACCTTCTGACACAGATTCAGAAGTAAAAACGTAATTTTTGCGTGACATTAAATAGCCCTTGCTTAGTTGTCGATTGGCCAAATTGTGACAGCAAACCGAGGTGAAAAGGCGCAACAAGCAGGGTGCCAAACACGCCTTCGAAATCGCGTGCAGTTATGGCAAACATTATTTTGAAGTCAAGCTGCATATTGCAATAATAACTAGCAGCATTGATGGAGGATTAAGTTTCAGGGTTTCCCGTCTCATCCGCAAGGACACGCACCATATCTATGATTTTTCGGCGAATAGCCGGATTGGAAATACGCACAAATGCCCGGTTGAGCTGAATGCCCTCCGGGCTGGATAGAAAATCAACCACATAGGATGTCGCGCCGGCCTCTGCCATCCCGGAAACCGTGTTTCCAGGAACAGGGGCATCTTCAAAGAAAAAGGCGACAGGAACGTTCAATGCTTCTGATATCTGTTGCATGCGGCTGGCACCAATCCGGTTACTACCTTTTTCATATTTTTGGATTTGCTGAAATGTAATACCAAGCGCGTCACCAAGCTTTTCTTGGCTCATGCCTTTCATGGTGCGGCGCAAGCGAACGCGGCTGCCCACATGAATGTCTATCGGGTTGGGTGTCTTTTTCTCAGCCATATTGGTTTTACCAGTTTAATATTGTGAACAGGCTGCCCACAATCATTTACAACCTGTTGGTGTTTGATCTTCTCATGCCTACCAAAATGAAAAACAGGGTGCAAATGAAAATCAAAGTGGGCAAGTTTCCGTGAAGCGAGAACCATGTGATTGGTCCCGCTTTGGGTAGCGGTGAATCCACAGTGCCGCGTTCGCCAAGCTGCAAATTTTCAATCACGCGGCCATAGGGATCAACAACCATTGAAATGCCGGTATTGGCTGCGCGTACAACAGGAATACCTTCTTCAACGGCACGGATACGCGATTGATGCGCGTGTTGGTAAGGCCCTGCTGTCATGCCAAACCATGCATCATTTGTGAGATTGACGATCCATTGGGGCCGCTCCCATTGTTTGGAAAGAGCACCAGAGAAAACTATTTCATAGCAAATGAGTGGCAGAAAACGTGGCGTTGCAGGCACGACGATATTTTTGCGTTGGGTGCCGGCAACAAATGCACCGCGTTGGGTCAATTGTTGCAAACCCAAAGATTCCAAAAAGTTTTGAAATGGCAAATATTCACCAAATGGCACCAAGTGGATCTTGTCATAAGCTGCGATAATTTCGCCTTTACCATCAATAACAAGCATCGCATTGAAGGTTCTGTCTTTTGTGCCGTTTTCTTGCCGCATCGCGCCGGTGATGAGTTTTGTATCGTCTGGTAAGAGATCCGCTAATTGTGCCAACACGTCACGACGTTCCGTCAGGATGAATGGAAAAACGCTTTCCGGCCAAATGATATGGGTAAAGGAACCTGCGGACGCTGCAGCCGGACCTTTGTTGGAGTTCGTCAGGTCAAAATAGTCTTCCAGAATCGGAACGCTGTAAGCTGGGTCCCATTTCTTAGATTGATCAATCGCGGGTTGTACAATGCGTAATTTCACATCGGCCACATCCTCTGAATGAGCGGTCGTCAAAACAAATGCACCATAGATTAGGTGAAAGGCGAGAAGACACGAGGACATCGCCAATGTTCTGCGCACATGTATCGCCGGACCTTTCGGTCCAGGAATAAATATGGCCGCCGTTGATGATACAAAGATCGTGATGAAAGTCATGCCATATACACCAATCAGGCCAGATGTTTGCATGAAAACGGGAGACGGCATCAAAGCGTATCCGGGCAAATTCCAGGGGAAGCCGGTAAATAAATGCCCGCGCAAATATTCAACCGCGGTCAAACAGACAGCTAAGGCGATCACTCTTGTCCATCCGTGCGACCAAATGGTTCGTGTGAGAACACCAGCCAAGCCCCAAAAAAATGCTAATCCTGCAGGTAACGCGACAACTGCAACCGGCAGCAGGTAAACGAATTCATCTGCATCCACCAAGAACGCTTTACCGATCCACCAAAGACCAGCTAGAAAGTATCCAAACCCAAACAACCATCCGATTTTAAAGGCAGGCCAAATACGGCGGAAAAATCCGGTTCTGTTGTACTTATTCAGGCTTGGTACGGACCCTTCCAGTAACCAGATAAAAATTGGAAATGTGAAAAACAGAACGGGAAAAATATGATAAGGTGCAAGGGAGAGTGCGGATATCGCGCCTACAGCCAGAGCCAGAAAGTTGGCTTTCCAACCTTCCAGAACGATCGTTCGTTCTGCCAGCTCTGTGAGCTTATTTGCAATGCTCAACTGTCTCTCCGAATCAAACCGTATCTCGATTCATAAGTGATGCTGGATGGCTGAACCTTCGTCAATGATTTGAACCTGAAACACAATTGAACCCAAGGGCGATTGCCGCTTGGGTTCAACGTTTTTAGCAATTTTCCGACAGGGGCGTTTTCAGACTATTGCCAAATTCTATGATTTTTTATTTGCGGCAGCGACGTTCAATCCCGTCATATCCCACATAAGTATCGGAGCGTTCGTTGTAAGAACGGTATGAAGCATAGCAACGGGCAACGTGACGTTCCCATCCGGATTGGCGCGGTTCTTCGTCATAGTCTTCTTCAAATTCGCGGTCACGATGACGAACTGAATCTGCAACAATGGCTCCGCCTATAATAGCGCCAATGACACCAGCTGCAGCACGTTTTCTGTATTTACTTTTCGCGTCTGCATTGCTGCTGAATCCTGTTCCCAATACTGTGAGTGCCAGCATAAAGGATATGAGAATTTTTGCGGTCTTAAATCTGGACATTGAAGGCGCTGTCATTTTTTCTCTCCTGATGTGCTCGCCAGAGCTTTTTTATCGAACGTTGCTTCGTCCTTGAGACAACACTAGCGAATGCCGAAACCTAAAACTGTGCGAGATAACACACTTTGACGTTTTCGTGATTTTGCGTTTTCGAACGGGAGAATGAAAAACCTGTGTCACCATTGTGGCAATCAAAAAGCACTTGCCTTTCCAAATACCAAGTCTCACACAGGTCCAATGACACAAGACCATGACCACATATCCTTTGACGGAAATGATTTGCCTTTTTCCCATCGGTTTGAGGATCATTATTATTCGCGCAACGATGGGCGGGCGGAATGTGATCATGTGTTTATTCAAGGCAACGGCATACCTGAACGATGGGTAAAGGCTGAACATTTTGTAGTCGGGGAGTTGGGCTTTGGCACGGGTTTGAACTTTCTTGAGACTTGGAACCAATGGTGCGTGCATAGAGATGAAGACGAACATCTGACATTTGTATCGGTCGAAGGCTTTCCGATGGGCAAGGAAGCTGCGGCCAAGGCTTTGGCGCGGTGGACAGGACTATCTAAATTCAGTGAGCCACTGTTGAGCCATTGGAATAACCTTTCCCGTGCCATGGAAATAGATGCTCAAACAACACTCCATGTGCATCACGGCGAAGCCAGTGAAATGCTGCCAAATTTTCCGCAAGTGGATGCTTGGTATTTGGATGGTTTTGCCCCTGCCAAAAATCCAGATATGTGGTCGCCTGAATTGATGAAATTGGTGGGTGAGAAAACGAAACCTAAAGGCACATTCGCAAGTTACACAGCAGCAGGTTGGGTGCGCCGCAATTTGCAAGAAGCAGGGTTTGAAGTGGAAAAGCGCGCTGGTTTTGGCAGTAAGCGCGATATGATTGCAGGGCAAAAATTGTGATCGTTGTGGTTGGCGCTGGTATCGCGGGCTTATCCGTGGCGTATGAATTGTCGAAGGCGGGCGCTGATGTCACCGTGCTGGAAGCCAACACAATCGCATCGGGTGCAAGTGGTGTGGCGACGTCTTATTTGGAACCGCGATTGGGAGGAACATCAATTCGGGCAGTCGAGTGGGAAGGTTTAAAGCGCTGGCCCGAATTGGCCGATGAATTGTTGCATGAAACAGGCAAAGATATCGGCTTGAAATGTGATGGTCAGTTGCGGGTCTCACTGCCTGAAAATGAAGACAAGTTTTTAAAGGATATTGAGACTCGCGATGAGCAAGGCTGGACTGTGGAACGGCTGACACCGCAAGAGGCGCACGAGATTGAACCATCTATCTCAAACGAAATTTCAACAGCTGCATTTTTGCCAAATGTGGCTTGGGTCAATAGCGCGGCTGTATGCGCGGCGCTGGCAGACGCTTTGCAAAAGCGTGGTATGGAAGTGCATGAAAATTGCGCTGTTGAGAAAATAGAAACGAGCCATTTGATCACGTCATTGGGTGATAAAGTGCATTTTGATAAACTCATCATTTGCAATGGTATGGGTGCGAACGCATTTGTGGATTTTATTCCTGATATGCCAGTTAGCCGTCCCGTGCGCGGCGTCAATTTAATTTTTGACAACAGCAAACTGTCAATGCCTGTGCGTCATCTCATCAAACATCATCGCGGTAATATGTGTCCGCGCTCATTAGTGAATTGTGATCACCTTATCGTCGGTACGACCTACGAACCTGATGAAATGTCTTTGGAGCCAGATGAAGATGTGATTGCAAAATTACTCGATAATGCGATTCCTGTTTTACCTGAACTGCAAGACATGCCGCTGGTCAAAATCACTGTCGGACTGCGCACCAAAGTGGGTGACGGGAATTTACGGCTTGGGCGTTCGCAAAAAAAACCAAACGTTTATTTCAGCCTCAGCCATGCGGGAGCAGGTTTTTTACGTGCACCAGTTGTTGCTCCCGAATTCGCAAAATTCATTTTGGAAGATGAATGTGGAAAGCTGACCGGATTTTTGACGACTGGTTAAACCCCGCCATTAGCCCAATCGGTCACAAGGCAATTGGCAATCGCATAAGTTGGTGGACAGAAGAATTGCGGGCTTCCATCTTCGTTCTTGGGGCCTTCGCCTTTGAGGATCGCGCGAATTTCAGTTTTCGTGAACCAGCGGCAATCTTCCAACTCCCCTTCGTCGCGCACAATATCGTCTTCCAAAGCTTCGCCGTAGCACCCGATCATCAAAGTGTGGGGGAAGGGCCACGGTTGTGTGGCGTGATAGGTAACTTTGCCCACGCGTATGCCGGATTCCTCAAATGTTTCTCGACGCACGGCCGTTTCGATGGTTTCCCCCGCTTCCACAAATCCGGCCAAGGCGGAATACATGCCCGGTGGGAAATGGGGAGAACGTCCTAGCAAGCATTTATCGCCCTTGACCGTGAGCATAATGACCACAGGGTCCGTGCGTGGGAATGTGTCGATTTCGCAAGATAGACAATGGCGTTTAACTCCGCCGCCACGCATTTCCGTCTTATTGCCGCAGCGCCCGCAAAAACGCGATGAAGCATGCCAAGCGAGATAAGCGGCACCCTGTGCCATTTGGCCAAGTTCTTCATGGGATAACAAACGTTGCATCACGAGAGATCTAAAATCGATTAGCTTAAACCCGTCTGGCAATTCCAAATTTTCATTATCTGGATTTATACCCAGCGGCACTGCAAGACGCGGTGCATCACCGTCATGCCCAAGCAAAGCGGCAAAAGGTATTTTTGGTGCGAAAGCTTGTAGTTCGTTCGTTGTCATCAACCCGCGAGGCTGGTCGTTTTCAAAAGCGATCAAGACGCGACCACGAGCAATGCCGAATAGCCGTGCATCCTTGTTAGCGAGAGCTTCTTCCACACAAGTATCAGAACGTTCTTCAGACAGGCGTTCAAGCCGATTGCCGGAAAATGCTAAACGTGCGCTCACTTCTTCAGGTTGGAAATCAGCATCAAGAAAAGAACGGGACATAAAGTGCTTTCTTTAGGTTTGCGGCGCGAGCTTTGCCTTCGGCACCTGAATAGAGTTCGCGTTCACCAAACCCCCATACGGGGCCCGGCCAATTGGCGTCGCCTACATCTCTGGCGATTATATGTATGTGTAATTGGCGCACCATATTTCCGATGGTTGCAATATTGATTTTCTCGCAACCGGTTGTGCTTTTCAGCAATTCTCCGGTTTTGGTGGCGAGTTGCATGTAAGTGCCAACAATTCCTTGGTTGAGATCGTGAAGCTCTTCAACATCTGCAATACGGGGTACCAGAATGACCCACGGCCAGCGTTTGTCATTCATCAACAAAAGATATGCCGTTTCGTCTTCGTGAATGACAAAAGTGTCTGCCTTCAGGCGTGGATCGAGTTGAAATGTTTTGGATAGGCCGAACATCTGGCAATCTTATCAGTTTTTTTGCATCTGTAAGCTTGCTTTTCACCCTTGCACACATGATATGATGCCCTTGGAAGGCTGGTTTGTGGACGTGCCACTCGCCAACCGGGTCAGATCGGGAACGAAGCAGCCCCAACGAGATTCCGGCACGGGTCACGCTAAGCCAGTCTTCCACCTCACACCGATAGGTGTTCGGTTCTTTTTTGCGCGGGTCTTTCCACAAAAAACAGCCGAGCTGTTTTCGGCGACACGCGAGTGGTTAATCTAGGCTATTTCATGAGTGACAAGAGCGCGGATCAAGAATATCGGGTTCTCGCTCGGAAATATCGCCCATCGACATTTGATGACCTCATTGGCCAAGAGCCAATGGTGCGAACATTGTCGAACGCGTTTGCCACCAACCGCATTGCTCAAGCTTATATGCTGACCGGTGTGCGCGGGGTAGGTAAAACCACGACGGCTCGTATTCTGGCACGCGCTCTGAATTTCGAAACCGACGACATAAAATCGCCAACGTTGGATCTATCCCAAGAAGGCATTCACTGCCCGTCCATTATGGAAGGCAATCATGTGGATGTGATCGAGATGGATGCCGCCTCCCACACGGGTATTGGTGACATTCGAGAGATCATTGCAAGCGTGCGCTACAAGCCCGTTTCAGCGCGCTACAAAGTTTACATTATCGATGAGGTTCACATGTTGTCGACGGCAGCCTTCAACGGTTTGTTGAAAACGCTTGAAGAGCCACCGGAACATGTGAAGTTCATTTTCGCGACAACCGAAATCCGTAAAGTTCCGATCACTGTTTTGTCGCGGTGCCAACGATTTGATTTGCGCCGCATTGAAGCGGGTGAAATGACAGCGCATTTGACGAAGATCGCCGGACTTGAGAATATCGAAGCTGAAGAAGAAGCTTTGGCGATGATAGCTCGTACTGGTGAAGGCTCTGTGCGCGACGCTCTTTCGCTGCTTGATCAAACCATTGCCCATTCAGCAGGCAGCGGTGGTGGAAAAATCGAAGCCGTAGAAGTGCGCCAAATGTTGGGCTTGGCAGACCGCGCTCGTGTAATCGACCTGTTCGAATATGTGATGAAGGGCGATATCGCAGCAGCCCTTGCCGAGATCAAAGAACAATATGATGTGGGTGCTGACCCGGCGACTGTGTTGACCGATTTGGCGGAATTCGTCCATTTCGTGACGCGGGTTCGTTATGTGGACACGGCGTTGAACGACCCGTCTTTGAGTGAAGATGAAAAGACACGTGGCAAAGCCTTTGCAGAAAAATTATCGCCACGTATTCTCGGCCGTGCATGGCAAATGTTGCTGAAGGGCATTGCCGAAGTGCAATCATCCCCCCGTCCTTTGGCCGCAGCCGATATGGTTTTGGTGCGGATCACCCATGCTGCCGATTTGCCAACACCAGACGAAGCTTTGAAAGCGCTGGCTGATGGTGGGAAGTCTGGCGGAACAGTATCTTCCAGTGGTGGGTCTCACGGCGGTTCACATGGCGGTGCCACTGCGGTTGCATCCGGCTCCATGAACACTGGCGGCTCTGGCGCGACCATGAAGAAAACGGCCAATGGCCCTGCGCTGGTGATCGATAATGAACCTGTTGAAACGGTTCAGCCCCCAATACAGGAAGTGCCACAACCAACGCCCGCGCCTGAGCTCAAAGCCGTTTACGACACGGTGGAAACATTTCAAGACCTGCTCAATCTTGCCGAGAAAAAACGCGACATTCGTTTCAAACTGATGCTGCGTAACAATTTCAGTCAGATCGAATTTGCTCCGGGCCGAATTGAGTTTTGCCCTGTAGGCAATCCGCCACGAGATATTGTCCAAATTCTACAAGCCCGTTTGCGTGAATGGACTGGCGAAACTTGGGACGTTGTAACCAGCGCAGCAATAGGCGAAGCAACGATCAAAGAAGTTGAAGTTGCCACCCGCGAAAAACATTTTTCGGACGCAGCAGCAGATCCTACAGTGGCGGCCGTGCTGAAAGCTTTTCCAAAATCAAAAATTGTCGATGTGCGGTTCCCCAATGCTGGTGCAGCAGACGGTTTGGATGAAACAGCAGTACTGGAAGCAGGACTGGAAAATCCTGACACTGATGACGATATAGACACAGATAGACCCAATGAAACGGGCGACCCCGGCGCTGGTGGTTTGGACGATTACTTCTAGGCCAGCCGGTCTCGGGGTGTTTTTGAATTTATGGGCGCTAAGCCCAGCATTATGAAAGTTGAAATGCGATGAAAGACATCATGGGTATGATGGGCAAAGTAAAAGAGATGCAGGCCAAAATGGAAGGCATGCAGGCTGAGCTTGAAGAACTTGAAGCGGAAGGTATATCTGGTGGCGGGATGGTGACAGTCACACTTACAGGCAAAGGTGTGATGAAGGGTGTGAAGATCGACCCGTCTATGCTGAAAGAAGACGAAGGCGAAATCCTGGAAGACTTGATTGTCGCTGCTCACAACCAAGCAAAAGAACGCGCCGAAGAGGCAGCTCGAGAAAAAACAGCGGATATTACCGCTGGTTTGCCAATCCCACCAGGGTTTAAAATGCCATTTTAGACCGAAGGGTTTTTATGAGACGGTGTGCGACCGAATTGATGTTGGAGCAATAGTCGGCAGTTTACTTATCTGAAGCGCGTTGAACCATTCCAAAAAGATCGCGTGGATCGTCGGGATCGGCCAGCAAGTCCAATTCAACGAAATGTCCGGTTCGTTCCAATTGATCGCGGATATATCGCAACGCTGAAAAATCTTCAGTTGCGAAACCAACGCTGTCAAAAAGTGTAATTTGATTGTCCGATATTCGGCCCTCAGCTTGCCCAGACATGACTTGCCAAATTTCCGTTACCGGGTGATCGTCATCCAACTGTTGAATTTCGCCTTCGATACGAGTTTGCGGCGGGTATTCAACGAAAATATCAGACCTCAATAGGATGTCTTTGTGCAGCTCTGTTTTGCCCGGGCAGTCGCCACCGATGGCATTTATATGGATACCAGCACCAATCATATTGTCGGTCAAAATTGTGGCGCATTGTTTATCGGCGGTGCAGGTCGTTACAATTTGGACGCCTGTCACAGCTTCCTCTGCAGACTTGCAGGCAATGACTGTGAGGCCGCTGTTTGAAAGATTGTGGACTGCTTTTTTTGTTGCCGCTGGATCGATGTCGTAAAGATGTACTGTGTCGATGCCGACGACCTCTTTGAATGCTAACGCTTGGAATTCACACTGCGCACCGTTCCCAATCACCCCCATGATTTTGGAATTTTTTGGCGCAAGATGTTTGGCTGCAACTGCAGAAGTCGCGGCGGTGCGCAATGCCGTCAGGATTGTCATCTCTGAAAATAGAACAGGATACCCATTGTCCACACGGGCCAACACTCCAAAGGCTGTAACTGTTTGGAAACCGCGGGCCATATTAGCTGGATGACCGTTTACATATTTGAAACCGTAAGTTTCGCCATCGCTGGTCGGCATCAACTCGATCACACCCTCTTTGGAATGAGCTGCTACGCGGGGTGTTTTGTCGAATTGGTCCCAACGCAAAAAATCGGCTTCCACATATTCGGCAATCTCAGCGATAATTTTGGGAGCGCCGATTGTGTTGACGATTTTCATCATGTCATCAACGCTGACAAAAGGAACCATCGCCAATTTAGATGGATTTGGATTTAGTATTTCAGGCATAGGTAATCCTAATGAGTGTTAAGTTGATCAACGTTTGGAAAGATGAATGCCAGCAATCATGCAGCGCACCGACCCACCAGCTATTTCGATTGTTGGTATGGAGATTGGTAAGATTTCTGCCGATTCTTCGATGCGTGAGCGCTGATCTTTGTCGAGAGATGCAAGCGCTCTGGAAGACATAGCCAAAAGGTTGGTGCGCCCTTTGAGTTCAATCGCATTGCCCGCGAATTCGTAGATCTGTTCGCTCGACAACATAATGACATCGCGACCAGTTTCTTCAAGACGAGCGACCACGGCATCACAACGTTTGGGATCAACAATCATCTCACCGCAGAGCAATGCGAATTTGCCTGCAACAGTCATAATGACATTGGTGTGGTAAACTCGGTTTTGAGATGAATCTTCCGCGTCAAAAGCCATGGGTTCAAAATTGAAATGGGTGCAGAAACGTTCAAGAATAATTGGGTCTGCCCGGTTGGATTTGGCGACGTAAACAACTCGACCGATGTGGTCGATTACCATTGCGCCCGTTCCTTCAAGCGACAGATTATCATGCTCAAGGCCGGAATAATCAATAATGTCTTGAACACGATAATTTTGTTTGAGCAGTTCAATAATATCCCAGCGCCGTTCCCGTTGACGGTTTGCAGAAAACATTGGGTAAATTGCTATGTGGCCGCCCACATGGGTTGAAAACCAGTTGTTCGGAAAAACTGAATCCGGCGTATCTTTTTCACCGTAGTCGTCAAAGACATGAACTTTGACACCTGCATGTTCCAGTTGAGAAACAGCGGTATCAAATTCTTTTAGTGCAAGTTTAGAGATATCAGTTTGTTCGAACTGATCGATGACCTGAAAACCATTGTCGCCAGCGGTTTCCGGGTTGGAACAAAATTTGTGAGGCCGAACCATCACAATAGACGATGGTGATTGAATGTTCTCCATCAGAAACTCCTTGTGGGGCGGTCCAATACTTTGCGCCCAAGCAGGCTGGCGCACAGATCGACCATAAGTTTTGCTGTACGCCCACGTTCATCGAGAAACGGATTGAGTTCCACAAGGTCGAGAGATGTGACCAAGCCGCAATCGTATAAAATTTCCATAATAAGATGTGCTTCGCGAAAGGTTGCGCCGCCCGGTACGGTGGTGCCAACCGCTGGTGCAATATTGGGTTCCAGAAAATCGACATCCAAACTCACATGTAAAACCCCATTTGCTTTTCGTATGCGCTCCAGAAATTTGCGCAGGGGAGATGCAATTCCTCCTTCGTCTATGGCACGCATATCGTGCACGTCGATTCCACATTCTGTTAAATGTGTGTTTTCTGCCGGATCGACAGAGCGAATACCCATCATGCAAATATTGGCTGGATCGACACGGTGTCGAAGTTCGGGATACGCGTCCTTGAATCCATCTTGACCCGTGAAATAGGCCACGGGTGTTCCATGAAGATTGCCGCTGGTTGTTGTGTCCAACGTATGAATGTCAGGGTGCGCATCTAGCCACAGAACAAATTGTTCGCGACCAGTTTCAGCGGCGTGTCGTGTGACACCGGGAACCGTTCCTATGGAGAGGCTGTGATCGCCGCCAAGGAAGATAGGTAGATCAGAAGATTGTATTGCCTTGTGCGCTTCTTCTTCCAGTGCTCTTGCCCAGCCAATAGTTTCACTTAGATGATGAATTGATAAGTTTGAATGAGGGGTTGGAGTGTTGGATCTGGGTTGAACATTTCCTAGATCACGAACGTTGTAACCCAGAGACTCAATCGTTGGTTTTAGTCCGGCTGTTCGAAAGGCATCAGGCCCCATAACGCAACCGATTTGGCTTGCGCCACTCTCAACAGGTGCCCCGACTAATGTGCAGTTCAACATTAATCCATCTTTCATCAAACTTCATTCTGGTGAATGTGGATGAGATCAAATCGAACAGATAGTTAGTAAATTGATTATTTTGCTATATAGATTATACAGATTGGTTCTAATATATCGCAATTTGCCTAAATTAGTAAAAATGCCTGATTTGACACCTACTGATAGGAAACTGCTAGCGGCTCTCAAAAGAGACGCGAGAGCATCCGTTACCATGCTTGCAGAACAGCTTGGTGTATCTCGTGCAACCATTCAAACCAGCATGGAAAGGCTCATTGGTTCAAATACGATCCAGCGTTTTACGATTGATGTTGACAGCTCAGCAGGTGGTGAACTGATCCGCGCTTTCATGACCATTGAGGTTCAAGGTAACCTCACATCCACGATTGTTAATTCGCTTAAAAAAATGCCAGAAATAGTGAGCCTTCATAGCACCAATGGTGCTTGGGACCTTGTTGCACAAATCGAAACTTCAAGCTTATCCGAGTTTGATGGTTTGTTGCGCCGTACCCGGGAAATTCCAGGCATTTTGAACAGCGAAACCAGTATTTTGTTGAACACTGCTAAATAGAGAATGATCGAGGCCGTTTTATTTATTCAGTATGGATCTTGGCAAACCTGTTTGTTTTGAGCGTTCTGAGGACAATCTCCGAACGAACCTGCGAAACGTCCGGATGAGGCAACAACCTGTTGTGAATAAAGTCAGCAAAGTGATCAAGGCTATGCACATGAATGCTCAAAACATAGTCAGCATCGCCTGAGACAGAATGTGCTTCTAAAATCTCATCACAAGTTGACAGAAATTTTGAAAACCGGCTGTCGTTTTGCCCATCATGAGAAGAAAGATTGACCCGAACCACAGCACGTAAATTGTAACCCATGGCTTTGGAGTTCAAATTAGCAGTGTAACCTTCGATGATGCCATTGTTTTCAAGCGCGGATTTCCGTCTGGAACATTGAGAAGGTGAAAGGTTCACGATTTCAGCGAGCTGAGCATTCGTAAGACTGGCGTCACGTTGCAGCGAAAGTGCGATTGTGCGGTCAAACTCATCCATGCGGATTTTTTGCGCTTATATATAAAAATTTGCAAGAAAATTGTACTGAAGCGCCGACAAACTCGAATTATGCACAATTTGAGCTCAAGAAATCTGCTACTATGTTGAAAAGAGTTCGGACGCACCTGGAACTTAAAAATAGTAATTGTAAGCGAGATCGCCCGACATGGCTGATGACAAAAAATACGTTTACCAATCGATTGCACAGAGCATAATCGATCACGATGCTGAGACAATGTTTGGCCTGATGGGTGACGCGAATCTCTTCGCTGTCGATCACTATGTCCGATCGTGTGGTGGCACGTTTGTTCCCGTTGCCTATGAGGGCAGTGCCGTATTGATGGCTTTAGGTTATTCAAAAATATCTGAAACGGTTGGTGTCGCAACCGTCACACATGGTCCCGGTTTTACAAACTGTATCACCGCTCTGGCAGAAGGTGTGCGTGGACATGCCCCTATGGTTCTTTTGTGTGGTGACACTCCAGTTATTGCGCCACAAAATCTACAGAACATTGACCAGCGTGAATTGGCCAAGGCTGCAGGTGCGGGCTTTGAACAAATGCGTGCACCGTCCACGGTAACCGAGGATATCGCAAATGCCTTTTATCGGGCGCAGGTTGAACAGCGGCCAATTGTTTTAAACATGCCTGCTGATTTCATGTGGGAGGAAATTGAGCACAAAAAGGTCGTCTATCCTGTTTTTGATGACCCGATGACAGTGCTTGAAGGCGATAATCTGGATGAAGCGATCGGCATGATCGCATCAGCCAAGCGTCCCGTAGTGTTGGCTGGCGGTGGCGCCATCGGTTCAGAAGAAAAACTCGTTCGCCTAGCAGATCGCCTTGAAGCGCCTTTAGCAACGACGTTGAAAGCCAAAGGGATGTTCAAAGACCACCCGTTCAACATGGATATATTTGGAACGTTGAGCACACCTGACACGTATGATGCTATCGCCAAGAGTGATTGTGTGGTCGCTTTCGGATCAAGTTTGCATCACTTCACAACAGACAATGGCGCACTGATGAAAAACAAGCGTGTGGTTCTCGTGAACAAAAATGTTGCTGAAATAAGTAAGAACTTTCACCCTAATGCAGCGCTTGTTGGAGACGCTGGATTGACTGCCGACAACATTGTTCACTGGCTCAACGAAGCTGATATTGAACCCAGTGGATTTACTAAAGAGCTAAAAGCAAACTCATTGACCATTCATCCGCCTACCAAATCAACCGATGCAAAATGTGGAACGATCAATTTTGTCTATGCACTGGAAAAGTTGGAGGAGGTTCTGCCGAAAGATCGGATATTGACCACTGATGGTGGGCGATTCATGACAGAAGTTTGGTGTAGAATATCAGCGCCCAACGCTCAAAGTTTCATCACAACGACAAATTTCGGTTCTATCGGAATTGGCCTTCAGCATGCCATTGGTGCTGGATTTGCAGCACCCAACAGACCACTCGTCATGTTCACTGGCGATGGCGGATTCATGATGGGCGGGATCAACGAGTTCAACACTGCCGTTCGTCTCAAGCAAGATCTCATTATTATTGTATGCAATGATTCCGCCTATGGTGCTGAACATATTCAGTTCGTAGACCGCGACATGAATCCCAGCCTCGCCCAGTTCGAATGGCCGTGCTTTGCCGAAATAGCGACGGCTCTTGGGGGTCAAGGAGTGCTTGTGGAATCAAATGCTGAATTGGATAAAGCTATTCATGCCATCGAGACCCGAAATGGCCCACTTCTGATTGAACTCAATCTCGACCCGGACGATGTTCCGCGCATGAGGATCTAGAGATTTGATAAAAATCTCAATGGCTCTGAGACAACCAAATCGAGATTGAGTTCAATCGGATTAGGAGCGTATTTTAAAGCACCACAATTGGCGTGTCATTGGGCACGCGATTGTAGAGGTCGATGATATCATGGTTGAGCAATCTTACGCAGCCGCTAGATACTGCTCGACCAATACTGAAATCTTCAGGTGAACCGTGAATCCGGTAAAGTGTGTCGACACCACCTTCAAAAATATATAGCGCCCGCGCACCCAACGGGTTCTCAATGCCCGGAGGCATGCCCCCGTTAGCAGCACTCCATTTTTCAAGCTCTGGCTGACGCTCTATCATTTCAGCGGGTGGTGTCCATTTCGGCCATGCCCGTTTCCAGGCTACGCGCGCGCGGCCTGACCACTCAAATCCGGCCCGCCCAAGCCCGACACCATAGCGCATGGCAGTGCCGTCTTCTTGGGTGAAATAAAGATGAAAGGTCTTAGTGTCCACCACAACTGTACCGGGCGCCTCGCCTGTTGTATTCGGGACTTCAAGCCTCCAGAATTTTGGCTTTACCACATCCAACCGTACAGCAGGAATGGGAAATTGTTCAGTGTTGATGGGGCCGTAAAGGTCACGATAATAGCGAGTATCACGTTCGCGTTTTTGGGCAACAAGACGTCTGCGTTCAACCCCCGGATCACGTGGAATGGCACAGCCTGTGAGTGCAAGTGCTGCTGCACTTGCTCCCCCTGACAAGAATTGACGCCGCGGAAGCACATCGCTGAAAATATTATTTTTAAATGTCATTATAGAACCACCACCCGTGAGCCGAGAGGCACGCGTTGGTACAAGTCTTTTACATGTGCGTTAAGCATTCGAATACATCCATTTGATACGGAACGCCCGATTGACCATGGCTGCGTTGTACCATGGATTCGGAAATATGTGTCACGTTTGCCTTTATATAGATACAATGCGCGGGCGCCCAAAGGATTGCCTGGTCCGCCAGGTACACCGTCAGCATATTTTGCATATTTGGCAGGTTCGCGGCGGATCATGTTTTTTGTTGGTGTCCAGCTTGGCCATTCCGCTTTGCGGCGGATAATGGCAGAGCCTTTAAAGGCCAAGCCTGCCTTGCCGACGCCAACACCATAACGGCGCGCGCGTGAGCGGCTTTCAACAAGATACAAATAGTGATTGCGTGGATCGACTACGATTGTACCGGGCTTATAGCCCCGGAATCGCACGCGCTGAGGTTCAAAACGGCGAGAGAGTTTAAAAGCCTTGCGCTTGCGGCTGCGTTTTTTAGTGTGATGGGCCAATGCCTCGCCAGAGAGCAAAATGCTGGATGGAACGGTAGTAAAAGCGAATACGCTTGCGAGAAGAGAACGTCTGTTGATCACGATTGTGACCTCCTGATACTGAATGCAATTTATGTTGGAGACCCAACGGGATAAAATGGATTACAGAAAAGGTCTTGGTGGACGCTTCAGCGGGGATGCAGACGCGCCAGTTTGCATGCTGTCATCGTGAGAAATAAAGACTGTGTTTTGTCGATTGCTCAAACAATGGCCTTCACTCGATGTAACTATGTAGGGCGCAACACATGTGCTGTGTTTATGCTCTTTGGTATCCCTGCAACAGGTTGCCTTGGTTGACTGATTTGTTTCAACAATTTGCACGGATGCGGCAGCACGTACTTCACCACCAAGCTTATGAAGCCCGGTTGCTGTGAACACGATTGCAATGAGTGCAAGGGTGGTGATCCATCGAAACATGAAAAAGTTCTAGCGGAAGTTTCTTACTTTGTGATTGCTGTGCAGAACACAAATTCGTGAAGGAAAGCGCCAATCTGAACATCAATCTGGAATATTAAACGGTTCTCCCTCTTGTCACACAACCTGCAATATCAAATAAAAGAGCTGATATTTTCCCATCGTTTTGAAAGCGCTCTATTATGGCCTCACATGATCTTCCTTCTATTGGTTTGTTGGGACTCGGAACCATGGGGGCCAATCTCGCTCTCAACATTGCGGAGAAAGGGTTTCGGCTTGCTGTTTACAACCGTACCCATTCGGTCACTGTAAAGTTCCACAAAGGTGCAGGCGAGTTGGCTGGGCAATTGACACCCACTGCCACGTTGGAAGAGTTTGTGGCTAGTATCAAACCGCCGCGTAATATCATTCTCATGGTGCCGGCCGGCCCAATTGTTGACGCTCAAATTGAAGCGCTGCGCCCGTTACTCGCTAAAGATGACATGATTATCGATGCTGGTAATGCCAATTTCGATGACACCAACCGTCGTGCTGAAGCTGCACGCGACAGCATTGAAATGTTCCTCGGCATTGGAGTGTCCGGTGGGGAGGTGGGCGCGCGCAATGGCCCTTCAATTATGGGTGGTGGCGATCGCCCCGCATGGGACCGTATGGCCCCTGTATTGGAAGCTATTTCTGCAAAGTTTGAAGGCCAGCCCTGCGCCACATATATGGGAGAAGCGGGAGCAGGTCACTATGTGAAAATGGTTCACAACGGCATCGAATATGCCGATATGCAGATGATAGCTGAAGTTTATGGTCTGATGCGTGATGGGTTTGGCATGGCGGCAGGGGACATTGGAGATGTGTTTGACACATGGAACAAAGGTCCTTTGCAATCCTATCTTATTGAAATATCCGCTGAGGTTGCCAAAGCCACTGATGCTAAAACTGGCAAGCCGATGTTGGATGTTATTTTAGACAGCGCTGGTCAAAAAGGCACTGGGCGTTGGACGGCAATTGAAGCGCTGCACCGTGCCTCGCCTGTAACAGCGATTGATGCAGCTGTGGCCGCCCGCAATCTGTCGTCACGTGTAGGTGAACGTAAAACAGGTGAAGGCATCTTTGGGTCTGCACCGCAATCAATCAACCGCGAAGAACTCTCTCTGGATGTGCTTGAGCAAGCTTTGTTGGCGGGTAAAGTTGCTTGTTATGCACAGGGTTTCGCCATGCTCGACAGTGCGTCCGATGATTATGGCTGGAAATTGCCTTTGCCCCAGATTGCTGAAGTGTGGCGCGAAGGCTGCATTATCCGTTCCGCCATGCTGGACGATATGGCAACCGCTTTGAAGCACGATCCGGACAGCAATATGATGTTTGCTGATGCCTTTGCTGACAGGATGAAATCCACCCACAATGGATTGCGCAAAGTGATTGCTGTTGCTGCGACGAATGGAATGCCCGTACCTGCACTGTCTGCAGCACTGTCCTATTTTGATTCTATGCGAACATCGCGCGGAACAGCGAATATGATTCAAGGGCAGCGAGACTATTTCGGGGCGCATTCATTTGGCCGATTGGACGAAGAAGGCGCACACCATGGCCCTTGGGCTTTGGGAACAATTTAGGTGCGAACAATCCAAATAGGGTGTGGGTTAGCTTTTAGCGCCCACGATCAACAGCTGCCGGATAAACCCCAAGAATGGTCTTCTCAGATGAGAAGAAATCCATTTCTTCAAGTGCGTATTTTACATTCTGCTGATCAGGATGGCCTTCAATATCGGCGTAAAAAATCGTCGCCGTGAATGTGCCGCCTTGATAGCTTTCCAGCTTCGTCATGTTCACGCCGTTCGTGGCGAATCCGCCCATGACTTTATAAAGAGCTGCTGGGACATTGCGCACGCGGAACACAAATGTGGTCACAGCAGGGCCTGCATCCGCATCAGGAATTTCAGGGGTGCGCGAAAGAATAACAAATCGCGTAATATTGTGTTCGGAATCTTCCACATTCTCTTTGAGAATGTTCATGCCATACATTTCTGCTGCCAGAAGGGGAGACAGTGCGGCAGCCTTGCGGTCGCCGTTTTCGGCGATCATGCGGGCAGCTCCAGCCGTATCTCCGGCAATCACGCCCTTCCAGCCATTGTCACGGATGATTTTGCGGCATTGGCCGAGGGCATGAATGTGCGAATAGACCGTTTCAATATCTTTGAGCTCAACACCGGGCAGAACCATAAGTTGAAAATGGATTGGTAGAAAATATTCACCGATGATGTGAAGACCGGATTCTGGCAAAAGCGTGTGAATATCAGCAACACGTCCAGCCAGAGTGTTTTCAATCGGTATCATGGCAAGGTCAGCCGCACCGGATTTTAAGGCTTCAAACGCATCTTCAAATGTTGGGCAGGGCAATGGTTCCATATTGGCATAGACATTGCGGCAAGCCGTATCTGAATTAGCTCCCGGTTCACCTTGGAAGGCAATTTTTCCTGATCGATGTGGCATTTTATGTTCCGGAAAGTATGGCGCGCGCGCGCTCTAGATCGGCGGGAGTATCGACACCCAGTGGCACAGTGTCAACGAGAGCAGCATCTACGCGCATCCCATCTTCCAAGGCGCGCAACTGTTCCAATTTTTCGCGCAGTTCCAGCGGTGAGGGTGGCAGGTTGATAAATCGCTTCAATGCAGAACGTCGCCAAGCGTAGAGCCCAATATGATGATATAAAGGTCCATCACCGTAAGGTGCTGTGGCGCGCGTGAAATATAGAGCGCGCAGGCACCCTGGCCCACTTTCAGTTCCAACAAGTTTCACGACATTTGGATTCGTGCGTTCGGCCTCGTGGGTGATTTCGGTGGCCAAAGTGGATAGTGCAACGTCATTGTTTTGCAATGGAATAAGGCTCGCGCGAATTGATGCTTTGTCGATTGTCGGCAAATCGCCTTGAACGTTTACAATCGTTTCCACCTCGCCAGATGGGTCGAGTTTCTCCAGCGCTTCCCAAATCCGGTCTGAGCCCGAGATATGATCTTCACGTGTCATTACAGCTTCACCACCGTGTTGAACAACCACATTCGCCACTTCTTGTGTGTCGGTGGCGACAATCACACGCCCCACATTCGCTTCTTCTGCACGGCGCATCACCTGCACAATCATTGGAAGTCTTGCAATCTCAGCCAATGGTTTGCCGGGCAGGCGGGTGGAGGCCATGCGCGCTGGAACCATGACAATCGTGTTGTTGCTCGTCATTTTAAAAGTCCCAATAAGCCAGAATTGAACATCTCATTCGTAAAAATCGCAAAACTGACAATAAGTCTCATAGAAAGGCGACTTATAGGTGTTGCAACCCATCGGCAAAAGACATAGTTTCCGCGCCAAAATCAAGGTTGAATTGCTGCACTTCGTTGCAGCGTAGAATCTTCGGCCATCTTGCGGTAATGGAGCCTTTACGCATGGACTCGTTTGAGTGGAACAAAGTTTTCGCAGCGCTGTTGTCAGTCGCTTTCGTTTTATTGGGTGTTAATTTTCTTGCTGATGGCCTTTTCCACAGTAAGAACCCCGAAAAACCGGGTTATGAAATCGCAGGTGGTGCAGTCGCGGCTACCACGAGTGCGCCGGCTGTAGTTGAAGTTGAATCTGTGAATGCGCTTTTGGCATCAGCAACCCCTGAAGCCGGTCTGAAAGCAGTAAAAAAATGTGCTGCTTGCCACACTGTCAACGAAGGCGGCGCCAAGAAAGTTGGCCCCAACCTTTATGGCATCGTTAACCGCGCAATCGCGAGTGTTGATGGCTTCGGTTATTCAGGTGCTCTTAAAGCTTACGGCGAAGGCAAAACTTGGACCTATGAAGAGTTGAACGGTTTCCTTTACAAACCTAAAGCACACGTCAAAGGCACATCAATGGGGTTTGCTGGTATCAAGAAGGTAGAAGAACGCGCCGCAATGATCGCATATCTCCGCTCATTGGCCGCGGACCCCGCACCATTGCCTGAAGGTTGATCTTATTCGTGTTCGAATTTTTAAGCCGGGTTGGTTCGTCCAATCCGGCTTTTTTGTGCCTTGATTGCATTCAATGCTGAAGCGTCGCCAATGTCGATCGTATATCTGTTTTGACGCTCGGTGACATAAACGTAACTTGACCCAAAAATTTGAACACCTAATTTTAGATCTAGTAATTGCCTGAATTGGAATTTGTCTATGAAGCGTCTTGCTCGTTTGTTTGTATTTACTCTCCTAACTTCACTTGGCGGAGGCATTGTTCAACAAGCTAATGCTGACGATCGTGTTTGGCATACATCGACGACTTTGATTGGTCCGTCTAAATACGCAAAAGAATTCAAGCATTTTGACTATGTGAATCCGGATGCACCAAAGGGCGGAACATTGAATGGTGCTGTATTAGGCACCTATGACAGTTTCAACCCATTCATTGTGAAGGGGAGTTCTGTTGCAGGTGTGAACTACCAGGGAGGTTTGTTGTGGGAAAATCTCATGGCGAAAGGCCTTGATGAACCTGCATCATCCCACCCGTTGATTGCCGAAGCCTACACTTATCCTGACGACTACTCGTCAGCGACCTATAGGTTGAACGCAAAAGCGCGCTGGCATGACGGTAAACCAATCACTGTTGAAGATGTACAATGGTCGATGGAAACGCTGAAAGAACATTCAGCTCAATACAATCGCTATTTCGCGAACGTGAAAGAAATGCGTATCGATAATGAACGCGAGATTACTTTCATTTTCGACCAAAAGAACAATCGTGAGTTACCTTTAATTATTGGCGATTTGCCTGTTCTGCCAAAACATTGGTGGGAAGGGGTGAATGCAAAAGGTGAGAAGCGTGATTTCACCCGTTCGTCCCTAGAACGGCCTCTGGGCAGTGGCCCCTATAAGATTGGTGAGTTCACACCGGGCGCATCCGTAACGTGGGAGCGCGTTGCAGATTATTGGGGCGTTGATCTTCCCGTTAATGTGGGGCGTTACAATTTCGACGAATACAAATACCGGTATTTTGGTGATCAAAATGCAATCTGGGAAGCCTTCAAAAAGGGTGGTCTTGATGATTATCGCGCCGAAAATCGCTCCAAACGCTGGGCCACAGAGTATGTATTTCCAGCGTTCAAAGATGGCGATGTTCGTAAAGTCGAATTCCCCAGTGCAGGCGGATACACCGTCAATATGTTTCAGATGAATACGCGGCGTGATTTATTTAAAGATCGGCGTGTTCGTAAGGCGCTGGTTTGGGCGATGAACTTTGAAAAGATGAACGAAGATCTTTTCTATAAGTTGTACAGTCGTTCCACCAGTTATTTTGGTGGAACAGAGCTTGCTGCAACTGGTTTGCCCAGTGCTGAAGAACTCGCAATATTGGAGTCGTTTCGTGGAAAAATTCCTGATGAAGTGTTCACTGAAGAATATAAGCTGCCGGAATACAAAGTGCGTCGTGACCAACGCAAACATTTGAAGACAGCACTCAACCTTTTGAAAGAGGCGGGTTGGGTTCAGAAAGGGGCGAAACTGGTGAACGAAAAAACCGGTACGCCTTTCAAGTTTGAAATTCTAACCTACAGCACGTCCAGCGAACGGACGTGGGCACCGTGGATCAATAGTCTTCGTTTGCTGGGCATTGAAGCGGAATTGCGGGTTGTTGATACATCGCAATACATCGCTCGTCTCAACAACTTTGATTTTGATGTTGTTCAAACGGCTTCGGCACAATCCGTTTCGCCTGGTAACGAACAGCGCGAATACTGGTCATCAAAGGCCGCAAAACAACCCGGTTCGCGCAACATGATGGGTGCGAACAGCGAAGCCATTGATGCTTTGGTTGAACAATTGATTTACGCAAAGGACCGCCAAACACTGGTTCACACCACTCGAGCGCTTGAGCGTGTTCTCCAGTTTGAATATTACGCTGTTCCAGCATGGTATAGCGCCAACGACTGGTATGCTTTTTGGGACAAAGTTCAGATCACGGAGAAACAACCGGCGTACTATGGCCTTGATCCATTCAGTTGGTGGGTTGACCCTGAAAAGGAAGCCGCTCTCAAAGCCAAATACCAATAGGAGAACTGCTGTCTATGACCATCAATCGTCGCCAATTTGGTAAAATCTCAGCACTTGCCCTCATGGCGGGTGGTTTAGCGGTAATGCCGCGTGTGTCGCTTGCATCTAATCCAACAGGCAAACGATTGCATGGCTTATCTGCATTTGGTGAATTGCGCTACCCGGCGGACTACACGCATTTTGATTATGTTAATCCCGATGCGCCGAAGGGTGGAATGCTAAATTTCAGTGTGCCTAATTGGGGGTTTAATCAAAACCCGCAAACATTCGACACGCTCAATTCCTTTGTATTGAAGGGCAATGCGCCACCTCGCATGGAATTGTGTTTTGACACATTAATGGCAGCGCCTGCCGATGAAGCGTCTGCACTTTATGGTAGCGTGGCCGAGACGGTTGAAATATCCCAAGACCGTAACACATATACATTTCACTTGCGCAGTGAACCGCGCTGGCATGACGGCACACCACTCACCGCTCATGATGTTGCATTTTCGTACGAGTTGCTGAAAAAAAACGGTCACCCGCAACTGGCTTTGTCGTTAAACACGTTGGACAAGGCCGAAGCGCTGGATGGTCGCACACTAAAGCTCACATTTAACGGCAAACAATCTGACCGTGCTATTCTCACGGTTGCCGTAATGCCCATCTTGTCGAAAGCATTTTATACGGAAAACGAGTTTACAAGGACAACAATGACGTCACCACTCACATCGGGTGGATATAAAGTGAAACGCTTGAACGCGGGTAATTTTATTGAATATGAGCGCGTGGAAAACTATTGGGCCAAAGACATGCCGTTCTCGGTTGGCTTGGGAAATTTTGACACAATCCGCATTGAATTTTACCGCGACCGTCAGGCGGCGTTCGAAGCCTTCAAAAAAGGCAAGGTGACCTATCGCGAAGAATTTACGTCCAAAACTTGGGCCACTGAATATGACTTTCCCGCTATGAATGAAGGGCGCGCGAAACAGGAATTGTTCCCCGCTGAAAAAGTACCGTCATTTCAGGGGTGGGCCGTGAATCGTCGGTCGGAGAAATTCAAAGACAACCGCACGGTGCAAGCCATCGGTCTGTGTTTTGATTTTGAATGGACCAACAAAAACTTCTTTTACGAAGCCTATTCGCGCACACATTCTTTTTTCATGGGGTCAGAGTTTCAAGCTGAGGGAAAACCGTCTGTCGACGAACTCGCATTGTTGGAACCGTTGCGCGATCACTTGGACCCCGATGTGTTTGAGGACGCTTATCTTCAGCCCGCGTCCAACGGCTCTGGTCGCGATAGAAAGCGCTTGCGTGCTGCGTCAACTCTTTTGAAAGAGGCTGGGTGGGTTCAAAAAGGTCGTTCCTTAGTTGATGTTAATGGTAAACCGTTCACGATTGAGTTTCTCATTCGTTCTCCTACATTCGAACGTATTCTTGGTAAGTTTGTTGCCAATCTGAAATTGATAGGTGTGGATGCGAACATCCGTTTGGTGGACCCTGCCCAGTACCGCAGTCGTTTGGACAGCTATGATTTTGATATCACGGGTTTAGCCCGTTCTTATGGTGCTACGCCAACGAAAGACAGTTTGGAGAAGCTATTTGGATCAGAGTTTGCTAAAACCAATGGCAATGCCAATTATCCTGGTCTTGAAAATGCTGCTGTAGACGCTTTGATTGAAAAAACAGGCAATGTGAAGAGCCGTGATGAACTCACAGTTATCCTTAAGGCACTCGACAGGGTCTTGCGTTCAACGCATAGCTGGATTCCAAATTGGTATTCGGCGAATCACCGTGTTGCTCATTGGGATATGTTTGGCTATCCGGAAACCAAACCGGACTTTGCATTTCCCGTTGAGCTGTATTGGTGGTTCGACAAAGACAAAGCGGCAGCAATCGGCAAAGGCTAGACCTTCGTTGAGCGCGCCCAAAACTATTTCCCCATAAGCGGGACGGAGAACTGACGGCAGCATGGGCGCTTATATTGCAAGACGACTGCTTTTGATGATCCCGACAATTCTCGGCATCATGCTTTTGTCATTCACGATTATTCAGTTTGCTCCCGGCGGACCTGTGGAACAAATTATTGCGCAGGTCACAGGTCAAGGCGGCGATGCAACTGACCGTATCAGCGGCAGCGGGAGCGACTTAGGGGCTGGCAATGACACCTCTCAAACCGATGCATCCGGAGGTGGCGGATCGTCTAAATATCGTGGCGCTCAAGGGCTTGATCCCGAATTTATTGCAGATTTGGAAAGACAGTTCGGTTTTGACAAACCCGCCCATGAGCGATTTCTAAAACTAATTTGGGACTATGCCCGCTTTGACTTTGGTGAAAGTTATTTCCGTTCCATATCTGTGTTGGAGCTGATCAAAGAAAAAATGCCGGTTTCGATTTCGTTAGGTCTTTGGATCACGTTGATCTCTTATGTGATTTCAATTCCACTCGGTATTAAAAAAGCGATCTCCGATGGTTCTACATTCGATGTTTGGACCAGTGGTATCATCATTGTGGCTTACGCCATTCCGGGCTTTCTTGTGGGTGTGATGCTCATCGTCTTTTTTGCTGGTGGTTCGTTTTTAGACTGGTTCCCCCTACGCGGTTTGTGGTCGGATAATTTTGATCAGTTAAGTTGGTATGAGAAAATTATCGACTATTTCTGGCATCTGACACTACCTTTGATCGCGTTGTGTCTGGCGGCTTTTGCAACAACCACGCTGTTGACCAAAAATTCGTTTCTCGATGAAATAAAAAAGCAATATGTGGTGACGGCCAGAGCCAAAGGGTTATCTGAAAATAAAGTCCTCTACGGGCATGTTTTCCGCAATGCCATGCTGATTATTGTGGCCGGATTTCCGGGGGCTTTTATTTCGGCCTTCTTCACGGGCTCGCTGTTGATTGAAACGATCTTCTCACTCGATGGTCTGGGTCTTTTGGGCTTCACCGCGATTGTTCAACGCGACTATGCGGTTGTGTTTGCTAATCTTTATATATTTGCCTTGATGGGCCTGATTGTTAGTCTGATTTCTGATTTGACCTACACGTGGATTGATCCACGCATCGACTTTGAAAAGAGGGATGTGTGATGAGTGATACAGCGTCGTTAGAGTCCATTCCTGAAGCCGAAACCTATCAAGGCTACAAAGTAGGACCATTCAAAGTCACTCCGTTAAACCATCGCCGCTGGTTGGGCTTCAAAGCTAACAAGCGTGGTTATTGGTCATTTTGGATTTTCATGGTTTTGTTCATCGGTTCTTTGTTTGCGCCATTCATCGCAAACGATCGTCCGATCATAATGTCCTATAAAGGCGAAATTCTTTCGCCGATTTTTAAAGATTACCCTGAAGAAAAATTTGGTGGTTTTTTGCCTGTCACAGATTATCGCGATCCGGCCAACTTTGATGAAATCTCATCGAACGGCTGGATGATTTGGCCTCCCATTCGCTATTCATATCGCACAGTGAACAGCGAACTTCCGGAACCTGCTCCTGCCCGGCCTTCATGGAGGTTATCTACTGATCAGGTCTGCGGAAAATATGAAAATGGTGTCGATGATGCCCAGTGCAATTATGGGAATTGGAATTGGTTCGGAACCGACGATCAGGGGCGCGATGTTTCGGCACGGCTGATCTACGGTTTTCAAATATCAGTGATTTTTGGTCTCATTCTCACAGGGTTTTCTGCGGTGATCGGAATCACGGCTGGCGCTGTTCAAGGGTTTTATGGCGGGTGGCTGGACCTGATCTTCCAACGCTTTATCGAAATCATAACATCTATTCCGTTGCTTTTCTTACTCATCATTATTGCGTCCGTGCTGCCACCGGGCTTCTGGATATTGCTCGGCATCATGCTCGTATTCTCTTGGACAGGATTTGTAGGCGTCGTGCGCGCTGAGTTTTTTCGGGCGCGGAACTTTGAATATGTGAATGCCGCCCGTGCATTGGGTGTAGGCAATGGCACGTTGATGTTTCGTCATCTCTTGCCCAACGCCATGGTCGCTACGCTGACCTTCATGCCGTTTGTGCTGTCTGGATCAATCACAGCTTTGACCTCACTTGATTTTCTCGGTTTCGGCTTGCCGCCTGGTTCTCCTTCATTGGGTGAGATGGTGCAGCAGGCAAAAAACAACCTTCAATCACCCTGGCTGGCGATTATGGCGTTCATTGTCATCAGCACGATGTTGACCTTACTGGTGTTCATCGGCGAAGCCGTGCGCGATGCTTTTGATCCACGCAAGACATTCGGGTGATGTGAGATGAGCGAACCCATTCTTTCAGTTGAAGATCTACAGGTAGCCTTCACCACGTCAGGTAAAACCACGACGGCCGTGCATGGTATTTCATTTCATATCAACAAGGGTGAAACGGTTGCGTTGGTGGGTGAATCCGGTTCTGGAAAGTCCGTTTCTGCACTGTCGATTTTGAAACTGTTGCCCTATCCGGCTGCCAGCCATCCCAGCGGCAAAATCATGTTCAAGGGCAAAGATTTGTTGTCTGCTGACGCTGCAGAATTGCGGAAAGTGCGCGGCAGTGATGTGACGATGATCTTCCAAGAGCCGATGACATCGCTCAACCCGCTTCACACGATTGAAAAGCAGATCGGAGAAATCCTCGAACTCCATCAGGGGATGGGTGAAAAAGATCGTAAGATTCGTACGATTGAGTTGCTCAATCAGGTGGGCATCCGTGATCCAGAAAAACGCCTTGGCTCGTACCCTCATCAAATGTCTGGTGGTCAAAGACAGCGCGTGATGATCGCCATGTCGCTGGCCAATGAACCTGAATTGTTGATTGCGGACGAACCAACAACAGCGCTCGATGTCACCGTTCAAGCGCAAATATTAGAACTCCTCAACAAGTTGAAGGCCAGACGTGGCCTCTCCATGTTGTTCATCACCCATGATCTTGGGATTGTTCGCAAATTTGCAGACCGAGTCTGCGTGATGACCAATGGCGAGATCGTCGAGCACGGTCCCACAAAAGAAATTTTCGACAACCCGCAGCATGAGTACACCAAACATCTCTTGGCTGCAGAACCGAATGGTGATCCACCTGCATCTGACGACAAGGCCGAACTGATCATGGAAGCCAAAGACATGAAAGTCTGGTTTCCGGTCAAAGCTGGCTTCCTGCGGAAAACCGTCGATCATATAAAAGCGGTTGATGGCATTGATCTCACCCTGCGTGCCGGTCAAACGTTGGGGGTCGTTGGTGAATCTGGATCTGGTAAGACCACACTTGGTTTAGCGCTCACGCGTATGATTTCATCTGAAGGTAAAATCGGATTCATCGGTCGGGATATTGGTGACTATTCTTTCAAACAAATGAAACCGCTTCGCAGCGAAATGCAGATCGTTTTTCAAGACCCTTACGGATCACTGTCGCCGCGCATGTCTGTTGCAGAAATCATTGCTGAAGGTATGCGTATCCACATGCGGCAATTGAGTAATGCCGAGGTGGACGACACTGTTTGCGGAGTGTTGCAAGAAGTGGGTTTAGAGCCCTCTACCCGTCATCGTTACCCCCATGAGTTTTCCGGCGGTCAACGACAACGCATGGCGATTGCCCGCGCCATGGTGTTGGAACCGAAATTTGTGATGTTGGATGAGCCTACTTCGGCGCTTGATATGAGCGTTCAGGTGCAAGTTGTGGAGCTGCTGCGACGCCTGCAGGAAGAGCGTAATTTGGCCTATTTGTTCATCAGCCATGATTTGAAAGTCGTGCGCGCCATGGCCAACGAAGTAATAGTTATGCGCTTGGGAAAAGTTGTGGAACAGGGGCAAGCAACGCAGATATTCGATGCACCTCAAACAGACTACACCAAGGCACTTATGGCTGCAGCTTTCAATTTAGAAACGGCATCGTCTGGTATTGTTAGTCAGTAAGCGAATTAGAAATCGGGTGGATCAGCATGAAAATTCCCACTGATGTGAAAGATATACATCTGCCTGTAACGATGAACAACACGCAGGAAGTTTATCGCGGATTTCGACGACTGAACTTGATTGATTATGAAGAAGATGGCTCTGGCCTTCGCGCCAAACGTGAACTTGTTGAAGGTCAAAACGCTGTGGCAGTTGTTGTTTATGATCCAAAGTTGGAACTGCTTGTGATGATCAGGCAGTTTCGGTTGGGCGCTCAATTGGGCACGGGGCGCGGGTTTACATGCGAAATTGTTGCAGGGATGATTGACGACGGTGAACAACCCGTTGAGACGGCGAAACGTGAATTGATAGAAGAAACAGGGTTGATAGCAACTCGTGTGGAGCATCTCTGTCAGTTCTTAACCACCCCAGGCTTGACGAGCGAAGTTGTTCATCTGTTCTACGCAGAAGTTGATGCCAGCAATTTGGCGGTGAGTGCTGGTGTGGAAGGTGAATCAGAACAAACATTCCCGTTCTTGCTTACTTATGACGAAGCCATGGAAGCGGTTGACCAAAACAACGTTTACAATGGTATCGTGATGTTGGGTCTCATGTGGTTCTCACGTCACCGCAAAAAGTTGGGGTTGCAATGCGTATGAACAAATCACCGATCTTGTTGAATATCAAATGGGACGGTTTGGCTAAAAAATCTGCTTTTGAAAAAGCATTGCCGGATCATCCATTCCTCAATCTGGCGGATGGTATGCCGTCTGAAGAGCAATTGGCTGATGTGAAATATGCCGTTGTTTGGAAGCCGGAACATGGCTTTCTCGCCACTTTGCCAAACCTTGAAGTGATTTTCTCCTTGGGGGCAGGGGTAGATCATGTCTTGGAAGACAAGCAATTGCCGAACTTACCGATCGTACGTTTTGTAGATGCTAATCTGACAGGTCGTATGGTGGAGTGGGTGGTGCTGCAAGTTTTGATGCATCTGCGTCACCAGAGAAAATACGATTCATTTCAGCGCATCAGCCAATGGAACGAAATTTTTCCCCAACCCGCCGCCGGAAATTTGACCGTGGGAATTATGGGGTTTGGAGAACTGGGGCAGGCATCTGCAAAGGGTTTGCAGCCATTGGGGTTCAATCTCTGCGGATGGTCACGGTTTAAAAAGTCTATGGATGGAGTTGAGTGTTTCCATGGTGAAGACGGATTGGAATCATTTTTGGCAAAGACCGATATTCTTGTTTCGCTTCTGCCTTACACATCGGCAACCCATGGAATTCTCAATCGTGATTTGATTTCAAAACTGTCACGCAAGGGGCCGTTTGGCGCACCTGTTCTCATCAACGCCGGGCGTGGTGGCAGTCAGGTCGAGGCCGATATTGTTGCCTGTTTAAGCGAAGGTTTGTTGCACGGTGTTTCGCTCGATGTTTTTGAAGCGGAACCACTGCCGAAAGACAGCCCGCTATGGTCTTTCGACAATGCTATCATTACCCCTCACATGGCCGCTGTGAGCGACCCTGCTGCTTTGGCCAAACATGTAGCGACGCAAGTAACCCGCTATGAAGCAGGAGACGAATTAGAGCATCTCGTGGACAGAAGTCGCGGCTATTAATAATATTGATTCTCTTGCCGACTAAGGTCTACGTGCCATAGTTGGTTGGCCGTATAAATATCCAATACGGTCTACAGCCTCGCGAAGTGGTTCTAGAGCTACATTCATTGTATTTCCGTTTGCGTGTAAAAGCGTATCAGCATCGCGCATTATGCCCACATGTCCTTTCCAAAAAACCAAATCACCGCGTTGAAGAGCGTTTTTATTAAAGGGAATTTCAACGCCCGTAGACGCTGCCTGCATATCTGAGTCCCGCAACACTGTTTTACCGCAGAGCATTTGTGCAAGGAAAACGAGACCGGAACAATCAATTCCAAATCCAGTGTCACCGCCCCATAAATAAGGCGTATGCAATAGAGTTTCAGCAACAGACACATAGTCAGATCGCCAATCACCCATTTTGATCAAGTGATGTGCGATCACGGCTTCACCCGTGTCGAGTAAATAATACTCCGTTCCACGACTCGTAACTCTATCGATGACAGAGAGTTTTGAACCCATAGATCTATAGCCAACACGCGGGTGTTTCAAATCAGGGGTAGGATACAAAAATGTGCGTGGCGCCAAAACCATGTGCGTGGGTTTGGGTCCAACCGGCCCTAACGTGTCTTCGCTGACATAGCCGACATACCCATCATCGGTGCGCTGTATCCAAGCCCATCCGTTCTTGCGTTCAAAAACTATAACGTCATGGCCATACAGAATTTGGGTTTGCAATCCTGCACGATCATCTGGTTTATCGAGAATATCCGCATAAAAACTTTTGATCCGTGCAGATTTACCTTTGACATAGTCAAGGCTGTCCACTTGTCCTCGAAGTTTTTCATCGGCGAGATCATCGCGATAGGCGTTTAAGCGTTTGTCCGGTTTTACAGTCATCAAACCACCTTGTCAGCTTCTTTTGCAATCAGAATGCCAAGCTTCTCTAAATATTCCGACCCTTGAACTGTTCGCTGAATCAGAACATTGCGACGATCTCTTTCATCTCGCCGCCGTCGCACAAATCCCATAATGCCCATTGTGTCGAGTGAACGGGTGATAACCGGCTTTGTGACATTCAAATGTGATGCCAATCCTCGTACCGTATGTGGCGGTGGGTCAAGATAAATTGTTAACAAAATTGTCATTTGGCGCGTGGTGAGATCGGGCACCTCGTCATGCACCTGTGCTAACATCGCCTTGTGCCAAAGGGATAGGGCCTGCCCGGGCTTCAATGCAACCATGATATTCTCCTGCTCATTACGGAGCCGTAATTAGATTGCATGAGCAACTTGGCGGTTTCAAGTGTTATTTCCGGTAGCGCTGTTGGAACACTTCAAACAGGGATCGAATACCTTGCGCCTCGCCACCCACAGGAGCCCAAGGTTTTTCTGTAGGTGTCCAGCCGAAGATATCGAAATGCGCCCAAGTTTTAGCATTGTCGACAAAACGGGATAGAAAGAGTGCGGCGGTGATAGAACCTGCAAATCCACCGGCAGTGATATGGTTCACGTCTGCAATTTTCGACCCCAGCATGGATTGATACGGGTCCCAAAGTGGCAAACGCCAAAGCGGATCATTGATCTCCATGGACGTGACACCAAGCGTTTGTGCAAATGCATCATCATCGGTGTAGAAAGGGGGGAGGTCGGGGCCGAGTGCGACACGAGCCGCACCCGTCAGTGTCGCCATATCGATCATCATGTCCGGTTTTTCTTCATCACCCCATGTGAGACAGTCACCTAAAACGAGGCGGCCTTCGGCATCGGTGTTGCCAATTTCAACAGAAATACCTTTGCGGCTTTCCAGAATATCACCGGGACGGAATGCATTGCTCGAAATAGAGTTCTCGACAGCACCAATAATAATGCGCAAACGCACCGGCAGTTTCGCTTCCATGATCATGTGAGCCAAGCCGAGCACATTGGCGGCGCCACCCATATCTTTTTTCATGAGTGCCATGGAGCCACCGGGCTTGATATTCAGCCCGCCCGTGTCAAACGTCACTCCTTTGCCCACCAGAGTGACCTTGGGATGGCTGGTTTTGCCCCAACGCATATCCAGAACACGTGGTGCTTCGGCACTGGCACGGCCTACCGCATGAACCATTGGAAAGCCTTTTGCTAAAAGTGCTTCGCCTTTGATCACACTTACCTTTGCAGAATGAGCTTTCGCGATCTTTCGAAATGCTTTTTCCAAAGTGTCTGGTCCCATGTCATTGGCGGGCGTGTTGACCAAGTCACGGGCAATGAATGACCCTTCGGTCAGAAGTTTGGTTTTTGAGCGGTTGCTAATCACCAGTTTTGGCGTTTCATGTTTGCGGTTGCGATAGCGGTCAAACGAGTACCCGCCCAAGGCCCATGCGAGTTCTGCGAGTTCAGGAGAGGTTTGATTGCCCTCCAGTTTGTAGCTTCCTTTTGGCAACAGACGCGCCAGCTTACCGTGGGCCATGGATTTGCCTGTGCCGACACCACCACCAAGTCCGAACAAAACACATTCGATTCCACCTTTGTCATTGGGAACAATGCAATGTTGGCCGCTTGCGCCCGTAAATCCATTGATTTTCGCCCAGCTCAGTTCACGTGTCGAAAGACCATGACCCTTTTTTGAAAACTGCTCCTTCGTTAGGCAATAAATAGGCACTGCTTTCTTTGTGTTTGAGGCAAAGTGGTCGGTTGGGTTGGTTTCAATATGCATGGAAGCTCGCAAATCAGACGTGGTTTATTCTGCATCTTAACCATCCATTAGGGTTAACAGAATATTTCTTTACGTCAGAAAGCGGGGTTTTGCCCTTCTCATTTATGCACCTTGAACGCGGGGGCTGAGTTCCAATGGCTCACTCAACTATGAAATCGAAATCAAAATTGCGCAGTCAATCTATTGTTCTGACCGTTGGAGCAGCTCTTTTGTTGTCCGCGTGTGCAAAAGATCGAACCACTACAGGCTCGATTCCGTCCAATTTGCGTAAGCCGGTTGCGGAAATGAACCAGTCAGAGTTGCGTCAAGCAACTGATTATTGGTCAAAGCAGTATCAAAAAAACCCGAAGAGTAAGCATGTAGGTCTGCAATTCGCAACCGCATTGCGTGTTACCGGTCGAAACCAACAAGCGCTGGCTGTTATGCAAAAAGTAACAATCCATCACTCGAAAGATCGCGAAGTTCTGGGTGCATACGGTAAAGCGCTTGCGGGCGCGGGTGATCTTCCAAAAGCATTGGAAACAATCCAACGCGCGCAAACACCAGACAATCCGGATTGGAAGTTGCATTCTGCCGAAGGTGCGATTTACGATCAAATGGGCAATTCGAAACTGGCACGTCAAGCTTATCGCAAAGCGCTTGATTTGAAGCCGGGTGACGCGTCTGTTTTATCAAATCTCGGTATGTCTTATCTCTTGGAAGGCGACTTGCGCTCTTCTGAAACATATTTACGCCAAGCTATTGATCAGCGTGGCGCTGACAGTCGCGTGCGCCAAAACTTGGCGCTTGTGATCGGTCTGCAAGGGCGTTTTAAAGAGGCTGAAACTGTTGCCGCCGGTGAATTGCCGCCACAAGAAGCACAGGCCAACATCAAATTCTTGCGTCAGATGTTGTCTGAACAGAATTCTTGGAGCCAGTTGAAAGATAAGAAAGCTTGATCTTTAAAATAAAAATTTCAAACATGTTAATTCGCATCCGACAACAGGTCATCATAGATGGCCTGTTGTTTTTGCATCTTGGCCTGAATGGCCTTCATTAAATCATCAGGCCGCAACATACCGCTGTTCCAAGTGGCGATTTGATCTAACCCGTCAGTTACGCTGTGATCGCGTGCATAGGTGATGGCGTGTTTAATGCCGGCAATGGCAACCGGTGACTGAGCGGCAATTTGTCGAGCCATATCCAAAGCAGCTTTTACTGTTGTCTCACGGTCAGCGTGAACGGAATTCACCAATCCCCAACCTTTAGCCTCCTCTGCTGAAAACCGGCGGCCCGTGTAAGCAAGTTCGCGCACTATTCCTGGGGGCATAATTTTCGGCAAGCGTTGCAACGTGCCCACATCTGCCGCCATGCCCACAAGAATTTCTTCAATTCCGAACGATGTGTCTTCACTCGCAATTCGGATGTCGCAAGCGGAAATCAAATCGACGCCCGCCCCAAGACACGTGTTGTGCGTTGCGGCGATCACAGGAACACGAAGGGTTTCTAAACTGGTCAAAGCATCTTGCAGTTTCAAGATGAGATCACGCAATGCAAAAGCGCCGCGTGCTGGTTCATATTTAGTCAATGCCAAAATGTCTTGAAACGAAGCAAGGTCCATACCGCCAGTGAAATGTTTACCACGTCCAGAGATCACAACAGCTCGAACTTCAGGGTCCATATTTAATGCAGTTGCTATGAGAGGTAAGTCTTTCCAGAAATCCGGCGACATGCTGTTGGCTTTGTCTGGCTTATTCATTTCCAGATGCACCACTGCGCCATCGCGTGAGGTCTCGAAAAATGTGCTTTGGATTTTGGTGGTCATTTTGATTTCCGGAGTTGAGCTATATGGAACTGGCAAATACAATAATGCGTTGAGCGGCTATCTTTAATTTGTCATTGTCTACCGTGAGACTGAGACGGATAAACTTCTCGCATTGTGAGCCGAATGAACTGCCGGGCATAACAGACACGCCACTGTCTAGGAGTTTCATCGCAAAGTCTTCTCCGGTCAATCCGGAAGCCGATACATCAATTAGCATAAACATGCCTGCTGATGGTTCCAGCGGCACAAGATGGGAACCTTTAAAGGCATCCATCAACAAGGCGATACGACTGCTGTAATTGGCTGCCATTTCATCCGAGGTGCCATCCGGATGTGATAGAGCGTGAGCTGTCATATCTGCAATAAACGGTTGTCCCCCAAACAGTATCGCTTCCGAAACATGTTGAATTTCATCCATCACCCATTTTGGCCCCACAGCCCAACCGGACCGGAACCCGGGAGCCGCATGGCTCTTTGAAATTGAAGCCATGGCGATGGTGCGATCTGCGAATGGTTCCATATCAAATGGTGATGAAAACTCACCTTTGTAGATCAATGGCTCATAAACTTCATCGCTCACAATCCATAAGTTGTGCTTTTGACAAACTTCGCCAATGGCTCTGACTTCTTCAGCGGTGAGTACAGCCCCTGTGGGGTTGTGGGGTGAGTTCAGCAATAAAACTTTTGAATTCGGTGTAATTGCAGATTCCAATTGGTCTGTTGTCAGATGAAAATCATTGCCATGGCTCATAGGCACTGGAACGAATTCAGCACCTGCTGCCTGTACAACACCTTCGTAAGTTGCATAATACGGATCGGGAACAAGAACAGCGTCTCCGGTTTCCACCAAAGACATCACAGTGATCGTTAAGGCTGCTTGCGTTCCAGGAAACGCCAACACTTGATCAAAACTGATTGCACGTCCTGTGCGGACTGAATATTTATCAGCTACGGCTTGCAATAAATTTGGTTCGCCCTTGCCGCCTGCATATCGTGTGCGGCCGGAACGCATGGATGTGCTTGCCACGTCCAGAAGATGGGTAGGCGTTGGAATGTCCGGTTCACCAATGGTCAGCTCGATAATGTCCTCACCTGCCTTCACGCGACGACGGCTTTCAAAATGCACGGCCCATCGGTCAGAGCCGAGCGATGCCAGTCGTTTGGTGATGGACGCTGTTTTCAGATTAGCCAAGTTTTTGAGCCACTTCTGTAATAGCTTCGAATGCGATCTGCGCATCTTCGGCCTTCATATCAAATTGTCCTGCCACAAATCGAATAACAGTCATACCATCATGAGCAGACTGGGTGAGGTAGATACGCCCATCATCATTGATCGCATTCACCAATTTCACATTGTGCACATCCAGATCACGACCGTCTTGTGGGTTGTGACGGAATGAAAAGAGCGACAGCACTGGGTCCGTTGTGATTTCAAAACAAGTTTCCTTGCGCAGGTTTTCACATAGACCTTCTGACCAATTCACATGATTGCGAATCCGTTGACGCAAACCTTCCAGCCCATAAGTGCGCAATAGGAACCACACTTTCAAAGCACGGAAACGACGGCCTAATTGCACAGACCATTCGGAAAAATTGACGATACCGTCCTTACCGTGGGTTTTCAGATATTCTGGTTGAATGGCCATAGTGCGAACAAGTAGTTCAGGCTCACGCACGAGGTGGAGCGAACACTCCATGGCAACCCCCAGCCATTTATGCGGGTTGAGAACGATGGAATCTGCCATTTCCACCCCTTGCCACAAATGTCGATATTCTTCGCAGATCATGGCGGAACCAGCCCACGCTGCATCCAAATGGGTGTAGAGACCTTCCTCACGCGCAATGGCACAAACTTCTGCAACATTGTCCGTGGCGCCGATGGATGTACCGCCCACACAAATAACCACGCCCGCAGGTTGAAATCCTGCTGCTTTGTCGTCCGCAATCGCTTGTTTCAAAGCTCGCACATCCATTGCAAACAATGGCGCAGGGCCGGTTGGAATTTTTACTAAATTGTCTTGGCCCAAGCCGGCGATCCACATAGCTTTATCAATGGAGGAGTGGGTGCGGCCCGACGCGTAAACGCGCAGTGGTTTCTTGTCGAACAGACCTTCTTTGTTGCCCGTAAAACCGAGCGCTATTTCACGCATGGTTAAGATTGCGCACAAAGTGGCAGATGATGCGGTGTCTTGGAATGAACCTTTGAACGTGTTTGGTAATCCAACAGCTTGGCGCAACCAGTCCACCATTTTAATTTCAAGTTCGGTCGCAGCGGGCGATGTTTGCCACAACATACATTGAGATGCGAAAGCGGTTGCCAATTGTTCCGCCAATTGTGCGGCAGGCGCTGCGTTGGATTGGAAATAAGCAAAAAAGCGAGGATGCTGCCAATGGGTCATGCCGTCTGGAATGATGTGCTCGAAATCTTCGAAAATCGCATCCATCGACTGGCCCAATTCTGGGGGTATATCGCCAATCTGTGCTGCTATCGCACCAGGCTTCACTTTGGGGCGTACATCGCGATCACCAATCGTATCTAAATAGTCAGCCGACCAATCTGATGCTTTGTGCGACCAAGCGCGGAAATCAAATTCTTCACTCATGGGTTAGGACCCATGACAAAGGAAACACTTCCGATGCCAACAATTTCGCCTTCAACTTTATCACCTGCAAAAAGCTGTCCCACGCCAGCAGGTGTGCCGGTCATGATGAGGTCGCCAGCCACAAGTTCAACATAAGTCGAAAGATTAGCAACGATCTCGGGTACTTTCCATATTTGTTGATTAAGGTCTCCATCTTGGCGAATCTCGCCATTCACGCTGAGGCGAACCGCAGCGGATTCAGGGTAGCCGATTTCTTCTGCAGATCGAAGCGAACTCATGGGAGCTGAATGATCGAACCCCTTAGCCATACTCCACGGACGGCCAAGTTTTTTGGCTGCGGCTTGCAAGTCGCGCCGTGTCATATCAACACCTGCTGCATACCCAAAAACGTGGTCGAGTGCATTTTCCACGCTGACGTCTTTACCGCCCTTGCCAATGGCGATCACCAATTCCATTTCGTGGTGCAGATTTTCTGTAATAGTAGGGAAGGGCAGGGTTGATGGGTCGTGAACAACAGCGTCTGCCGGTTTGCTGAAAAAGAATGGGGGTTCGCGGCCCGGCACGCCACCCATTTCAACCACATGGTCTTCATAGTTACGACCAACGCAATAAATGCGGTGAATCGGGTACAGTTTATCACTGCCGGAAACGGGCAAGGTGGACTGGGGAGCGGGGTCGAAGGTGAATGCCATTGTCGGCCTATAATTTGAAACACGATTTCAAATTTCTGACAGACATAATTCGTTTTGAAAAGGCAATTCATACACTTGCGATTTTAGTCATAAAAAAAGCGCCACAGAAGCGGCGCTCAATCAATTGTTGTAATGGAGAGTGGTTGTTTTAACCAGCGTCGTCCATGTCATCGTCATCCATGTCAGCAAAGACAGATGCGCGAAGAGGGACAACATTTGCAGCTTTAGCCAAAGTTACCTTCGTGGAAGCAGACCGGCTGCCACGTTCGGCAGAAATGGTTTTTTCCACATCACGAGATTGTTTAAAAACTATATCCCCTGCAGCGCCCATTGCGCGGCGCAAAGCCATGCGGTCACAGGTAGAAGCAATGAGCAAACCAAGATGGTTGAGATGACGACGCGCGTAGCAAAATGCTGCCAAGCGTGCACGATTGTCGAGTGGAAGCTGTTTAGCGATTTCGACGGCATCCGCCGGTTCTGCTTGAGCCATTTGGCCAAACAAATTCTCCGGTACCGGTATCGCCGTCTCGTTGAGAGAGTGAGACTGAGCTGGTGACATGACGTCCTCCTGAATTTAACAAGGACATGATCAGTCATCGCCAGTTAACACGGTATGAACAAATTAAATTAAATTGTTAGATTATTGCCCAGTGTAAAACGGAAACAGTAAACACTGTGTTGAAGATTACGGTTAAAATCCGTTAACCCATGGAAATAAAGGGGTTTTTTCGTTTACGTAACGTCATGCGTGGCAATCAAATTTTTGCACGATTTTCAGGAATTCCAGGAATATCTATTCTCAACATGAGTGTTTTCCCAGCTTCAGGTTCTACTTCCCGTTGCGAATCTGACAAACCCTCACTCGCCGACGTTATAAAAAGTGTCTTCAAATCATCGCCACCAAACGCTGGGCAAGTGGGTTGGCTGACAGGAAGTTCAATGGCTTTGGCAAAACTGCCATCTGGCGCATAGCGTGCAATGCGCGACGCACCCCATTGGGCATTCCACAAATAGCCTTCTGCATCACAAATCGCACCATCGGGATTGAGGTCTAAGTCTCGTAGATTGATGTGGACCTCTTTGTCACCAACAGGACTGCCAGCTTCATCCAGCGGCCAACGCCATATCACCTGTTTGCGCGTGTCTGCATAGTAAGCAATTCGACCGTCAGGCGAGAAGCATGTGGCATTGGGAATGGAAATGCGGCTTTGCAGAGTGTCCAATTTCCCTCCTGCATATCGATAATATCCGCCCAAATGAGGTGAGCCGTCGCGCGCCATTGTACCAATCCAAAACGAACCGTCGGGCCCAATGCGCCCATCGTTGGAACGCGTGGCAAGATTAGTTTCTTCTAAAGGACACACAGTTTTCCAAGAGCCGACAGTCAGATTGAATTTTTGCAAGCCACTGGCTGTTGCGATCAAAAGGGTGTTTTTGTCAACATACCCGGCAGCAGATGCAGGTTCGCCAAAATTCCAACTTCTGATTTGTCCGCCAAGCGCATTGCACGAATGCATATCACCTTTTGGAATATCAAACCAAAATAACCGCTCTAGTTCCGGATGCCAAAGGGGACCTTCGCCAAGGGTGCAAGTCGGGCCAATGGTCTTCAATTTATACATTTGGAAATCTAATCAGAATTACAGACAAGCAAGTATCTTTTTTGCGGAATTGAGAAAACAAGTTTTCGATCGCTTGTACTCATTTGGGACTTTGATTTTTGAACGGAAGCGTACTGAAACGATTTCTCGTCGAATGCTTCCTCCCGAGGTATTTTTCTTCCACAAGGCCCAATGAACTCTTTCGCCGTTCATTTCCTTGGGAACTTTGAGGGTCTTTGCATGCGCGGGAAGAGTGATGCTGGCAGAAACTATCAACAGCGTCATGAAAAAACTGGAAATTTTCATTTTCATTCCTTTCTTGAAGTGGCGTAAGTAGATCAACTTTTTAATGATTGTCTCTCGGCACGATCTTCGTGACGTCACGATATTTCGTGGCGCCTTTGAGCACCATGCCTTCTTCGAATTGATCAACGATACCACGTTGGATTTCCTGCCAAGGCGTTTGATGGTCCGGCACGTAGTCCAGACGACCTCTTGCCAAGACTGCATCAACTTCTTTTTGGCGATCAGCCAGTTCGGTATCAGAAATCAGAATATTGGCTTCACGTTTGTTGAGATCGATACGCACAGTGTCGCCTGTTTTGAGCAGAGCCAATCCGCCGCCAACGGCAGCTTCTGGTGAAGCGTTCAAAATAGACGGAGAACCAGAGGTGCCAGATTGGCGACCATCTCCGATGCAAGGCAGAGAAGAAATGCCGCGTTTCAACAAAGCATCCGGTGGCTGCATGTTCACCACTTCCGCACCGCCGGGATAACCGATTGGTCCGGCACCGCGCATGAACAAAAGTGTGTACTCGTCGATGCCGAGGGACTCGTCATTGATGCGCGCGTGATAATCCTCGCGCCCGTCAAACACGACAGCTTTGCCTTCAAAAGCATTCGGGTCGTCAGGGTTAGACAAATAACGATCGCGAAACTCGTTAGAAATCACTGATGTTTTCATTATCGCTGTGTTGAATAAGTTGCCTTTAAGGTTGAGAAACCCGGCCTGTGCCACCATCGGTTTGTCGAAAGGCCAGATGACCTTATCGTCCATCACTTCGGCACCCTCGCAATTTTCACCCATCGTCTTGCCGTTTACGGTCATTGCATCAGGGTGAGGTAGTTTTCCTTTTTCAAGCAATTGATTGACCACCGCTGGCAACCCGCCAGCGTGGTGATAGTCTTCGCCTAAATACTCACCAGCGGGTTGGAGGTTCAACATAAGAGGAATGTCCCACCCCAAATCTTCCCAGTCTTGATTTTCCAAACGCACGCCAAGGTGGTTGGCAATTGCTTTCAAATGGATTGGTGCATTGGTGGAACCGCCAATCGCTGAATTGGCTACGATCGCATTTTCGAATGCTTCACGCGTCATGATGTCGGAAGGCTTCATGTCTTCCCAAACCATGTCGACGATCCGTTTGCCTGTCCAATAAGCCATGCTGGCACGTTCTTTATGAACTGCCGGAATTGCGGCCGATCCCGGCAATGACATCCCAAGAGCTTCAGCCAAGGAGTTCATAGTCGTGGCTGTGCCCATCGTGTTGCAATACCCCGGTGATGGAGCTGAGGAGGCGACAATATCGGCATATTCTTGATAGGTAAGATCTCCTTTTGAGAGTTCTTTCTTCGCGTGCCATTTGATTGTACCAGATCCGGTGCGCTGGCCTTTGTACCAGCCATTCAACATTGGCCCCACTGAAAGGGCGATTGCCGGAATGTTGGCTGTTGCAGCCGCCATCAACATGGCGGGGGTAGTTTTATCACAACCGATAGTCAGCACCACGCCATCAATAGGGTATCCAAACAGCGTTTCCACCAAACCGAGATAAGCCAAGTTGCGATCAAGGTTTGCAGTTGGGCGTCTGCCGGTCTCCTGAATCGGATGAACAGGAAATTCAAAAGCAATCCCACCAGCTTCGCGAATCCCTTCGCGCACACGCTCGGCCAGAATAATGTGATGACGGTTACAAGGCGAAAGGTCGGAACCGGTTTGCGCAATGCCGATAATTGGCTTGCCTGATTGCAGTTCTTCGCGGGTAATGCCCCAGTTCATGTAGCGTTCAATATAGAGCGCGGTCATGTCGTAATCATCAGGATTAGCGAACCATAATTTAGACCGAAGGTCATCTTTGCTTTTAGCCATGACAGAACTCTCAATTGAACCGGTTTATGTAATGCTGTTGTTCAAAAAGAGCGGGATAATGTCAAATGAAACAATCACATTTGCACTCGCTTTCCGGTACTTCTACAACGGGGCATGGCTGAAACACGCATCTCCATCACCAACACTCAATATATTCTGGAAGGCGATCTGGAAGAAAAATTCATTTTGTCCGGTGGCTCCGGCGGGCAGAACGTCAACAAAGTCGCGACGGGGGTCCAGCTTCGCTATAATCCAAGACAAGCGGCGACGCTCTCTTATGAACTCATTGTGAAAGTGGAAAAACTGGCAGGCCATCGCTTAACCGCAGCAGGTGATATTCTCATTCAGGCGACGAAGTATCGTAGTCAGGAAAAAAACCGTGATGACGCTCGAAAGCGGTTGGTAAGCCTGATGAAAGAAGCTGCCAAACCACCGCCCCCAAAGCGCCGTCCGACCAAGCCAAGCTTCAGTGCTAAAAAGAAACGAATGGATTCTAAAACCAAGCGTGGGTCAGTGAAAAAGCTCAGGGGCAGGGTGAGTGACGACTAACCCAAATGGCAGGCGTAAAGAATCGCCGCTTTCAAATCATCAACGCCATTGCCTTTTTCACTCGATGTGGAAACAATTTTTGGGAATGCAGCAGGACGTTTTGCAATTTTTTGCAATGTTTCAATTTCAAGCTTTGCCAGTGCGGGTGGTTTGATCTTATCCGCTTTTGTCAAAACCAGTTGATAAGACACAGCGGCTTTGTCGAGCAGATCGAACACTTCTTCATCGTTTTTCTTAATGCCATGACGACTGTCGATCAAAACGAACACCCGTTGCAGTGTCGAGCGCCCCTGCAGATACGAGAAAACCAATTTGGTCCAAGCGTCCACAGCCGCTTTTGGCGCTTTGGCAAATCCGTAGCCGGGCATGTCAACCAAAGCGAGGGGGGGGATGCCGTTTTCAAAATCTCCGTCTTGCACAAAGAAGTTGAGCTCTTGTGTGCGTCCTGGAGTGTTGGACGTGCGTGCTAACCCTTTTTTGGCAGTCAGTGCATTTATCAACGAAGATTTTCCCACATTGGAACGACCTGCAAAGGCTATTTCCATTGGACCTTCTTCCGGCAAAAATTTCATGGATGGAACACCGCGTATGAAAATCCATTCGGGCGCAAAAAATTTACGGCCAAGCCCTTTCAAACGGGCATGTTCCAGTTCTTCGGCTGTTGGTTCAGACATATCGGTTTCCGTACGGGCTTTGGGCGGCGTGGGTGTTGATTCAATTATTTGTCAGACAGTTCGTAAAAATCACTAACAATTTTCCATCCCTCTTCAGCCGTATCAACAATCGTAAACAGGTTGATATCGTCTGGTGAAATCGTGCCTTCCTCGGCCAAAGCTTCCAGATTGATCACGCGACCCCAGAAGTTCTTGCCAAACAGCAGAACGGGAATGCGTTCCATACGACCTGTTTGAATGAGTGTGAGTGTTTCAAAAAACTCATCCAGTGTGCCGAACCCACCCGGGAACACAGCCACGGAACTGGCACGCATCAAAAAATGCATTTTACGGATCGCAAAATAGTGGAAATTGAAGGAATATTCAGGCGTTACATATTCGTTTGGTGCTTGTTCGTGCGGCAACACGATATTGAGACCAATATTTGGTGCTCCCACGTCCAGCGACCCTCGGCTTCCAGCTTCCATGACGCCGGGCCCACCGCCTGTCACCACCACGTATTCAGTGAAGCCGGTTTTTTTAGAAGCTTCTGATGAAAGCTGCGCAAATTTACGTGCTTCGGTGTAATATTTGCTGCTTTTTTTCAGGTTTTCGCGTTGAACATCGTTCTTGGCAGCCCAAGGGTCTTTTCCCGGTTCTGCAATACGTGCACCACCAAACAAAACGGTGGTGGAAACAATGCCCGCTTCTTCCAACATCATTTCCGTTTTCAACAGTTCCAGTTGCAAACGAACAGGGCGCGTTTCCGGGCGGCACAAAAAGTCTGGATCATCAAACGCTAATTTGTAGGCTGGCGAGCGGGTTTGTGGAGTATCGGGAACAACCTTGGCTTCTTCGCGGTCTTTGTGGGATCGCTTCAATGGGTTGTGCGGTTGCGGCATTTTATGTGCAGACATGGTTTGATTCCCGAATAAAATATTTCACGCCTTTACCCTAAAGCTATGGGTGTTGTCATTCATTTCCCACGGTTCGTGGCGCATTCGGCCTTGCTCAGCCATGCACCGCCGTTATAAAGGCGAAAAAGCAGACCATTCAGGATGATACTTATGAGCACCGCAGATCTCCAAGCTATAATTGAAGCCGCATTTGAAGACCGTGACAATGTTGGATTGAACACCCAAGGCGCAACGCGCGAAGCCGTTGAAGAAGCGCTCAACCTTCTCGACAGCGGCAAGGCTCGAGTGGCTGAACGAGGTGCAGACGGCACTTGGGTTGTGAACCAGTGGCTGAAACAGGCTGTGCTGTTGTCATTCCGTTTGAATGATATGGAAGTCATTCAAAACGGTTCTGGCAATTCCACTTGGTGGGACAAGGTGCCATCCAAATTTGAAGGGTGGGGTGCAGAACAATTCCGTGCAGCAGGCTTCCGCGCTGTGCCGGGTGCGATTTGCCGTCACGCTGCTTACATCGCAAAAAACGTTGTGTTGATGCCATCGTTCGTGAACCTCGGTGCCTATGTGGACGAGGGGTCTATGGTTGATGGTTGGGCAACGGTTGGGTCATGTGCGCAGATCGGCAAAAATGTTCACTTGTCCGGCGGTGTGGGTATTGGTGGTGTTCTGGAGCCGCTTCAAGCTGGCCCGACCATCATTGAGGACAATTGTTTCATCGGCGCACGCTCCGAAGTTGTGGAGGGCTGCATCATCCGCGAGGGTTCTGTATTGGGTATGGGCGTTTACATCGGCCAATCCACAAAAATCGTGAACCGCGCCACAGGCGAAGTGAGCTACGGTGAAGTGCCACCATATTCTGTGGTGGTTGCGGGTTCCATGCCGAGCAAACCTATGGGCAATGGCGAGCCGGGGCCAAACCTTTATTGCGCTGTGATCGTGAAAACGGTTGATGAAAGAACCCGCAGCAAAACCGGCATCAATGAATTGTTGCGTGACTAAAACATGACATTGCGCAGTGTCTTCAAATTTAAAGGCCGCGCCACTCGATTTGAGTATTGGATTGTCTTTGGAACCACGATCTTCATCGGGGTCGTGGCATTGGTATTGGCAGAGTTGGTATTTGAAATTCCAATATTGTCACAAGAATCCAGCACGCATTCTTTCTCGGAAGCTGCTCTCTATTTTTCCATAAGTCTCGGTATCGTTCTTGTAATGTTGCCCGTCACATTGCGGCGGCTGCACGACCGCAACAGAGGCTTTATTTGGCTGGTGTTCTATACGGTCGGCGGTTTTCTGTTTGACGTTATAGACGTTGATTACCTTTCCTCCTTAAATTTGCCGCCTATGAACCAGTATACGACAGACACGCTATATGGCATAGGAGGACTGATAACGGTTTTTCCCTCATTGATTTAGGATTCCTACGCGGAACTGAGGGGGAAAATTTTTATGGCCCAGATCCGCTCACGATGTTGGAGACGGATACTGACGTCTTTCTCTAGTTTGCGGTTTTCGGCAATCGGTTGAGTTGAACAGCTTTGCCTTCTAGTGTTCTGTCTCCTTTGGGGGAGGGGGGCATAATGCTTACAAAGTTTTTTCATTCAAAGGACGTTTGAACCGCAAACCATATTGGCTGCGCAACCTAGCGCTCTTTGGCATCGTGCTGGTTTTGTATTTTATATTCACTCTAACACTTGTTGGATTTTCTTCTGTTCAAGGTGCCTCAGGTGTTCCAGGGGGGCCTTCGGTCGTGGGCTTGTTTGGATTGTTCGTTCTTCCACTGGCGTTTGCATTTTACCTGTCAACATTTTCATTAGCTGCGCGCAGGCTCCATGACCGGAACAAATCCGGTTGGTGGTTGGCAGGTTACTTCGGGGTATTCGTTGTTATTGGAGGGGGGAAGAATATTTTAACCAACAGTCTACTATTTCGATGATTTTTCAATTGATCGGATTTCTGGTCCTCATTTGGTATATTATCGAAATTGGTTTCCTCAAAGGAACTGTTGGAGCCAACAAATATGGCCCTGATCCAATTACAGGCGGTTCTGCGGACCCCTCTGTTTTCGATTAAGTGATGCTCACCATCTGGATTTTGTGAATTTCCAACGTTAGGCTTTCGTTGCGGGGCCTATATTGTGTGGAGGTCGATGATGTTTGGAAGAGTTATAACGGTTAGCTTAGTGCTTGCTTCTATATGTTTTGTTGCGCCAAGTGCTGGTGCACAAAACATCCCGAGCACATGTTTAGCCGTGGCACAAAACCTTCAATCGCCACAACTGCCGGTTCATTTTGCAAGCTTCGTTCAGCCCGCCCAAGCCAATAAGTACAATGTGTCTATCTCGTTCCAAGGCCACTCTACTTACTTGATAGAAAGCCCCCAAGGTATCACGGTTGCCACAGATTTTGCAGGCTGGTTGACGGGCAATATCATCCCAACAGCAGTGACGATGAACAGGGCACACGCATCTCACTACACGGATTTTCCAAATCCGAAGATCAAACATGTGTTTCGTGGTTGGGGCACCAACGGTGACATTGCCCGCTATAGTGAAATGGTGGGAGATGTTCTGGTGCGCAATGTCACCACCGATATGCTGCGTTTCAACCCAGTGCCCGATGGCAATTCAATTTTCATTTTTGAAACGGGAGGTCTCTGCATTGGACATTTGGGACATTTGCACCACAAACTGAGTGAAGATCATTATGCCAAGATTGGTCGTTTGGATGTGGTCATGGTGCCCGTGGACAATGGATTGACCCTAAATCATGTGAGCCTGAAAGAGCTTTTGAAACGTGTGCGCTCATCGATCATTTTGCCCATGCATGTGCGCAGTGCGGGTGCGTTGCCTGGTTTCCTGCGTCAAATGGGGGCGGAATATCCAGTTCAAATGGTATCAAAAAACAAATTGGTCTTGTCGTTGCGCAATTTGCCAAAACAACCCACGATATTCTTATTGCCGGGCGTAAGCTCTTTTCCCACCTATGATGAATGAGCCCAATTGACGGGTCTTTGCGGCACGCCTAAATGTCAATCTATGTCAGATTTATCACCCGCCGCAGAGATTCTTCGTGATCTCATTCGTTGTCCTTCCGTCACGCCTGTTGAAGGTGGCGCGCTGGACTATTTGGAAAGTCGCCTCAAACCACTGGGCTTTGTAGTCACGCGAAAGACGTTTTCTTCTCTCAATACGCCTGATGTAGAAAATCTCTATGCGCGGCTCGGCGACCAAAGCCCGAACTTGTGCTTTGCTGGCCATACAGATGTTGTTCCAGCCGGAGATGAAACCAGCTGGAGCGCAAACCCGTTTGGCGCAGATGTGAAAGATGGCGTCATGTTTGGGCGAGGTGCTGTTGATATGAAAGGCGGTATTGCCTGCTTTCTTGCCGCTGTTGAAGCGCATATTCGCGCAGGTAAAACCTTGCCGGGTTCTGTTTCATTCTTGATCACCGGAGATGAAGAAGGGCCAGCAGTAAACGGCACATCTGCAATTTTGGATTGGTTAGTGGAGCAGGGTGAAACAATTGATGCTTGCATTGTTGGCGAACCCACAAACCCGGATGTCATTGGCGATGCCATAAAGATAGGTCGTCGCGGTTCCGTGTCGGGAACGATTACCGTGACGGGCGTGCAAGGTCATGCAGCTTATCCACATTTGGCCGACAATCCGGCACGTGGCATTACATCACTTGTTTGCGCACTTTTGTGCGACCCGTTTGATGCGGGAACAAAAAATTTTCAGCCGACAAATTTGGAAGTGACATCGATTGATATTGGTAACCCGGCCTTCAATGTCATTCCTGCGTCAGCAATCGCCCGTTTTAATGTTCGCTTCAACGATACGTGGACAGCTGAAACGATCAAGAATGAGATTGAAAGCAGACTGGTCAATGGCGCAGGTGACAAAACTGTTCGGCCCGACCCTGCAACTGGCGTTCGACAACCCATCGATTGGAAAGTGCAATATACAGAACGTCCAAGCCATGTGTTCCTCACAAAAGATGAACGATTGATCGAGGCTTTGTCGGTGGCTGTAGAAAAAGTGACGAACAATAAGCCTGAACTTTCAACAGGCGGAGGCACGTCTGATGCTCGATTTATCAAAGATGTGTGCCCAGTGGTTGAATTCGGTCTCGTGGGTCAAACGATGCACCAAATCGACGAGCGTGTTCCATTGAGTGATCTCAATGTTCTCACTGATGTTTATTCGGAATTTCTTGTAAGTTTTTTTGCAGGCAACACGAAATGAGTGACAAGCAAGAAAATAGACCGGGCTTGATCGACAATCTGGGTGGCTCACTCGATATCATGCTTGGTAGTGCAAATGGCATGGCTAAAATCGACCATTCAACGACCGGATTTTGGTTGTCGTTTTGGGGTGTAGTTCTCATGTTGTTGATTGATACGTCGGGTTTGTCCATGATTTATAACGTCAGCGGAGATGCGGCCAAAGAAGGCGCTTATTCCAAGCCCGCTTATATTTTCCTGCGCATTTGTATCGCATTCTTGGGCTATGTTGCATCATTCCTTGCTTTGTATCTGTTGTGCCGAACCAGCGATGAACAGAGTAGATTTCCCGATGCTGTTATCGTCAACAATTGGGCTGCGGCGATCTTAAGTATGGGTTTTTTACCTTTGATCTGGATGTCCACTTTGGCCATGCCTGTGAATGGGGTTGATGGCCCTCCCGGAGCATTTGTGCTCTTGGTGTTCACGTCGTGGGTTATTGTTACCATTGCAGGTGTGAGAATATTTAAGACCACATTGGAAATTTCAGTTGGCAAAGCAATTGCGTTTTTTGCCGTAACTTCACTGGTTTCGATTTTCGTCAATCAAGGCTTTCAATCTCTTGCGGGATTGTAGAGTTATCGCGAGTCAGATTTGATGCGCAATCAAAGAAACGTTTGATGTGGAACGAGGCTGGTGAAACCAAAATGCTTTGAGATACTTATTTGCACGATTGCTACCGCAGTTTCTATTTTACATCCTGTAACGGCAGCAGCTGACTGGCGTGATAAATTGGGTACGTTTCGTGTAGGGGTTGTTGACGGTGGTAGACCGGTGCTGGAAGCACGCCGTGCCAAACCTTTCGCACAAGCATTGTCTAAAGCCCTCTCCATGCCTGTGGAAATATTCACGGCTCCGGATTACAAGGCCTTGATTGATGCACAAATGGAAAACCGCGTGGAATACGCGGTTTATTCCACCACAGCATTTTCAGCCGCTTGGGTGCTTTGCAAATGTGTTGAACCATTGGCTGTTCCAATTGCTCAAGACGGGTCAAAATCGTTCCGTTCTGTTCTTATTGCCCGCACATCTGAAGGAAAATCTCTCTTTAGTTTGAGAAGTCAAACCATAGCAATACCCGGAGCGGATTCCTTTTCCGGTTATATTTTACCAAAATATCTTCTTGGTTTGGAGAATATCGATTTAGAAAGTGGTGCATGGGAAGTGCGGGACTTGCAAACCGTTGATGCCGCAATTGAGGTCTACAAGAAGAAAGAAGCCCAAGCCCTGTTTGGATGGGAATCTATCAGCAGGACTACGAACAGTGATCGTGCAGTGCCAAATCAAGCAACTTTTTCATTGTTAGGAAACGCGGCTCAAGACAGTCGTATTATTTGGCGATCTCCTGAAATTCCCAACGGCCCCCACACAATACGAAACAGCTTGGATTCTGAGGCGCGCGCACTTTTGTGGGACTTTTTGGATCAATTGCAGGTGTCTGACATAAACGCTTATGATGCTATCGCACCGAACTGGGGTGGCGGATTTGCAACTGTGGCTAAAGAAGACTTTCAAACAGTTATTGATCTCGTTGCAGGAAATTCCAAACTGACCACTGTTGTTGGCTCTGAAGTGCCAGATACTTCGCAGGTCCCGCAAAGAGGTTTAGAAGAAATAGCTGGTGGTAACCCAAAAAAATCGCCCTGACATTTCTGCCAGAGCGATCATTATTTTGAACCTTGAAGCCAGACTTAGCAGTCTGTGCAATCTGTCTTCAAATCCGCGCGCGGAGCAAATGTGTGTTCGTATTCGTACACTTGTTCACCCATAATTTGAGGTCCAAGAACAGGTGTGTGTTTAATTCTCACGCGTGAGGACACAACAAACGGCACGTTATCGACTAAGCTTTCTTTGAGCGGATATACATCGCCAACAGCTGGAACAATCATATCATCAATATTCTTTTTGCGGACCCAAATAACAACGGGACTGTAATTTGCTGTTCCATCGGGATTGTATGAAACAACCGTGTTTTCGATCCCCGCAACATAGACTTGAAGATTGTCGGCTTGACTGCCCATCATAGCATCAGCTGCAAACAGTGTCTTCTCGATAAAGTCATCATTAACGGTGGCAGACCTGGCAATAATATCTGATACGGTCGATGATACTAAACTGGCTTGCGTCGAGACACGTTCTGTATCTGTGATCCATAAAACGCCAAGTAACAATGTGATCAAAAAAGGGGCGACGATTGCAAACTCAATTGCGTTGGTTCCACGTTCATCGCGCAAGAAAATCTGGATAGAACTTCTTAATCGGTTGCGATAAGAGACTGATTGAGTAGATCCGGTCAGATACTTTGAGGTAAAATGTTTCATCAGAACTCTCCTTAATTACCGCTGAATGGTTCGTTCATAAAGGCATGAGTTGTGCCTAGAAGTGCTTCTCTATTCGTCGACCAGTTTGCGATTCCCAAGCCGCCCCAGTTCACAAATAAAGGCCAGTCATAAAACAACATTACAATGTTCAGCGAGGCGCCACTGCCGGGATTGAAACCAAAGCTGGTCGTATTGATCGCCCCGTTCGCATTGAAAGAGAGTGCGGGTGGAGGTCCAAGAATTGGAATCTCTTGCACATTGATGTGCAGGCTGTCGCAATCGAAAAGCCTCATTAACGTGTTTTGACAAATCTCTGCACGAAATTGTGCTTCGGTATGCGTTGATGAACGAACCTGTCCGGTTTTGATCAATCGGGCAGCATCTTGCGTGGAAACGTGGATAATTCGCTCACCAAAGAATATGAACGAAAATTCGAGAATGGCAAAAATTATAAGCAAAAAAGGCATCGCCACAATTGCAAATTCAATTGCGGCTGTTCCATCATCATTCTTCTTGAAACGCGTCCAACGGTGCCATTTTTTAGGCCGCACCTTATTCTCATTGTGCGCTTCAAAGTTTTTTATATTTTTCATCACTTAGCCCTGCCAAGAAAATATCAATGGGCAGACCTTATGCGAAACAACTTGCAGAAATGTATTACAATAGGACAAAATCTGCCGAATTGAATAACCAACTGTTAACATAACCATCAAACGACTAATGTCTCAGACGGTGATCAAGCGTTGGTTGGAAAGCGTTATTTCAGAGCATTTGCCTCAGCAGCGCTTTTGTTGCGTGCTTCGATTTGTGCGCCAATCATAGTAAATGAGCCGTTTGTGTCACCCAACGTCATTGTTGGTTCGCATACGGGGTCGCAAGCTAAGGTTTCACGGTCAGCTTGGCGGTAGATACGGACAGTTCGGTGCTTGGGACCTTCAACAACAATGGTCTCATCAACGATTGGTTCTCCATCTGAATCCAAAATAATTAAGTTGGTTACGCCAAATGCCCGGCCGGTTAGAACAATTGTTCTGCCGTCTTGAATAGTTGCATCAACGATAGTCGGGTTGCCGATAATAATTGTATCGGCTGTTTTTGCGATGCGTACAACTTTTGCACGATCAATCGTCACTTTGAGCGATGGACGAGTCGAATAGTCGTCATTGACGGTTGGTTGAGCGCTTGTTGCAATCTCAGCGTCAGCTGCAAATGCGGCGGTGCTTAAGAGTAAACCTAAAGCTGCTGTAGTTGAAAATCCGATCAATGCGGATCTTCCGAAAATCGAGAAAGCGGGAGACGCCATACTATTCACCCATATAAAAACACTTTGAACGAGTATCGCTAAGAATGGTGAAATAAGCATTAAAGCATCGTTGGACACCAAAGCTGGGATTTGGATTGGTTTGTTACACTTCTTTATATAGGAAAAAACCTCGCGTTTTCGCTGAAGTCTATTCAGTGCTTAGCGATACCAATTTTCATACAATTTTCACCACGTGCGACAAACAGAACGTTTAGTGTTTTGTTAAGCGTGTTTTTTAAGATGATCCTAAACCCCCGTGGGTAAATTGCACTCATCCGATCGGAGAAACAAACCGACGGAATATTTGCTGTAACACTCGTGGAGTAAGGACTAATACCATGACAATGATCAAAAAATTCTTCAAAGACGAATCTGGTGCAACTGCGATCGAATACGGTCTGTTGGCTGCACTTATCTCAGTTGTTGGCGTAACTGCTATGACTTTGGCTGGTACTCAGCTTTCTGGCTTGTTTGACACAGTTGGTGGACATATCCAAACTGCAAACGGTGGCTAATTGCTAACGTTGAACTATCTAAGATAGTTTGAATTTGGGTCACTCTGGAAACAGAGTGACCCTTTTTTTGTTTTGAATTCGACAATTAATAGAAGTTTAAGTGCATCACTTTAAAACGGATCGAGAGTTGTTGGGCGAGACTTAAGACGGTCCATACGCTGGTTCATTCAAGGATATATCATGAGCATCACCGCACTTGTCATATTAACAGTTTTCCCCGCTTGCATGTTGTTCGCAACATTCTACGATATTTTTACAATGACAATTCCAAATAAGATCACGTTTATTTTGGTCATAGCTTTTGCAATTTGTGCGCCATTGGCAGGCATTAGCCTGGAAACAGCGATGTGGAGCATTGGACTTGCATTTCTGGTGCTGGCTGTGGGCTTTGCCTTGTTCAGTGCAGGTATTATGGGTGGTGGAGATGTGAAGCTCTTGGCTGCATCTACTTTATGGTTCGGCACAGCCTTTACGCTTCCTTATCTGCTTTACGGTGGTATTCTGGGTGGTTTTCTTACAATCGCAATTCTTTTATACCGCCGACTTCCTATGTTGCCTTTGTTTGCAACGCGATTCCCCTGGTTAGAACGTTTGCATGATAAAACCCAAGGCGTGCCTTATGGGGCAGCGCTTGGGCCAGCAGCAATCATTATTTTTGCATATTCTGGTTGGATGGAGTTCATTCTTAAAGGCACTCCTATTGGCTAATGAACCAAGTGCAAAAACTACAAAAGGGCCCCGTATTTGCGGGGCTCTTTTGCGTTTGTGACTTAAGTTTTGATTGAGAGCATCATAAGCAGACAGGATAAATCCGTATTTAGATTCTGTTTACCACAATTCTCATTGCTTCATTAACCATAAGTACACCAATAGCTGACAAAACTATTCCTAAGTCCATGCGTAATGTGTTCCCGGAGTAGATCATCATGAAGCCAGTTCAATTAATTCTAATCGGAGTTGCATCCGTAGCAGCCCTCGGTGCGGGTTTTATGATCATGAACATGAACAGCCAACCAGCACCTGTTGCAGGACAATCAGTTGCTGTTGTGCCGCAAATTGAATTGAAGAAAGTATTGGTTGCGCGTGAAACAATTCCGATGGGTTCAGCACTCGGAGATGCTCGTATCGCGTGGCAGGATTGGCCTGCTGATAGTGTTAGTCAAGGTTTTATTATCGATGAAGAAGCGCCAGAAGCGCTCAAAGAGTATGCTCCCACAATTGCTCGGGCAACATTTTTTCCAGGCGAACCTATTCGTGAAGCAAAGATAGTTCGATCTGATAGTGGGTATTTGTCTGCGATATTGCCTGCGGGCAAACGAGCAATGGCAATTCGGGTTCAAGCAGAAACATCTGCTGGCGGCTTTATCCTTCCAAATGACAGAGTAGATGTCATCTCCAATTATCAGAAAGACAGTGATCAAGTTACTGAGACTGTTTTAAAGAATGTGAGGATTCTCGCAATTGATCAGGTGATTGAAGAGCAAGAAGGTCAAAAGGCGCAAGTCGGACAAACAGCAACGCTGGAATTAACCGAAGCTCAAGTGGAAATAATCACTGAAGCAAAAAGCCTTGCAAGCAACAAGCTTATTCTCGTGTTGCGCAGCATTGAAGATGCACAAGAGAGAGAAGGCAAAGCTCGCAAGCGCGGTCGTGGGAAAGTTAAAATTATCCGATACGGCCAAACCAAAGAGATTAAGGCCGAAAACTAGGATCAAACTTGTTGTCATCCCCCGCGACATAAAATGAAAAGTAAATCGAGTAACAGTTATGAATAAATTCGCTCTAAATATTTCTGAAAACGGTGTAGATTTGAAGCCGTTGGCGTCACGCCTCATTAGCTGGGCCAGCGTTTCGGCGCTTTTTTTGGCAACTGTTGTGCCACAGGCGCTTTCGTCTCAGGCATTCGCACAGAACAACACGCAAAACCGGATCACGGTTTCTGCATCAGAGGCCAATATTTCAAAAAGCATTATGTTGGGCCTCAATAAGTCTGTTGTCATCGATTTGCCAACAGATGCTCATGATATTCTTGTGGCCAATCCAGCTGTCGCGGACGCTGTCACGCGAACATCGCGACGCATTTATTTATTCGGCAAAGCGATAGGACAAACCAATATTTTTGTGTTTGACGGGCGCGGCGAACAAGTGGCTTCACTTGAAATAACCATTGAACGGGACATCTCAGGATTAGAGAACACTATGTCTCGCTTGATCCCGAATTCAGACGTTCGTGCACAAATGATCAATGACAATATTATCTTGACTGGTACGGTTCCCTCACCCAAGGACGCAGCGAAAGCTGAAAGATTGGCAAAAGTGTTCATTCAAGGTGGTGAACAATCTGGTAATGGCGGTACAACAGCAACCTCCTCGGGTTCACTTTTTGAAGATACGCCTGAAAGCCAGATCGTCAATCTGCTGAAGGTTGATGGCGAAGATCAAGTTCATCTAAAGGTCAAAATCGTTGAAATGCAGCGCTCGGTCATTAAGGCGCTGGGAATCTCAACCAGATTGGGCGGTTCATCTGGTGGTTTCAATTTCTCAACATTAGGTCGAGGAATTCCAAGGCAGGCTGTTTTGGCGACCATGGGCGGATCTGTAAGTGCTACTCATGGTTTGACCACTATCAGCTCACAAATCCAGGCTGCAGAAACAGCGGGTGTCAGCCGTACACTGGCTGAACCGAGTTTGACTGCGATTTCAGGTGAAGAAGCTTCATTCAATGTTGGAGGCCGCGCACAAAGAGCCAGTGCCGTAGAAAATGACGATGATGGCGGCACAACGGTCACATTCGAAGAAATGGAATATGGAATTTCATTGAAATTCAGACCTGTTGTACTGAGTGAAGGTCGGATCAGCTTGAAGATCAACACAGAAGTACGCGAACCATCAAACCATGGCAGCAGTGCATTTAGAGGTGATATTAACCTTCAAGCTATTCGCCATCGCCAAGCGGACACAACGGTCGAACTTCCATCTGGTGGTTCTATGGTGATTGCTGGTTTGGTTCAAGATGACATTCGCCAAGTTATTTCTGGTCACCCGGGACTGAAGAATATTCCAGTGTTTGGTGCTTTGTTCCGCAGCCGTGAATTCCAGCGTGATGAATCTGAAGTGATGATCATCGTGACTCCATATTTGGTTCGCCCTGTGGCACTCAAAAAACTGTCTGGGCCTGATGAAAACTTCATGCCAGCGTCTGATGCTGCGGGTTATTTCATGGGCCGCGTCAATCGCGTGTACGGCACTAAACAGGGCAAGCTTCCGAAGGGCCGTTATACGGGATCTATCGGATTCATCCTCAAGTAATGAGTAAGGACGAGACAATGAGAAAGCTAATTTCAAAGACAAATTTGCAGCCCTTACCAAGGAAAAGCTCGACTAAAAACCGTCGCGGCCTTTGCACTAGAGCGATTCTTCCCGGAATCCTTGTGGCTACAGCATTCACTTTGGCCAGTTGTGCCGGGCACTCTAAAAATCATTTTACAGTGGGATCTGTACCGTCGAATTATAAGAAGAACCATCCTATCATCGTAGATGAACAAGAGCAGGTTCTGGATATACCAGTGGCAAGTTCAGCATACGCTCTCCCTATTGCATCTGCGAGTGCAGTGCAGGGGTTTGCACAAGGCTTTGCCAAATCGGCAAGCAAAACTATAACCGTACTTGTTCCAACAGGCTCGCCAAATGAATCTGCTGCAAGGGTAGTTTCTGAAGGCGTCGTTGCTACGTTGCGGAAATCCGGAATCCCAGTCCACCGTATTCGCACCACTGGTTATCACGCCGCGCAACATGGGTCTGCAGCTCCCATCCGATTGTCTTACAATGCGATCAAAGCAAGTGTCACTGGTTGTGGAAAATGGCCAAATGATCTTGTTGCGGGCAAAGGTAGTGAAAATAAAAATTATCACAACTTTGGTTGTGGCAGTCAATCCAACTTGGCTTCGATGGTTGCAAATCCGGCTGATCTTCTTGGACCACGAGGATCTTCATCTATTGATGCGACCCGCCGCACAGTTGCAATTGATGAATATAGATCAGGACCGCAGGTAGAAATTAACACGCCAGATACCTTGTACCCTCGATAAGCTGACTATCATTGCTCGCGCAGAAATTATTCAGGAACTAAAAACATGTCCGAACCGGCACACGACCAACACGCAGAAATGATGCTTCAGCAAACTGCTCAGGCAGATTCAGGAGCTGACATGCCTTTGGAGCCCGGTGTCCATGCACCTCAACCAGCGGCACAAACATATCAGGAACCTCAAATGGCTCAGCCAACGGAAAATCTTGGCGATATGCGACCGGTCCCACGAGTAGCCATTCAAGCTTTTTGTGATGTGGAAGCGACAGCTGCAATTATCGACCATGCCGGTAAAGACCGTAGGATGACGAAAGCGCACGTGAAAGTGCAAATGGGTGGTATTGCTGCTGCTGTAAATTTTTATCAGACTGCAACGACACCCAACCTTATTCTAGTTGAGTCCCGTCTTGAGGGTATGGACATGATCCATGAACTTGAGAAGCTTGCGGATGTCTGTGATGAGGGCACAAATGTTGTGGTCATTGGGCACAGAAACGATGTGCAGATGTATCGAGACCTGATTTCACGCGGTGTTGCTGAATATCTGGTGGCTCCAATTTCCATGAGTGACGTAATGGATATCGTGACAAGCCTTTTTGTGAATCCTGATGCTGCGCCTCTGGGGTCTACAATGGCATTTTTGGGAGCTAAAGGTGGTGTTGGTTCATCCACGATTGCACACAATGTGGCTTGGTCAATTTCAAGTAATTTTAAAAGCGATGTTATTTTGACAGATTTTGATCTGGCATTTGGCACAGCCAATATCGACTTTGATCAAGATCCAGCACAGGGGGTCGCTGAGGCCGTTTTTTCGGCAGACCGCATTGATGAGACATATTTAGATCGATTGCTTGCGAAATGTTCAGATCATCTCAGTCTTCTTGCAGCTCCATCTACTTTGGATCGCGAATACGACTTTAGTCCGGATGACTTCACACAATTGTTGGATGTCGCTCAACGCGGCACACCGAACATTGTGGTTGACCTCCCCCATGTATGGACGGGTTGGATGCGCCAGGTTCTGTCCAATGCGGATAAAATTATAATAACGGCAACGCCTGATTTGGCTAGTTTGCGGAATACGAAAAACCTAGTGGATACGATTTCGGAAATTCGTCCGAACGACGAAAAGCCGTTTTTGGTATTGAACCAGTGCAATGTTCCCAAACGCCCGGAAATATCTGTGGCTGACTTCACAGGTCCTTTGGGAATTGAAGCATCAGTGGTGATTCCATTCGAACCTGCGTTGTTTGGATTGGCGTCCAACAATGGACAAATGATCTCGGAAACGGATCCGAAAAGCGAAATCGCTGCATCGTTGGACACACTTGCTCAGATCGTAACAGGACGACGCGAAGTTCAACCAGAATCCAAGAAAAAAATGGGTTCATTCCTGTCACGTTTTTCAAAGAAAAAAGAATAGTAAGCGTCACTTGGCGTTCAGGGTTTTAGAGGAGTAGGTGAGTATGTTTGGTAAACGCGGTGGTTCGGGATCCAGTGGTGAAAACAATGGTGGCATTAAGCAACCGTTGGCAATGCCACAACAAGCACAACCTGCTCCGGAGACGGTTGCGACACCTGCAGCGCTGGCGTCAGAAACTCCAATTGAAATGAGCAATGGCGAATCTGTTGAAGTGCAGCAACCTTTAGAATCAGCACCGGAGGCTTCGTCTGCTCAGGTTCCAAAAAAGATAAAGACCACCGTCGCGCCGCCGATGGAGTTTGAGGTTAAACCGTCTCAACCATCGGTGAAATCAGAAGAATACTATGATGTGAAGACGCAAGTTTTTGCAGCACTGATTGATACGATTGACCTTTCCCAGTTATCGAAGTTAGACAATGAAGGTGCTCGCGAAGAAATTCGTGATATCGTCAATGATATTGTTGCGATCAAATCGATCGTCATGTCAATTTCTGAGCAAGAAGAATTACTTTCTGATATTTGCAATGATGTTTTGGGTTACGGCCCGCTTGAGCCGTTGCTTGAACGCGATGATATTGCCGATATCATGGTCAATGGATCAAAGAACACATTCATCGAGGTCGACGGCAAAATTACTAAGACAAATGTGCGCTTTCGCGACAATGACCAGTTGATGAATATTTGCCAACGTATTGTGAGCCAAGTTGGGCGACGTGTAGATGAGTCATCGCCTATATGTGATGCGCGTCTAGCCGACGGTTCCCGTGTGAACGTTATTGCACCGCCCTTGGCGTTAGACGGGCCGACACTCACCATTCGTAAATTTAAGAAAGACAAGCTCACACTTGATCAGCTTGTGAATTTTGGAGCGATTTCGCCAGCAGGTGCTGATATCTTGAAGATTATCGGGCGAGTGCGGTGTAATTTGGTTATCTCCGGCGGTACCGGTTCTGGTAAAACGACACTTCTCAATTGTATGACCAACTATATTGATGAAGACGAACGGGTCATCACATGCGAAGACTCCGCGGAGCTTCAGCTTCAACAGCCTCATGTGGTTCGTTTGGAGACTCGCCCGCCAAACCTTGAAGGCGAAGGTACGATCACCATGACAGATTTGGTGAAAAACTGCCTACGTATGCGTCCTGAACGCATTATCGTTGGTGAGGTTCGTGGACCAGAAGTGTTCGACCTTTTGCAGGCTATGAACACTGGTCACGATGGCTCAATGGGTACAATTCACGCCAACTCACCCCGTGAGTGTTTGTCCCGTATGGAATCCATGATCGCCATGGGCGGATTTTCACTTCCTGCCAAAACAGTGCGAGAGATTATTGTTGGCTCAGTTGATGTGATCATTCAGGCAAAACGTCTGCGCGATGGGTCGCGCCGTATCACGCACATTACCGAAGTGGTTGGTTTGGAAGGTGACGTAATCATTACGCAAGATATTTTCCTTTACAATATCGTGGGTGAAGATGCCGATGGTAAACTGATTGGTGAGCACAACTCATGCGGTGTTGGTCGACCAAAAATGTGGGAGCGCGCGCGCTACTATAATGAAGAACAAAGGTTAGCGGCAGCACTTGATGGTTCCGAAAGCCAATCAGCAGCGGCTGGTTTCTAAGGCTCAGACTCGCTAACGCGAGTTGAAAATATATGTTTGAATGTCTGCACTCAACGCAGGCCTGTTTGAACGAACACAAATAACCTGAAACATATTAGGGGCAGAAATGCTTTGATTTGTTTCCAGCAACGGAATACGGATATGGATAGCCAGATTCTGCTTCTAACAATACTTGCCGCGGTCACCGTTGGTGCGTTGGGGTATGGGGTTTTTTACAATTCTATAACCAATGACAAAAAAACCGATGAACGTATGAAAGCTTTGCAGGTCGACAAAAAGACCAAAGCCGTTGTTCAAACGAAAAAACTGGACGAAAAGCAGCGTCGAAAAGAACGTGAAGACACGCTTAAGAATGTTGATGCACAACGGGCGGGCGGCAAGAAAGCAGCTAACCCAAACTTGGCCGCTAAAATGGTCCAGGCTGGAATGACAATTAGCATGAAGAAGTTCTACTTATTCTCTGTTTTGTTCGGTATACTCATATTTTTCGTCGCGCTCGTTTTCTCTGGCTTACCGTTTTATGTGTGTTTGGGCATCGGGTTTGTAGCAGGTTTTGGTGCACCTCGTTGGTTGGTCAGTTTCAAACGCACCCAACGTTTTAAAAAATTCATTCTCATTTTTCCCAATGCGATTGATATCATCGTACGTGGTATCAAATCGGGTCTTCCATTGAATGATTGCTTAAGAATTATTGCAAATGATTCTGAAGAACCTGTCCGTTCCGAGTTTCGGAAACTGGTAGAAGCTTCACAAATGGGCATTACAATTCCTGATGCCTGCGAACGTCTGTATCAAAGCGTGCCGACACCTGAAACAAATTTCTTCGCAATCGTGATTGCAATTCAATCATCTGCTGGCGGTAACTTGTCTGAAGCTCTGGGCAATTTGAGTAAAGTTCTTCGTGAACGCCGTAAAATGGCTGACAAAATTAAGGCGTTTTCTACCGAAGCAAAAACATCTGCGATGATTATTGGGTCTTTGCCATTCATTGTTGCTGGTTTGATCGCTTTTACAACACCCGGATATTTGGACCCCTTATTTGAACACCCAACCGGGAATAAAATTCTCATCGGCAGCGCCGTCGCAATGAGCTTCGGCATCTTCATCATGAAGAAAATGATCAACTTTAAGTTTTAAAAATAGAAGTCATCATTTCGGATGATACCGTAAGGCAACAGCAATGATTGAATATCTTACAACCCCCCAAAGTCTGGCAGCAATTGCGACAATGATCGCAGTCTTTGCAACGATTTTGACTGTTGCAATGCCAATGCTTCAAAAAGATCCCCTTGAAGGACGCATGAAATCTGTGGCTTTGGAACGCGAACAACTTCGAGCTCGTGAACGTGCGCGTTTGATGAATGAGAAAAAAGAAGGTCGTACCAAAGTCACCAAGAAAGAACCCGGTGCGATGATGAAGACTTTGGTTGAGAAACTAAATCTGCGCTCGGCTTTAGCAGACGAAAAGACAGAAGATATGTTGATTCAAGCCGGCTATCGCGGTCAGTCACCTTTGTTTATTTTCCTTGCTTTGCGTTTTGGTCTTCCATTTATCTTCATGGGGATGGCCGCGTTTTACGTGTTCATCATTCAGGGGGTGGAAGAAGGTCAAGGTTTGATGGCCATGATGAAATGTCTCATAGGCGGTTTTGCCGGTTTCTACCTTCCTATATTGTTTCTTAAAAATCGACTGAAAGCGCGTCAGCTCTCTATTACACAGGCTTGGCCGGATGCTCTCGATCTGACGTTGATCTGCGTTGAATCTGGCATGACAATTGAAGTTGCTTTTCGCAAAGTGGCGGCAGAAATTGGACCACAATCATTGCCGCTTGCTGAAGAGTTGATGATGACGACTTCTGAACTTTCGTTTCTGACAGATCGTCGTACGGCGTATGATAACCTAGTGAAACGAACTGGATTGGAAGGTGTGAAAAACGTTGTGATGTCACTCATTCAAGCCGAAAAATACGGTACGCCGCTGTCTGCTGCTCTACGAGTATTGAGCCAGGAAAACCGGGACATTCGTATGGCTTTGGCGGAAAAGAAGGCGGCTTCGTTGCCGCCGAAATTGACTGTACCAATGATGGTTTGTTTTTTGCCGGTTTTGTTCTGCGTCATTCTATCTCCCGCTCTGATCCGTGCTTTTGCTCTGTTTGAATAAGTATTACGCGACATTAAAAGCGCTGATATGAAATAAGTGTCCGGTCTCACAAAGATTCAACACATCATGATCACCACACGCCTAACAAAACACTTTGGTATAGACCATCCAATAGTTTCTGCGCCTATGGCATTTGCTGCAGGTGGAAAACTGGCCGCTGCTGTCACAAACGCTGGCGGGCTAGGGTTAATCGGCGGTGCTTATGGCGATGATCGTTGGATCAACAGTGAATTTGAGGCTGCCGGAAACACAGAGGTTGGGTGCGGGTTTATCACTTGGAATTTAACAACCGCTCTGCAGAGTTCACCAAATCTTTTGGAGAATGTTCTTGAGCGTAAGCCAAAAGCCTTGCTGCTGTCCTTTGGTGATCCAGAACAATATGTGACGCAAATTCGTGATGCTGGTGTTTGTTTAATCTGTCAGGTGCAAACTTTAAGGGGTGCTCAGAGTGCAATTGATCTAGGTGCCGAAGTTATTGTGGCGCAAGGTGCAGAGGCCGGTGGGCACGGTGATAGCCGTGCAACAATGACACTGGTGCCAGAAGTGGCTGATTATATTTCTCAGCATTCTACAAACACCTTGCTCTGTGCTGCGGGTGGCATTGCGGATGGGAGAGGTCTGGCCGCGTCACTAATGTTAGGTGCAGACGGCGTGCTTGTTGGATCACGTTTGTGGGCCAGTGACGAAGCCACAGTTCACCCGGCGATGTGGGATGCGGCAATCAAGTCGTCTGGGGATCAAACAATCCGCTCCAGTGTGATGGATATAGCGCGTAAGCTTGATTGGCCGGAGCGCTACACAGCACGTGTTTTGAAAAATGCGTTCACTGAGCGTTGGCACAACAATCTGGATGGCCTTATCGCGAATGCAGAAGAGCAGGCGAATTTGTGGCGTGATGCATGGCAGCGAGGTGACATGACAACGGCAAACACATTTGTTGGAGAGGCAACTGGGTTGATAAAAGATATTCAGCCGGCAGCTGATATTATTGTGAATATGATTTCTCAAGCTGAGCATAGTATGAGAAAACAAGTTGCAACGATCAGTTAAACCCGTTGGTCATTTTACCGTTTTGCTGCAATAAAGTTCCAGCCTGTGGTGCACAACCTCGTAACCGAGTTCGCGGGCAATTTCCGCTTGTAGCCGTTCAATTTTTTCCGATTGAAACTCAATAACATCACCGGAATCAATATCAATAATATGGTCATGATGAGGAGTGTCAGCTGCCTCAAAACGGGCAGGTTCACCTTGAAAGGAAAGCCTGTGGATCACGCCATTGTTCTCAAGCTCCGTCATCGTGCGGTAAACTGTAGCAAGCGAAACGCTTTTATCAATCGTTTGCGTGCGTCGATGCAATTGGTTGGCATCGGGATGATCGTCAGAGCCTGCAAGTGCATTGAGCACAGCTTTGCGCTGCTTGGTAAGTTTCAACCCGCTCGATTTCAACGCCTTTTTCAAGTCTTCGTAACGGCTCTTTGGCGATACTAAATCTGCCTTGTCATTCATCTGGAATCATGCCTAAACAGTTCGTTTACTCCACCCTATAAAATTCCAATTGCAACGCATTTGCAATATCTAATTGCAAATAATTCTCATTTGCATTGACAATTGGATTGCATTCCCCATATTGGTTGAACCTAGCCTGCAAGAGCGGGTGTTTTATGTTGGATCGTGAATGTTGAAACTGTTTGTTAGAACAGCCATTGTATTTTGGTTGTGTGTTATAGGTTTGCAGGTACAAGCCGCAGATCAGTTTAAGGCGATCACCACGTTTACGGTCATTGCAGATATCGCGCAAAATGTCGCGGGCGATGTTGCAATTGTGGAATCCATCACGAAACCCGGCGCAGAAATTCACAATTACCAACCGACCCCAGGTGATATATTCAAAGCTCAAGATGCCGATTTGATAATCTGGAACGGCCTTGGTTTGGAAATTTGGTTTGAAAAGTTTTTTCGCACTTTAAGTAATGTTCCAGAAGTTATTGTGTCCCAAGGTGTTGAGCCAATGGGTATTGGCGAGGGACCTTACAGCGGCAAGCCCAACCCCCATGCTTGGATGGCACTCGATTCAGCCCTGATCTATGTGGACAACATTCGCGATGCGTTTGTGAAATATGACCCCAAAAATGCAGAAGTTTATATGGCCAATGCGACGGCTTATAAAGATAAGATCAAAACCGCGATTGAGCCATTGCGCAAACGAATTTCTGCCATCCCCTCCCAAAAGCGCTGGTTAGTCAGCAGCGAAGGCGCGTTTAGTTATTTGGCGCGGGATTTTAGTCTCAAAGAACTTTATCTCTGGCCAATTAACGCTGATGCACAAGGCACCCCGCAACAGGTTCGCAAAGTTATCGATACAGTTCGTTCAGAGAAAATTGGTGTTATTTTTTCTGAAAGTACAGTTTCACCGCGCCCTGCACAACAAGTGGCGCGCGAAACAGGAGCACAATATGGCGGTGTTCTATATGTGGATTCCTTGTCTGGTCCTGATGGACCAACACCCACTTATCTAGATCTTTTACGCGTGACGGCTGAAACAATTGCAACCGGTTTGGAGAAATGAACCCGTCTTCTTCACACTCTGGTGCTGGACTTCGTGTCCAAAACGTCACCGTCACCTATCGCAACGGTCATACTGCTTTACACGACGCCAGTTTTGAAATTCCGCGAGGGACTATCACTGCGCTAGTGGGTGTGAACGGCAGTGGTAAATCCACTTTGTTCAAAACCATTATGGGTTTTTTAAAAGCGGCCAAGGGCAGCGTGGAGATTTTAAGCCGTCCTGTTGTGGAAGCCATGAAAGAAAATCTTGTGGCCTATGTTCCACAGTCTGAAGAAGTCGATTGGTCATTTCCTGTGCTGGTAGAAGATGTGGTCATGATGGGCAGGTACGGCCACATGAACTTCATGCGTATGGCCAAACAAGCCGATAAAGATGCTGTTTCAAACGCTCTCACCCGTGTGGGTATGATTGATTTTCGCAAGCGGCAAATTGGTGAATTGTCTGGCGGTCAAAAGAAACGCGTGTTTCTGGCACGTGCTCTGGCTCAAGACAGCCAAGTCATATTGCTGGATGAACCCTTCACCGGTGTTGATGTGAAGACAGAAGATTCAATAATCGAACTATTACGCGCATTGCGTGATGAAGGGCGGGTGATTTTGGTGTCCACACATAATTTGGGTAGTGTGCCTGAATTTTGCGATCGCACGGTCCTGATAAAAGGTACTGTACTGGCTTATGGGCGAACTCAAGATGTGTTCACCAGAGACAATCTTCAGATGGCATTTGGAGGCGTATTGCGCCACTTCGTGCTGGGTGGGGATGATCTTCACGATGATGACGATGCCCGACAAGTCACCGTGATATCGGATGATGAGCGTCCTTTCGTTGTCTATCATGATCGCGACGAACCATGATTGAAACGCTGCTGGAACCTTTGCAATACAGTTATATGACCAATGCGATTTTGGTGTCGGCATTGGTGGCTTCTGTATGTGCATTTCTCTCGTGCTATTTGATGTTGAAAGGGTGGTCTCTCATTGGTGATGCTCTGTCCCATGCCATTGTGCCCGGTGTTGCAGGTGCTCTCATATTAGGTCTGCCGTTTTCGTTAGGAGCGTTTATCTCAGGTGGCTTGGCGGCGGGCACCATGTTGTTTTTAACTGAACGTACCGGCTTGAAAGTGGATACGATTATCGGCCTTATTTTCACATCCTTCTTTGGCCTTGGCCTCTTTTTGATTTCGCTCTGGCCTTCATCAGTGAATATTCAAACAATCATCAATGGAAATATCCTGGCGATCACCCCTGAAGACACTTGGCAGCTTTTAGCTATCGGCGGCGTAACGATGATTGTGTTAGCTTTGAAGTGGAAAGACTTCATGGTGACGTTTTTCGATGAAACTCACGCCCGTACAATCGGTTTGAACACAACGCTTTTAAAAGTGGTGTTCTTTGCCATGTTGGCCGCATCCACAGTGGCAGCACTTCAAACTGTGGGCGCATTTTTGGTGATCGCGATGGTGCTGACACCCGGTGCGACGGCTTATCTTCTCACGGATAGGTTCCCCAAACTTATAATTATTGCAGTTCTTATAGGTGCTTTATCCGCAATTTTCGGAACCTATTTCAGTTACTTCATAAACGGTGCAACGGGCGGCGTGATTGTTGTTTTGCAAACACTGGTTTTTCTAATAGCGTTTTTGTTTGCACCCACTCACGGTATTTTTGCGGCGCGTCGTCGTGCAGCAAATGCAATTTTAGATGAAGAAAAAATTGCGTGATGGAATTCGTGGATCAGGCTTTCTTTCCGCTGCAATTCGAATTCGTTCAAAACGCATTTCTAATTGCCGTCTGTGTGGCGGTTCCCGCTGCTCTGCTCTCTTGTTTCTTGGTATTGAAGGGCTGGTCGCTGATGGGAGATGCGATTTCCCATGCTGTACTACCGGGAATCGTATTGGCTTATATAGCGGCTATTCCATTGGCTGTAGGTGCCTTTGTAGCAGGCATGGTTTGCGCGTTAGCCACTGGTTTCATCGATGAAAACAGCCGTGTGAAACAAGATACCGTCATGGGTGTTGTTTTTTCAGGTATGTTCGGTTTCGGACTAGTCCTCTACACCAAGATCGAAACTGACCTTCATCTCGATCACATATTGTTCGGAGACATGTTGGGCATAGGATTTTTGGACATTGCCGAAAGTGCATTAATTGCAATTTTTGTAACGGTCGCGATTGCGCTTAAGTGGCGGGATTTGATGATGCATGCATTTGATCCAACCCAAGCGCAAACGGCAGGTCTGTCTGTTCGCATATTGCACTATGGTTTGTTGTGCATTCTCTCGCTGACAATTGTTGGCGCTCTTAAAGCGGTGGGCATAATTCTGGCGATTGCCATGTTAATTGCACCGGGTGCGATTGCGTTTCTCATCACACGCCAGTTTGGTCCTATGCTTTTAACTGCTGTCGCAATAGCTGTTGGTTCATCGCTGTTGGGTGTCTATGCAAGCTTGTTCATCGACAGCGCTCCCGCACCGACAATAGTCTTGATTATGACGATCATTTTCCTCATCGTTTTTGTCGTAACCTTAGTTCGTGCTCACCGGGCGGAATCTACTCAAGCATAGGTGTGAACGGGCGTACCTGCCAAAGCGGCCATATTGATCAACCCGCGTGTGGTGATTGAAGGCGTGACGATGTGGCTGCGATTGCCCATACCCATCAAGATTGGCCCAACTTCGATACCGCCTGCGACGGATTTTAATGAGTTTTTGACACCGCCCGCTGTTTCCGCGTTCGAAAATACAAATGCATTGGCTTGTCCGTTGATCCGGCTGTTAGGCATCATACGTTCACGAATTTCAGGATCAAGTGCAGCATCAACCGGCATTTCACCTTCATAAATAAAATCTAGTTTTTGACGGTCGAGAATTGCAAGGGCTTCTCTCATGCGTCGTGCAGATTCTGTATTCAACGTGCCGAACTGTGAATTAGAACAAAGTGCGACCTGGGGTTCTATACCAAAACGACGAACGTGACGTGCAGTTCCGATCACGCTTTGTGCAATTTCTTCAGCTGTGGGTTCGGGGTTCACATGAGTATCTGCGACGAAAAGTGGTCCTGAATCCAATATCAGGAGTGATAGCGCACCTGTTGCCTCAAGTTCGGGTGTCTCAAGCATTTGTTGCACATAATTCAGGTGCCACAGGTAATTGCCAAACGTACCGCAAATCATACTATCGGCTTCCCCACGATGCACCATCACGGCAGCAATTACAGTTGTGTTCGTGCGCAAAACGGCTTGCGCCAAAGTGGGTGAGATACCCTGCCGGGCCATCACATTATGGTAAGTTTCCCAATACTCGCGATAACGATGGTCACTTTCAGGGTTCACAATATCAAACTTGCTGGACAGATCTTCGGAAATGCCAAACTTTTTACAACGATGGAAAATGACTTCAGGTCGGCCGATGAGAACCGGCTGGTCGTTTGTTTCTTCCAACATAGCCATTGCGGCCCGCAACACCCGTTCATCTTCACCTTCAGCAAAAACGATACGACGGGATTGGGATTTGGCCACCTCGAAGACAGGACGCATGATCATTGAAGAGCGATAGACTGTAGCATTCAAACCTTCGATATAGGCATCGAAATCTTTCAACGGACGCTGAGCAACTTTGGTTTCCATGCCTGCTTTTGCAACGGCACCGGCCACAACCGCCAATAGTCTCGCATCAAACGGTTTGGGAATAAGGTATTCCGGTCCGAATTGTAGGTCTTCGTCTCCATAGACTTCGGCTGTTTCCGCAGAAGACGTTTTGCGGGCCAATGCGGCAATGCCTTCAACACATGCGATCTGCATTTCGTCATTAATTTCTGTTGCACCCACATCAAGCGCACCACGGAAAATGAAAGGGAAACAAAGAACATTGTTCACCTGATTTGGATAATCGGAACGGCCTGTTGCCATAATGGCGTTGGGGGCGACTTCATACACTTCTTCCGGCATGATTTCTGGTTCTGGATTGGCCAACGCAAAGATGATCGGGTCGTTGGCCATGCGTTTGACCATATCTTGCGTCAACACACCCGGGCCAGAAAGTCCAAGAAACAAATCTGCACTATCAATAACATCATCCAAAGTGCGCAGATCGCTCTTTTGCGCAAAGGCGGCTTTTTCATCCGTCATGTCTTCCGTGCGACCTTCATAAATAAGGCCGGCAATATCGCACAACCAGATATTCTCGCGTTGAACACCAAGTTTCAAAAGCATGTTGAGACAAGCAATCCCCGCCGCACCACCACCGGTAGAAACGATTTTGATATCTTTGAAATCGCGTTTGGTCAGGTGAAGTGCATTTTTTGCCGCAGCGCCTACAACAATTGCAGTGCCATGTTGATCGTCGTGAAAGACTGGAATGTTCATCCGCTCACGGCAGATTTTTTCCACAATGAAACAATCGGGCGCTTTGATATCTTCCAGATTAATCGCTCCGAAAGTAGGTTCAAGTGCGATGACGTGCTCAGCAAGTTTAACCGGGTCGCTTTCGTTCAATTCAATGTCAAAGCAATCGATATGCGCGAATTGTTTGAATAGAACGGCCTTACCTTCCATGATCGGCTTTGAGGCAAGCGCGCCAATATTTCCGAGGCCAAGGGCAGCAGAACCGTTTGTCACCACGGCAACAAGATTTCCCCGTGCGGTATAATTGGAAGCCATATTTGGATCAGCATGAATGGACATACTGGCTTCCGCCACCCCTGGCGAATAGGCTAAAGACAAGTCACGTGGATTGGCCAATGGTTTGGTGGGTCGTATTTCAAGTTTTCCGGGCTTAGGAAACTGATGATACCGCAATGCTGGCGTGAGGGTGTCTTTGATATTGCTCATGAAGGGCTCTATTGCGGTTTCGAATTCTAATGAAGAAGGGACAATGCCACAGCCGTCAGGCTTTGCAAGCGCCCCTTGAAAAAACCAAACACTAAAAGAAAGGGGCCGCCATGAAAATCACGACAGCCCCTCAAAATTTCAATATGATGTGAACCTATTTCAAGGCAGCATCCGTGATTTCAGAAGTCCAAGCACCTTCAGGCTTCTTGGTGATCACGGGATCGGAACCGGCGCCAAGCAACGTGGCTACAGTGCGCTCATAATCGGCTTTATCTAGGGCGCCGTTTGAACCGGCAGTGAGTTTTGCAATCTCACCCATCATACGCTTTTGGTGCTTTTCGGTTTGTGCACCGGAAGCATCGTTTTCGAGCACGATATCGGCGGCTTCATCCGTGTTGGCTTCAGCGTATTTCCAGCCCTTCATAGAAGCGCGAACGAAACGAACCATCTTGTCTTTGAAAGCGGCGTCTTTCAGCTTGTCTTCCATGACGTAGATACCATCTTCCAAAGTGGCGACACCTTCATCTTCATATTTGAAAGTGATAAGGTCGTCAGCGGAAAGACCAGCATCAATGATCTGCCAGTACTCATTATACGTCATAGTTGAAACACATGCCGCTTGCTTTTGCAGGATAGGGTCGACATTGAAGCCCTGTTTTAAAACCTTCACGCCACCAGCGGAACCATCGGTTTTAATGCCTAGTTTGCTCATCCAAGACAAGAATGGATATTCGTTACCAAAGAACCAAACGCCTAGAGTTTTGTCTGCAAAATCAGCAGAAGTTTTGATGCCGGAATCTTTGCGGCATGTCAGCATCATACCTGATGATTTGAACGGTTGTGCGATATTGACCAATGGCACACCTTTTTCACGTGTGGCCAAAGCAGATGGCATCCAATCAAGAACAACATCCGCACCGCCACCAGCCAAAACTTGTGCTGGTGCAATGTCCGGACCGCCGGGTTTGATTTCAACGTCCAAGTCTTCCTCTTTGTAGAAGCCTTTGTCTTTTGCCACGTAGTAACCTGCAAATTGTGCTTGCGTGACCCACTTAAGTTGCAATGTCACTTTGTCCGCAGCTTGTGCAGCCATGGCCGACATGGACAGCGCTGATGCTGCTAAGAGAAGGGTAAGTTTTTTCATGTTGTAGTCTCCCTGTTATATCAGGCGTCAATTGCGACTTGCCCGGATTGATGGATGCCAGAATGTAACGGCACGTTCGATCAGTGCGACCGTTCCGTAAAAAGCGGAACCGGCAAGTGCCGCCACCGTGATCTCGGCCCACACCATGTCGACATTCATCCGTCCCACTTCAGTAGAAATGCGAAAGCCCATACCGACAATGGGTGTTCCAAAGAATTCAGCCACGATTGCACCAATGAGCGCAAGGGTGGAATTGATTTTCAATGCATTGAAAATAAAAGGCGCTGCCGCTGGCAGGCGCAATTTGGTGAGTGTTTGCCACCAAGATGCGGCATAGGTGTTCATCAAATCTCGCTCCATGTGGCTGGCAGCGGCGAGACCTTGCACCGTATTCACCAACATGGGGAAGAAGGTCATGATGACAACCACTGCGGCTTTCGATTGCCAGTCAAACCCGAACCACATCACCATAATAGGCGCGACGCCAACGATGGGCAGGGCAGATACGAAGTTTCCAATAGGCAACAATCCGCGTTGCAAAAATGGGGACCGATCAATGAGCAAAGCAACAACAAATCCAGAACCACATCCCAAAATGTAACCTGAAATAACTGACTTCAAAAACGTTTGCTGAAAGTCGGCCCATAATGTTGGAAGAGACGAAGCTATACGCGCGCCAATCATGGATGGTGGTGGCAACAAAACAAATGGCACTTCCAACCCGCGCACAATAAGCTCCCACATTACAAACAAGGTAACACCGAAAATAATGGGCACGATAAGATTGATGGTGCGGGCAAGACTAAGGTTCAAACCTGTTTTAACCGCAACAAGACGTTGGTTCGCCCACCACATGGCGAGCCAGAATAAGAGGGCTGCTATCACGAGGGTCATGCGGCGACTCCTTCTGGCTTCTCTCCCATCCGCCGCAGCACATAAGAATGTGCCCAACCCACCAACATCACAAGGACCGCAGCAAGCGTTGCGGCCATAAAGAGTGCCGACCAAATTTGGATGGTCTGCCCGTAGTAAGAGCCAGCAAGCAACCGTGCCCCAAGCCCTGCCACAGCGCCCGTTGGCATTTCACCCACAATGGCGCCAACAAGTGAAATCGCCACGGCGATTTTTAGTGAGGTGAACAAATACGGCATGGAAGAAGGCCAACGTAGTTTCCAGAACGTTTGCGCGGTTGAGGCATTGTACGTGTGCATGAGATCAAGTTGTGCTGCGTCAGGTGACCGCAAGCCTTTCACCATGCCAACGACGACAGGGAAGAATGAAAGATAAGTGGAGATCAACGCTTTGGGCAACAGGCCCGAAATACCAGCTGCATTCAGCACAACAATGATCATTGGTGCGATGGCAAGAATGGGAATGGTTTGTGATGTGATCACCCAAGGCATGACCGATTTATCCATCGCACGGTTGTGCACAATACCCACGGCAAGCGCGATGCCAAGTGCAGTACCAATGAGGAAGCCAAGCAGTGTCGCTGAAAGCGTAATCCATGTATGATAGATAAGAGAGCGTTTTGAAAACGGTCGCCCCTTTAATGCCATTGCCCCTGTCGTCTTCCAAAGCTCTTGCGCCACCTGATGGGGCGCTGGAAGCACGGGCCGCTCTTGCGACATGGTGATGGAAACAAGTTCAGAAAATGCAGGCGGTTCAACCTTGGCGCGCTCCGCCTGATCATAAACAAACGGCGCATTCATCCAGACCACACAGATATACCAAATCGCGATAATGATCGCGATGATTGTGAGAACAGGAATGGTTTTGCTGGGCTTACTCATCGTAAGAATGCCCTGCTTTTAACCCGTCGCGCACACGGGCGGCGATGTCTAGGAACTCCTGGCTTTCGCGAATGTCGAGAGGGCGCTCCCTTGGCAACGTGCTGTCGATCACATCGTAAATCTGTCCTGGGCGAGGGGACATAACAACGATCTTTGTCGATAAATATACCGCCTCTGGAATGGAATGGGTAACAAAACAAATTGTCTTGTTTGTCGCGTCCCAAAGTTTCAGCAATTGTTCGTTCAAGTGGTCGCGCACGATTTCGTCTAACGCACCAAAAGGCTCATCCATGAGTAATAGATCAGCATCAAAAGCGAGGGCGCGGGCAATGGAAGCGCGTTGCTGCATGCCGCCTGACAATTGCCACGGATATTTCTTACCAAAGTTCGCAAGATCGACGAGGGACAAAACATCATCAATGCGTTTGCGTTGATCGGCTTTTGAAAGCCCCATGATTTCCAACGGCACGCCGATATTTTTCTCAATTGTGCGCCAAGGCAAAAGGGATGCTGCCTGAAACACATAGCCATAAGCACGGGCTTGTCTGGCTTGTTCAGGCGTCATCCCATTAACGGAAATGCTGCCGCCCGTTGGCTTTTCCAAATCAGCAATCACGCGCAAAAAGGTCGTCTTCCCGCAACCTGACGGTCCGATGAAAGAAACAAAATCCCCCTTCTGTACATCAAGACTAACGTCCTTCAACGCATGGACGGGCCCATCGTTGGTCTCAAAAGTGAGGGAGAGGTTGGATGCGGATACGACTGTCATACAAATTGATCTTCTATGGCCTCGATAGAGTTCAAAGCTTGTTCGATGTTTTGGCGCGTAGCGGTGCCGAGCGGGAGGAGTGGCGACGGAAGTTTGACGTTTCCCAGACCAACCATATCGGCGATCTCGTGAATAATGCGAATGCTTCCGTATTCGTCGAAAAGTTTCCACATGGGCGCGAGGCGTTCATTGATCGCTTTGAGTTGATTGACGTCGTTTCGAGCGTTCCAAAGTTCAATGGCAATATCTGGCAATGTGCCCGCAAGAACGGAATACCAAGCGTCTGCTCCCGCTTCCAACGCGCCAGCAATTGACGCATCACCGGAATACCCGAGACAAAAATCGTTTGGCACCGTCGCACGAAGTCGGTCAATCTGACCAACGAAATCACCTTCCGGCGCGGGTGGGTTCTTCACTGCATCGATTGTGCCAGCATTCGCCAGTCGCACCAGTTGGTTTTCGTCGAGATTGAATTTGGTCGTGCCCGGGTTGTTGTAAAAGCAAATAGGAAGATCGGTCGCGTTGACAACATCTTGCACCAGCGAATCCACATCGGCCTCTGTGAGTGGAAGATATGAAACGGGCGCTAGTAACAGACCTTGCGCTCCAGCTTTTTCAGCATTTTTAACATTGGTGATAACGTCATTGGTACGCAAAGCACCTATTCCAGCAAGCACTGGCATTGTACCAGCAGCATCTACCGCAGTGTGAATGGCACGGCTGCGTTCTTCTGTGGTCAAATACATATAACCACCTGTCGACCCCAACACGCCGATGGATGAAACCCCATCGCGATTGAGATGATTCACCAGTCGACCAAAATGATCGCAGTCAACCATACCATCGGAGTTCGACGGCGTTACGGGAAATGCGGAGAGACCTTCAAAGACAGTCAACTCAAACCCCACTCGCCGGAATACCTGTGCGTTTTACAGGCGTTGGGTTTATGAGTTCTTTCCATGTGGAAAGCGCGGAGTTCACAGCTGCATTTGGTTCGCGTTTCACAAACTTTCCGTGACCTTCTTGGGTTTTCACTTCTCCATCAACTACGGAAACATGACCGCGTGAAAGCGTGTAGCGTGGGAGCCCTTTGACATGTTTGCCCTCGAACACATTGTAGTCGATAGCGCTTTGCTGGTTGGTCGCTTCGATCGTCTTTTCTTTTTTCGGGTCCCAAACCACAATGTCTGCATCAGAGCCAACAAGAATTGCGCCTTTCTTCGGATAGCAATTCAGGATTTTGGCGATGTTGGTGGAGGTCACTGCCACGAATTCATTCATGGTGATGCGGCCTGTTGCAACGCCATAAGTCCAAAGCATTGGCATACGGTCTTCAAGGCCACCTGTACCGTTTGGAATTTTTGTGAAGTCGCCAACGCCTGTGCGTTTTTGTTCAGTTGTAAATGCGCAGTGGTCGGTTGCGACAACGGAAAGCGAGCCGCTGGAAAGACCTGCCCACAATGAATCCTGATGTTGCTTGTTGCGGAAGGGCGGAGACATCACGCGTCGTGCTGCGTGGTCCCAATCTTTGTTGAAATATTCGCTCTCGTCCAATGTGAGGTGTTGAATGAGCGGTTCACCCCAAACACGTTTGCCTTGAGAACGAGCGCGACGAATTGCTTCGTGGGAATCTTCGCAAGATGTGTGGACTACGTAAAGCGGTGCGCCCGCCATATCCGCAATCATAATCGCGCGGTTGGTTGCTTCGCCCTCAACTTGTGGCGGGCGAGAATAGGCATGGGCTTCTGGCCCTGTGTTTCCTTCAGCCAACAGCTTGGCGGAAAGTTCGGCAACCACGTCGCCGTTTTCCGCGTGCACCATAGGTGTTGCACCCAAGGCGGCACAGCGTTGGAAGGATGAATAAAGTTCATCATCATTCACCATCAAAGCGCCCTTGTAGGCGAGGAAGTGTTTGAACGTGTTGATGCCTTTGTCTTTGACCACGGTTTCCATCTCGTCGAAAACCTGCTCGCCCCACCATGTGATCGCCATGTGGAAAGAATAATCGCAATTGGCGCGGGTCGACTTGTTGTCCCACATTTGAATGGCTTCCAGCAGCGATTGACCGGGTGCGGGCAGGGCAAAATCCACCACCATCGTTGTGCCACCAGAAAGTGCGGCACGGGTGCCAGATTCAAAATCATCTGTCGAATAGGTACCCATGAAAGGCATCTCAAGATGCGTGTGCGGGTCGATCCCACCGGGCATAATGTAACAATCGGTGGCATCCAATTCCGTGCCACCAGAAAGGTTCGGCCCAATCGCCGTGATTACACCTTCTTCGATTTGAACATCGGATTTATATGTCAGATCGGCAGTAACAATGGTGCCGTTTTTGATTGTTGTGGTCATGGGGTAACTCCTCAAGTACGCAGTGTTGCGAGTTTGACTCCGAATCCGATGAATACAAAGCCAGTAAAACCTTTGATCCAGCGTTGTATTGGACCAGATCTAGCAAAAGCCGTCATGCGACCCAAAAGCAGCACAATGCATGAAAACCAAATCAGGTTTATCGCAGAATGTAAGGCAACTAATAAGAAGCCGTAGAGAATGGTATTCTCGCCAGATTGAATAAACTGCGGGAACGCGGCGAGATAAAACATGGATACTTTAGGGTTTAAAAAGTTGGTCAGAAAACCTTCGCTGAACGCGTGCCTCAAATTGCGTGCCCGATTTGCAGGCTCAATTTGTGAAATGGAAACATCGCCTTTGATGGCAGAATAAAGAGCTTTGATTCCGATCCAGCATAGATATGCCGCACCAACAAATTTTACTGACCAAAACGCCCACGGAGATTGAAGAAGAATTATAGAAATACCAAAGATGGAAAATGCACCATGCAAAAAAAATGCAGGAACAAATGCTATTACATTGGCAAAGCCGGCAGCTCTGCCTGATGTTGGTACAGTTTTTGCTATGAGTACGCCGTTTGGTCCCGGTGAAATAACCAATAGGGTTGCTAAAGACGCGAAACTGATAAGTGTTACTAATTCCATTAGATTATTCTCCCCCTACAATCTCCGCAGCTTCTACTACCGCATGGAACAACACCTCAGCCCCCGCTGTGCTCCATTCTTTGGAAATATCTTCGGCTTCGTTGTGGGACAATCCATCCACACACGGGCACATCACCATGGCGGTGGGGGCGACGCGGTTGATCCAGCAGGCGTCGTGGCCTGCGCCGGATATAATGTCCATGTGGGAATAACCCAAACGTTCAGACGCTTCGCGAATGCTTTGCACCAGTTTTTTGTCAAATGCTGGTGGGTCAAATTGGCCGACGATTTCTGCTTCAAATCCGACTTCCAGATCAGCACAGAGTTTTGGGGCTTCGCTCATCAATCGCTCCACCATGCCGTTCAGCGTGTCCAGTTCGTGAGATCGGAAATCGATGGTGAAAACAACCTTACCCGGGATGATGTTTCGGCTGTTTGGGTAGACATCAATATAGCCAATGGCGCCCACGGCGTTGGGAGCGTTGTCCATGGCGATTGTGTGAACCAGTTCGGTGATTTGCGCCAAGCCGCGCCCCGCATTTTTGCGCATGGGCATGGGGGTAGATCCCGTGTGGCTTTCTTTGCCCGTCACGGTGCATTCTATCCAACGTAGCCCTTGTCCATGGGTCACAACACCAATGTCTTTGCCCTCGGCTTCAAGAATTGGTCCTTGTTCAATATGCAGCTCCAAAAAAGCGTGCATCTTGCGGTCGCCAACCACCTCGTCGCCTTTCCAACCGATACGTTCTAGTTCTTCGCCAAAGGTTTTGCCGTCGACATCCACTTTGTCATAAGCCCATTCTTGGGTGAATTCTTTGGCAAACACACCTGACGCCATCATAGCCGGTGCAAAGCGTGTGCCTTCTTCATTGGTCCAGTTGGTCACCACAATCGGGTGTTTGGTTTGGATGTCCATATCGTTGAGCGTGCGGATAATTTCCAATCCTGCCAGCACTCCAAGCACGCCGTCATAGCGGCCACCTGTGGGCTGGGTGTCTAAGTGGGAACCAACATAGACGGGGAGTGCGCCCGTGTCGGTTCCCTCACGGCGCATGAACATCGTACCCATTTGATCCACTCCCATGGACAAACCGGCCTCCTCACACCATGTCTGAAAAAGTTTGCGCCCCTCAGCATCTTCATCAGTCACTGTTTGGCGGTTGGAGCCGCCCGCAATGCCCGGTCCGATTTCGGCAATTTTATGAATGGAGTCCCAAAGCCTCTCGCCATTGATGCGAAGGTTTTCACCTGCTGCGGCCATTGATTTCACTCCCATAAAAAATTTACCAGCCGGTCAAAGATTACAGGTTTCCACGCGCGCCTCAAGGTGTAAAATGACATTGGGGATAGGTTTCTGCCCCACAGACAGGGAGTGATTTTCTTTTGCCGCAATCAAAGCCCGAAGTTCGGCAATCACGAGCATCAGAAACGCGCAAACGCACGCGCATTCAGTTGGAAAAAGAAGAACTCATTTTGGAAGCGGCACTTGATGTTTTTGCCAGTCACGGTTTTCGTGGGGCAACATTAGATCAGATCGCTGATCAAGCAGGCCTGTCTAAGCCAAATTTGCTGTATTACTTTAAAAACAAAGAAACGATTCATAGGCAGTTACTTGATCGTTTGCTGGACAATTGGCTGCGGCCGCTGCGTGAATTGAATGAAAATGGCGAACCGGTTTCTGAAATCAAATCCTATATTCGACGTAAACTGGAATTGGCACGGGATTACCCGCGCGAAAGTCGATTGTTCGCCAATGAGATTTTGCAAGGCGCGCCGCGCATCGGGGACGAACTATCGGACCTAAAAATTCTGGTAGATGAAAAAGCGAAAATTATCCGTAATTGGTCAGATGCCGGGCAACTGAAAAAATGCGACCCCCATCACATGTTCTTCGCTATCTGGGCAACAACGCAACATTATGCGGACTTCGATGTGCAGGTTCAGGTGGTGCTAGGCGGTATGGGGCAGGGCGAAGGCCGCTTTGAAGACGCCGCCCGTTTTCTTGATCAATTGTTTGTCGAAGGTCTTGCGCCTTAGTTTGCAAACCGGAACTCCCCAAACTTGAGGGATTGTTCGGGAAGTTCCGACCATCAAGAAGGTTTATGTGATGTTTAGATCAAATAATCTGGGGCGTTAGATTATCTGGTTGCCGCATCAACCTCCGTTGATCACGTTGTACAATTACTCTGCCGCAACAATAGACGGGTTGTTGGGGTGTTCGGTCCAGTTGCTATATTTTTTGACGACCTTTTTGCCGGTGCGTGCATCCATTTGTCCTGCCGGCACTTGTTCCATTGTGATGCAGCTTTCAACAGGGCAAACATTCACACACAAATTGCAGCCGACACATTCTTCATCAATCACTTCAAAGTGCCGTTCGCCGTTCAGCATGTTGGTGATAGCTTGGTGAGACGTGTCTTCACAGGCGATATGGCAACGGCCACACTTGATGCAAGTATCTTGATTGATCTTCGCTTTGGTCACGTAGTTCAGGTTGAGGTATTGCCAATCAGTGACGTTGGGCGTTGCCCGTCCAATCACGTCATCCAATGTGCGGTGGCCTTTAGAATCCATCCAAGCTTCCAGGCCGGAAATCATTTCTTCGACAATTTTGAAACCGTAGGTCATAGCTGCGGTGCACACCTGAACATTGCCTGCGCCAAGTGCAAGAAATTCTGCCGCATCGCGCCAAGTGGTGATGCCGCCAATACCAGAAATCGGCAGACCGACGGTTTCCTCGTCTCGACCAATTTCAGCCACCATGTTCAACGCAATTGGTTTTACGGCTGGTCCACAATACCCCCCATGGCTTCCTTTACCATCGATGGAAGGTTCGGGAGAGAAATCATCCAAATTCACTGACACGATGGAAGAAACGGTGTTGATCAAAGACACAGCGTCAGCACCACCAGCTTTTGCCGCGCGGGCAGGGTAGCGGATATCTGAAATATTGGGTGTTAGTTTCACAATCACGGGCATTCGTGTGGTTTGTTTGCACCAGCGGGTCACCATTTCGATATATTCAGGCACTTGCCCAACGGCAGCACCCATACCCCGTTCGCTCATCCCGTGGGGACAACCGAAATTAAGCTCAATTCCGTCTGCGCCTGTTTCTTCAACCAGTGGCAAGATGCTTTTCCAAGCTTGTTCTTCGCACGGCACCATCAGTGAGACGATCATGGCACGATCGGGCCATTTCGCTTTCACTTCTTTGATTTCACGCAGGTTTAAATGCAAGTCCCGATCAGTGATCAACTCGATATTATTGAGGCCGAGTAAGCGACGATCTGCGCCCCAAATTGCGCCATAGCGCGGGCCATTCACATTAACGATGGGTGGGCCTTCTTCGCCAAGGGTTTTCCAAACAACACCACCCCAACCTGCTTTGAAAGCACGTTCAACATTATAGGCTTTGTCGGTCGGTGGCGCCGAAGCCAGCCAGAACGGATTCGGAGATTTAATGCCAACGAAATTGTTTGAAATATCAGCCATTGTGTTTCTCCCTTACGCGTTCAAATATTTGGTGATGGATTCGGCCGCATCGCGGCCTTGAGCGACAGCGGTGACGGTTAGGTCATCGCCCATGTTTGTACAGTCGCCGCCAGCCCAAACATCATCAAGGCTTGTTGCGCCGTCTTCACGTGTTGCAATCCGCCCGTGGTCCAATTTCAACTCATTTTCCAAAACATCTGAATTTTCATCGCCAAGTGTTTGTCCAATGGCACGGAAAACTTGATCCGCTTCCAGAGTGATTGTTTCGCCCGTACCAACGAGTTTTTTCTTTTCCGTATGCGTGTATTCCAATGTGATGCCTGACACGGCACCAGATTTTGTCTTTAATTTTTGCGGTTGCAGCCAGTCGCGGATGATAACACCATGGGTTGCTGCAAGTTCTTGTTCGTAGCGCGAGGCATTCATCTGACTTTGCCCACGCCGGTAGCAAATGGTGACTTCTTCAGCCCCCAGTAGTTTGGCTTGAACAGCGCAATCAACGGCCGTCATACCGCCGCCAATCACAACGATACGGCGGCCAATTGCGATTTTGCCTTTGTTTTTCGTTTGGCGGAGTTGTGCAATGAAATCGACTGCATCCATCACGCCTTCAGGTTCTTTTCCTTTTAACCCAAGCGCGTTCACACCTGACAGACCCATACCGAGGAATACGGCATCATGGTCTTTGCGCAGTTTATCCAAATTAAGATTTGGTCCAATTGGTTCGTTGTATTTGATGTTGATGCCACCAATTGCGGTCACGTAGTCAACTTCCTTTTGGGCAAAGTTGTCGACGGTTTTGTAAGCAGCAATCCCGAATTCATTCAATCCGCCAGGCTTTTTACGTGCTTCATAAATGGTCACGTTATGGCCGTGCATGGAAAGACGGTGAGCGCAAGCAAGACCGGTAGGGCCTGCGCCAACAACTGCAATGGATTTTCCCGTGGTAGGTTTTCGCTCAAAAAACTGCTTGTTTTGTGTCATCACTTCATCAGTGGCGAAACGTTGAAGCAATCCGATTTGCACGGGCTTGCCTTCAGCGAGTTCACGCACACAAGCTTGTTCGCAAAGCGTTTCAGTCGGGCAAACACGGGCACACATGCCGCCCAAAATATTCTGTTCTAAAATTGTTTCAGCAGCACCGACTGTATTGCCGGTCGAAATTTCGCGGATAAACTGGGGAATATCGATCGCTGTAGGACAGGCAGTGACACATGGCGCGTCATAACAAAAATAGCAGCGATCAGACGCCACCAATGCTTCGTGTCCATCCAGTGGTGGGTGAACATCATTGAAATTATTTTTCAGCTCGTCTGATTTAAGGCGGCCTGCAGCCACGCCATCCCGCATTCTCTTCTCAAACGCTGAAGCTGCCATTCGTCTCTCCCAAGTTAATCAACATTGAAATGTGTTGATGTCTTGAGATCAGAATATCGCGTTTTAAAAATTTATCAATTGGTAAAATTTTTAAATTCAAGTCGTTTTAAAGCGCGGCAATTCTTGCTTTGGCTGCTTGATATTCACGAGCTAAACGGGCCACCAGCTCTGCTGTTGGCACCACTTCCTTAACCGCGCCGACACCTTGACCGGACCCCCAAATATCTTTCCAGGCTTTGGATGTATCAGAGCCAAAGCTCATTTTGCTCGGGTCAGAAACTGGTAAGTCACCCGGGTCCATACCTGCGGCTTCGATAGAGCCTTTTAGGTAATTGCCGTGAACTCCGGTAAACAAATTTGAATAAATGATGTCGTCTGCAGAACTGGAAGCAATCATTTCTTTATAAGAATCAACAGCACGCGCCTCATTGGTTGCGATAAAAGCAGAGCCAATATAGCCCATATCCGCACCCATCGCTTGGGCTGCCAAAACTGCATCACCTGTTGCAATTGCGCCAGACAACAACAGCGGACCATCAAACCATTCTCGGATTTCCTGAATAAGTGCCATTGGTGAAAGTGTACCTGCGTGGCCGCCTGCTCCAGCCGCTACGGCGACAAGACCATCAGCACCTTTTTCAATCGCTTTGTGTGCAAAGCGATTGTTGATGATGTCGTGCAAGGTGATCCCACCATAGGAATGTATGGCATCATTCAGTTCAGGGCGTGCGCCCAATGACGTAATGACGATGGGGACTTTGTATTTCACGCACATTTCAACGTCGTGTTCCAAACGGTCGTTCGATTTGTGTACGATCTGATTCACAGCAAATGGCGCTGCGGGTTTTTCAGGGTTTGCTTTGTTATAGGCGTCCAAAGTCTCTGTGATTTCTGCCAACCAGTCATCCAATTGGGATGCGGGACGTGCATTCAGAGCTGGGAACGACCCGATAATGCCTGCTTTACACTGTTCAATCACTAATGGTGGATGAGAAATAATAAACAAAGGAGAAGCTATGGCGGGCAGCGCAAGCCCGTCTTTAAGTATGGATGGAACTGCCATGAGAGAGCCTGCCGACGATAAGATTACCCAATTAATCTCCATACAGAACAAATCCTTACCAATACGTCAATTGAATTGGAGAGGTTGCGCCCATTTAACGCTGTGTACCGCCAACAAATCACGACTTTAGCCAATTGGCTGTGACGCAACGGTAGAAATTAAAGAAAACAATGTTTCCAAATGGACTTTGCGCAGATAAAAGCGAACAAGGGATGTGGGAACTCGGGAGAGTGAATTGGCAGGATTTGAAGACCTAATCCGCGGCGCAATTGAGAAACAGGGAAATCTGTCTTCTGAAGGGCGCGAAGCTATATACAATTCCTCGCGTCAGGCGTTGGAACGAATGTTGTCGAAAAATCCTGCAATGGATCAAAATTCGGCAACGGCACAGAGGCAACGTCTGCAAAAAGCCATTTCAGATATTGAATCTTCGTATAAGCAAGCAGATATTCCTGCACCTGCACCTGCACCTGCACCTGCACCTGCACCTGCACCTGCACCTGCACCTGCAGCACCGACTCCAAAGATGCAGTCCAATGCGCCTGAGGTGGAAGCTGCACCACAAAATACTGGCGACCTGTCTGGCGTCGCACCCAATAGACCAACGTCAGCACGAATTCCTACCAGTCCGGCTCCGCAACCTAACCCAATTCATCCTCAAAGGGCGGAGCCTCAATTGGATGTTCCAGACATTCCAATTCCGGCAGCGCATCAAAACGATGCTTCAATTGAATTGGAACCAGAACCGTTCAATCCCATGTTGTTGCAAAGGCGTAAAAAACGATCTTATGCAAAACTGCTTTTATGGACGATTATCTGGGTCGGTATTGGGGTTGCAGCATGGTGGGCTTGGACATTTGGCCCGGACCTTATCAAGTCGCGTTTGGACGGTTCTGTTCCAAACCCAAATCCCGCCATTGAATCAGGTGCTTTTGTACCTGAGGGCGGGGAAGGTTGGGTCAATGTTTTTGAACCTGATGTCAATCCGGAAAACTTGGACCTTGCCAACCGCAGTGCGGCTGAATTGATTCAGGCCAATGGTCGAACATTTGCACGTATTTCTTCAAATGCCGGTAACAGCGGCAATACGGTTTTGGTAAAAATTCCGCGTGGTGTTTTGGAAACCCTCAAAGGGAAAGCCGCGACGTTTGAAGTAATGTTACGCTCATCGAACGATGAGATGCAGCAGTTCGCGATTTTCTGCGAGTTCGATTCCATGGGCAGTTGTGGCCGAAAACGTTTCAGCGCACGCAAGCAAGTGGAAGCCTATATTTTCGACGTTTTGGTCAATGATAAAATGATTGGCAAAAATAAGTCAGCGTATATGGCGTTTAACACCGATCTTGCGCTTGGCGGAAAACCACTCGATTTGTTCTCAATTCGTGTGCGCGTCGATCAGTAGAAATTTGGTCTATTATGCACCGCTGGCATTCAAGAATTTGGGCCCTGAGCCAATAATTTTGGGATCAAGCTTGCCAATCAGTTGAACATCTTTGCCTGCATATTTAAGCGAATTTAAAACAAAGCGAATGGCGTTCAAGCGCGCTCTGCGTTTGTCATTGGAACGAATAATCGTCCAAGGCGCGTGTTCGGTATGCGTGGTCGCAAGCATAGAGTCCCGCGCCTGCGTATAGTCGTCAAATTTGGTTAGCGCTTTCAAGTCGATAGGTGATAATTTCCACGATTTCAGAGGGTTGTGCCTGCGGTCATGAAATCTCTTGATTTGCATTTCCTGGCTCACATTCAGCCAGAACTTAAAAAGTTTGATACCGTCATCACTAATCATTTTTTCAAATGCGGGGGTGTTTTTGAGGAATGTCTTATGTTGTTCATCAGAACAAAAACCCATCACCGGTTCAACGCCACCGCGATTGTACCAAGAGCGGTCGTATAATGTCATATCGCCGGCAGTGGGCAGATGTTTTATGTAGCGCTGGTAATACAACTGTCCTTGTTCGATTTCGGTGGGCTTTGAAAGTGCGACTACGCGCGCATTTCGTGGTTTCAAATATTCACGGAATGCTCCAATTGTGCCGCCTTTTCCAGCAGCATCGCGTCCCTCGAATAAAATGACAATACGCGTGCCATTTTCAAGACGGTCTGCCTGTAATTTCACCAATTCCAGTTGCAGCGCTTCCAGTTGTTCTTCGTAATCGCCACGCTTCATTTTCTTGGTATAGGGATAAGAACCGGAAGAAAACGCATTGTCTTCAACCCAGTTGGGCAGCTTGGGATTGTCCAAGTCAAATGATTGTTCTGAACCGTTGACTGAAAATGTGAGCATGAAAAAAGCCTTCAAGGTGGTGTTCCCGGAAGGCTTTCAAAGCAGTTAAAGCTTGTCAACGTGTAAACATCAATCGAGCAGCGTTTTCATAACTCTAGCGACGCCGGCGCCTTTCGCTTGCTGGTTGGAAAGCCAGTTTCGAATGGAATTCACAATAAGGTTTATCGTCTTGGCTGTTATGACCACAAAATGAGAAGCCCGGCATCGTCGGATCTCCGGTTGGCCATTTGCATGTTGTTTCTGTCAACTGCATCAGTGTAATTTTACGTGATGTTGGGGCTTCAAGAGAAACAGGCTCTTTTAGCAAAACATCATCATGACGCTGTGTCTTAGTGCCTGCCGTGCCTGAGTCGCGCGGGTTGGGCCTTGTTGTTGTCCGCGCTCCACCCGGTTTGCGGGTGCTTGTCGGTTTGCGGCGTGCTGCTCCGCCAGACTTTCCGGCAGGTTTGACGCGGCCTGATAAGCCAAGTCTATGAACTTTGCCGATTACAGCGTTGCGGGTTACCCCGCCCAAATCAGCTGCGATTTGGCTTGCGCTCAATCCGTCTGCCCAAAGTTTTGAAAGGCGTGCCACTCGATCATCAGTCCAAGACATAATAATTTACCTTTATTCGGTTTGGTTTGTAGGGCGAAGCAAATCAGTGGAAAATCAGCGCGCAAAAAGACGCTTCACCTCTATGAGATGAAGTTGAAACCCTTTAAATTATTGGGTTCTAAAACGTTGAATTTCAGCCCAGGTTGCAAGCCCAGTATTCTTAAAAACAAACTACAATGGCCATTGACTCCGCCGCAAGAGTCACAGGCGCAGCACGAATCATTTTTTCATTTTGTCCCCAACTGAAAGAATCATTCTTCCAAGAAATGATGGAATCTGGGGACAACAGGGTAATTTAATCCTTATTTCACATTTGCCCTTGTGTTTCTTACCTTGCAAAGACCCGCTTTCATGCAATTGACAGTCAATATTTCTTGCATAGAGTGCACCCATTAACCGCATTAAAGCGGATTTTGTTCTCTCAACCTCAAACTGATAATCGGGAAAGTGCTACTTTTCTGAAGTCGGTTCCATTTTATGAAAGCCAAAACGATGGCACCCGCCAATATTTCTTCGCTGTTCAGCGCATTCGCCAGAGCTCCAATTCATTTTGAAAAGGGAGAAGGGTGCCGATTGTTCACAAATCAAGGGGAAGAGTATCTCGATTTTGCAGCAGGCATCGCTGTGAATTCTCTGGGACATGCTCATCCGCATTTGGTGGAAGCTTTGAAGTCTCAAGCGGAACAACTTTGGCATGTGTCGAACCTTTATGAGAGCCCGCAACAGGAGAGCCTTGCAAAACGCTTGTGCGACAATAGTTTTGCAGAGAGAGTCTTTTTCACAAATTCCGGTTCAGAATCCATGGAATGTGCATTCAAGACCGCTCGGCGCTGGCACTTTGAAAACGGCAACCCGGAACGTGTGAACATCATCACGTTTGAAGGCGCTTTTCACGGCAGGACGCTTGCTGCAATTTCTGCTGGTGGAAATGAGAAATATTTGATGGGCTTTGGCGAACCTGTTTCCGGTTTTAAGCAAGTGCCATTTGGCGATCACGAAGCACTGAAAGCGGCTGTAGACGATAAAACGGCTGCAATTTTGATTGAGCCGGTTCAAGGAGAAGGTGGTATTCGCCCGGTGCCTCATCAATGTCTGCGTGGTCTGCGCGAAATGTGTGATGAAGAAGGTATCTTACTTATATATGACGAAGTGCAGTGCGGTGTGGGCCGGACAGGCCGTTTGTTTGCGCATCAATGGATCGAAGGTGCTGAGCCCGACATTATGGGTATTGCCAAAGGTATAGGTGGCGGATTTCCCGTTGGTGCATGTTTGGCAACTGAACGAGCAGCCTCTGGAATGCAAGCAGGAACCCATGGTACAACTTATGGCGGAAATCCGCTGGCGATGGCGGTTGGTAATGCTGTTCTTGATGTGGTTTTGAAAGAGGGTTTCCTTCAATCTGTCCAAGATAAAGCGATCATTATGCGTCAGCGTTTGGCGGAAGTGGCCGACAGTTTCCCTGATTTGATTGAAGGTGTTCGTGGTGATGGTTTGATGCAGGGTTTCAAATGCAAAGCGCTCAACACTGACATTGTTGCCGCATTCAGAGACGAAAACTTCTTGACTGTGCCTGCTGGAGATAACGTTGTGCGTTTGATCCCGCCATTGACGATTGAAGAATCTGATATTCACGACGCTGTTGCAAAAATGGAAACAGCGCTTACCAAGCTCCAAAAAGCCGGATAACAAAATGCAAAATCATTTTCTCGATATCGCCGCCTTTTCGGGCGACGAACTGAAATCTATTCTGAAATCCGCAAGTAGGATGAAAACGGATTTCAAAGCTGGAAAGCGTGAACTGCCGCTCACGGGCAAAGTGCTCGCGATGATTTTTGACAAACCGTCGACCCGTACCCGCGTTTCGTTTGATGTGGGCATGCGCGACCTCGGTGGCGAGACCATTGTTCTGGACGGTGCGTCTTCCCAGTTGGGACGTGGAGAATCTGTGGCAGATACGGCACGGGTTTTGTCGCGATATGTGGATGCTATTATGATACGCACAACCGCCCATGACCGTCTCTTAGAAATGGCAAAATATGCCACTGTTCCAGTGATTAATGGCCTGACAGATGAAACCCATCCATGCCAAATCATGGCCGATGTCATGACATTTGAAGAACACAATGGCCCCATAGCTGGTAAAATAATTGCCTATACAGGTGATGGCAACAACGTGGTGCATTCCTTCATGGAAGCCGCTTCCAAGTTTGATTTCACTTTGCGCATTGCGACTCCTGAAGGGCGCGGCCCATCGCAAAAATATATCGACACTGCGAAGGCTGCTGGCGCTAAGATTGAATTGACCCAAGATCCCAAACACGCTGTTGAAGGCAGCCATTGTGTCATTACCGACACTTGGACTTCTATGGGCATGGAAGATGACGCAGACGGGCACAACACGTTTGGCCCTTATCAGGTGAACGCTACTCTTATGGAGCATGCTGATAAAGATGCCCTATTTATGCATTGTCTTCCAGCTCACCGAAACGAAGAGGTTACAGACGAAGTGATGGACGGTCCGCAATCAGTTGTGTTTGACGAAGCGGAAAACCGCTTACATGTCCAAAAAGGCATTCTGGCTTGGTGCCTTGTCAACAGCTAGAGCATCGCTTGCAATTGCCATTTTATGGCCTATTTGAAGACGAGACAATTTCGACAACATAATGATTTATGAAAGTGCTGCGGGTGAGTGCCTATCAGCAACGAGGCGCGCAATGGCCACTATGGAAAATGCATTGAACATTGATTTTGCCGGGCAAGATGCGGTTGTCCCGTTTCAGGTAGAACCTTTAGATGTGCGCGGACGAACTGTGCAGATAGGCCCAATGTTGGATACTATTCTAGACCGGCATAATTATCCGGAGCCGGTCAGTCGTTTGCTTGCTGAGACTGTGGTGCTGACTGTCTTGCTGGGAACCGCACTGAAATTTGAAGGTAAATTCATTCTGCAAACCCAAACCGATGGTCCTGTGTCCATGATCGTCACCGATTTTACGACACCGGGTTCTGTACGCGCTTATGCGCGCTATGATGCAGACGCGGTTGCTGCTTTGGAAACCACCGACCCTATTTCCCTACTTGGGAAGGGGAGTTTGGCCATGACCATTGACCAAGGTGAACACACACAGCGCTATCAAGGTATTGTGCAGTTGGATGGTGTTGGCTTGGAAGAAGTGGCACGCAGATATTTTCGTCAATCTGAACAAATCCCAACCGAAGTGCGTATCGCCGTTGGGGAAGTCCTCACACGTACTGAAGGCGGTGGTCCACGTCACAATTGGACAGCTGGCGGAGTACTCCTACAATTCTTGCCGGATACCACCGAACGGATGCGCCAAAAAGATCTGCACGGTGGTGATGGTGCCAGTGAAGACAATGGTTTTAAGGAAGATGATGCATGGTCTGAAGCACAGGCTTTGATGCAAACAATCGATGATGTGGAACTGACTGACGTATCTGTTGAACCAGAACGCTTGTTGTATCGTCTGTTTCATAAACATGGGGTGCGCGTTTTTGATGGCACCAAGGTTTCTGACGATTGTTCATGTTCAGAGAAGAAAGTGGAAGACGTATTGGCTGGTCTCAGTGCGCAAGAGCGGGATCAAAGTGTTGAAAACGGTAAGATCAGTGTAACATGTGAATTCTGCAGTTCGGCTTATTCATTTGACCCCGTAAGTTTTTAAAAACACGTCACGTATTCTTGATATTGTGCGCCAAAAGACCTCAGCTGTTTTACATAACTTTACCATTGTTAACTTGAACAAGTGGTAAGTCACGGTATATTTCGCACTTCAGGAGCATCAGAATGCTAGATAAAGTGAGCGACACATCGTCGGACGGAATAGACGGGCGGGAGCTGGTCACAAAAAGCGATGCTGTCGTGTCTGAATATTCTACTGAGAATGTTCGTACGGTCGCTTCTGAAGCCCGAAATAGCAGAGGTATTGGCTATTACACTGGCAAGACATTGCTTGCTATATTGCAGGCAATATTGATGATCGCCATATTGGCGGGGTCATATTTCATGGCCAAACGCATGATTGATGGGAAGCCGGAAGCTAAAAAACGACCGGCGTTCAAGACAGTTTACACCGTCAAAACGGTCACTGCGAAGCAATCTGACAATCAGCCAAAATTTATTTCTTACGGTCAAACAGTTGCTGCCCGAACAGTTGAATTGCGGCCTTTGGTGTCTGGAGAAATCGTAAAGATCAATCCAAACCTTCGCGGTGGCGCCGCCGTTGAAAAGGGCAGTGCGTTGGTTGAGATCAACGATTTCGATTACAAAGGCGCGTTGTCAGAAGCGCAAAGCAATCTTGCTGAAGCCAAAGCGCGTATTGTCGAAAATGAAGCACAAATTTCGCTCGAACGCAGCAAATTGGTAGCAGCAGAAGAACAGTTAGAATTTGCCCAGACAGACCTTGCGAGAGCCGAAAAACTGGCCAAGCAGAGAACGATGACGTTGCAACAGATGGAAGCGCGAAAGCTGGTTGAAAGCCAGCGTCGGCAAACTGTGTCCTTGTCCATAGATACAATCAAAGTTCAGGAAGCGCGGTTGGAACAATTGAAAGCGACGATTGAACGTTTGGACTGGAAAGTCGCGCAAGCCCAACGCAATTTGGATTCCACAGTATTGGTGGCACCTTTCTCAGGCATCGTTCAAACTAGCACTGCCGAGATTGGCCGGGCCATAACTGCCAATGATGTGGTCGTATCATTGTACGAGGTCGACAGTCTTGAAGCACGGTTTACGTTGACAGATTCACAATATGGAAGACTTCAAACTAGCTCAGCTGGATTGATAGGCCGTATGGTAGATGTGGGATGGACTGTTGGCGGAATTCGTTACGTTTATCCTGCGCGTATTGACCGGGTGAGTGCGCAAATCGAAGCTAACCGTGGTGGCGTCGAGGTTATCGCCAAGTTGGAAAATGTCGAACTAGGAGTCAAACTTCGACCGGGTGCATTTGTTGAAGTCAGTGTGCCCGATACCGTTTTTGCAAACACGTTTATGGTGCCCGACACAGCAATTTACGATAACGACACGCTTTACAAGGTGGTCGACGGTAAATTGCAGTCAGCAAAAGTGTCGATTGTCGCTTTTGAAGGAGAGCAAGCAATTGTTGCATCTGGTTTGAGTGATGGGGATCAGGTTCTCACCACCCGCATTACCGAAGTCAGCAATGGTTTGTCGGTGCGTATTGAAGGTGAAGACGAGCTGGAAAAGACAGAGGAAACTCTAAACCCAAGTGCACGCAGTGGCAGGCCTTCCTCAGAAGAAGTTGTGAAAATTGTCGAAGCCAATAATCTGACTTTGCAAGAGTTCCGCGCAATAGATGTTCCGGAACGGCGAAAGCTCGTCGCTAAATGGCGTCAACAAAACACGGACAAAGAGTAGGTGGTTTGGTGATGGACAAACCTTCTTCACAGGCGTCTTTCACAGCTTCAACATCAAGTCTTGTCCGGCTTTTTGTGCGCCACCGTAACGCGGCGAATTTGATCATGATTATGATGATCATTTTTGGTGTCTTTGCATTGGGGCGTATCAACACGCAGTTTTTTCCAACGACAGAAGTGCCTGTTGTGACCGTTTCAGTAACGTGGTCCGGCGCCAGTGCTGAGGATGTGGAATCCAATATTCTCGAAATAATGGAACCCGAATTACGCTATCTTGATGGCATCAAGCGTGTCACGTCGCGTGCCCGTGAAGGCATCGCATCCATAGGCCTTGAATATCAACAAGGTGTGGATATGAAACAGGCGGTGCGGGATGTGGAAACTGCAGTTAAAACGGTCACAAATTTACCCGAAGATGCTGATGAACCAGAGGTCAATCAAGCTGCTTTTTTTGACCGGGTTGCGCGATTAGCCGTTACGGGGCCTGTCTCGGAACGGGCATTGCGGTTTTATGCCAAAAAAATCAGAGATGATTTGATTGAACGGGGTATCGATAAGATCTCATTTACCGGCCTACGTTCACGTGAGTTGCAAGTGGACATTCCGGAACGTGATTTGCGTAGAATAGGTCTCACAATCGGCGATGTTTCAGACATCATCGCAAGCAATTCCCGCGATCTGCCGTCCGGTCAAATGGAGGGAAATATTGAGAAACAGTTGCGCACTTTGGCTGATGTAAAAACACCTGAGGCGTTGGGTGAAATAGAGGTGCGTTCGTTTGATACAGGTGAAAAAGTTCGCCTTCGCGAAATAGCTGCTATCAAAGACACCTATGACAGCAGTCAACCGCAAGGGTTTATGGCTGGCCAACGCGCTATTCAGATAGATGTGCAGAGAGCCGAATCTGCTGATACCCTAACAACCAATCAAATACTCACTGATTACCTCAAGGAGATAGAGGGTGCTTTGCCTGCCGGGCTTGTGCTGAAACAGTATGATGTTCGGGCCAATGCATTGACCGAACGTATCTTGCTGCTGGTCAACAACGGACTTGGTGGTCTCATTTTAGTGGTTGGAATTCTTTTCATTTTTCTCAATGCGCGCATTGCTTTTTGGGTCGCCGCGGGTATTCCGGTCGCTATGTTGGCGACTATCGGTATCATGTGGGTCACCGGCCAAACCATAAATATGCTATCGCTGTTCGGGTTGATCATGATGCTCGGCATCATTGTGGATGACGCCATTGTGGTTGGCGAACACACGGCCACTCGTTTCACGGCAGGAGATGAACCCTTTACCGCTGCTGAAAATGGAGCAGGCAGAATGGTTACACCGGTAACTGCTGCGATGATCACTACGGTTGCAGCTTTTGCGCCCATCCTTGTGATTCAAGGTGTACTTGGTCAAATCATAGGCGTGCTTCCGCTCGTGGTTATGGCGGTTATTGTTGCCAGTTTGATCGAATGTTTCCTTATTTTGCCCGGGCATTTGGCGCACACTTTGAAACCGCGCAAAGCGAAACGTTGGTCTTATTGGCGGCAATTTTTGATTGCCCTCACGATTGGTGTTTTTGCTGTGTCGGTGGCTGAGCCGAACAAAGGTTTATGGTTTGTTGAAATCTGCAACGGTGTGATGTCCGTTGTACGAAATTATGTACCAATTCCAATCTTGCCGGGTTCTGCTTCCGGTCTCGTGGACTTTATTCAAGAGCAACGTGCGGGAACAAAATTGCCGCTCTTCATCGGAGCGCTGGCTGTTATTGCTTATGTGACTTCTGTGTTGGTAGAAGCCATATTTTCAGCATTGGCTATATGGCGACAACGCGGAAAAACTGAAGAAGAGTTGATGGCAGAAGGCGCATTTCGCCGGAATTTCGATAAGGGATTTAATTGGTTCCGCGACAAACCGTTTAACGCAATTGTCAGTCTGTCATTTCAATGGCGATACGTAACGATCGGACTCGCGATATCGTGTGTCATTATTGGCGTATGGGGTGTTGTTGCCAGCGGTCGTGTGGGGTTCGTCTTTTTCCCGTCTGCGGAAGCGGAAAATATAAATGCGAGAGTTGTGTTCAATGCAGGTGTGCCCGAAGAAAAAGCACGATCTGTTTTACAGCGCATTGAAGCCGCACTCGGTGATGCTGAACAAGAACTGACAGGTGGTGATGAAAAACTCATTGTTGCTGCTTTCTCCACACTTGGACAAGCTGGCCGTTCCACAGGAGATAATGTTGCGTCCATTCGTGTGCAGTTGACGACCTCCGAAGAACGTACGGTCCGCACTCCAAGAATTGTTCGTGCTTGGCGCAAGGCTGTTCCCAAAATTGCGGGTGTTCGACGTGTTGCATTATTTGAATCTCGTGGTGGCCCTCCAGGTCGCGATATTGATGTTCAACTGCAAGGCCCGGATGTTTCGGTTTTGAAAGCTGCGGCTACTGAGATCATTCCGCTTATGCAAACCGTCGAAGGGGTGTCTGGCGTCTCTGATGACTTGCCATACGGTAAACCGGAATTGACCATGCAGCTCACACCACGCGGGTCAGCGCTGGGCTTCACGATTGATAATGTGGGCCGTCAGTTACGGAACTCGTTTGAGGGAGCGATACCGCGTCGTTTTGCGGACGGTGATGATGAAATTACGGTTCGCGTTTCTAAAATCACAAATCAAAATGGTGCAGCTGCTCTTCGTAATTTTGAATTGCGCAGTCCCGCAGGTCAGTTTGTGGCTCTGTCTCAGGTTGTGAAAATCACAGAAAGACAAGGTTTTGCAGCCATCGAACGCATAGATGGAAAAGCCACAGTTTCGGTTACGGCAGATATTGATAACAAAATTTCCACAACCGAACAGGCACAAGAGGTACTAGAAGTATCGGGAATTTCTGAAATTGTTTCTAAATATGGCATCACGTACCGATACTCAGGCCGCGATGAAGAGCGTCGCGATGCTTTTGCTGATCTTCAGATTGGAGCGATCATTGCACTAGCCGTTATCTATATCGTTCTCGCTTGGGTGTTTGCCAGTTATTGGCGTCCCATTGCCGTGATGTTGATTATTCCATTCGGCATTGTCGGCGCCGTGCTGGGCCATTATTTGCTCGGTTTAAAACTCACCATTCTATCCGTGATTGGCTTGCTTGGACTTGCCGGAATTTTGGTGAACGACTCCATTATTCTTGTCAGCCGTTTGGATGAACGTATTGAAGAGGGAGAATCGATCAAAGATGCCGCCATTGGTGCGAGCCGTGATCGCTTGCGCGCAGTGCTGTTGACATCTTTAACGACGATTGGCGGCTTGGTCCCGCTGCTATTTGAAAAGAGTTTGCAAGCTCAGTTCTTGCTGCCTATGGCCGCGACAATGGTGTTTGGCTTGGCTTCTGCAACTGTTTTGGTTCTGTTCTTGGTTCCGGCATTCGTTGGAATTGGAAATGACATCTCAACAGCGCTGAGATTCGTTTTTGAACAAAGGCGCCAAACCAAACAGTCCAACGGCACATCAATTCAACCCGCTGAATAGCAAACTTTATGTGCGCCAGAATCTCGGTGACAGCAACACCAATACGGTGAACAGTTCGAGCCGTCCGATCAACATTGTGATCGCCAAGATCCATTTTGGAATATCATCAAGAGGTTGATAATTGCCTGCTGGTCCAATGATTGCGCCCAGCCCGGGCCCAACGTTTGAGATTGCTGATCCTGCACCCGACAATGCGGTAATTGGATCAACACCAGCAATCGCTAATGCAGATGCTGACACGACAAAGGTGAGAATGTAGAGAAAGAAAAAACCCATCACCGCAACGGAAACAGTATCTTCGATCGGACGGCCATTAAACCGCTGAGTGAAAACACCATTGGGATAAAGCACATTGGCAATATGTTGACGTATGTTTTGAAATAGAACCTGAAAGCGGAATATTTTGATGCCGCATGATGTTGATCCCGCGCAGCCACCAATGAACATGATGAAGAAGAAAAAGGCTACGGCCACAGGGCCCCATCCGTCATACGCGGTCGTGGCATAACCTGTACCTGTCATGATGGAAGTGACGTTTACGAGCGCAAATCGAAACGCATCTATGCCGGCACGTATACCTAAAATTTCTTCCACAATCCAAGCAAATAGAACTAACGCAGACAGCAACATCAGAAAGGTTTGCACTTGGTTGTCTTTGAACAACGGGCGCAAGTGCCCTTGCAAAGCTTGAACATAAAGTAAGAACGGCAATGAACCGATGATCATAAACACGGTTGCTATGATGTCGATTTTGACACTGTTGAAATATCCAAGTGACGCATCATGTGTTGAGAATCCACCTGTCGCAACAGTCGTCATAGCGTGCACGACAGCATCCAGAAAATTCATGCCAGCAAGCAAATAAGCGAGCATGCAAAGGCCTGTGAGATTCAAGAAAATCAGTGTGATAAAACCAGAGATCTGTGTTGCACGCGGCAAGATTTTCTCAGGGGTTTCAAAGGCTTCAGTTTTGAACAATTGCATACCGCCGATCTGCAACATCGGCAGCACAGATACGGCCATAACGATGATGCCAAGACCACCGAGCCATTGCAGAATTCCACGCCAGAGTTGAATACCGGGCGGCATCCCGTCCAAACCATTAATAACTGTTGCGCCTGTTGTGGTGAGGCCTGAAATGGATTCAAAAAACGCATCCGTATAGGTTGGAACAATGCCTGACCAATAAAATGGCAAGGCTCCAAATGCTGATAGGGTGACCCAGACTAACACTGTCATGAGAAACGCTTGCCGCGTGGATAGTTGTTTTTTACCTCCGCGCGTAGCCATGAACATGAGTGTTCCGGAACCTATTGTCACAAAGCTTGAAAATGCGAAAACCTTCCAAACGGTTCCACCTGATGAGTAGTCGACGATTGCGGGGATAAACATCGCAATGCCAAGCATCACCAGCAAAACGCCGATTACCAATATGACGGGTCGCATATCCAAAAGAGCAGTGGTGCGCACAGGTCGATATTGTGAAACTTCGTTATCTTGCAGAGACATTAGTTCACTGTGTTTCGGGCGCGCGGCATATCGAGTGAAAATGCCGGAATGTCGATATCAATCTTGTCACCATTTTCGCGCACCATTTGGTAAGTGCCAACCATAATGCCCGATGATGTGGATAATGGACAGCCACTTGAATAGTGGAAGCTGTCGCCTGCTTTTAAAATGGGTTGTTCGCCCACCACACCTGGGCCGTGTACTTTTTCGACCAGACCATTTGCATCGGTGATGCTCCAGCTTCTTTCTTTCAATTGCAGTGTCTCATCAGATGTATTGATGATCTCTATATCATAAGACCACACGAAGTGGTTTTCCGCAGGTTTCGATTGTTCTTCCAAGTAGCGCGGCAAGACATTGACGATTATGTCATAGGTCGTTGCGCTGTATTTATGGTTGTCCGTCATTTTAAAAATGCTGTGTCTTGCTCTGTTCTCGGCTGCACTTTACCGTTCTTTTCACTAAAGAACATATCAAACTCATGAGAGACAACAGCAATGTTTGACGCACGGTTGCGCAAAACGATCGACCCCGCGCTTGAAAGCATCGCTCGACGAATTTCAACATTTGGCATTGGTGCAAATGCAATCACATGGATTGGGTTTACTATCGGTGTTTGCGCTGCATGGTCAATTTACATTCAGTTTTATTGGTTGGGTTTGATTCTCATTTTGTTGTCGCGATTGTGTGACGGATTGGATGGAACCGTTGCACGCATAAACGGTAAAACCGATCTTGGCGGCTATCTGGATATTGTTCTCGATTTTGGGTTCTATGCCATCATTCCGTTGGCGTTTATTTGGTCCAATCCTGCTGAAAATTGGGCGGCGGGTTCAGTGTTGTTGACAGCATTCTATTTTAATGGCGCAAGTTTTTTAACTTACGCGTTGATGGCGGAAAAACGTGGTACAAGTGAAATGCAACGGGGTTCTAAATCTTTTCTCTATTCCATTGGTTTGGCTGAAGCTGGTGAAACATTGGGGGCTTTTGTTTTATTCTGCCTGTTCCCAGCTTGGTTTTCATTGATCGCCTATATCTTTGCCGCCATCGTTTTACTGACCACAATCATTAGGTTCGTGCAGGTTTATGATGAATTTGGTGATCGTTCTGCGTCTTGAGACCAAAAGTCTTCTTGCAAGGCCGATCACCAATCCGTATCTGTGAACCGAAATTCACAGTCAGGTATCACCCATGTCTCTCGATATAGATTCTGTTCTTGATAGACGCAGCTTGCGTCGCAAATTATCCTTCTGGCGCATAGGCGCATTTATTGCCGTAGCGATTGCTATCTTAGCTGCATTGCAAGCTGCAGGTGCGTTTAAAGGGGCCGGTGGTCATGGCAATCATATTGCGCGCGTTGCGGTAACGGGCATGATCACGGAAGATCGCAAGCTTCTGAAACTACTCGCGGACATTGAAAAGGATGACAAGGTCAAAGGGCTCATCCTGACAATTGACTCTCCAGGCGGAACGACAGTTGGTGGCGAAGCCATTTTTGAAGCTGTGCGTCGCGTGGCAGACAAAAAACCCGTGGCAGCCAGTATTGGTACTTTAGCCGCATCTGCTGGCTATATGATTGCAACAGCATCCGATCATATTGTCGCCCGCAGATCATCCATCGTTGGGTCTATCGGGGTAATATTCCAGTATCCTCAAGCCAAAGAGTTGCTCGATAAGATAGGTGTTTCGATCAACGAAATAAAATCCTCGCCTTTGAAGGCTGAACCATCGCCGTTCCACGTTCCTCCGCCTGAGGCAGAAGCTGTTATTAGAGAAGTAATCAATGACAGTTACAATTGGTTTGTAGATTTGGTGACAGACCGTCGTCCACTTGATCGTGCACAAGTTTTAAAACTGGCTGATGGCCGCATTTATTCCGGTGACCGCGGACTGAAAGAAAAATTGATTGATGCAATTGGCGGTGAAGAAGTTGCGAAAGCATGGTTAGTTAAAGAAAAAGGGCTGAATAAAGAACTCAAAACCCTGCAATGGAAGCCACCTCAAGAGCGCAACAGTTTTTTGTTCAATACAAAAATTTTAAACTGGCTCACTGGCAGCGTAAATTCTCAGGACGGACTGGATGTGAATGATCTACCTGCGGTCTTGCCGAAACGCTTATTTCTTGACGGTTTGCTGTCGGTTTGGCACGGTAATTAAAATAATATTGTTGAGTTCAACTTTCAAAAATCAGAGGTGAGAATTGAACATCGACAAATACAGAGAGGGAAGATGGAATGATTAAGTCAGAACTGGTTCAAATTATATCTGAACAAAACCCACACCTCTACCAACGTGATGTGGAAAATATCGTCAATGCAATTCTAACCGAAATCACTGAAGCTTTGGCTGATGGTGATCGTGTTGAGTTGCGTGGCTTTGGCGCGTTCTCAGTGAAACATCGTGCGCCGCGTATTGGCAGAAATCCGAGAACTGGCGACCGTGTGGAAGTCGAAGAAAAATGGGTGCCGTTCTTTAAGACCGGCAAGGACCTTAGAGATCGTCTAAACGCCTAGTTGCGACAATAATTTACCTTTGGTAAGGTCTCTATGGTTGCAGGCTTCTTACAATTTGCGGAATTAAAATGATTAAACGACTTATATCGCTCTTATTCTTGATTCCCATTGGAATTGCGATCATCACCCTTGCGGTGGCAAATCGTCAACCAGTTGATGTTTCATTGGTTGCAGGAATTGAAGGACAATCTGTGGTGTTGTTTTCACCACCATTATTCGTGCTGTTGTTTGCTATGTTGATCATCGGGATGGCGATTGGAAGTTTTGCCACTTGGCTCACTCAGGGGAAGCATCGCAAAATTGCGCGTGAACGCAAGGTTGCAGTGACAAAACTTGGATTTGAAGCCGAAAAGCAAAAGGAAAAAGCTGACAAGCTGGAAAAGATCGTCGTCGATGCAGCCGCACCGAAAAGTGGATCTGTGTTTCCTGCATTGGCGAGTTCTTAAACACCAATTACATTGCCAGAAAAAAGGCTGTGTGCCGCTCACGTTGTTCGAAACACCGTGAGCGAAAATTGAATTGCATCTGGTTTAGATTGCAGCAACTTCAATCAAATAAACCACAAAAGCCAAAATTGCGCAGATCACGAGTCCGCAGAAAAAGCATGTCCAAGCGTTTTCACGATAAGTTTGGGTAGCCATAATTCAATATCCTCTCAAGATTTCCGCAACGTTAGTTCACTTCGCTCTTTAAGAAAAGTGTGCCAGTGAAATAGTGGTGGATTACGAGCCGCCAACTTTCTCAGAGAAGTTTGTGAAAAATTGATCTGCAAGTTTCCGTGCGGTGGAATCGATCAAGCGTGATCCTAATTGAGCGATTTTTCCGCCGACCTTTGCATCCACATTATAGTCCAGTTGCGTGCCTTCCGGAACTTCGGTGAGTGTCACATCTGCACCACCTTTCGCAAAGCCGGCGATACCACCTTTGCCTTCGCCGCTAATTGTATAGCTGTTGGGCGGGTTTAAGTTTTCCAAGGTCACATCACCTTTGAATTTTGCTTTCACAGGGCCGATCTTGGTGACCACTGTGGCAGACATTTCCGTTGGGGAACTCATTTCAAGCTCTTCGCACCCGGGAATGCAGCTGCGCAGAACGTCAGGGTTGTTGAGCGCTTCCCAAACGGTTTCGCGAGACGCTGGTATAATGTGACTGCCGTTCATTTCCATTGAACAAAACTCCAAATTCAACTCAATTTATGGATACCAGCCCGATTGGATGCCAACAAGGGGTTTGCGTCGCCCATTGGAACAGTTAAAGCCATAGGATGGCAAAACCCGCATACAAATCTTCCCGTAAAGACCCGCGTAAATCCCGTCCTCCAAAAAAGGGCGGAACTGGTCGTTCAGGTGATGGTGCCTATTCAAAACCATCATCCAAAAGCAATGATCAGTTTGCTCACAAAAAAAATGCGTCTTTAAAACCTTCCGTTCAAGAACACATACCACCGCGTGTTGTTCGAACGGGTGAGCGCATGCCTGAAACCACAGGCATGGTTTTACGCGCGGAACCCAATCAAGACTATGCATTGATAGACAGTGGTAACGGGGAAAAGCTTGAGCGCTATGGTAAAGTCGTTGTGCGCCGTCCTGAAGGTCAAGCCATTTGGTTACCTACATTGCCTGAAGCACAGTGGGGCGATGCCGATGCTGTTTTCACAGGCAACACAGATGAAGAAGGCCAAGGGCGCTGGAATTATCCCAAAGGTGATTTGGCAGAAACGTGGCCTATGGAGTTCGACGGCTTACCTTATCTAGGACGTTTTACATCATTTCGTCATACAGGCGTGTTTCCCGAACAAGCGGTTCACTGGCGCAGTATGGATCAAGTTATTCGCGCTGCCCGTAAACAAGGTCGTTCTGTTCGAATGCTGAACTTGTTTGGTTATACGGGCCTTGCTTCTCTGGTTGCTGCAAGGGCAGGGGCGGAGGTCACCCATGTGGACGCGTCGAAAAAGGCAGTGGGCTGGGCACAGGAAAATCAAACACTGGCTGGTTTGCAAGATGCGCCTATACGCTGGATTTGCGATGATGCCGTAAAGTTTTGCGCTCGTGAAAAACGGCGTGGTAACACTTATGATATCATCCTTCTCGACCCACCCGCCTATGGTCGAGGGCCGAAAGGGGAGGTTTGGCAGTTGTTTGATCATTTGCCATATATGTTGGATTTGGTTCGCGATCTACAATCCACCAACCCTTTATTGAGCATTCTGACGTCCTACGCCATTCGCGCGTCGCATTTTGCACTCCACGAATTGATGCAAGATATGTTTGCTGGCTTTGATGGACGTCTGGAAAGTGGTGAGTTGGTGCTGCAACAAGAGGTGGGTGGTAGGGCATTGTCTACATCCATGTTTTCCAGAATCATTTCTAAAGGGGCAGGCCTATGAGCGAGACTGCTGTTCGTGCGGGGCGTGTGGAAGAAATCACGTCCACGGCCAATCCGCGCATAAAATCGATCAAGGCATTGGCTTTGAAGAAAAACCGGGAGAGTGAAAAGCTCTTTCTTGCGGAGGGCATGAAACTTGTTACCGATGCGCTGGCCACTGGCTGGCGTGTACGCACACTCATTCATTCTAAAAAAATATTTGATGATGAAAAACTGAAGTCTCGTGTTGAAAAATTGTCTACTACGGTCCGCGCTCGCGGTGGTGATGTTCTCATCACCAATGATAAAGTTCTCACATCCATCACCCGTCGTGATAACGCCCAAATGGTTGTGGCTGTGATTGAGCAAAATTTTGCCAGTGCAGGTGAAATCAAATGTGTCGACAATGACACATGGGTTGCACTGGACCGTGTTCGAGACCCGGGTAATCTTGGCACGATTGTCAGAACCGCCGATGCACTTGGCGCAAAAGGTGTTTTGTTGATTGGAGAGACAACCGCCCCTTTTGCTCTTGACGCTGTACGCGCAACAATGGGCTCTTTATTCCATACACCTATTGCACGCATGAGCGAAGACGAGTTTCTGAAGTTTGCAGCAAATTGGAAAAGCGATGGCGGTGATATTATCGGCACCCATCTTCAAGGCGCGGTCGATCATCGCCAGATCAACTACGCGGAGACGCCGCAGATTGTGTTGATGGGAAATGAGCAGAAGGGTTTGACGGAAGAACTGTCAAACGCCTGTACGCAGCTTGCATATATTGCGATGGATGGAGCTGCAGATTCGCTGAACCTTGCAGTGGCCACCGGCATCATGTTGTTTGAAGTTCGCCGCCATGCCTTGAAATCCAACGACCGGAGCCATTGACTATGCGCCTGAAGGGAAAACTCTACATCTTATTGCTGGTGCTGATTGCAATTGATCAAATAAGCAAGTGGGTTGCGGAAGCAAACCTGCCGTTTCAACAACCTGTTGACGTGGTTCCATACTTTTCACTGTATCTCACTCATAACACGGGGGTTGCATTTTCTATGTTGTCCTGGCTTGGGAGTTATGGCCTCATAACCCTGACGGCAATTGTGACCATTATTTTGATCGTGGTTTGGCAGCGGGTTCCGCGCCACCATCAACTCACATTGCTGGGATTTGCATTTGTCATTGCAGGCGCCATCGGCAATCTTATTGATCGCGTGTCTTATGGTCACGTGATTGATTTTTTCCTATTTCATACTGAAAGCTGGGCTTTTGCAGTTTTCAATGTAGCGGACGCGTTTATCACTATTGGGGCTGCCGCTATTATTATCGACGAACTGTTTTCAAGCCGCACACGCCGTGCGGAAGACACACCGAAAATCTGAGAAGAATCTGGAGCAATCATGTCATCATTCAAAGCCATTCTAATTTCGCGTGACGAAGAGAAGAAACAATCTGTTGAAGTTTCGCAGGTCAATGAATCCGATATGATGGAAGGTGATGTGACTGTTGCGGTGGAAGCCACCACTGTGAACTACAAGGACGGATTGGCCATTACAGGCAAAGCGCCTGTCGTTCGCAAATGGCCGATGATTCCCGGAATTGATTTTGCGGGGAAAGTCATTGAATCATCCAATGCAAATTTCGCAGCTGGTGATGATGTTATCTTGAACGGCTTCGGCGTTGGCGAAACCCATTGGGGTGCCTATGCGGAAAAAGCACGGGTGAACGGGGATTGGTTGATCAAACGTCCCCAAGGAATTTCCGCAAAACAATCCATGTCCATTGGCACCGCTGGATATACCGCAATGCTCTGTGTCATGGCTCTGGAACGTGCAGGAATTAGTGCGGATAATGGGCCGATTATTGTCACGGGTGCCAACGGTGGTGTTGGATCTGTCGCCATATCGCTGCTGTCCAAATTGGGCTATGAAGTCATTGCGTCTACTGGCCGCACCGATGAAGCAGACTTCCTAAAGTCACTTGGTGCTGCCGATATTATTGACCGCAACGAGCTGTCAGAGGCTGGTGGCCCACTGGGCAAGGAGCGTTGGGCAGGGGGCGTTGATGCGGTTGGGTCGCACACACTCGCCAATGTTATTGCGCAAACCAAGTATGGTGGTGCGGTTGCAGCCTGTGGATTGGCGCAAGGTTTTGATCTGCCAGCAACGGTTATGCCTTTCATCCTGCGCGGCGTAAGTCTGCTGGGTGTCGACAGTGTAATGGCAAAAAAATCGTTGCGTGAAGAGGCATGGTCTCGTTTGGAGCGTGATCTCGATATGGCAAAACTGGAAAGCCTGACCACCGAAATTGGTTTTGACGACCTTATTGGCGCGGCCAAGGACATCGTCGAAGGCAAAATCCGCGGTCGCGTTGTCGCTACGATTTAGCTGGTGGAAGTTAGTCGCGGCCCGGCAGAACTCTGTCGGGTGGGCGATGCCCGTCAAAGAATGTGCGGATGTTGATCAATACTTTTTCACCCATTTCAATGCGGCCTTCAACTGTTGCTGACCCCATGTGAGGCAACAAAACCAGTTTGCCGTCTTCGGCAAGTTTTAGCATACGCGGTGAGACAGCTGGCTCGTTTTCAAAAACATCAAGCGCTGCGCCGGAAATACTGCCCGCTTCCAAACAATCCATCAAAGCAGATTCATCGATGATCTCGCCGCGCGCTGCATTGACAATATAAGCAGTCGATTGAATAAGTTTCAAACGGCGTTCCGATAATAAGTGATAGGTGGCGGGCGTGAACGGGCTGTTGACTGAAATGATGTCAACACGGGCCAACATCTGATCAAGGCTGTCCCAATATGTTGCCTCAAGCTCTTGTTCCAAATCAGGATGGGCGCGCTCCCGATTGTGATAATGGATCGACAATCCAAACGCTTTTGCACGACGGGCTACAGCGGAGCCAATGCGCCCCATACCAACAATACCGAGGCGTTTTCCAGTGACGCGGCGTCCCAACATCCATGTGGGAGACCAACCGGGCCAACCATCCGGGCTGGACATAACTTTGGCACCTTCCACCAAACGGCGTGGAACGGCCAAAATCATCGCCATAATCATATCGGCTGTGTCGTCGGTCAAAACTTGTGGCGTGTTCGTGACTGTGATGCCGCGCTTCGCGGCAGCGGCAATATTAATATTATCTGTGCCGTTGCCAAAGTTTGCGATCAATTTGAGCTGGTCGCCAGCTTTTTCAATGACGGCTTCATCAATCTTGTCACTGACTGTTGGAACCAACACATCTGCTTTTTCAACAGCTGCAATCAGTTCATCTTGGGTCAATGGCGTGTCTTCAAGATTCAGATCGGTCTCGAACAATTCCCGCATCCGCGTTTCAATGGAATCCGGGAGTTTTCGTGTGACCACCACATGTGGTTTCTTACCTGTCATGCGTCATTCACCATCAAATGATTGTATTGTGTCATGTGCCATTGCCCCTTTTAGCACGAATTTTGCGTTTGCTGTTCAAAAAATCCGGAATTCAAGACTTCGTTAACCATCCTTATTGAGAGCGGTTTAACCGAACTCCGCCATAGTCCGTTCACTATACCGGCTTTCGCACAGCCGGACTTTATTAACAGACAAGCACCGTAACGCAATGGGTCACCTTTTGCGAACGGCTGGGCAATGCAGGGAATTAATATCAGTGCCGAAAATTCAACAGTCAAATATGTTCAAAGTATCGAAAATTCACGTTTTTGTAACGTGCCTCATAATGTTAGGCGTTGCTCTGGGGGCTTTTTCGGAAGCAGCTTATGCACGTGATGCCGAAAAAGTAGGGCGTGAAACTGGTTTGCCTTTGCCACGGTTTGTAAGCTTGAAAGCAAAATCTGTGAATTTGCGCGTTGGTCCGGGCCGTAAATATAAAATAGCATGGCATTACCGTAAAAAGGGTCTTCCTGTTGAGGTCATCCAGGAGTTTGATCAATGGCGCCGTATTCGCGATTCCGAGGGTACCACGGGTTGGGTTTTGCATTCACTCTTGTCCAGCAAACGCACGGCAATTCTCGCCCCTTGGGACGTACAAAAAGAAGGTGCAGTAACCCGTGCAACGTTCCACGAAGGTAAGAAAAGAGCCCACAAAAATGCTTCCACTGTAGCCAAGCTTCAGTCCGGCCTTTTAGTGGATGTGGACGCTTGCAATTCCGGTTGGTGCGAAGTGGAAGCACAAAGCGTTCGCTTTTACTTAAAGCAATACAAGCTCTGGGGTGTGTATCCGGACGAAGGTATAGAAGGTTAGATGCTGCTCAAGCTTTTTTACGAAGCCGTACAATCACATCAACGCGGGCAATCTCCATGCCTTCAGGCGCTTCTGGTAAATCAGAAACATTGATTTGTGACGCAGGCACATCAACCACTCGGTTTTCGTTTTCGATAAAGAAGTGATGATGGTCGGTCGTATTGGTGTCGAAATAAGTTTTCGAAGATTCAACTGCGACAGCTCTTAACAGGCCCGCATCCGTGAATTGATGCAACGTGTTGTACACGGTCGCCAACGACACATCTACTTTTGCGCCCAAGGCCTCTTCGTGAAGTGCTTCGGCAGATACGTGCCGATTGCCTTGTGAATACAGCAAATGGGCAAGTGAAAGGCGTTGTTTCGTTGGACGAAGCCCGGCATCCCGCAGTTTAGAAGACAAATCTACGGTATCACCCCCTTCGTTGAGCGCATTATGTTTGTCTGTCATATTTTGCGAAATAGTCATCGCCACGCATTCCATGTTTATCAAAGCCAAAATGACTTTATATCTATTGATTGAAGATAGGTCAGAGCATTCGACTCTGCAAGTTGTCAGTTTGACACGGTGTCCGCGGGAAGGGGCATGATTAACAACTAAACAATGCTGGCATGTGCTTGAATTCTTAATTATAAGCCAAGCTAATGATTTGTGTATCAAAGACCAAAGGCGTGTTGATCAATATGGCTGAGCAAAAATCCAGTTACACACACGAAGAAGTTCTAACTTGCGGACGTGGCGAGATGTTTGGACCGGGCAACGCTCAATTGCCTCTCCCTCCCATGTTGATGTTTGACCGTATTACGGACATTTCCGAAACAGGCGGAGAAAAAGGCAAAGGCTATATCCGCGCTGATTTTAAAATTCATAAAGACCTTTGGTTCTTTCCGTGCCATTTTGAAGGGGACCCGGTGATGCCAGGTTGTCTTGGCCTTGATGCATTGTGGCAATTGACCGGATTTTACCTCGGTTGGTTGGGTGAGCCTGGAAAAGGCCGTGCGATTTCTACCGGTGAAGTGAAGTTTACTGGCATGGTTACACCTGAAACCAAGCTGGTTGAATATGAAATAGATTTTAAACGCGTGATGCGTGGGCGCCTTGTTTTGGGCATCGCCAATGGTCAGGTCAAAGCGGACGGCGAAACTGTGTTCACTGCCCAAGACTTACGGGTCGCGCTTTTCCAATAATTATGAATATTTGAATTTGCAGTCTGCCATTGAATATGGCGGGCGCATGCATCATGTTCTCGCGTAACAAATGTTTCATTCCGGTGCGCAGCAACTGAAAACCGGAATTCTCTAGAAGGGACCGATATATGAAGCGGGTCGTGGTCACCGGAATGGGGATTGTCTCCTCAATAGGCAATAATTCTCAAGAGGTTTTAGCTTCTTTGAGAGAAGCAAAATCTGGCATTTCGTTTTCGGACGATTTTGATGAACACGGCTTTCGTTGTCGTGTGCAGGGCGCACCTGATTTGGATCCATTTGAAATACTGGATCGCAGAACGGTTCGGTTCATGTCCAAGGGTACGGCTTGGAATTATATCGCAATGGAGCAAGCAATTGCCGACTCCGGTCTTGAAGCGTCAGAAGTCGTTAATCCTCGCACAGGCATCATCATGGGTTCTGGCGGCCCTTCGACCAAAACGATCGTTGAAGCTGCAGCAAAAACGATTGAGACAGGATCTCCCAAACGTATTGGCCCGACGGCTGTGCCAAAAGCAATGAGTTCAACAGCGTCGGCAGTTTTGGCCACGCAGTTTGAAATCAAAGGCGTGAACTACTCAATCTCATCAGCTTGCGCCACATCAAACCATTGCATCGGCAATGCTTACGAGACTATTCAAGTGGGCAAGCAGGACATCATATTTGCTGGTGGCTCTGAAGATCTTGATTGGACAATGTCCAACTTGTTCGACGCCATGGGCGCGATGTCTTCTAAGTATAATGATACACCGGCAACCGCTTCACGCGCATTCGATGTATCACGCGATGGTTTTGTTATTGCAGGCGGCGCGGGCGTATTGGTTCTGGAAGAGTTGGAACATGCGAAAGCACGTGGTGCTAAAATATACGGTGAGATTGTTGGCTACGGTGCAACATCAGATGGCTACGACATGGTTGCCCCGTCTGGCGAAGGCGCAAAGCGCTGCGTTGAAATGGCAATGGCTGACGTGAACAACAAACTTGATTACATCAACCCTCATGCGACCTCCACGGGTGTAGGTGATGCAAAAGAATTGGAAGCCTTGCGTGAAATTTTCGGCGCAGATGATTGCGCGCCAATCTCAGCCACCAAGTCTTTGACAGGCCATTCACTTGGGGCGACAGGTGTTCAGGAAGCCATCTATTCATTGTTGATGATGCAGAACGGGTTCATTTGCGAAAGTGCCCACATCACAGAGATTGATCCCGATTTTGCGGACATGCCTATTGTGCGTGAACGTCGCGACAATGTCGAAATAAATACCGTCCTTTCAAATTCATTCGGATTCGGCGGTACAAATGCATCGCTGGTTTTCCAGCGTTACGCATAACCAACTTTCCAGCGTTAGCGTAACCAACAAAGATAAGAACACGATTATGACTGAACTACAGTCCAATATTATGACGGGAAAACGCGGTCTCATCATGGGTGTGGCCAACGACCACTCCATCGCTTGGGGCATTGCGAAAACACTTGCGGCCCACGGCGCTGAAATGGCGTTTACATATCAAGGCGATGCCTTCGGCCGACGCGTAAAACCACTTGCGGAATCTCTCGGTTCATCAATGCTTTTGCCTTGCGACGTGGAAGATCTAGACTCGGTTGATTCAGTATTCGACACGTTGAAAAAAGAATGGGGAAAGATCGACTTTTTGGTTCATGCTATTGGGTTTTCAGACAAGAACGAGCTCAAAGGTCTCTACGCCAACACGTCTCGTGAAAATTTCTCAAAGACTATGGTCATTTCGTGCTTCTCATTTACCGAGCTTGCCAAACGTGCGTCTGAACTGATGACCGATGGCGGTTCTATGATCACGCTTACCTATGGTGGCGCATCCCGCGTGATGCCAAACTACAATGTGATGGGCGTGGCGAAGGCTGCACTTGAAGCCAGCGTTCGTTACTTGGCGTCAGACTATGGTCCTAATAATATTCGTGTAAATGCAATTTCTGCGGGGCCAGTTCGTACATTAGCAGGGGCAGGCGTTGCGGACGCGCGTGAAATGTTCAATTTCCAAAAACGCAATGCACCGCTTCGCAGAACAGTGTCGTTAGAGGAAGTCGGCGGTTCAGCTCTGTATCTGTTATCGGAGTTATCCGGCGGTGTGACAGGCGAAGTGCATTTTGTAGATTCTGGTTATTCCACCATTTCAATGCCGAATATTGAACAATTGAAATCTATGGGGTCTGATTAGGCCCAAAGCAGCTCTTTCGCCGGATTATTGGATCAACTTGAGCTGATTTCCCTTGAACTCGAACTTTTTCAGTTTGTTTAGAAAACTCATACCCAAAAGAGCATGGTCGAGTGACGTGTCTTTCAACACAGCAGCGGAAACATTCCTGACAAGAACTCCATTAATGCGAATTTCTTTAATTGAGGCACGCGCGTAGGATGTTCGTCCGTTGGCAGTGTTGGCAAAATTATTGAAATCACTGTCGTTGACACGGATTCCAATTCTCCGTGCAGTGGAGCGATTGATTGTGACAGATGAAGCGCCTGTATCGACGAGCACGTTGACGTATATGCCATTCATACTGCTGTTGAAATCAAACTGCCCACCAGCATTGCGATAGCCAATAGCGGTTTTGGGACCCTTCGACTTTGTAGAAACTGAATTCACATTTTCAGTTTGGTTGCCTTGATACAGGTTCACGAACTTTGGTGCAGCAAAGGCGCAACCGACAACTACTACAGCCATGACATAAATCTGGTTCATCAACTTAACCTCTCACCCAAGCGTGTAAGCAAGTTAGAGGTTTGAACCTAAGAAGACACTAAGCGTTTGGGTTAAGCCTCTCTAAAGCCACCCACCGTCAATAACGTAATTTTGGTTGGTGCAGGCAGCGGATTCATCCGATGCAAAGAACAATGTCGGACGCGCAATATCTTCCGGCTCAAGAAAGCGTTTCAAACACTGGTTTTTAAAAACGTCGGCTTCACCCTCTGGCGTCAACCAAAGCTCTTTTTGGCGTTCAGTCATAATCCAACCTGGTGCAATGGAATTTACACGGATATTGAACGGCCCAAAATCATTCGCTAAAGAGCGTGTTAGCCCCAGCACTGCAGACTTTGCCGATGTATAGCAAGCCATTCCACCGTTACCGATCATCCACGACGTTGATCCCATATTGATGATGGAACCACCACCGAGCGATTTCATATCATCAATAACGGCTTGTGCGGCGAAGAATTGATGTTTGATATTGATCGCAAACCGTTCATCCCAATACTCTGGTGTGATTTCTTCAAATGCGTGGCGTTGATCGTGTGCAGCATTGTTGACCAACACGCCAACAGGGCCAAATGTGGAACGTATTTCTTCGATAGCACTCTTTAGAGTTTGCGTATCAGTGATATTGCAATGCAGATATTTGGCCGTTAATCCGCTGTCATTCAGTTCGCTTTCAAGAGCTTGTGATGGTTCGTCTGCAATATCGAGAAACCCGACTTTGCATCCTTGTTGCGCAAAGTGGCGTGTTAAAGATTCCCCTATTCCGCTGCCACCGCCGGTGATCACGACTGTTTTGCCTCGCAGGCTTGGATAGGTTGCCACTTCACTCATGATTGAAAGACCTTACTTTGTGCCATACATGCGGTCACCAGCATCGCCGAGACCGGGAACAATATACCCATTCTCGTTAAGGCGTTCGTCGATGGCAGCTGTGAAAATAGGAACATCGGGGAGTATTTTCTGGAAATTAGCAATGCCCTCTGGAGCTGCCAGCAGGCACAAGAAACGGATATCTTTTGCACCGCTGGCTTGTAGTTTCTCGATTGCAGCAGTCGCTGAATTGGCGGTAGCCAACATGGGATCAACGGCAATCACAACGCGGTTGCTCAAGTCATGAGGAGCTTTGTAATAATATTCGACTGCTTCTAGTGTATCATGATCGCGGTAGAGGCCTACATGTGCGACACGTGCTGATGGAACCAAATCTAACATGCCTTCAAGCAAGCCGTTGCCAGCTCGTAGGATAGAAGCAAATGCCAGTTTCTTTCCCTTGAGAACCGGAGCATCCATTCGCTGCATTGGCGTTTCGATGGACTTGGTTGTCAGTTCCAAATCGCGCGTCACTTCATAACAGAGCAAAAGTGAAATTTCGCGCAATAGGCGTCGGAAGCTTCCTGTTGAAGTGTTTTTGTCGCGCATCAAGCTCAACTTATGTTGAACCAACGGGTGGTCGACGAGCGTTACTCCATCCATGGAAGTCTCCTTAGGGATAGCATTGTTTTCTGTGTCTTAACCCCATCTTCATCCAGTGCAAGGGTTTCGTCTACGGAGTTTTGTCTTAGCTGTGAGTTTCTAACTGATTCAGCAGTTTTAAACGTGTTGGCTCATCCACAAATGCAGCTTCCAGCGCGTTGCGCGTAAACAAATTTATGGTTGTGTCGTCAAAGCCAAAATCTGTTTTCGCCAATTCATATTCGCGATCCAGTGTTGTGTGGAAAAATGGTGGGTCATCCGAATTAAGTGTCACCGGAACACCCGCTTCATGTAACTTTCGTAACGGATGTTTGTCGAAACCGTCATATACGCCGAGCGAAATATTTGAACCCGGGCAAACTTCTAAGACGATGTTCTCGTCACGTAACCGTTTTATCAAATTGGCATCTTCGATGGAACGAACGCCGTGCCCGATGCGTGTGACATTGAGATAATCAAGGCAATCGCGAACACTCTCCGGCCCTGCGAACTCTCCTGCGTGTGCTGTTAATCCTAAACCTGCGTCCGACGCGATTGAATAAGCTGGTGCAAATTCACTTACATCATACATACGTTCGTCGCCTCCCATACCAAATCCAGTCACCATTGGATGCGGGTTGTCTGCAATCAGTTCGGCAACGGACAGGGCTGCATCAGGTCCCAAATGACGCACGCATGTCATAATGATGCGGCCCTCAATTCCAGTTTCAGATTTGGCATCTTCGATACCAGCGGCCATTGCATTGATCAGACCATTGTAACCAATACCCATCTGCGCGGCATGATCTGAAGAGCCGAAAATCTCTCCATAAATGCAGTTTTGTTCAGCAAGTTTTGAAAAGTAATTATACGTCAGCAACCGATAGTCATCGGGCGTTTTAAAAACACTGGAAGCGCGATCATAAGCTTGAAGAAATGTTGTGAAGTCCGACCAGATATATTTTCCGTCTTTGATAATGTTTCCCATATCAAGATCGTATTTCTGGGCAAGGCGTAAAACCAAATCAGGGTCGGCGGCCCCCTCAATGTGGCAATGAATTTCGGCTTTCAACAAAGACATATTTGACCCTTTAAATGAGGCTTGTTCCGTGATGGCCAGCAGATAAGCCCAAATGCTTAGCAACAGTTTCACCTATATCCGCAAAACTCAGCCTTTGCCCAAGATTGCCTATTGGTAAGTTTGGGCCAATAAGTAAAATAGGAATCTGCTCCCGTGTGTGGTCGGTTCCTGTCCAAGTAGGATCGTTCCCGTGGTCGGCAGTGATTATCATCAGATCACCATCACGCAACTTGGCGACAAGTTCTGGTAGCCGTTTGTCGAATTCTTCAAGACAGTTTGCATAACCCGGTACATCGCGCCGGTGACCATATAATTGATCAAAATCCACAAAGTTAGTGAACACAAAATCACCATCTGTTGCATCGTCCATTGCTTGCAAGGTGGCATCTGTCATGGCGTCGTTGCCGTTAGCTTTGCGCACATCGGTTACGCCGCGATGAGCAAAAATATCTGCGATTTTCCCAACCGCAAAAGTGCTGCGATCATCGTCTTCCAATCGGTCCAATATGGTGAGTTCAGGAGGCGGCACTGAATAATCTCTTCGGTTGGCTGTCCGTTCAAAACTGCCACTCGTTTTACCGATAAACGGTCTGGCGATTACGCGACCAATATTCAGCGGATCAGCCAACTTGCGTGTTAAGGCGCATAATTTGTAAAGACGGTCGAGACCAAAAAACTCTTCATGGGCAGCAATTTGAATAACTGAATCCGTTGATGTGTAAATGATTGGTTTGCCGGATTGAATGTGTTCGTCGCCATAATCCTCCATGACGTCAGTTCCTGATGCGTGTCGACACGCCAAAAGACCGGGCAATTCCCCGCTTGCGATGATTGCATTCATCAAGTCATCAGGAAATGCTGGAATGGTTTGTGGGAAATACCCCCAATCTTTGGAAAGCGGGACACCTGACATTTCCCAATGTCCGGTTATTGTGTCTTTGCCACGAGATACTTCTTTGGCACATGCCCAGCCTGCTTCTGCTGGCCTCATATATGCGAACCCGTTTGGAATAGATCCGCAGGCCAGCTCGGCAGCGAAGCCAAGACCATATTTCTCAAGGTTAGGCACTTTCAACGGACCGCTGCGCAAACCCTCCTTGTCTCCGTCGCCCGCGGCACAGGCTTCCGCAATATGCCCGATTGTATTGGAGCCTCTATCACCAAAATCATCGGCGTCATCTGCACCACCAACGCCGACGGAATCCAGAACAAATAGAAATGCGCGCGCCATGTTTTAAGTCTCCTGAAACTCTTTAATCACCATGGATGAAGCCTTAAGCCGGGTCAAAGTTCAATACCCGACAGAAACAAGGTATAGACCGTGCGCTGGAGCAACCGGCGCGCAGGCTTTGCGATCACGTGCTTCCAACGAGTGTTCTAAATCTTTCCGTGTCCATTTGCCTTCGCCAACCAATTTTAATGCTCCAGCAAAAGATCGAACCTGATTGTGTAAATAAGATCGTGCCGTTGTCGATATTTCAGTCACTATGACACCATGTAAATCACGTTGGGATGCTTCCAGTGTATCGAGCGTTTTGATAGGCGATTTCGCCTGACACTCTGTGGAGCGAAAAGTTGTGAAATCATGTTCACCCAATAATGCTTTGGCCGCATCATTCATCGCTTCCACATTTAGATCTTGTTTTACATTCCATGCGCGACCACGCTCCACTGTCAGCGGTGCGCGACGAGCAATAATGCGATAAACATAGTGCCGTTGTATGGCCGAAAATCGAGCATGAAAATCTTCGTTGACGACCTCACAATTTGTAATCGCGATCATATCACCAGCCTGTCGCATTTGTGCATTTAAAGCTTCCATCAATCGAAATGGAACCCACGGACGTTGAAGGTCAGTATGGGCGATCTGACCGAGGGCATGAACGCCTGTATCAGTTCGCCCGGCACCTTGAACCACAGGATCAATCTCTCCGATTTTTGAAAGGGCATTTTCAATTGCGCCTTGAACAGAGGCCATATCAATCTGCCGCTGCCAACCCACATAGGGACTGCCATCATACTCGATCGTCAGACGATATCTTTGCGCATCAGACAAGCCGTGTTCCAACCCGTAGTGTATTGCCGAGCAGAAATTCTTCCGCCAACATCGCTTTCGAACTTGATTTTTGAAGATGGGTCAGTTTCACGCTGCCATCTTTACATCCGATAACCAGATCATCAGTCAAAACCTCTCCAGCGCTACCAATTTTCGTGGTGCATTGAGCTTGCAAAACTTTTACGCGTTGGAGTTTGCTTCCAAATTCCATTTCGCACCAAGCTCCGGGGAATGGTGACAATCCCATAATATGACGCTGAACGTCTTGTGCGGATCTATTCCAGTTTATGCGCGTTTCATCTTTGGAAATTTTCGAAGCGTATTCAATGCCATTGTCAGATTGCTCTGTAAGTTCCAGCTGGTTTGTTTCCAACTGGTTCATGGCTTCAACCATGAGATGTGCACCCAGTTCTGACAATTCATCGTGAAGAAACGCAGCAGTTTTGTCCGGTGTGATATTGGTGCGACCTGTCAAGGCAACCGGTCCAGTATCCAAGCCAATATCCATCTTCATAATCATGACGCCAGTTTCATTGTCACCCGCCATAATAGCACGTTGAATTGGGGCTGCCCCGCGCCATCTGGGTAAGAGCGATGCGTGGCCGTTGAAACAGCCGTGTCGTGGCGCGTCCAATATGGCTGCGGGCAACAAAAGTCCATAAGCAACGACAACAGCAACATCAGCATTTAGAGTAGCAAACTCTTTTTGCTCTTCTTCACCTTTCAAGCTTTTTGGATATCTCACATCAATGCCCAGTTCTTCGGCAACGTTTTGAACAGGGGAGGATTTTAATTCCAATCCGCGACGGCCTGCCGGGCGCGGAGGTTGAGTATAGCAACACACAATATCGTGGCCGGCTTTGTGCAATGCACGCAGAGTAGGAACTGAAAAATCAGGCGTTCCCATAAAGACGATGCGCAAAGCCATTCAATTTCCGATTGTAGAGTTGTTGGATTGAACCGCCTTGTTCAACCGATGAATTTGGTGCCGTTTTGTTTAGCGATTTTGGTAAATTTTCGAATGACCATATCGCGTTTCAACTTTGAAATATGGTCAATAAAAAGTGTGCCGTTTAAATGATCATATTCGTGCTGAATGCATGTGGAGAGCAACCCGTCCGCTTCGAGCAATTGTTCGTTTCCATTCTTATCCTGGTATTTGATCGTAATACCTTCAGGCCGTTCAACTTCGGCATAAAAGTCTGGAATGGAAAGGCAACCTTCTTCGTAAACGCTCGGTGTATCGGTCCACGCAACAATTTTCGGATTGATTATGAAAATAGGATTGCGTTTTTCAACGTCAGATTCACTGCGTTGTGGTTCGCCGTCTCCGGCTTCCTCATTTTCGGCTCGCTCAGTGCAATCAACAGTAAACACACGCAAAGGTTCACCGACTTGTATGGCTGCAAGACCAATTCCCGGCGCATCATACATGGTGTCTAACATGTCGTCTAAAAACGAGTGCAACTGATCGTCGAACCGTTCAACAGGTTTGGATTCAACCCGCAAAATCGGGTCCGGAATATTTATGATAGGCAATATCGACATGGCGATGAGATAAGCCCTTCAGACTGAAGGGTCAACGGTTTCGTGAGGAGGTCAATCACAATAAATGTTCGTGTTTCATTCTCATCCTCGAATCGGTTAAGGTGCCGCCATGGAAGCACTTGAACTTGAAAAAACCCTTATCGTTTTTGGCGACACAACGTTGAGCCGTGGAGACGGCGCGCTTATTCTAGGTGCAATTGTTGTGTCGATCGCGTTGATGCTCTTGTTCGCCATTTGGCGTGGCAATGGTCGTCGCCGACATGAAGATATGATACAACGTCATTCCGCAGAAACGCGCGCTCGTGAAGCTGAAATTCGCATGGCCGAATTGGTGGCCGCCCAAAACGAACTAACGGGTCGTTTGGCATCGGTTCAGGAAAACGTCACAACCAGCCAAGTCGCTTTTTCCAAGCAACTTGATGAGCGTTTGACGGGTGTAACGGGTCATGTCTCCCAATCTCTTGCAAACACCACAAAGACAACACAAGAAAGCCTGACCAAATTACAAGAACGCCTGGCTGTTATCGATGTGGCACAAAACAACATCCAATCGCTGGCCCAAGATGTGGTTGGTTTGCAGGCGATTTTGCAAAACAAACAAACCCGCGGCGCATTCGGCCAAAGTCGTATGGAAACGATTGTACAAGATGGTTTGCCCATGGGAGCTTACGAATTCCAAGCAACACTTTCCAACAGCAAGCGCCCGGACTGCACCGTTAAAATGCCGAATGACGCACCGATGCTGGTAATTGATGCCAAATTTCCGTTGGAAGCGTGGAACCTTATTCGTGAAGCGGAAACGTCCGAGAACAAGAAGATAGCCGCAACACAATTTAAGCGAGATATGGACGTTCATATATTAGATATTTCCGAGAAATATTTGATCCCCGGTGAAACACAGGACACGGCCTTTTTGTTCGTTCCGTCTGAATCTATTTTTGCCGAAATCCATGAGAATTTTGAAGGTATTGTTCAAAAAGCCCATAAGTCGCGTGTGGTGATTGTGTCCCCATCTTTGTTGATGCTGTCGATACAAGTTATCCAAGCCGTGTTGAAAGATGCGCGTATGCGTGAGCAAGCTCACCTTATTCAAGGTGAGGTAATGAAGTTCTCTAAAGATTTGAGCCTGCTTGATGAGCGTATTAGTAAATTGAAATCCCATCACGACCTGACAGGCAAAGACATCGATAATATTTTGATTTCTACGAGAAAACTCACCCGCCATGGGGAACGGATTGAAGCGTTGGAGTTTGGAGCAAACCAAGTGCAAGAAAGTGAAAAAGGTGAGGTTGGAAAACCGTTCCTTCGCGCTATTGATGGCGGCGAATAAAGCTTATTGGACAGGGTATAAAAGTCAGTATTCGCACACCATGGTTTGAAAATCTCTCAAATCGGTAAAGTTTTCTGAATTGAAAACGAGTTTGATTGAGAGCAAATACTTTTTTTACAATGTGGGTGCTGACATTGCCCCACCTGTATGAGAAAACGAAACCAATATTTCAGAACGCCGTAATTGTAGCATCAAATAATGGTTCATACCTTGCCAACATCGCACGAGTTTCCCGTTTTAATAGGCGATATCGGCGGAACCAATGCACGGTTTCAAATCGTGGAAAGTCCGGTATCGGAAGTTGTTTCGTTTGATGCAGTGAAAACCAGTGATTATCAAACCGTAGAAGAAGCCATATCCAGCTCAGTCTTGAACAAGACTACTCTGATACCCCGCACTGCAATCCTAGCTGCTGCAGGGCCCATTACTTCCATTGGCATAAACCTCACAAACTGTGATTGGTCCATTGATTACAATATTTTTTTGAAAAATGGACCATTCCAAGAACTCATCTTAATGAATGATTTTGAGGCGCAAGCTTTGGCGTTGCCTTTTTTAGAATCCGCAGATTTGCAATGGTTGGGTGGGCCCCAAAATTTGCCCAAGGCAAACCGTACAAAAGCTGTTCTTGGCCCTGGAACAGGGTTAGGTGTTGCGAGCCTTGTACGTGCGGGCGGGAAGTGGATTCCTGTGGCCGGAGAGGGCGGACATGTGGATCTGGGGTCACGTACCCCGCGTGAGGCTGTAATTTGGCCTCACTTGAAAACTGTTGCGGGTCGAATATCTGCTGAACAAATTCTATGTGGCAGTGGTCTTGTTAACCTCTATGGCGCCATCTGTCAGGCGGATGGTGTAGATGCTGTTTTTGATGATCCCGCACAAATTACGGAAGCGAGCATCAGCAATTCGCAAGCGGCGGAAACGATGTCGATCTTTAGTGTCTGCTTAGGTCGGGTGGCTGGTGATCTTGCAATAACGACCATGGCCAAAGGGGGCGTATATCTCGCAGGTGGAGTTTCCAAACACGCAAGGGCAGAACTGCAGGCAGGTGGATTTCGCTCGTCTTTTGATGATAAGCATCCGCACGTTGAACACATGAATTCCATGTCCACTTGGTTGATCAATCATTCTCTTCCCGCTTTAGTGGGATTGAAGGCCTATGCACAAATGCCACAAGAATTCGCGATTGATATCGGATATCGAAGTTGGAAATGCGGGTCTTAAAATCAGAATAGATATTTTCCACCTCAAACGATAGATAAAGCCTTTTTCTTTGGCTATAAACAGTTTCGAGTTCACACAAAGGCGCAAATTTATGTGCTGCCACTGCTGGGTCTGAATGTTCTCTTCGTTTTCCAAGTTCTTTTTGAAGTCTCCCGATGATGCCGGTGTTTTTCAACGCATGGCATCAGAGAATTTTAAGCGCTATCGCGCTGAATATGTGCAGGCGATCGTTTGCTTGTTGATCATCGCTGGCATCACCGCTTACAGCGCTTGGCTTATGGGACCGATCGTAAAAGACGTATTTTACGGCAACGATTTAAACCAAGCACTTTGGTTGTCGGGAACCGTGATCGTCATTTTCCTGATTAAAGGTTTTGTGACTTACCGCCAAAACGTAATTATGCAACGCATCGGCAACAACATGGTTGCCCGTTATCAGAGGCGTTTGTTCGACCATCTTCTCAATTTGGACGTAGGTTTTTTCGCCTCACAGCATTCGGTCGCGCTTGTCAGCCGATTGAACCAAAATGTTCTTGGTGTGCGCGATATGCTCAATAATGTGGTTTTGGGGTATGTGCGTGATCTCATTACATTGATCGCGTTAATTGGCGTGATGTTTTACCGTGATGTTTATATGTCCTTGGCCATATTCATTATTGGCCCATTGGCCTTGATGACGCTTGCCGGATACGCCCGACGCGTGAAGAAAATTGCCCGTGAAGAAGTGCAAATCAACTCCCAAGTGGCCACCTCTATGCAGGAAGCGTCCCACGGAATTGCAGTTGTAAAAGCATTCACGATGGAAGATCAGTTGCGTGTAAAGCTGAATACTTTAACAGCGGAAGCAGAAAATCGTTCTAATAAAATTGCTCGAATCACAGCACGAACAAGCCCGCTTATGGAAACGCTGGCTGGCTTTGCTATCGCAGCGGTGATTGCTTACGGCGGCTATCGTGTGATTGAGAACGGCTATGAGCCCAGTGATCTTACATCATTCATGACCGCACTTTTGTTGGCCTATGAGCCCGCCAAAAAACTGGCGCGTCTTCGCGTGGTTTTGGAACGATCAATGGTGAATGCGCGCATGATTTATGAAGTGCTCGATGTTCCAATTGCAAGTGGTACAAAAGGATCTGGTGAGATCAAGCCAGACAGTCTTGGCAACATTGAATTCAAGGACGTTACGTTCAGCTATAGCGGGAAATATTCCAACGGTGAGACAGGAGAAAGTGTTCTGAAAGCTCCGCCGGTGATCAGTGGAATGAGTTTCACGGTTGAAGCAGGAAGAACAACCGCCCTTGTGGGACCGTCTGGCGGAGGAAAATCAACAATTGTCGCTCTTATTCAGCGTTTTTATGCGCCGGAAAGTGGCGCGATTGAAATTGATGGAATATCGCTGGAAAATATCGATACATTTTCGCTGCGCAACAACATGGCTTATGTTTCGCAAAATCCGATCTTGTTTCAGGGCAGTATTCGAGAAAATCTGCGTTATGCGCGACCCGATGCAACGGATATTGAAATTGAGCAGGCTGCGAAAAGTGCGCAGGCCAATGATTTCATTTCCGCTTTGCCTGATGGATACGATACATTGCTGGGCGAAAACGGTGCGAACCTTTCCGGTGGGCAACGGCAGCGTTTGTCCATTGCCCGTGCCATTGTGCGCGATGCTCCAATTTTACTTTTGGACGAAGCAACCTCTGCACTCGATAATGAATCGGAAGCCCAAGTTCAAAATGCTTTAGATGGTTTGATGAAGGGGCGAACGACCTTGGTGATTGCCCATCGTCTGTCTACGATTTCAAGTGCGGATAAGATTGTGGTTGTTGATGGTGGTAAAGTCGTGGATCAAGGCACGCACAAGCAGTTGCTGAAACGCACCAAAGGTGTTTATGCAAGACTGAACAATGTGAGTGCTGGGTAAAGAGACAAACGATGGCCGATTTAAAACTTGTTGTTGTGGGTGCTGCTGGACGCATGGGTCAGACACTTATTCGCGCAGTATCAGAGACTGAAGGTGTAGTATTGAACGGCGCTATCGAGCGCGAAGGTTCGGAATTTGTTGGTAAAGACAGCGGCGAATTGGCTGCTGTTGGAGCAAACGGAATTCCAATCACTGATGACCCGCTCACGGCGTTTGCAGCAGCAGATGGTGTTCTTGATTTTACTGTTCCTGCGGCAAGTGTTGAATTTTCCACATTGGCCGCACAGGCGCGCATTGTGCATGTGATCGGTACGACGGGTTGCACAGAAGAAGATGAAGAGAAATTCTTAGCCGCTGGTCGCCATGCGCGCGTCGTTAAATCTGGTAACATGAGTTTGGGCGTGAACTTATTGGCCGTGTTGGTGAAACAAGCAGCGCAAGCATTGGCTGGTGGCGATTTTGATATTGAAGTGTTGGAAATGCACCACAAGCATAAAGTGGATGCACCGTCTGGCACGGCATTGTTATTGGGCGAGGCTGCGGCTGAAGGTCGTGAAGTGTCACTCAGCGAAAAAGCAATCAAAGTGCGCGATGGAATTACGGGAGCGCGCGAAGAAGGTACGATTGGTTTCGCAACCTTGCGTGGTGGCTCTGTTATTGGGGAGCATTCTGTCGTCTTTGCTGGCGAGGGGGAAACCATCGAGATTTCTCACCGTGCCACAGACAGACTTCTCTTTGCCCGTGGCGCGGTAAAAGCTGCGCTTTGGGCTTATGACAAAAAACCAGGCCGTTACGACATGCTCGACGTGCTTGGAATTTCAAAAGACACATAAAAGGTAGAATAATATGTCAGGAACACTCGTTCTCGTCCGTCACGGTCAAAGTGAATGGAATAAGAAAAATCTATTCACAGGTTGGAAAGATCCTGACCTAACAGAACAAGGTGTTGCAGAGGCGATCGAAGCCGGCAAGACGCTTGGTGAAATGAACATGAAGTTCGATATTGCGTTCACATCTGTTTTGCAGCGCGCTGAAAAAACCTGTCAACACATTCTCGATGGTGTTGGCCAAAGTGATTTGGAAACAATCCACGATCAAGCATTAAACGAGCGCAACTATGGTGATCTTGCAGGGTTGAACAAAGATGATGCTCGTAGGAAGTGGGGGGAGGAACAGGTTCATATCTGGCGTCGAAGCTACGATACGCCGCCTCCAGGTGAAGAAGGTGAAAGCCTCAAAGATACGGGCGCGCGCGTTTGGCCTTATTACATGACCGACATTCTGCCCCGCGTGTTACGAGGTGAAACCGTTTTGGTGGCAGCTCATGGAAATTCTCTACGTTCACTCGTGATGATCCTCGACGGTATGACCACTGAAAGCATTTTGAAGCTAAATCTGGGGACAGGCATTCCTATGATTTACAAATTGAATGCGGACAGCACTGTCGCCAGCAAAGAGGTTTTAGGCGACATGAGCGGCGCTCACTAGCTGTTATTGAACTGAAACCACACCAGATGCTGAATTCGTTCGTTGATGAATTGGACGCCCCTGTCATCCCAATGGCGCAGGCATGGGCGAGGGCATATCAAGGTTCGCATGGTCTCCTAATTGACCTGTCACAGGCAGCACCAGGCTATCCACCGCCACCAGAAATGTTGGCATGGTTGGGTGAAGCAGCAGCCTCTCCAGAATTCACAGGTTATGGCCCAACTCAAGGTGAACATGCGTTGCGGGAAACTTACGCCGCGCATGTCTCCGAGATATACAACACGAGTATCATTCCAGCTCAAACGCACATTACGTCTGGGTGCAATCAGGCTTTTATCGTTGCTGCAATGGCTGTTGCAGGAGCGGGAGACACGGTATTGATGACCAATCCGTGTTACTTCAATCACGAAGCATCTCTGTCCATGCTGGGGATCAAATCTACCTATGTTGATTGTAATTCGGATAACGGTTTTCTCCCCGATATCGAAACCATTCGAACGGCCTTACAGAATGTCAAAGCCTTCGCGATTGTCTCGCCGAACAATCCAACTGGATGCATTTATCCCAAAGCTCTATTACAGGAAATCTACCAAACCTGTCGCGATACGGACGTTTGGTTGATCTTGGATGAAACTTATCGTGACTTTATAACGCTTGACGAACGACACACCCTTTTCAGCAATGCCGATTGGGAAGATTGTCTGATACAACTCTATTCATTTTCCAAAAGCTTTTGCATTCCTGGTCATAGACTTGGCGCTGTAGTTGCTGGTGAACTTATTATCAATGCCATCTTCAAAGTGATGGATAATCTGCAAATTTGTGCGCCCCGTGCAGCACAAAACGCTGTGGCAAAAGCCATTGCACCTTTGGCTGATTGGCGTGAATCCAACAGGGTTGAAATTCAAAACCGTGCGGCTGCTATGCGCCAAGTATTTGCTGAACTTTCAGGATGGGGCATCAGTTCCATGGGCGCTTATTTCGCGTTTGTGAAACACCCTTTTGAAGGTCATTCATCCATAGACGTTGCAAAAGCAATGGCTGAACAAGCAGGAGTGTCATGCTTGCCGGGATCATTCTTTGGAAAGAACCAAGACAACTTTTTACGGATTGCTTTCGCAAATGTGGATGTAGAAACGATTGGTTTGCTTAAAAGCAGATTGAAAGATTTCAGTTTGTAAATTTGCTGAAGGGCTGCGGTTATACGTTCACAACTGCAAACCGCTCAGCAATACGTTCCACCAACCGTTCAGCAATATTTTGTTTAGAACTTTTTGGCCAAGCTTCGTCGCCGGATTTGCTCACTAAAACAACGGAATTTTCATCTCCGCCGAAGACATTATTTTCTGGTGAGACATCGTTGGCGACAATCCAGTCGGCCCCTTTTTTTACAAGTTTGGAGCGGGCATGTTCAGCCATTTTTTCAGTCTCCGCTGCAAAACCGACCACCAATGACGGGCGTCCCGTCTTACGCGTTCCAATACCTTTTAAAATGTCTGGGTTTTCCACCATAGAAAGAGAAGGAGTTTTCCCGCTTCCATCCTTCTTGATTTTCTCACTCGCTTGATGGTCCATGCGCCAATCGGCAACAGCTGCAACAAAAATAGCAATATCGGCGGGCAAAGATCGTTCAACGGCATCTTGCATTTCAATTGCTGAAGTGACGTTTACCACAGTCACGTTTGCAGGATCAGGAATGGAGACAGGGCCGGAAACCAAAATCACCTCCGCACCTACACGCGCTAATTCTTCAGCAATGGCGTGACCCTGTTTGCCCGAAGAGTGATTGGAAATATAGCGCACAGGATCGATCTCTTCGCGGGTGGGGCCGGATGTGACAATTGCTGTTTTGCCTGTGAGTGGCTGAGGTCGATCATCCAGCATGACTTCAGCAGCGTCAACGATTTCCATGGGTTCGGACATGCGGCCAAATCCAGCTTCACCGCTTTCCGCCATTTCACCTTCATTGGGCCCAACGAATGAAACACCGTCATCAGCCAAAGTTTCCAAATTGCGTTGAGTCGCTGGGTTGTTCCACATGGCAGGGTTCATAGCAGGCGCAACTAATATGGGGCTGTCAGCAGCGAGCAAAACGGTGGACGCCAAATCATTGCCAAGGCCGTTTGCCATTTTCGCCATCAGATCTGCGGTGGCGGGAGCGACGATGATAAGATCAGCTTCACGGGCAAGGCGAATATGGCCGATATCCTGTTCAGCGTCACGGTCCCAAATGTTCGTGAAAACAGTGTCGCCCGTGAGAGCGCCAACAGTCATCGGCGTCACAAACTCTTGTGCGGCATCCGTCATCACACATCGTACCGATGCGCCACGTTCACGCAAGCGTCGGACCAAGTTCAAAGATTTATAGGCTGCGATCCCTCCGCTGATGATCAGAAGAAGGGTTTTGTCTTGAAGTGTTTGCTCGATATTCATGAGGTAGAACCTACCACTCGATTTAAGAAACTGTCCACGCTGCATAAACGGCAGCTGTAGCGATGATCCAAAGTGCAATTCGGCCTGACCGCGAATGACGTGCTTCTGCTTTGCCAATGGCGTCAATTGTGGGCTTGTCCAAGCGCACCCCTTCTTTCGCCATCACGTCGATTTCATGGCTTAGAAGTTCTGCGCGTTTGGCCATATTCGGCGCCAGCTGTACTAATTTGCTCATTGCATGAAGACCATCTTTGGCCTCATCTAGTTTGCCCAATGGGCCGATCAAACGCGTGACGTAAGGCGTGACCACAGGACCACCTGAATCCCACATATTGAATTGCGGGTCGAGCTTACGTGCCACACCTTCCACCACCACCATAGTCTTTTGCAAAAGCAAAAGCTGTGGCTGGGTTTTCATATCGAACAATTCGGTAATGTCGAACAGCAATGTGAGTAAACTGCCAATAGATATCTCTTCCGCAGCTTTGCCGTAAATGGGTTCACCCACCGCGCGCAGAGCTTGGGCAAAGCTTTCGACATCCTTGTCGGCTGGAACGTAGCCGGCTTCAATGTGTACTTCGGCAATTCGTCGGTAATCCCGATTGATAAAACCATATAAAATTTCGCCGAGAAAGCGTCTTTCTGCTTTGATGAGACGTCCTGCTATGCCGAGATCAACGGCAACAACATCGCCGTTTGGCGCAAGAAACAAGTTACCGGGGTGCATGTCCGCATGGAAAAAACCATCCCGCAACGCATGACGCAGAAATGTTTGATTCAATGTGTTGGCAACGGCCTTGAGATCATGACCAGAAGCACGCAGAGCTGCCGTGTCGCTCATCTTGATCCCATCGACCCATTCCATGGTCAGACAATCGCGACCAGAGCGCGGCCAATCCACTTCGGGAACGCGAAAGCCTTCGTCGTGGGCAGAATTGTCTCCCATTTCAGAAAGCCCTGCTGCTTCCATGCGAAGCTCCATTTCCAGCTTTGCAGACTGCGCCAGCATATCGACAGAGGGCATCAGTTGAAGGCGACGTAAGGGTGGGAACAAAAAGTCCAGCGTGCGGGCTGCAGTGTAAAACGTTTCCAAGTCCCAAGCAAAACGCTCTCGCACACCTGGACGAACAACTTTCACAGCCACATCGCGGATGGAGCCATCGGCGTCTTGCACTTTGGCCTTGTGAACTTGGGCAATGGAAGCTGCTGCTATTGGTTCACCAAATTCGACGAAGAGTTGATCCACAGTCTGGCCTAAAGTGGTAGCAATCATCTTGCGCGCATCTTCGGTTGGGAAAGCGTCCATACGATCTTGCAGTAATTCCAGATCAGCTGCGATAGAATCTCCTACAAGATCGGGTCGTGTTGCAAGGAACTGCCCCAGCTTCACCCAGCTTGGACCCAGCCGGTTTAACGCGGCTGCCAGTTTTTTAGATTGTGTCGTTGTTTTTGCACGGCGGCGCTCAATCAACCGTGCAACGCTTTTTGCAAACACCATGGGTGGTGGTGCATTTTCTTCAGGCAGAGCCGTAATAACGCCCTCACGCATGAGAACATAAATCGCCTTAAGCAGCGAAAAATAGGCGCGAATGGTTTTCATGATCGGTTTAGATTTTCCAACCTGAGTGAAGGGCAGCAATACCGCCTGTCATATTGCGATAATCCACACGCGAGAAACCTGCATCACGAACGAGGTTTGCAAAACTCTCCTGATTGGGAAACTTACGAATGCTCTCCACCAGATATTGATAGCTTTCCGCATCACCCGTTACTGCCTTGCCAATTGGTGGGATCGCGTTGAACGACCAAAGATCATAAAATTTGTCGAGCATCGGCACATCAACTTCTGAAAATTCCAGACACAGAAATTGTCCGCCTGGTTTCAGGACGCGATGGGCCTCGGCCAATGCATGATCCATGCGCGGCACATTTCGAATGCCAAAGGCGACTGTATAAACATCAAACATATTGTCTTCAAACGGCAATTCTTCGGCATTGGCTTCAACAAAATCTATATTGTCACCGAGGCCTTTTTTGATCGCACGGTCACGACCTACTTCCAGCATGGAGGCATTGATATCCAAAACGGTCACGTGAGCATTTTTATTGGAGGCGTCGACAATGCGAAAAGCAATGTCACCCGTTCCACCTGCAACATCCAAAGAGGCCCATGGCTGCTTTTTAGATGGCGCCGCTTTCGTCACCATCACGTTTTTCCAAATGCGGTGCACGCCAACGGACATAAAGTCGTTCATCAGGTCATAGCGACGAGCGACCGAATGAAAAACATCATTCACTTTGCCCTGCTTTTGCCCTTCTGCCACCTGTTCGAAACCGTAAGCGGTGCTCATCTGTTCGGCTTGTGTGGCGCGGCTGTTGTCGCTGACCCTGCTCATAGGTGCATCCCTTCGATCTGTTCGAACTTCATATAGGACAGATAATTGCGCATTGCCATGCGGCAATGAGGGGATGGTGAACACAAAAAAGGCCCGAAAATCTGGGCCTTTTCAAGAATGCGGTGTTCAAAGTTGCCCGATAATGGCTCCATCTTCGCGTTTAACTGCAATGATGCAAGAGCGCGGCAAACTGTTGCCGCCATCTGGGAAGTGACTATTGCCCTTTTCGCCAGGGTGTTGAATGCCAACAAACATGGTTTTGTGATCGCCCGAAAAGGTCATGCCAGTCACTTCACATTCGTTGGGCCCCACCAAAAAGCGGCGAATTTCACCAGTGGCCGGATCACCTGCTAGCATTTGATTGTTGCCTTGCCCTGCGAAATCACCTTCGTTCGTGTACTTCCCATCGGTTTGGATCCACAAAACCCCTCTGCCGTCGAAATTCAAGCCATCTGGTGAGTTGAACATATTGCCTTCATTTATGTTTTCAGAACCAGCATAAGCGTCGTTGTGAACTTTTGGATTGCCCGCAAGAACAAACAAATCCCATTCAAACGTTGTTGCCGTGTGGTCGCCACCAACAGGACGCCAGCGCACAATCTGGCCGTATCTGTTCACTTCGCGCGGATTGGGGCCAACCGCAGGTGTTTCATCTCCGCCAGCATTAGGTTTCTTGCCGCGATTTTTATTGTTGGTAAGCGCGCAATAGGCCTCTGCCTTTGTGGGATGTGCGGCAACCCATTCGGGGCGATCCATGGTGGTTGCCCCCACCTTTGAAGCGGCTTGGCGGGTGTGGATTGCGATTTCAGCTGCGTCCATACCAACGGTTTCTTCTGTCAGCGGCAGCCAAGCGCCTTTTTGATCGGGATTGAATTTTGCAACGTATAGCGTGCCATCCGTGAGCAGGGTCGATGTATCTCCACCTTCCACATAAGTGCCATCAGAAACAAATTTGTAGAGAAATTCGCCGCGTTCGTCATCACCCATATAAACAACAACCTTGCCGTTTTTGGTCACAACAACTTCCGCGTTTTCATGTTTGAAACGGCCAAGGGCAGTGCGTTTTTGTGGTGTTGAACTGGCATCAAACGGATCGATTTCGACAACGTATCCGGCACGATTTGGTTCATTGGGATGCTTGGACACATCAAAACGTTCATCTATTTTGGCCCAGCTGTAACCCCAGTCTTTGCCAGAAACGCCATAACGTTTGTGTTCATCGCCTACGTCATAATCATCGTCGGGACCAGAGAAATAGCCGTTGAAGTTTTCTTCGCAAGCCAGATAAGTGCCCCATGGCGTGCGACCATTGCCGCAATTGTTCCAAGTGCCCAATGTTTTGGTGCCTGTTGAATCTGCCGCTGTTTTCATGAGGTCATGGCCTGCTGCAGGGCCTGTAATGTCCATTTCTGTGTCTGGCGTGATGCGTCGGTTGAAAGGGGAATCTTGTACAATGGCCCATTTCCCGTCCGTCTCGGCAACTTCCATCACGGTAACACCGTGAGCCAGCTTGCCTTTTAATATGTCAGCGTTGGAAGCGGGTTTGCCGTCCGGATTGTTGCCCCAGATGATTTTGCGGTTTACATATTCATTGTTGACCACATAGACAGATTTCCCGTCTTTTTCGAACAAGTCCATTCCGTCGTTATTGTCGCCAAAGGCGCGCGCTTGCGTTTCGGGTGTGCCGCGTGTTGCTTCATCAAATTCAGGAACATCGGAGAACAATGGATCTCCCCATTTTGCCACCACATCCCATTTATAGCCTTTGGGCACAGTTATTGTGTCTAGGGAGTTTGCAGGGACTTGTTCAAATTCGAACAGTGTTGCGGCCTTTGCTCTAGAAGGTGTCAAAGCAGTGGAAGCGCCCAACATCGCGGCACCGCCGAAGGTCAATACGCCGCTCATAAATCCGCGTCGAGAAAGGGCAGTTTCAACAACTCGGTCAAAATCGTTCTCGTCAGGTTTTGGATTTATAATGTCATCAATGTCGTCAAATGTGATGTCATCGATATTTTCGCAAGCGGGTTGAATTTTAGCATCAAGTGTCATGATCAGTTTCCTTCTTTTAAAAGACCGGTCTTGTGAACTCGGTTGCCCGCCCAATGCATCATCAGCCTAACACAAACATGAAGGTTTGATGTCATTTCAATGACGGTGGACAAGTCTTTATCTTGTTTGCGGAAAGAGCAGGGAGTAAACGGTTTCTATGAGCATCCCTTTTATCATTGCAATCGACGGCCCAGCGGCATCTGGCAAAGGAACGTTGTCACGTCGTTTGGCAGAGGCGTTGGAGCTTCCTCATCTCGATACAGGACTGACCTACCGTGCTGTTGCTCATGCCTTGTTGCAAGACAAGCAACCTCTGGATGATGAAGACATCGCTGTGGAGGCTGCAAAGAAAATTGATTTGGGAGTCTTGGACCCAATCGTATTGGCTGTTCATGCAATTGGCGAAGCCGCTTCCAAAGTGGCCGTCATGTCGCGTGTGCGGATCACATTGGTTGATAAACAGCGCCAGTTTGCAAACGCTGGCAAAGGTGCAGTGCTCGACGGGCGTGATATTGGCACCGTGGTTTGCCCAGATGCCCAAGTGAAATTCTATGTGACCGCATCACCAGAAGTGCGCGCTGAAAGGCGTTGGAAAGAAGTTCAAGAACGGGGAAATTTGACCGGTAGCGACGCAAGTTTTGAGACCATATTGTCTGATATCAAGTTGCGGGATGAACGCGATATGGGGCGTGCAGATAGTCCGCTTAAACCGGCAGAAGATGCCCACTTGCTCGACACGTCAAAAATGGATATAGAAACCGCGTTCCACACGGCTTTGAGCATTGTAAAATCATCAAATCCTAAATGAACAGCGAATTGGGGGGTGCCGCCGAACATGGCTGTGCCCTTTTGATTTCAAGAGTCTTGAAGTTATTTTCGTAAGCAAGCCGGCCTTCCGCTCTTTTGCACCACACCGGAATTTCCGGATCTAGCCTCGAAAATGAGGCGGAGTGGGACAAGTCGATTAATTGAAACACTAACCCCGGTGCACCTCCGCGTTGGCGCAAATATAGTATCGCACGCGGTTTTGGAGCTTAAATGTCAGAAATGAACCCCTCAATGGAGGACTTTGCAGCCCTCCTCGACGAATCCTTTGCAGTACAGTCCATTCAAGAAGGCACTGTTGTTGAAGGTATTGTAACAGCTATCGAAAAAGATATGGCTGTGATCGATGCAGGCTTGAAAGTTGAAGGCCGCGTTGCACTTAAAGAATTTGGAGCTAGCGCCCGCGACGGCTCTTTGAAAGTTGGCGACAAAGTAGAAGTTTACCTGGAGCGTGTTGAAAACGCGATGGGCGAAGCTGTTCTGTCCCGCGACAAAGCTCGCCGTGAAGAGAGCTGGGTTAAACTCGAAAAGCAGTTCGAAGCAGAAGAAAAAGTCGAAGGCACAATCTTCAATCAGGTCAAAGGCGGTTTCACTGTCGATCTGGATGGCGCAACAGCTTTCCTTCCACGTTCGCAAGTGGACATTCGTCCAATTCGCGACGTTACTCCGCTGATGAATACACCGCAGCCGTTCCAAATTTTGAAAATGGACCGTCGTCGCGGCAACATCGTTGTTTCGCGACGTACTGTTCTCGAAGAGAGCCGCGCAGAACAACGTTCCGAAATCGTCCAGAACCTCGAAGAAGGTCAGGTCGTGGAAGGCGTTGTCAAAAACATCACCGATTACGGTGCATTCGTGGACCTTGGTGGCATCGACGGCTTGTTGCACGTGACGGATATGGCTTGGCGCCGTGTCAATCATCCAACGGAAATCCTCAACATTGGTCAGACTGTAAAGGTTCAGATCATCCGCGTGAACCAAGATACACATCGTATCTCACTCGGCATGAAGCAGCTTGAAAGCGATCCATGGGATGCAATTGGTGCGAAATACCCAATCGACACGAAAGTCGTTGGTCGTATCACAAACATCACTGACTACGGTGCATTTGTTGAACTGGAGCCGGGCATTGAAGGCTTGATCCACGTTTCTGAAATGTCTTGGACAAAGAAAAACGTTCACCCGGGGAAAATCGTTGCAACTTCTCAGGAAGTTGAAGTGATCGTTCTTGAGGTTGACCCTTCCAAGCGCCGTATTTCTCTTGGTCTGAAACAGAACTTGTCCAACCCATGGGATACATTCGCTGAACAGTTCCCACAGGGCACAATTGTTGAAGGCGAAGTGAAGAACAAAACTGAATTCGGTCTGTTCATCGGTCTCGATGGCGATGTTGACGGAATGGTTCATTTGTCTGATCTGGACTGGAACCTGTCTGGTGAAGAAGCGATCGAGAATTTCAATAAAGGCGACATGGTGAAAGCCATTGTTCTTGACGTTGATGTTGATAAGGAGCGCATCTCGCTCGGCATCAAACAACTTGATGGTGCTGATCCAATGGACGGCGGCGAGAGCGGTGAAATTCGTAAGAATTCAATCGTGACAGCTGAAGTTCTGAAAGTCACTGATGGTGGCCTTGAGGTCAAAATCGCTGATACAGACATTGAAGCATTCGTCAAACGTTTCGATCTTTCCCGTGACCGTGACGAGCAGCGCCCGGAGCGTTTCTCTGTTGGTCAGAAAATCGACGCACGCGTTATCTTGTTCGATAAGAAAAACCGTAAGGTCAATCTGTCCATCAAGGCATTGGAAATCGCTGAAGAAAAAGAAGCGGTTAAGCAGTTCGGTTCATCCGACTCGGGCGCTTCACTCGGTGATATCCTTGGCGCAGCGCTTAAGGATCGCGAAGGCGAATAAGCGAACATCGCTTTATCAAATTGAAGAGGCCCGCGATGAAAATCGCGGGCCTTTTTGTTTGTACATATCTTGACAGCCGACAGAATTTCGCCTGATTTTCAAAGCAACACATTTGCATGAAAAAATTCATTCTTCCCATATTGATCGCGGTGTTTTCAGTTGCGCCCGCTTACGCAAAGGTGAAAAGCTGTGGCAAAGCGTCTTGGTATCAATTGACTTCGATGACAGCGAGTGGCGAACGCGCCAATCCAAATGTTATGGCAGCAGCTCATCGCACACTGCCATTTGGCACACGTATTAGGGTGACGAATTTCAGGAATGGAAGATCTGTTATTGTGCGTATTAATGACCGGGGCCCTTTCATCAAAGGCCGTATTATCGATGTCACACGTATTGCTGCGGAGAAACTTGGCTTTAAAGGTGCTGGTTGGGCGCCCGTTGGTCTTTCGACTGTTGGAGAGCGATTTGTGAAGGGTAAAACATGCGTTACACGCAGCGCTTATATGTTGCCAGAAGACAAAGAAGTGCCAAAGCCGACCAGCCGACCATCGGTGTCGACGGACTTGCCGGCATAAATCCCCTAAATGTGTGATTTGTCACATTCCCATTATGTGATTAAACTTAGTTTTCCAATAAGAGCAGTGGGGATGCGCGACTTTGGAGACGGTGGTTAAGAATAGCGGATATGTATGGGACAAGAGCTGTGCGGCTTTTGTCGATGCTGTTGCTTATTCGTCTCACATTGAACGTGATGCAATAGAGACCCGCAAGTATTTAGCCTCTCTTTTTCATCAGTTGGGAGATCTTATTGTTAAACACGGGGGAGATGTTATCGACACCGCAGGAGACGGGGTTTTTGCGGAATTCAAGAAACCCTGCGGAGCTTCAAAGTGCTTACTCGAGTTTCATCAGCAAGTTGTAAGGGCAAATGAACATCTTTCCTTAGAAGACAGATTGAGTTTTCGTTCAGGCATCTCGTACGGGCCGGTTTTAAGAGAAAATGAACGTATATCCGGCCCGGCGGTCAACGTAGCTGCCCGTTTACAGCAACTGGCAGAACCGGCATCCACACTGGTATGTGGTGAAGCCTATTCCAGAATTTCTTCGAGCGATGATTTTCGGTTCAACGACCTTGGATTTCGGATATTGAAAGGGATTTCTAATCCGGTCCGTCTCTGGCAGTTATCCGATAAATCGACCTACAACAAACTCCCGTCTGTTCAAGTTATTGATGAGATTCAAGACGATACTCATGTATTCAAAAGCGAACGGGGCATTGCCGTTCTTCCGTTTGAAATTCCAAAAGGTGGGGATGTTGCCGAGGAAGAGGATGCATGGGTTGCATTGGGACTGGCCTCTGATGTTGCTGATGGTTTGGCACACTCAAAATGGCTCAATGTGATTTCACCGCGATCTTCAATGAACTATTCTGATGCAAGTTACACCGACAATGATATTACACGTGAACTGGGTGTTCGGTACTTGTTGAAGGGACGCATTCGCAACAAAGGTAGTTCAATTCGTGTCACTGCGTTCTTAGTCGATTGTGCAAACCAATTTACAGTTTGGTCCCAGAGTTTCGATCATAAAAATCAAGACTTCTATGAAATTCATGATGAGATTGTTCGCCAGATTGTTGGCAATATCGAACCGGAATTCCTGCGCCATGAAGCTTGGAAGGCAGCACACAGTCGGCCGCGCGATGTCGATGCTTGGGAACTCCTCATGCGTGCGCGTTGGCATTATTGGCGTGGCAATTATAAGAATATTGTTCAGGCCATGGCCAATGCTGAGAAGGCTCTGCAGCTAGATCCGGAAAATGGAAGAGCTTATGCGCTGATGGCATTTTGCCACATGATCGAAATTTGGACGGGTAAATACGATGACTTTTCTGCCAAAGTTGATGAAACACATCGACTTGCGCGCATGGCTGTTCGCTACGACGAAGCAGATGCCAATGCACATTTCACGTTGGGAACAGCACTGTCGTTAAAAGGCAGAATGTCTGAAGCTATTGCAGCGGAACGGCAAGCTTTATCGCTCAATCCAAATTCCGCTTCTGCCATCGGCGAACTCGCTAGAATGCTGGTGTGTATTGGGGAGACGCAAGAGGCGCGTGTAATGGCTGTTCGTGCACTCAAAGTTTCACCAACGGACCCCCATGCAAGTTTGTTCATCCGGTCCATGGCACTGGCGTCAATGATTGAGGGCAAATATCACGAGGCTCAGCAACTCGCTCTGGAAGCCGCGGCTAAAAGGCCCAATTGGTATTTTCATCAGATTCTTGCAGCTGTGTGTCAGGCCCTTGCGGGTGATGTGGAGGGAGCCAAACGCACCTATGGTGAAGTTCAAAAGGTGTTTCCAGTTTACCCAATCGAAGCTGTGAAGGCTGGTCACCCATTCACCAAATCTGAACACATGGATTTGTTTCTAAAAGGCCTCACGTTGGCTGGTTGGAATGCAGAAACTCCGAAATAATATTGCGTGGCGCGGCCTGAACTTTTAGGGTCTCGCAAACATTATTTGGAATTCAGTATTTTATGTCCGATCAGAAAAAACGTTTTGCAGGCACCGCTTCGTATGTTGCCGGCGCAGACCTGACCACTGCAGTCAATGCAGCCATCACACTTGAGCGCCCCTTGCTCGTAAAAGGTGAGCCTGGAACGGGTAAGACCGAATTGGCTAAGCAGATATCGCAGGCGCTCGGCTTAAGAATGCTGGAATGGAACGTGAAGTCCACAACCAAAGCGCAACAGGGTCTATATGAATATGATGCGGTGTCGCGGTTGAGAGATAGCCAGTTGGGCGAAAAGAAAGTTCAAGATATTCGCAACTATATAAAGAAGGGAAAACTCTGGGAGGCGTTTGAAACGGACGAGAAGGTGGTACTTCTGATCGATGAGATCGACAAGGCTGACATCGAGTTTCCAAACGACCTTTTGCAAGAACTCGATAAGATGGAATTCTATTGTTATGAATTGGATGAAACGATAAAGGCAAAAAACCGTCCTATCGTCATCATTACTTCAAACAACGAAAAAGAACTACCAGATGCATTCTTGCGCCGTTGTTTTTTCCATTATATCTCATTCCCCGAAGCGGATATTTTGAACCAGATTGTTGAAGTGCATTATCCTGGTATCAAACAACGTTTGGTGCGGGAAGCATTGACGCAATTCTACGAAGTTCGCGAGACACCGGGTTTGAAGAAAAAGCCATCAACCAGTGAAGCGCTTGATTGGATACGACTGTTGGTTGCTGATGATGTGGACCCGGAAACTTTGCGCGAAAAATCGACCAACGCATTGCCGAAGCTGCACGGCGCATTGTTGAAAAATGAGCAGGACGTGCATTTGTTTGAGCGACTGGCATTCATGGCCCGCCGCTCAAACACTTAGTCTATTCAAAAACGCTTGTGTCAGCCACGCCGTAAGGATTCGGTCCATATTGGTTGTCGCCCGGATCAGATGCTTTGATCATCCAGTACAGCATGACCAGAATGCCTATGAGCGGGATAAAAATTATAAAATACCACCAACCGGATCGATTTGTATCGTGCAACCGACGAACACCAACTGCGATGCTTGGTATAATGTGACCCAATGCGATAATCCCGCCGAGAACGCCAACAGATTCTACTCCCAAACCAAAAATAAATGCATCAAGAACAGCGCCTACAATCGCAATGATGATGTAGATGAGGGTGAACATCCAATATTCTTTGCGTGGTGCACGACCTGAAAAGGTTGCGTATTTTCGCATTGCCGAGATGTAGCCATAGTTTTCCATTTGTTTCTCTCCTCTAAACAATGGTGAGCATAGGATGCTCTTTGTTGATGTCTCCGCACAAAGTTTTGTGGAAACAATATTTACCCCGTTACCAGTGAACACATCACATTGAAAATTGGCAATACTAGATAGAACCTGCTTCCACCATATAGTTATTGGCAGTGCACATGGCGGCATCATCGGATGCGAGGAATAACACCATACGAGCCACGTAAACCGGATCGATCAAATCCGGCAAACACTGGCGTGCACGATGGTTTTCAATCGCGTCTTCAGTCACCCAAAGCTCCTTCTGACGATCTGTCATAATCCACCCCGGTACCACGGTGTTAACCCGAATACGGTGATTACCAAGGTCGCGTGCCATCGTGCGGGTAAGGCCATGTACGGCTGCTTTAGCTGTTGTGTAAGCTGGAAAATTCCCGCCGGCTTCCCACCAGGAATTCGACCCCATATTGATGATTGAACCACCACCGGCTTCGATCATTCCTTGCGCCACCGATTGAATGGCAAAGAATTGATGTCGGATATTGGTGGCCATGCGTTCATCCCAATAGTCTGGTGTGACATCTTTCCAATCGTGGCGATCATCTCTGGCGGCATTATTCACCAGTACCTTAGCAAAACCATTCTGTTCGACCAATTCAGCAAATGCAGAACGCATGGACTCAATGTTCCGTAAATCACAAATAGCGTAGGAAACATCGCCGCCGATTTCTTCAACGAGACGAGCACTTGCAGTTTCATCAAGGTCGACAAAACCAACTTTTGATTTTTGTGCTGTAAATGCTTTGACCAATTCTGCCCCGATGCCGGATGCGCCCCCTGAAATGAGAACGGATTTTCCGGCAAGGCTTGGATAGATTGCGAATTGATCTGACATGGATACGAGTCTCTTGGTTTATTGGTCCTGCCCATTAGGCCACAGCGTGCAATGTCAGCAAACAAAAATTTGGCATGCCACATCGAATTGACGTGGAACAATGGTCAGTCTAGTTTAGAGCAGTGGTGATTTGGCCGGTCGGCTTGCAGCCACTTTAAATAAATCGCTAAAGGACCGAAGCCCGAATTGGGACGGACCGATGGTGATTTCACTGTCGGTTTTTTAGTTTTAAGGCTTTAGCTTATGCCCATTCGTATACCAGATACACTTCCTGCCCGTGCCACTTTGGAAGCTGAGGGCGTGATGGTTATGGGAGAGGACACAGCCACACGTCAGGATATTCGTCCCCTGCGTTTTGGCTTGTTGAATCTGATGCCAAACAAGATTCGTACGGAAACTCAGATTGCTCGTTTGTTGGGGGCAACGCCCCTGCAAATTGAGATGACTCTCGTGCGGGTTAGTGGACATACATCCAAGAACACGTCTCAAGACCATCTCATTTCATTTTACAAAACATGGGATGAGATCAAAGATGAGAAATTTGACGGGTTCATCATCACGGGAGCACCCATTGAAACGCTTGACTTTGAACAGGTGGATTACTGGGAAGAACTGAAAGAGATTTTTGAATGGACACGAACCAATGTTCACTCAACGTTCAACATCTGTTGGGGAGCAATGGCAGCAGCCTACTATTTTCATGGTGTGCCAAAATATGAACTCAACCAGAAAGCATTTGGCGTTTACCGACACCGCAATCTCAATCCATCGTCACCCTATTTGAACGGTTTTTCTGACGATTTTCAAATTCCGGTTTCGCGTTGGACTGAAATGCGCAGTGCGGATATTGCACAACATGCAGGCCTGGAACTGTTGATGGAAAGTGACATTACCGGCCCTTGTTTGATTGCCGAAGAAGAGGGAAACCGGCTCTATATCTTCAATCATATAGAGTACGATTCATTCTCTCTAAAAGAAGAGTATGATCGTGATGTTTCCAACGGGACACCCATTGAAGTGCCGCACAATTATTATCCTGCAGATGATACAAACCTACCTCCGCAAAACCGCTGGAAGAGCCATGCTCATTTATTGTTCGGCAATTGGATCAATCAGATTTATCAAACCACATCGTTTGATTTGAACGATATAGGCCAGTAGGATTTAGCTCATGTTCTCAAACTTATTTTACGCACTTAAAGAGGCAAAAGTTCCGATTTCCTTGCGTGAATATCTCACGTTGTTGGAAGCGATGGAAAAGGGTGTGGCAATGTGGGACGTAGAGGAGTTCTATTTCCTTTCTCGTTCAGCTTTGGTCAAAGATGAACGAAATATAGACAAATTTGACCGCGTTTTTTCAGAAGTTTTCAAAGGATTGGAAACTGTGTCTGGCACCTCGGAGGTTGGTGAACAGCCGATCCCTGAAGAATGGCTACGCAAGATGGCCGAGAAGCATCTGTCAGATGAAGAGAAAAAAGAAATTGAAGCTCTGGGTGGCTGGGAAAAGCTGATGGAGACGCTGAAAAAGCGCCTTGAGGAGCAGGAAAAACGTCATCAAGGTGGGTCCAAATGGATTGGCACTGCGGGCACATCGCCTTTTGGGGCTTACGGCTACAACCCTGAAGGTGTTCGAATAGGCCAAAATGCAGGACGAAACCGCACTGCTGTGAAGGTCTGGGACAAACGTGAATTCCGCAATTTTGATGACAATGTAGAACTTGGCACACGCAACATAAAAGTTGCGTTGAAACGCTTGCGCCGCTGGGCGCGCGAGGGGGAGGCCGACGAATTTGATCTGAACGGTACAATCCGGTCCACCGCTGAAAACGGCTATCTGGATGTGAAGACGAGACCTGAACGACGCAACGCTGTCAAACTGCTTTTGTTTCTAGATGTCGGTGGTTCTATGGATGGCTATATCCGACAAGTTGAAGAGTTGTTCTCTGCCGCAAAAGCCGAGTTTAAGCACATGGAATTCTATTACTTCCACAATTGCTTGTACGAAGGAGTTTGGAAAGATAATCGCCGTCGTTACGGTGAACAGATGAGCACATGGGATGTTCTGCGCACTTATGGATCGACATATAAATGTATCTTTGTTGGCGATGCTGCCATGAGTCCGTATGAGGTGGTTTATCCCGGTGGTTCCGTTGAACACTGGAACGAGGAAAGTGGAGAAACTTGGCTGCGCCGTGCCGTGGATCAGTGGCCATCCACAGTCTGGCTTAACCCCGTTCCGGAAAAAGGTTGGCGCTACACCCAGTCCACCGCAATGATCAAAGAGTGTCTGTCAAACCGCATGTACCCACTGACGTTGTCTGGCATTGGCGATGCGATGAAAGAACTGACGCGATAGTTTTCGCGAGCCCCTAAACATCAATTCAATCTGTCACTGTGCAGGGCCACGTTGGAGGGGCAATCAAGCCTTCGGGAAGTTTGGTGGATTGATCACCGCAAGAAATTTGTATCTGAGCTTGTGAGAGGTTCTTGGCTGATGACAAATCGACGCCTTCAAAACGGGTGAGATAAGTCCAGCTGGTGTTGAGGTCGACATTCTTTAAATTAGCATCACGAAAGTCCGCACGTGCTAGATTTGTAAACGACAGTTTTGCATTTTCTAAATCCGTTCCAGAAAATTTGGATCTGCTGAATTCAGATTTGGCCAAACTTGCATTGCGCATATCACTATTTGAAAAATCACTCCTGAACATGACCGCTTTCTCGAAATTGGAGTTCTGCAGATTCGTGCTTTGAAATACAGCCCGTGTGGCTTCTACTTTCGTGAAGTCGGCTTTTGCCGCACTGGAAGAAGACATGTTCACCCGTGACATTTGCGCTTTTGTAAAATTAGTATTATCAAATTTGGTGTTCCGCAGGTCTGATCCTAAAAGATCGATCTCGGCAAAGTTAGAGCCTGTGAGATCATTCTCAGTTAGAATAACATTGCGCTTGCGGCAGCTTGACCAGTTTACAGATGGAGCAGGATAATCTGAACAGGCAGCAGAGGCTGGTGCGGTTGAGTAAAATACAGATCCCACCAAACATATTGTCATTATACTCACTGATTGAAGTACGGCAGTGGTAGTGCTGGTCTTGAGCATCATGTCTTCATCCGTTCCCATTATTTTCGATAACATCCAGTTCATCAGGATGCTCAATCGCATACATTTCAACTTTAGATTTCAACCCACGTATATCAATGCGTTTAGGCCTTAACGTGACAGGGGTGAACTGTGCCACATCCAATGTTGCTTGAGATACACAGACCGTGCACTTTTGTTCTTTGGTCGCACTTTCCAGACGGCTGGCAAGATTGACCGTTTCACCTAATGCTGTCAGTCCACGTGCTGATCCATACCCCATTTCACCTAGTATGACATTGCCTGAATGCAGACCGATACCCATTCGAAGTGGTTTTGCCAGATCGCCCTTCAATCGTTCGTTCAATACACTCAGTTCTGCGATTATGGCTTCGGTTGCGGCAAGCGCGTTCCTTGCACCCTGTTTGTTGGTTTCGTTCACACCAAACAACGCCATAAATCCATCGCCTAAGAATTTATCGATTCGTCCATTATGACCTTCAACCGCAATCCCCATTGCGCGTGAAAACTGATTGATGAGATAAACAACATCGAAAGGCAGTTTGTTTTCTGACGTTCCGGTGAAATCTCGTAGATCAACGAACATAACGGTAACCACGCGTTCGCGGCCGCTAGCCCAGTTGCTGTCTTTTTCGACAACATTCATATCTGCTTCTGATGGCAGTAGCCGCATAACATTCATTTTTCCAACAGGTCGAATTTGACAGGCCAGCCGCACGTCAGTTGTAGCGTTGATGCGTTTCAAAACGCGCGTTTCATTCTCATCAGGCGGTTCAAGATCGAAGTCTGATTCCAGAATGCGCACTCGACAGGTAGAACATCTCCCGCGTCCGCCACAAACACTCGCGTGGGGCACATTGTTTGACAAACTGTGTTCTAAAAGTGTTGGGCCTTTGGGTCCGTTGAGAATAGGGCCGTCAAAATACGAAATTGAAATAGTGTCGCCATGAGACTGCAATATAGTTCGCACAACACGCGCTATAAAAACCAATATGATAATTGCGATCAACAGGTTACGAACAAACTCTGTGTCTTGCCCTATCCAAGTCCAGACATCATCTGACGAAAGCTGCAGATTTTCGTAGTAGACCTCCAACCATTCTCCATCAGATGCGAGTGGCACAATACGACGTCCGGCTGATAAATAGCCTGCTAGTGAAGTGATCGGGAGAAGCGTTGCAACACTCAAGCCCCAATGAAAATAGCCTTGCGAATACCAGGGTTTAAACCGCGCCCACATGTGCACACCGATGCACCCGTGAACCCAAGAAGCGACTAAGCCCGCAGCATTGAGATATCCGTTCACCGGCGAAAACACAAAAGTGGAAAGCAGCACATAGGCGTAACTGTCGTTTATTCCATATCTTGCCGATGCATAGCGTGTGCCCATGACATGTGAGACAAGAAGCAAAGGGATCAATATCCCAAGCACCAATTGGAACCATTCACGAATGCGCATCTTTAAGGAGCGCTGTTGATAGATATGGAAAAGTGCGCTGCCAAAATGAGCTATCAATGCAGCATATAAAATTACTGTCAGAGGCAACCAACGCCAAACCGTTTTCATGGTTTCGCCTGCAACACTCAACGCTTCTTGAGATATCAGACCAAAACAGTGTGCAACGAGATGGCAGGTGACATACACCATCAAAATAAGGCCGCTTGTTGAACGCACTCTTGCGGTTGTGATTCCGTTAAATAAGTGTCTCGCTGATTTGTTGGGAACAGGAGTTACGTTCATGCGAAAACCTGGACTTTATAAGGGGGGCTGCTTTCATCGAGTTTTACTAAAATCTCGCGCCGTTCTTTTGAATTTATATAACCCTGTTCGATAGCTTTTTTGAGTAAAATTGTTCCACACAAAGCTGTGGTTCCAAGAGTTTTATTTTGTTTCTCTAGTTTTGCGGCAAGGTTTACGTGTGAACCGATGACGGTGAATTCTAGTCTGTCACCATCACCAACGGCACCGTAAATGACAGGTCCAAACATAGCTGCGATATTGGCAGTTACTTCAGCCGCCGGACCTTGCCAAAGTTCTTTGGAAATCAGAATTTCTTCGATGCACCGGATTGCATTTGCGCAATATTTTGGGTCGTCTGAAGAGACGCCGAATGTCACCATAATTCCATCACCCATAAATTTATCTACTGTCCCACCATGCTTGTGAATGATGGGAACAATCTGATGTTGATAGTCTGATAATATGGCCATCGCTTCATCAGGGGTGAGGTTAGCCGCTAGGGTGGTGAATCCGCGAATGTCGATGTTCAGTATAACAGCGTCACGACGAACACCTTGCCCGGGCTCAATCTTTTGATTTGAGCCGCGAATTTGCTTGGCCACATCATCGGTGAGAAATCGTGACAGGTCCTTTGCAGCACTGCTTTCAGATACAGATAAGGCTAAAAAACTATGAGCGCGACGCACAGAGATAGCCAAAACAATCGAGACCATTATCATCGAAATAATCTTGCTGACCTCGGCACCGATCAGAATGGAGTTACTGGTGATATAGGTCACATAGTCCCGTGTAATCATTGCGTCATCTGCATCATTGGTGATCGTATACAAAATCATCAATGACCAGAACAATGCAGCGGCTACTCCAGCTGCCAGAACGTAACGGGCTTCAAAGCGAACGGCGCGGAGAGCGATTAGAACAAAGTAGTTCATCACTTCCACCACTTTTAAAGAAAAAGAAGCAGGTTGCCCATACTGAATATGGAAACTCCAGATCAGATAAGTCAGCAGAGCCATATCAATGATTATGGATGTATAAATCAGCCAGCTTGGAGTTCTTCTCACCAATGCCAAAAGCAATAACGCAATTGTAAAAATCAGATAAACTGACGTCACCAAAGGTACTTGAGAAATTGTGTCGGGATCAGGTTTTGGTGCGGCGAGGTAAAAAATAGCCCATAGAGCAAAGACAAATAACTGAATCAGTTTGACTAAAATTTCACTGATATCGTCATTGCGTGCAATCGATTCCGCGACTCTGTCGGGGATACGGTTTTTGCCAGGTGAAGGCCAGATATTTTTAAGGGCCTCCTGAAATGTAGCCGACAAATTATTCATATAAATTGGTTTTTCCAAACAGGTGATCGTTAAACTTAGCTTTGTTGCCTGATTATTGTCTATTCAACTCATCGGGCTTTGACGTGACTAGACCTTGATGACAAGCCCTTCGTAAGCAGCCCAAGATTTCTTGAATTTCGCTTTTGCTTGTTGATCAATCTTATCGAGCGCTTTGTCAGTACGGCTGGGTCGATGGTGAAAAATACAATAGCGTTTTGCATTTGCCGAGAGAGCCAGACGCTGGCCTTCTTGCCATGTGGAATGTCCAAAATTAGAAAAAGCCGGAAACTCACTGTCGGTGTAAGTGCCATCGTAAATCATAAGATCTGTATCACGTGCAAACTCTATGATCCGCATGTCGGGCTTGCCAAGCGTGTGTGTTGTGTCGGTAATATAACAAATACTGCGACCATCGAAATCAACTCTGTACCCAACACACTCGTCATGGTGATCGAGAGAAAGAGTCGATACTTTCACCCCTTTGACAGGGGATAATTTATCATAGGGTTCAAAGTCCCGATATCGCAGTTTTGCAGAAAACACTTCAGGACCGACCGGAAAGAATGGCGGGCGCATATAATTGAGGATCATGCGTTCGGTTTTATTTTTTCCGGTTAGATGACCTGACCAAATATCTATTTTGGTTTTCTTGTCGAAAAACGGAGCAAAAAATGGGAATCCGGAAATATGATCATAATGACAATGGGTGAAAAACAGATTCAGTCTTTTGCGTTTGATGTCTTTTTTATCATCACGTGCAACCCGCTTCATGATGTCGTCGCCTAAGAGGCGAAGGCCAGACCCGGCATCAAAGATCAAGGTTTCATCACCACAATTTACTTCAACGCAAGCGGTGTTGCCTCCATAACGATTGGTATCGTCTGATGTGGACGCCATGGTGCCTCTTGCACCCCAAAATCTTGCAAAAAACTTCTGCTTAGGCAAAGTCATTCTCCAGAACTGCGGGTTTCAAATTCATCCTGTTTGCAACCTTGCAACTTCTTCGCGGGCTTCAGAAAGATCTTGAGTGGTTTTTGCCAAACGCTGAACAATCTCTTTCAAAACAGCCAATGCAAGCGTTGGGCTTTCTTTCATCATATCCAGCATGTGGTCTTTATGAATTTTCAAAGCATCCAGCTTTTCGCAAGTGCGAATGGTTGCTGTTCTTGGAATGTCACACAATATTGCCATATCGCCGATTACAGAGTTGGGGCCCAATTGCGCAACAGCAGTCGCTTCAGAATCCCCATCTGCTGAAACAAGAACATCAGCACACCCTGAAATAACAATATAGGCAGCATCAGCATCGTCACCCTGGTGAAAGAGGGTGTCGCCTTTTTCATACGAAACCCGATCAGAAGCAAAGGCCAACAGCTTCAATTTATTGGCCGGCAAATTTGCCAACATAGGTATCGAGCGTAAAAGGTCGACTTCATCCTTCAACTTACTCATTGTGTTTCCCCTTCTTTCGTCTGCGTTCATTTCGGGTGGATAACATTTCATGCCACCAATTGTTTATAAAAATCATCAGAATCTTCCAGAATGCTTGAATGCCCTGTGGCCGTAAGCTTTTGTCTGCGGAAGACAAAGACCTGATCAAAAGCTTCAGCCACTCTTGGAGAAGTGAGCACCCAGAACAGACCAAACGGTTTGTTGCCGTTTTCCCCGCGTGCTCGCGCAAGAACTTTTTTGATAAGCACTTCTTGGGACTTTGCGTCCAAGGCATTCAACCCTCTATTAATAACCATGAGGTCAGCGCCTTTGAGCAACCCGCGCGCCAAAATGAGTCGCTGTCTTTGCGCTTCGGACAAGCGTTTACCACCGGTGCCGATATCAAAGTCTAATCCTGCTCTAAACAGGTCATCATCCATACCGTTTTTACGCAGCAATGCCTTAATCAGGGCTCTCACTTTCTCAGGGCCGTTGGAAGAGCCGTAAGCCACACGCCCGAAGAGTATATTATCTTGAACAGAATTATATGCATTGTAGGTGTTCAACTCATAGACCGCGATCTCGCCTTGCATATCGAGAGGTAAATTTTTGTGAAAATCATGTCGTGCAAGTAGAATTCTGTCTTGCAGTTTTTTGTCTAAAAGTCTGAGGCGGTTGCGCGGCTCAACATAGTCGAAGGGCAGTCGAAGCAACATCCGACGGTCCAATTCATTGATACCTTCAAACCCTTTTTCTTTAGCCCGCGAAACAATCGGGCCATAAAGCTCCAACTGTTCAGGTGTCATGAAGTTCAACTGTTCAAAAAATGGATTATCAGGAGATAAGTCCGCAAACAATTCGATCGCGGTTTCGGCAAGTTCCACACCCATCTCGAACATGGCTTCGTCCAACCCGTCCTTTTTCATAACCGAACGAAGATACTCGTTTGCGACGAGCTGACTCGATTTTACATCATCTGTTTCAACGGCTGTACCAAACAACAGGTTTTCAGCGATTGTTGCGTGTTCGTTATATCCGTTCCAATCCCAAACCTCGACTAAGTTGCTGATTTCAGAATCATCAATGTGTTCGCGTAATACTTTGCGCATATCCACAAGCTTGCTGGTAAGTTCCGGGTGTAATTTTGGATCGAGTGTTTGACGCATGGCCAGTTCGTAAACTGTTTCCCCCATTTCAACCACGTCCAACACATCGCGAACTTTTCCGTAAATTTCTTCCGGTCCCGAAATGCCCATTGCTTCGTAGTCAACCCAATCTGAATAATAATCGAGCAAACTGTTGCCGGATGCTTTTGCTTCGGCTTGCGTTTTCGGGTGCAATGGTTCGGGGATATTTGATCCGTCTGTTTCCCGCAATGGCACATGTTTGTTCACATAGAGCAGCGTGTCTAGAAGTGTTGATTGAGGCAAATAAGCGTCACTGCCACAGTAAGAAAATCTTCGGCCTCGAATCCGTTGGGGAAGGTCTTTCAGTTGACGTCCGTTCAATGACATTCGCCCGGAAGTCGGATTCATCAATCCGGCCAAAGTATCTGCTGTAGCACCAGCGCCTGATCCGAGAGGGCCGATGGCACATGCAATTTCATTGATACCCAATGTAAAGTCCGCATCTTCTACAAGTGCCGTTCCGGTATCGTCGATCACAGTCAAATTGCTGACAGTTATTTCACCACTCAAAGGTTCTACGGGATCGTAGCTGTGTTGTTGCAATTCAGCATCTGAAATATCTTTGACGTTAAATTGCTCCACGATCTGCGCATATTTTATATTGATATCGACGCGTTTCTGATCCCACATAATCAACCCGTTGATGGGGGATGGGAGATCTTTGTAGGCGTTTATCACACCAATCAATTGGCCAACATTAAGTGTGCCCCGGATCGCAAAATAACCACCCACAACGTAAAATAGAAATGGTGTTAATTGCGCCAAGAAATTATTGATAAACTTGATGAAAAACTTCCGCTGATAAAGTTCGTAGCGAATGAAGAATATCTTGCTCAACCTACTAGAGAGTTCAGCGCGTTCATAGTTTGATGTGTCGTTTACGTGAATGGAGGAAATTCCATCAACGATTTCACCAATGCGACCGGATAGAAGACGTGCGGTCAATTGGCGCATTCTGCCCAATTCAAGAACGCGCCTGCGCAAATACGGAATGAGCGTGACCTGAATAGCAATAATAGCAACTGCAATCATCCCCAGCCAAAAGCTTTGACTGAGAATGAATATAAATGCCACGAGTGCTTGCCCGCCCAAATAGACGGGTTGAACAAAGGCGTCACCAATGAACTCACCAAACGGTTCGATCTCATCCTTCACCATGGATGCAATTTCGGACCCTTTAACGCGTTTGAAATGACGAATTGGAAAGCGCAAGACGCGGTCTGTCAGTTGATAACGCATGCGGCGCAGCATCCGCTCACCCAAGCGCCCTTTGTATGTGTTGATGTAGAATTTAAAGAGCCCATTGACGCAAACGAGACCCAAAAAGAGGGTGCTCAGGGCAATAAGATATGGCCAGCGTTCCAGCTCGAAACCTTCAAAAAGCACATATTCTTTGCCCCCCAAGAATCCGGGCAAAGAAAGCGTAAAGTCAAGAAATTGTTGTGTAGCGCCAGCAATCTCAAAACCAACGCCCTGTATCGGCTGGTTGATAATGCGAACGGGAAGATCCAAAACCAAAAAATAGGTCGGCATGGACGCTAAAATGACGCAAAGAACCCAAATTTGCTCAGCCCGTGTATGTCGCCAGACATATCGCAACAAATTGCGGTCTAACGGTCTGTTGGCATCAGCTAGTGTGCTGTCTTGCTGCAATTTATACCCCGAACACGTGTTTTGCACTGCACTTTGGAACTGATCTCACGATCATAGAAAGACGATAGCTTATGGCTCGTCTATAACAAGTGCGTTTTTGCACACTATTATGTTTTGCATTGGTGTATAGACCTGCGCGACTTTTCTCGCGCCGTCATCGCCTATATGAATGGTGTTGGTATTTGTAACATCTTCTGGAACCTCATAATTATGTCAAAACACGCAAACTCGGTTGTCATCGTTTCTGCAGCAAGAACGCCTGTTGGAAGTTTTAATGGGGCGTTCGCCAGCGTACCGGCGCACGAATTGGGCCGTATCGCTATTGAAGCGGCAATTGCGCGGGCTGGTATCGACAGCAAAGAAGTTGAAGAAGTTGTTCTGGGTCAGGTTCTAACGGCTGGTCAGGGGCAAAATCCTGCCCGCCAAGCAGCAATGGCTGCGGGCGTTCCCAAGGAAGCATCCGCTTGGAGTCTCAATCAAGTATGTGGTTCCGGTTTACGGGCTGTTGCTTTGGGGATGCAACAAATTGAAGGTGGAGATGCGAATATCGTTGTTGCTGGTGGACAAGAAAGCATGTCCCTATCACCTCATTGCCAGCACATGCGCAGTGGTCAACGTATGGGTGACTTCCAGATGATTGATACGATGATCAAGGACGGACTTTGGGACGCCTTTAACGGCTATCATATGGGTGTTACCGCAGAGAATGTGGCTGAAAAATTTCAGATCACTCGTGAAGCGCAGGATGCTTTTGCTGTGTCGTCTCAAAACAAAGCAGAAGCTGCACAAAGTGCCGGACGTTTTAACGATGAGATTGCAGCAGTTAGTGTAAAGAACCGAAAGAGTGAAACGCTCTTGGACCAAGATGAGTACATTCGTCACGGGGCCACATTGGAAGGCATTTCGGGTATGCGACCTGCGTTCGACAAAGAAGGCACGGTAACGGCTGCCAACGCATCCGGCATAAATGATGGCGCTGCGGCATTAGTGTTGATGTCGCAAGCGGAAGCAGACAAGCGTGGCTTAGAACCATTGGCACGTATAGCGTCCCGGGCAACGGCAGGTGTTGATCCGGCCATAATGGGAACAGGTCCAATTCCGGCATCTCGTCGCGCACTGGAACGAGCGGGATGGACGGCCAGCGAGCTTGATTTGATCGAGGCAAACGAAGCGTTTTCCGCCCAAGCATGTGCTGTGAACAAAGAAATGGGTTGGGATACTGAAAAAGTAAATGTGAATGGTGGTGCGATTGCAATTGGTCATCCAATCGGTGCTTCAGGCGCGCGTGTATTGACCACTCTTCTGCATGAGATGAAACGGCGTGATGCAAAAAAGGGCTTGGCCACATTGTGCATTGGCGGCGGTATGGGCGTTGCCATGTGCGTTGAACGCTAGTGAAAAGTTGATGCAATTGATGACTAAATGTAAGGCGCATTCAGGTTTCGTTAACCATACCAACCGCATGTAGAAGCATGGGGAGATATACAGATTTCGTTTTCAGGGCGATTGGCATTGGAATGGACTATAAATGAAACTTGCTCATATTCTATTATCTCTTGTGACCGTCGCACTGACCGCCTGCACCCAAGCGGACTATTCCATTGAAAAAGCGTTGCGCGTTAAAACGGTTGATCATCTGAAATATGGTGATTTTGACCCGGTTAAAATCCAAGGAAAGCAGCCGAAAGAATTTGTCGTTCATGGCATTGATCTATCCCGTCACAACAAAGCGATTAACTGGCGCACAGTGAAACGCGTAGGCGTCAATTTTGCATTTGTTAAAGCCACCGAAGGCAAAGATGATCGTGATATAAGGTTTGCCGAGTTCTGGCGCGATACGCGCAGGGCAGGGGTGCCAAGGTCAGCTTATCATTTCTATTATTTCTGCGCGACACCTGAGGCGCAGGCAGCCAATTATATACGTACAGTTCCAAAGAGTGATTCAGCGCTCCCACCCATTCTCGATGTGGAATGGAATCCGAAATCTCCTTCTTGTAAAAGACGGCCTTCGCCTTCCACAGTCGTTAATCATCTTGGTCGATGGTTGAAAATCATCGAACGGCATTATGGACAAAAACCAATTATTTACACGACAGTCGATTTTCACGCTGAAAATCTTGCTAATGGTGAATTGCCGGGTTTTCAATATTGGTTGCGTTCGGTGAAAGCCGAACCAAAATACATTTACGGACGTCGCCCATGGGTGTTTTGGCAATATACAGGAACCGGTAAAATTCCTGGAATAGAAGGCCCGGTTGATATCAATGCATTCAATGGTAGCAGTGCGCAGTGGAGCAGCTGGTTAAAGCGAAACACGCGGTAAATGTAAGGTTGGTGAATCTGATATGATCTCTTCGCCATTAGCTGCGTTCACCCAACGCGCCCGCAAATCGCAGAAGATAACCATCAGGATCTTGAACAAGAAACTGCCTGTTGCCAGATTGAATTTCACCGGTTTGATACCATTTATTTTCGATTTCTCGGAAAACCGGACATTTCGCTTCGATAACCCGTTCATACAGGTGGTTTACGTCATCCACAGCAATTTCGAAATTGATACCGCGCCCTAACGGAAGTTGAGCCGGCCCCGTCCACCAGGTTCGTTCTGAAGTAGCATCGAAGGTTTGTTCTTCCAACATCAGCTGCGCACCATTGAGGTCAAGATAAACAAACTTCTCCTCTTTCCTTTCCCAAAGAATTTCAAACCCAATTAGATCCACATAGAAGAGCAGGCTGGTTGTGATATCAGTGCAATAAAGTTCGGGAATAAGGCGCGCTGTGTGCAATTGAAATCTCCTTACGCGGTCTAAAGCCAGTTTGCGTCACTCTTGCGTTTTGTATCAATCAAGCTTATATCGCCCGCGTGCCACAAGCACATTCTCGGCCTATGCTGGACGACATCTCGGCTTAGGCGTCTTTTTACCCATATATATATAGGAGTATCCCGATGTCGATTACGCCTGAGCGCAAAGCTGAATTAATTAAAGAATATGCCATTGTAGACGGTGATTCCGGATCACCTGAGGTGCAAGTTGCAATCCTCACAGAGCGGATCAACAATCTTACCGAACATTTCAAAGGTCATAAAAAGGATAACCATTCCCGTCGTGGTCTTTTGAAAATGGTGGCAACACGTCGTTCGCTTCTCGATTATACGAAGCGTAAAGACGAAGAGCGTTATAAGAAGCTCATTACGAGCCTCGGTATTCGCCGATAGATATGAAGAATTCAGGCGGCGGACCAATGCAGGTTTCGCCGCTTGTTGTTTGAGACCTCTCATTCTGTTAGCGTCTCAAAATTGGTAGAAATGGTCTGAAGTGGATAGGGGCAGGATTGTCAGCAGCACATAAGTGCTTCTTATTGTCTTGCCCTCGATAGACCCCAAAGAAGGGATATTTGCCCTTTTGTACGTTGCGCCGGATGGTGCGAGATGAAACGGCAAATTATGCAAAGTGGTTGCTTTGAACACCACCACCTTTCTTGAAATTGTTATCGGGTTTGAGCGCATTGTTTGTTGCGGTTCATGCAAGGCACATTTTTACCAAGAACTAGAAATATGTGCGGTTCGTGCACCCGGCGATAGGCGCCGTGTGGCCGCACACGAAGGAAACTATTGAATGTCAATGTTTGAAAAACATGTCGTGGAAATTGAATGGGGCGGACGTCCGCTCACGCTTGAAGCGGGCCAAGTTGCTCGTCAAGCTCACGGCTCCGTAATTGTTACTTACGGTGAAACAACCGTTATGTGTAACGTTGTTTCACAATTTCAGCCAAAGCCGGGTCTCGACTTCTTCCCGCTAACCGTGAACTACATCGAAAAAGCATACGCCGCTGGTAAAATCCCAGGTGGCTTCTTTAAACGCGAAGCACGTCCATCAGAAAACGAAACACTTGTTTGCCGTTTGATCGACCGCCCGATCCGTCCATTGTTTGCTGATGGCTACAAGAATGACACTCAGGTCACTTGTACTGTTCTGTCGCACGATATGGAAAACAACCCCGACATCGTTGCAATGATAGCAACATCTGCTGCGTTAACATTGTCCGGCGTGCCTTTCCAAGGCCCAATCGGTGGCGCACGCGTTGGCTTGATTGATGGCGAGTATGTCTTGAACCCGAATATCGACGAAATGGATGAGAGCGATCTCGACCTTGTTGTTGCTGGTACAAATGACGCCGTCTTAATGGTGGAATCAGAAGCAAAAATTCTCGGCGAAGAAGTTATGCTTGGCGCAGTGATGTTTGGTCACAAAGAATTCCAGCCTGTTATCGACGCTGTGATTGCTCTTGCTGAAAAATGCGCAAAAGAGCCACGCGAGCACATCGCACCAGACAATTCTGATTTGATGGCGAAAGTTGAAAAGCTGGTCGGTAAAGACATCGACAAAGCTTACACAATCGCTGATAAGCAAGATCGTTATGTTGCTTTGGACGCAGCAAAAGCAAAAGCCAAAGAGAAATTCTTGTCCGAGGAATCTACTGAGCAAGAAACCAACACGCTTGGTGAAGTGTTCAAATCAGTGCAGGCGAAAGTTGTTCGCGGCTCAATCATCAAAACTAAAAAACGTATTGATGGTCGCGATCTTTCAACAGTTCGCGCAATTGAATCTGAAGTTGGCATCCTGCCAAGAACACACGGTTCTGCTTTGTTCACCCGTGGTGAAACACAAGCAATCGTTGTCGCTACTTTGGGCACAGGTGATGATGAACAATTCATCGATGCGCTAACAGGAACCTACAAAGAGAACTTCCTGTTGCATTACAACTTCCCTCCATACTCAGTTGGTGAAACAGGTCGTATTGGTTTCACATCACGCCGTGAAATCGGTCATGGTAAATTGGCTTGGCGTGCGGTTCGTGCGGTTCTTCCAAACAAGGAAGAGTTTCCGTACACATTGCGTGCAGTGTCAGAGATTACTGAATCAAACGGTTCATCATCTATGGCAACAGTTTGCGGCACATCACTTGCGTTCATGGACGCTGGCGTTCCGTTGAAAGCACCTGTCGCTGGTATCGCAATGGGCTTGATCAAAGAAGGCGATGATTACGCTGTCTTGTCCGACATCCTTGGTGATGAAGATCATCTCGGCGACATGGACTTCAAAGTGGCAGGTACATCAGAAGGCATCACGTCTTTGCAGATGGATATCAAAATCACTGGTATCACTGAAGAGATCATGAAAGTGGCTCTCGATCAGGCGAAAGACGGTCGTATCCATATTCTTGGTGAAATGGCGAATGCTTTGACTGAAGGTCGTGCAGAACTCGGTGAGTTCGCACCACGCATCGAAAGCTTCAAAATTCCCACGGACAAAATCCGTGAAGTGATTGGTTCGGGCGGTAAAGTGATCCGTGAAATCGTTGAAAAGACTGGTGCTAAAGTCAGCATTGAAGACGATGGTATGGTGAAGGTTGCTTCTTCTTCTGGTAAGGAAATCGAAGCTGCTGTAAAATGGATACGTTCCATCACTGATGATCCGGAAGTTGGTGTGATCTACGAAGGTACTGTTGTGAAGACAGTGGACTTTGGCGCATTTGTAAACTTTTTCGGTGCGAAAGATGGCCTCGTACATATTTCGCAACTGGCTGATGAACGCGTTGGGAAGACAACGGATGTTGTCAGCGAAGGCGATAAAGTCTGGGTTAAACTGATGGGCTTTGACGATCGTGGTAAGGTTCGCCTTTCCATGAAAGTTGTCGATCAGGAAACTGGCGAAGAATTCGCAGACGATGAAGGCGAAGAATAAGCACTTTGTTTTCAGTGTGTGGCTTATGTCTGCACATTTAAATTGATTGAAAGGCGTTGCTGGAAACAGTAGCGCCTTTTTAATATCTGGATTGTCATATCGACATGGTTAACCAACGTTAACAAATTACACGCTGAGTGCTTTTCTCAAACCGAACCTTGCAGTAGGTTCACAACAACCCGAGATCTAAAGTGTGTTTTGAGTGGATTGTGTATTGATCACCAAACGGATCAAATTTTTGGCTTTCCCAATCATCATGCTTTTGTTGGCAGGTTGTGTGATCAGACCTGCAGAAAGTCCTGATACACGCGGTCTTGAGCCAAGTGAAGCGGTTGCCGTAAATGATGTTGAAGTTCAAAATGCAAATAATTCCATTATCGGCCCCAAAGACCGTCTGACCATTCTGGCATTGTCAGGCGGCGGCGTTGATGGCGCCTATGGTGTTGGTGTTTTAAACGGCTGGACTAAAACCGGACGCAGACCAAAATTTGATATTGTCACAGGTGTATCAACGGGCGCTTTGATGTCTGTCTTTGCGTTTCTGGGCCCAAAATACGACGCTCTTCTGAAAGAACTTTATGTAAACCCTAAAGAATCTGACATCCTCAAAGACCGTGGAATTGGAGGATTTTTCTCAGATAGCCTTTTAGACAATAGCCCACTCAAGCGTCGTATTGAAAAATACATGACAGCTGAACTGTTGGCAGACATCGCTGCTGAACATTCAAAGGGCCGTCGGCTTTTTGTCGCAACAACCAACTTGGATTCCAAAGAGCTTGTGGTCTGGGACATGGGCTTATTGGCGGGTGGTGGTGCAGAGGGGCGAACCAACTCGTTGCAGTTGTTTCAAAAGGTATTACGCGCTTCAGCAGCAATCCCAGTCCTGTTTCCACCTGTTTATATCAAACCAAAACGTGGTGTTCAACTGCGGCAGGCTCATGTGGATGGCGGCATAAAAGCGCCTGTGCTGATCAGCGACTTTCTATTTCAAAGTCGTGCAAAATCACGTGAATTATATGTCATTGTAAACGGATCTCTTGCATTGGAAGACGCTTTCGAAGCCGTATCTCCAAACCTTCAAGATCTCGCGACCAAGTCAGTGGCTGCTTTGACGAGAGAACTCACCCAACAGGTTGTGTATCGGGGATATGTCAGAGCGCAAAATTCTGGCACGAAGTTCCAATTGACTGCTATTCCAGATAATATTCCTCCTCCAAAGTCAGCGTTGGAATTTGATCGAGAATACCTTAGACGGATTTACGATATCGGATTTGACACCGTACAAAAGCCTGGTTTTTGGTGGCGACAACCGCCAACCCTAAAACAATTTGACAGAATTTCTCGGCGATAATGGCTGCTAAAAACCAAAACTTTCTAGATGCGCTTGCGCTTGCCTTTGAGCGTGGAGAATTACCACTGTCAAAGAATGATGAAAGATACGCAATGTTGGAAGCGCAGGTTCTTCCGCGTTCCGACATTGAATGGCAAAATATGTTTGAGTGCGAGCAAGGGTTCCGACCGTTGAGCGTTGAACTTACAAAAAAGAACTATCAAACGACCCATCAAGTGGATTTAAGTTCTTCCTCGCCAAATGGCGTTGTCGTGCTCCCCAGCAGATCAAGAGTGCTCAATGAAATCAATATTACACGCGGATGGAATGGGCTTCGCGAAGGTGGATTTCTTGTTTTTGCTGCTGACAACAAGGCAGGCGTAAAATCATTGCGAAAATGGGTGTCATCTAAAGCAGAGATTTCGGGCGATTTTTCAAAGCACCATGCGGTGGTGTTCTGGGTGCTTAAGAAGGGAGAGAACTGGCCTCCCCACATTGAACAGACTGAAACAGGAAAATATCAAATCGGCCCGGGAATGTTTTCTGCCGATGGACCTGATGCTGGTTCTGTTTTGCTTGCTTCATATTTTGATCAACGTATTCGTGGTAAGGTTGCAGATTTTGGAGCAGGGTGGGGTTATCTCGCTGGTGAACTGCTGGAAAAAAGTGATCGAATTGACAGTATTGACTTGCACGAAGCGAACTGGTCGGCACTGGAAGCTGCTAAACAAAACGTCAAGTCTGATATAGCGACATTCCATTGGACCGATATTGTAACAGAAGCGCCGCGTGGACCTTTTGACTGGATCGTTATGAACCCGCCATTTCACACCAATCGCGCTGCTGAGCCTGAAATTGGCAGCAAGTTTATAGAGGCTGCTGCAAAGGCCTTGCCTCAAGGAGGGCGTCTATTGATGGTCGCCAATCGAAATTTACCTTACGAGCGTACACTCAGTGGGGTTTTTCGGAAAGTGGCACAATTGGCTGATAGCGGTGGTTTTAAAGTGATCGAAGCTATGCGCTGATTTTTTCAATGATCACTGGAGTATCTTGAACGTCTCGCGCTGATCCCAGGTTATAGGCATCGAGCAAAACGGACGCTGCGTGATCTGCTTGATCATCATTGCGGGCGTGCACGATGCCAATAGGTCTTTCGCTGTCCACAAAATCTCCCGGCATGGCGAGTTCTGTATAGCCCACTGCAGGATCAACAGCGTCCGCAGCACGCACGCGGCCGCCACCAAGGGCAACCACTCCCATTCCAATCGCTCTTGTGTCCACAGCCGTAATAGCGCCTTCAGTGGAAGCGAACACTGAGCGCACAACAGGTGCAGCTTCGAGATACTTTTCCGGCTTGTCATTGAGATCAGAAGGACCACCAAGCGCGCTGATCATTTGCGCAAATTTTTCGGCAGCAGTACCCGATGTGAATGCTTGTTCCATCATCCCAGCGCCTTCTTTCGCTGATTTGGCAAGTTCGCCACTCACGAGCATCTCTGCTCCCAATGCAACTGTGACGTCCCAAAGACGGCTGTCCACATGGCGACCCGTCAGGAAATCGATACAATTGTGAACCTCCACTACATTTCCGGCAGCAGAGGCAAGAGAGGCGTTCATGTCGGTAATAAGAGTAGAGGAGGGTAGGCCTGCACCATTGGCCACTTGAACCAAAGAATTCGCTAACTCTTGCGCCTTCGCAACATCACTCATAAAGGCGCCATTGCCGCATTTCACATCCAGTACCAAACCGCCCAATCCCGCAGCCAGTTTTTTTGACAATATCGATGCGGTGATCAAAGGCACGCTTTCAACAGTCGCCGTCACATCCCGGACCCCGTAAAAGCGTTTGTCAGCCGGAGCGAGGTTGGCTGTTTGGCCGATGATTGCACAACCGATTTCTTTGGTGACTTTACGAAACAGTTCGTTGTCAGGTGCGGTGGTGTAGCCGGGAATCGTTTCCAGTTTGTCCAACGTGCCGCCTGTATGGCCAAGACCCCGACCTGAGATCATCGGGACAAAACCACCACAAGCGGCCACAGCTGGTGCGAGCATGAGTGAGACATTGTCACCCACCCCACCTGTCGAATGTTTGTCCAGAACGGGGCCGTTGAGATCAGACCAATTGAGAACATCACCTGAATCGCGCATATTGAGCGTTAGCGATACTGCTTCATCCCGTGACATGCCTTGAAAGAAAACAGCCATTGCAAGAGCCGAGATTTGTCCTTCGGTTACCGTGCTGTCTGTGATGCCTTTGATAAATGCGGTAATCTCGGTTTGATCGAGTTCAAACCCATCGCGCTTTTTGCGGATTATTTCTTGGGGGAGAATATTTTGGGTCACATCAACACTTCGCGATTCAGAACTCCATTACAGTACCTCACCACATCTCATTGGTGAATCGCAAAGTGTGTAAATTATCGAACAAAAACGAGGACAACCTTATGCGGGTTTTCGAATGCCGAGCAGCTGAATGTTGCCCGAATATATGCGGACATTTGTGACAAGGCGCTTCAGTAAACGGCCCAATGGACGTTCCCAGAACAGGAAGATTAAGGACGATACAATCAGCATCACTGCCACAGTCGCAACTACGGCTGGAACATCGCCGATACTCTGCCGTAACTCTTTGATCATGATGTAACCAACATTTTGATGAATGAGGTAGAGGGGGTAGGTCAAACCACCAAGCACATAAGCAAGCTTTCCACCCGGCAAACGTTTGCCCAATGCGATCGCGGCTCCAGCAAGGCCAATCACAACGCAATTTGCGATGAGTGGACGCAAATACTCCACCGCGTAGCCGTAGTCTGCGGCTGCACCAATATGCTCAACAACTGCCATGATCATGGACATGGCGATGGCAGTGGTGAGAAGCAAACCAGTTGTTGCAGATTTTCCGCGTGACCACATTGAGTACATGAGAATACCAATGATAAACCAAATGCCATATCTTGTGATCAACAGTTTTTCAAAAATACCCGACTGCAGCCAGAATTCGTTTGCCGCAATGAGTATCATCCAACCCAAACACAGTTCATGTGTGAAGCGCGGGAGCAGTTTGGTCCAAAGCGCTGCCATGATCCAGAAATAGAAGATGAGCTCCAAAACAATGGTCCAGTAAACCCCGTCCATAAAACTCTGTCCAAAGGCCGGAGCAAAAAAGGTCAAGTTCGCCAACCAATGCCAAATACTCGTTTCAAATAACGGGTTTCCAGCCCATGCGAATACTGCTGCCGTTATGGAGACACAAATGAGGTAGGCGGGCCAAAGCCGCAACACACGGGCAATACCGAAATCAAGCCAGTTTTTATTCTCCGCAGACCAGAGAATGACGAAACCTGAGATAATGAAAAACAGCTGTACGCCGAAATAGAAATACTGAACCCAAGAGCCGGGTTGTACCAAAGAGAAGTTGAGAAACTCCCCGTTCAAACCACCTCGAAAGGCATAGTGATAAACTACGACGAGAAGCGCCGCGCCCAATCGCAATATATCCAGCCCCGGAAGTCTCGGTGCGGGTTTGGATTGAGAGTTTGAATCTATGTCATAGCGTATAGTCATAACCCATCATACGTCCCAAATGCGGAGTAGGGGTTAATGAGAGCCTATTTCTTTACATTAAGCTTACCATGTCAGAATAAACGTTATTATTCAATGTTATAGATCATTGAAGGTCGCTGAACGCTTCCTTTAGTCTTGCAACAGCGTTTTCAATTTCAGACCGGGAACAAGCAATGTTGAAGCGCAAATACGTCTCTCCACCCGCCCCGAATGATGGTCCGTAATTGGTCGCAATTCGCGCATTTTTTTCAACTCGATCTGTAAATTCTTGTCGGGTCATGCCTGTGTCAGAAAAGTCCACCCAAGCTAAATATGTGGCTTCCAGCTTCATCGATTTCAATCCCGGTATAGAATTGATGCCGTCATCGAAGACACGCCGGTTGCCCTCAAGATAAGCGAGAAGTTGATCAAGCCATTCTTCACCATTGTTGTAGGCTGCCTCGGTCATGGAGATGCCAAAACTGTTTGGTGAAACCCCACCTGCCATCATGGTTGCCGCAAACTTGCCGCGCAAATTCGGATCTTCAATGATGACATTCCCGCTATGACCACCTGCCATATTGAATGTCTTTGTTGCTGCGGTCATCATTACCAATTGCGGTTTAATATCTTTGCTGATGAGCGGCATTGCCGTGTGTTTATGTCCAGAGAACACGAGATCGTGGTGAATTTCATCTGACACGAGAATGAGCTTATGTTTGATGCAGAAATCGCAAACACTTTTTAATTCTTCCTTTGTCCATACACGTCCGCATGGATTATGTGGTGAACAGAACACCAACATGGTTTCTTTGCCAGTCAATTGACTTTCCAAAGCGTCCAAATCCATCTCGTAGCGGCCATTATTATTGACGAGTGGGCTTTCTAATATACCACGGTTGTTGGCTTTGATGATTTTTGCAAACGCATGATAGACGGGTGTGAACAAAATGATGTTGTCATCCGGTTGGCTATAGGTTTGCACGCAGAGCGCAGTGCCGTTCACCAAACCATGTGTGGTGAATATCCAAGATGGATCAACTGTCCAACCATGTCGCCTTTGCATCCAATTGGTGATGGATTGCAAGTAACTGGTTTGATCACCGTAATAGCCAAATACACCGTGATCGACCATGTCTTTCAGTTTCGATAGGACGGCTTGAGGCGGCTTGAATTCCATATCCGCTACCCACATGGCGATGCCATCATTTGGGTCCATTTTATACATGGATTCCAAAGCGTCCCATTTGGCTGCGTTGGTGCCAATACGGTCAATTTTCTCATCAAAATTCGGAATGGTCATAGGTCAATATCCGGCAAAATCTGTGTTGCATCACTTGTGACCGAAGAATGGGTATGCGCCAAGCAAAAACAGTGTTTTTGAGCGACTTACATCGATTTTATGAAGTCGAAAGGAATTTCACGACTTTGAAATTGAAATCGTTAATTTTTTGGGAAGTTCCCGAACCGAAATATCTGCCTAAATTAACATATTTCTAGCTAAATTATTCTAATCTTTTCAATGGTACGGCTGAATTTTGAATATCCCGACTGTGATTGCGTCCGCAATCACAGTCGGAGAGGGGAATATCGAATGTTAAAAGGCAATCGAAAAGCGTTGGAGCAGTCTTGCTCATCGTTTGCGATGCCGTTGCACATTCGCCCGCACATGCGTGCGCTGGAGCCTCGAATATTGTTAGATGCTGCAGCCATGGAAACCGCTGTCGATGCGGTGAACGAAGCTGTGCACGCTGGCTTAGCAGACGATTTTGTCCGATCCAATTTCCCGCAGCGTGATGGTCAAAGTGAGTCCGATTTAGAATTTCCAAAACTTGCAGACCCATTGGAAGCCTTGGATTTACAGTCGTCGACTGAACAGCATTCGGAAATTGTATTTATTGCCGCTGACATTGACGATCCACAAAAATTGCTCGCTGCGCTGCCCAGTTCGACAGAAGTTGTCTTTTTAACCGCAGATAAAAATGGCTTAAGCCAGATCGCTGAAACACTGTCTTTACGATCTGACGTGGATGCTATCCACATTTTAAGCCATGGCAGTCAAGGAGCTTTGGCTCTGGGTGGAGACGACCTCACGTTTGAAACAATGCAAAGCATTTACGCTGCTCAACTTGCGATGATTGGCGATGCTTTGAGCGAAGATGGCGATATCTTGATTTACGGTTGCGACTTTGCAGGTGGTGACGTTGGCCGAAAAGCTGTTGAAGCGATCAGTCGCATGACGGGTGCTGATGTGGCAGCAAGTGATGATCTTACAGGCAATGCCGCTCAAGATGGTGATTGGGATCTGGAAGTCAAATCCGGCGATGTGGAAACCAAAGAGATAGCGACCAGCACAAGCTGGTCAGGCACTTTGGCAGATGTAGTGTTGGAAGAATACAGTCCGGACCTTTCTGAAATTGAAGATGCTGAAGAAATTGGTTCAACCCGCAGTGTTGGCCAAACCTTTAGACACAATAGTGGAAATGGTGCCTACGAAGTTGATAAAGTCGAAGTTGTGCTGCGTGACACTGGTGGGCCAGATCAAACGATTAGAGTGACGATCAGCGATTCATTTGGAGGTGTCCCAGTTGGCGAAGGTACTTTTAACAGCACTTCGATTACAGGCGATTTTGAATACTACGCAATAACATTGGACAGTGTGACAACGCTCGTTGATGACCAACTCTACTACATCACACTATCTACAGATAATCCAAGTGAAACCATCGAAACTGCCAACAGTAGGGATGGCAATTATTCTGGTGGTCAATATGTGAGACCGGATGGTGGGTTTAAGAACCAACACGATCTTTATTTTAAAATCATTGATGCCATGAACAATGATCCAGATATCACATCCGATGGGGGAGATTCGGTTGAAAACCTGACCGTCGATGAAAATCAAACCTACGTCACAACAGTTGTGGCCAACGACATTGATTTGCCGGGTGACACAATCACCTATTCTATAACAGGCGGTCCGGATGCTTCATTTTACGAGATTGATGCCAATACTGGTGTTCTAACTTTCATCAACGCTCCCAATTTTGAGCAAGTCTTGGATGGCAATGGTAACGGGATCTACACGGTTGATGTAACCGCATCTGACGGTAATGGCGGTTCTGATACCCAACAACTCCGTGTCACAATCAGAGACATCAACGATGCACCTATAGCGATAGGCGGGACAACCAGTACGACTGAAGACACGCCTTTAGATATTAGTAATCAGTTTGTTTATTCGGATGAAGATTCCGATCTTGCTCAATCAATCACTATTCAAGCAATGGATCTTGGTGGCGGTACGGTGACGCATAGCGGTGGAACAGTGGTGTATGTCGGTGACACGATCACGGGGACAAATATCAGCACACTGATGTTCACACCTGCGCTTAACAGTACCGACCCGGTGATGATTGATTTTACGTCCAACGATGCTGACCAAGGAATTCAGATTGGCACCGTAACTATTAACATTACTTCGGAAAACGATGCTCCGATCATCACGTCTCACAGCGGCGATGCAATTGTCCCAATGAACTACAATGAGAATCAGACATTTGTCTCAACCGTGACAGCAAGCGATGTCGATCTGCCGGGTGACACCATCAGTTATTCAATCACAGGTGGGCCTGATGCGGCATCATTTGTAGTTGATTCCGTGACTGGAGACCTGAGCTTCATTGCTGCGCCAGATTTTGAAAACCCAATGGATTTCAACAACAATGGCATTTTTAGAGTTATTGTAACTGCATCTGATGGTAACGGTGGCACTGCTGAACAGCAGTTCACGATTACTATTGCGAATGTCAATGAAGTTCCGGTTGCTATCAATAGTTCAGTGACCACGGACGAAGATGTAGCACATGCGTTCTCTGTGACTGACTTTGGGTACACCGATATTGAGAGTGATGCACTTGTGTCAGTCACTTTGACAAACCTGTCATTGGCAGGTGGCACGTTAACCCACTCCGGTGGAACAGCAGTCAACAATGGAGATACATTGACAGCCGCGCAGATCGATACATTGGTTTACACATCTGCCGCCAACAGTTTTGCCGATGCCACATTCGACTATATGGTCAATGATGCTGATCTTGGCACGGTGTCCGCAGTGATGACTGTTCGGGTTGATGCGGTAAACGATGCACCGGTCATCACATCTGATGGGGGTGGAGATTCTGCATTATCCAATGCTGATGAGAATCAAACATACGTCACCACAGTTACGGCCAGTGATATTGATGTTCCAAGCGATACGATCACATATTCTATAACAGGTGGAATTGACGCTGCTTTTTTTGAAGTTGATGCAACAACTGGTGTTTTAAATTTTATAAGTGCGCCAGATTTTGAGCAAACACTCGATAATGACACTAACGGTATTTATCGCGTAGAGGTCACTGCATCTGATGGAAATGGTGGTACCGATAAGCAGTTGATAAGAGCCGTTGTGGGCAATGTGAATGAGGTTCCTGTCGCAACCAACAGTTCTGTAACCACCAATGAAGATGTGGCACACGTATTCTCTGTGGCTGATTTTGGTTACAGTGATGTTGAGAGCAATGCATTGGTGTCGATTGCAATCTCAAATCTTAATCTTATTGGCGGCGCGTTAACCCATTCCGGTGGAACAGTAGTCAACAATGGGGATACGTTGACAGCCACGCAGATTGATACATTGGTCTACACATCTGCCGCCAACAGTTCTGCCGATGCCACATTCGATTATACGGTCAACGATGCAGGTCTTGGTACGGTGTCCGCAGTGATGACAGTTCAGGTTGATGCAGTGAATGACGTACCAACGTTCGTAACGGGCGGTGCTGGTTCAATTTGGCAAATCGATGTTGCTGAAGGTGAGGCGGATGTTGTTGATCTGGAGGCTGTTGACGCCGATCTTCCATCAGACACACTGACCTATTCAATCGTTGGCGGTAACGATTTCGACAAATTTGATATCGATCCATCAACGGGTGTGCTTACGCTCATTACATCGCCGGATTTTGAAAACCCGAATGATTTTGGTCTGGACAATGACTATTTTGTTCTTGTTCAAGTTTCTGACGGCAATGGTGGAATCGATACACAAACTATTCGTGTCAATATTCTTGATCAGAATGATCTGGCTGTCGCAACGGGTGGTTCAACAAACGCAACAGAAGACGTTCAACACGTTATCCCTATTTCGGCCTTTAACTTCACTGATGCAGACGGCGACAGCCTTCAATCGATAACTGTTTCCAATCTGGCCTTATCTGGTGGCACTTTAACCCATTCAGGTGGGACGATTGAGGTGTCGAACGGAATGACAATTTCGGCCGCTGAGATGTCAGACTTAACATTCTTACCGACCGCAAATAGCTTTGGGAATGTGAGTTTTGACTACACTGTAAATGATGATGATGCGGGGCTTTCATCTGCAACGTTGAATATCAATATTGCAGAAGTGAATGATGTTCCTGTTGCAACAGGCGGCACAGCATCAACAGATTCTGATGAGCCATACACATTTCAAATATCAGACTTCGGTTATATTGATGTTGAAGGTGATAACCTTCAATCGATCCGAATTGAATCCCTTACTCTCGTCGGGGGAACACTAACACTTTCCGATGGCAACGTAATCGTAACCGAAGGAATGGTTATTGACGCAGCTGATGTGAATACGATGGTGTTCACTCCGGAAGGCGATCGTTTAGAAAATGCGGTGATCCAATACACAGTAAACGACGGGGATGACGGCAACATCATTTCTGAAATGGTCATCCAAGTGGCTGCGCCTACAAATCCCGGAGATATCGATCCAGAGGAACCGGATGTCTTAGAAGAAAAAGCTGAAGAAGAAACTGAAGAAGAAGGCGAAGAGGAAGCGGAAGAAGAGGCGGAAGATGAAACTTCGACAAACGGGATATTTGAAGGTACGACTTCCAATCCTGCTGTTGCAAAAGCACCGGTTCTTGCTCCTGCTGCCCAAGTTTTGGAGGAAGCATCCGTATCGGTTGTTGACGACCTAGGCGAAATCGAAGGAAGAGCTATTCTTCCAGCTCGCCAGACTCAAATTGAATCACCCAAAGACAGTTATAAACCCATCCCATTGCCAAACCATACGTTTGAGCCTGTAAGCCGTCGTGCGATGTTGGAAAAGATTGATCAGTCCAGCCAAGATGTTCGAGAATATAGCGAATTCTTGGGAGCTGATGTCGCGAAAGTGAGCTTCACATTTGGCTCTCTTCTTTCAATCGGCGGGGTATCCTGGCTGTTACGTGGTGGCGCATTGATGGCAGCATTTTTGTCAGTCATGCCTGCATGGAGTCGTTTTGACCCGGTGACAATCGTCACAAGTCGCCGCGACGAAAACGAAGAAGAAGAATCTTCAGAATTTGATGTCATGCTGGCGCATGTAAAAGATGCACGATCTCGTGTGAAAGGTATTCCACAGTCATGAAAAGACTAAAGCTCGTATTCCTGTTGAGTTTTGGCTTGGTGTCCCTGACCCTCGCAATCTCTTTGACAGCCTATCTTCTTGGGCTCATTCCAGACAAGAGTGCAACAGAGCTTGACGCCCGTGTGAAAGTTGCAGAGGCGTTGTCTTTACAACTTGCAGGTGCGGCAAACCGCAATGATGGCGTGACGCTGGAAGAAACGTTGAGCTTGGTTGTCGGGCGTAACGCGGACGTAATTTCTGCCGCTTTGCGACGTAATGACGGAACTATTATTGTTTCAGCCGGTGATCACGAAAAGAACTGGATTGCGAACGAATCCGGACGCTCAACTCCTACACATATTGTCGTTCCGTTGCTTGGTGAAGAAGGCAAACAGGGCGCTATTGAGATTTCTTTTGGCTCGGCGTTCTCCGATGCTCAATACTTGGGAATCCCTGTACCAATATTAACATTCCTGGCCTTTTTGGCGGCGACAGGTTTTTTGGGTTACTTCCTGATTTTGAAACGTTCTTTGCATGAACTTGACCCCGGACGTGTCATCCCGGAACGGGTGCAAAAAGCCTTCGACACCCTGAATGAAGGTGTGATTATTCTGGATGAGAAGCAGCGAATCTTATTGGTGAACAGTGCGCTTTTAAAGTTGTACGGTACGGGAAAAGGCCCTGAAATTGGAACCAAAATAAGCAACTTGCAGTGGCGGATGGGCGATCAGTCTTCCTCCGCAGGTGCTCATCCGTGGCATTTAGCCATTCGCGAGAAAAGAGAAATACGTGAAGAACTCATGAGTTTGCGTATTGAGAGTGGTGAGATATTCAATTTTAACGTCAATGCTACGGTAATTGCTGGTGAAAAAGACAAGGCAATTGGCGCGATTGTTACCCTTGTAGATATAACTGATTTAAACCAAAGCCAAGAAGCTTTGGAGGTCACCGCGAAAAAGCTTGAAAAAACGCAATCAGATGTTGAACGAAAAACCAAAGAATTGGCTTATCTGACCAGTCATGACCCTTTTACGGGTTGTATTAACCGTCGAACCTTTTTCCGCCGTTTGGATCGTGACCTCGATGCAAGCATGCTGGCGGTTGGTTCAATGAGCCTGTTCATTATTGATTTGGATGACTTTAAATCTGTGAATGAACGTTTTGGTCCTGTCGCTGGCGACTCTGTTCTCCTTGCTGTGTCGAGTGCTGTAAAATCTGTGTGTTCTGGTTCGGACTACGTCGCTCGAATCGGCGGCCAAGACTTTGGCATTGTTCGCAGTGCTGTTTCTTCAAAAGAAGCGATTGAGTTTGCAGACAATTTACGCACCAAGATCACGGAAGAATCTCGAAAGGTTCTTCCTGGTGGTCAGTATGTAACGGTGAGCATTGGCATAGCTGAAATGTCTGGCCGCAAAGTTTTGGCCCAAGACTTTGTAGGAGAAGCGAATGCTGCTGTTCAAGCAGCGAAAAAGTCTGGCAAAAACAAATCAATTCGTTTTGATGACATTAAAAATGTAAAACAAATTGCCTCCAGCATCACAAACACCAGAACAAGTGTTGAAGCCCCGAAGACGATTGATGCTTCAATTCAAAATACTCAAACTGGGCCAATACAACAGAATCTCAACCATCATGAATTGTTCATTGCGAAAGCAAAACAAAGTCTCAACATGGCCCGCAACAATGAAAAACCTTTTGCAATTTTAAAGCTCTCAGTTGTGTCTTGGGATTACCTTGTTGAAGCTTTAGGGAGCAGTTTGTCTGCTAAACTCATGACCTCCTTAAAACAGCATGTTGGGTCTGTCTTGCGTGAAAATGATACAGTCTCAGTTCGCAACACCAGAGGTGAAATGTTCATTGAGATTGGCGGACTGGATGAAGCCGTCGACACCAATTGGATTATTGGACAACTGCTTACGGCCGCTCGTAAACCAAATCAAATTGGCGAAAAAGAAGTCTTTGTCGAATGTCGTATTGGCGCAGCTTTGTATCCTCAACATGGGCACGATGTGGATACACTCGTACGCAACTCTGATGTAGCGATGCGGCGTGCAGTTGAAGCAAACCGTTTAGAAGGGTTCAAAATCTACGAAGAAGGAATGATTGAAGCTTCCTTGAAGCGTCTGGATATTGAGCATGGCATACGAGCAGCGCTGGCCAGTGACGGATTTGCCCTTAGCTTTCAACCGATTGTTGATGCGAAAACGGGTCAACTGAATGCAGCGGAATGCTTGCTCCGCTGTGTATGTCCTGAGTTGCAAAAGACACGAATGGATCGTCTCATAAGCGTAGCTGAAAAATCATCTTTGATTACCGAGATTGATACCTGGGTGTTTAAGACAGCGTTGGAACAGATGAAAACTTGGTGCGATGCGGGGCTAAATTTGCCGAGAATTTCTATCAACATTTCTGCTAGACAAATAACCAATATTAGCTTTATGGACGAGGTCTATGAAATCATTAAAGCATTCCCGTATGAAGCCTCTCGTATTCAAGTTGAGGTGACAGAGTCCGCCCAAGCGACTGACATGGAAATTGCTGCGCCGTTGCTAAAACGTTTACAACATTTAGGTGTGTTTATTGCGATTGATGATTTTGGAACAGGACAGGCATCCTTATCTTATCTGCAGAAATTGCATCCTGATATTCTGAAGATCGATCGTTCGTTTGTGTCCGACATAAACATCAACCACTCAAACGCGACTATGGTCAGTTCGGTTATTGTGATGGCGAAGTGCCTTGGTGTGAAAACGGTTGCTGAAGGAATTGAAACTGAAGAAGAATTAGAGTTTCTTCGCGATATCAATTGTGACGCGTTTCAAGGTTATTTGATCTCCAAACCAATGCCTGTCGATGTGATGACCGATTGGCTTGGTTTGTTCAGTTCTGACAAAAACGGGGCAGCGCTTAAAAAGACTCTTTCAGCTGATGGTGTTGAAAAGTCAAAGGCTGCCTAAAAGAGTCTTATATTCGCATGACACGGATTGTTGCGTGCCCCTTTCGTTGAGAGTATGTGTTTGTAGAAATTGCCGAATTTCGGTAATGCAAATAATTTTCAAGGGTGGATCAATCCATGCAAGACGCTCGAAATTTTTACATCAATGGTCAATGGGTCAAACCTCAAGCTGGTACTGACTTTCCTGTTATTGATCCTTCAAATGAAGAAGCATTCGCGACAATCTCGCTAGGTGGCGAGGCTGATACTAATGCTGCGGTTGCTGCTGCAAAAGCGGCTTTCCCGAAATGGCGCAAATCTACGAAGGCTGAGCGTCTTGAACTGATGCAAACCATCTTGAGCGTTTACACCAAACGTTCCGATGAAATGGGCGAAGTGATCAGTCGTGAAATGGGTGCGCCTGTTTCCATGGCTAAAACACAACAGTCTGGAACTGGTAGCTTTCACATTCAGGCATTTATTGATGCATTGAAAAATTTCGAATTTGAGCGCGAATTGCGTGCTGATACACCTAATGATCGCATTTTGTATGAGCCAATCGGTGTTTGCGGATTGATCACGCCTTGGAACTGGCCGATGAACCAGATTGCGCTCAAAGTGATCCCAGCTCTTGCAACCGGTTGTACAACTGTACTCAAGCCTTCTGAACAGTCGCCACTATCTGCGGTTCTGTTTTCTGAGATCATGCATGAGGCGGGCGTGCCTGCAGGTGTCTACAATATGTTGAATGGTGACGGTCCGGGCGTTGGAAGCCAGTTGTCTGCCCACGAAGATATTGAGATGATCAGCTTTACCGGCTCCACTCGCGCAGGTCGTTTGATCACAAAATCGGGTGCTGAAACTGTTAAACGCGTGACTTTGGAACTCGGCGGCAAAGGGGCAAATCTTGTGTTTGCTGATGCTGATGAGAAGGCCGTAAAGCAAGGCATTGTCAGATGCTTCAACAACACAGGACAATCCTGTAACGCGCCCACGCGCATGTTGGTTGAACGTTCGCGGTACGATGAAGCTGTAGAGCAAGCCAAAGAAGCTGCTGAAGCAACTTCCGTTAATGCTGCATCCGAAGAAGGGCGTCATATTGGCCCGCTTGTATCAGAAATGCAGTTCGACAAAGTTCAGGATCTTATCCAAGTCGGCATAGATGAAGGCGCTCGTTTGGTTTCAGGCGGGGTCGGTCGTCCTGATGGCTTGAACCGTGGTTTCTATGTACGCCCTACAGTTTTTGCTGATTGTCACAATGACATGCGGATTATGCGCGAAGAGGTGTTCGGCCCTGTTCTTTCAATGATGCCATTCGACAGCGAAGAAGAAGCGATTGCGATCGCAAATGATACCGAATACGGTTTGACCAATTACATCCAAACATCTGATCCCGAACGTGCACGCCGTGTAGCGCGGGAATTACGTAGTGGAATGGTTGATATCAATGGCCAAGGTCGAAGTGCTGGTGCGCCATTTGGTGGTATGAAACAATCCGGTAATGGTCGCGAAGGCGGCATTTGGGGATTGGAGGATTTCTTGGAAGTCCGTGCAATCGGTGGATGGCCAAGCGGCGCCTAAACTTATTCTAAGAAGTAGAATTTTGCCGATCAGGCACTCGAGAAATCGGGTGCCTGTTTCTGTTTTATGCATTGATGCGAGTTTGGAAAACGCGCAGAGTTAACATGTCTGGTGACGTACGCTGCATCAATAAAATGTTGGGATGGCCACGAAATGACTGATAAAACGTATGCAATCACTGGGGTTTCAAATGGTATTGGCAAGGAATTATCGAAACTGCTGAAGTTAAAGGGTCATCGTGTTCTAGGGTTTGACATTGCCAAACCCACTCAAGATGTAGATCAGTTTATAGCACTGGATTTGTCACGCCCATCTTCTATTGTAGACGCCTGCGCACAAGTTTCAGATGGGTTGGACGGCATTTGCAACAGCGCCGGTTTACCTCCGCGTGATGGGCTAGAAGAGCAAATATTGGCGGTTAATTATTTTGGGACACGTCAGTTTACAAACGAATTACAAGCAAAGCTCAAAGATGGAGCGTCAGTTGTAAACATGGCATCGCGCGCCGGTCATGGATGGCCCAATGGTATTGAGCAAGTTAAGCGGCTTTCTAAGATGAGCGGTACATCGAACGTTCAAAAATTTATTGCCGAAGAAGAGATCACCCCCGTTCGCGCTTATGATTTGTCCAAGGAAGCTATCATTCTTTGGACTATGGCAAGTTCTGAAAACTATTTGAATCGCGGCATGCGCATTAATTCCATTAGTCCTGGTGCGGTGAACACTCAAATATTGGACGACTTTCAAGCAGCGTTCGGAGATCGCATGACCAAGAATGTTGAAAGGGCAGGGCGATCTGGCACCGCAGATGAAATTGCACAACTCGCTATGTTCCTTCTTTCTCCTGAAAGTGGCTGGATTAAAGGAACTGATATTTCAATTGATGGCGGAATGTCTGCATTTGCCACGTCTGACCGCTTAGAATTGAGCGACCTTTTATAGACACTTAAAACAGTCGATGCAGGCTGAGACAAATATCTCTGCCGATTGTCCGTTACTTTGGAGAATTAACGTATTAAGCATAGGTTCCCAACAGATCATTTTACGTGACCTATCTCGCATTGTGCGAAGCGAAAGAATGTTGGGAAAGGGTACTGTTTAATGCACAAGCCGCCGACTCCGCGCGTATGGGAAATGTGTTTCTTTATCGTAAGCCTAATGTATTGAAAGAATTTGCCCTGCTTGAAACAGCCTTGATCTCTACGAGAGCTCTAAAAAGTGTGATCCCATTGGATGGGAAGTTTTATAATGCGGCAACGAGAGGTTCTTCAGAAAGGTTTTTCACTCTCAACACTAACGATTAAATTGCATCAACTCAGGATAGTGTTTCGCATCTGATTATCATTCAGATAAGCTCAACTTACTCAATTCGGAACACCAAAAAATTATTGAAACAAGAAAACTATGGCGGACAGACAGGGATTCGAACCCTGGGGACGGTCACCCGCCCACACGCTTTCCAAGCGTGCGCCTTCGACCACTCGGCCACCTGTCCGCAGTATTGCCCTGATCGGAGTATCAGAGAAGGTCTTGATCGAAGCAAAGCTTCATTTGGTGCCATATTGGCAACCGATAACGAAAACAAAAGACCAATTGTCTGCGTCTCTGCTTCTGATGAAGCGGCCACGGTATACACATAAGACAGGGCATGTTTCAACTCTTAACTGCCTGTGTATAGACAAATTATTGAACACGTATAAATCTCGCCTTAAACGACTGGTAACAGGGGGATTCAATAGTTAGGTTGCCCCAATTAGGAACGACTTAAGTTGCTCCAGCGGACAAATGCAAAGGCCCCGGTATTGTTCAGTTTTGTTTTTCGTCTTTTAGGATTTGTGACCCTTGCGCTGGCTCTTGTGTTGGCGGTTTTGGATATAACACGCAGCATAACGGCCAGTTCACTTATCATGACATCGCTCGGGGATGCCTGGGCTGGGTTCAATCCCGCATCATTTACTGCGGCAAAAGACGCCATTTCTAATACCTTGCCTTCTTTTGTTTGGGATAGTGTGGTTACACTTATCTTGGCGCTGCCCAGTTGGTTGGTGTTCTGGTTGCTCGCGATGATCTTATTGTGGCTAGGACAAAAGCGAGACAGTCGATTTGGGCGTTTTGCGAGTCGCTAGTGAATTCAAATTGAAAGAGATGTCTCATGTTTTTGATAGACCGGTTGACCAGTAAATTGAAAATGCCAACTGCTGAGACGGCGATGCCGGGTCGTAAAGATGCATTGCCTACGTCAGAGTTCCACCATGTAAATGGCCGTCCAATTGGTGATCCTGTACCGGAAGGTATGGAAGAGATCTTTCTTGGCATGGGGTGTTTTTGGGGTGTGGAACGTTTGTTTTGGGAAAAACAGGGCGTTTGGGTCACGGCTGTTGGTTATCAGGCCGGTGTTTCACCAAACCCGACTTACAACGAGGTCTGTACAGGTCTTACTGGCCACAATGAAACAGTGCGCGTTGTATTTGATCCCGCGGAAATTTCTATCGATGAGATACTCGCTACTTTTTGGGAATCCCACGACCCAACGCAAGGAATGCGTCAAGGCAATGACACCGGTACACAATACCGTTCAGGCATTTACACCACATCGCCAGAACAAAAAGTAGCGGCAGAGACTTCGAAAAATGCCTATGCGAAAGCTCTTTCATCCCAAGGGCGGGGCAATATCACGACCGAGATTATGGATGCGCCTACATTTTATTATGCAGATGAATATCATCAGCAATACTTAGCCAAAAACCCGAATGGCTATTGTAATCTTGCGGGCACGGGCGTGGCTTGCCCTGTCCCATCTGAGGTTTAGCAAACGGCATCACAGATGGACTTGAAGGTCTTCGATACATTCTGCAAATCGCTTCCAGCCACCACCATGGTGGTGCAATGGGGCGGGGCCCATGTTTGGAAAGTGGGAGATAAGGTCTTTGCTCTCTGCGCCCCATGGGGTGAAGAGCGGGATGATAAAAGCTGGAAAGTTGTGTTCAAAGTCAGTGATTTGGCATTTCAGATTCTAACAGAACAATCAGGCATTATCGCTGCGCCATATCTTGGGCGTTTCAAGTGGGTACAAATTCAAGACAGAAGCGCTATGAGCGATGACGACATAAAGGTTTATATTGAGGCTGCGCACGAAATTATCGCACACAAACTCACCCGAGCAAAACGTTCCGAACTGGGTTTGTAATTAGATTACCTGAAACCGGCCGGCGCTGGTCTAAAAGTTGGTAATACCACTTTATCAATCAAAACAGTGTTCAACGCTTGTACAACCTTTGAGGTGGACGTTGAAGGTATATAGGCCTGTCCACTTACTGAACGACCTGTCCCGGGTGCATTTAAAACCACACGGCACTGCCTTGGCAGATCGGTCAATCGGATTTGACGTTTTGGTTTGCGTTTAACGGGCTTGGCCCCTTTCTTGCGTTTGGGCGGTGGCCCGTAAGCAACCTTGAACCAATAATCCATCGTAGCTTTGTCGCAGCCATAGGAAGGAACAGCGCGCTGTGGTTTACAACCCGGCGAACCGGCGGGGCAACCAATACGAATATGAAAATGATAGTGATGTCCAAATTGCGCACGCACTTTACCAAGCCATTTAGGCTTGTTGGGATATTGCTGGCATAACTCGCGTTTGATTGTTGGATGCACAAAAATGCGTTCCACGTTTCGATAGCTTGCGGCGGTGCGAATAATACCCGCATGGGCTCTAGTAAAACGTCGTTTATCGATTTTCTGGTTGGTTAGCTTGCCGTTACTGCGTCGTGCTAACATGGATGTAGCAGAAAGTTGCTCCCGTTCTTTGCGGCTCAACCGACGGTTGGGCATTGGTGTTAGCCAAACATCGGCATCCAATCCGGCTTGATGAGACGCGTGGCCGGTAAGCATTGGTCCGCCTCTTGGCTGTGTAAGGTCGCCAACGAGCAATCCGTTCCACCCCACCTTACGTCCATCTACAGATAGTTTTTTCACCAACTGAATAAGTTCAGGATGCGCCCAATGCCGATTGCGCGACAAGCGCATAGCTTGCCATGTGGCGCCATCATCGGGAAGTCTTTCAGCGCCAGCAACGCAGCCTTTTGCGTAGGAGCCGAAGACTGCGGGTTTAAGTGCTGCACCATCTCGCTTAGCACCAAACAGCTTCTTCGCAGGTGTTGCCGCAAAAGTATTGGAAGTCAGTAAAGCGACTGCGGTAAGTGAACTCGCTGCAATTGTTGTTGCCAATATAAGGCGGGGGAAATGCATGTGTAAGACCTCGTGAAATCTCCAAATTTCAATACCGTAAAACTGAGCCGAATCAGTGGTTTGATATTACAATTGATAAATAGCCCGAAATCGAACCGTCAGCCAAATCACTAAACCAACTGCTGGTGGCAGCATGGGGTAGATTATATCTCTTACAATGAGCAAGTTGCGACTTATTTCGAACAATATTGATTTTGAATACGTTGTCACTGTGATGTAGGGCGCAGTACTAACTCCTTAACGTGTTGAATTTAAAAGATTTAGATTTTGTAAAGGTAAACATAATTCGAAATATTTCGTGACAATTCTCATACGGATTTCAGCCATTTTTCCAGTCTTTTGTCCCAAACTTCTGGTCGGGGAGCTGAACAATGAAAACCAAATTATTCATTTTAATTCTGTCATGCTGCGCTTCAATCTCACCTGCATTTGCTGAGGTTGTGAACGAGAATTACGAAACTTCATTTGCCGGTTATCCATCTGGCCACGGACAATACGGCTTGCGTGAATTGCAGCCTGCACTATTCGCGCGTGAAAAGATGGATCGCGAAAGTGGGTGCCTCGCCGCTGCTCTATATTTCGAAGCGCGAGGTGAAAGCCAGTTGGGTCAAATTGCTGTCGCGCAAGTGATTGTAAATCGTGCACGCTCTGGTTATTTTCCAGATTCAATTTGTCGCGTTGTTTGGCAAAACTCACACAAGAGAAACCGTTGCCAGTTTTCGTTCACGTGTGATGGTAAGGCTGACAGTGTGCGGGACTTCGAAAGTTGGCAAGTCGCCAAAAAGATTGCGCTGGGCTTCACCACCAACAGGTTCGCGAAAACTCTTTCAAAAGAAAAGCACCCTGCCGAATTGCTGCCGCGTCAAACGCGCCGTTCCACCCACTATCACGCTAATTATGTGACTCCGGATTGGAGCAGCAAGTTAAAACGTATGGGTCGCATCGGACAGCACATATTTTATGTGAGCAGCCGCGTTGAAAAAACCATGCCGACCGGAACTTGATGGGCTTTCTCGACCAACATAATTTGTGCTGAGGTAATTATCCCCTCAACACACCACCCGTTGACTTGCCAACATTCTCGATAATCTTAGCAGTTATTACGTCGATCTCTTCGTCGGTTAAACTTTTGTCCGTTGGTTGAATGGTCACTTCAATGGCGACAGATTTTTTGTCTTCACCAATCGATGGACCTTCAAACAGATCGAAAACTTTTACATCGGTGATGAGTTTTTTGTCCGCGCCAGAAGTCGCCCGCAAGAGTGATGTTGCAGTTGCTGTTTTGTCCATCACGAATGCGAAGTCACGATGGACAGCCTGAAGGGCCGACATGGTGACGGCACCTTTGGAACGGTTCGCTTTCTTGCGTGGTTGCGGGATGGCTTCCAAGTTGACCTCAAATCCGCACAATGGACCAGATACATCCATGAGTTCCAATGTCATGGGATGAAATTCACCGAATGTGCCGAGAACGACCTTCGGGCCAAGTTTCAACGTGCCGCTTCGGCCGGGGTGGAACCAATCAGGTCCGCCAGCTTCAATTTGCACTTTGTTTGGGTCCATGCCACAGGCAGCAATAACTGCCAGAGCATCTTCTTTCGCATCGAAGACATCGACGGATACTGATGCCCCAGACCAATGGCGTCCGGAATTTTCAAGTTTGTTAGTGCCACGACGAATGCCGGACGCAGTACGCACTTGATCAGACGGGTTCACACCGTGATAAACGTGGCTTGCTTCAAATATGGCTAGGTCTCCAAAACTACGGTCCACATTGCGCTTCGCCGCTGCCAATAGGCTCGGTAAAAGACTAGGGCGCATATCAGACATATCTGCCGCGATTGGGTTAGATAGTGCGAGTTCTGCAGCTCCGCCCCCAAAAGCTTCAGCGTGGGTTTTCGGGATGAAAGAATAGAGCACAGCTTCACTCATGCCACGTGATGCCAGTGTGCGACGTGTATCGCGGGTACGGGATTGACCCGTGGTTAGAATTTTTTGACCAACGGCGCTCATGGCGGGCAGTGGTTGCGGCTCAATATTGTTGATGCCGAAAATGCGCATCACCTCTTCAACGAGATCGGCCTTGCCATGCACATCAGGGCGATTGCCAGGAACTGAAACGGTTAGCGTTTCGCCGCTGCCCTTAACGCCAAAACCAAGACGTTTGAGAATATCAGCAGAATCTTTTGAAGAGACATCAATACCGGTCAGACGCTTGGTCTCACTGATTGGAAATTCAATCACGAGATCAGGTGTCGGAACTGTGCCTGTGATCAAAGGCTCACTGGCTTCACCTCCGCAAAGGTCGATGACCAACTGCGTACCAAGTGCCAAACCATCTTCCATGAAATTTGGGTCAACGCCGCGTTCAAATCGATAGCGTGCATCGGTGATGATACCGAGGTCACGACCTGTGCGTGCAATTGTGAGTGGGTCCCAAAGAGCAGATTCCACTAGCACATTGACGGTTTTATCAGAACAACCGGATTCTTCTCCCCCCATCACGCCAGCTAGAGATTCTGGGCCATTGTTATCTGCAATCACGAAATGACTTGGTGATAGCGTGTATGTTTTACCATCAAGCGCCAAGAATTCTTCTTTAGTCAACGCACGGCGCACCGCTAGATTGCCTTTGACCTTGTCTGCATCAAACACGTGAAGCGGACGACCACGGTCGAATGTGACGTAGTTCGTAATGTCTACAAGAGCGGAAATTGGTCGCAGACCAATAGCTTTCAATCGCTGTTGCATCCATTTAGGAGAGGGGCCATTCTTTACGCCACGTACAAGTTGCAACCCAAAGGCAGGGCAGAACTCTGATGCACCGTTTGAGCTGAGATCAACAGCAACCGGACAAGCCCCATTGCCCGACACTTTTACAACGGCCGGTGTTTTGACTGTGCCAAGACCGGCCGCAGCCAAATCTTTTGCAATTCCAGAAACACCAAGCGCATCGGGGCGGTTAGGCGTAATGCCAATTTCTATCACGGGGTCATTCAGCCCTGCATAATCTGCAAATGGCGTTCCCACAGGTGCGTCTTCAGGTAGGTCGATCACGCCATCATGGTCTTCAGACAATTCGAGTTCGCGCTCGGAACACATCATGCCGAAGCTTTCAACGCCGCGAATATTGCCAACGCCCAAAGTTACATCAATACCGGGTACGTAAGTGCCGGGACCAGCAAATGCACCGATCATTCCAGCACGCGCATTTGGCGCGCCGCAAACCACCTGCAATGGTTTTCCGTCGCCCGTATCAACAGAAAGCACCTGCAATTTATCTGCATCAGGGTGGCGTTCTGCAGTCAGAACTTTAGCAATGGTGAACGGTTGGAACGCGGAACGATCATCCACATCTTCCACCTCAAGCCCGATCATTGTGAGTGTTTCCACAATCTGATCAAGCGAAGCGTCGGTTTCCAAATGGTCTTTCAACCACGAGAGAGTGAATTTCATAATCTTGTTCCATCGTTCGATTGTGTATCGATCAAAAGAGTTTTCTCGGCTCTTGGGAGATCGTCATTAAGAGAAAGCCAGCTGAGTTGATCGCCAGCAAAAGTATGCGCTGTGGGCGGATAAGCCTCTGGATTGTCCATAAACCCAGTGTTGAAAAAGGTCATGTCGCTGCGGCTCTCGTGCTCTTGCGCAATTTGCGAGCCGCAATTGCTGCAAAACAATCGTGATGCTGTACCATTTACATAGCGAGAAACTGTAGAGTTGCTTGTCCATGCGATATCGATTTTTGGAAAGCCAACAGAAGCCAAAACAGGTGAGCCAGTTGCACGACGACAATCATCACAGTGGCAATAAACCGCGAAGTCGGGCGTGGAACTTGCTTCCATAACAACCAATCCGCACCGACAATGTCCACGATGTTTTACCACGTTATTCATTTCTTTTTTGGTGTAGCTTTTTGTGCTGGTGCCTTAATTGTACGTGATGTGGAAAGGCTCAGTTTTTTGGCTTTTTTGGCACGTTTCTTTTTGCGCTCTTTGAGTTCTTCAAAAATCACAAATCCGATATCCAGCCCATCATCAGCTGGTTCATCTGCTTTCAAGGAAGCTTTAGTGAAGGTTAGCGCCAATTGTGTTGCATGCACCACATGGGCGATAGGATTACCGTCGGGCAATATGCCATCAATGCGAATGATATCGCCTTCGCCCGGCAAAAGACCCATCACTTTCATCGGGCCGGCTGCAGTGAATGTGGTAATTTCCAAGGCTTCTTTTTCTGCGTCAATGTCCTGCTGTAAAGCAAAAATATGCTTTGCAACTTCTTGGGCCGCTTCTTCGGCCTGATTGTCACAAGCAGCCTTGCTCCAATCTTTATTCTTGGGGGCGGGGCGATTGCCCGCACGAAACTCTGCAGCCATGTGGGCGAAGTCGCCCTTTAAAAGGGCGGCGTCGGAAAAACGGGTCATCTGCTCAAGCCTCCAAATAGGGTTGGCATGTCAAGTGGGCGGAAGCCGTAATGGTCGATCCAGCGCTGGTCCGCTTCAAAGAATGGGCGCAAATCAGGCATACCGTATTTTAACATGGCGATGCGGTCGATGCCGATGCCCCATGCGAAACCTTGATAGATATCAGGGTCGAGACCAGCATTGCGCAAGACATTTGGATGCACCATGCCACTGCCCAGAATTTCCATCCAATCTTCGCCTTCACCGAATTTCACTTCGCTTCCCGAACGGTCGCACTTTATATCGACCTCAAGGCTAGGTTCCGTGAAAGGAAAGAAGGATGGGCGGAAGCGCAAGTCGATATTATCGACTTCAAAGAACGTTTTACAGAATTCCAACAATGTCCATTTTAGGTTTGCGATATTGGCCTTTTTATCAATCACCAAACCTTCCAGTTGATGGAACATGGCCGAATGTGTCGCATCACTGTCCTGACGATAGGTCTTGCCGGGAATGACAATACGGATCGGCGGCTCTTGGTTTTCCATCGTGCGAATTTGAACAGGCGATGTGTGCGTGCGCAAAACACGACGTTCGCCTTTGTCATCTTCATTGAAGAAAAACGTGTCGTGCATCTCACGCGCCGGGTGGCCTTCAGGAAAGTTCAGCGCGGTGAAGTTGTAATAGTCGGTTTCAATGTCCGGCCCTTCGGCAATAGTGAAACCCATATCGGCAAAAATTGCGGTGATCTCGTCCATCACCTGGCTGATCGGGTGAATGCGTCCGGCTTCCAACGGGTTTTGACGAACTGGTAAGGTCACATCCACACGCTCGTTTGCAAGGCGGGCTTCAATACCTTCGCGTTTCAAAACGTCTTTGCGGGCGTTGATCGCGTCAGTGATTTTGGCTTTCAAACCATTGAGCAATGGCCCCATAGTCTGGCGTTCTTCCGCACTCATTTTCCCAAGAGTCTTCATTTGCTCGGAAATGGAACCCTTTTTGCCGATTGCGCCAACACGAACGGCTTCAAGCGCATTCTCGTCTGCGGCCTCGTCAATCCCGGCCAGAATGGAAGTCTCTAAGGTTTCGATGTCGCTCATTGATATGCCTTAAACAAAAAGAACCCGCGTCAGCGTTAAGCTGCCACGGGTTCCAAATTATGTCACTTTAATTGGAAGCGCGGGTCAGCCTTTGACTGCGCCTTCAAAAGCGTTTGGTGTTGTGTCTTTCAAATATTCCAGCGATTTTTTCGCTGCTGCTGCAACTGCAGCAAATGCTTCTGGCTGGTTGATTGCCATATCGGAAAGATTTTTACGGTCAACTTCAACGCCTGCTTTAGTCAAGCCGTCGATGAGACGTGAATATGTTAAACCGTGCTCACGGGCAGCAGCGTTGATACGCTGTGTCCAAAGTGTACGGAAAGTACGTTTGCGCGCCTTACGGTCGCGGTAAGCGTATTGTTGTGCTTTCTCAACGGCCTGCTTTGCAGTTTTAATCTGCTTACGACGGGCGCCGTAATAGCCTTTGGCTTTCTTGAGAACTTTTTTGTGTTTGGCGTGGGCTGTAACGCCGCGTTTTACACGTGCCATGATCTAAACTCCTGAAATCTCGGTTGTTGCGGCTTATTTGCCTGCGTAAGGCATAAATTTCTTGATGACGCGTGCGTCTGGTTCGCAAAGAACCATTGTGCCACGTGCATTGCGTAAAAATTTATTAGACCGCTTGATCATGCCGTGCTGTTTGCCGGCGGCTGCTACTTTCACCTTACCGGTGGAAGTCACTTTAAAGCGCTTCTTAACGCTCGACTTGGTTTTCATCTTGGGCATTTTGCACTCCTTCAACACCGCATAGAATTAAGGGGTTTGCCCCAACGATGTTCTTGTTCGTTTTGAAAAAACAAAGCCTCACAAACCAATAGCGAGGCTTTAACGCATTTTGAACAGCCAAGGCATGCCCTGCCTGACCGCTCTGTAAGCAGCGGTGATGTAGACCTAATTAGGTTGAAACGCAAGTCTTTGCCTGCGCCAAAATGCGGTTTATGAGTTTCATTGAAACACGTTCAACGGCTCATACTCAAATGCATCTTTCCCGCACCCTACTGGCCGCATTGATATTTATGGCATTTGTGCCTTTTTCATGGGCGCAAAGCACTAAAGACCCTGTGATCCCGAACTTCTGGGACCCGCAAGAACGGGTGGTAAAACCCGGTTTGCAGGGCGTTCAACGCATGAAGTTCCTAACCGTGACGGATTTTCCACCATTTTCCTTCATCGACAATCAGAAACAATTGCGTGGTTTCCATGTTGATTTGGCACGTGCTATTTGTGCAGAACTGAACCTGTCCAGCGTATGTCAGATACAAGCCATTCCGTTTGAACAAATCGAGCAAGTTTTGAAATCAGGTGGCGCGGAAGCCGCTCTTGCAGGTCACGCCATCACAGCACAATCCCGTCAGCGTTTTGGGTTTTCGCGCCCTTATTTCAGATTGCCCGCCAGATTTGTTGCAAAACCTGCGACTGGTCTTTCTGAACCGCTTGCTAATAGTTTGAGAGGCAAAACCCTTGGCATCGTGGTTGATACAGCCCACGCCGCTTATGCCAAGGCATACCTTGGCAATACGGCACTTCGCCAATTTGATTCTCTCAGCTCCGCCATGGCAGCATTGGAAAAAGATGAAGTCAGCGCAGTTTTTTCAGATGGATTGGCTTTGTCTTTCTGGATTCAAGGCAAAGGCGAGAAGGCGTGTTGCGAATTTGTCGGCGGGCCGTATCTGGATGAAACCTATTTCGGTCGGGGGTTGGCAGTTGCATTAGCACTCGAGGAAACCGACTTGGAAATCGCAATCAATTACGCGCTACGGTCAATCAACGACAAGGGTATTTTCGGCGAACTCTATCTGAGGTATTTTCCAATCAGTTTGTACTGATTAGATCTATTTCTGTTCGATAAACGGAACTTTTAAAGACCACCCAAGTTTGGCAGGCCTTTCATCTTGCCATTCTTTTAAGCCGATAGTCATTCCATCATGCCCAAATTCGGGTTGGTCGATGTAAGTTCCAAATACCCTGTCCCACCAAGGCAAGTTGAAGCCATAGTTGGAATCAGTTTCATCGCCAATTGCAGAATGGTGGACGCGGTGCATATCAGGGGTCACCAATACCAATCGCAATATCCGGTCTAACCAGAGTGGAAGCTTGGTATTGGAATGATTGAACATAGCGCAACCATTTAACACAATTTCAAATACGATCACAGCAACAGCCGGTGCGCCCAGCGCAACCACCCAAGCCACTTTCCAGATCATTGAAGCCACAATTTCAATCGGATGAAAACGAATGGCGGTGGTGACATCAATATCCCTGTCTGAATGATGCATTCTGTGAAAGCGCCAAAACAACGGAACCTTGTGAGATAGAACGTGAGACAGCCAAACGGCGAAATCGAGCACGACAAAGCTGACCGGAATAGAAATCCAAAGAGGCACATCGACAAGGTTGAATAACCCGTATCCCATTGACTGCGCCCATAGTGCGACACCCACCGCGGCGGCAGGAAACAACAAACGCACAATCACACTATCAAGCAAGACAATCGCAATATTGGTTGTCCAGCGTTGGCCCTTTGTAAGCGTCAATTTTCTGCGTGGCTTTGCCCATTCTGAAAATGCCATAATGACGAACAGCCCAAGGAACACACTCAGCCGTATTGGCCCTTCATTACCTGCGATGAAAGTTTGAATATCCATGCTTGCTTATCCGTCCTGATGCCGCGCCCGTGCGGCGAGTTCGAGAGCTGCGCATGTCAGCTTGTCGAGGCCAAGATGGTTGCGCAACAATTGCAGCAGTCGTACTTCTTCAGCGCTTACATTTAAATCTGCTGCAGCAATCTCTGCAGCCAGTGCGTAAGCGGTCTCTTGCAAATTGCGGGGTAGGCTGGCTGCAATTCCCAAAATGGTTTCCAACCCTTCTTCTTCTTGCAATATATCACGGCACGTTTTGGCCGCGTTCACCAATTGATCACTGTTGTAATGGTTAAAAATCGGCAGGGTTTTAACGATATTGCCAATACGCAGCATTTCCTGCTCTTCCATTTGGCGATCCACCGCCGAAATAGATACCATAACGTAAACGAGAGTGTCTTGATGAGAAATACCGTCCATTGGGGATGCGTCCAAATTGATTTATGCGATCAATGTATTGCTCAGCGCCCGCCGTTTCAACAACATCACAAAAGAATGCGAAAATAGTGATGTGGTTGACGTTGAAGCAACCACGCCATAGGTTCCGCGCGCTGGTGTGTTGCGGTCTCAAACACTGCATCGACCTCCAAAACCTCAACGTTTTTCCGTTTCCTTGTATGGGCTAAACTCAATGAATAATTCTGCCTTTTCAAAGCTTGATATCTCCGCTGAATATGTGGACGCAGCCAAGGTCAGCAAAGCATGGCCATTTGAAGAAGCGCGCAAGATTGTCAAACGTTATGAAAATCGAGGACCTGGCGGTGCTCTGGACTATAATTGGCCAGATGAAGTTCTGTTTGAGACGGGTTACGGACCATCTGGTCTGCCGCATATCGGAACGTTTGGTGAAGTTGCCCGCACATCTATGGTTATCAACGCATTTCGGTTGTTGACTGAAGACAAAGTGAAAGTGCGTTTACTATGCTTTTCCGACGATATGGACGGTATGCGAAAAATTCCGGACAACGTGCCGAACAAAGATATGTTGGAAGCCCACCTGGGAAAGCCACTGACACAAGTTCCTGACCCGTTCGGAGATAAGCATCTGTCTTTTGGGGAACACAACAACGCGCGTCTGTGCGCCTTTCTTGATCAGTTCGGCTTTACCTATGAATTCGCCAGCTCAACCGAATATTACAAGAGCGGAAAATTCGATGAACTTCTTCTGCGGTGTGCGGAAAAATATGATGACATTATGGATGCAATGCTACCGACCTTGGGTGAAGAACGCCGTGCCACATATAGCCCTTTTTTGCCGATTTCGCCCACAACAGGTCGCGTGCTTTACGTGCCTATGAAAGCCGTGGACGCAACAGGTGGAACAATCACTTTTGATGATGAAGATGGAAGTGAAACGACGCTTCCCATCACAGGTGGCCATGTGAAACTGCAGTGGAAACCGGATTTCTCCATGCGCTGGGCAGCACTTGATGTGGACTTTGAGATGTATGGTAAAGACCACCAGAACAATTCAAATCTATATGACAAAATGTGCCGTATCATGGGAGGTCGCGCGCCTGAGCACTTCATTTATGAATTGTTTCTCGATGATAAAGGTGAAAAAATTTCGAAGTCCAAAGGCAATGGCATCACCATGGAGCAATGGCTGACATACGCGTCGCCGGAAAGTCTGTCACTTTTCATGTTCACAAAGCCCAAAACAGCAAAACGTTTGTTTTTTGATGTGATCCCCAAACAGGTGGATGAATATTTTCAACATCTTTCCGGTTACCACAAAGCGGAAGACGCCAAGACGCGTCTGAACAGTCCTGCGTGGCACATTCATGGGGGCAACCCTCCGACGATCGATATGCCTATTTCATTTTCAATGTTGTTGAATTTGGTAAGCGCCGCAAATGCTTCAGACAAAGAAACCTTGTGGGGATTCATCAGCCAATATGATGCAGGCGCAACGCCTGAAAAAAATTCAAAACTGGATGAATTGGTGGGATATGCGATTAGCTATTTCGAAGATTTTGTGAAGCCTAGCAAAAAGTTCCGCACGCCAACAGACCAAGAACGCGTAGCTATGGATGATTTGGCAATTCGTCTTGAGGCGATGTCGCATGATACGGATGCGGAAGCGCTTCAAACTGAAGTGTTCACTGTGGGCAAAGATCACGGCTTTGAAAACCTGCGTGAATGGTTCCAAGCGCTTTATCAAGTGTTGTTGGGACAAGACCAAGGTCCGCGCTTTGGTTCGTTCACAGCACTTTATGGAAAAGACGCAACAGTCGCGATGATAAAAGAAGCGCTGGTAAGAAAATAAGCGCGTTAAAGTGTTGCTGTTGGGGACGATATATCCACGGTGAATCCGTTCGGATCTCCCACCAGCAAACGCCGTTGCCCGTAAAACATATCTGTTGGTGCTTCCAAAATTTTGGTGCCGAGATCGACCGCGCGCGTGTGGATCACATTTGCATCCTTAACGACAAATGTGGGATAGATTCCGCCAGCAACCCTTTGAACACTGTCCGGTGCGACAGGACTGTTCTGATCAATAATGCCAAATTCAACATTTGATTTTTCATCCGGTTTTAAAATGACAAACCAGTCGCTGTCGAAGTGTAAATGCATGTCTAAGAGTTCAATATAAAAGGACTTAGAACGCGCCACATCATCGGTTAGAATATTGAAGAAAAAGCGCTCAATCATCTTATTGACTCGCCCAGACGATACGAGCCACCCAGTCAATTTCAGTCAATTGAAACTCGCGATTTGTGTGCTCGGGATTGATTGATTCCAGCTCAATTGACTTTGCAGTGCGGCGCGCCAGAACTTTCGCCATGACTTCCCCTTCAGTGGTGCGGACAACAACCCTGTCACCACGGCGTATGGAAGCGGCAGGAGAGACGATAATTCTATCACCATCGCGGTAAAGCGGCATCATGCTATCGCCAGAAATTTCCAAAGCATAAACGGCTTCACCGTCAGGGCGCGGGAACTCAACTGCATCCCAACCTTCGCCCATGGGCAATCCGGCATCATCAAAAAACCCACCGCTGCCTGCTTGCGCCAAGCCAAGTAAAGGAACTGAAGAAGGCACATGAAAATCAGCCGGTGCGTCTTCCCCAAAACCTGATTGCAACCGCGTAAAGCTGTCTACAAAGCTGCGACGATCATTTTGCATTAAGGCAACAAATTGCTCGATCCCAACGCCGGTGGCTCGCATCACTTTGTGCAAAGATTCTGTCGACGGCCAACGTTGGCGACCATCTGCAGAGTTCCGCTTTGACTTGTTGAAAGTCGTCGGGTCCAACCCGGCATTGCGTGCTAAGCGGGAAACCGACATATCTTTTTCCTGTGCAAGCGCGTCAATAGCTGCCCATACTTGGCTGTGAGAGAACATAAGCAGCTCGAAGAAAAGAGGAATTTTATCCTACGTTAATCGAGTTCCAAACATCTGTCCAGAAGCGGGTTAATAGCAACTCACAGTTATGCAGTGTACGGCTGACGTCCACTGGTAAGAGCGCTGTCCAAATATTCGATGCGGTCTTGGCCCCAAAACACTTCACCATTCAAAACAAATGCTGGAACCCCAACGGCATCCTGTGCGATCGCTTCTTTGGTGTAAGTTGCACGAAGAGCGGCAACTTCATCGGATTTTGCAGAAGCAATAATCTCGTCGGCATCAAAGCCGGCGGCGGTCAAGCGGGATGCTATTTCCCTTTCTTCGCTCATATTGGCGTCTTCAACCCAAACCGCCTTGAACACGGCATCGAGATAGTCGGTTGGATCTAGGCCTTTTTCTGTAAGCGCGATTGCGCAACTGTCTGCCAACGTGATGTCGACTGGAAAATGTGCAGGTTCCACATTGATCGGGAGGTCGCGCATCTCGGCTGCGCGTTTTAGTTCAAGAACGCGATAGCGTTGGCGTACCGGCGGGCGTTGTCCTGGAGGCACAGCTCCAGAGATTTCCCAAAGTCCCATAAGCCCAACTGGCTTGAAATTCAATTTAGCACTGTGCTTGGCGGCGACATCGCAAATAGCTTTATGTCCAAGGTAGGTGAATGGTGAAATTCCAAAGAAATAGTAGTCGATTGTAGCAGCCATCTGAGAGGCCCAATGTTTAGATTGTGTTTGAATTCACACTAACCGTTTCCGCGTTGTTTCGATAGAAGGTTCAGAAATTCATTCAGCACTTTTCCGAGAACGGGTGTTTGCGCCGCTCGGCGCGTATAAGTCAGAACATGTTTGGCCATTGGGCGCAGACCTCGTGTCCAAACTTGCAACCAAATTTTGCCGCGTAGGCTCAGTGCATGATGATATCGCCAAAGCGGAATATGTTTGTTTGACCATGTGGCTTTGAACGGTGTCGGAAACCCAAGAAAACTGTATCCGTCCTGTTTGTCCAATATGGATTCATGAATTGCAATATGAGTTGCCAAGGTGCCAGGTGAAAGCTCTTGGAACTTATGATCGTGTGACGATAAATAGCTATGCCGAATACCGTTGCCCGTCATATTGATCGAAATGGAAATAGGGTCATCATTTAGAAAAAGCACATCCACATTTGGTTGAAAAACAGTATCTCGGCCCGAAAAACTGCTTAAAAACTCATCAACTCCAGACGTAGAAAGACCGAGAGAAAATGTTCCGTTGCGTTCAAGCCAGTCACGTTTCCAATTAAGAGCTTGTCGAATGGCTGGTTTAAATTCGTTATCAAGTGGGGTGAATCTTTGAAACCGAACATTGCCCATTTCTTCGATTTGACGTGATTTTCGATTGAAGTTTTTCCGACTGTTTTTGGAAAGTTTCATTAAATGGTTTTCAACGGTCTGCCCGTTTGGCCACTGACATACTGAAAGACATTCAGCCGGATCTGCTGATAGGTGCTGTTTTTCAGCAACATTCAACAGCGGGCTATCATCTGGTATCGGCCCCAGTGCCATTACATCTGCTCCAGCCAACATCACAGCTTGGGCGAGACAGAGTCTGAGCCCATCGGTAGTATCGATATTTGAATGAGTCAGGACATTTGCAATTTGGGAATGAGGTTCCCCAAATAGTGTCAACACCCGTGTCCCCATGTGAGTTTCCAGCATCAGTGGAAGAATGGCTGCAAGTGTTGTACCCTGTGAAATGAAAAAAACACGAGGCTCGTAAGAATTTTGTTGTGCTTTGCAATAAACTTCTGCCCAAGTCTCGCACCAGGCAACCCCCTGAAACACAGCTTGAGGATCGATCGATTGAGCTTCCAACTCCACCCAACGCAACGCATTTTGCCGAATGTCAGCTAAAGATTTTAGGGTTTCTATGCGCCACTGACCAGAAACTACGGTAGATTTTTCATCGCCTGAGCCGTCAATTCGATCAGCATCATCGGCGTTTTTCTGCGCGGAATGTGTAAAAATGTCAGACACAGTCTCTCCCTCAAGATGCCCTATAGAGCTATTATCAAATGGAAGTGTAGTCCGACAACATTAAAATTGTGAGGACAAGCATCGATGACATTAACGTGTAGTTAATATTTATGTTGCCTGAAAATGAAATCAGGCAGGAATGACCCTGCCTGATTAATGCTAAATATGGAGAGAAAATGCTTAAGCAGCTTCTTTATCAGCCTCAATTTTAAACCGCCCGTAAAAAGTGTCGCCGTCTTTTGCCATCTGATTGATCAGCTTGATCGGTTTGAAATGATCACCATATTTTTTGGCGAGTTCACGTGCACGTTTTTGGAAATTAGCCAGTCCAACTTCATCAATGAATGAGAGTGGGCCGCCAGTATACGGCGCAAAACCAAATCCCAGAATAGCGCCCACATCCGCTTCACGAATGTCGGTGACAACCTTTTCCTGAACCGTGCGTGCTGCTTCCATGGCGATTGTGTAGAGGTAGCGATCTTTCAGATCATTGATATCCACATCACTCGCGTCCAATTGCGGGAACAAAGTTTTCAATTCCGGCCAGAGCTTTTTCTTGGCAGGTTTTGGTGGATAGTCGAAGAAACCTTTGCCAGCTTTTTTGCCAATACGACCGTAGTCATCAACCAGAATATTGACCAGCTTCACATGACGTGGATCAACAGCATCAGAGCCGAGATCTGCTATGGTTTGCTTGATCACTTTTTGGGAAAGGTCAATCGCCACTTCATCATTTAAAGTGAGTGGACCTACAGGCATACCGACCATCTTGGCAGCATTTTCAACCATTGGCGCAGGCACGCCTTCAGCCAACATATTCCACGCTTCGTTCATGTATCGCATAACACAACGGTTGACGTAGAAGCCGCGTGAATCGTTGACCACAATCGGTGTTTTCTTAATCGCGAGAACATAATCGATAGCCATGGCTAGCGCTTTATCGCCAGTCTTTTTGCCCATAATGATTTCCACAAGCATCATGCGATCAACAGGTGAGAAGAAGTGAATGCCGATAAAGTTTTTGGCACGTACGGATGCTTCTGAAAGCTCTGTGATCGGAATGGTGGACGTATTGGACGCAAAGATAGCATTCTTGCCAATCGCCGCTTCCGCGCTTTCTGTAACAACCTTTTTAATACCCTTATCTTCAAACACGGCTTCAATCACTAGATCGCAGTCTTCAAGTGCAGCATAGTCTGTTGTTGCTGTGATCAGACCAAGCAACGATTCTTTCTTTTCCTCTGTGGCACGACGGCGTTTGATCGCTTTATCCATTTGATCAGAAGAATAAGCTTTGCCTTTATCTGCGGCGTCCTGATCGCGATCAAGCAGCACAACTTCTAGTCCAGCTTTCGCAGTTACATAGGCAACGCCTGCGCCCATAAAACCCGCGCCAATGACGCCAACTTTCTTAAGATCGGATTTTGGAACATCAGGGCGACGCGCGCCCTTGTTCAACTCTTGCATATTGATGAAGAGTGAACGGATCATCGCCTTGGCTTCAGGCGTGGTCAGCGTGTTTGCGAAATAACGGCTTTCCACCTTCAACGCTGTGTCAAACGGGAGCAAAAGACCTTCGTAAACGCATTTCATGATGTTCAATGCGTTTGGATAGTTTGCATAAGTTTCTTTGCGCAAAATGGCATTGCCAGCAGAGAGCATTTGAACGCCCGCAGGAGACCAGACATTGATTGGGGCTTTAAAGCCTTTTTGATCCCAAGGTGCTTCAGCTTTTAATCCATCACGGATCATTTGCTTAGACGTTTCAACAACATCAGCGGCAGGCACAACCTCGGTGATGAAACCAAGTTGCATAGCCTTTTTCGCTGGATGCGTTTTGCCTTGCAGCAACATTTGAATGCCGTCTTGCGGGTTCACCAAACGCGCGATGCGCTGGGTGCCACCCCCACCAGGCAAAAGACCAACTTTCACTTCTGGTAAGCCGAACTTTGTTTTCTCATCATCCGATGCCACACGTGCATGGCACGCAAGTGCGATTTCCAAACAACCACCCAAAGCCATGCCGTTGAGGGCGGCCACCCAAGGTTTGTCGCCGGCTTCGATACGGCGTAGGGTCTTGTTCAAACGGTAGGCGCCATCAAACAGCATTTGCGCTGCTTTTTGTTCGTCCTTGGCCTTTTCAGCCGCATAATCACCTAACATGCTTTGCAACATTGTAAGGTCTGCACCAGCACCAAAAGCTTGTTTGCCAGAAGTGATGACAACGCCTTTTATCGCTTCGTCACCTTCAATCTGTTCCAACAAAACGTCCATCTCGTCCATGACTGTGCCGTCAATGACGTTCATGCTTTTGTCCGGCATGTCCCAAGTGATGAGTGCGATGCCTTCTGAATCCGTTTCAATTTTGAAATTTGTGTAAGTCATAATTTTTCCCCTTACACCCGTTCGATAATTGTTGCCGTGCCCATGCCGCCGCCAATGCAGAGTGTCACGAGTGCAGTGTTGAGGTCGCGGCGTTCCAGTTCATCAAGAACCGTGCCGAGGATCATCGCTCCGGTTGCGCCAAGCGGATGGCCCATAGCAATTGCACCACCACACACGTTCATTTTGTCGTGGGGAATTTCGAATGCTTGCATGTAGCGCAAAACTACCGAAGCAAAAGCTTCGTTCAACTCGAAGAGATCAATGTCTTCGATTTGCATCCTGGCGCGTTTTAAGAGTTTTTCGGTCACATCTACAGGACCGGTCAGCATAATGGCTGGTTCTGACCCAATATTTGTGAAGGCTCGAATTTTAGCACGGGGTTGCAGACCCATTGCCTTGCCGCCGCGCTTGGAACCAAGCAACACCGCCGCAGAGCCGTCTACAATGCCTGATGAGTTGCCTGCGTGGTGTACGTGGTTCACGTCTTCCAATTCAGGATAACGTTGCACTGCAACCGCATCGAAACCACCCATTTCGCCCATCATCGCGAAACTCGCGTTCAAAGAAGCAAGTGACTGCATATCGGTTGAAGGGCGCATGTGCTCATCATGTTCGAGAATGGTCAGCCCGTTCACATCTTTGACTAGCGCAATCGAGTTCTTGAAACGTCCATCTTTCCAACTTTTCGCCGCGCGTTTTTGGCTTTCTACTGCGTAGGCATCTACATCATCACGGGAGAATCCGTATTTGGTAGCGATGAGATCTGCTGAAATACCTTGTGGTACGAAGTAAGAAGGCACGGCCACAGACGGGTCCATCGGCCATGCGTTGCCAGCAGCGCCAATCCCGATACGTGACATGCTTTCGACGCCACCACCAATGGCGACATCATCAGCGCCCGCCATAATTTTGGAAGCTGCGAAGTTTACAGAATCAAGACCTGATGCGCAGTAGCGATTCAACTGAACGCCAGCAACGCTTTCATCATATTCGGCTTGCAAGATGGCGGTGCGGGTTATGTCGCCTCCCGCTTCTTTCACAGGGTCCACGCATCCAAAAACAACGTCATCCACCAATTTTGTATCAAGCCCATTGCGGTCGCGCAGGCTTTCCAAAACACCGGAGGCGAGGCGGTTTGTGGTCACTTCATGCAGCGATCCGTCTTTTTTGCCACGTCCGCGTGGTGTGCGCACGTGGTCATAAATAAATGCATCAGCCATTGCTGGTCTCCTTTTGGAACCCTGTACGGGTTTATTGTTTACGCTGCAGGTTTGGTCGGCAGCAGGTCTTCGGGTGTTGCGTAATGAGGTAGGTTGGACATGCGTTCCAACCACGCCTTAACGTTTCTATAGTCATCCCAATCAACGTTGAAATGATCCGGCCATGTGAGATAGCCCATCATGGAAATATCAGCGATTGTAGGCCGATTGGTTGCAGCCCAATCGTTTTGTTCCAAATGTCGGTTCAGAACTTTGATCGCTTGGATCATCCGACCTTGCATGAACACGGCTTCTGGCGTTTCGCCTTTGTCCATAAACTTATTCAAAAAACGATATATCGCGATTGCGCCTGTTAATTTGTGATTGTCGAACAAAATCCAACGCATTACTTCGCGCTCTTCTGCGGTATTTTCGGGGCTGAATTGTTTAGTTTTTCCTGCAAGATGATAAAGCATGACACCGCTTTGATTCACCACCAAATCATCTTCAGTATGATCTATAAGCATAGGCACTTCGCCCATGGCGTTTTGTGCAAGATATTCCGGTGAACGATGTTCGCCTTTAAAAAAGTCGACCCACTGCGCCTGCCAGTCAGCTTGGCAAAGTTGAAGCATGAGAGCGGGCTTGAACGAGTTTCCAGATTCTAGAAAACAATGCAGTGTGTAATCAACCATTTTGGCTCTCTTTCATATCGTATTGCAGTCCAGCGAAAGGTCGCAGCTTCAAGCTTGAGGTGGCGCGCGCCGCAAGGTCATTTGCACCAATGAAAAGCTTGGCTTCGGTGAACACAATCGATTTGCCCGCTTTCGTGACCTGCGTGTCACAGGTAATCGGTCCGAATGGAACGGCTTTCAAAAATTGAGTGTGCAGATCAATCGTCGCCATGGCAAATTTCATTCCGAGTGAAATGAAGGTGTTAAACCCCATGGCATCATCCATCATGGCACCCAGAAACCCACCTTGGATCACGCCACCAAAATTGATCATGTCGCTGTTGGGTTCAAACGACACGCGTGTGAACATGCGCTCGGCATCATGTTCAATTAAATCCATCCCCATCCAACGGGCGGAAGGCGGCGCCATATCACGGGTGAATGCTGCTACTTCCAAAACTATAAGCTCCGCGAGATTAAAACTTTCATGATCTCATTTGTGCCGCCGTAAATGCGTTGCACGCGGGCATCGCGAAACATGCGGGCGATCGGATATTCATTCATATAGCCATACCCACCATGCAGTTGAACGCACTCGTCCATCACTTTGCATTGCAGGTCAGTGACCCAATATTTTGCCATAGATGCAGTTGTTGCGTCCAATGCACCTTTGAGATGTTGTTCAACACAATGGTCAACAAACACCCGTGCAATACTCGCTTCAGTTTTCATTTCGGCTAGTTTGAATTGGGTGTTTTGAAAGTCAATAATACGGTTTCCAAATGCCTTGCGCTCTTTCACATAATCAATGGTCAAAGCCAAAGCGCGTTCAATGGCACAAATCGCTTGATTGGCAATCAACAATCGTTCTTGCGGCAATTGTTCCATCAGTTGATAGAAACCACGACCTTCCTCTGCACCCAACAGATTGGATGTTGGCACACGCACATCGTTGAAAAACAGTTCCGATGTGTCGTTCGCTTTGAAACCCACTTTGTCGAGGTTGCGTCCGCGTTCAAAGCCTTCAATCCCGTCCGTTTCAAGGACAACAAGCGATGTGCCTTTAGCGCCCAGCGACGGATCTGTCTTCACCACCACGATGATAATGTTGGCGTGTTGGCCATTTGTGATGAATGTTTTGGACCCGTTGATCTTATAGTGATTGCCGTCCTTAACAGCTGTGGTTTTGACGCCTTGCAGATCAGAACCTGCACCGGGTTCTGTCATGGCAATTGCACCAATCAGTTCACCGGATGCCATGCGTGGCAACCATTTTTGTTTTTGCTCTTCCGAGCCGTAATGCAAAATGTAGGGCGCGACGATAGAATTATGCAGCGCAAGGCCAAATCCGTCGACACCTACGTGTCCGATAGCCTCTGCAATCACAGCCTCATGGGCATAGGTGCCGTCAGCGCCACCGTATGCTTCAGGCATGGAGGCGCAGAGCAATCCGGCTTCGCCTGCTTTTTCCCAAACGTCGCGATCCACCATTTCCTGTTTCTCAAAACGATCATAATGCGGCAGCACCTCATCGCTCATGAAACGGTTGGTCATATCCTCCACCATGACGACCTCTTCATCAGAGCGCCATGTGGGAGTTGAGATATCAAGGGCCTCGGTGGGCAGGGTCATGCTTTGCTCCGGTATGGGCTTTAGAATGCCTCTGCGTTCAGGGTCATCATGGTTTCGGCACCCGTTTGGATGCGGGCAAGGTGGGCCATGTGTTCTGGCATCACGCGTTCCATGAAGAATTTTCCTGTGACCAGTTTTTTCTCATAGAATTCTTTGTCGCCATCGCCCGAAGCAATTTTTTCAAGAGCTGCAACAGCCATAAGACCCCACATGTGACCGAAGGCCACAAGACCAAACAAATGCATGTAATCGGTGGAAGCGGCACCCGCATTGTCGGGGTTAGCCATACCGTTTTGCATCAACCACATGGTGGCTGTTTGAAGATCGGTGAGTGCTTTTGAAAGCGGCTCAACGAAAGGCTTCATGTCGTCATTGTCTTTGTGAGCGGAGCAGAACGAACCCACTTCTTTAAAGTAAGCCTGAACCGCACGGCCGCCCTTGCTTGGCAATTTGCGGCCAACCAGATCAAGCGCCTGAATGCCGTTGGCACCTTCATAGATCATGGCGATGCGGGCATCGCGCACAAATTGCTCCATGCCCCATTCAGCGACATAGCCGTGGCCACCATACATTTGTTGGGCCATGACTGTGTTGTCGAAACCTTTGTCAGTGATCACGCCTTTGACGATTGGAGTTAGTAGCTCCATCATATCGTCCGCTGCTTGCTTGTCTTCCTCGTTGTCAGAACGACGGGTAATGTCGCCCTTCAAAGCAGTCCACATCACAAGTGCACGTGCCGCTTCGTTGAAACTTTTAATGGTCATCAAAACGCGGCGCACATCTGGATGCACGATAATTGGATCAGCTTTTTTCTCGGGTTCTTTCACACCGGAAATCGAACGACCTTGAATTCGATCTTTCGCATAAGTCACAGCGTTTTGATAAGCGACTTCAGACTGTGCCAAACCTTGAACACCAACGCCGAGACGCGCTTCGTTCATCATTACAAACATGGCTTTCAAACCACGGTTTTCAGTACCAACCAAATAACCGGTCGCATCATCATAGTTGAGAACGGTGGTTGAGTTGCCGTGAATGCCCATTTTTTCTTCAAGAGAACCGCACACAACGCCATTGCGTTCGCCTGGGTTTCCGTCAGCATCCAGAACGAATTTTGGAACAATAAAGAGTGAAATCCCATCAACGCCTTCAGGCGCGCCTTCGATACGGGCGATCACTAGGTGGATGATGTTGGAAGTCAGGTCGTGTTCACCGGCGGAGATAAAGATTTTTTGGCCCGAAATTTTGAAAGAGCCATCCTCTTGACGCACAGCCTTTGAACGCAACATCCCAAGATCTGTACCACAATGCGGCTCGGTCAGGTTCATGGTGCCGGACCATTCGCCGGAAATCATTTTTGGAACATAGGTTTTCTTTTGCTCTTCAGAAGCATGTTCCAAAAGGGCGGCAACCGCGCCAGAAGTCAGGCCGGGATACATGCCAAACGCCATATTGGCAGAGGAGACATATTCAGCCACACACGCATTGATGGTCGCAGGTAGATTTTGCCCACCAAATTCTTCTGGAAAGGGCAAAGCCCCCCAGCCGCTTTCAGAATATTGATCGTATGCAGCTTTAAAACCTGTTGGTGTTTTAACGGAACCATCATCGTTCCGCACGCATCCTTCACTGTCGCCAATCTGATTAAGCGGTTGCAAAACTTCTTCCGCCATTTTACCAGCTCCGTCTAAGATGGCTTCAATCAGATCTGGTGTTGCATCAGCAAAACCTTCCAGATTGTTGTATTTTTCGATGTTCAAAACATCATTCAGCAGAAACATCGTTTCTTTGACGGGGGCCGCGTAGCTTGGCATTCTTAGATCTCCTCGCGTAGGCCTGCATTGCAGACCCGATCTGTTTTCATTTTCGACCGCCAAAAACAGTATCGCAGTCGATTTTTATCCTACTCGAAATAGAGTGGAATTGATTATAAAAAAATACAATAACGCAAATTGGTAATATGTCTACAATTCTTACGTTTGCGTAAACGTCAATCAAGTGATGATATTGAAATATGCGCTAACTGCAATTTGCTACTCTTAGAAAAGACTTTAAATTTAAGAAGAGTAGAAACACGTTTCACCGCAATAGGACAAAGCCCAACAAACGTACGCTGTGCGTTTGCTGGCTAAACTGTGCTAAGAGACCTTGGACGTATTACAGGCGGTTGATCGCAGCTTCGAGATCTGAGATCGTTTTTTCTGTCTCTTGTTGTTGCACACGCAAGCTCTTCAATTGTGAGCTATAAACGTTACGGATTTTGTCCAGCGACGAGCCTGTGCCTTCAATTTCATGAAGGTCGAGCATTTCGCCAATTTCGCCCAAAGACAAACCGATACGCTTACAAAATAATGCAATGCGAAGACGTTCACGGTCCTCTTCGCTGTACAAACGGGTCGTGCCAGAACGTGCCGGAGTAACCAACCCACGGTCTTCGTAAAAACGTAATGCGCGCAAAGTTACATCGAACTCACGTGCCAGATCGCCAATTTTATATACCATGCCCAATGCCGCCTCCTTTGAATGAGAAGGGTCGCCCAATATTTCCTGTGTTTCGCTATTATTCATATCTCTAGAGTTTCTGAAGTGATAAATCACACATCCGGGGCACTGGGAAGGTTCTTTTCACAACTTGATTTCATATCCTAGTCTTCTGCAAATTTAAGAATGCAGAGTCAAATAGCCCATTCCGATCAATATCTACCATACTTTACGTTTGGTCAACTGGAAGGGCTTTCTCCCTACCTAAACCTAACAATTAACCAGAGTTAACGCGCTGTTTACCATGTTTGAAGAAAGTGCGGGTTAAGCGGCATGCAGGATTCTGTCTGTTCGCAAGCCAATAAACTTTTGGTCACACCTAATAAAGTGACCCGGGAACGGAAGAGTACAATGCGTCAAGCCTATTCAGGACTGTACGGACAAACACCGCAAAACGTTATGAACACTGGTATTTCAATGAGTGACGAGCGTTTGATGAATATCAAACGGGCAGTCGATTCAATTGAACAGAGGCTCAACGCTAGTGCCATGAATCAACCCTCTGCTGCACCTCAAACACCGACGTTTGCAATGGCTCAACATCCGAATCACCCGATGCATCAAGCTACATTTGCGGGTCAAAACCAACAAACGGCACCTCAGCCCACCTCAAATTCAGCACAACTTAATCTTCTACAAGAAGAAATTGCACGTCTGTCCAGCCAGATTATGGCACCTGCCCATCCGAATCCCCCAATGCAAGACATAGCAACTGGACATGGACACCAAGGTTTCGCGCCAAATATAAATTCTGCAACTGCTGAAATTGCTCAACGCCAACAAATGTTGCGCAAGGCAGCGCCACAAATGACCATGGGCGTGCCAAATCAAAATGCGCAACAAACTGCATTGCAAGAAAGTGTTCAAACTGCCGCGCGCGATTCCATCGCTGACGCATTGGCGGAACTGAAAGCTGAAATGGCCGAGATTCGTCAGCATGTTGAAAAACCAATTGCTGTCAAACAAGACGTACCTCAGGAAGAAATAGATCGCATCGCGAAAGCTGTGGCGGACATGCAAAATGGGTCGCACGTAGATGAAGAAGCGTTTGATCGTTTGCAGAATGAGCTAGAATCTCTACGCGACAACCTGACGAAAGATCTACGCAGCAATATCGCAGAAGATATTCAACATAGCACAGACGCCATGCAGGGCAGCATGGAACAAGTGAACAATTCTATGACCAGTGTGCGTGATGAAATTCATCAGGCCACCAACAATCAGGTTGGAATAGTCTCCGCGCGCATTGACGCGCTGGCCCAAGGCATCGATCAAATGTCTTTGCAATCCGGCAATTCAATTGCTCCTGCTGTGGAAAATCTCACAACACAACTCGATACGCTCCGCATGTCTGTAGAAGACCTTCCTCAGACTTTGGCCATGTCCCGCTTGGAAGAACGTTTGCAAGATATGTCGGCTAAAATCGAGGCATTCGCTCAAATGGCACAACAGCCGGCCGCGGTTGGGGCTGGACTTACAGCTGAGGATTTGGGTGCTCTTGAAGCCCGTATGGATGAAATTGCACGCGGTTTGGTGGCAGTCTCCAATTCTGGCAATAAAGCGCCTGAAGTGGATCTGACTGCGGTTGATCGTGTTGAGGCACGTATGTCTGAACTCGGCCGCACAATTGATATGATTTCCCAGCGTGATAACGCGGCTGAATTTGAACAACTTGCTGTTCGCATTGACGGTTTGACGGAACGCCTTGGGTCATTCGAGAAATACGCGGAAAATGGCGACCTTGGTGGTGCAAGCGCCATGTTTGCGGCACCGGATATTGGCGTGATCGAAGAACAATTGCGCACGTTGACCACACAAATGGAACACAATGCCGGTCAAATACAAACTCAACAGCTTGAAGAACAAATTCAGCGTTTGTCAGATCGTATTGAGCAGCAGTCCTTGCAGCCTCATGCTGGCGTGGAGACGATCGAAGCGCAAATCCAACAGCTTTATGCGCGTGTGGAAGAGGCTGCCAACGTCAATTCAACAGCAGCTCAAATGTCCAATCTGGAGGCTCAGATCGGTCAAATTATTCGCACGATGAACAAACAGCCAGAAGGTGTTGCAACAGGCGAGATTAATGTTGATTTCGCACCAATGGAAGCGCGTCTGGGTCAAATCGAAAATCAGTTGGTTGAAAATCAAAGCTTTTCTCTGGAAGCCGCCCAACAAGCTGCACAGCAAGCTGTCTCCATGATGGGATCATCCAGCGAAGCGGGCCAAATTATTTCAGCCCTTTCAGCGGATCTGCAATCCTTGCAGGCTGTGTCCGAAGCTGGAAATGCCAACAACGCGCAAACTGTCAGTGAAGTTCATTCAACATTGAACCATGTGATTGATCGTCTCAACACAATAGAAGGGTCAATTGCTCAGGTCGCCGAAACACGTGAGGCCACATTTGTTTCACCCGCAGCAACAGTTGCTGCACATCAATTGCAACCGGAAACCCAATCGGATATGTCGGCTTTTGCGGCTGATGGTTTGGCCGATACTGTTTCCGAAGATATGGGTGCTATCCAACGTGCCGCTGTGGAAACAGGCTTCGTTGAAGCCCCTTCGGTTGATCCAACTGATCATATTGAAGCTGCGCTTCCTTTGCAGCCTGAAACAATGGAAGACCATAGCCCACTTGAACCGGGCTCTGGCGCACCAGATATTGAAAAACTGGTTCAACAAGCCACAGCTAAATTGGATGCAACCAAAGCGAATCTGGGTGCTGCTGCCGGGTCTCTTGATGATGCAGTGCCAACTGATGAAATGCGTACAGACGCTGTCTCAGCTGCACGCCGGGCGTTGCAAGCAACCACGGCTGAAATGAATGCCGTTCGCGAAGAAACAAAGTCTGCTGGGAAATCCGCAAAACCGAAGCTTGATGGTTTGAAAAGTAAAGCCGGCGGTGTTCTTTCCGGATTGAATATTGATCGGTTGCGCAAACCTGTGGTGATGACAGCTGCAGCTTTGTTGCTGGCGATCGTTGCACTTAAAGGCTATTCCATGTTTGCAGGCGGCGATGAAACGCCGGTAGCACAATTGAATAGTCCAGCCATTGAACAAACTGTAGATGGCACTGCATCATCAGTTGAAGGTACCTTGGATGGTGTCGTCGACGAAGCGGCCAATATTGGAGGAGGCGTGGTTGACGGCGCAAATCGTGTGGTTCGTTCCGTCGGTGATGGTGTCGAAAATACGGTTAGCGAAGTGATAGACAAAGCAGAGAGTGTTTTAGAAGATAAATCACCTGCTGATACCAACGCCGCCCCGGAAGGCGATGCTGTTCAGGCATCTGCTCCTATTGAAAACAATACAGAAGAACCTGTTGACGTTGAAACACCTGCAACTGAGGGTCAGGTGGATGTGCCATCCAATGCAGGGCCTGCAGCATTGGTTGCAGCAGCTTCTAGTGGTGATTCAAAAGCGTTATTCCAATTGGGTATCCGTTATTCCGATGGTAAAGACACAAAACGCAATATGGGTGAATCTGCGAAATGGTTTGAAGTTGCAGCCAATCAGGGTTTCGCACCTGCTCAATATTCTATTGGCAGTCTTTATGAAAAAGGCATTGGTGTAAAACGTGACCTTAGCGTGGCCAGTGATTGGTATTCAAAGGCCGCCGCTCAGGGCAATGCTCGTGCTATGCATAATCTGGCGGTGATCAATGCCATGGGCAATCCGCCGGAAAAGAAAGCAGATATTGACACTGCGGTAACATGGTTTCAGCAAGCTGCTGATCTTGGTATCAAAGACAGCCAGTTCAACTTGGGTATTCTCTATGGCCAAGGTCAAGGTGTTCCTCAGAACTTGAAAGAATCCTACAAGTGGTTCGCACTCGCGGCCAAAACCGGCGACACTGACGCCTCTAAAAAACGTGATGAAGTTGCTAATGCAATGGACCCTGATGATCTCGATGCAGCACGCGAAGTGGTCAACGGATGGAAGCCAAAGAAACTGGTCGAAGAGGCCAACAGGGTGACGGCACCCAAATCATGGTTGGGCAGTGGGTCTGGTGGTGCTAAATCTGCGGCCGATGGCGCACAGGGTCTTGTTCAAAAAGCGCAAGCAATGTTGAACAGCCGTGGGTTTGAAGTTGGAACACCAGATGGCGTGATGGGCCCTAAAACCCGCAACGCCATCCGTGAATTCCAACGTTCAGCAGGCATTCCTGTCACAGGTAAGGTGGATGGAAAACTTCTCTCAGCACTCGGTTTACAAACTTGATTTCTGTAATTTCGTCGGAATTAGCGCGAAATTCCAACTGTTCCAAAAGATTCAAGCCGTTTGGACCCATAAACGGCGGCAAACTGTTTGACACACGGCTATCACAAGCGCATGTAGCGCGCACGTTTGTAGGATTAACCTGTCCTTTTAACGTTCACTAACCAATAAAAATGTCAACGGTTTGTCGCTGTGAACCTTTACCTTCCTATCGCCGAAATGTCGGTCAATGTTCTTGTGCTTTTCAGCATGGGCGCAGGTGTGGGGTTTCTGTCAGGTATGTTCGGCGTTGGCGGTGGCTTTTTGATGACGCCACTGTTGATTTTCTACAATATTCCTCCGGCAGTTGCCGTGGCAACCGAAGCCAACCAAATTGTCGCTTCTTCTTTCTCTGGGGCCTTGGTGCACTTGCGAAAGGGCACACTTGATATAAAACTCGGCATTGTCCTTTTGATTGGCGGTATTACTGGATCGGGAGTGGGCGTTGTACTGTTCTCCTCGCTGCGGGAAGCGGGGCAGCTCGATCTCATAATTTCTATTTTGTATGTGGTGTTTCTGGGAACCATTGGTTCTCTTATGCTTGTTGAAAGCTTGAATGCCTTGCGCAAAAGCCGCAATCCGGATGCAACACCTGCAGCTTTGCCGACACAGCAGACATGGATTGCTAAACTGCCATTCAAAGTGAGATTTCATCGTTCGCAACTCTATCTCAGTGTTATTCCAGTTCTTGTTCTTGGTTTTCTGGTGGGTGTGTTGGCGTCCATTATGGGTGTGGGCGGTGGTTTCATCATGGTACCGGCGATGATTTATATCTTGCGTGTGCCCACCAATGTGGTCATCGGCACCTCGCTATTCCAAATCATGTTCGTGACCATGTTCACAACCATTGCGCAGTCAGCAACCAACCAAACCGTTGATATCGTATTGGCTTTAATCTTGATGGTTGGTGGTGTGATCGGAGCGCAGTTTGGCGCAAGAGCCGGACAAAAATTGCGCGGCGAACAATTGCGTGCCTTACTGGGTCTGATCGTTCTGGCTGTTTGTATTCGTTTGGGATGGGATCTTGTCACAGTGCCAACCGAACTGTTCTCCTTGGGTGAAGGAGGAGGCCATTAATGTTGCGCGTCATCGTCACCTTATTTTTGTTTTTATTGCCGACGCTTTCCGGGGCCCAAACAAAACCCAGTGTTCAAATCGGATTGTCCAATGAAACCGTTGGCATCACGTCTAGTTTTGACGGCACTGAAGTTGTTGTATTCGGTTCTATTGAAAATGGTAACCAAGAGCGTTTGGCAAATGGCAAATATGACCTCGTCATTTCCCTTGAGGGGCCAACGGATTTCACCACAGTTCGTCGTAAAGAACACAAATTTGGTATTTGGGTGAATGGCCTGTCAGAACAATTTTCTGACGTGCCTTCGTCTTATACAATGGCAGCCACGCGCCCTGTTGATCAAATTTCTGATGCTGAAAATCTGAAGATTTTGGAAGTAGGTTTGGACAATTTGAACCTTGTTCCGATCGGTCAAAATTTAAGCGATGAACAGACAAAAGAGTTTAGAAACTCTTTGGTGCGTTTGAAGATCAGCAAAGGGCTATATCTCGTCGATATTGGTGGAATAGAATTTTTGACACCAACACTATTCAAAGCAACTTTGTCTGTTCCGGCGAATGTCCCTATTGGCCGCCATTTGGCCCATGCCTATTTGTTCGATGGCGGAAAATTTATCGCTTCCCAATTCACCACTCTTCAAGTGCGTAAAAAGGGATTTGAACAACAGGCGTATGAATTGGCCCACAATCACGGTTTAATTTATGGCATTCTGGCTGTTCTGATAGCGATGTTCACAGGCTGGTTGGCAAGCGTTATTTTCAAGAAAGACTAAGTATGTCTGAATCAGATTATGGCGACATTTCAGATAAATCGAAATGCATGGCGTGGTTGCTGTCTCTTTGCGGGACAATCCCGTTTATCGGCCTTACAATTATATTGATCATTGCACCTTCCGGGTTTTCTCAATTTGGATTGGCTGGAATGGCATTGGCCATGTATGGCGCAATAATTTTATCATTCACAGGCGGAATTCGTTGGGGTGTGGCTCTCACGCGTGCCGAAGGGCGCTCAGCTACCCAGGTTTTTGCCTTGTCTATTTTGCCAGCTATGATCGGTTGGGTAGCTGTTTTTGCAAATGAACCCGTCAGCTTTATCATTCTTGTCGTACTATTTTTTGCACAGGGCATCTGGGACTACGGAGCATGGTGCACAGATGTAATGCAAGAGTGGTTTGTAAAATTGCGCATGCTGGTCACGGGTATTGTCATGGTTTCACTGTTGGTTGCAGCCATAGCCACTTTTTAACAAACAACGCTATTTCGTTGATTGGGTGTAATCTGGCACCTATGTTGTGACAACAAACAAGCAGATATTTGGAGTCAGAATGAGCAACGCTGTTACACGATTTTTAGGTGATTCCCCAATTAGGGTGTTCATTAAACTGGCTGTCATTTCGCTTATTGTTGGTGTGGTTATGAGCACGATCGGTTGGGCGCCGCGTGATATATACAATGGTATTTTGAATTTCTTTACACGCCTTTGGAATTTGGGGTTCGATGCAATCACCAATTCTCTCGAGTACCTGTTACTTGGTGCAGCTATTGTTGTGCCGGTATTCTTAGTTTTGAGAGTTCTGAACATCCGGTCTCCACGTGGTTGAAACGGCAAACTTACCTAACACGGAAAAGCCTTTCGACGTCGATAACGGTATGGTGTTGGCCATTGCTTGGCCGACGACTCTTGCATACCTAACAACGCCGCTTCTTGGCATTGTGGACACGGGCGTGATCGGCCAGTTGGGCAGTGCGGCTGCATTGGGCGGTTTGGCTATTGGTGCAATCCTCTTCGATATTATTTTCACCACATTCAATTTCTTACGGTCCAGCACCACTGGATTAGTCGCCCAAGCTATGGGCGCTGGTGATACAAATGAACAGAAAGTTGTTTTGGTTCGTGCACTTGTATTGTCCGTTCTCATTGGCATTCTTGTAGTCGTACTTTCTCCACTCATCTTGAACCTAGGTGTTTGGGCCATGGGGATTAAGGGGGAAGTGGGAACGGCTACAAGCACCTATTTTTCCATTCGTGTTCTAGCCACTCCATTGTCCTTACTGAACTATGCTATTTTAGGTTGGATTTTAGGGCAGGCACGCGCCCGTTTGGGCCTGTTTATTCAAGTCGTTTTAAGCGGGTCTAACATCGTTCTGTCCCTGTTGCTGGGTCTTTATTTTGGATGGGGTATCGAGGGTGTGGCATGGGCAACAGTTATCGCTGAGGGTATTGCTACTGTCTTTGGGTTGGTCATTGCCTATCGCCATTATCGTGGTGATAGTTTTCCCGATATGAAAACACTGATGAATCCACTGGCGCTTCAACGACTGTTGGGCGTGAACCGTGACATTATGATCCGTTCATTCGTGCTGTTTTTTGCATTTGCATTTTTTGCAGCTCAAGGCGCGAAATTCGATGAGAACACATTGGCCGCGAACGCCGTATTGATGAACTTTTTCATGGTGTCCGGATATTTTCTAGATGGTTTTGCAACAGCTGCTGAACAATTGGCGGGACGGGCAGTCGGGGCTCGCTATCGCCCTGCCTTCGATAAATCTGTCCAACTCTGTTTGTTTTGGGGTTTCGTTCTTGCGGTGCTGGCGACGGTGATTTATTTTGCATTTGGCAAAGGTGCAATTGATTTTCTGGTGGTCAACGAAGCTGTGCGTCAACTGGCCTATGAGTATTTGCCATGGGCGGCCTTAACCGCATTGTTTGGCGTTGTCGCTTTTCAGATGGATGGGGTGTTTATTGGCGCTACGTGGTCGAAAGACATACGCGATATGATGTTAGTGTCTTTAATCGCTTATCTAATTGTTTGGTTTTTTGCCGTGCCATATTTTGGCAACCATGGTTTGTGGCTGGCGCTTGAAGTCTTTATTGGTATGCGGGGTATAACGCTTTATCGACGATTGAAATTCAAAGCAGATGAAACGTTCAGGCCTCAAGCAAGTCCCGCTTAGCCCAATCGTCGTTGCTCCTACCGCAAACATCATTGATGGAAGATAATCCTTCCTGATCAAGTTGTTTGCTCATGCCGGATAAAATAGTCTTTGGAAGCGTCGGCCCTTCGTAAATTAACCCAGTGTAGAGCTGTACCAAAGAAGCGCCAGCTTCAATCTTCTGCCATGCAGTTTCAAAGCTGTGTACGCCACCGACACCCACCAAAGGAATTTTGCCTTCAAGCCGTGCGTAGATCTTGGCCAACACAATTGTGGATCGTTCAAACAATGGTGCACCGGACAATCCACCAGCTTCTTGTGTGATAGAACCGCTCTTCAAGCCAATGCGAGACAGGGTGGTGTTGGAAACAATGATAGCATCAACGTTAGATTTCGAGACCGCTTTTGCAATATCGTCAATCTCCGTTTCGCTTAAATCGGGGGCGATTTTCAAAAATACAGGTGTTATGCGTCCGGTTGCATTAACGGCTTCGTCGACCCGCCGAAGTAAATCAGCCAGCGGATCGGCTCCCTGTAACGCCCGTAAACCTGGAGTGTTGGGTGATGAGATATTGATGGTGAAGTAATCAGCAATTGCACCGAAAACCTCAATACCTTTGACATAGTCAGCGCCGAAATCGATGCTGGTTTTATTTGCACCAATGTTGATGCCGACAATCCCGCTTCGTGCATTCCGCTTTTTCAATTGCGCTAATGCTGCTGCGTGGCCTTTCGAGTTGAAGCCAAGTCGGTTGATGACAGCTTCGTCTTCTTTCAACCGAAATATACGTGGCTTTGGGTTGCCCGGCTGAGGCAAAGGGGTAACCGTTCCAACTTCAGTATGCCCAAAGCCCAAGGCCAACAGAGCATCCGGTACATCGCCATTTTTGTCATAACCTGCGGCCATTCCCAATGGGTTTGTAAATTCCAAATCAGCGATTTCTACGGCCAAACGCTGGTCGAAAGCAGCATCAAACCGTGGATGTAAACCGGACTGCAACCCTCTTATGGAAAGTCCATGGGCTCGTTCGGCATCAAGTTTGAAAAAAAGCTCTCTACCAATTTTGGAATACAGGCTCATGGATTATGCGCCTTCAAAGGGCATTTGATGTACACCGTTTTCATCAAGCGGCATGGGTTTTTCCCACAGTACAACATCCATCGACAGTGTTGCATATAGATGAGGGAACAAGGCACCGCCACGTGACGGTTCCCATTTCAATGCGTCGCCCAAAGCGGTCGCATCAATAGCTACCAGCAGTAAATTATCTTGGTTTGTAAAATGTTTTGCAGCCGTTTCCCGCGCTTGTTCAGCAGTGGAAAAATGGATGTAACCATCTGCTAAGTCAATCGGCGCGCCTTCAAAAATACCATTGGCTCTTGCGGCTTGCCAAGCGTCTTCAGGCGTTATCTTATAAATGATTGAATTTGTCATCGTGGAATATCTGCTCGTTGCAATTTGCCATTATGGCCGCGTGTTGCCACAAATAGTGATTAAAGAACAGACGCACAGAACAATGTCTTGTGCGCTGTGATCGGTAAAGCGGTCAGGAATATGCCGAAGTCTCCAATACTCTGGGAGTGAGTGTATGAAATCTATCGTCTTTGTCTTCCTCGTGACCGTTACGCTCGCTTCCCAAAGCTTTGCTGCGGAACGATATTCCATAACCAAATTGTCCGATGGCACGGTGCGTATAGATCATCGAACGGGCGCAATCTCTTATTGTCGTGAAAGGGACGGCAATATGATTTGCAGTTTGGCGGCGGAAGAACGTCAGGCTTGGATTTCTGAAACCGAAGACTTGTCCAATCGCATCGATCATTTGGAACAACGCCTCAAAACCTTGGAAGCAGCAACCAGCAAATCAAGTCAAGATAAATCTTCTGAAACCAAACCGGAAGAGCAGCGGGAAATAGATAAAGCAATGGACTTTATGGATAAAGCCATACGCCGTTTCTCTGATGTATTTGATGATCTGAAGGATGAACTGAATCCGAATTAAGCGCTCTGCACTTTCTCGCGAAATGAGTTGGGCAGAACAATCGCCTTGCGGGTTGTCAAATCCATCATAAGGGCGGTAACGGCTCCACTGTAAAGTACGTTTTTCGACACGCGATCGTGCACCTGATGGCGAAATGAAAACGTTTTTTCGTTTACCTGATCAATCCAACTGGTTATCTCGGTGATCATGCCCGCCTTTGGTAAAGCATGGCGTGTAGCCATCATTTCCACGGCCACACTACCCAGATTTTGTTTCTGCATCCACGAACGGTCAATGCCCATGTGATGCCAAAAATGACCAGCTGCATCGCTAAATCTGCTGATGTGATTTTCGTCCAGCAATGTGCCATCACCATCGCATTCACTTGGAGTGATTTTGGAAAGGTGGCTAAGAACCCCGTTATGATCCTCTAGTATATCTTTGGTATTTTCTACCAGAAGTGGCTCAGTCTGTAAGCTTCGTGGAAGAGCTGCATCGGGTACAGTTTTAACCTGAGCGTTTGGTGCTTCAAATGGGTCTGCAAATTGGTCAACTGCGGAGGCAGATAAAACCTCTCCACCTGCACCATAAAGTTGGTGAACCAAACTGTTAGAATCTGCAACACATGCTGATCGCACCAGTGTATTTGCACTCATGCCAAGTTCGGCGTGATAGCGCACATGGCGGCTGGTCCAACGTTGTTGTTTTAAACCTTCACTGTGTTGGAAAATTTCTGCAGCTTGATCGAAACGCTTCCAATAAAATTGAACATTGAGATGAACGTTCTCGTCACATTCCCAAGAGTTGACGAAGCTTTTATGGGTGATGATTCCAAAACTCATGTGCTTTCTGGTCCAATTGAATTAAGAAAGGCATCAATAAGTGCGTTGCTGACTTTAGCGATTTTCAAGTGTCGAAAACTTTGGAACACATGACAACCACCGGGTGTTATGTGGAGTTCTGCGTTGCCGTTTTGACTATGCCAGCGACTAGCCATCAGCAGACTATCATCAAGCAAAAGGTCTTTTGTACCAACAGAAAACAAAGCTGGAGGCATACCTTTTAAACCGGCAAAGAATGGCGAGATGTCATCATCGCGCATATTTTCACCATTCTGTAAATACCCGGCAGTAAACATTTGCATGTCACGGGTGTTTAAAATCAGTTTGAGTGGGCCCCAGTTTCTCGCACTCGGACTTTGTCCGAGGTCGTAAACTCCCGCCGTGAGGTTGGCACCATGAAAAGGGCAGATGCCCAATACTCTGCGCAACCGCAACATCGTCACAACGGATAGATGGGCACCAGCACTCTCTCCACCAATTGCGAGGGTCTCGGTGCTGAGATCATGGTCTCCTCGGATCAACCACAAGGCCGCGGCTTCGCAATCATTGGGGCCGGCGGGGTAGGGGTGTTCCGGTGCAAGGCGGTAATCGACCGAAACGCAATTCAATCCACAATTGTCTGCGATCTCTTGCAAGCGTTCATCTTGTCCGTCTGTTGTGCCAAGTGCCCAACCACCGCCATGAATGTGTAGATATGTACCCCGTGCAGACCCCGTCTTTGGTTTGAAAATACGCAGTCCAACAGATTGGTCATGAACACTCTTAATCATTTTGGCTTCAGCAGTGGGTTCTGTCGCTTCAATAGGAAACGGCCCGCCACCATCAAGTCGGGCTTGGCGAATTTGAGCAGGTGTTTTCGTCCACATGTCGTCGGCTTCGGCCTGAAGAGCGATTATACTTTCATTGAAATCCCGTGTTTCCGCATCAATGGCTTCATCCGAAAACACGTTTGGGTCGATTGAAAATGGGGGTGGCATACGAACCTTAAGCCTCCCGCCTCAATAGGCGCAATTCGTCAAGCACATCATCATGAGCTGATTTTGTTGCCAACGCGAACACGCGCCCCGCGCCCAAAATGACAATGCCAATGAACATACCAATCCCTGCAGCATATATCGGCGGAAAGCCCGAAAATGGAGAAAGGAAATTGTCTGATCCAGTCGCAAATTTCGAAGTATAGTCGGCTGCAATGAGGAGTATCGTGGTGCCACCACCAAATACCATGGCCGTCGCAATGCCCCAGGAAGAGATACGCGATGCCCATACAGCAACCGTCAGTGGTGCAAAAAGAGCACCTGCTGAGGTGCAAATTGCAGCTAAGAACAATGGGCCGATTTGGGGTGAATATTCCTGAAGCAGAAAAATGAGTCCAACGCATATCAAAACACATAATGCGCGAGTGCCAAACATGGTGCGCTCCCCCGGATCTAGATTTCTCGTCCGACGCAATAAACGAACGATTGCGCTGGACAAGGCAAACACGGTAACAGCGGCAGCGTTCACAGCAGCCAACAATAATGCGAGAACAGGGAGCATTTGCAAAATGGGTTGTTTAGAAAGTGCAACGGAAAGTTCACCAGCATTTCCACCAATCGCAAGCAAACCTATTGAGAGCGGAAAAGCACTCAAGATCAAGAAACCGGAAAGTGCGCTCCATCCCAAACTTTCAAGCACGGTGACGTGGTGAAAGCTAAGGGTGAGACGGGACAAAGCATGGGGCAAACAAGCAAATCCGCAGCTCAAAACCAAAGCAGCAAGTGCAACGTGCAAAATACCGTTGGAGTGCAGTCCAAGACTATCCATCCCAATGAGCTCAACCAACCCCAAATTGTCGAGTGGATTAAGTGTCCCTTGATAGGAAATTACGTTCAACAAAAACCCTGAGAAAAATCCGGAAATTGTGGCGGGCAGGAGGACGCAAATCAAAATCCAGATCACAATGATTGCGTTCATGATGATCAATGCCAACCAACCACCAATCAATGTGGGCAAGGCTATGAGAACCATCACCACAATCAATGCTTGTGAGGAGGGGAGATCGACCATTGCGGAAATCAATTGAGAGGCGACACGAGCTTCAGTGATCAGCAGCAAACTCAAAATGAAAGTAACAAATACCAACGCGACGAAGCCCACTCGGCGTTTTCCATAACGCATCGTCATAAAGCCTGGAACGGTGGAAATGTTTGATCTTTGGAAAGCTGTGGCAAACAGGATGGTGCATAATAACATCCCGATCATTACGGAGGGTGCAAGGATCAAACGGTCTGCAGAACCAATCACCAATAGAAGGCCGAGAAACCCTCCGCTGAACCAATCGGTGCAGCCACTGAATCCGGAAGGTGCAACACCAGTCATTCTGTTTGAAAAAAAGAAAATGCGACTCGTCATTGTTCTGCCGAACCAACCACATGTCAGTGCTGCAACAATCATACAAATGCAGATAATGGATACGGCCATCTCAATTGGCAATCCAAGCCGGTTCAACAACACCAAAGATAAATAAGCCAAAGCGAAAGCAACACTGCCAAGCCAAAGGATGGTGACAACCCGGTTGGAATCGAGGCGTTTCTCGTTTCTTGAAATGTGATCAGCGAGGCTCATTCTCGGCCTGCCTGAGAATTGCTTTCTTGCTGCGCAGTTTGTCCGCCCGAACGAAGGTTGATGTATTCACTCACCCGCGCAAACACTGCAATTGCAAACACTACTAAGAGTGGAATGATGGACATCATAAGAGCATTTAAGCGACCAAAGCTTTCGCTTGTCGGCGGACTGCTCAATGCAAAGGATACGAGCAACAATAACGCTACGACAATTGCAATGCCGCACAGAGACAGTAGTCTGCTCTTTTGCCACCAGCTAATTCGTATTCGTTGAAACAGGCGCATATAAAATCCAAAGTCAAATCTGTCAGATGCAACGTATTGGGAAGATTTGCCGCGCTTTTTAGCAAAGCGCAACACTAACATTGGTTTGTTCAATGCAGTTTAGGCGTTGACCCTATGATAGATGGTCCCTCCGACCAATGTCCCATGGACTCAATTGCTCAAACTTTATACCAATTATCACAGTCTTTAAGACAAGGGGAAAAATGAGATGAGCCCAACTGCTGCACCGGTCGCCAGTTTGGTAATAGTGGATGATCATCCGCTGTTTCGCGGTGCTATGCGTCAGGCGCTGGAAGGCGGTCTTGATGCGGGTATGCAGGGCATTGGTCCTGTAGAGATTCTTGAAGCAGGCAATTTCAAGCAACTGCAGGTTATTTTAGCCGAAAACCCTGAAACTGATCTTGTCTTGCTTGATTTGTCCATGCCAGGTGTCAGCGGGTTTTCAGGGCTTTTATCTTTACGTGCAGAACATGCGCTTCTTCCGGTTGTCATCGTATCTGCAAGTGATGATCCAGCCACAATTCAGCGCGCTTTGGAGTTAGGCGCATCAGGTTTTGTGCCTAAATCAGCGGGTATAGAAACAATTCGTGAAGCCATTACCAGCGTATTGCGTGGTGATGTGTGGAAGCCCGATGATGTGGAATTGTCTGCGGAATCTGATCCGGAAATCGCTGATTTGATCAATCGTTTAGCGACACTCACACCGCAACAAACCCGCGTGTTGTCCATGATTTCCCAAGGATTGTTGAACAAACAAATTGCTTATGAACTCACAGTCTCCGAAGCTACGGTGAAGGCCCACGTCTCTGCTGTATTGCAAAAGCTTGGCGTCGACAGTCGTACACAAGCCGTGATTGCAGTTAATAAATTAGGGTCCGATGCCGTCAGTCCACACAATTCACTTTAGAGTTTCACGAAACATCTACTCCGCCGCGACAGGATTTTTTCCAACTTTCTTTGCTTGATCAATTTTTGAAAGCCGCGTCAACAAGGCACGCAATGCTGCTGGTTTAAGCGGCTTGTTCATCAACGTCACATCAACAGCTTTTGCAGCATTACGCACAGCTGCACTACGATCTGCGGTCAACAGCACCGCTAAGAATTCTTCTTGAGACTTCAAACGGGCTTTGGAAATGACGTCCAACCCGTCTTCATTGTTGAGATGATAATCCGCAATCAGAACGGCAGGCATAGCGTCGCCAATCGCTTTCAACAGTTCAGAGGAATGTTCAAAACAAACAACTTTGCACCCCCAACCACTCAACAGCGTTTTCATGCCGTCCAAAATCAATTTTTCATTGTCGATACAATAGACCAATTGTCCGTTTAGATTGTCATTGGTGCGTTTGGGCTGCTCGGTCTTTTCTGCAGTTTTTAACCTGCCAATTTCGAGGGGAACTGTGACATAAAATGTTGAACCTTTATCCACTTGAGAGTCAAAACGCACCTCATGATCCAAAGTTTCTGACAAACGTTGAACGATGGAAAGGCCAAGGCCAAGGCCTGGTGCTGCGCGTTTGCCTGCTTCCAAGCGTTTGAATTCTTCAAAAATGGCATCCCGGTCTTTTGGTTGAATGCCTGATCCGGTGTCACGCACTTCAAATACAAGTTGGGTTCGCACCACGCGTGCATCCAAAACGACACTGCCTTTTTTCGTATATTTAATCGCATTAGAGACAAGGTTTTGCAGCAGCCGGCGCAACAAACTGTAATCTGAACGGATTTGGAAGTCGTTGTTCACTATCCGGAATTCCAACCCTTTGTTTTCAGCGATGGGTTGAAATTCCACTTGAAGTTTCTGCAATAATTTGGCGACTTCAAACACTGTAACATTAGGATTCAGAGCCCCTGAATCCAAACGCGATATAGCGAGCACTGAGCCCAATATGTCTTCCACACTTTCTAAAGCATCATCAACATTATTGGCGAGTTTGCTCTTTGGACTGTCGTCTAATTGTTCCGCCAGACTGGATGCGTAAAGTCGTGCGGCGTTGAGTGGTTGCAGAATATCATGGCCAACAGCTGCTAGAAATTTTGTTTTACCAATGTTGGCTGCTTCCGCCGCTTCTCGCGCACGGGCAAGGTCTCCGTTCAATTGTGTGAGCTCTTCCGTCCGTTCGCGCACGCGCCTTTCCAAAGTTTCATTGGCTTCTTTTAAAGCTTCCGCAGCAGTGGTGCGTTCAGTCATGTCATTCCACGAAATCACCAATCCGCCATCGGGCACGGAGTTTGTGTGCACTTCCAGAATGCGGTTTGATTCAGCCAAGTGCAGTAAGAATGGTTTTTGACTGGTCAGCATTTGCTTACTTAAATCGACTGGTAGATTTTGGGTGTGATCTAACCTTTCCAAAATCGCATCAGATAATTGATTGAGCGCAATTCCAACACGTCCCATTTCAGCTGGTAAATTGAGCAAGACCCTAAACTGTCTGTTCCAACTGGATAATTTGAACTCTCTGTCGAAAACACAAATGCCTTGTTCAACCTGATCCAATGCCGTTTGCAGAAGATCGCGATTGTATTGCAACGCTTCAGACGCATCATCCAAGAGTTGTATTGTCGTTTCGCCCGCAGGTTCATGCTTTTGCAACAGCAATGACAGCACAAGGCGCGATGAAGCCGCGCCGATAGCGCTTGCCAAGAGCTGTTCCGAGAATGTGATCACTTCATCATCGGCTAATTCACGTGCGTTGTACGTAAAACCTTTGTTTATATAGAACTGTTTGAACGAACGGTCGCTGCGCTCATGACCTAAGTAATTCGCAATTGTTCCCCGAAGTTCTGCAACGGTTATGGCACGTCCATCACGGACCAAATTATTTCCATCACGTCGCCCCCAATACCAGAATGTATTGGCTTGCATGCGTTCAATCGCCAACGGACGTCGGCTCAAAGAAGCCAAAATGTAGACCGCTGAATTGACAAGTAAACTGAAGAACACACCATGATGCAAAGGTGCAGCATCAACACCAAATAACGCTTGAGGACGCAGGGCGTAAATAGACGCTGGGCCTTCAAGCAAAATTGGGGAGGATGGATCAAGAATTGTTGGTAAGAACAGTGTGTATAGCCAGACACAGAATCCAGCCGTCATGCCCCAAAGTGCGCCGCGTGACGTGGCATTGCGCCAAAACAAACCACCAACAAAAGCCGGTGCAAATTGCGCAACCGCTGCAAAAGATAATAAACCAAACGAAGCAAGTGCAGCTGAATTACCTGAGACCAAAAGATAAGCATAAGCCATGGCTAAAATGATGAAGATCGATGTGCGGCGAATGTTCAACAAAATGGGCGCCATATCACGGATGTGACGTGAGTTCTGCTGACGCAAAATTAACGGCAGAACGATGTTGTTCGAAATCATAATAGCCAAAGCAACACAAGCCACGATCACCATCGCAGTTGCAGCAGAAAGTCCGCCAACAAAGACAAGCAATGACATTGCCATGGCATCGTTTTGCAACGGTAGTGCAAGAACATAATTGTCGGCGTTCACGCTGGAACCAAATGTCAACATGCCACCCACAGCCACAGGCATCACAAACAAATTGATCAAGATGAGATAGAGCGGAAACATCCATCGCGCAGTCCGAAGGTCTGCTTGCGAATGGTTCTCCACCACTCCCACATGAAACTGTCGTGGAAGAAGCAGAAATGCGCAGGTGCTCAAAAGGGTGAATACGGCAAATTTTGTCGGGTCGATCCCCGCATAAAATGACTCCTGTACAAACTCCGACCCCTGAGATTGCATGATCATGTCGCCAACCCCATCAAAGAGGTAAAACGTGACAAACAGACCGGCTGCCAAAAACGCAATCAGCTTCACGATAGACTCTGTGGCAACCGCCAACATCAATCCGTCTTGGTGCTCTGTCGCATCCGCATGGCGTGTTCCAAACAAAATGGTGAATAGGGCCAAAGCGACTGATACATATAAAGATGTATCAATCGATGGTGCCCGCACCGCAGACAAAGCTGGCTCATAACGGGTCAGCATGGTGTCGACGGTTGTTGAAATAGCTTTCAACTGAAGCGCTATATAAGGAACAATTCCCAGAACCGCTATCACGGCCGCGAGTGCGCCCACGCTGGTGCTTTTGCCGTAACGGGAAGCAATGAAATCGGCAATCGACGTAATACGTTCTGATTTCGCAACACGAATGATATGGCTGTACAGCGGATAGCCGAACGTAATCATCAATACAGGGCCAACATAGATTGCCAAAAAATCGAACCCGCTGGTGGTTGCCAACCCAACCGATCCGAAGAACGTCCACGACGTGCAATAGATCGCAAGCGAGAGAGCATAGATGGCTGGACGTGCCTTTAATCTGCGGTCATGCGAACGTTTGCGATCGCCATAACTGGCCACCACAAATAAAAACAACAGATAAGCGATAGCGGCAAGAACAATGCCCCAACCCTGCATGCTTGACTCCCAACGGCTGCAGACTGGCCTTAACTCACCATACGCGCTATAAACTGTCCAGCTAGTGCTTATGTTGGGGAATCTAAGACATAAACTTTAGCGAAAATAACACTTAACGTTACGTTAACCATGTGTTATGCGACCATCAAGGCGGGGATTTTCCAATGTTTGAACCATGTGGTGAACACAGCCTTTATTTTAAAACGGGTTCTCTAGAGGGAGACAAATGAAATGCTGAGTGAATTTAAAGACTTTATTGCCAAGGGCAATGTGATGGATCTTGCCGTTGGTGTAATCATCGGTGGTGCATTCGCACTTATTACTGCGTCGCTGGTTGGCGACATCATTATGCCAATCGTGGGCGCTATTTTCGGTGGCCTCGACTTCTCAAACTACTTCATCGGTTTGGGTGAAGGTGTGACTGCAACTTCTCTTGAGGCTGCGAAAGAACAAGGCGCTGTTCTTGCTTACGGTAGCTTTATTACTGTTGTGATCAACTTCATCATCATCGCATTCATTATCTTCATGCTGGTGCGCTACGTGAACAAAATCAAAGCAGCTTCTGAAGCAGAAGAAGCAGCAGCAGAACCTGCAGCACCTGCCGCAGATATCGTTCTGTTGACAGAAATTCGCGACGCTTTGAAAAAATAAGCTTTTAGCGATTTAAATTGAAAGCCTCGTTGGGAAACCAACGGGGTTTTTTTTATGTCTTATTCAAATTTCGCTTGCCGGAATTTATCCGTCCCGCGTATGGCAAAGGTTACAGCAATTAAAGTTGGAACTTTGGGATGCTCTTAGGTCAGGTTAGCGCCACTGCCCGAAATCTTGATGAAAGCGATATCGTCGCGATCATGAACCATGCGCGGGATAAAGAAGGTCTTATTCCGCTTTGGGTCGGTGAAGGCGATTTGCCCACGCCACAATTTATCGTTGATGCAGCCAACGCATCTTTGGCCAACGGCGAAACGTTTTACACCTGGCAACGGGGCATTCCAGAACTCAGGCAAGCTTTGGCTGATTATCACTCGCGCATTTATGGAATCGTTAATCAACCAGAACGGTTCTTTGTTACGGGGTCGGGAATGCAGTCGATTCAACTATCGTTGCAAGCCTTAGTGGAAGCCGGCGATGAGGTCATTATGACCACTCCGTGCTGGCCAAACATTCATGCGGCAACACAAGTGGTCGGCGGATCGCCGGTACATGTGGAACTTGATTTCAGCGAAAACGGCTGGTCGCTCGACCTGCAAAAATTGTTTGCAGCAGTCACCTCGAAAACCCGTGTCATATTTATCAATTCGCCTTCCAACCCTACGGGCTGGCTAGCATCAACTGATCAACTGCGCGAGATTTTAGAATTCGCAAGACAGCATTGCATCTGGGTCTTGGCTGATGAAGTCTATTCTCGTTTTGTTTATGAGGCCGAACGTGCACCATCATTTTATGATGTGATTGAGGACGATGATCGTGTGATCTTCGTCAACACATTTTCTAAAAATTGGGCTATGACAGGTTGGCGTGCAGGTTGGATTTCTGCGCCACCTGAATTGGGCCAAGTGATCGAAAATTTGATACAATATTCCACATCTGGTGTGGCTAGTTTTATTCAGCGGGGTGCGGTCGCGGCGTTAGAAGGCGGTGAAGATTTTATAGCAATGCAGCAATCACGTGCCCGTCAAAATAGGGATGTTATTTGCGATGGATTGCGGTCCACTGGTAAAGTTCGTTTGGCGGTGCCTGATGGCGCTTTCTATATGTTTTTAAAAATTGATGGATTTCCGGACAGTAAGAAACTTGCCATGAGATTGATTGATGAAGCGGGCGTTGGTGTTGCCCCCGGCACTGGTTTTTACACAGGTGGCGCGGAATACCTGCGCATTTGCTATTTGCGCGATCTCAAACAGATTGCGACAGCCACCAGCTGTTTGGTGGAATGCATAAATACACTGTGACGCCACATTCCGCGCGCCTTAATCGCCCCTAAACGTTTGCTGTATAAAACCTAAACAGGGCCCGTAAAATGGAGTAGATTTTACGGCGTTTGGTTTTGCCAATGCATAACTTCTAAAGAGGGCTGTTTATGAAAAGTCTTAAAGCTGCGCGCGCTCAGTTTCGCGGTATTTTAATTCTGTTGGGTATTTTTTCACTTATTGTGAATGTGCTACTGCTCACGATGCCACTTTACATGTTGCAGATTTACGATCGTGTTTTGCCCAGCCAAAGCATGGACACTTTAAGGTTTTTGTCCATCATTGCTGTTGCCGCATTGGTGGTGCTTGGTTTGTTGGAAGCTATTCGCGCAATTGTTGCAGCGCGCGCTGCTGCAAAACTTGAAGTTCAATTGGGTGCAGATACCATGCGCGTGGCCATGATGAGCAGCCGCCTTGGTGAAGCCAATGTGCAACCGGTTCGTGACCTGGCAGCCGTGCGCGGGTTCATTGCGTCACGTGCCGTTTTTGCTTTGCTTGATTTGCCATTTGCGCCACTCTTCATCGGTATTTTGTATTTCATTCACCCAACACTGTTTTACATCACGGTTGCAGGGGCAGTCGTTTTGTTTGCGATTGCTATTCTCAATCAGGTGATGACGAAAATTCCATCAGAGACCGCATCCAAACGACAGGGTGCGGCTTTTGCAACTGCACAGTCGATTGCACGCAATTCAGAATCTCTTCGCGCTATGGGCATGACCGGAAATGGCATCAGCATTTGGGGACACTTCAATGCGGATTCTATGTTGGCACAGGGCAGTGTTGATACCCGAAATGCGGTTCTCTCAGGCTTTTCCAAAACCATCCGTATGGGGCTTCAAATCGCAATTCTGGGCGTGGGTGCGTTGCTGGTTTTACGTGGCGAAATGACTGCAGGTATGATTTTCGCTTCATCCATTATCTCTGGTCGCGGTCTGCAGCCAATCGACCAAGTTATTGGCGGGTGGAAGCAATATGTAGCGTCTTGGCGGTCATGGAAAAGCCTTACTGCGGCACTTGAACAAGCCGGTGATGAAGCTGAAAAAATATCTATGCCAAAACCGACGGGAAACATCACGGTTGAGGCGGCATTGGTTATGGCACCCGGTGGCATGTCACGTGAGCCGATTCTAAACCGTATTTCATTTGCGGTGAATGCAGGTGATGTGGTGGGTATTGTGGGACCATCCGGCTCGGGAAAATCCACAATGGCGCGCCTCTTGGTGGGAGCGCAATTCCCAAATGCCGGCACAGTGCGTGTTGATGGAACGGATATTCAAAACTGGCATACCCTACAGTTGGGGCAGCATATCGGTTACCTTGGACAAGACGTTGAATTGCTGCCGGGAACCATTGCGGAGAATATTGCGCGCCTGTCTTTACAACCTGACGACACGGCAGTGCATGCCGCCGCTCAAAAGGCACAAGTGCACGAGCTCATTCAAAACTTACCCCAAGGCTACGACACGCGTGTCGGCCCCGGTGGGCTTGGTCTTTCTGGCGGTCAAAAACAACGCATCGCCTTGGCACGGGCTTTTTATGGAGATCCGGAGATCATGGTCTTGGACGAACCCAATGCCAATCTTGATGATGATGGTGAGGTGGCATTGCAACGTGCTTTCCGTGTTGCACGCCAATCTGGAACAACAGTGATTGTCATCACCCAGCGCAAACAAATCCTCAACGATGTGGATAAAATTTTGCGACTTCATCGCGGCAAGGTGGACTTCTATGGTACTCGCGAAAAATTTGTTCAAGCGTTGAAAGAGATGCGTGAAAAACGCAGAGCACAGGCCAATGCGGCCAAAGCCGTTCAAGCTGGACAACAACCTCCTGTGAAGGTGAATTAAGATGGCGAATGAACTCGGTCGTATACAGACAAGAAAAATTCCTGCGTCACAGGCCATTCCCGGAAATCCTGAACACGCCCAACTTATGGCAAACATGAACAACTCTAATAGCGGGCCGGCCATGAACGATGGTGCCAATTGGGCAAGCAAAGTTAAGACGGGTATAGCAAAGCCGGCTATTTTCGGCATTGTGGTGATTGGTTTGTTTCTGTTTGGCTTCGGGTCTTGGGCTGCCAAAGCACCTCTGTCCGGCGCAGCTATTGCACCCGGTGTGATCGCGGCCAGCGGTCAAAATTTGAAAGTGCAACACTTTGAAGGAGGAATCATACAAGAGATACTTGTCAAAGAAGGAGACAAGATCACGAAAGGTCAGGCACTTCTGAAAATTGATCCAACACAAGCCGAATCCAACCGCAACCGTTTTGTAAAATCATTGGTGGCGTCGCAAGCGCGCGCTGAAAGGTTGCAGGCAGAACGGGATGATACAGAGTTTGCGATTTCAAAAGAATTGCGAGCATTGGCTGCGAAGAACGGTCTTGAGAACGATCTTCGCGAACAAACCAGTGAGTTCAACAAACGCCGTGAGCGCTATCTGACGGATGGTCGAATTCTGGGGCAGCAAATTGCTGCATTGGAAGAGCAGATCGGTGGTTTTAATTCGCAGATGAAATCCACTGAAGATCAAATTGCTGTTTTGTCAGATGAAATCAAAGTTAAACGCGGCCTGCTAAAACGGCAGTTGACCAACCGTTCTGAAGTTTTGCGTTTGGAACGTAACCGCTCTGAGCTTGAAGGTCGTATCGGTGGTTTATTGGCTAGTGTCGGCGAAGCCAAGACCAGCATTGTCGGTGCCAAACAACGTCAACTGCGCTTGCAAACGGAACGCGCCGAAACTGCTGTGACAGCGCTCAATGATGTTCGCCGTCAAATTGCCGATACTCAAGAACAAATCGCCAATGCCGAGGCTATCATGAGCCGTGTTGTGGTGCGTGCACCATCGGACGGAGTGGTGGTCAACTTGTCCAAGAACACACCGGGTAGTGTTGTGCGTCCGGGTGAAGATTTGGTGGTACTTTTACCAACCGGTGGTGAACTTATTGTGGAAGCGCGTCTCTCCCCACAAGATGTGGATGTGGTCACTGTTGGCCAATCAGCGAACCTGCGTTTCTCCACATTGAACACGCGCATAACCCCTGAGGTTCCAGCAATAGTCAGCTATGTGTCTGCTGACCGTTTGGTGGACCCTTCAAACAACGAACCTTATTACACGGCCCGTTTGAAAATCTCCGATAAATTGCCGGAAGGTCTTACCACGGAGCAAATTTTCCCCGGTATGCCTGTAGAAACATATATCGAAACCGGCGATCGCACGTTCTTGGAATATTTAACCAAACCACTAACGGATTCCTTTGAACGTGCGTTCAAAGAAGATTAGACTGCCCAAAGACAATACATCGCAAATACTCAAAATTTAGCGTCCAATCCCTTTGGGCAAGACTTGCGCACCGAACAAGGCATAGTCAAAACCATCGGCACGCCCGCCTAAATGTTGGGCCAAAAAACGTTCAATTTTGCGATAAGTCTTCATACGGGTTTTCCATCCCCAACTGCGAAATTGGTGACCTGCGCCTTCCAGTAAAATATATTCAACGGGCTTTCCGGTTTCGCGCAAGGCTTTCACCATTCGGTCCGACTGGCTGCGAATAACGCGAACATCATTGCTGCCCTGAATGATCATCAACGGAGCTGCAAGTTTGTCAGCGTGGGTGAGAGGGGAGCGATCTTTAATGATATCACGTTCCTTAGGGTTTTCAGGATTCCCCAAATTCTTGTCGTACCAATAATCCCAACCTTCCCAATATGGCGGTATCTCGCTTCGCATGGACACCAAATCGCTAATCCCGTTCACATCCACTCCGGCAGCATATAGGTCAGGATTACGGGTCATCGCGGTCAATACTTTGAGACCGCCGAACGATCCGCCAAAAACGGCAATCTTTTTGGGGTCAGCGATACCTTGCTCCACAGCCCAAGCGCGGGCATCGGAAATGTCATCGTCCATTTCTCGTGACACAGCGTTATAAGCTGCATTTCGAAAGGTCCGACCATAACCATTTGAACCGCGATAATTCACATCAAGGACAGCGTAGCCGCGATTGTTCAACATCTGTCGAAAGCTATTCCATCCGCCGAATACCCGTGCAATTGGTCCGCCATGGATCATAATAACCATGGGTGCGGGCCCCTCTACGCCTTTTGGTTGTGACAGATAAACTGGGATATCCAAGCCGTCACGCGCTTTGATGGTGACGAGTTCCACAAGTGACAGACGCTCGCGAAACTTTGCAATTTCCGGCTTGGAAATTTCAGTGACTTTCCCACTCTTACTCTCGATCATTCGGGTTTCAAATCCTCCATCAGCCTCTTCAACTGAAAACAGAATTTTTGATTGATCGTTGGTGATTGTATGAAAGTTCAGATTTGAGCCTTCTGGTCGTTTAATTTTGGATATAAGAATAGCAAGTTCAGGATCTAAAACATCCAGCTTTTGGTGGCCGGGATGCGAGAAAATCACTTGAGGTTCGCCTGTCTCGCGATCCATCAAAACGCCTGATATATCAACATTGTCTTTAATGTTGAGGACAGTTTCGCGCTGGTGTCGGATGTTGAATTTGACTAGTGCCTGTTTATCGCGACCCATATTGGAAAGTGCATAAAGAGTATCGTTCTTGTCCCAAGTGCCCAGTGGTATGAAATGGTCACCAAAGTCACCACGCACAACAGGTTTCCAAAGGCCACCGAGATCAAGTTCGAACGCCCATTTCGCTTTGTCGTAGTAGCGGGTGCGGGCATAAACATCTCCATCGCGGGAAAGATGCCAATAGATGCCGCGTTCTTGTGCTTGTCCAAGAGGTGTTGTCACGCCACTTTCGAGGTTCAACTGATAAAGGTCGAAACGTCGGCGGTCACGACCATTATGCGCGATAATGATGTTGTCTTCTGCTGCATCTGGTACTTGAATAAGAAGCGATTTCACGTCTTTGCCCATATCATAGGAGCGCGGTTTTGCATCGGGAGATTGGGTGTCGATTGACACAAGTACATCGTTTTCCCATCCATCGCGATCTGCCTGATAAATGAGGTAACGACTGTCGGCAGACCAAGCATACCAGCGCACTTCATCATCTGTGTGGAACGTCTTGCGGCTATCACCTTCCAGTGGTTTTACCCATAGAGCAGGCTTGAACCACTTTGATTCCAGCCAACTCAGGTTCTTTCCATCGGGTGAAAGTTGATAGCGCCATCGGGCTTCTGTGTTTGCATAGAATTCCCGTAATGGAATAATCGGTGGCATATCGGCTTTCACCAACGCGGGATGGGTTGCTGCGATGGGGCGATATATCCACGCGCCAACGGCGACCATTATAATGGCCAGCATGACAACACCCAAAACAATTTTTCTCAGCATGTTTTACCGTCTCCCAATTCAATTTGTTCTTCTGGAGTGAACCAGAATCGCCGCACTTTAGGTCAACACGAGCTGCAACAACACAATACATGCTTACGTCTTTATCGAGGTCAATCAGTTCTTTTGTGAGAGTTAGTACGCAGTTTAAGAAGCCCAGCCTTCTGCGGCCATGTTGGTCAATGTGTCTGGTTGCAGGATAACTAAACCACCACGCGTGCGCTCCAGAATCCCCAAACGCTCCAACTCTTTCATGTCGCGGGAAACGATTTCACGGCGGCTGGAAATGCGGTCGGCAATATCGCTTTGAAGCGGAGCGGGACTGATAATTCTATGGTGGCCATGAGATGAAGAAGGGCCGTTCGTGCGCGGGCGAGATAGACGCAGCAACTCGGCATAGAGCCTATGTTTTGCTTTGAGAAAGCTGAATTCAGATAGCCGGTGCGACAAACGTCGAATATCGTTGGCCAGATGGTTCATAACGCGCCACGCAATTTCTGGAACGGTTGTTACAATTTCCTGAAACACGCTTTTTGGCATTATGCAGATACGGCAATTGGAGATCGCTAATATACTGGCCGAGCGCGGGCCATCATCTATGGCCGCCAAATGTCCGAAGAAGTCGCCTTGCCCGTGATCATTTAGGATCACTTCGCGCCCTTCAATCATGCGCACCAAAGCACGCACTGTTCCATGGGAAATAAACCGAATTTCCTTTGATAGTTCCTGATGGTCGATAATGGTTTCGCCAGCCTCATAGTTGCGCCATAAACACCGGTCACCAAACTGTTTAAGCTGTTCGTTGTTCATCCCTTTCAGAAGAGGGAATTCATCCAGCGTATCCATATTTCAGTTCCAGCCTATCCGCCTCACGATCAAAAATTCTACCCTGAGAGTTCCAAAATATCGAAAAACCCTTTGATTTTCAATAGGCTACTCTGTTGGTTCCAGATTGTTTACATTATTAAGAACACTTCGAAATTTTGGCTTGCTGGTTCTTTGACGTTTGTTTGCAAGTTGATACCTCGTCAACTCGTCAGGCGTGAAAAAATACAGGCTCTGAGGTGGAGTTTCCAAAGCCTTGACCCATACGTTTAAATCAACGCCCATATCGACCAACAATTGTTGGCAGGCAGCAGAAATGATTTGGGCGTCAGCCATTCCGCGATGGAGGCTCCCCACTGCCGTGGGCAAAGTATAAGCTTGATGTACACCAATGAAGGCTTGCTGCCCTGCTGAACGGAAGAGCCCGCCTGCTAAAACCAATGGACATGCCGACGCACAATATGCGTGATCCGGCACTCGGGTGCTGATGCCAGCATTACGAACTTGACGGGAGAGTGACAAAGCGTCTGTTACTGAACCACCGGGGGAATGGAGGTAAAGTTCTGTGATCTGACGATCATGGTTTTTCAAAAATGCAGTAAATCGTGCTGCGGCTCCCGCATCAATTGTTCCGATTGCGGTTGCTTTGTCATCTTCGCCAAAATGAAATTGCAGCGGCCCGGCCATAGTTTCGCTGTCGAGAGGGCCAAAATATCCCGGCAAGTTTGGTTTTTTCAACCCTGGTCCCACAGGCATTGTTTTTGGAAAATATGGGCGCGTTTGATCACCTGGCTTGGGCAGTTCCAATGGGGTAGGGGTTGTTCGGCTGGCGCCGGGTAAATCGACTGGAGCATTGGCAACCATTTCGCGAAAATCTTGCAACACTGCGCCGGCTGACAACCCGAGCATTCCCAAAAACACGACTTTTAAAAACCGGCCATCCTGTATCGTGGAGACAATCCAAGACAGGGGGCGCTGCGCAGGTGTGTGTTCCATGTTCTTCTGTTAGCTTTTTGCAGGAGCAGCTTGGGGTGTCGTTAGTGGCGTGATTTTTGGATCTGACGACAACTCCTGTTCAAAAGCGTGCTGTACATTCATGTCTTCAGTTTTGCGATCGCCGTCGGGTGGCGTCGTGTCCACTGGCTCGTCAGCTTTGAGCGCACTCAATTGCTTATACAAACGCACGGCGCGGATCATTTCGCTGGCCGTCACTTCGTTTGCACCAAGGTCGACGCCGTCTTCTTTGCGCACAGCGGCTTGGACAATGCAAAGGATGAAAATCATCACTGCTGGCAACAAGTCAATGGAAATAGCGCCAGCCCAAGAAGGCAGGAAGTCCGAGGCGTAACGCAAAACAGCTTCGGGTGAAGATAAGGGGGTGAAGCGCACAGATTCTACCGCCGGTCGTGATAGGATTTCATCGGCAGCTGCCGATAAGGCTACACTTTGTGCTTTGACAGATTTCTCTACACGGCTGACCACATCATCTTGACGGCTTGCCAAATCCGCATTGTTGCTGTCAGCAACCGGCGCGATGAATGAACGTCCAAGGTCATCAGCTGCACGTTTTACGGCAGGCGCGATGGAGGTTTGTTGGAGTGCGGCGATTGTTCCTGAAAGCGCGACCGCTTCTTCTGCAAATGCATTGGCGCGGGCATCGACAGGACCGGGTGAGGACACCAGTTTCCGCATAGCAGCAAGCCGTTTTCCGCCTTCTACAAAACTTTCCTTTGTAGGGTCGCGAGACGCAATAATTTCCTGTGATAGACCCGTCAATTGTGTCGACATTTGGCTTAACAACTGAACGACTGTGCCGCTACCGGATGTACCTGTTAGAACGCCTGTTGCAGCCTCTTCGCTGGAAAGTCGCGAAAACCGTTGCGATGCCAATTGTATGTCCGGCAACAAGCTTTGTGCTGCCAGCGCGTTGTCGTGGGCTTGTTCTAATTTTTGTTGGTATTGCTCTGTGGTGTTGGCCAGATGTTGTTCCAACGCGGCCCCACCCGCCAAAGCGGCGGCGTTCAGCCAGGACGACATCGCAACAATCATTGCAGAACCGATAACCATTGCCAGATAAAGATAACGTCGTCCGTCCCCGGATTTCACATGCGGCATAAACCGCATCAAGTAAGACCAGAAGCCAAATATACCCACTGATACGGCAACGGAATAAATGACCGCGCCCAAGAAAACGACCGTAGCTGAGCCGTTTAAGAGCTCTCGCACACCAAGGTATGTGTAGACCCCCGACGCCAATGCTAAAATGGCCAGTGTGGCACCTGTAATGGTTTCAAGACCCGTTTGGGCCCTACGAAGATCTCGAGACATATTTTACCCACCTGAATACGCGTTACATGACAAGCTGTGGGGAGATTAAGATAAAATTAAGGAGTTGGGCAGGGGAAACCTCACTTCGGGGATAATTTTTCTATCTGCCCGAAGTGAGTTTGAGTGTGTTTAGCAATCTTCAATATAGACGCGGCCCGTGCGGCGGTTGCGATAACGGCATTTGCCGTCTTCTGTAGCGCGACCAATAAGGGCGCCTGCGAGACCACCAGCGGCTGCACCAATTGCGGCACCGCCGGGAGTGCCGGTGACAATTGCGCCGCCAGCAGCACCAACGCCTGCACCCACTGCTGCACCACGCTGTGTGGCGTTACACGCGGTCAACATGAGTACAGCTGCGATTGCGACTATTGTTTTTGTCATGGTTTCAATCCTTATTGTTGGCCGCAAACAGAAATGCAGCGTCCCACCTAAAATGCTTGGCGATCAAATTGGTTCCCCAATAGGGTTATAAATGGGGCGGATGTGATCACGAATTGTGAATCTGAGTAAAATTAGTGTTGTTATTGGAAGTCTATTTCGAAGTAGATCGATAAACACCGTCCCAATTTTCAGGCACGCCCGTTTCACGGAAACTTGCAAAACGCTCCCCGTACAATGCGTAAAGTTTGCGCAAGGGTGGAATGTGTTCAGATAGAGAAAGCTCATCAGCACTACGATTGGCGCGTGCCATATAAACTAAAGCTTGTTCAATATCTCCAACGCGATATGCATCCAACATATCAGCATGTTGTTCGGTCAGTTTTAGGAATTGCCGATTGCTTCTCAAATCGTTTTGACCAACAATCGTGAACACAGTAAGCGGTTCTTTGCGCCCGACCACGCCTACACGATCAATTTCTAAAACAGCGTAATCATTGATGTCATTTAGGGTTTCAGCAGCCAGCAAATTGTCGAGACCATATTGTTTGGTCAGTCCTTCAATCCGTGAAGCCACATTTACCGCATCGCCAATGGCTGAATAGTTGAAACGTTGTGCGGACCCCAAATTACCCACACAACAAGGCCCGCTGTTCAAGCCAATGCCGATTTCGATTGGACGATTGGCTTTTTTATTCAGCTTCACAAGTTCATGGCGCATGGCCATCAAGCCGCGAACAGCTCGTTCTCGGTGGTCTTCCTGATCAATAGGCGCGTTCCAAAAAGCCATTATGGCGTCGCCCATATATTTGTCGATTGTCGCACCTTCCTTCATCAATGCATCTGTCATGGGAGTGAGAAAATCGTTCAACAGTTCTGTCAGCTCTGTTGGATCGAGACCTTCGGACAAAGATGTGAAACCACGAATATCACAAAACAAAAGTGTCAGCTCTTTGTCTTCACCACCCAGTTTCAAAGCTTCCGGGTTTTCAGCAAGGCGGCTCACCATGGCGGGTGAGAGGTAGTGGCTGAATGCATCACGAACAAACTTGCTTTCTTTTTCTGTAATCAAAAGATCAGCGCCAACACCCGCTCCGTAAGCTGCCAGAAGTGACAGGATAGGCAAGACAGGGCTGAACAACAATTGGTGGCTTGTGAACGCATACCAACCTGCGAAAATCACAAGGGCAATCAACAGACTGGCGAGCAGAGCATCACCGGTTGCGTTTAATTTTGGCAGGAAGACGAGCAACAATAGGGTTAGAAAAATAGCCGTTGTCAGTTCTAAACCCTGCGCATAGTCGGGACGGTTGATAAAAGTGCCCGTGATGATTTGATCGAGAATATCTGCATGAACGGTGACACCAGCGACAACTGGGCTGAGCGGTGTTGCGCGTAAATCCAACAGGCCTGCTGCAGAGGTGCCAATTAAAACAATATGGTTGGCAAAGGCATTGGAAAGTTTTTCGTTGGTCCAGCCAAATTCAGATGGAAACAAAATCGCTTTGGCAGAAACCGTTGGCTTTGATTCAGGCGAAGAGTGATAAATCTCCATAGCACCGTCTCCATTGGTTGGAATTTCCAATGCGCCAATCTGCAAAGATACGAGCGTTATTTTTCCACCTGAGAGTTCGCCACTTCCATCACTGGACTTAATTTTAAACCCGCCCGCTCCTTGCACCACGCGCAAAGCTTCAGCAGCTAAAGTGGGATGGAAATTCCCATCAACCCCTTGCATCAAAGGTACCTTACGCACCACTGTATCACGTTGATCAGATGAGGCGAAATTGAAAGTCCCTATGCCAGACGCCGCCTCATCTAGTGTAGGCAAATTGCGGGTCGCCATAACGTCACGTTTCATAAATGAAGAAGGCATGGTTCCGCTTTGCCCGGTGCCCGCTTTGGGAGAGGGCGGAATATCTGTTCCATCATCGGAAAATATAAACCCGGTCACCACGGGAAATCGTTTAAAAACGCTGGCCAAAACCGCATCATTGTCCAGCATGTCTATTTTTTCAGGAAGTTGTATCCGCGCACCTGCTTTGGTTAGCCCTTTAATTGCTTTGAGAGGAGAAGTCCTGTCTTCTTCAGCAAACACCATATCAAACACGATAGCTGCCGCATCCAAATCGCCCAGTTTTTTGGTGAGGTTCGCCACGATGTTGCGTGGCCATGGCCACTGTCCCACACGCTTAATTGAGGTCTCATCCAGATCAACAATAACCACATCTGAGCCACCCCACGGGCGAGGCTTCATCACCTGATAAGTGTCAAACACCATCGTGTTGAAAGGTCTAAGTGGCTGTGAAGGGATGATTGACAATAGCCAAATGAATGACGCAACGGAAAGCCCAAACAGCCAAATAACCACTGATTTGTTGCTTAAAAGGCGCATAATTGACTAAATGACATAAAATATGTGGTTGCTGTGAGATTCCTCACACACACTGCATTGGTGTTCAGCGTAACACAATCTAAGTTTCGCGTAGCGCTGGCAGGGAACCAACACGATGAGAAAAAACCCGAAATTGCGGTCTGTTGGGATAAAGTCCAAATTTCAAAAACTTGCGCTTGCAGCAACTGTCTTCATCTGCGCCACATCCGTCAGTGCGCAAACGGTGACATTTGATCAGATTTTGGCGCAGCCGGATAATCTTCAACTCAATCTGCAATATGCTCGCCAAGAAGTTGCATCAGGTCGTCTGCAACAAGCTGCAGCTGCTTTGGAACGCATGGTTTTGCTCGAACCTGATTGGGATTCAGCGCGTTTGTTCTACGGTGTGGTTCTCTATCGTTTGGGTGACTTAGAAGGTGCAAAACGCGAATTACGCTTGCTCGAAAACCGCGACCTGCCCTCACAACAGGAACGAGATCGGGTGCGTTATTTGGCGCTGGCTAAAAACAGAACAAAATCACTTCGCATGTTTGCCCGGTTTTCCCTTGGTGCGCGCTATGACAGCAATCCAGCCTTTGTAGGGGATGACGATGCAGGAGCAGCAATTGCCTCTGCAAATGAAGAAGAGAGTGATGCGGCCGTGACTGGCGGTGCTAAGTTTCGCGCAGAACTGGATATTGGAAGTTCTGGTAACTTTCTGTTTGCTGAAACCAATACCCAGTTCAATGAGTTTTTCGATGTGGATCAGACGGACCTAATTACGTCTAGCGCAAAGGTTGGTGCGGCATTCCATGGCCCCAATTTAATAGTGTCGCCGTATGCTTTTGGCAGCGTATCTTATCTTCAACATGATCGTTTCCGCACCCAATTTGGTGGCGGAGCGAAACTCTCTTACACATTATCTTCCCAAGTTGAGCTTCTGATCCATGGTCGCGCGGCTTACGAAAACTATGAAGCTACATCGTTTAGTGCAGTGGGAAATCAGCGGGATGGCTGGTTGAAGTCTGGCTCTGTCGGTTTGCAGTGGAGACCAACTGACAAACAGAAATTTACACTAACAGGCCTTTATGCTGACAAGGATGCAGATTTCGACGGCTATTCTTACAAAAGCGCAGGCGTGCAGGCGCGCTCGTTGACTTTGCTTGGAAAAGGGCGGTTCCTGTCTTTGCAGACCCAATACACCGATCGTGAGTACGAAGAACCGGATAATTTCTATTCATTCACTGAAGCACGTGAAGACCGGCGTTTTTTCGCACGAGCCGCAGTTGGTGCTCCGCTAGAAACGCTTTTTGCAAACTTTGATGTGGAACTGCCGGAAGCAATTTCCGACATCGTTTTGCAAGTCGGCGTTTCTTACACCAACAACAATTCGAACGTGTCTTTGCGTGATTACAACAATGTATCTGGTGATATTCTGTTCACCAAACGAATTTCATTTTGAGTGGTGAGGAAATCGATATGAAAATGAATTCCCACACTCCATCGAAAATCAATCGCACATTGGGTGCATCAACTGTGTCATTTGCTCTTGTTGCAACATTCTTTTCTGCGACTGTCTGGGCTGCACCAAAAATTGGCACAAGTTCAGCCGTGCGCGGTAAAGTTTTTGTCACCACATCGGGTGCAAGCCGCAAAGCGCAAGTGCGAGACGCTATAAATCTGCAAGACAAAGTGCTGACCAAAGAAGACAGTGCGCTGCAAATTTTATTGTTGGACCGAACGACATTTACAGTCGGCCAAAACGCATCGCTGACTATCGATAAATTTGTTTATGATCCCACCACGTCTCAAGGGCAAGTGAGCGCGAAAGTAGCCAAAGGCGCTTTCCGTTTCATGAGCGGCAATATTGGTAAGGCAAACCCAACCAACGCGTCGGTTTCCACACCATCTGCCACTATTGGCATTCGCGGAACTTTCTTTGAAGGCATTGTTGGCGAAGATGCTATCGCACTGGCGGGATTGGCGGGTATTAGTACGGTTGGCGCAAATCCAACCGGTGCAAGTATAACAGTTTTGCGAGGTCCTCGGGCAGGTGGCAATACACTCGACAATGCTGGCATCATTCGTGTCTCCAATTCTGCAGGTAGCATTACATTGGTGCGTCCAAGTTATGCGGTTTTTGTGCCATCTGCGGGGGCAGCTCCAATAGGGCCCTTCAAATTGACCAAAGACATGCTCGATTATTTGAATTTCTTCCTCCGTTCAGAACCCAATGGACCGCCTGTGAATTTTGCAGATGTGGAACCAGGTGGTTTTGAAAGTGGTCAACGCGAATTCGAACTTCCTATTGATCCGTTCGATGATGACAACGATGGCATTACTGATCCAAATGTGCCCATCGACCAGGAAGACGAACAAATCTTATGCACCTCTAGCTGCTAACGGCAATTAGCCGAAGCTTTTGCAGACAGTTTCAAATATGTTTATTTTGGAAATTAATGGTGCTGTTGAGTGGAATTGAACCACCGACCTCGTCATTACCAATGACGTGCTCTACCCCTGAGCTACAACAGCATCTGGTCAGGCTATGTTATTTGGCCGGACGCAAGGCTATTGCCACACTGTTTTGCCCCTTGCAAGCGTCAAGCGCTCGTTAGATATTGGTATTATGAAAACTACTGAAACAATTGTGAAATTTGAACCGTGACGAAAGACAGACAATCCCACATCGAAGCCCGCGATAAACGCATGAAAGAAGCATTACGTGCCAATTTACAGCGCCGTAAGCAGAAATCCCGTGCTTTGCGCAGTGATAAGGTGGCCGCAAAACAGGCAGATGAAAATACGCCACAGCCTAACGAGAACTAAAACAATTCGACGTACAGAATTTTCAAAATTAATCCTGTCCACATCCAATTCTTGGCTTATTTCCGTGGTTGGGGTATGGCAATGCCAATTCGAGACATGACAGGTGCACCAGCGCCCTTACGATGGATTTATCATCGGTAGGCGCAAGGCTAGACTTGTGCACATCTTCCGCTTTCGGAAGATTGAAGTGAAGACTTAGAGGAATAATTTTATGGACAAGATCCTTATTCGCGGCAACGGCCAGTTGAACGGAACAATTCCAATTTCAGGTGCGAAAAACGCAGCGCTGCCATTGATGATTGCGTCAATGTTGACCAGCGAACCTGTGATACTTGAAAATATGCCCCGTTTGGCTGATGTGGAAGCGTTGCAAAGCATTCTGTCTAACCACGGCGTGGATTACCGCGTGAAGGGCAAACGTCCCGGCGATACGTCGATGACCGGTCGCCGCATTGAATTTCAAGCCAGTGAAATTGTGGACACCACAGCCCCTTATGATCTTGTGCGCAAAATGCGTGCGAGCTTTTGGGTCATTGGCCCGCTTTTGGCTCGTTGTGGTGTGGCGCGTGTCTCTCTGCCGGGTGGTTGCGCGATCGGCACTCGACCTATTGATTTATTCATCGAAAGCTTAGAAGCGCTGGGTGTCGAAATCGACATTGAAGCTGGTTATGTAAACGCAAAAGCTCCAAAGGGTGGTTTGCAAGGTGGACATTATACATTCCCAAAAGTCTCCGTGGGCGCAACCCATGTGATGTTGATGGCTGCCAGTATGGCGAATGGTACGACGGTGATTGAAAACGCAGCCCGCGAGCCGGAATGTGTAGATGTGGCGAATTGCTTAAATGCCATGGGGGCAAAAATCTCGGGCCACGGAACATCAACTATCACCATTGAAGGTGTGACTTCTTTGCATGGCGCGACACATGAAGTTCTACCTGATCGTATTGAAACCGGAACCTTTGCGGTTTGTGTCGCAATGACGGGTGGAGATGTGTTGCTGAAAAACGCTCAAGGTGCGTTGTTGCAAAACGCGCTTGATGTGTTGGAGCTCACGGGGACAGGTATAGAACAAGTCAATGACGGTGTTCGCATTCACCGAACCAGTGGCGACATTCAGCCGATTGATTTTACGACTGACCCTTTCCCCGGCTTTCCAACTGATCTGCAAGCGCAATATATGGCGTTGGTGACACGCGCCAAAGGTGTGAGCCATGTGACGGAAACGATCTTTGAAAATCGTTTCATGCATGTGCAGGAACTCGCACGTCTTGGTGCGAACATCGCAATTGATGGTCAAACAGCAACGATCACCGGCGTTGAACGCCTTTCCGGTGCGCCAGTTATGGCCACTGACCTGCGTGCTTCAATGTCGCTCATCATTGCTGGCCTTGTTGCTGATGGTGAAACCGAAGTGAGCCGTGTTTATCATCTGGATCGAGGCTTCGAATTGCTGGAAGACAAATTGTCGGCAGTCGGCGCAGATATTGAGCGTGTGACCACGGGTTGATTTAGAAATCGCCGATATTCTGGGCCATCATTGAGGGCGCGCCGATATAAATCGCGCTTGCCAACAAAACTAAGTGGTGCGCTTTGGCGTAAGGCAATATCAGTTTGGATATGAAAACTTCCATCGATTCTAAATCATCATACACGTTGATTTTCTTGTTATGGATTGCGGGTTTGGGTGCTGCAACGCAGTTCGCTAAAATTGCTGTTCTGTTTTCAGGTATTCAAAAGCTCTATCCAGATCTTGGGCCGGAATCTGGTCTTTTGGTGTCGTTAATCGGTTTTTTAGGGATTGTTTTTGGCCTCTTTGCAGGGCTTCTTGTGGCGCGGGTCGGATACAAACGCCTTATCGTGTTTGCTTTGGTTCTAGGCGGTGTAATTTCATGTGTTCAAACTCTGCCTCTCTCATTTGAATTGATGTTGGCAAGCCGGTTTATAGAAGGTGTCTCACACCTCATTATTGTTGTGGCTGCGCCGACACTTATTGCGCTTATCAGTTCTGACGATCAGCGTGGCTTTGCAATGACACTCTGGAGTACATTTTTCGGTGTTGCATTTGCCATTATGGCTTGGTTTGGTATTCCGTTTTCGGAAACTTACGGGGTGAAGGCGATATTCGTCATTCATGGGACTGTAATGTTGCTTACAGCTATCTTGTTATTCGCACGTTTGCCTACGGGGGAAACCAAAGCGGCAGCCGTTGAACTTAACGTTGCAAACGTTCTGCGCGAACATATCCATGCTTATAGTTCACCGTATATTTCTGCACCTGCGATCGGTTGGCTGTTCTACACTCTTACATTCGTTTCTCTTCTGACAGTGTTGCCAACTTTGGTGGACATGCGTGAAAGAGCACTTGTTGCGGGTATGATGCCAATCGTGAGCATTGTTGTGTCGTTGGTGATGGGCAAGTGGTTGTTGCCCAAGTACAAGGCCGTTGATGTGGTGATAGTGGGGTTTGCGATGTCGGCTGGCATCGTTTGTATGGTGTGGGTTGGCGTCGGGTTGACCTATATCTCAATCCTTTTGTTCGCAGCTTTGGGCCTTGTCCAAGGCGCGAGCTTTGCAGCTATTCCTCAATTGAACTCACGTTCAGAAAATCAGGCGCTTGCAAACGGTGCCATGGCGCAGATGGGAAACTTAGGAAATACGTTGGGCACTCCACTGTTTCTCGTGTTGCTGGCCAGTTTCGACATAAACGGTTTAATCGCTGGAGCGATCACCTGCTATGTGTTGGGAATGGTTAGGCATATATTTTTGGCGCGTCGAAGAGATGCAAAAATCACTTCGTTCGAATGAGTAACTTTCGACTTTCAACCACAGTCTTCGGTTTTACCAAACTGCCTAAACTGCTTTCCAGTTTTAGTTCGTCAGATCCGTGATGTGCTGCAACGGACATGGCTTCGTAAACGGACGCCGATGTTTTTTGCAGGGCTTTGTTTGAATCGCCCAATTGCAATTTGTTGCCAAGAAAGAGCGCGGCGGTAAGGTCGCCCAAACCGTTGAGTGGGCCATCGACCAATCGATGTTCTGCCAAGTTAACAGATGAACCCTCCACCAAAAGGTTCGCAATACTGCCCTTCATCATGGCGTGTGCGGAGGTCACCAGCACTGTGCTTGTCGGTAGGTTTTTGGCCGCTGCTACGAGGTCTTCATTTGTCGAAATTATACCAGTCTGCGCCAACAGTCCCAATTCAAACGGGTTGGGTGTTGTCACATCGGCCAATGGAAGCAGGATGTCACGAATGGCAACGGCTTGTTCTTCCGACACATAAAGACGGCCATTGTCTCCGGTCACTGGGTCCAAAGCATAGGTTGCATTCGGATTCTTGGCTTTCACCGCTTTCACCAAATCCGCAACGGGTTGCGCTTGTGCCGCTTCACCCAAATAGCCGGATAAAACCGCACCCACTTCACCAATCCATGGGGACCCTGCTAGGTCCTCCAAAGTGAATGTGAAATCTTCGATGCGTGGTACAATGCGATGGCCTGTGCCAGCCGTTGCGAAATGACCCGGATGCCAAGGGAGGGTAACCGTGGGCACAATCCATACCGGGAAGCCCAAAACTTCCAACGCAAATCCTGCAGCACGATTGCCAACAGTGCCCCGTGCCACGTGGCTGGAGATCACAATGATGGCTGGCTTTTTGTTGTTCATGTCGGGAGAGCCGTCTCTGGCATAAAACAGTTGAGGCATATATGTTCACACCATAACCGAGGATATTGCCACCGGTTTTTTAACAATGCCGACGGAGGCTCAATTGAACACGCAGTCTATTTTTAAATCCATATCACCCACTCATTTGTTGCGGGCGATGATTCTCGTTCTGATTGCTTCATTTTTGTCGGCATGCGGGATCAACAACATCCCGACCTATGAAGAGAATGCCAAGGCAAAATGGTCACAAGTGTTAAACCAATACAAACGCCGAGCGGATCTTATTCCCAACCTGGTGGAAACGGTAAAAGGTTTTGCCGCGCAAGAAAAAGATGTACTGACCGCCGTTGTTGAGGCACGCGCCAAAGCGTCCTCCGTCACTTTGTCACCCGATATGTTGACCAATCCTGCTGCTGTAAAAGCTTTTACCGAAAATCAAAACGCTTTGTCTGGCGCATTGTCTCGCTTGTTGGTAACCGTTGAACGGTACCCTGAAATTAAATCTGGTCAAAATTTCCTCACACTTCAATCTCAATTGGAGGGGACTGAAAACCGCATTGGTGTAGCTCGAATGGATTATATCGAGGCGGTGCGTCTTTATAACACTGAGTTGAAAACAATCCCTGGTCGCTGGTGGCGAAGCCTTATGTATTCGGACAATGATCCACTACCGGAATTTGATGTCGCACCAGAAGAGACAGTGAACCCTCAAGTGAAATTCAATTGATCGATTTGCAGTTTTGAATTTACTCCTTTCATATCTGCGCGAAACACTCGCAATTTGTCTGATTTTTTTGATCGCGTTTTTCGCGTCAGTTGGCCACGCGCAGAATGCATCTGACTATCCGATTCTATCGGGTAGAGTGGTCGACAACGCCGGAATGATTTCGTCCAGTGAAAAAATCTTTATCAATGGAGTGCTAGCAACTCTTGAAGAGAAAACGGGCGATCAGGTTGTGGTGCTGACGATCCCGTCTTTGAAGGGTGCCAATCTCGAACAATATTCCTTGGGCGTTGCGCGAAAATGGGCGTTAGGTGAAAAAGAAAAGAACAATGGCGTTCTGTTTCTGATTGCTAAAAATGACCGCAAAATGCGCATCGAAGTTGGTTACGGCCTTGAGGGTAAGCTGACAGATGCGATTGCCAGCTACATTATACGCAACGAAGTGGCCCCTGCTTTCCGCTCGAAAGATTTTTCCGGTGGCATCAAGCGTGGTGTCAGCTCAATCGTAAACGTTCTGGCAACTGATGCTTCAGGTTTGAAGCAATGGGAAACCCGTGCCAGACCGCGTAAAAAATCGCGCAGAAGCAAACGCAATAACGATGATAAATGGGGTATCTATTTCATTGCTGGTATTTGGATATTCCTAATCTTTGGAAGCGCGATCTCCAGTTGGTTGGTTCGTAAGCTTGGTCGTGAAATCAAACCTGGCCATTATCGTTGGTTGGGTATGGATGCCGGCCCCAATGCACCGAAACGCAAACGTAGACGTGATTCCCGTGGTCGTTATGTTGGTGGTAACACATGGGGCAGCGGCAGCAGCGGCGGCTTTGGTAGCGGTGGTGGATTTGGTGGAGGCGGCGGTGGCTTCGGCGGCGGTGGCTCTTCGGGAAGTTGGTGATGGAACAAAACACTCACAATTTGTCTGCACGAGACCACGAGGATATTACAGCTGCCATACGTTTGGCTGAGAAAAAAACCAGTGGTGAAATTTATGCGGTTGTCGCCCATCAAAGCGATGACTACTTTTTTGTATCGGGCTTTATGGCGGGGGTTTGGTCGCTTGTTCTGGGGGTGATCGTTGCTCTGGTTTTACCGGACATTCGCGCCATTGAACTGGCTCTTGCTCTTGTGGCGTCGTTGACGAGCTTTCTTCTTGCGTTCCACTTTTTTCCGGAATGGCGTCTGTTGTTCGTTCCCAAATCTTTGGGGTATCGTCGTGCTTCTGGAAACGCAGTACGACAGTTTTTGGCCCACGGCATTCATGCGACTTCAGATAGATCAGGCATTCTCATTTTTGTGTCTCTCGCAGAGCGCTATGCGGAAGTGGTGGCTGATGAGGGTATCAATTCCAAAGTGGCACAAGATGAATGGAATGAGATGGTGGCCACATTGACGCAACACGCAGCCAAAGGCGAGTTGGCTGCGGGTTATTTGAAGGCGATTGATCAAGCTGGTGACTTATTGGCGGCGAATTTTCCGCCTGTTAAGGGGCAAAATAGCGAACTTGATGACAGGCTTGTGGAAATCTGATTCACCTTTTCGTAAACCAGCCCTTGAGGTTGAGCCGCGCAGCGCATAAATCCATTCAAACAGCGTATTCCGCGCATAGGTTTGGAGACTAAACAATGTCGGCAGTTTTTTGGCTCATCGATTCCATTCTGGGATTGTATTGGTGGATTGTAATCGCCTCTGTCGTGTTGTCATGGCTGTATGCGTTCAACGTGGTAAACCCGAGCAATCCGTTCGTGCGTGCCGTCGGCCAATTTGTTCATGATGCAACAGAGCCACTTTTGGGCCGCATTCGTCGTATCATGCCAAATCTAGGTTCGATTGATATTTCTCCAATCGTGCTTCTGTTCGGAATTATGTTCCTGCGTATCTTCATCAACGATACTATACGCCCCACTGTCTTTCGGATGTTATAGATTTGGTGAAGCGCAAATCGTCACCAACTAGCGTATATCGCCTCTCATCAGCCAAATTCTATATGCGTCAACTGAGACTTCGTTGAATCACATTATGACAGTTTCAATTTATTGGATTTAAAGCCGTCTTAAAACCAGACGAAGGCCAGTTTGTTCAAGGTTGTACCGTTAAACGTCTCGCTGCCTTCAGCAACGACGGTGCCGCCTGCATTCTTGTAAAATTGTACAGCAGGCTCGTTGTCTTCCAACACCCAAACGACTGCATTCTTCATACCCAAGTGCAGAAGTTCTTCACGAGCTTCCAGAAACAGTTTTTTACCAAGTCCCACGCCTTGATATTCTGGCAGGAGATAGAGTTCATAGACTTCACCGTCTTGTGGCAACTCATCAATACGGTTGGGCCCCAGTGTGGCATAACCAACCACTTGCCCCATCGTTTCAAGAACCAGAATGCGGGTTGAGTGTTTTATAGCACGCGTCCACCAGCGTGGGTCGCGACGACGGATCATCGTATTAAGTGCTTTATGGGGAATCATGCCCGTATAAGCTTGACGCCAAGACGCGTCATGAACTGCAGAAATTCCAAATGAATCTGCTGAAGTCGCACGTCGTGATTCGATGGTTAAAATGCTCATTCTGTAAGTCTAGTTAACGATTTGTTAACCAACAAGGGTTGCGAAATTTATTTTTGGGGTCTGTTTAAAAGTTGAGGTGTCAGCACTTTGAACGGTTCATATATCAGGAAATCGCCGTGCAAAGGCGTAAATGGCCCTTTGCAGTGAGGAAAAAGAATGATGATCTATTGGCGATGAATAACTGATTAGCCGGAAATTTCCATGAAACTGAAAGACATTGAAACCTTCATCGTCGGCAACCCTCCGCCAGGATATGGTGGGCGGTATTTCATGTTTGTGAAAGTCACTACTGACAATGGCATTGTGGGTTACGGAGAAATATATGGAGGCAGTATCGGCCCGAAGGTTCAATGTGCGGCAGCAGAAGATTTGTTCCAACGATATTGCGTCGGTATGGCTCCATCAGATATCGAGCGTATGTTCAGACTCTTCCATTCTTCAGGCTTTTCTCAACGGCCTGACCCGACTGTTATGGGCGCATATTCTGCGGTTGAGATGGCGTGTTGGGATATTGTCGGTAAAGCGCTAGATCGTCCGGTTTATGAGCTAATCGGTGGTTTGGTGAATCCGCGTGTCCGTTCGTACACTTACCTGTATCCAGATGAAAACCAAGATCCGGCAACATTTTACAATGATGCTGATCTGTCCGCAGAGCGCGCCGTTGAATATGTGGAGCAGGGTTTCACAGCGCTGAAATTTGATCCGGCTGGGCCTTACACGGTCAATGATCCACACCAACCCGCAATGGTGGATTTGGAAAGATCAGAGCGTTTCTGCAAAGCTATTCGTGAGGCTGTAGGAACACGCGTTGATCTTTTATTCGGGACCCATGGTCAGTTCACCACCTCAGGCGCCATTCGTATGGCCCAACGCTTGGCCCCTTACGAACCACTTTGGTTTGAGGAGCCGACTCCACCAGAAATGCCAGAGGAGATGGCAAAAGTGGCAGCAGTATCTAAAGTGCCGATAGCGACGGGTGAACGGTTGACCACCAAATACGAATTTGCACGTGTTTTGAGCACGGGTGCGGCTTCTATTTTGCAACCTGCGCTTGGTCGCGTAGGCGGCATTTGGGAAGCAAAAAAAATCGCGGCAATTGCCGAGACGTATTATGCGCAAGTTGCACCACATCTTTATTGTGGCCCCATTGAAGCGCTTGCCAACATTCAATTTGCAGCTTCAACGCCAAATTTCCTTATTCTGGAATCCATCCAACAATTTGGCGGTTTCCACGAAGAGCTTTTGGATCGTAAAATTGAATGGGAAGATGGTCATGTCATTCCCTCAAAACGTCCGGGTTTGGGTTATGAACTGAACGAAGATGTAGCGCGTGCGAACCCGTATACGGGGGAACGGCTACATTTGGAAATGCAAGACGAACCTTACAATTATGCCAGCGAAAACCGCTTTGCGGGTGGCTGATCTCTCGGAGTTATTTATATGAAAGTTGGATTTATCGGTCTTGGAAATGCCGGCGCAAAACTGGCTGGTAGTTTGGTGCGCAACGGATATAACACCACCGTTCATGATTTGGACAAAACTGCTGCTCAACCATTTCTGGACAAGGGTGCCCATTGGGCTGATAGCCCCAAAGACATAGCCGAACGTTGCGATCTCATTATCACTTGTCTCCCGTCACCTGCTGCATGTTCTGCCGTTATGGAAGAAAAAAACGGAATTTTGGAAGGGATGAGTGAAGGTAAAATCTGGGCGGAGATGTCGACCACCGATGTGGAAGAAGTGAAGCGCCTTGCAAAGCTTGTCGAAGCCAAAGGCGGCGCTGCCATCGAGTGTCCTGTGTCAGGTGGTTGTCATCGCGCGGCCACAGGTAATATTTCAATTTTTGCGGGTTGTGACCGTCCGACCTTTGAACGCATGTTGCCATTATTGACCACGTTGGGAAGGCGCGTTTTGCACACAGGTGAAATCGGTTCGGCCTCCATTTTGAAGGTGATGACCAATTATCTGGCCACTGCAAATTTGTTGTCGGTTTGTGAAGCCATGGTCACCATGAAGGCTGCCGGCCTTGATATGGCCACCACCTATGAAGCTATTACAATTTCGTCCGGCACCTCATTTTCAGCGGAAACCGAGGGACAGATCATTCTAAACGGCAGCCGTGATATTGAGTTCACTATGGACCTTGTGTCGAAAGATATAGGTCTGTTTCAGAAGATTGCAGAATGTCACAATGTTCCATTGGAATTATCGCCATTAATGGTCGATATTTTTAAAGATGGTGAAGCGCGGTACGGCGCAAGGGAATTGTCGCCCAACATTATCCGCCGTTTGGAAGATGCCACAGATCTTGAAATTCTAGCCGATGGGTTTCCCGCTCTATTGGTGGACGATGAACCGGAAGAGGCGGGGTATGAAGTTATCCCTCGTGGCCGGCATTAGGCTATAAAAATGTAATACCTGTTGAACGGTGGATGTAAGCTATCGTTCAACGATTGACCAATGCGGAAACTGCATCCTCAGAACTGATTGTTCCGATAACTGTGCCATTCTCTTCAATCAAGACAGGCAACCCTGTTTCGATTTGAGCCTTCATAATTATTTTTAGAGGCGTCTCAATCGGAGCAATCGCGAACGTGCCTTTTTTAAGCGCCGAACCAATTGTAATAGCGTTTTTGTCGGCGGGTAGGTTTTGACGTTGCACCACCTCGGCAGCACGTAAAACGGAAAGCGGGTTCATGTGTGCCACGAATTCGGCAACATAATCTGTAGCCGGATTGAGGATGATTTCTTGGGCGGTGCCAAACTGAATAATCCGCCCGCCTTCCATAATTGCGATGCGATTGCCGATTTTCAATGCTTCATCAAGATCATGGCTGACGAAAATAATGGTACGTTTCAAACGCGATTGAAGTTCCAGTAAATCGTCTTGCAACTTATCGCGAATAAGGGGGTCGAGCGCCGAAAATGGTTCATCCATAAGCAAGATAGGCGCGTCGGTTGCAAAGGCACGGGCAAGACCAACACGTTGCTGCATTCCACCCGACAGTTCAGCCACTTGCCGGTCGCCCCAATCATTGAGGCCCACAAGGTCCAGCTGTTCATCTATTTTAATACCCCGTTCTACGGCTTTCATGCCGGCGATTTCCAAACCAAACCCAACATTTTCACGCACGGTCCGCCATGGTAGTAGGCCGAATTGTTGGAACACCATTGCCACGCGGTGCATGCGCAGATCGCATAGGGTTTTGGAGCCGCACGACTGGGGGTTGGTATAAGTTGCCATGTCGTCATCCATAGCCACCAGCGTTTCACCGCGGATAACAGGATTGAGTCCGTTCACCGCGCGAAGAAGTGTGGATTTGCCGGAACCTGAAAGACCCATGAGAACAACGATTTCGCCTTGGTTCACATCGAGGGTACATCCGGCCACGCCCAGAACCTGTCCGGTGGCCGATTGGATTTCTTCACGGGTTTGACCTGCATCAACCATCGCGAGTGCAGATTTCGGGTTGGACCCGAAAATAATATCCACGTCCTTGAATTGGACGATAGGTTTCTTGGAAATGTTCATTTGGCATCTCCCACTCGCAACAACCGGTCGAGCAATATGGCGACAATCACAATCACGAAACCGGCTTCAAACCCCAGTGCCGTGTTCACCGTGTTCAACGCGCGCACGATGGGAACGCCCAACCCGTCGGCGCCCACGAGCGCTGCAATCACCACCATGGAAAGTGACAACATAATAGTTTGTGTCAGGCCTGCCATGATTTGCGGCAGTGCGGAAGGCAATTCGACTTTCCAGAGCAATTGTTGCCATGAAGCACCGAAGGCTTGCCCGGCTTCAAGCATGGCTTTGGGGGTCGATGAAATTCCTAACTGCGTCAGCCGGATCGGGGCGGGGATCACAAAGATGACCGTTGCCACCAAACCGGGCACCATACCAAGACCGAAGAATATGATCGCTGGGATAAGATAAACAAAAGTCGGTAGTGTTTGCATGAGGTCGAGAACCGGTCGCGCAATTGCATAAGCACGGGGGTGGTGCGCTAGAAATATACCTATGGGAACACCAATAGCCATACACACAATTGCAGATGCAAGAACCAATGTAAGGGTTTCAGTTGTCTCTTCCCAATAGCCTTGGTTGATGATGAACAACATGCCGAGGGCCACAGTAATGGCCAATGGAACGGAACGTTTGAACCACCACGCCAACGCGCAAACAATCGCTATAACGACAAATGCTGGGGGATATTGAAAAACGGCAAGAAGGCCTTTGATGATAATTTCAAGAACAGTTTCAATGGCGCTAAAAATAGAAGCTGCGTTGTCTGTCAACCAATCCACAACGGCTTTAGACCACTTGCCAACTGGAATTTTGTTGTCTTCAAGCCATTCCATCTTTGTCCCCTTACGCACATATCATGCTACAAAAAGGGCCGGTCATTTGACCGGCCCTTTCGAGTTTTCAACGGTGGAGTTAAAGCCCCAGAGCAGTTTTTACGGCGGCTTTCGCATCGCCACCATCTTGAGTGGTGACACCTTCAAGCCAACCCATAACCATGTCAGGGTTTTTCTTCATCCAAGCGGCTGCTGCTTTGTTCGGATCTTCGCTGTCATTCAAAATCGCACCCATGATTTCATTTTCCATGGCGAGGGAGAATTTCAGGTTTTTCAGTAAAGCACCAACGTTGCCGCATTCGGTTACGTAGTTTTTACGAACGTTTGTATAGACGGTCGCACCACCGAGGTTCGGGCCGAAGAAATCATCGCCGCCTTCAAGGTAGGACATCTCCAAATTTGCGTTCATCGGGTGTGGTTCCCAACCAAGGAAAACAACAGGTTCACCTTTTTTAGAAGCGCGAGTAGCTTGTGCCAACATGCCGGCTTCGGAAGATTCTACCACTTCAAAACCTTTCAAGCCGAAAGCGTCTTTATCGATCATGCCCTGAATCAACCGGTTGCCATCATTGCCCGGTTCGATACCGTAGATTTTGCCGTCCAGCTTGTCTTTCAACTTGGCAATATCGGCAAAAGTTTTGATGCCGGCATCGCTTGCTGCTTTGTTGACGGCCAATGTATATTTGGCGCCTTCAAGATTTTCACGCACTGTTTCGACAGAACCTTCATCGCGATATTTTTTGATATCGCCTTCCATAGTCGGCATCCAGTTGCCGAGGAAAATATCAACATCGCCTTTGGCCAAAGCTTGATATGTCACTGGAACGGCCAAGACTTTCACATCAGTTTCATAGCCCAGCGCCTTTAACACTTCAGATGTTGCAGCTGTAGTGGCGGTGATATCTGTCCAGCCTACATCAGAGAAACGAACGAGTTTGCAACTGTCGGCTTCGGCAGCATAAGCGGCTGTTGAAAGCATTGCGCCCATAGTTGAGGCCAGAACGAGAGATTTGATTGTGCGGTTCATAAAAGAATTCCTCCTGCGATAATTTTCGTGCGATAGTGGTGCATCTTGATTTATTGTCATGTCGCGCATTGAAGCGCCTTTGGACGTGTAAAGCGAGTATTTTTTCGACAAGTGGCACAAATTTATGCAAGCCCGCAAAACCGGAACTTCTATATGGCCAAGACACACCAACCTAATTTTTTGATCTTCATGGTGGATCAATGCAATGGCACATTATTTGGAGAAGATGGCCCCGCAGAGTTCTTGCATGTGCCCAATCTTCACACGCTTTATGAAAAAGGTATCAACTTCGCCAATACATATTGTGCTTCTCCACTGTGCGCGCCGTCCCGCGCGAGCTTTATGTCGGGCCTTCTGCCAACACGTACGGGCGTTTATGACAATGCGGCTGAATTCCCGTCCAGCATTCCCACCTTTGCCCATCATTTACGTAAACTGGGTTATTCGACGACCCTTTCCGGCAAGATGCATTTCGTTGGGCCTGACCAGCTGCATGGCTTTGAAAAGCGCACGACAACAGATGTTTATCCGGCGGATTTTGGTTGGACACCCGATTGGACCAAACCCGACGAACGCATTGACTGGTGGTATCACAATTTAGGGTCAGTCACGACGGCAGGTGTGGCAGAAACCACCAACCAACTTGAATATGATGACGAGGTTGCATTCTTTGCAAAACAGGCTCTACATCAATTCGCGCGCGAAGACCGGTCAAAACCATTTTGTCTGACGGTCAGTTTCACACACCCGCATGACCCATTCGTGACGAGGCAAAAATATTGGGACATGTATCCCGAAGATAAAATGCCGTCATTGAACGAAGGCACAATCGCTTATGAGGACCACGACCCGCATTCCCAACGTTTGCTGGATATGTCCGACTGGCAGAATTTTGACACAACTGATCAGAAAACCATCGACAGTCGTCGTGCGTATTTTGGTAATATTTCTTATATTGATGAAAACATCGGCAGCATTCTTGAAACGCTGGAAGCGTGCGAGTTTATCGATGATACGATCGTGATGTTCGTGTCCGACCACGGCGATATGCTCGGCGAAAAGGGGCTGTGGTTCAAAATGAGTTTCTTCGAAGGTTCTTCCCGCGTGCCATTGATGATTTGCGCGCCGGATCGCTTCAAGCCCGCTACGATCAAGGAACCATCTTCTACGCTGGATGTCTTCCCGACACTGGTCGATCTGGCGGGCGGAAAAGTGCCCCATGATGTGGACGGAGTATCACTCGTTCCTGCAATGGAAGGCGACATCGAATCTCGTCAGATCATCACCGAGTATGCAGCTGAGGGATCAATCTCACCAATGATAATGTTGCGCGAAGGTGCGTTCAAATTGAACATCTGTCCGGCCGATCCGGATCAATTGTTCAACCTTGAAGATGATCCGCAGGAGAAAAATAATTTGGCAGCTGACCTTGCCTATACCGAGCAATTGGAAGCCATGAAGGTGAATATTGATAGCGCGTATGATTTTGAAGCGTTCACTGAAAGTGTGATGACCAGTCAAAGACAGCGCCTTCTTGTTTATGAAGCGCTGCGCAATGGCGATTATTATCCGTGGGATTATCAACCGCTGCAACTGGCGTCTGAACGCTATATGCGAAACCACAAAGACCTGAATGTGTTGGAAAGCGATGCCCGCTACCCACGTTTTGAGGGCAGCAATACATGACAAACACGATCATTATTCATGGACGTAAAACATCCTCCAACGTGCAAACCGTTATGTGGGCAGTTGCTGAATTAGGATTGAAGTTCGAACGTTTTGACGTTGGCGGGGCATTTGGCGGAACCGATACACCTGAATATCTTGCGATGAATCCTATGGGTTTGGTTCCGACCTTACAGGACGGGAGCATCACTCTGTTTGAAAGTTGTGCCATCACCCGTTACCTCGGAGCGCGTTATGGCAATGAGGCGTTTTGGCCATCCGATCTGACCCGACGCGCCGACCTCGATCAATGGGCGGAATGGGCTAAGGGTACTTTGTCACGTAGTGTGATCTATGAGATTTTCTGGACATTGGTGCGTACGCCGAAAGCTGATCGCGACATGAACACTTTTGCTGTCAGTGTGAGTAACGTTGGAAGACTGATGAAATTGCTCGACAAGCGTTTGGCGGGTAAAAATTTCCTGGCGGGAAAACATCTCAGTTTTGCGGACATCATTGTGGGTCATTTGCTTTATCGTTATTACACGTTGGATTTTGCGCGTGTGCCAACACCAAATTTGGACGCCTATTACAATCGATTGACTGAGCGTCCCGCTTATGCGGACCATGTGATGGTTGATTATTCTTCTCTGCAGGTGGATTGATTTTTGAGCCACGGAATTGAAAATCTGGAATTTGTGCAAGAAGCTGACTACGTGATTGTCGGTTCCGGTTCGGCTGGTTCTGTGGCTGCAGCGCGTCTTTCAGAAGATGGCAAACATGATGTTTTGGTGTTGGAATATGGTGGCACGGATATGGGGCCACTCATTCAAATGCCAGCGGCGCTTTCTTACCCCATGAATATGTCCATGTACGATTGGGGTTTCGGCACAGAACCGGAACCCAATATGAACAACCGGAAAATGGCTACGCCACGTGGCAAGGTGATTGGTGGTTCATCTTCTATCAACGGTATGGTGTATGTGCGCGGTCATGCGAAAGATTTTGACCATTGGAGCGAAGTTGGCGCCAAAGGGTGGTCCTATTCAGATGTTCAACCTTATTTTCGGCGTGCTGAAACCTCCCATGGTGGCGCTGAAGGCGAGGGGCGGGGAACGGATGGTCCATTGCATGTGGGCCGTGGCCCACGTGAAAACCCGTTGTTTCACGCATTCGTTAAAGCTGGTCAACAGGCCGGGTTTGAAATTACCGATGATTATAATGGACTGAAGCAGGAGGGTTTCGGCCCGATGGAGCAAACCGTTCACAACGGTCGACGGTGGTCAGCAGCAAATGCTTATTTGAAGCCTGCGCTCAAACGTGAAAATTTGCGCATGATGTCATGTTTTGCAAATAAAGTGATCTTCGATGGCAAGAAAGCTGTCGGCGTGGAGATCACCCGTGGTGACCGCGTGGAACGTGTGCGTGCGCGCAAAGAGGTCGTGCTGGCTGCATCTTCCATCAACACACCCAAAATGCTCATGTTGTCTGGCATTGGCCCCGCCGGTCATCTGAAAGACCATGGTATCGAAGTGCTTGCAGACCGGCCCGGGGTGGGTGGAAATCTGCAAGATCATCTGGAACTGTATATCCAGCAAGCTTGCATTCAACCGATCACGCTCTATTCAAAACTCAATTTGTTTTCCAAAGCGATGATTGGCGCGCAATGGCTTTTCTTCAAAACGGGGCTTGGTGCTTCTAACCAATTTGAATCCGCAGGTTTCGTGCGGTCGAAACCGGGGGTAGATTACCCCGACATTCAATATCATTTTTTACCCGTGGCCATCCGTTATGATGGTAAAGCCCCTGCAGAAGGTCACGGTTTTCAAGCTCACGTGGGGCCCATGAGATCCAAATCGCGTGGCACCATTCGTCTCGCTTCAAATGATGTCAAAGCCAGTCCGAAAATTCGATTCAACTATATGAGCCATGATGAAGACTGGGCAGATTTCCGTCACTGCATCCGTTTGACACGCGAGATTTTTGGTCAAGCTGCATTTGATGAATTCCGTGGCAAGGAAATTTCGCCGGGAGACAAGATTCAATCTGATGAACAATTGGATGCCCATATTCGGGAACATGCTGAAAGTGCATATCATCCGTGTGGCACAGCCAAAATGGGCGCGGCTGATGATCGGCTTGCTGTGGTGGACCCTGAGTGTCGTGTAATCGGTGTTGAAGGTTTGCGTGTTATTGACACGTCGATCTTCCCCCGCATCACCAATGGCAACTTGAACGGAGCTGCAATCATGACAGCGGAAAAAGCGTCCGATCATATTCTGGGAAAGACGCCATTGCCAAAGTCTAATTTACAAGCTTGGATCAATCCAAGATGGGAAACGAGCGATCGATGATGGGTATGAGTTTTGAGTTTTTGCTTACCTCAATGGTTGTTATACTGCTGCCCGGAACGGGCGTGATTTACACATTGGCCGTAGGGCTTGGGCGTGGTTTTCAAGCCAGCATTGCTGCTGCTTTTGGATGCACACTTGGAATTGTGCCTGCTGCATTGGCAAGCATTGTCGGTCTTGCTGCAATCTTTCACACAAGTGCAATTGCGTTTCAGATCGTGAAATATATGGGTGTTGCCTATCTGCTTTATATGGCCTGGAGCATTCTTCGCGATGGTGGGGTGCTTGATATCGACGAAGATACCAAACCGATAACATTTCTAAAAACTGCAGTGAACGGAACGCTCATCAATGTTTTGAACCCAAAATTATCGTTGTTTTTTCTGGCGTTTCTTCCGCAGTTTGTAGATATCAGTCAGCCGAACTCAACAGCATTGATGTTCCTGCTTGTTGGGATATTCATGTTTCTAACTTTCGTTGTATTTGTGAGCTATGGAGCGTGCGCTGCATTGGCTCGAGATTACATCATCTCCAAGCCCGAAATCATGAAATGGATGAAACGGTCATTTGCAGGGGCATTTGGTTTTCTTGGGTTGAAACTTGCATTGGTTGAAAAATAATTTTGAGAAATTTTGCAATTGCATTGCTGATATTCATTGTTGGTTGCCCAACGGCCGCGTTGGCATTCTACAAACCAACTCGTGTGTTCATTCCTCAGATGTTCGGTGTCAGCTGTCCAACGGCGAGCATTTGCATTGATGATTTGAGTAAACTGAAACAGGCGGAAGAATTGCGAAACGAAGCCATCGACTTCGTAAACCGCAATGTGGGGATAGTTTCAAAGCCGCCGAGGTTCATCTTTTGCCATACCCTTCAATGTTCCGATGCATTCGGACAATATCATGCAGCGGCATACCATGTGGGAACCTTTGGAATCGTTATAAGAATAAAGGGATGGGAACAGCACTTCGTTCGTCATGAATTGATTCATCATTTGCAAAGTGAACGATTGGGTTCACTCAATGTATTCCTAAACAAACCTACATGGTTTGTAGAAGGTATGGCTTACTCAATGAGTGGTGATCCAAGGCGACCTATTCCAAACAAAGTGCTGGAAAGTTATCGTTGGGACTTTGAAAGTTGGTACGATGGTTCGGATATTTGGACGCGTGCGAAACAGCTGAAAACATCCAGTCGACCTTAAGTCACCCTTTACCACTGCGTTCGCGCTGTTCTTCTTTCTCGGCGCGTTTGATTTGTTTCGCTGCTTGTACATCGGCGGCAATATGGTTTTCGTTGCGTGATTTGGCCAGCTCGATCTGCTTTTGGCGTTCGGCATACCGAGCACGTTGAGAGTCTGACATTTTGTCATGACAATGATGGCATGAAATGCCTTCAGCGTAGTTTGGGTGTGCTTTGTCTTCTTCTCGAATGGGCATCCGACATCCGTGGCACATATCGTATTCGCCAGGCTCAAGCCCGTGTTTCACAGAAACTCTTTGGTCGAAAACAAAACACTCTCCTTCCCAGAGGCTCTCGGCTTTGGGTACGTGTTCCAGATATTTTAAAATACCACCTTTGAGATGAAATACATTGTCATAACCTCGTGTGCGCAAAAGGGCTGTCGATTTTTCACAGCGAATGCCTCCCGTACAAAACATCGCTATTTTGGTATCCGGTTGCGCTTCCAATTTGTCTTCAACCCATTGGGGAAGTTCTCTAAAGCTCGTCGTTTCAGGGTTTTCAGCGCCTTTGAAGGTACCGATTGCCACTTCATAATCATTGCGCGTATCAACGACGATCACATCGTCTTGTGCAATGAGATCATTCCAGTCTTCGGGCTTCACATAGGTTCCGGCCTGTTGGCTGGGATCGATGCCTTCAACACCCAGCGTCACGATTTCTTTCTTCATGCGCACCTTCATACGGTAGAAGGGGGCTTCATTCGCCCAAGAATCCTTATAGTCCAGTTCTGAGAACGGTTCATGACTTTGCAACCAATCGAGAACCGCCTCAATCCCGCTGGCTTTGCCCGCGATTGTGCCATTTATGCCTTCTTGCGCCAGCAGAACGGTGCCCATCACATCGTTACTTTTGCAAACATCCAGTAACTCGTTCCGATAGATCACTGGCTTTGGCAGCGTCACGAATTTATAGAGCGCAGTGACCCGAAAAATTGGGCCATCGACCTTGGAAGAAATGGTATTTTGTGTTGTATCGGTCATGATAGTCAGGCTGTATAATCTGTTATAGCTTTCAGCAAGCCTTAATCGTCAGTTGTATTTCAAATTTGAGTTCCATCTATGCACCGCCGATACGCTTATCTTTTGCTTGTGATTATCGTTGCTCTCGTAATCGGGTATCTGTTTCCGGATATCGGTTAAATTGATTGAATCGTTAACATGTTGTCGTTTGTGAAATTGTTAAATTTTGTTCAAATGCCTTTCGTTGCAAGGGACATTCCTTAACCAAATGACTCGGCTTATGGCGTAAATTAACGTGACGTTAACTATACCACCCGCAAAATTAACTTTCTGATCTCTGCTGGGAATCAGTTTGTGAGCAATGGTGTTCTGAAAGCAGCCTTTCGCGAAGCTGATTAACGGTCACCGGTATAGGGGTGGCCGATGCTTTCTGCACTTGGAAAAGTCTTCAAAAGAAGCAAAACGACTGTGATGGAACCGCAGGCGGACAAGCCTTTGATGCGGGTCCTTGAGCCACGCGTATTGCTTGACGCAGCTGGTGTTGAAACCGCAGCTGATATGGTTGAAAGCGCCACTCACTCGGATTTAGCTGATGCCAATGAAGCGGCAAACTCCGTCCTTGAAGATATAGCAAAGGAAGGTCACGTTCCCGCTCCCCAACGTGATTTGTCCAAAGATGTTGTCTTCATTGATGGCAATGTGGAAAATATTGGCGAATTACTCGGTGATTTAGATCCCGATGTGGAAGTTCATATTTTGGACCTGCAGTCCGATGGTGTTGAGCAAATTGCAGATATTCTGGATGGTCGCGAAGATCTTTCTGCCGTCCATATCTTCTCTCACGGCGGCCAAGGTTTTTTGAATCTTGGTTCCAGTCAACTCTCCGGCGATACAATTACCACATCCCACGTGGAAGCACTAACACAGATCGGTGCTTCGCTCAGCGAAGGCGGCGATATTCTCATATACGGCTGTAACTTCGGCGCTGGTGAAGTTGGCCGTACAGCTGCAGAACAACTGGCCCAGATCACGGGCGCAGACATCGCAGCATCTGATGATTTGACAGGCAATGAAGAAGCTGGCGGTGATTGGGATCTTGAAATTGTTCAGGGTGAAATCGAAGCCAAAGCTTTCGAACCAATGGAGTTCAAAGGTGTTCTTGCCGCTTTCGAATTGGGAACCGTTGATGCGCCGACTGTAACATACGTGAATGAATTTACACCTGCAGGGGCTCCTGGGTTTGGAGCGGTTGGTGAAACAGGGACAGTAGCCGTTTGGTCGAATGCGGGATTGATTGATGATGGAGCAGGCGGCACGATTGCCGTTGATGTTCGCGCTACAGTAACATCAGTCACCAATGCCACAGAAATATTCGTCGGTTTCGGCACGCGTGATGATGATGATGGTGATGCGGACGATCCTACGCTCGATGACTTTCGAGTTTACATCCACAACACAAGTGCCGTGGCTGGCGGTTCAAACACCGGCAATATTGGTAGTGCTACAATTGTTTGGGAAATATTGCTGGCAGGAACAAACACAGCAGCCAACATCGGTGAAGTATCTCTTACGACCGCAGATATTGATGGTACTGGCACGGGCAGTGTAACCACCCGCGAAACATTATCTGCAGCTATCTCTGATTTATCATCGTACACCGTTCAAGCTGGTACCAACTTGGAAGTTAGCAATGATGGAACGAATATTCGTGCTACTGGTACGATCGACCAAAACAGTGAAGAAGAAAGTTGGGTTCAGTACTCTTGGAATTCGGTGAATCAGCTAACCATGGTTTACGAAACCCGCACTCCATATGCGTTTTACAACCACGATGGCGATGGTGACCTTGTATTCACCAATCCAAATACAGCCTTCGCAACAGGTATTGATCTTGATGACAATGATTCATCTGGCGCAACGGGTTCCAATTACCAAACGGAGTTCTTGTTCGGCACTGCAAGCCCGATTCCTGTTGAAATTGCCGATGGTGATATTGTCGTCACTAATGAAGCGGGAACGGCAACCAACGCGACGATCACTTTCACCAATCCTGTTGCTGGTGACCAATTGGTACTGGATACTGCTGTTCTCACCGCCATTGGGTTGACCGGAACGGTCGACACAAGCGTCCCAGGCGAAATTACGGTGACGCTTGTTGGAGACGCCAGCGCGGTTGACTATCAAACAGCTATTCAATCAGTTCGGTTCACCACAACTTCAACAGATATCACGCCGCGTTCTATTGATGTTCAGGTCTTCGACGGCGCATTTGCCAGTGGTATCGCCAACACGGCGGTCACATTTAGAACTGTCCTCAATGAACCCACGACTGTGCGCGATGTCTATGTTGGTACAGAAGATACGTCACTTACAATTGCGGCTGCCACAGGCTTGTTAAGCAACGACAGCGATCCACAACCCGCGGATACCATTACGGTTGTATCTGCCTTGGACGGTAATGGCATATCCATTCCGGTCAATGCAGTGGGTACGACCACTCCTATATCACACACAATGCCAAGCGGTGCAGTTGTCACGTTGTATGCTGATGGCTCATTCGACTACGTTCCAATAGCAGATTACAGCGGTGTAGAATTCTTCGACTATACTGTGTCAGATGATGATGGAAACCTTTCCACGTCTTATGCGTCGATCAACATTCAAGCCGTTGCAGACACTCCAAACGTTCCCGTCGGTCTGGCCAGCACCGCAACTAACGAAGACACTCAGTCCAATACAATTGACGTGACAGGTACACAGTCTGACGCTGATGGATCAGAAACTTTGCGCTATGGAATTTCTCAAATTCCAAACGGTTATACAGTCACAGATGGTGACAAGGTCTTCGTTTCAACCGGATTGACCGATATGGCGTTTCTCGATGACTGGGATATCACCAATATCTCGCTCATTCCGCCAAGCCCTGACAGTCATTCTGATACCGATGTTGTTGCGTCTTTGACAATTACGTCAACTGAAGCAAACGGATCAATGTCAGCGGCCAGTGAAGACATTACTTTTGTCTTTGATGCAGTGGCCGATGTGCCAACACTGACGACCGCAGCGGGGAGTGCTGGTCCGGGTGCTATGATCAACGTCAATCCGTTGATAGATGCGCAGCCTATCGACACAGATGGTTCGGAAGAAATCATTGAATATCAATTTTCCAACATTCCGGCAGGCGTTACGTTCTTCATAGGTGGTATTGCGCAAGTTCCAGATGGTTCCGGTGTGGTTACAATTGCTGCAACCGATTTTCTCGCTTTGAAATTGGAAGTACCAGTTGCACTGGGTACATATACAGTAGATGTGGTCGCTATCTCTTCAGAAGTGAATGCTGAAAATGGGGTGGCTGTTTTGAGTGCCGCATCAGCCACAGAAACTCTCACATTCACGGTCAACAATATAGATGATCCAGTTGTTGCAAATGACGATACATTTTTCGGTGCACCCAACCAAGCAACTGTGATCAACCCTATTGCCAATGACGATGTTCCCGATGGTGGTCCACAAATTTTGCAAGTGGATGGTCAGAGCATATCTGTTGGCGGAACCATTTCATTGGGAAGTGGTGCTGGTACAGTTACGCTCAATGCTGATGGAACGCTGACCTTTACGGGTGCGCCTACACTATCAGGCACCGAGACGTTCACTTACCTTTTGGAAGATGTGGATGGTAGCACCGACACGGCCACTATCACCATCGAAGCACCAATCTGGTCGATAGTCGGAGATACAAGTGTCGCGGAAGGCGCTGCAGCTCAATATACCATCACACTTGATACGATCCCCAGTGCGGGGACATCTTATTCCGTTGATATTTCGGCGGTTAATATTGATACGACATCCTTGGATTACGAGAATCTCGCGTCCGCGGTACAGGGTGCCGCGGATAGTTCGTCCAATTTCACTTTTGATGGTACAACTCTTACTTACTCAGGCGAACTTCAACCTGTCGCTGAAACTTTCGCAGGTTCTAATTTTCAGGACATTTCGACAAATCCGTCAGCAACCGCTTTGGGTCTCAATACATTCGGCACATCGCAGGTAAATTTAGGTTTTAACTTCGATTTTTATGGTACGACTTACACAGACGTATTCGTTAACGACTTTGGGACACTGACATTTGGTGCCGGTGACCCTGGGGGGGCGGAGGCCTATACCAATGAAGATTTTTCTACCGGCAATACGTTAAACAACACACCGACAATTGCACCATTTTGGGATGTATTAGGGGTTGCGCAAGCCAATTCAGATGATGTTTATACTCTTGTTCAAGGTTCACCAGGTTCCCGCGAACTTATTGTTCAATATAATGATATCGTTATTTTCTTCGACAACACAGCTGGCGAAACCATCACATTTCAAGCCGTGTTGCGTGAAGGCAGCAATGAGATCGAATTTAGATACGATGATGTAACACTTTCAAATGGTACCTATAATAACGGAGCCAGCGCAACAATTGGTATCAGCGATGGTACTGGCGCAAACTTCACTCAGGTTTCGTTTAACAGCGGAACATTGGCTAATGACACGCGTATCCTGTTCAGCACGCCGACCAATCCATCGCTCACGTTTTCATTGGATGCAACTGATGACAGCAACTTTGAAGGTTCGGAAGATTTTAGACTTGAATTAAGCAACGCCACCAACTCTTCAGTCGATGCTACACTTGATGATGTTTTGACGACGATTACCGATGTCAATCAAGCCCCCGTGATTTCTGCTCCCACGACAGGTGGAACAGCAATCCCGCAAACAACGACGGCTGAAGACACGATCATCGTGTTTAACGCGACCAATGGCAATGAAATCACTGTGAGCGACTCTGATAGTGATAATTTAACGGTTACACTTTCTGCGGTAAACGGTGCGGTCTTTGCAGCCTCAGGCGTGACTGCAACCATCACGGGCGATGGCACGAATACATTGACGATTTCCGGTACTGAAGCAGAAGTAAATGCGGCTTTGAACGGCCTCTATTTCAGTCCGACGCCAGACTATAACGGCACCGCGACGCTTACTATCGTCACAGATGACAATGAAAGCACCGCTGTATCTACGGATACAAGCGTAATCGATATTCTGGTCACTCCGGTTGTTGATACAATTGACGATATAAAGGCCGTTTCCACTGGCTCATCTACAATCATCAATGTGTTGGGCAATGACAATTTCGAAGGAACGGTAACCAATGTCACTGCTACCAACGGGACGTCCGGTACAGTAGTCGTCAATCCTGATAACACGATCACATACACACCTTCAGCTGGTTCGTTCGTCACTGATGATACGTTTACTTACACGGTGACATCAGGCGGCGTGACAGAAACGGCAACTGTAATTGTTATTCTCACTCCACCCCCGGTACCAGTTGATGACACGGGTGCGACAAACGAAGATACCGCGATTTCGGTTGATGCGGCCAGCGGTGTTTTGACCAACGACATAGCTACTCTGCCGACGTCAACACTCGACTATGACACGGTTGATTTGTCAGGTGCGCCTGCAGGGTCATGGAATGGCGGCGTTGCAACTCATGATTTGTCATGGAGCGGTGGTATCACTCAAGATTCGAGCCCTGCCACAACATATCCGGGAATCACTGAAACTCTTGTGTTCGATGGAACAGAAGGTGCTGTCGGGTCAACCTTACAGACTCTCGCTGGAAATCCCAGTAATGCAGATGCTTCATTCGACATTTGGTTCAGATACGACCCTGCTGATTACGTTTCTGGTGATGGTGCTATCCTATATGAAACCGGTGGTGGCGGTGACGGCATGTCCATTACCTTGTCTGATTCAGCTGGAACAGGGGTTGGCACAATCGATCATGTGCAGGTTCAATTCAACGACAGCGGTAACACGATTGTTCTTCGGGCGGACCTTAACGACATTATTGGTGCTGCAAATATTGCCAATGAGTTTATTCAGGTCACAGCCGTGTATGACCAAGATGCGAGCGGAACCAATGATGAAGTTCGCCTTTATGTGAATGGGATTTTGGTTGCCAGTCAACAAGATCCCAATCTTAATGATTGGGATGGTGGCAGTGGTGCCGGACTTGGAACAACTGCAAATGGAGCCAATGTCGGGGCGACTGATTTCGGCCTGTTCGAAGGTGAGATAGCTGGTCTTAGCTTTTATGAATCTGCGCTATCCGATACGGACGTAAAAAACACCTTCGATGCGGTGGCTGGACTAACAGTCGATAGTCATGACACGACATCTGCTCTAGGTGCAACGGTTGTTGTCAATCCTGACGGCAGCTACAGCTATGATCCATCCAGTGCACCATCTTTGCAAGCGCTTCAAGCGGGTGATACTGTGGACGATACGTTCACTTATACAGTTATTGACGCCAATGGTGTGACCAATGATGCGACTGTGACCATAACTGTTCTCGGCATCAACGATGCACCTGAAGGAACAGACGGCTCAACCACAATTGCAGAAGACGGAACACATACATTCCTCACCAGTGATTTTGGTTTCACAGATCCGATCGATGGCACGGACGACAATCTTCTCAACGTGATTGTTGCAACTCTTCCGTCTGACGGAGCAATCATTTACGATGATGGGGTCAATCCGCCCTCAAATGTGTCTACTGGCCAGTCTATTTCGGCTGCTGATATTACAAGCGGCTATCTTACTTTCGTTCCACTTGCAGGCGAGAATAATACATCGACGACGGGCGCCAGTTATTCGAGTTTCACATTCCAAGTGCAAGATGATGGTGGGACTGCAAATAGTGGAATCGATACGGATGCTGTTGCAAACACATTCACTCTCTTCGTAACCCCTGAGAATGACGCGCCAGTTGCGACGGACAATGCCTATAGCGGCACCGAAGATGGTGGTGCTGTGACGGGTGATGTTGAATCTGATGATGTTGATCCTGACGGTGATGCGCTGACGGTGTCAGCGTTTACGATA
>CALLUS010000007.1 GCA_938010435.1 uncultured Rhizobiaceae group bacterium | reverse complement strand
CCCGTGCGTCTCTACAAACCGAAAGAACATTACAAAAAGGTCAAAGACCTATGGTTCGGACTGCGGACACCAAGCGGGAAATAGTTTGCCTTAAAGCGGCAGTCTCACGATAATTCCCGCATTCACAATCACACTTGTGCGGCCTGTATCAGGGTCATGGATGTTCAATCCGCCTTTGACAGCTTTTGGCGTGACCTGCCCATAAGGCAATTCTTGAGCTACGGCATCAAGATCAATGGCATCCGGGTTTTGAGATGCGAGATTAAGTTCAATCTGCATTGTTTGGGGATCAATACCTAAACTCTTGAATAGGATTATCGATGAATGGTGGATCGCGTCTTGAACGGCGCGTTTTGCAGCCTTGGTGTAATTCTCACCATAAAGGTCATTTCCCGTACCCATTTCGAGAATGATACGCTTTAGTGTTTTATCAGCAGTTGTCATTGAGCTGCCTCCCCATATTTGCCTTCCGGCAAATCAAGATAAACCAGCACAGCAGCGTTCGCCATCACTGTGAAGCCACCATCTTCTTTCGGCGTATCCATGCCTCCCTCCTCAACCAACACAACCCGTTTGCCATAAGGCAGGACATCAGCAACGATTTGTTTGTCCACCTGATCGGGCTTCGCGACACCAATCACAATTTCCACATCCATTTGATCCCGCGGTACATCAAACGCATCAGCGACCGTCAGTGAGTTTTGACGCAACGCATTGTGCAAAGCGCGGCAGGCTGCCTTGGTGTAATCTTCGCCTTGAAGGTCGGTGCCCATGCCCAGTTCCATGACCATTCGTTTGCGTGCCATGAATATTCTCCCGCTTATGCAACTTCGCCTGCAGCAACACCGCTGGCCCAAGCCCATTGAAAATTATATCCGCCTAACCAACCAGTAACATCAACGCATTCGCCAATAAAATATAGTCCAGCGACCTTTTTACTTTCCATAGTTTTGGAAGACAGCTCTTCAGTGCTTACACCGCCCACAGTCACTTCCGCCTTTGCAAAGCCTTCAGTTCCATTTGGGTTGAATTGCCAATCGTGCAAACGCGTTTCAGCTGCCACCAAAGCCTTATCGCCCAAATCACCAATCGGGCCAGAAAGCCCCAATTTGTCAGCCAGTATTTCTGCCAATCGTTCAGGTAAAGCAGACGACAACAACGCATTAAACTTCATCTTGGGCTTCTTGCGTTTGTTGGCGAGAAACCAGTCCCCTGTGCGCGTCGGCAAGAAATCAACAGCAACCGGAGTTCCATTTTTCCAATAAGATGAAATTTGCAGAATAGCCGGGCCGGATAATCCCTTGTGGGTGAACAAAGAAGATTCACGAAAAGCCGTTTTGCCAAATTTCACGATCGTTTCAGTTGCCACACCTGATAGGTCTTTAAACAATGCTTCATCGCCGCCAAGAGTAAACGGCACCAATGCGGGGCGCGGTTCCACGACCTTCAAGCCAAATTGACGAGCGAGGTCATAAGCAAAACCAGTGGCGCCCATTTTGGGAATGGATGGCCCACCAGTGGCAACAACCAGCGATGTTCCTAAAGACTGCTGACCACCATGTTCCACCTGAAATAAACCATCTTGCTTGTCGACTTTTGAAATCGCACTACCAAACGCAAAAGTCACATCACCGGACTGGCATTCCACCATCAACATATCGACGATTTGCTGGGCAGACCCATCGCAGAACAATTGACCGAGCGTTTTCTCATGCCAAGTGATATTGTGGCGTTCAACCAGATCGATGAAGTCCTGCGGTTGATATCGACCCAATGCAGACTTCGCAAAATGAGGGTTTTTAGAAAGGAATTGCCGGGCAGTTGTGCCGATGTTCGTGAAGTTGCAACGACCGCCACCGGATATCAGAATTTTCTTACCCGGCTTATCTGCATGGTCAATCACCAACACAGACTTACCAACCTGCCCCGCCGTAGCTGCACACATGAGACCGGCACCACCAGCACCGAGGACAATCAAATCATAATTCTTAGAAATTTTCGCCATCGGCCTCACGTATCGGGCCGATGGGAGAATAGCAAGGTGTTAGATTGCCAGATATTCGTGGCGCAATTCTTCATTGTCTAACACTTCTTTGGCTGTGCCTTGGAACGCCACTTCACCAGTGTCTAGAATAATCGCACGATCTGAAATTTTCAGCGCGGCAACAGCATTCTGTTCTACAATGATCGTTGTGATGCCCGCTTCACGAACCTGCAATAACGCCTTTTCGATATCATGGCGCACAACTGGTGCAAGGCCTTCGTAAGGTTCGTCCAACAGAAGCAATTTCAAATCTTTCGCCAGTGCGCGGCCAATCGCCAACATCTGTTGCTCACCACCAGAAAGCGTCGTGCCTTCCTGTTTGCGGCGTTCTTTCAAACGTGGAAACAGATCATAAATGCGTTCGTAATCCCAACCCTTAGCACCTGAAATGGTAGCCAGATCCAAGTTCTCTTCAACGGTTAATCCTTGAATAATCCGACGGTCTTCAGGAACCAATGCAATGCCCAAATTTGACGCTTCATGAGACTTCATCTCATGAACGGCGTGGCCCTGCATCCAGATTTCACCTGTCCGCAATTCGGGTTCATCAGCACGTGCGATGGACATCAGAGTTGATGTTTTGCCCGCACCGTTACGCCCAAGAAGCGCAACGATTTCACCTTCATTCACGTCAAAAGAAACGTCTTGAACAATAAAACTGTCGCCGTAATAGGCGTTCAAACCACGAGCGGAGAAGTAAGCTTCAGAAGCTGCATCCGCAGTTTCATGAATTGTTTCAACAGCACTCATACTTGCTCCTCCCCGAGATACGCTTCTTTCACGCGCGGGTCGACTTTAATCTCTTCCGGTGTTCCCTGAGCGATAATACGACCACCAGCCAAAACGGAAATACGGTCAGCCAGTGAGAACACAACGTGCATGTCGTGCTCAATGATCACTTTGGTCATGCCACCTTCCTTGATCTTTTTCAGCAGATCTATGGTTGCGTTTGTATCATGGCGCGCCATGCCAGCTGTCGGCTCATCAAGCAACAACAAGCGCGGATGTTGAATTAGTCCCATTGCCAATTCCAAGCGACGTTTGTCACCACGTGACATAGTAGAAGCCAGACCTGACAACTGAGCTTGTAGGCCCACATTTTCCAAAACACTTTCCGCTTCTTCACGAATAGCTTTCTCACGGAAGAAATTTTTGAACGGGTTGAGACGGAAATGTCCATCGCGTTTAGACAATGCCGGCACCATCACGTTTTCAAGAACTGTCAGTTCAGGAAACACTTCAGGGGTTTGAAATACACGAGCCACACCAAGTTGATTAATCTCATGAGGCGATTTGCCTGTGAGGACTTCGCCATCAAACACAACAGCACCACGATCTGGCTTCAATCGTCCAACACACACGTTAAGGAGTGTGGATTTACCAGCCCCATTGGGGCCGATAATCGCGTGGGTTTCACCTTCGCGCACATCAAGGTCAACGTCTGAAAGGGCATGCAAACCAGCAAAGCTCTTATGAACATCATCAATGTGCAAAACAGTGTTTGCAGTTCCGCGCTCAAACTGGCGGCTTTGTTCGTTTTTCATTTCTTCTGCAGCAGACATATCGTTCCCCTATTCTGCTGGTTGCGGTGCAGCCGCATTGGTATCAGCCTCGGGCTTTTTACGGCTGAACTTCGCACCAATTCTACGAATGCCCTCCATAATGCCACCAGGCAAAAAGATCACGATGATCATGAACAACAAACCAAGTGTTGTGTGCCAACCTTCACCGACAAACAGAACGCCCAAATTGGCCATGAAATGTTGCAGCGTTTCTGGAAGGAAAGAGAAGAAAGATTCCAAAATACCTTCGTTCCACGATGATACTTTTTGCTCAGCATATTTGATAATACCTGCGCCAAGAACAGGCCCAACAAGTGTACCCACGCCACCTAGAATGGTCATCAACACAACTTCACCAGAGGCCGTCCACTGCATACGTTCCGCACCAGCAATAGGGTCAGTTGCAGCCATGAGAGAGCCAGCCAAACCTGCATACATGCCTGAAATCACAAATGCTGTGATTAGGTAAGGGCGTGTGTGAATACCTGTATAGTTCAAACGGTTTTGATTGGATTTAATAGCTTTCAACATGATGCCGAAATTGGAGCGCGTAATACGCTGAGCAATGAAGAAACAAACAATCAACAACACCGCACAGAAATAGAACCCTGTATAACCACTCATGGCCATGCCGAAGAAATTGGTGGTCGGAACACCAAGTTCCTGAACGCCAAACGCTTGATCAATGATACGAATATCACCGTCAAGCAAAGAGGTTTCAGATGATTTTCGGATTGCACGCGTCTGCAGTCCCGTCTCACCGTTGGTGATAGGTGTCAGCACGGAATACGCAAGGCTATAACACATTTGCGCAAAGGCCAATGTCAGGATCGAGAAGTAAATACCGGATCGGCGCAACGATACGAAGCCAATGATATAGGCGAACACACCAGCCAAAATAACAGAAAACATGATCGCGGGAACCACATTCATGGTCAGAAGCTTAAAGCTCCAAAGCGTCATGTAAGACCCGATACCGATAAAGGCAGCATGACCAAATGAGAGATATCCAGTGAGACCAAACAGAATATTGAAACCAATGGCAAAAATGCCAAAGATCGCGATCTTCTGAAGAAGGTCGGGGTAGTTCGCCCCGATTGGTTCAAGCAAGATGGGGAGCAACAATATAACTGCGGCAAAACCGAAGAAGAGAGTTGTGTCTTTAAGCGCTACATTCTTTTCCATGACTTAGTCCTCCATCACACCTTTGCGGCCCAAAAGACCACGTGGCAATGTGAGCAATACGATCACAGCAATCAGATAAACAATAATTTGACTGATGCCGGGAATGAGATTTTGAACGGCCTGCATAGAGGCAAAGCTTTGAAGAATGCCCAGCAAGAAACCAGCCAAAACAGCCCCGCCAAGTGAGCCCATGCCGCCGACCACCACGACAACAAACGACAGTACCAAGAAGTCCATCCCCATATTATAATCCGGCGGAAGGATTGGCGTGTACATAGCGCCTGCAACACCAGCAACTATAGCAGCCAATGCGAATACGATTGTGAACTTTCGTTCAATGTTAATACCCAACAGACCCACCATTTCACGGTCTTGCATACCAGCACGCACGACCATGCCAAAAGTCGTGAATTGTAAGAAAGCAAAAACACCAAAGATGACCGTTGCCGAGAAAGCGAAATAAACGAGACGCCACCAAGGGTAGATGACGTTTGGCCCTAAACCGAACCACTCTCCCACATTGGCTGAACCAGAAACACTGTTTGGCGCAGATTGTGGAATTGGGTTTGCACCATAGTAATGGCGGATCAATTCGCCCACGACGATCGCCAATCCGAAAGTTACAAGAATTTGGTCTGCGTGTGGCCGTTTATAGAAGTGCTTTATCAAGCCTCGCTCCATAATGACTCCGACAATTCCCATGACGATTATCGCAAGAAAAATCGACAGAGGGACAGAGTAGTCGCCAATCCAAGCAGCCGTATCCGTGCCTACGATATCTTGCAAATAAGGCACCTGTTCTTTCAACGGTTTGCCCAAAAAGTCAGTTTCTGTTTCGCTCACACGTTCGTATGAAATATTCAAGAGACGTTGCAGGGTCACTGCACAAAACGCGCCCATCATAAACAAAGCACCATGGGCGAAGTTCACAACGCCCAATGTGCCAAAAACCAAAGTCAGTCCCAAAGCGATCAGTGCATAAGCACCGCCTTTGTCCAACCCGTTCAAAAACTGAAGAAAAATCGCGTCCATATCGTATCCCTGCGCGTCCACCACAAAGGCCCGCAGCAGGTTCCTTTTCTCAATGACGAGAGTATTTACACGGCACTTGCCGCACCAGTGTAGTCCACCAAATAAAGTTTACCGACCCATTTTTTATACGCTTTAACGAATGCAAACGGGTTCGAAAAATTTGGCCGCCCCACCCCCAATTCAAAAGGAACGGGGCGACCAGAATTCAAAGCTACAAAGTTTAGCCGTTATTGTACGGGCCGAGTTCACCGCCGAGCAATTCGACAGGGTACTCAACTTTCGCACGTGGCGTAACTTCAACAACTTCCAAAACGTCAAACTTGGATGTCGGGTTTTCTTTACCCTTCACGACCAACACGTCTTTAAAGCACTGGTGATCTGAACCGCGGTAAAGAACTTTACCATTGCCCAAGCCATCAAATTCGAAGTCTTCCAAAGCTTTACCGACTTCTGAAGGTTTAAATGTACCAGCACGCTGAGCAGCGTCCGCATACAAGATTGCCTGACAATAAGTTGTGTGAGCAGCCTGTGATGGCGGGAAGCCATATTTTTCACCGAATGCTTTAACGAATGCTTTTGAGCCTTCGTCTTGCAACGACCAGTGCCAGTTGGTTGAACCAAAGATGCCTTTAACGTTATCACCCGCACCCTGAGCCATAAGGCGTGAGTAGAGTGGCACAACAATTGTAAAGTCTTTGCCATTTACTTGCTTACCAGCCAGACCAAACTGAACTGCTTGCGTCAACGAGTTTACCATGTCTTTGCCGTAGTGGTTCAACACGAGTGTATCAGCACCTGATGACAAGATCGGTGTGATAAACTGTGAGAAGTCACCGGCGCCAACAGGAGTTTTCACTGTTGCAACAGTCTCCCAATTATAAGGCTTGGTGTACTTGATCATAGAACCTTCTTGCGAATAGCCCCATGTGTAGTCAGCTGTCAGGTGATAAACTTTACGGTCGTTGCCGTAGTTGTTCTGAAGCACGGGGCCCAGAGCAGCACCGGTCATTTCCGTGTTAAAGAAGTGACGGAAACCGTTGGCGCGCTTATCTTTACCTGTGGTGTCGTTTGAGTGTGTCAAACCGGACATGAAGATCACGCCAGCTTCTTGGCACAACCCCTGCACAGCAATCGCAACACCTGATGAAGAACCACCAGTAATCATAATAGCGCCATCGTTTTCGATCATGCGCTTAGCAGAAGCACGAGCGGCGTCAGACTTAGTCTGAGTGTCGCCGGTTACAAACTTCACTTTTTTGCCATTAATGCCACCCTTCAGTTCTTTTGAAGAGAAAGTGTCCAGCATACCGCCGCCACCAGCATTAATGTGCTCAACAGCCATTTCATAAGCGCGCAATTCGTCTGCACCCTCATCAGCGTAAGCGCCTGTTTGTGGCACGTTGAAGCCGAAAGTTACTGTATCGCCTTTTGGGGCGTTCATGTAACCGTGGCCATCAGCAAATGCACGTGTGAAAAAGTATGGTGTTGCACCAGCAGCTGCAGCAGCGGCTGCACCTGATTTAATTACGCGACGACGCGTAAGATCTTTATGTTCACTCATAAGGTTTCCTCCCTTGGAAAGAGCGTTCGGGGCATTGGACATATTTTGCCCGTATCCTCCAAGATCTAAGCTAGGCCATAAACCGACAACGCCGCAATCAAACTTAGGGATTAGATTGATGTCCATTCACCACATAAATGAGCACAATCGGTGCGTTTTGATCATCAAACCAATGGTCGGAGAGTTTTTTCAAGTTCAGACCGCAAATGTTCGTGCTGAGTCGGCAGCTGAAGCCCTTGCCCCAGCTCGGACACATGTTCGTCCCGCCCAAACCCTGGTTCATTAGTCGCGATTTCAAATAAAACACCGCCTGGCGTTCGAAAATAGATCGCCCAAAAGTAGTCGCGGTCGATCACGGGAGTCACTTGATAGCCTGTGTCGAGTAGTGCTGAGCGAACAGCAAGTTGAGCAGCACGGTCTTCAACCGCAAATGCAATATGGTGGACTGAACCAGCGCCCTGTTGCGCCCGTTCGATGCTAGGCAAGGTTTCAACATCGATAAAATCTGCACCATTGCCGTTGGGTATGACAAATCTTGAAACATCGCCAGATGTATCAAAAAGCTCATATCCCATGAATTTCAGCAATTCAGCAGAGGCACCACCATCTCTCAATCGCATTGATGCGGAATGAAAACCGCGAATGGCAGTGTCCGCACCAACATCACCTCCGGTCCAGGGAGCGCGGGCATCTTCATTAACTTCAACCAGTGCAAAACCATCGCCATCAGGACCACTGAAATTTAGTCTATTTTCACCAAAAGTCTGCGACTTCTCAACATCACTTACACCCATTTCAAACAAACGGTTTAACCAGTGATCCAACGTTCCATCGGGAACAGAAAAAGCCGTGGTTCCCACTTCTCCCACTCCTGCTTTCCCTTTCATCATATTGGGAAACGGAAAATAAGTCATCACCGTGCCAGCTTCGCCTCGTTCGTTACCATAGTAGAGGTGGTACACATCAGGTGCATCAAAATTGACTGTCTTTTTGACCCGACGCAGCCCCAGAACATCCGTAAAGAACGCATTATTCTCCACCGCATCAGACGCCATGGACGTCACGTGATGCAGACCATTGATTTCCTTGATCATTCTAAAGAGCCTAATCTAGTTTGGCATCGCGTTGCTCAATGGCCTCACGCACCAGCTTTTTAGTAATTTTACCATATCCCGAAACGGGCAGCACGTCGAAAATTTCCACACGCCTTGGCAATTTATAGCGGGCGATCTTCGCGCTCATCCATCCATTAAAATCATCAAGATTGAATTGTTCCGAAACAACAAGCGCTGCAACACCGATTTCACCCCACTTTGAATCAGGCATTCCAAGCACGGCACACTCGTGTATCTCCGGATATTGCAGTAATTTCTCCTCAATCTCACGAGGATAAATGTTGGAACCGCCCGAGATATACATATCTGAAGCGCGACCCGTTATATAGACGTAACCCTCCCCATCCATGTGGCCGAGATCGCCTGTGCGAAACCAGCCATTGCGGAATGCGGCTTCATTGGCCTCTGGATTATTGTAATAGCCGGCAAAAACCGCAGGGCCAGTGACGCATATTTCGCCTGTTTCTCCCCGCGTCAATTCCAAACCATCGTCCGATTGAATCTGCACTTGCATAGCAGATCTTGCGTAGCCGCATGTTCCCAAACGTCCCTGCACGCCATCATCTGCATCGTGCAATGGTGCTGGATAGACGGTGATATTGCCCGTCACTTCACCCAAACCAAAATATTGAACGATACATTTACCGAGTTTTTCGAGTGCAAGCTTTTGATCCACACGATATGTGGGGGAACCTGCATAAATCACATGTTTCAAAGATGAATGATCATATTTATCAACGACTTCACTCTCGACCATCGTTTTGAGAATGGTCGGAACGGTGAACATATTAGTGATTCTGCGCTTCTCCACCAAGGCAAAAACCTCTTCCGCATCAAAGCGTTGGCCGGACAGCAATACAGTTGTGACACCACGCGCGACTTGAGGCAATTGGTGGATACCAGCACCATGGGACAGTGGCGCCACAACAAGAGAACAATCTCCCTCACCCAATTCCGGCATTAAATCCGCAATATGGTTGGTCACAACAAACCCCATTTGACCGTGAGTTAGAATCGCAGCCTTTGGTCGTCCTGTCGTCCCTGATGTGAAGAAAAACCAGCATGGGTCGTCATATTCAACTGCGCATTCCTCAAATGACACTTTTGTTTTGGCCAAACCTTGCCAAGCAAGTTCGCCTTCTGACGGATCATCGAAACAAACGATGTGTTTAAAATCTCCGGCCTCAACTGCGGCATCGCGGTGAGATGCAAATATGTTTTCATATACCAACACGTTTGCACCTGAATTCTTGGCAATAAACGCCACTTCTTCTTCGCTCAAACGAAAATTCACTGGAACCAAAACAGCTCCTAGACGAAAAGCTACAAACATGGATTCAAACATCGCGAACGAATTGCGTGATTGAACAAGGATGCGATCTCCTTTGTTCACGCCCATTGAATCAAAAGCAGAACAGATTGAATCAACGCGCTGATTCAATTCAGTAAACGTCACCTCAAACTCGCCACGTATCAGTGCAGGTTTATTGGTAAAACGATCAGCGGCCTGTTTCAGAAAATGCCCAAGGTTCATGACTTTTCGACTTGGGGGCACGATCTTCAACACGGCGAGAATCTCCTAAGAATGGCGCACAATCGGATCGATGGGCATTGTTCCCAGATCCAACGCGATTTCCAAAGCTCGTGCCGCTTTCAAAACTTTAGCATCCGCCCTTGGCCCACCGATCAATTGAATACCCACCGGCATTCCAGATTTGGTAAAACCACAAGGTACAGAAATGGCTGGCAAACTGGTAGTTGTGGCCAAAAACGAGAAACGCAACCAATCGATATAGTCGCTCATCGGTTCACCACCGACTTCAGTCGGAAATTCAATTTCCACATCGGTAGGTTCCAGCCCAATCACCGCACAAGCAAGAATGTCGTGCGTCTTAAAATAGTCTCGCATCCGGTGATAAAGCGCCGTGCGCGTTAAGTTCGCCGTCACCACATCATCCACGGTCAAAGCATCTGCAACCGCAATATTGGCTGTCAGCGTTGGCTTATAGTGCTTCATGATAGATTTTGGCGCACGCCCGGGCAGCGACATCCAATGCATCGCTCGCAAAGTAACGTAAGTGTCATATAGCCCCGTCAGATCAGGGCAACTTTCGTCCACAGACGCACCCTCACCTTGCAATTTTTCCAATGCGGACCGCATGACTTGTTCGATTTCAGTCTCAACAGGTGCAAAACCATTTAAAGTCGGCGCATATCCAATGCGTATCTTGGCATCCGCCCTTTGAACTGCCGTCTGAAATGGCTCATCAGGTGCAGGCAAGCTCAAGGGGGCACGATCATCAAAACCACTCATAGCGTCGAGAAACAGCGCACAATCCTCAACAGACCGTGCCATCGGGCCGCAAATACCTTCGTGGGAAAATCCCAAATTCAGGGGCCCGCCAAATGCACGTCCGACCGATGGCCGTAAGCCCACAACACCACAATAAGCCGCAGGTGTGCGCAGGCTTCCTGCTAAATCAGACCCTTCCGACAACCAGACCTGCCCCGTCGCCAGTGAAACAGCGGCCCCACCTGATGAACCCCCAGCATTTTTGGTGGTATTCCAAGGGTTGCGCGTCATACCGAAAACTTCGTTGAACGTGTTCCCACCAGCGCCCATTTCAGGCGTGTTGGTTTTACCCATCACAATCGCGCCACGGTCTTCCAGCGTATCGACAATGGGATCATTCACATTGGAAATATTGTCAGCCAGGCCTTTAGACCCGTAAGTGCAGCGCACTCCTTCCACATCGGTCAAATCTTTGATTCCAACTGGAAGACCAGCCAACCAACCCGGTTCCTCACCTGCCGATGCTTCGCGTTCGCTCAACCCTGCGAGTTTACTTACTGCACGATCATAACACTTCGTCACCATAGCATTCACCGCACCATCGGTTTGGTCGATGCGTTGCTTACTGACTTCAAGCATTTCAGCAGGCGAAACGTCTCCCTTTTGCAAGAGGTGAACGATCTCTACAGCAGATTTTCCAGCCAGTTCCGGCCCTGTGAACTGCGTCTGCGGTCGATTGCTTTTCATCTGAAATTCCAACGATGTTTAAAGTTTGACTTTACGATCCGATGGATTGAATGACGCTAAGCAGGTCGTCGTCAATCTCTATTCCGTTTTTCGTCAGGTTTTCACGGATTTCATGGCGACGCTGACCCGGCACCCGCGCGCCCGGTTCCCCATCAATCTTCCCAATCAACTCACCCATATGCGCCAGCGCACCAGCGCCACCGAACTTCGTTGGATCAATTGCAATGATTGATTGGCCAACTCCCGGGGCTTCACCTTCAGCTTCAAAGAAGGAACTGGCATTGTCAGCTGTGTTTGCACCCGTCAGCCCTGCGGCCATGAGTTCTACCATCAGCGCCAAGGCTGTGCCTTTGGCATCGCCCATAGGAACCATTGTGCCTTGTAAACCAACCTTCGGGTCCGTGGTGTTTTCACCATCCGGCCCCAGCGCCCAACCTTCCGGAATAGGCTCCCCTTTTTGGTTTGCAGCCATAATTTTGCCGCGCGCCACTTTGGACAAAGAGACATCCACCACGACAGGCTCGCCATCGGCTTGAGGCGCTGCAAACGCAATGGGGTTTGTTCCAAACAGTGCTTTCTTGCCGCCCCAAGGCGCCATGGCCGCAGGCGTGTTGGCAAACATCATTGCGACCAAACCTTGATCGGCAAATTTCTCCACAATCAATCCGGCAACGCCACAATGGTGAGAGCGACGAACACCAGCCATGGCGATGCCGTTTTGCTTCGCCATTTCAGGCAGTTTCCCGTGAATCAAATCCATCGCAGGATATGCAAACCCGTGGGCTGCATCCACAGCCAGCGCAGAAGGAGCAGTTTGATCGGCAATAGGAACGGCATGCCCATCCACTTTGCCGGAAGCCGCCTGCGCTGCATAACTTTCCACGCGCCGCAAACCGTGGCCGCTTTGTCCCGCCAGTTCAGCGCCCACAAGTGCAGTGGCCACGCTGTTGGCATTAGCTTCAGACGTATTCGAACGCAGGAGCGCATCGGCGATAAGCTGGTGAGTTTGTTCGGTGGTAAAATTGGCCAACGGAAAATTCCTACAATAGAGCGCCGAACGGCAGCGAGCCTATTCAGCTGACAATTTGGCCAAAACCTTTTCTGCAATCAGGTCACTGACACGAATATTGGATTCCACTGTGACACCAGCAATGTGCGGTGTCGCTATGAAATTGAGCAATCCGGCAAACTTTGCACCAGCTTCTGCGGTCAGCGGCTCCACTTCGAATACATCCAGCGCCGCACCCGCGATTTCACCTTCGGACAAGGCAAATGCGATGGCCGCATCATCCACGACCCCGCCTCGCGCCGCGTTGATTAGCACCGCGTCATTCTTCATCGATTTCAGAAACGCCACATCCACAATATGGCGGGTCGCTTCCACCAGCGGCACATGCAGGCTCACCACATCGGAAAGGCTTGCAATCCCGTCGAGCGAAACATTGCGCACATATTGCCAAACCGGATCGTTCGCCAAAAGGTTCGGATCATAAGCCACAACCTCCATGCCAAGCGCCATGGCGCGGCCAGCCACTTCGCGGGCAATCGCACCGAAGCCGATCAACCCAAGGGTTTTGCCCGCCAGTTCACGCCCCATCATTTGTTGGCGCGGCCACTCTCCAGCAATCACAGAATCCGTTCCCAAATAAGCATTGCGCAATAGCACCTGCCCCATGGTGATCACATATTCTGCCACACAGAGATTGTTCGCGCCCGTGGCGGGGATAACCTCAATGCCAGCCGATTTGCAGGCAGCAACATCAATATTGTCCAGCCCAACACCAAGCCGCCCGATGCATTTGAGATTGGCACCAGCATCCAGTAAAGCCCCACGAACCTGCGTCCGATTGCGCACAATCAAAGCATCCGCATCGCCCACAAGTTCGATCAGCTTGTCTGGTTCATCAACAAGAGCAGGATCATAGGTACAGTCGTGAAAAAGCCGCAGTTTTTTAACTGCAACCTCATCCATAAATTCTGAAATGATGATTTTAGGCATTAGGGATCAATAGATGGAATTGCTTAGACAAGTGTGCAGTAGCACTGCAAAAATAGCTAGCGGCATGAAAATCAAAAACTCTCCAATCAGAATTCGAGTATTTTGTTAAATAACCAGAAGTTCTATGCATAATAGTGTTGAATTCGAATTTTGAAATGTTTTGTTGATAGATGTTTTTCTCCTTTCTAAGTAAAAATTATATAATACAATAAGGCCATTATAAATTTGAGGTTACCTATGCCTGACATTGAAATTGAATCAGAAGAAGATGCTTTTAAAATTCTCGATAGAGTTCTTCGCGGAGATTTCGCAGTTGACAATTTGCCAGAGCTTAGTTTTGGCGACCATACAGCTTTTCAATACCTCGACCCAGCCGGAAATTCGTCAGTCGATGTTAACAGCATCCGAGCTTTAACTGCGGTTCAAAATCAAGTTTACAAGACTTATGCTTATGCAAAAACGGGCGAACCGGATGCACGAAGACTAACTGACGATGAGAGAGAGCAGCTGAAAATTCAGTTTCGGGTTCGTTCTGGTAGCTCAGATATATTTGCCGAGCTTGGCACTGCAATAAGTCGTGTTTTGTTACAGATGGCCGACAAGCTCTCACCTGAACAAATTTTGTTATTTGGCAGCTTTTTGGTCATTATGTGGACTGGGAAATCTGCTTACAAAATGCATCTTGATAATTCGGCAAAGAGGCAAGAGGAAGCAGCAAAAAGCGAAGAACGTATCGAAATGTTTCGAACTATACGCGAAGCCAACGCTATCCCCGCACGCCAGCTGAAAATACTAGAGCAAACCATGTCTCGTATTGAACAGGCTCCTGTAGCAAGTCAGATTGCTGGTGATACGGCACACGAAGTTCTTAGAAGCGTTAACGACAACTCAACTGCCACCGTAAATGGACTTATGATTGACGGCGCGAATGCCAAGGCGGCGACTCGGCAACCCCGGTTTGATACACACGAACAAATTATAGATGGTCAGTATATTGTAGTTCGTGTTGATTCATCAGCAACCCAAGGTTTTCGTGTACGCCTTAGAAACGAACATAGCGGTGATGAGATCAACGTGGGAATTACTGACGCTTTGGTTCAAGCTGATCAACGTGAAGCAATACAAAGCGCAGAATGGTCGAAGTCTACGTTAAATGTCAGAATGCGAGTTAGCACCCGCGCTGGCAAGGTGGTAGACGCTTCCATCATTGATGCCAAGCAAATGTCAGAAACAGTCTCGCGTTGAATGAAAGGCTGTGCGACTTCAACATTCATTCGCCGATTGATATGAATCCACCATCATCAGGCTACAAAAAAAGGGAGACTTCCGCCTCCCTTTCTCTCAATTCAAATCCACTCAAACCTTAAGCCGAGCGGTACAACTTCGTCATTGAGAACTCACGGTGGCCGAGAGCTTCTGCGGCTGTGTTGCGGCCGTTGGCTGTGCGTCGGATCATTTCGATCAGATCATCACCAGCTTCGTCGATTGTCTTCTCACGTGTGAGAATGCCGGACACATCAACATCCACATGCTCGCCCATTGTACGAACAGTACGTGGGTTGGCGGTGATCTTGATAACGGGAACGATTGGGTTGCCCACAACGTTGCCCTGCCCTGTTGGGAAGGTGTGGATCACCGCACCACCTGCCGCCATCAAAGTCACACATTCTGCAGCAGCAGAAGATGAATCCATGAAGTAAAGGCCATTGCCCTTGGCTGGTGCTTCAGCAGGTTCCAGAATGTCGATATATTTGCACTCACGACCGATTTTTTCGAGGTTGCCGAGGGCTTTCTCTTCAATCGTCGTCAAACCGCCAAGGATGTTGCCTTTGGTTGGCTGAGAGTCCGACAAATCATCTGTCTGGTGCGCGAAAATTACGTCGTTCTGATAGGCTTCCCACATTTTGTACCAGCGCTCACCTGTTTCTTCATCAGCAGCACGTGCCTTACAGATATGTTCAGCACCAGTGATTTCAGACGTTTCACCGAAGAAACCAGTGACACCTTTTGGGATCAATTTGTCGTACATATTGCCAACAGTTGGGCAAGAACCCAGACCAGTTGTCGTGTCAGACTCACCGCATTTCGTGGAAATCCAAAGCTCGGACATGTCGCATTCTTCGCGCTGAATTTCAGTCGCATAATGAACGAATTCTTTTGCTTTCCAAGATGCTTGGCGAATGGTTTCAAAGTCACCTTTTTGCTCAATGGAAACACCGTAAACAGGCTTGCCAGTGGCAGCGATGCCGTCAACAATTTTCTGTGTCCAATCCGGCTCGATACCGATCACCACAACAGCAGCTACGTTGGCGTTTGCGCCTGTACCAATGATTGTGCGGAAGTGAATGTCCAGGTCTTCACCGAACTGCAAACGGCCATAGGCGTGTGGAATAGCCATGGTGCCTTTGACGTTGTTCGCCACAGCTTCACAAGCTGCGTTGGAAATATCATCAACAGGAAGAATAAGAACGTGGTTGCGAACGCCAACACGACCGTTGTCGCGGCGATAAGCCATAATTTTATCTGACATAATCTTGGTTCCTTACCAGCGTTTGGTTTTGAGGTTTTGTGTGTGCACGTGGTGGCCTTTTTTGACCGCACCCACGAACTTGCCGATGTCTTCGCCGTATTTGATGGCTGTGTCGCCTTCAGCAATATCTTTCAGTGCGATTTTGTGGCCGATTTCCACGTCTTGTTCAGCCTTCAGTTTGAAAGTTGAATTGTCGTGGGTCACGACACAAAGCATTTCAGTGCCGGCTTTCAGGTCTTCAACCACAACAACGCCTACGTTGTCTTCGTGGTCATGCACCAACAGTTGAGGGATATTGCTCATGTGGATTGTCTCCATCCAATTTGCGGTAAGTCTTGTATAAGACATAAGAGACTGGCATAAGCTCTGTCAATGGAGCCAACAAATTTGTTGGTGGATATTCGAAAGACGAACGATGGTTGCGATTGAAACCTTGGATGCACCTATGAGATTGGCCGCCCAGCCACTCTACGCAAAAGTGCGCGAGGCGTTGGTGGGCCGTTTGATTTCGGGCGCGTGGAAACCGGGGCAAATGTTGCCATCGGAATTCGCCATTGCCGACGAATTGGGCGTGAGCCAAGGCACGGTTCGCAAAGCGCTTGATGAAATGACAAACGAAGGTTTGTTGATCCGCCGTCAAGGCCGAGGCACATTTGTAAGTGAGGCAGAAGACAAGTCCATCCTGTTCCGGTTCTATCGCCTCACCTCAAACAATGGCCAAGGTACAGATCAGAGTTTTCCCGAATCCAAATATCTCTCTCGTTCATTACAAACCGCGAATGCGGAAGAGAAAGCTCTTTTCAGTTTGGAAGTTGGTGCTCAAGTCTGGCATTTCGAGCGTCTGCGCAGTGAAAATGGCCAGCCCATATTGGTGGAGCAATTGATTTTACCCCAAAACCGCTTTCCGGATCTCGATGAACAAAAAGACCTGCCCAACAACGTTTATCGCTTTTACGGCGCGCAATACGGAATCATCGTTGCACGCGTCGAAGAAAAGCTCCGCGCGATCACCGCCCCTGCCCATGTGAGCGAACATTTGGGGTTAGAATCCAACGCGCCCGTCCTTGAAATAGACCGTCGCGCATTTGCCCTCGACGGCAGCATTGTTGAATGGCGTGTATCCCTGTGCCAAAGCGATACAATGCATTATCGAAACGAGCTGAAATAGCGCCACATTTCATTGGCAAATGAAGTTTGCAACCAACAGCGGAAAACGCTAGAGGAAGCGTAATTCAATTGGGAACTGGGCCTGAGCTGACCAGAATCCCCTAGTTCAAAGTACAAACGAGGTATCATTCGTGTCTACATTCGACAAAGTTGCTGACATCATTTCCGAGACCAGTGAAATCCCACGCGGCGAAATTACTCCAGACAGCCATACAATTGACGATCTCGGTATCGACAGCCTTGATTTTCTAGACATCGTTTTCGCAGTCGACAAAGAATTCGGCATCAAAATTCCGTTGGAAGCTTGGACACAAGAGGTCAACGATGGCAAAGCTGCAACTGAAGAGTATTTCGTGATGAAAAACCTCTGCGGCAAAATTGACGATCTGGTCGCTGACAAAGCCTAGAACGATCGCATCAAATGCACCTAGAATATTTCCAAATGATCGACCGGATAATTTCAGTCGATCTTAATTCTGGAATTCTTGTGGCGCAGTCAAAAGTGCCAGAGCAAAGCTCTGTCTTTGAAGGCCACTTTCCCGGCTTGCCACTCGTGCCCGGCGTGTTGTTGATTGAAACAATGGCGCAAGCCTGCGGCTTTCTCATTATGTCCAAAAGCAAATTTGCAGCCATGCCGTTTCTGGTGGGTGTGAAAGAAGGCAAGTTACGCACATTTGTGGAACCGGAAACACCTTTAGAAATTGAAGCGGTGATGGAGCATGACGGGTCAGGTTTTGCCATGACCAAGGCTTCTATCAAGTCTGACGGCAAGCGTATCTGCAATGCACAATTGACCTTCAAAACAATGAATTTTCCAGATCCCGCATTTGCCAAGATGATTGTTGATCGTGCAAAAGAACTGAACATGCCTTCAGAACATCTGCCTGCTTAGAAAAGACCGGTTACCATAGTCTGATTTTCTACAACGAAGTCTAGCCCCTGCCTCGTTTCCAACGTATTGATATTATCACACGGAATGGATTTTCCGTCACAAATGGAGCGACGATCGAATGGGCGACAACAATTCTCAAAACAATGAAGTTTGGATCACAGGCGTTGGTCTTTTGTCCTCGCTTGGCGAAGGTCCACAAACTCATTGGGACGCGTTGCAATCTGGCAAGCCAGCCAATGTCGACGCAGAGCGTTTTGCACCCTACCCTGTTCACGCACTAACAGAACCAGACTGGTCGCAACAAATTTCACGACGCGATATGCGCCAGATGGAACCTTGGCAACAGATCGGCACTTATGCAGCTGGTCTTGCCCTCGATGATGCTGGCGCCAAAAAAGACGAAAGTCTTTGCGGTCGTATGGACATGATTGTCGCCGCTGGCGGCGGTGAGCGCGACATGGAAGTTGATGCGGCCGTTATGAAAGAAGGCCGCAGCTCCAATAACACAGATGCTTTGCTGGCTGAGCGCCTGTCCAACGATCTGCGCCCCACTTTGTTCTTAGCGCAACTGTCCAACCTTCTCGCGGGCAATATTTCCATTGTTCACAAAGTAACAGGTTCTTCTCGCACCTTCATGGGAGAAGAAGGTGCAGGCATCTCCGCCATTCAAACGGCTCATGCACGTATTGCATCAGGCCAAAGCGACATTGTGTTGGTAGGTGGCGCTTACAACGCTGAACGCAGCGACATGCTGTTGTTCTTCGCATTGGGCGGTTACCTGCAAGAAAGCAAACACGCTGATATCTGGAACCGCAACGGAACAATTCTTGGATCCGTTGGTGCATTTCTCGTTATGGAATCACGTGCCCATGCTGAAGCACGTGGTGCAAAACCTTATGCCAAGCTAAGTGGTATCGCCGCTGAACACGGACGTCGCGACAATGCTACAACCAACAAACGTTTGGACCGCGCCTTTGCTAAACTCTCAGCATCAGGTTCAACAGCCATTTTATCTGGTGCTTCCGGTTGTGCCGACATTACCAAAACTGAACAAGATTTCCTGAGCACCAATTTGGCAGATGCGCCTGTCCGCGCTTTCGGCAACATCATGGGCCATTCAATCGAAACTCACTTCCCGCTTGGTGTAGCCTTAGCAGCTTTGTCATTAAAACAAGGCGCATTATACAAGCCTATGGCTTCAAACGAAGTTGAGAGCGACACCACACCAGAAAATATTCTTGTCACAACGTTGGGTCACAACCGCGCCGAAGGCATGGCGCTGATTGAACCCGTTTCTAAGTAATCAGAGGCAGAGCACCAAAAATGAGCACATCACCTCAAAAAGATTTTAAAGGCCGTTCCATCGTTGTTGTAACCGGCGTTGGCGTAGTTTCTTCACTGGGCAAAGGCAAGCAAGACAATTGGACAGCTTTGACAAATGGCAAGTCTGGCATTCATCGCATTGAGCGTTTTGAAACCGATGGATTGAAAACATCGGTCGCAGGAACCGTCGATTTCATGGAGTTGGATCAACAATCCGCCCCAAGTCTCACCTATGCTTTGGCAGATTCTGCCGCTGAAGAAGCGGTTCAAGAATCCGGCCTACCGATGGGAGAATTCCCAGGACCACTTTTCTTGGCATCCCCTCCCGTAGAAATGGAATGGCAACACCGCTTCGCCCTCGACAAAGAAGCTGGCGATTCCCCGCTGGAAGGCTACGACCGTTTGATCGATATGGCACGCACTCAAAAGCACAAAGACATGTATGAGTTGCTGCAATTCGGACGGACGGCTGATCGCCTGTCTGACAAATTTGGCACCACGGGTCTTCCGATTTCTCTCTCCACTGCCTGTGCTTCCGGCACGACTGCGGTTCAACTCGGCGTGGAAGCAATTCGTCGTGGTGATACTGAAACTGCGCTTTGCGTCGGTACAGATGGTTCAGTGACAATGGAATCACTGGTGCGTTTTTCACTTCTATCCGCCCTAACCACTCAAAACGAGCATCCAGAAAAAGCAGCTAAACCTTTTTCCAAAGACCGTGATGGATTCGTCATGGCCGAAGGAGCAGGCGCTTTGGTTCTCGAATCATTGGAAAGCGCGCAGGCACGAGGCGCAAATATTTTAGCTGTGGTGCGCGGCTGCGGTGAAAAAGCAGATCACTTCCACCGCACGCGTTCTTCACCGGATGGATCACCTGTAATTACCGCGGTTCAAAATGCTTTGTCTGACGCCAATATCGATCACAGTGAAATCAGCTACATCAATGCTCACGGCACATCGACACCCGAAAACGATCGCATGGAATACAATTCCTTGAAAACAGTGTTCGGCGACAGTATTCATCAGACACCTATTTCATCAAACAAGTCGATGATAGGCCACACACTGACGGCGGCCGGTGCAATTGAAGCTGTGTTCTCGGTGCTCACATTGCAGCATGGTCGCATTCCACCCACCATAAATTATGACACCCCCGATCCAGACATTCCTTTGGATGTGGTTCCGCATACAGCACGAGATGTTCAGGTGAACAATATTCTGTCAAATTCATTTGGATTTGGCGGACAAAATGCATGTCTGGTTTTTGGTCGCGAGTTCGCTTAAACACGTCTCAACAGTTTCACTCAAATTACCCTTACGGAGCTTAAATGCGCGCGCTTCAGCTTGTCTCAGACCGCGAGGTCAAATCCGTTGACATAGACCTTCCCGAAGCTCCCGCTGCAGGAGAAGTTCAATTTCGCGTACGCGTTGTTGCACTCAACCACCTCGATGTATGGGGATGGCGTGGCATGGCGTTTGCCAAACGCGAAATGCCACTCACCATTGGCGCTGAAGCAAGCGCTGAAGTTGTCGCCATTGGCGAAGGTGTGTGTGACCTTGTGCCCGGGCAATTGGTATCCATTTTTGGTGCTCGCGTATGTGGAACGTGCCATCACTGTCGTTCAGGCAAAGACAATTTGTGCGAGCATGTTTCTGGAGTACACGGATTCCATCTTGGCGGCTTTGCCCGTGAGCTTGTGAACCTGCCTGCCCGTCAATGTGTGCCCGTTCCGCCAAATTGTGATGACATTGGTGCTGCACTTGCTCCCATCACATTCGGCACGTGCGAGCATATGCTGTTTGACAACGCATTGCTCAAACCCTCGGAAACCATTCTCATTCAAGCTGGCGGTTCTGGCATCGGCACGGCAGCAATTCAATTGGCGAAGTCAATTGGTTGCCGCGTGATCACTACAGTAGGCAGCGACGACAAGATCGAACCCGCCATGGCATTGGGCGCAGATCACGTCATCAACTACCGTGAAGATCGCTTTGAGGGCAAAGTTCGTAAGCTGACCAAGAAGGAAGGCGTTGATGTCGTTTTCGAACACGTTGGCAAAGAAACATGGGCAGGCTCCATGCTGTGCATGAAACGCGGGGGACGTTTGGTGACGTGCGGTTCAACCAGTGGTGTTTCTGCAGAAACCAACTTGATGATGTTGTTCCAACGTCAATTGAGACTCATTGGCTCCTTTGGCTGCCGAAAGCAGAACATGGTCGATTCAATGGACAAAATGGCTGCAGGGTATGTAAAGCCCGTTGTTGATACCGAAATTGAATTTGGCGATTTGGCAACTGCATTGGAACGTATGGAAAGCCGCAAGGTCTTCGGCAAAATCATCATGCGTATGAGCTAGCTCTTGGCGAAGTTTTACCGCAACCCTTTCATTGAACGGCAATTGCTGCGGGCGAAATCCGTTTGGGATTGGATTGTAGCCAAGCTTATCGGTTTGCTGCTCCATTGGGCCAAGCGGTTGCCTGCGCAGAAATCAACCAATGCTGCGGAGAAAATAGCACGCAAACTGGCACCCTATTTGCCACGCAGTAAAATGGCCCGCCGCAATCTCGAATTGGCCTTTCCTGAAAAATCAAAATCGGAAATTGACGAACTCTTACGCAATGTTTGGGGTAATGTGGGGCGAACTCTCGCCGAATATGTTCTCCTCGACAAACTCTTCGATTTCGATGTCGACAATCCGGAAGCGGGCAATGTGGAAGTTGTCGGGATCGATAACTTCATAAAACTTCGAGAAAGCCAAAAGCCGGTCATCATTTTCACAGCGCATACGGGCAATTGGGAAATTCTCCCTGTTGCAGCATCCACTTATGATCTGAACGTGACGGCTTTGTTCCGCCCGCCCAACAATCCCTACTTGGCCAAACGCGTGCTAAAAGCGCGCCGCACAGACAATGGTGATCTTGTCCCGTCCCGCGCAGGCGCTGCTTGGGCATTGGTGCGTGTATTGGAAGAAAATGGAGCAATTGGTCTATTAGCTGATCAGGCTTTCACCCGTGGCCCTCGCGTCGAGTTCTTAGGCCGGGAAGCCACAACCAACCCATTGGCTGCGAAACTGGCCAGACAGTTCGACTGCGATATTCACCCTGCTCGCTGCATCAGGCTTCCTAATGGCCGTTTCAGGCTTGAACTGCACGATGCCATCGATATTCCACGCGATAACAATGGCAATCTGGATGTTATTGAAACAACCAAAACGATCAACAGCATCATGGAAGACTGGGTGCGCGAATATCCTGAACAATGGTTGTGGCTGCACAACAGATGGAAGATCAAAGCCCCCGAACGGTCCAAGTGGAAAACGCTATAAAGTTGTATTTTATTTTTTTGCAACTATTGGTAAACTAATGTAATTGTAAAAGAACTCCAACACTTGGAGTTCCCTATGTCATCCAATCAAGAAAACCCTTTCGGTTCTGTCGCCCCAGTCCTTCTTGCAGGCAGTAGTAACCTTGCGAAGTGGCCAAAATCTCGCATATTGGACCCTGTTCAATTTCAACGCAGCAAACGCGAACAAAGTGCATTTCAAACGGCTCTTCTGTGCATCTCTCATCTTCCCAACTCAAAAGCACCGTTGGTTTTCGTTGCACCCAATCAATTGAAAACAGCAAAAACGCAGGCCGAACAAATCGGGCTTCTTGACTCTTGTCGGTTCATCGTGGAACCGATTGAACGTGGAAATTGGAATGCCGCTGTATATGCCAGCTTTTTGGTAGCGCGCTCCAATTCAGATCAGATGATGATGTTCATGGACACGGCCAACGTTCCCAAAAATGTCAGCACTCTGGGAAAGACATATCAACAGATTCGTGAAAACATGCCCGAAAACCAAATGGTGGTTTTGGGCGAACCCTACAATTCCGCTCATCATCAAAAAGCAAGTTTGGCACAACGATGCGGTCGCTCAGTGGTGAACTCTCTCTTGCAGGTCAAACCTCTTGAAGAAGATAACGCAACAACATTCGAGACTCATGGTCTCTATTCCATCGGCTCCATATTCATGGCTTGCCCCCATCACATCCTAGAGATTGCAAAATCTGCAAGTACCGAAGCATTTCAAACCATAGATATGGCGCATCAACAATCCGGCAACATGAATGACGCATCTTGGATTAACTTGAATATGTGGAGTGCATTGGAATCAAAACATATTGGGGATGAGCTCATAAAGCGCACCGATCAGTTTTTATTACGACCCACCGATATTTTCAGCTCGAAACAGACACAATCTTCTCGTTCTAATTTCTCGTTTGAAAACCAAAATTGCAGCATCGACAGCAATGGTCACCTGATAGCTATGATCGGATGTTCCAACCTGCGCGTGATATCAACACGCGATGCAACGCTCATTCAATCCAAAGACACAACGGTCGACATGGCAGCACTTACCGGTGACATGCGTGAAACTCAGTGTTTAGAACTGTTTCACTCCCCTGTTCGTCATCATGTGTGGGGCACAGAAACTCTGCTAGAGCAAAGCCAACAAGCACAAGTCTATAAAATCGAACTTCATCCCGGCGCATTGATCCCTGAACATTTTCACACCCACCGCAAAGAAAATTGGCAAGTTCTATCAGGTCTCGGCACTGCAATAATTTCAGATGTAACCCACCATATCACCACGGGTTGGACCTACAACATCGACAAAAACACGATTCATTCTTGCGTCAGTTCCAAAAACCACCCACTCGTGTTTTTGGAAACACGCATTGGAGATTTTCTTCACGAGGATGACCTGGTGCACACCCAGAACAAGAGTAAACGTTCTTATTTAGCCGGCACCAATGCCTCTTCTCCACCATAGTAAAGGCCAACGGCATGCTTTGCGACGGCAAAGAACAACCAGCGCTCCACGAACAATCCTGCCATAAGACTAATAGTCGCCAACACTTGCAGGAAGCCAGCAAACCCATTGCCAACGAGAAGAGATAGAAGAAGAAGCAGGATTGGCAATGCAACGCCCAGCAAGACCACTATCCCCCCCATCTTGCTCAAATGTTTCCGCGCAACGCGAAACGCAAATTCGTTTGTCAGGTAATTGCCCATCGCATGGGGGCGTTCAAGCAAACGCACTTTGCCAATTTCGCCCAAACCTGTTGCCGATTCCATAGTGGAATCACCATAGCCTACGGCCTGTGCATTGCGTGTCCAAAAATATTTAATCAGCCATGTGACCACTAAAAATACCACTGCCAGATAAACCCATGCATTGTTGGAGCTAGTGCCTGCTTCCCGCCCGAAAAAAGCGAGATAGATCAATGTACCGGAAGTGAGTGCAAATGCGAGGTAACAAGCCGCGGTCCAAGGTGTGCACCACTGGGGAATTGTGCGCAAAGAACCGTAGATCATCGCCGTGCAATAGACGGTGATAACGCACATAATCGCTCCAATATAACCCAACGCCAGACTGAAACTGTCACCGAATATGCTCATGGCAGCCAACAGAGTGAGTGGAACAAAGGTCAAAATTGCCATCACACCTTCACGAGATAACCAGCTGGTGCGCCATTGCGACACAGCGCGCCAAGCGCGTTGTGGATTGCCCAAATGTAAGGTGGAAGACAGTAAACCACCAGCAATCATGGCAAGAGCAACGAACCACGCAATCTTGGTTGAAAGTGCACCAGGGTTTCCATGACCCAATGCCAAAACGAAAGCGAGGCCGTAACCTGCGCCGGAGAATGTTGTAAATGCAATAACAGAAAGAGCGGGATGCATTAGTTTGCTCCTTTAGATCGCGTAGAACCGGATAGTGCACGATCAATCCAACCGAGCAATCCACCTGCTTCATCCGTATTTTCAACAGGCATCGCAAATCCAGCACCAGCACCAAGGTCTGTACGTGCACGTGGTGGAAGATATTTATTGACCGGCTTAGTGCCTTGTTCAGGCATAAGATCAAAACCACCGCGTTCCTTCACAAGAACAGAGACGTTGGAATTTGGATCAGCAAAGTCACCAAAGTGGCGCGCACCTGCAGGGCACGTACGCACACATGCTGGTTCACGGTCAATTTCATCGAGTTCTTCATTGTAGATACGGTCAACGCAAAGAGTGCATTTCTTCATCACACCAGCAGCCTGATCCATTTCGCGTGCGCCATAAGCACAAGACCATGCACAGAGGCCACAGCCGATACATTTGTCTTCATCGACCAAAACGATACCGTCTTCTTCGCGCTTATACGAAGCCCCTGTAGGACAAACAGTGACACAAGGTGCGTCCTCGCAGTGAAGACATGACTTTGGAAAATGCACCACACGGGCTTCGCCAGCGGTCCCTATCACTTCACCAACGCCCTGCCCTTTGGGCTTAGATTGATGCGCCATCGGTGTGACTTCAAATGTGTGAATACGGTTCAGCCATGCTCCTGTCGGATTGGCTCCATAAGGGTCTTGGTCAGAAAGCGCAGTTCCATAACCAGAAGTGTTCCACTCTTTACAGTTGATCACGCAAGCGTGGCAGCCGACACATGTGTCGAGGTCAATAACAAGACCAAGTTTCTTATTTGTAGAAGCGGGAAGTATTGTCATTTTGTCCACTCCAATCCGTAGCGAATTTGTTTCTTGGAAGCTTTGTCACGTTTTTGTTCGCCCAAAACCGGCAAGCTCACTTCGTCACCAGCTTCAGCTTTTTCGATATTCACACGAAGGTCGTACCAAGCAGCTTGACCGGTAACAGGGTCAGAGTTCGCCCAGCGATAACCGTCCCCTTTTGGCGGTAGCAATTCGTTGATCAGGTGATTGAGCAAGAAGCCTTTGGTGGCTTCCGGTGCATCTTTGTCGAGTTCCCAAGCACCACGACGTTTACCAATGGCATTCCATGTCCACATGGTTTTGTCGTTCACAGCTTCCATGCGTGCAATTTCAACTTTGATTTTGCCGTGCCATGAAGTGACCCAAGCCCAATCTCCATCTTTCAAACCTTTGTCGTCGCAAATAGCACTGGGCACATAGAGCGGGTTTTTGGTATGGATTTGACGCAACCAAGCGTTCTGCGATCCCCATGAATGGTACATCGCCGCAGGACGTTGTGTCAGCGCATGATAGGGAAACTCTGTCTCAGTCCGATCACCAAGACGTTCTTCTTCAAATGGCGCATACCATGTTGGCAATGGATTGAAGGTCAATTCTAATCTGTCACGCAAACGATCCGGTGGTTGAACGTCCCCATATCCTTGAGTTGCCAATCTGAACTTCTGCATCACTTCGGAATAGAGATTGAAAGTTACTGGAGCTGGAGCATCAAAGAACCCCATATCCACCGCAAAATCCTGATAAGCTTTGTTGGCATGTTTGAAGAACAGAGCATCTTTTGGAAGATGCGTGATCGAGAATGAACCATTTTCTTTATAGCGTTCTATTTGATCAGGGTTGGGTTCACCACGTCCCGACTTTGACCCGTCTTTACCGCGATATCCTGCAAGCGGGCCAATGCCCGGTTTACGTTCGTGGTTTACCATATAGTCCGCATAATCTTTGAACTTCGCGGACCCGTCTTCATTCGTCATACCGGGTAAGCCAAGACGCGCACCAAGATCAAGAATAACCGACTGGAATCCTCTCACTTCACGGTTTGGTTCAACCACCGGCCAGCGAATTGAATCTACAACCGCTTCCGGTTCTGAACACGGACGGTCGAGCAAAGAAATACAATCATGACGTTCAAGATATGTGGTATCCGGTAAAATTAAATCGGCATACGCAACCGTTTCGGAACGATATGCATCGGAATAGATGAAATTCGGAATCACATAGTTCCCATCCTCATCTTTATCCGTCAACATATCGATGACACCACGGGTGTTCATGGACGAGTTCCAAGCCATATTGGCCATATACATGAATAACGTATTGATCTTGTAAGGATCACCCGCATGGGCGTTAGGGATCACCATGTGCATCATACCGTGGGCAGAAAGAGGCGCATCCCACGTGAAGGCCTTATCAATACGCAGAGGATTACCGTCTTTGTCCAGCGCCAGATCTTCCGGCCCATGAGGGTACCCCAGATGCGGACCTGACAATGGGCCATTTGTGCCTTTGGCGTTTGTGGCGTGGGGCTTCGGATGTGCAGTATAAGGTTTTGGGTAGGACGGCTTGGACCGGAAACCGCCCGGGCAATCCACTGAACCAATCAGCACTTGCAAGACGTGCAATGCACGACAAGTTTGGAAACCGTTTGAGTGAGCAGAAATACCGCGCATAGCATGGAATGAAACGGGACGCCCAATAAAGCGGTCATGCTTCTCGCCCTTCATATCGGTCCACTCTTGCTCGATGGTTATTTCTTCTTCAAAGGCCACTTTCGCAATTTCGGCCGCAAGGCCACGAATGGTTTCAGCCGCAATACCTGTTTCAGCAGCCACAGCTTCTGGTGCGTATTCCGGTTTGGAATATTCTTCCGCCATCATCATCAAAACCGGTTTGGCTTTGATCTTCTTAGGCAATGTCACTTCAGATGAAAGATGTGGCACCACACCTTTGGTTGTGTGGGGAACAGCTTTTTTCTTCTTAGCATCCCAAACCAGTTCAACACCATTTTTATCACGGGCTAACATGCCATGGTCAGCGGTGCCGGGCGCATCAATCACGAGGTAGGGAGCGTTCGAATAACGCAAAAGATAATCCACATCGATTTTCTGCATGCGAAACAATTCGTGAATGACAGACAAGATCAGCAACCCGTCAGTACCGGGACGAACACCCAACCAATTGTCAGCAACCGCCGAATAGCCTGTACGAACAGGGTTAACTGAAACAAAGCGCCCGCCATTCTTCTTCAGTTTACCAATACCCATTTTGATCGGATTTGAATCGTGATCTTCCGCAACACCAAACATAATAAAGAGTTTTGTACGCTCCCAATCAGGAGAACCGAATTCCCAAAACGCGCCGCCAATTGTGTAGATACCTGCCGCCGCCATATTCACAGAACAGAACCCGCCATGCGCTGCATAGTTAGGTGTCCCGAATTGCTGCGCCCACCAAGACGTCAATGACTGAGATTGGTCACGACCTGTGAAGAATGCAAGTTGTTTCGGGTCTTCTTTCAAAGGCTCCAACATGTCGGTCGCCATTGTCAGCGCTTCGTCCCACGAAATTTCTTCAAACTCGCCAGATCCACGCGGCCCAACGCGTTTCATAGGGGCATTCAACCGCGCAGGAGAATAATGCTGCATAATACCAGCAGAGCCTTTGGCGCACAGCACACCTTGGTTCACAGGATGGTCGCGGTTGCCTTCGATATAACGAACGCTCTTCTCGCCATTCTCACCGGGCTTCAAATAAACGTTGATGCCACAACGACAGGCACACATGTAGCACGTAGTTGAATGTTTCTCGCCCAAAGGTTCAGAAAGATTCAGTTGCGGATCAGCCATCTATTTTTGCTCCCAATTTCTCATCACAACCCCATACTCAGGCGTACAAGACCGGATGATGCCAGCCCTGCCAACAAAAGAAGGCAGAACGGTTTATAATATTTTTCAAGTTGCGGACGAAATATTGCTTGCCCCACAACAACTCCCAACACGCATGGTACAACCAAAACCGCAGCTCGTGAGAATGCGGTTAAAGTAAGCATTTCATACAGGTAGAGATAAATGAATGAGGAAAATGACCCCAGAAACAAATATACCACCAACGATGCTCGCATCACCTTTGCCGGTGCTTCACGAGCCAAAACATAAAGCGCAACCACCATGCCACCAACAGATGCCAACCCCGTGGCGATACCTGCGGTGAACCCGGAAAACGCAAGCCCGGGGTCAGTCGCCAGAAACCGTGCTCTCACCTTCAACAATTGCAAGAACGCCAACACAAGTATGAGGCAAAGTGCAATCATTTTGGAGGTTTCTATCGACAACGTGTTTGTCAGATACAACCCTATTGGCGCCCCAATGGCCGAACCGATGGCGAGCCCAAACGAGATCTTCATATCCGCATCTTTAAAGCCACCGCGCGCCATCAAGAGGCTCGCACAAAACTCTAGAATTGCGCACACAGCGATCAATTCCACCGGCGGAATCATAATGGCCAAACTGGCCATGATAAGCGCCGATAAAGCAAAGCCCGAGAACCCTCGAACCATGCCCGCTATAAACACAACCACCACGCAAATTAAAAACTGCGTGGTAGTCAAATCTGTGAGCGATATCAGGTCAGCCATTGAGGCTGACCTGACGGCTCAAAGTCGTTGCCCGATTATGCACCAGCCTGTGGACGCATATCAGCAGCATTAATGCCCGCTACAGACACCGGCTTTTTCATCGCATCGCGGCGGAAAGGTTCACCCAGTTCTTGGTTGAGAAGAATTTCGATGAAAGTAGTTTCACCTTTCTTCATCTGTGCATCGACAGCTTTGTCGAGTTCAGTCGTTAGGTCTTCCATGGAAGTCACCTGAACACCGTTTACACCACATGCACGCGCAATCGCTGCGTATTCGACATCAAGATCAAGTTCGGTGCCAACGAAGTTATCATCGAACCAAAGTGTCGTGTTGCGCTTCTCAGCACCCCACTGGTAGTTGCGGAAAATAACCATTGTAATTGCAGGCCAATCATCGCGACCAACAGCAGTCATCTCGTTCATGGAGATACCGAACGCGCCGTCGCCAGCAAAACCAACGACTGGTACGTCCGGATTGCCCATTTTAGCGCCGATGATCGCCGGAAAACCGTAACCACAAGGGCCAAACAAACCCGGAGAAAGGTATTTGCGCCCATCTTCGAAAGTTGGATAAGCGTTGCCAATTGCGCAGTTGTTGCCGATATCAGATGAAATAATCGCTTCTTTCGGCAAAGCTTGTTGAATTGCACGCCACGCCATGCGCGGAGACATTTTTTCCGGTTCGCGGTTGCGCGAACGTTCGTTCCAATCTGTGCCCGGGTCATCATCTTCATGATCCATGGAAGACAATGTTTGCAACCAAGAAGATTTGGTTGTTGAAATTTCATCACGACGGGCTTTCAACTCATCATTAGAAGCCGCTGGTGAAACAGCAGCAGTCAATTGTTGAGCAACTTTCAAAGCATCACCTTGGATGCCAACAGCGACAGGTTTGGTGAGGCCAATGCGATCCGCATTGATATCAACCTGAATAAGTTTTGCATTTTTCGGCCAGTAATCGATGCCGTAACCCGGCAAAGTTGAAAACGGGTTCAAACGTGTACCCAGCGCAAGAACAACGTCAGCCTTTGAAATCAATTCCATCGCAGCTTTAGAGCCATTGTAACCCAATGGACCAACAGACAACGGGTGGCTGCCCGGGAACGCATCATTGTGCTGATAGTTGCAGCAAACTGGAGCAGATAACTTTTCAGCTAGTTTGGCAGATGCATCAATCGCATTGCCGAGAACAACACCAGCGCCGTTTAAGATCACGGGAAATTTGGCTTCAGAAAGCAGTTTAGCTGCTTCAGCAATCGCGAGTTCTCCACCAGCAGGCAATTCAAATTCGACGACCTGTGGAAGCTCGATATCGATGACTTGAGTCCAATAGTCGCGTGGAATGTTGATTTGTGCCGGTGCACAACCACGCCAAGCTTGGGCGATCACACGGTTTAGAACTTCAGCCATACGTGACGGGTCACGCACTTCTTCTTGGTAGCAAACCATATCTTCAAACAATTTCATTTGTTCGATTTCTTGGAAACCGCCCTGCCCGATGGTTTTGTTAGCAGCTTGAGGCGTAACCAAAAGAAGTGGCGTGTGGTTCCAGTAAGCCGTTTTTACAGGTGTCACGAAGTTTGTGATACCCGGACCATTCTGAGCAACCATCATAGACATTTTGCCCGTTGATCGGGTGAAACCATCAGCCATCATACCAGCATTACACTCATGGGCGCAGTCCCAAAAGCTGATCCCGGCTTGTGGGAAAAGATCGGAAATAGGCATCATTGCGGATCCGATAATACCGAACGCGTGTTCGATACCATGCATTTGCAGAACCTTAACAAAGGCCTCTTCAGTGGTCATTTTCATGGCGGTGGCTTCCTTGCGACAAATAATTAGATTGCTCGAGTCTAAACGACAGTTGTCCGACTTCGTGCAAACTACCATAAACTGATATAACATCAAAAAACGAGACTTTTTTTCTCATTTTTTGCACAATCTAGAATACAGCGCCAAACATTAGAAGTCGTGGGGCCAATGCAACCTCTTAGATGGTGCCAAATTTTAAAGGGAATATCCTTCCAATGTGACAAACGGCACAACCATAAGCTCTGACTTCAGATTATTCTGGTGTCAGGTTAGATGGAGACAACTCATTATGCCCTTTACCAGATTCAAAACGGGACTTGCCGTGACCACCATTGCCCACTTTATATTGGCATTTGCGCCGCTGACGACAACGGCAGACGCTCGCCCCTCAACCCAACGGTTCGGCTGTCTTGGTCTTCACGATTTTATTGACAATACCGGAGCAGTTGTCATGAACACAAAAAACCGCAATGTTTACAATCGATTGGTCGCCAATCGTTCATACTGCGAACGCGAAAAACGGTTGATAAGAATCACTGTGCCAACACGGGATGGTTCTTGCCGTGTATTCACATGTCGCGAACCTCTGCGATACAATCGATAGCATACAGGACAGTCTAAATAGACCCAAATGCCGCGCGGACCGGACCTAACTTATTAACGTCCAGTTCTGTCGTTTTGAACACAACGGCGTCAACAGCAAAGAGGCCTGGGAATCTAGGTTCGGTAGGAACAACTTCTACAGCTGCCAATTTCCGCCAACCATCGATCACGGAATCATGCGACAGGGCAATTTTGGGTGCTGGTGGCGTTGGAATTTTACGGGTCTCATGGAATGAAGCCAAAACATCTTCGCTGAATCGTGCTGCAATTCGTTGGGTAACAACTGCATCAGGACGCCACTTTGGGAATGCCGAAACTTTTGAGTTGGGCGACAAATTAGCCAGAATTGACTTAGAACTTTCTGATAGAGCCACTGGCTTTGCTGGAATTGCGCCAAGGGCTGTCGTATCTGCTTTGGCCACCAATTCGGGCTGTTCGGAACCGGCACGTAACTTTGCAAATGGCCACTCTTTACGCAGTTTCTCCGGCGACATTGCCACGACATTCACGTCGATCCAATTGCCAGCGCCATTGATGCGCCATGGGCAAGAGCGGTCGTTGCAATTGACCATCGAAGAGAACTGCCAAAGTGTATAGCTTTTCCAATGCCCCATCGGGAAAGCACCCTGCATGGACGGTTTATAACGCGCGTACCAAAGGTTCAGGCGAGACAACAAAGGATACTTCTCTTTGTTTGCTGCAATGAACTTTGATGTGGAATGGTTTGTGTAGAGAACAGGATAACGACCCGTGCGACGCTTTACGACGCGTGCAAAAATCTCTCCATCACCAAGAGACATCCATTTAGATGGATCGTTGTGTTCAATATCCAGAGCCAACAAATCGTCTTTATCAGGCTTTGTAAAATCCAGAAAATGGTTCGCTTGCCGAACGGGATTGCCCGGACGCGCCAGATGATAAGCGCCCCACTCCATACCCAGTTCTTTCGCAATGGCTTTACGCGTGTGATACAATTCACGAGTTGCCACATAACGGCGCCACTTCAAACGACAAACAGAGTTGCCCTTGCAACTGGCACTTGGACTAAGACCGTCAGATGCTTTGTTGATGAACCCAGCCAGACGCTTGTTATTGCGCATCTTAGACCAATCTATGGGGGTGTATTCATACGCATCCAAAACGATGGATGAATTTGCTTTGTGCCAGGTTCGGTTGAAATCGCTGGAATGCGCCGCAGCGCCTAGTGCTGAAACCAATACAGTTGCACACAAAACACGGCTCAAAAAACTCAAAACTTTGATCATCGACAATCACTCTTCACAGCGGATGAAACTCCGCAACTCAGTACACAATGTGAAAACATGGTTAGCGTATGTTTAACGCGCCACTTAACAACATCAATTTTTCTTACAAACCGTTGCAATGCCTGACTTTTAATAGGTGGCAATTCAACGGTTTGGTCGCCGATCAATTGCAAACTCACACGTTAAACGTGGCGAATCAAGTGCGCAGACGTTCCACCAACTGCGCCAATTTAGCCAATCCGGGCTCAATTGCTTGGTCGTCAATCGACGAAAATCCAAGACGGAAACAAGATTTGTTGCTTCCTTCCATAAAATAGTCACTGCCCGGCTCGATAAAGATGCCTTGCTCTAATGCCATTTTCGCGAGTGTATCCGTATTCACCGACTTGTCAGTCAATTCCACCCAATAAGACGAACCACCCATTCCCCGTGTCACAATAGAAGTGGGAAAATGTTCAGCAAGAGCTGCGCCCATTGCATTCCACCGTTTGCGATAAGAACGGTTTAAACGACGCACGAACACATCATAATACCCAAGTGACAAGAAGAATGCTGTGCTGCGCTGATTGTTTGTGGGCGGATGGCGCACCATGAGCCGCCGCAAAGCACGCATTTCAGAAATCAAATCAGGAGAAGCCACCATAAACCCAAGGCGTAGGCCCGGAAACAGTGTCTTTGAAAAACTACCCACATAGATCACCCGCCCGTCTTTATCGAACGACTTCAATGCAGGAACAGGTTTCCCCACGTAATTGGATTCAAGTTCATAATCATCTTCTACAACTATGAAATCCTGCTCCTTTGCCTTTTCAAGCAATTGAACACGCCGCTCGTGAGGCATGGTCACGGTTGTGGGCAATTGGTGACTGGGGGTCGTATAAAGCAAATCGATCCCATTCAATGCATCATCGACAGGCAAGCCCTGCTGATCCACTTGCAACGGCACAAGTTTATCAGTCCGCAATGCAAAAATATTGCGGGCATCGGGATAGCCCGGCTCTTCAACAGCAACCCTCGTATGTGGCCCCACCAACAAACTGGCAATTGTATAAAGCGCCTGCTGCGCACCAAGCGTGACCAGTATCTGATCTTCGCCAGCCAAAATGCCCCGTCGTGGCAAAATACGGGTACGGATTTGCTCCACCAACATCTGATCATCAATATCAAGCGTATCTTGGCTCCAAGCGTCCAACCACTTTTTGCCCATCGCTTTGTAAACGCAATCACGCCAATCTGTAATAGGAAACAAAGACTGGTCAGGCTGACCGTAGATGAATGGATAAGGCAAAGACTGCCAATTGCGTGGTTTGCGAATATTGCGCTGCTCGGCCGGCCGCTTCAAAATACGGTTTGACCAATTAAGCTGCTCCCCGTCCAAACTGGTAGAATGCGAACCGCCGGCAATCGCAGAGTTGTAAATGCCCATTTCGAGCACAGTTTCATTAACGAAATAGCCGGATCGTTCTGACGTGCGCAAATACCCGTCGTCAGTCAACGCCTGATAAACCAAAACAGACGTGTTACGTGAGATACCAAGTTGTTGAGACAAATAACGCGTCGACGGCAATTTATCTCCGGGTTTCATGTGTCCCGCCAAAATTGCAGACACCAAAACCTCTCGCAGTTGCGCCTGCAAACTTTTGTTTGAATCCCTGTCCAAAGAAATCAGAAAATCACGCATAACCAGCCCAATCAGTACAATATCAACTGGACTTACACCTAACAGGCCATCTGGACCAATCATTTTTTGGACAACCAAAAATGCACGGTAAAGGCATTCAATTTGTTCGAAACAACCCTTTACGGTCTAGTCCATATCAATCCAGCCGCCACCAGTAGTCACCAAACATGGCGTAATGAGCACTGGCTCAATCCTGCCCAATTGATAGGGAGAACATAATGCAAGCCCATACTTATCATTTCCGACCACACGACAAATGTCAGCTTTGAAAAAGCAGTCGAGCGCCCCACCTTGAGGACGCTCGGTATGTTTGAACGTAAATCTAGTGCTTGTACCGCTTGATTTCGCCGCTTGCCAATCTTGCTTGGTAGCTCACCATCTCGCGCTTAACGATAGGTGCCAGAAAGTATAGAGCGAGGATATTTGGCACACAGATCAAAAATACTAAGGCATCAGAGATATCCAGAATTGGCCCAAGTTGCACCATGCACCCAATGGCGACAAACGCACAGAAGACAAGCTTGTATACCGTTTGCCCCATTTGTCCTTCACCGAACAAATAAGTCCAACCCTTTAGCCCGTAATACGACCATGAGATCATGGTTGAGAAAGCAAAGAGCAAAGCTCCGAATGCTAACGGCAAAGGGAACCAACTGATCTGACGCTCGAAAGCAGCTGACGTCATCGCAACGCCCGTGGCATCACCGGCGAAGTTCGGATCAGCAACCTGACTGGTTCCGATCACGAGAGCAGTAATTGTACAGATCACAATTGTATCGATGAATGGCTCAAGCAAAGATACATACCCCTCTGTAACAGGCTCCGGAGTTCGCACTGCAGCGTGAGCGATAGACGCTGAACCAATACCAGCTTCGTTCGAAAACACAGCTCTTTGAAAACCAATAATCAACGCACCGATTGCACCGCCTTTGACACCTTCACCGGTAAACGCACCAGAAAAGATGTTGCCAATTGCTTCCGGTATCGATGAGAAGTTCATCAATATGACAATGATCGCGAATACGCAGTAGAAGATTGCCATAAATGGCACGATCTTCTCAGTCACACGGGCGATAGATTTGATACCGCCGATGATGACGGCAAAGACGACAGCTGCCAAAATCAGGCCGACCAGCCAACCCAAACCGTCAAGAGCACCGCCAGCCACAGTATTCAGCTGAACATAAGCCTGATTTGATTGGAACATATTGCCAATGCCCAAAGCACCGATAAAAATACCAATTGCATAGAAAGTGCCCATGAACTTGCCAAAGCCGTTCATGCCGCGTTCTTCAAAGCCCTTTTTCATGTAGTACATCGGGCCACCCGAGACCGAACCATCAGGGTTCTCGGTGCGATATTTCACGCCCAATGTACATTCGACAAACTTGGTCGACATCCCCAAAAAGCCAGCTACAATCAACCAGAATGTAGCTCCGGCACCACCGATTGTGACCGCAACCGCTACGCCGCCAATATTACCGATACCAACTGTGCCGGAAACCGCCGTAGCCAAGGCCTGAAAATGTGACACTTCACCGGGACTATCGGGATCTGCATAGTCACCGCGCACCAGTTGGATCGCGTGTTTGAAGCCACCAACATTCACAAACCCCAAATAGAGTGTGAAGAATATGGCACCAATCACGAGCCAAAGCACAACGAGCGGTAATTGAGCCCCAAAAAGTGGTATTTTAAAAAAGACGAAGCTGCCGACAGCGGATGCAATCGGCGCCGTAATTTCGTTAATTGTTTCATCGAACCCGGCAAATGCGGGTAGAGTATAAAGAAAAAATGCTGTGAACGTTATGAATAGTCTGGTCATCTCATATCCTCAATATCGTTTTTTCAGGAAAAAATTGCTGACATCTTTAAGGTACAACAACCACTGGAACCGGTGACGTTTGAACGAGGTTTCCTGCGACGCTTCCAAACAACAGGCTTTTAATTCCAGATTGCCCTCTGCGTCCGATGACGATCTGTTGCACACCATGCTTTTCGGCAAGTTCGATCAACGTTTCTGCAGGTGGCCCATGTCGCACAATGGTTTCATGTTCAACACCGCTTGCCTCCAAGAGCGCAGATGCAGGTTCGACTACACTTAATGTTGCCTTCTCTATCTCTTGCTCGCGTCGCATGTGTCGCTCCGCATTTTCTTCGGGAGTATTGAAAGAATATGGAGACCACTCGATCACGTAGGTCAAAATAAGCTTAGCTCCTCCGAGCTTTGCACGGTCACTAGCGTATTGCAGTGCCCTTGCTCCTCCCTCACTGCCATCCACTGCTACTAAGACTGAATTCGACATGATATTCCTCTCCAGTTTTAAAACAGACGCAACGAACCCACCAAAATATTTTTCGCACGACTGGCGATTTAAAACGTCAGTGTGGTTCAGTTTTCTCTTATGAGCAAGATTGCGTTACGGAACTTTGGGTAACAACTCCATTTGCGATCGATATCAAAGTTCATCGACGAGGACCGGGGTAAGAAGCCGAAAATAAAATACAAAGCAGTCCTGGGCCCAACAATGACTGAGTTAGACACCGTGTCCGTATTGCAAGTCGTGGACGCTAATTAAGCACCATCATCGGTCAATTGGCAGCTTCGAACCCATTGCAGCCATTCTAAAAGATTGATAATCGTTTGCAGAACGCTTGTCAGGACGACCTGACGCTAAATGAGCTTGCCGGGACGACTCGATACAGATGAGGTCAAAATGGCGTGGATAGCTCTTATCGCGGCGGGAATTTTAGAAACCGCTTGGGCTTCAGGTCTCAAGGGAATGTCGGATAAATTCAGTGTTGGCTTGCTCATGGCAACGTTGGCATTGATAGGGGCCAGCCTTGGGGCATTGTACTGGTCGATGCGCACCCTTCCATTGGGAATTGCATACCCAATTTGGACTGGCATCGGATCGATTGGATCGGTTGTTGTCAGCGTCATTTTATACAAGCAACAGATAGGAATTTCAGGCATTGCCGGAGTGAGCTGCCGGCTTATCGGTATGTTCCTTATCGGACTTGAAACTCGCTAGAAACAAAGGGAATTTACATGGCAGGAGAAACGAACCTAGACACATTGTTGAAAACAATGTCCGCGGAACTTGTCGACGGTCTGTATGTATTTTTGACGATTGCCGATGGTGTTTTACCAGATGGCATTCGCCCTAAAATGATCTTCCATGAAGCCGAAGGAACAACATTTATCGTTCTCAAAGAAGAAGTAGAAGCGGCCAAAATAGCCTTTGAATTCCCCTGTCGAATGATCACGTTGAACATCCACTCGTCTTTAGAGGCCGTTGGATTTCTAGCGCGTATTACAACTGCGCTTGCGGAACATGACATGGGTGTGAACCCTGTATAGGGTTTCTACCACGATCATCTATTTGTACCTGATGGAAGAGAACAAGACGCTCTCACTGTTCTCCATAGTTTTAAAGATAAAACTTGATTATCAAAGGCAACTTCGTCCGCATTACTGCCTCCCAATATCACCCCCCTACTCCGAAAACACATCTTTATAAGTTTCCCGTAGAACGTTTTTTTGTACTTTACCCATGGTGTTGCGCGGGAGTTCATCTACCACCATCAACAACTTTGGCTGTTTGAAACGGGCCATTTTGTCTTTGATATTCGCCATAATAGCATCGCAATCCAAGTTGTTATTTTGACCAACCAAAACCCCGACAACACTTTCACCAAAGTCTGGATGGGGAACACCGACCACGGCGGATTCCAGAACGCCTTCTTGTTCGTCCAACACAAGTTCGATCTCTTTTGGATAAATGTTATATCCCCCTGAGATAATCAGGTCCTTCCCACGCCCGACAATTTGCACGTAGCCATCTTCGTCGATAATGCCGAGATCGCCCGTGATAAAAAACCCGTCTTCACGAAATTCTTCGGCAGTCTTTTCAGGCATTTTCCAATAGCCCGAAAACACGTTATCACCCTTCACTTCAATACTGCCAACTTCACCGTTGGGCAATTCTTGTCCAGTGGTCGCATCACAAATGCGCAGGCTGACACCTGGCAATGGGAAGCCCACGGTTCCCGCTTTGCGCTCCCCATCATAGGGGTTGGAGGTGTTCATATTGGTTTCGGTCATGCCGTAACGTTCCAATATGCGTTTGCCCGTGCGTTCTTCGAACTCCACATGGGTTTCAGCCAACAACGGCGCGCTGCCTGAAATAAACAAACGCATATGCGCGGCCAGTTCGCTCGTGAACCGATCATCCCCCAAGAGGCGTGTGTAGAATGTGGGCACGCCCATCATCGAAGTTGCCTTCGGCATATTTTCGATGATCGCATCATTGGTGAACGCTGGAAGAAAAATCATGGAAGCACCGGCAATCAAATTCACATTGATCGCGACGAACAATCCGTGTGTATGAAAGATTGGCAGTGCATGAAGCAACACATCATCGGCCGTGAAACGCCACAACGCGCAGAGCTCTTTTGAATTGGAGAGCAGGTTTTCATGGCTCAACATCGCACCTTTAGAACGGCCCGTGGTGCCAGATGTGTAAAGAATGGCCGCCAGATCATCTGCACCACGCACGACATTTTCGAAGCTTGGGCTCGCTGACAAGCCTTTGTCTGCAAACGTACCTGCGCTTATGTCTTCGTTGACAAACACGCCCAATGTTTCAAGCTTTGCTCCGTTAGAAGCCGCCACAGCTTTAAGCTCATCAGCATTGACAGGATCACAAATAAAGAGCGACGCCACCGCATCGGATAGAAAATAATCAACCTCGCTTGCGGTGTAGGCGGTGTTTAATGGCAGGAAGACAGCCCCTGCCCGTACACAAGCCAAATACACCATGACCGCTTCCATAGATTTTGGAACCTGCACCGCAACACGGTCTCCCGGTTGCACACCCAGCACCACAAGGACATTTGCAAAACGGGCTGAAACATCAAGCGCATCTTGATAGGTGTACCAACGGCCATCGTGCAATTGCGCCAGTGGTTTTGAAACATCAGGGTTGGAAAACAGCCCGTCAAATAAGTGGTTCGCCATGCAGGTGTCCTCAATCAACAAGGTCTGTGTGTCACAATTAGTTTGTCGATAACGGGCGGAGAAGTCACCACCAAACCGAAAGCTCTGTACAGGCAATTCACATCATGGTTGAATTTACAAACCGTCGATTGAATCATGGGCCAGTATTCATTGGAGACTTCGTATGGTCGCACTGCAGTCAGCACCAATCGACAATTCGATCACCGGTGAACAGTTATTTCTCGATCCGTATGCGATTTACAAACGGCTGCGCGCTGAGACGCCGGTGGTGCAAGTCACGGCCCTAAAGCGCACATTTCTCACTAAAGCCGCTGATACGAAATACGTTAAAAACACACCAGAATTGTTCAGTTCAAACGACCCGAACACGCCCATGCAACCAGCATTTCAAGCGCAAACGCTGATGCGCAAAGACGGGCAAGATCATTTACGCGAACGCATGGCCATGCAGCCAGCATTTTCAGCACGGATCATCAAAGGAAGTTGGCGGCCATTGATTGAAAAAATCGCCATTAAATATGTTGATCGTTTACCTCGTGGCGAAACCGTCGACATATTCACAGACCTCGCCACACCTTTTGCATCTCGCTGCCTCGCGCATATTTTAGGCATTGCCAAAGCCAGCGATGAACAAATGGCGCGCTGGAGCCAAACACTCATTGATGGCGCTGGAAATTTTGCATGGGCACCTGAACCGTTTTCAGCATCTGATGTTGCCAATACTGAAATGAACATCCTGTTTGATGAAATGACCGAACAGCATAAACTAGACCTCGATGATAGCGCATTATCTGTGATGGTGAATGCAGAAGATCCGATTGATACAAGTCAAATTAGGTCAAACATTAAGATCGCCATTGGCGGTGGGATCAACGAACCGCGCGATGCGCTCACGACAATATTGTTCGGTTTGCTCACAAATCCAGATCAATTTGAGACCGTAAAATCCGATCTCAATTTGGCTGGAAAAGCGTTTGATGAAGGCGTACGTTGGTGCGCGCCAATTCAAGTGAGTTCGCGATTGGTGAAGAAAGACACAGAAATCCGCGATTGCTTCATTCCAAAGGGCGATACGGTTATGACCATTCAGGCTTCAGCCTGCCATGATGAAGAACTTTATGAAGCCCCTGAATTATTCAATATGTTCCGCAAGAGTAACGGACATCAGGCGTTTGGCAACGGACCCCACTTTTGCCAAGGCACCCACGTAGCCCGTATGATGTTGGCCGACATTATGATCCCTCTCCTGTTGGAGCGCTTTCCCAACATGAGATTAGACAAAGAAGAAGACGTGAAATGGCGCGGCTTCGGGTTTCGCGGGCCGATCAATCTTCCTGTAAAATTGGCTTAAGCAAATGATAAAGGCCCGACTGCTTTTCAGCAATCGAGCCTTTAAACTTCGCGCATCGCTAAGACAAAGCGGTGACGCGCGTAAGTGCGCCATCGATTGACGTCACGATCTCGTCGATATTGTCTTTTGTGCACATCAATGCAGGCGATAGGCAGAGCGTGTTGTTGAAGCCAGCCAACGAACGATTGGTGGCACCGATCACAACTGCATCTGCGTTGAAGCACTCAGCAACAACAGCTTGAGAAATGCTTTCAGGTACCGGCTCTTTCGTGTCGCGATCAGCAACAAGTTCTGCACCACAGAAAAGGCCTTTACCGCGCACATCGCCGATCATTGGGTGTTTGGCTTTCAGACCTTCAAGGCCTTCCATCAAATATGCGCCCATGTTTGTTGTATTTTCGAGTAGGTTTTCTTGTTCAAGAATATCCATATTGGCCATGGCCGCAGCCGGACCAGCCGTACAACCACCGAAAGTGGAAATATCACGGAAATAGCTCATCGGATCATTTGGATCAGACTTGAACATATCGAACACTTTTTCGGTGGTTACAGTGCAAGAAATCGCCGCATAGCCGGAAGCAACACCTTTCGCCATTGTCACCATATCAGGCTCGATACCATAATGCTGATAACCAAACCATGTACCTGTACGACCCATGCCACACACAACTTCGTCGATCAGCAGCAAAACATTGTATTTGTCGCAGATTTCGCGAACGCGCGGCCAGTAACCTTCTGGTGGAACGATGACACCACCGCCCGCTGTGATTGGCTCAAGGCAAATCGCACCAACGGTATCCGGCCCTTCGCGCAAAATAACCTCTTCAATCGCGTTAGCAGCGCGGATGCCGTAATCATCGACCTCGCCCCACTGGCTGCGATATTCCAAGCAATGGGGAACTTCAACGAAGTCTGGTGTGAACGGGCCATATTGCCCCTTACGCTCGTCTTGACCGCCTGCGGACAAACAAGTGATCGTTGTTCCGTGATAGTCGCGCTGACGATATAGAATTTTACTTTTCTTCCCGCCATACAAATTATGCGAGATTTGACGCACGATTTTGAACGTCTTCTCGTTAGCTTCAGAACCGGAATTTGAATAATAAACACGGCTCATACCGGGCATTTTTTCAATCAAACGCTCAGCAAAAAGTGCACCGGGAATACTCCCCGTAGTGCCACCAAAAAAGTTCATTTTAACGAGTTGGTCACGCACCGCATTGGCAATACTCTCGCGGCCATAACCCACGTTCACAGTCCAGACACCGCCGGAGACCGCATCAAGATGTTTACGACCGGCTTGGTTCCAGACGTGCAACCCCTTGCCTTCAACGATGATCAGAGGATCACTCGTATCGAATTTCTTATGTTGCGTTAAATGATGCCAAACGTGGGCCTTATCAGCTTCCACAACATGGCTGATATCGTTATCACCTACATGCATGTTCATTGTCGTTCTCCTGCCAAATGGCACATCCAGCGTTCTGCTCTGAAACCATATCAACAGAAAGAATGGAATTTGGGTAGCGGGAAAACACGTTTGTACGGCACCAGTTGGCGAGTTTACTTGGGTCCAGTACGAAGGTCATTTATGAGACCAAAATGCAAAAAGCCCGACCAAATGGCCGGGCTTTTCAAAACACAATCTAAGCGAAGCTTAGTAAGTAACTTTTACTGTACCACCGTTGCGGCGCACCATTGCGAACAATTGAGCTGCATTGGCTGGATGCAAGCGCACGCAACCATGAGAAGCTGTTCGACCTAGACGACTGATTGCCCCTGTTCCGTGCACAGCGAAACCGCGGTGATAGAACATTGCGTAAGGCATTGGAGCACCATCATATTTCTTAGAGTAATACTCTTTATGCATACGGTGGATCTTCCATGTACCGGTTGGCGTACGGTAACCCTTGCGGCCTGACGATACTTTCCACACATGCTTGACGCGACCACCTTGATAGACAGTCATTGTCTGTTGTGACAAATCAACCTTAGCCAAAACGCGACCGGAACCCGCTCTTACAGAACGCTTCTTGGAAGCACGCTTTACAGACTTGCGCTTGCGCGAAGTATATTTGCGCTTCTTGTAAAACTTACCCTTACGAGCCTGTTTTTCATACCAGACGCGCGTCCAGTAAGCTTTGTCTTTCTTGCCAGCATAGCTGCTTGTACTTGTCGGCGCTTTAAATGTTTTAGACTTCGTCTCTGCAGCCATTGCCGGCAGAGCGAATAAGCTGGCCACAAATGCCAGCAGTACAAATAATCTTTTCATTGACTTCCCTCCAGTTGGTTATTCCAAACTGCCCCTATTAACAAAACAGTCTATTTCAAAACTTCCCCGCGGAAGCCTCTATAAGTTCTTGCATTTGAAAGGGTTTCATCAAGTTAATGAAACAACTTTCAGCGGCTTTGATTAAATTAAGCGTAAACAAGTTCTAAACGCGGTGACAAAAGCCACATCGAAGAACAATCAGGCCGTTACGCAAAACTATCGTGTGCCGACGGCCGGTATACTAGCCCATATTTTTAGGATTTGGCGAATCATTGATATCACTATGATTTGATGGAATGCTCAAACTTTAAAATACGACAACGGAATGGATATCAGATTGCTTGACGCTCTCAACCAACGAATTGAAGACAAAACAAGTGATTTGGTGGCACTCACTTCCGCACTCATTCGCATTCCAACGATCAACCCACCCGGAGACGCCTACATTCCATGTGCAGAACTCATCGGCAACCGGTTGGCAAAGCGCGGGTTTCATGTGGAGTATATCCGTGCCTACGACACCCCGGGAGACAGTGATAAATTCCCACGCACCAACATTATGGCGCGCATGGAGGGCAAAGGTCCCGGTCCTGTCGTTCACTTCAACTCTCATATAGATGTTGTAGAAGTCGGTCACGGTTGGACGGTTGATCCCTTCGGCGGCGAAGTAAAAAACGGCAAAGTCTATGGCCGGGGCGCATGCGATATGAAAGGCGGGCTTGCGGCCTCAATTATCGCCGTCGAAGCTTATATAGAAGCCAACCCTGGTTTTCGTGGAGCCATTGAAGTTTCGGGTACAGTGGATGAGGAATCCGGTGGCTTCGGTGGTGTTGCATATTTGGCCTCAAAGGGCTTGTTTTCCAAACCACGCGTCGACCACGTGATTATTCCCGAACCTCTCAACAAAGACAGAGTATGTCTTGGGCACCGAGGCGTGTGGTGGGCTAAAATTGAAACCTTTGGCACACAAGCCCATGGGTCCATGCCGTTTCTAGGCGACAGCGCCATTCGTCACATGGGGTCGGTTCTCCATTCGTTTGAAACAGAGCTTTACCCGCAACTGGCGCAAAAACGCACCGAAATGCCTGTTGTTCCTGAAGGTGCAAAGCAATCCACCATGAACATCAACTCCCTTCATGGTGGCGAAGCCGAAAACGGCGGCCATGGCAAACCAGACGACTACGACGGATTGCCAAGCCCAAACGTCGCAGAATCCTGCCGCGTTGTTCTCGATCGCCGTTTTTTGATTGAAGAAGACATCGCAACTGTTAAAGGCGAAGTCATTGATATTCTAGAAGGCCTAAAGCGCGACCGCGAAAGCTTTGACTATGCTATTCGTGACATTATGGAAGTCCTTCCAACAATGACCGAACAAGATGCACCAGTGGTCAACGCGGTCTCCGAAGGCATAAGACAAGTTTTGGGTAAAGAACCCGACTATGTGATTTCCCCTGGCACTTATGACCAAAAACACATTGCACGTATTGGTCACTTACACGATTGCATCGCTTACGGGCCTGGAATTTTAGATCTTGCGCACATGGCAGATGAGTATGTGGGGATTGATGATATGGTGGCATCGGCAAAAGTTATGGCACATGCAACCCATGCCTTATTAACAGGCATAAATTCATAATTTCCGTCTTCATTTCTGTTTTTAAACCAAATCTCGTATTAACGCCGTTTGGTAAAATGCGCGTTATTTGACACTTGTTGCCTTGACCAATGATGACATTTTGCAATCATGGAAATGGAATGACAGATCGCCTGAGGGGCTTCAACGAATGAACACGATTGCGAAACGGTTGTTAGCGGCCGCGACTATTGTATTGGCTTATTCATTGGTGAACACCGCTTCAGCGCGTGTAATAATCAATGAACGCACAAAATATTACTCGGTGTCTGGCAAGAATGGGCCGCAATTGTTCAAGTCCATATTACGGCGCGGCCCAAAAGTGCGCAGTGTGGGCCACGCGATTGCAGCGACCCGATCCGAATTGAAAATTCGCAATATCAAAACCTTTGTTAACAAGCGAGAATGCAAGATCACAAACGTGGATGTCATTATGAACATCACTTACACCCTCCCCCGCTGGAATGGCAGCAGGAGAGCATCCGCCACGGTTCAAAACAACTGGAAGAAGTTCAATGCACGCGTGGTAAAACATGAACAAACCCATGGGCGCATTAGCCGAGAATATGCTCGTGAGATTGAAAAAAAGATCAAAAGCACACGTGCTCGTGTGTCGCGCAATTGTAAAGACTTTGGGGAACGTCAACTGCGTTCACTTTCCAGACTTCAAAGAGTTATTACCAGACGACACGCGCGTTTCGACAGACGTGAAGGTCGCCGCGGTGCCCGTATTCGCATGCTCCAACGTTCATTGATCAAGTCCAACTGAGCCAAGCCGAACAAGCTACTACCCTTCCAACGCATAAATGGTCTTTTTTAAGATCAGTGCTGACAAACCATTGTGTCGGTGCTTTAATCTCCCGAGTTAAACTGGGAGAAACATATCATGTTGAAATTTAAGAACCTTGCTTTTGCAGCAGCACTCACCACCGCGCTGGTACCCGCACTCGGTATATCCCCGGCAATGGCCGCAAAGACAACATTCAACATGGGTATGGTTCTGGAGCCGCCGCACCTGGACCCCACTGCAGGAGCGCCTGCGGCAATTGACGAAGTTGTGTATGCAAACCTCTACGAAGGTCTGACACGCATTGGCTCCAAAGGCGAAGTCCTACCCGCACTAGCAGAAAGCTGGGATATTTCCGAAGATGGCAAGTCTTACACCTTCAAGTTACGCAACGGCGTGAAATTTCATGACGGTACAGATTTTGAAGCAACCGATGTAAAATTCTCACTGGAGCGTGCATCTGCAGAAGAATCCACCAACGCACAAAAAGCATTGTTTGCAGGCATCGAAAGCGTTGAGGTTGTAGACCCAACCACAATCAAAGTAATTTTGAAGGCTCCTGCAGGCAACTTCCTGTTTAACATGGGTTGGGGTGATGCGGTGATCGTTGCGCCCGAAAGCGCTGATACCAACAAAACCGCACCTGTAGGAACCGGCCCATTCAAATTTGGCAATTGGGTTAAAGGCGCTTCTGTCGAACTCGTTCGCAACGATGGATATTGGGGCACTCAAGCAGGTCTTGAAAAAGCAACTTTTAAATTCATCTCTGATCCAGCCGCCGCTCTGTCGGCCATGTTAGCCGGCGATGTCGACGCGTTTGCAAACTTCCCTGCTCCTGAAACAGTGCCTCAGCTTCGCGCTGACCCACGTTTCAAAGTGGTGATCGGTTCAACCGAAGGGGAAACCATTCTCTCCACAAACAACGCCAAACCTCCATTCAACGATGTCCGTGTGCGACGCGCTATCGCTCATGCTCTCGACCGCCAAGCGATTGTAGATGGTGCCATGTTTGGCCTCGGCACCCCAATTGGAACGCATTTTGCACCGCACCACCCTGCTTATGTGGACATGACTGGTCGCTATCCAATGGACATTGAAGGCGCAAAAAAACTTCTGACAGAGGCAGGGCATCCAAACGGATTCAAAGCCACTTTGAAATTGCCACCACCATCTTACGCCCGTCGTGGTGGTGAAATCATCGCCTCGCAATTACGCAAAATCGGGATTGAATTGGAAATCATTCCGGTTGAATGGGGTGTTTGGGTGCCGGAAGTCTTCAAAGGCAAAGACTATGATTTGACTATCGTGTCTCACACCGAACCCCAAGACATCGGTATCTACGCCCGCGACGACTACTATTTCCAGTATAAGAGCGATGCTTTCAAAGGCACAATGGAGCAGTTGAACGCTGAAACCGACACGCAAAAACGTTATGCGCTCATGGGTGAAGCACAAAAAACCATCACAGAGGATGCCGTCAACGGCTACCTGTTCCAACTTGCAAAAGCTGGTGTTTGGAATACAAAGGTCAACGGTCTTTGGGAAAACTCTCCTGTTCAGGCAAACGACCTGACAGGCGTCAGTTGGAGCGATTAATTACGCAACGGACGATTGGTGCACATAAGCTTCATACCAATCGTTCGTATTGCCGGCATGCAGTTCTTCAAACGACCAAGCCTGCAATTCTTTCAGCGCATTCACCGCATCTTGTTTAACCCACAAACCGGAAGTTTGTGCATCCTGCCCCAATTTTTCCATCAATTGAAAACAATGTTTGATATGGTTTTGCGTGATTTCCAATTGGTCCAAAAACGGATGATCAATGCTCAACATTGAACGAACTTCATCGGCAGCATTGTTCACTTGTTTCAAACACGCAGCCGAATTGAAACCGTCACATGCGTTTACAGCATGCAGGGACGGTACAATGAAAATATCTTTTTGCGCGGCGAGTTTGCGGCTTTCAAAAACTTGGTCTTTGATTTCAACAATTTCACGAAACAATTTGAACATAGTGACCTCCACAAATCTTACATTACGTTACGTAAGTATTAATATTTAAAAATGCCACTGTTTTTTTTAAAAAAGCTCCTTTGGGCCATCGCAACGTTGATTTTTGCATCTGTTTTGGTGTTTTTAGCGCTCGAAATCGTCCCGGGAGACCCTGCACAGGTGATGTTGGGCATTAACGCCACTGATGAAGCCGTTGCTGCACTTCGAGAATCGCTAGGTCTCAACAAGCCACCCATTGAACGATATTTCAGTTGGGTGTCTGGAATGGTCGTTGGTGATTTTGGCCGCAGCTACACCTATTCAGTGGATGTGCGTGAACTTGTAGCTGACAGGATAACAATCAGCTTGCCACTGGCTTTAATCGCATTAGTTCTGTCCACAATCATCGCCTTGCCTGTTGGTATTTACGCGGCGTCTCGTCGGGGCAAGTTGGCAGACACTGTGGTCATGGCGCTCTCCCAATTCGGCATCGCGATTCCAAATTTCTGGTTTGCGCTTTTGATGGTCTACGTTTTAGCGATCTGGCTGCAACTGGTACCAGCAGGTGGATTTCCCGGTTGGAACGAAGGTTTCTGGACGGCCTTAAAATCCCTCTTGCTTCCGGCCATTGCTTTAGCCCTGCCCCAAGCCGCAATTCTGTCCCGTGTTACACGCTCTGCTCTTTTGGAGACCATGGGCGAAGACTATATCCGTACCGCTCGGGCCAAAGGCTTGAGCAAACGGGCAACCCTTTGGAATCACGCTTTGCGCAACGCAATGATTCCGGTACTGACAATTTTGGGTTTGCAATTTGCATATTTACTGGCGGGCACCATCATCATTGAAAACGTGTTCTACCTGCCCGGCCTCGGACGTCTGGTGTTCCAGGCAATAAACTTGAGAGATCTTATTGTCGTTGAAAGCGTGGTGATGATGTTGGTCGCGACCATCATCGTGATCAATTTTCTGGTCGACCTTGCTTATGTTTGGGTTGATCCCCGCTTGAGGTTACGCACCTCATGAATATTTCCGAATTTCTTAAAAATGCACTGCGCAATCGCAGTTTTGCAATTGGTCTCGTGATTTCAAACTTGGTCATTATCATGGCTTTGGTGTCTTATATTTGGACCCCTTACAGCGTGATTGATCTCGACATTGGTGCAAAATTAAAGGCACCAAGCACTACATATTGGTTTGGCACTGACCATTTCGGACGGGATATATTCTCCATGATCATGATCGGCGCGCGCAATTCAATTGCGGTGGCTTTGGTTGCTGTGTTTGTCGGAATTGGCGTAGGCGTTCCTGTAGGATGTTGGGCCGCTGCGCGCGGAGGTATTTTAGATGAAGCATTGATGCGCGGAAATGATGTAATCTTCGCCTTCCCGGCACTGCTCTCTGCTGTGATGATTACGGCTGTTTTCGGCCCGGGCGCGATCAACGCCATCATCGCGATTGGCATTTTCAACATTCCGGTTTTCGCCCGTCTCGCCCGAGGTGCGGCTCTGTCTCTGTGGCCGCGTGATTTTATTATGGCCGCGCGCGCTGCTGGTAAGTCCTCTTTCCGCATTACATGGGAGCATATTGTTCCCAATATGACCAACTTACTCATTGTGCAAGGCACGATCGCATTTGCGTTGGGTATATTGCAGGAAGCTGGGCTGGCTTATGTGGGACTTGGCACACAGCCCCCTTTTCCGTCTTGGGGAAAAATGTTGAACGAAGCCCAGACCATGATGAGCTTTGCACCTCACATGGCGATTTTCCCCGGCGTTGCAATTGTCATCACGGTTTTGGGTTTGAATCTGTTGGGCGATGGATTACGCGATGTTCTCGACCCCCGTATTGCCCAAATCCGCACACGACCAGCGGAAGACAACGCGTGATGCTGGACATTAAAAACCTCAATCTGTCCATATCCGGCACGCCGATTTTGCGGGATGTGAACCTGTCAGTGGGCGCGGGAAAAATTCTTGGTATTGTCGGTGAATCCGGATCAGGAAAATCCCTGACCGCGCTGAGCACAATGCAATTGCTCCCTGATGGATCAAGCGTTGATGGCGAGATCGTTCTCAAGGGCCAAAATATACTTCAAGCTTCTGAGGAAGAGATGCAGCGGGTGCGAGGGCAAGAAATATCTATGATATTTCAAGAACCTATGACAGCCCTCAATCCTGTACACACTATCGGTGCACAAATCTGCGAGGCTATTCGAAACTCAACGGACCTTTCAAAAAGTGAGCTTGAAACACGCGCAATCGAAATGCTGGAGAAGGTCGGTCTTCCTGTATCTCGATTTCCGTTCAGCCGTTATCCTCACGAATTGTCTGGTGGCCAACGCCAACGTGTGATGATCGCCATGGCTTGTGCCCAACAACCATCATTGATGATTGCTGATGAACCCACCACCGCTTTGGACGTGACGCTTCAGGCTCAAATTCTAAACCTCTTACGCAGCATTGTAGATGAAACAGGAATGAGCCTTATTCTGATCAGCCATGACCTCGCAGTCGTTGCTGAAGTCACTGACGACATTGTGGTCATGCGCAACGGCGAAGTTCTGGATGCAGGGCCAACCGGAGACGTCTTGCGCAAGCTCAGTCATCCCTACACCGCACAATTGGCCAAGGCATCAACCCACGTTCCCCAGCGTATTTCCGCACCTGTGTTAAGTGAAGAACAGGCTGCCAAGGGAACCAAGCCAATTTTACAGGTGCAAAATATCGTGCGCGATTACCCAACAGCCCGCAAATCTCTCTTCCAAAAGGGAACTCCCTTTCGTGCAGTGAAAAGCGTGAGTTTCGATTTATTCAAGGGTCAAAGTATGGGGTTGGTTGGCGAGTCCGGGTGCGGAAAATCAACCTTGGCCCGCATTGTTCTTGGTCTTGATAAAGCAACATCAGGGATTGTGGACTTCCTTGGAACGAATTTAGCCACCATTGAGGGCGAAGAGATGCGCAAAGCGCGACGCAATCTACAAGTCGTGTTTCAAGACCCATTTGCCAGCTTCAATCCAAGACATCGGGTAGAACGCCTTGTATCGGAGCCACTTTATTTAGAGCCTCAACTCACAAAGTCGCAAAGACGAGATCGCGTCCGTGCCGCCCTCTCGGAAGTTGGAATAAATGATTCAGCGCTGGACAAATACCCTCATGAATTCTCTGGAGGCCAACGACAGAGATTGGCGATTGCACGCGCTCTAATCACACGCCCGGCCCTCATTGTCGCCGATGAACCTGTATCCGCCTTGGACGTTTCCATTCGCGCGCAAGTGCTCGATTTGCTGGCAGATCTGCGAGAGCGATTAGACCTCACCTATTTGTTCATCAGCCATGACCTCGGTGTGGTCCGCGCAATCTGCGATGAGGTGATGGTCATGGACGCTGGACAAATAGTGGAACACGGCCCCGTTGGCGATGTGTTCACATCGCCAAAGTCTCAAGCAGCAAAAGAGCTTGTGGATGCGACGCCAAACCTTGAACGTGCGCTGGCGAACCGTGTAGATTAAGTTCGAACAAAAACACGGTCAAAACCATGTCCGCAGAAATTGATTACCCAACCGAATATGACAATTCCGGCCGCGTGGCGGATGCGGCGCAACTGCTTGATGGTTATATCGAAGCTTCCGCAAACTTTCGTGAACGCGACGGCTTGGTGGCCGATTACAACCTTGCTTACGGTCAAGGTGAACGGAATCAATTAGATATATATTGGCCAAATGAAAACCGTGACGCGCCTATCGTCATGTTCATCCATGGCGGTTACTGGAAAAGCATGGACAGAACCGCATTCAGTCACATGGCCGAAGGATTGTTAGAACACGGTATTGCGGTCGCGATACCATCTTACACGCTGTGTCCGGACATTCAGATCAACGGCATCATCAATGAAATGCGCCGCGCCTGTTTGGTTTTGTATCAAACGTACAAGCAAAAAATCACAGTGGTTGGGCATTCTGCAGGCGGCCACTTGGCAGCCTGTATGATGGCCACGGACTGGGAAGGCATCCACCACGATTTGCCCGAAGATCTGGTTGCCGCTGGCATGGGAATTTCTGGTATTTACGATCTTTTGCCAATTCTCCACACACCCGTGAATGATGCAGTTCAGATGGATGTGGACCAAGCCTCCGCAGCAAGCCCAGTTGATTGGGTGCCCGAAGCTATCCAGAAATTCGAAGCTTGGGTGGGTGGTGATGAATCCAATGAATACCACCGTCAAAGCCGTGAACTGTCAGAGCGCTGGTCGATGCTTGGCACCCCCACAAATTACGTATCCCAAGAAGGTGAAAACCACTTCACGATCATACACGCATTGACCGACAGTGACAGCGATATAGTTCGGAAAGTCGTTGAACTTGTGGAACATCCCAAAGCCAAGGTAAAACTCCCGCGCCTGATCAAAAAGAAGGTACTCGCAGAAATGCAGACCTTCGATATGTCAGACTCTAATGAAGATGCAGAAAAACCTCCAAGCGTAAAAGCTAAAAAACCAAAGAGTAGGAAGACCAACATAACAAAGGCAAAGCCGCCTGTATCTCGTAAACCAGCGACAGCATCTCGTAAAAAACCGCGCAAGAAGCGAGAAAGAGCAACAGTCAGAGCGGAGTCTTAATCACCTGAAAATCAACCAACCAAGAGCACTCAAACAGAATAAACTGAAACAACAGGTGAAATAGAAGCGCAACGCGCGATCAATATCATCTAATTCAAGTTCATCGCGCCCTGTTTCGTTGAGTTTGCGTGCACTCACCATTTCAGAACCATAACTGCGATTCCCCCCAAGCGATATGTCCAGCGCAGCCGCAAAGGCAGCTTCCGGCCATCCGGCATTGGGGGATCGATGATGCGGCGCATCCGCTTTTACTGTTTTCCAAACAAAATCACTGCGTTTGGCACCTTGATGCACAAGCGTCGCCCACCAAGCCAATAAAGCGGAAAGCCGTGCAGCGGGCCAATTCATCCAGTCGTCCAAGATCGCTGATGCTTTGCCAAATTGTTCATATTGTTCATTGCGATGCCCAATCATCGAATCCGCCGTGTTCACCGCTTTGTAAAACAGAATTCCGGGCAAGCCCAAAACCGCATACCAAAATATGGGAGCCACAACACCGTCAGAGAAATTCTCGGCCAAACTTTCAATGGCTGCTTTGCACACACCGGAAACACTAAGTCGCGAAACATCGCGCCCGACAATCATGGATACAGCTTCACGACCGCCTTCCAAACCGCCATTTTGCAACCCAATGCGCACCTGTTGCACATGTTCGTAAAGGCTTTTTTGGGCGATGAGTGTCATGACGATGAGCAGTTCAACACCCCACCCCAACCATGAATAAATATTATTCAACCAGTCTACAGCCAGTCCGATTACGATACTTAAAAAACCAAAGGCGACGAGCAAAAAAAGTCCAGCCATAAACCCGGGTTTCTGCCCTTGACCGACACCAATGTTGTCTAAATTCCAATCCTGACGCTTCGCTTCAAAAACAGAGATAACACGGCCAAACAGAACCACTGGATGAGGAATGCGTTTCCACAGCCAATCAGGGTCTCCCAAAATCGCGTCCAAAATGATTGCCAGAGTCAGCAATGCCATGAAATATCACTCATTAAATAAACGGAACGACGAAACATCGGCCGCCGTATTTATTCAATCCGTGTAAAAGGCCGCCAGCACTTTGTCGAGTTTGTTGAAAGCGGATTTAGAACCGGGAATGCCAAAGCGAATCCATTCTGGTTTGCCGGAAAATGAACGCGTCAATATATGGGTTTTAGCCAAATGTTCCCAAAGACGCTCCGCCTGTCCATGGCGGGTCAATACAAACAGACCCGTTCCACCTACGACTTCATGCCCGTTGTTCAAAAGTACTTCTTCAAGCTGTTCACGACCCACGACAAGTTTTTTCGCTATGCGCTTTTGCCATTTTTCATCGGATAAAGCTTGCGCTCCAACCGCCAATGCAGGACCGGACACCGCCCAAGGCCCGAGCCCCTCTTCCAAACGTCGTGCCAAATTCTCATAGGTCAGCGCCACACCAAATCGCACACCTGCAAGACCATAAAATTTCCCAAGAGACCGCAGAACAATCAAGCCATCCCGTCCGGCTTGATCAGCTACTGATGAGCGCGGAGCTGTTTCACCAAAAGCCTCATCGACAACCAGCAGACCGCCTTTGGCTGCCAACCGTCGCGCCAGTTCGGTTAACGCATTGCGATCTATAATGCGCCCATCAGGGTTGTTCGGGTTGACAATGATGATAATGCGCGCTGTGGCTTCAGCACTTTCAAGACCATCAGTGACAAAGACCTGATGCCCGGCTTTACGCCAATGAATGGCATGTTCTTGATAGGTAAAACCAACAATCGCTACATCCTGCGGTTTGAACAATGTGGGCAACAGTTGAATATGTGCCTGACTGCCAGCCGCCAAAGAAACAGCGGCTTGATCAGTTGCACCATAAGCCGTTCGCGCAGCCTCGGCAGCATCGGTCCACGCTTTTTGGTCCGGCAGTCTTTGCCAATGACGATTGTCAATTTCACCAATAGGATAAGACGCAGGATTTATACCCGTGGACAAATCCAACCATTTCTCAGCTTTCCCACCAAATTGGGCAACCGCCGCATCCAACCTTCCGCCATGTTGAACATCGCTCATACGCTTTTACTCCGGTCAATCAAATGCATATACGATCCCATAACATTGCTAATATGTAGGCCAGCATCCGCGAATCGCTCTTCTCTCGCATCTTGTAACGAAAACAAGCGCGGCGCATCTCCTTCATTCACAACTGTGGAATAGTGAAATTCATGAGCTGTGAATTGCGAACTTTTCGCGCCGAGTGGAGCATCACCAATCAATTGTGTTTTACGGTATCCCAAATGCAATTTTCGTTCAGCAAAGCTCGTTGTTAGCGGCAACAGGTTGGCCATTTTATGGCGAATACCTTCAGCATCTACCAAACCTTCGCCTAAAACCATGTAGCCACCACATTCGCCGTAGATACATGCGCCTTTGTCTCGTGCAGCAACCAATCCTGCAAGAAAACGCTTGTTGCTGGCAATAAGGGGGGCATGTAGTTCAGGATATCCACCCGGCAGATAAACTGCATCGCAATTTGCACGTGGGGTTTCATCGGCAAGTGGAGAAAAGAAACTCAGTTCAACACCAGCATCACGCCAATTCTGCAACAGATGTGGATATGCAAAAGCGAAAGCTGTATCCCGCGCAACAGCAATGCGTTGGCCAAGTGGAAGAACCGTTGGCCCATCTTCCGGCGCTGAAACGCCCTGCCCGCCAAGAGCAAGCAAAGCATCCATATCAATCGATTTTTCGACCACATCTGCGGCGTGATTGACGAAGGCCTGTAAATCCACATGTTCATGGGCTTGCACAAGACCCAAATGACGCGACGGCAAGGCTAGTTTTTCATTGCGGTAGATCGCCCCTAAAACAGACACATCAATAGCGTTCAAGGCATCCCGCAACATCGCCTCATGGCGCGCGCTGCCAACTCTGTTGAGGATCACACCACAAACATTAATATCTGCACGATGATTGCGAAACCCGGAAACCAAAGCGGCAACGGAATGAGACTGCTTTGCGGCATCCATAACCATCACAACAGGTAGATCAAGCATTTTTGCGAGGTCTGCTGCCGATCCCGTACCATCCGCAGCCCCATCAAACAAACCCATCATAGCTTCAATCAGAAGGAACTTATCTGGCTGGTTGGCAAGTTTGTGAATCAATTCAGACCGCATAGCCCAGGGGTCCAGATTGACACTTTCCGAACCAGAGGCCGCAGCATGAAAGGCTGGATCAATGAAGTCCGGCCCAGCTTTGGCAGGTGCAAGATTAATGCCTTGGCGTTTCAATGCGCGCAGCAAACCCAGCGTTAATGTGGTTTTGCCACTACCAGACTGCGGTGCTGCAATTACACAACCCCATTGAGAAAATGCAGGCATCATTGATTATGCACTTTCGACAGATTGTCGATTGCCCAGCGGGTCAGCTTCAAGAATTCGACCATTAATCGCGCCGAGCCAATCAAGCGCAGACCGCAAGCGCACCACTTCTCCCAAAACCACAATTGCAGGAGGCGTTAGACCAAGCGCTTCTAAGTCTCCCAAATTGCCGAGCGTGGTTTCATGAACCTGCATCTTGGGCGTCGTGGCATTGCACACAAACGCCATTGGTTCGTCGGGTGAGCGCCCTGCAGCCATCAATTTATCAGCAATAGAATGGGCATGTTTCATCGCCATATACATCACAATAACCGGTGACCCCGTGGCGACCGATTTCCAATCAATCGCATCCGGCACAACACCGCCCGCGTCATGACCCGTCAGGAATGTCACGTTGTGGTTTGTATCTCGATGCGTCACCGGAATACCTGCATAAGCCAAACCACCTATACCAGCGGAAATACCCGGCACAATGCGAAACGGAATTTGATGTTCAACAAGGGTCAGTGCTTCTTCGCCACCGCGTCCAAACACAAACGGGTCTCCACCTTTCAAGCGGCAAACTTTCTTTCCAGCACGCGCAAGCTCCACCAAACGAAGTGAAATATCACGTTGTTTAGCAGATGGTTTTCCACCCCGTTTTCCAGCATATTCACGTTCTGCATTGGGGTTGGCAAAAGCCAAAATACTCTCATCCACCAAGGCATCATAAACCAATACATCGGCTTGCTTTAACGCGTTGAGAGCGTGCAAAGTGAGCAACCCCGGATCACCGGGCCCGGCACCCACGAGCCAAACCCAACCAGCTTCAAAATTAGGCAATGATGACAACGCATTTTCCATGGGTTCATTATGCGGCAATCGATTTATAAAAACCATAGCTTTTACGTCCAACAGATGTCGCCTATAAGCCAATTATGACCGTTGAACGCACAGAAAAAAAGGAAGGCCAGCTCGAAAGAGGATGGACCACAGGCGCGTGCGCCACAGCGGCTACAAAAGCAGCCCTCATTGCGTTGATCACGGGTGAATTTCCAGACCCTGTAGCGATCCTTTTACCTAAGGGAGATGCACCCCATTTCGCACTTTGTTACGAAGGCATCAATGACAGCGGTGCTTATGCGGCTATCGTGAAAGATGCCGGCGATGATCCTGACGTGACCCACGGCGCAACCATCATTTCACACGTTATCCCTTTGCCTGAAGGGTCCGGTATTGTTTTCAAAGCGGGTGAAGGCGTTGGTATGGTCACGAAAGAGGGTTTACCTATTCCACCCGGTGAACCGGCCATAAATCCGGTTCCAAGACAAATGATGCGGGACATTGTCGGAGAGGTTTGCGCAGAACATCTGTTGCCGCCCGATGTGCAGATCACGATTTCCATTCCAAATGGCGAAGAAATCGCAAAACAAACGTGGAACCCACGCCTTGGCATTGTAGGAGGCTTGTCGATCCTTGGCACAACAGGCGTGGTGCATCCGTTTTCATGTTCAGCCTGGATACATTCTATTCACCGCGGCATTGACGTGGCGCGTGCCGCTAAATTCGACCGCGTGATCGCAGCCACAGGGTCAACGTCTGAACAAGCCGCCCAAGACGTTTACAATCTGGATGAGACAGCACTAATCGATATGGGCGACTTTGCAGGCGGCATGTTAAAATACCTGCGCAAACATCCCTTGCCAAACATCACGATTGCAGGCGGATTCGCCAAATTGGTTAAACTCGCCCAAGGTGCACTCGATCTTCATTCAGGTCGCAGCCAAGTTGATTTCGAATGGTTGGCGCAACAAGCAGAGAGCCTTTGTGCTGACGGCAAGTTGAATCAAAACTTGAAGACCAAGATTCTAGATGCCAACACCGCCGCCGAAGTACTTAGTTTGACTCAAGAAATTGGATTGAACCTCCCCAAACTCGTTGCCGAAAAAGCTCGGACAACCGCCATTGAAACTCTGCGAGATAGCGAAGTGAATGTGGAAATTATGGTGGTAGATCGTAAAGGCAAAATTCTGGCGCAGCATGAGTGAGCGTATTCTCATTTTAGGTGGCACGAAAGAGGCCGTCGAATTGGCCACTCAATTGGTGAACAATGGCCACGATGTCACTACGTCACTAGCTGGGCGGACGAAAGAACCAAAACTTGTGGACGGTAAGGTTCGTGTGGGCGGGTTTGGGGGCGTAGATGGGCTGAGCAGTTGGATTGAAGACAACAAAATTGATCGCCTGATCGATGCCACTCACCCCTTTGCCGAGAAAATCAGCAAGAATGCACGTCTGGCCGCCAAGCGGACGAATGTGATTTTTGAATTCAGACAGCGCCCAGCGTGGCAAATACAGCCAAGCGATAAATGGACGATTGTTCCAGATCTAATAACCGCAAGACAAACGATTCCCAACGGCGCACGCGTGTTCTTGGCACTCGGGTCACAATACATCACACCTTTTGCGGATCGACGGGATGTGCATTTCATCATCCGTATGATTGACCCACCTGCCAAACACCTGCCTTTCAAATCGCATACATTACTGTTCCAACGCCCCTCGCCTGATTGGAACGTGGAAGCCGATATGTTGAAGGAGCAGAACATCACCCATATTGTGTGCCGAAATTCTGGCGGCACAGGCGCTTATGCGAAGATTGAAGCCGCCCGCAGCCTCGGCCTTCCGGTCATCATGATTGAACGGGTTGTCCCATGAAGCCACTCGTTTTCGAAATCGACCCGCAGAGCTTTTGGAACAATCCCTACCCCGCACTTGCGGAAATGCGCCAAAAACACCCAGTCTGCTTCGTGCCACAACTCAATGCCACTCTGTTCACCAAGCGCGATGATATTTTCACCTGCGAAAAGATGATTGACGTGTTTTCGTCCGATCAACCCGGCGGGTTGATGACTGCTCTCATGGGCGAAAACATGATGCGCAAAGACGGTGAGCCTCATTTACAGGAGCGCAAACAAGCGTTTCCGGCGCTCTCCCCCCGAACTGTGCGCGATGTCTGGAAAGCAAAGTTTAAACACCACACTGCTGAAATTCTCGACAGTTTCACGACAGACCAATCCATTGACCTCGTCATCCAATATGCCATGCCCGTATCCGGCCATGCGTTGCGCCATATCACGGGGCTGACCAACATCACTCCCGAAGAAATGGACGGAGCGTCCCAAGCCATGATTGATGGTGTGGGCAATTATATAGGTGATCCTGAAATCGAGCGCCGTTGCCACGTAGCAACAAAATTGCTGGACGATGCCTTAGACGAAATGGTGGCAACGGGCACGGCCGATGCTTCCAGCATGTTGAACATTTTGACCCAAGCCAAACAACCGATGAACAGCATTCGCGCGAATATCAAACTGGCAATCAGTGGTGGACAGAACGAACCACGTGATACCATTGCCGGAGCCGTGTCTGCGCTGCTCAATCACCCTGAACAATTAGCAGCCATCAAGAATGGCAAGAACACATGGCTTCAAGCTTTTGAAGAGTATGCCCGTTGGATGTCACCCATCGGCATGTCCCCTCGCCGCATAGCAAAAGCGTTTGAATGGAACGGTGTGATACTGGAACCTGAAAGCCGCGTCTTTTTTATGTTCGGCTCCGCCAACCGCGACGAGAGCGTTTTTGAAAAACCTGATGAATTCAACATTTCCCGCAACACCGCCAAAGCCATCAGCTTCGGCGCAGGTCCCCACTTCTGCGCAGGTGCCGCCGCCTCAAGAGCCCTCATAGCCGAAGTGGCGTTACCGATGTTGTTCGAAAAATTCCCCGACATGCAATTGAGAGAAGAAACGCAATATGGTGGCTGGGCATTCCGAGGGCCTTTACGGGTTGAAGTGGACATTTGAAGGACAGCTAAGCGGAGAGGTTGTGTGAAAAGAGCATCCGACTTTCGATCATGATATAGTTTTCTCGATTGAATCGGGGGCTTTGTGATGAAACGGTTTATCGAAGGTATTGGCCGAGATCAGGTTACGCTACTGCCTG
>CALLUS010000006.1 GCA_938010435.1 uncultured Rhizobiaceae group bacterium | reverse complement strand
ACGGTCCATTACGGTGCGTGTGAATGATGGTGATGACAACTCGCCCACACGTCTGGCGCAAGTCGTCGTGACACCTGTGAACGATGCACCAACTGCCAACCCAGATGGTCCGTTCACGTTTGATGAGGATACCAATTTTACGATTCCATCAAACAGCCTTCTGTTCAATGATTCAGATGCCGAGTCTGACCCATTGAGCATCGTGTCGGTTCAAAGTGCAATCAATGGTACCGTTAGTATCGATGGAACGGGTCTCATCACATTTGTGCCTCAAGCGCATTTCAATGGATCGGCATCCTTCACCTATACGGTTGAAGATGGAAACGGTGGTTCAACAACCGCAACTGTTGCTTTGGAAGTCGTTAGTATCAATGACATCCCAGAAGTGGATCTTGATGGTTCGACTGGCGGGCAAGACTATGCGACTAGCTACGTGGAAAATGGTTCCGGAATTGCTATCGTAAATTCTGACATCAGCATTGTAGATGTAGACCATGCCAACCTGACGGGAGCCTCGATTGTTCTCACAAATGGTCGTGCTGGAGATGTTTTAGAGCTTGGTGTTCTGCCAGGAACCATGAGTGCAACTGTGGTGCCAGGAACCGGGTTGAACAGTGATGGACAGATAACCATAACTCTCTCAGGAAGTGCATCACTTGCTGATTATCAAGCTGCGCTTCAAGCAATTACTTATCGATCAAATTCAGAAACGCCTAGCACGACCACACGCGTTATTGAGATCAATGTGGATGATGGATCTGACCAATCTCTCACGACACGAACTTCAATTGCTGTTACGAGTGTGAATGATCTTCCTGATGCTCGTGATGACGGTGCTGTTTCACCTATTGAAGTTCAAGAAGATGTGCCTTTGTCTTTTAATCCCGTTCTTTCAAATGACGTTGATCTTGACGGTGATGTGCTGACGATTACGCAGATCAATGGCATTGGAATTTCCGCAGGTGGAAGCGTCCTCTTGCCTAACGGAATTCTTGATCTTGATGCCAATGGAACAACACTGACGTTTAGCCCGGCTCCACATTATTTTGGACCAATTTCGTTTGACTACACGATCACTGACGGGACAGCCGTTGATATCGCAACTGTAAATCTCAACGTGGTTTCAGTGAACGATGCGCCGGATGCAATTGATGACGGACCTGTTGTGCTTGTCGAAGACACTGATGTGTTTTTTGACCCGGTTACGCCGAATGACTCCGATGTCGAGGGCGACGTGCTGAACATTACTGGAATTGATGGGCAAGCCATTGCGATTGGTGAGACCGTTTCTGTGACCAATGGACAAGTGACATTGGGTGGAGACGGCAGAACAATACGCTTTCAGCCGGATCCAAATTTCTTTGGAACAACAACTGTGACTTATACTGTTGGTGACGGCCAGGATGAAAGCGATGCAATCATTACTTTTGATGTAACTGCCGTTGATGATGTTTTGACCCTAGTTGGTACGCCACCAGATGTTTCATTGGATGATGGTGCTGTCGTGAATCTGCCAATGGCATCATTTGTTCTTGATTCGGATGATGATCCGGTCTTGTACGATGCAGTTGGATTGCCGAGCGGATTGTCGATCAATTCCAGCACTGGCGTTATTTCCGGCGTGATGGACAGTTCGGCTTCGCAAAGTGGGCCGTATTCTGTGATGCTGACAGCATCTGATGGCGTGACGAGTTCTGTGACTGCCAGTTTTACAATCACCGCTGTCAACACCATTCCAGTGACCAGCGGCAACATGACAGTACCGGTATCCGAAGGCGACACATTTAATTTCGATGCGGGCGCATTGTTCAGTGATGCAGATGCTGATGTGTTGGTCTATAGCGAAACCGGGATGCCTTCGTGGGCAAGCTTCGATCCACTCACAGGCTTGATTACAGGTGCTGTTCCAACAGACGCCTCCATCTTCGGGGCTGTCTCCGTGGTTGTCACGGCAGATGACGTTGATGGTGGAAGTGTTTCAAATATTGTCACTCTTGTGCCTGAAAATATCGCGCCGGTCACAGTGGGTGTCTCACCTGATTTGTCTTTGAATGAACAAGATTCAATGACATTTGACGTTGCTGCCCATTTTGCTGATGGCGGCAATGACACAGACACATTGACACTGAACGTGTCTGGACTTCCAGATGGCCTCATATTTGATCCTATAACTGGTATAATTTCCGGGCAGACAGCAGAGGGTTCGGGGCAGACTGTTCCTTATATTGTTTTGCTCACAGCGGATGATGGACAAGGCGGCACCGTGATGGACAGTTTTGCCATTTCAATAGCACCCAACGTGATTTTCATAGAAGAAACGGAACCGACTCTTCCAAATGATGAGTCTGCGGATGACCCTGTAGATGTTTTGGGCGAGGAGACAGATGAAAACGATGCCATCGATGATTTGAATGAGAGCCTGAATGGCACTGCTTCATTAGATCAAGACAACGGAACGCTTCTTTCGGCTATTGGTGGAATTTCTACGCTTAATGAAATAACACGGAATGGTTCTGCTGGTGGTTCATCTGACGGAATATTTGGAGTGAACGGTTTTTCGGATTCTTCCCAGTATGAAGCGCCTATTGTTTCAGATTCGCGATTCGTTGGAAACGTATCAACCGAGTTTGATTTCGGTCGTTTCATCGAAGAAAAACAATTGCGGGACAAAACCAGTTTTGACCCACGGGTCGATAAGTTTTTCCTGGATGTGGTGAACCGTCACGACGTGGCATTCTTTGAATTCCGCCACACTATGGACGCCTTGCGTGATGGAACAATCGTGCGCACAGTCATAACATTGGCTGATGGTTCTCCACTGCCAGAGTGGATGAAGTTGGTTCGTGAAGGGTTTATATCTGCCAAACTGCCGCTTCAAGATGAAATAGTCGAATTGAAAATCACAGTCATGCTGGGCAGTGGAAATGAACTCTCAAAAATAGTGGTGGTGAATGTGATTGATCAACAAGCTAGTGTTGAACCCGGTGATGTGCCTGATTTTGAAAAGCTTGCAAGCGTTGAAGAACCAGATCAAAAGCAGACGGCAGATAGCCTTGTTGCCGTAGGTTATGAGACTGGCTTGGCTAGATAATTGCAAATAACTTCAATTGTTTAGAAGGCGTGGATTGAATTCCGCGCCTTTTTTGTTTGCCGATATCAATCGGGAATATCATAGTAAATAAATTCTCTAAAAATGCACCAGCGTTAAGCCTTCATTAGTCATAACTGTTGATATTCAAAATATCATCGATGGGCTTGTTGTGGAGTTTTTACAGCAAGCGTTGTCGAAGCGTAATTTTGTATACGAGGAAATAACAGTGAAGCGTATTCTTCTCACGACGGCTTTGGCTCTTACAGTTTCAGCTTGCACGATCACTCCTAAACCTTTGACGACTGGGGCTATTTCCAGTTTTGCAACCGATAAACTCTCTCGTGTCACAGCTGGACAGGAACCAGTATCAAATGCGATTACGCTGCATGAGGCTATGGCTCGCGCTCTGAAATACAATCTTGATTTCCATGTGGAATTGTACAACGAGGCTTTAGCTGCAAAGCAATTGGCAAATGCGCGGTTGGACACGCTTCCAAATTTTGTAACATCCGCTGGTTACAGTGGTCGAACCAACAATTCCGGCAATGAAGACTCAACAACATTTCCTGACAAACGGAAGTTCGAAGGTGACCTTACTCTGTCATGGAATATTCTTGATTTCGGATTGAGCAAAATTCGCGCAGAACAAGCAGCTGATGAAGTGTTGATTGCTCGTGAGACCCGTCGCAAAATCATCAACCGAATTATTGAAGATGTACGTACGGCCTATTGGCGTGCAGTTTCAGCTGATCGTTTGGTTGTCGGCCTGCGGAAGCTAGAAGGTCGTACTGAACGCGCTTACCAAAATTCAAAAGCTCTCCAACGTGATGGTGAAACATCTCCATTGACCGCGCTTACCTATCAGCGTGAATTGGTCGAAATTCAGCAACGTATCCAGCGTTTGGAGAAAGACCTTTCCTTAGCCAAAATTCAATTGGCAGCTTTGATGAATGTACGCCCTGGCGAACACTATTCTTTGGCGCAACCAAAACGCCGTGCGGACAGCACACGTCTTAAAATGACAGGTGAAGAGATGGTTTTTGCTGCTTTGGAAAATCGTCCTGAGCTGCGCGACATTCAATATAAACTCCGTATCAATGCGAAAGAGTCTAAACGCAAGCTTCTTGAATTGTTGCCTGGTATCAATTTGTTCGCGGGATCGAACATCAATTCAGACAGCTATTTGTTAAATGGTAACTGGGTTGGTTGGGGTGCTAAAGCGACGCTCAATCTCCTGAATATTTTCAAGTACCCAACCCAAAAGCGCCTTATCGCTGGTAAGGATGAAGTGTTGGATGCTCGTGCATTGGCCGTCACCATGGCGATTATGACACAGGTCCATGTCAGTCGCGTGCGCTATTCCAACTCTAAAAAGCTCTATCGGACAGCCGCAAAACATCTGGCAGTGCAACGCGGAATTGTGAAGCAGATTCGTGCGAGCAACAGCGAAGGTTTGGCAAGTGAACAGACGCTCATTCGTGAGGAAATGAACACTTTAGTCAGCCAAGTTTCCGCAGATATTGCTTACGCCGATCTGCAAAACTCATTCGCCAACATCTTTGCCTCTATGGGTATTGATCCTTATGCAGATGATTTGAAAGCCAGCGATAATATCGCGTCTTTGTCTGAATCGTTGCGTCAAGTATGGATTGAACGTGGTGACATGTCTGGCGCAGCTTATCGTGCAAAACGTTCGGCTAAGACTGCCAAGGTTATGCATAAGACACGTTCCAAGAAATCGCGCGCTCCTAAGGTGATCAAAGCTCATGCGGCTCCGTTGTCACCGGCGACCAACAATTGGAAGCAGGTGAATGAAAATGGCGCGGTAAAGTCAATCGCTCCAAAACGAACCTCGTTTTGGGACAAGTTTAAATCTGCCGCCAAAGCGAACTCGGCCAATTCGAATCTTAAATCCACGCGATAGATGAGCGTGAATACAGATAGACACTAAATTAAATTGCATGGTCTGTTGAACATGCAATGTCGCAAATGGAAGTTAAAACAATGAAATCGACTTTGCTCATCACTGCATGTTTCCTATCTTCTGCAGCTGTATTTGGTTCGGCCGCTTATGCCGGCTCCGCTTCTGAAGCGGTAACAAAAATGGCAAAAGGAGACGCCAAAATTGTAGCGGCGCAAGAATACCCTGGTGTTGATTACACGACAACAGGTTCTGTAAAATCTGCGGACAATTTTGACGCCCGTGGCGTTGTCGTTCCAAATGCGGAAGTAACCCTTGCTGCTGGTGTTTCAGCCAAAATTGATCGTCTGCCGTTTAAAGCCGGTGAGAAGTTTCGCAAAGGCGATCTGCTCGTGGGTTTCAATTGTGCACGTCAACAAGCCGACCTTCGTGGTGCAAAAGCATCGCTCGGAAAAATGAATTCTTACTATCAGGGTAAAAAACGCTTGAAGGCGCGCGGTGCTGCAGGTGGCCAAGAAGTTCGTGAGGCTGCAGCAGATGTTGCGACGGCGACCGCGACAGTGGATGGGCTTCGTGAAGTGATTACACTTTGCAACATTAACGCTCCATTCAATGGTCGTGTCGTTGAGCGTCATGCTGAAACTTTTGAAATTCCTGCAACAAGCGCACCAATTTTGACTGTTGTTGATGACAGTGCGTTGGAGCTCGATCTGATCGTGCCATCAAAGTGGCTGCGTTGGGTGAAAAAGGGGTCAACATTCGATTTTGCAGTTGATGAGTTAGGCCAAAACTATAAGGCACGCGTGGTGCGCCTTGGTGCCAAAGTCGATGCTGTGAGCCAAACCATCCGGTTGACTGGTAGCTTTGTTACACGTCCCAGCAGTGTCTTGGCGGGAATGAGTGGTACTGCAAAGTTTGCTCCGCCAACCAACTGATTTTCGACGGGCTGACAGTTTGCCAGCCTGCTTTTTTGATGCCGTGTGGCTGAACCGGAATACATAATTCATGACGCAGAAAGATGCGCCTCAAAGACCGACACAACGTATCACGACTTTCAGCTCGAAGGCTTCGTCTTCGGGTTCGGTCGTTTCTGAGCGTCGCCCTGAAGTGTCACCAAAGACCGAGGTTAACGAACAAGCTAAACCTGCGGCTTCGGCTCCGCGTCGCACCACTGAGGTGGATGTCGCAAACGCATTGCTCAGTCTTGAACGCGAAGCACGTACAGCGCTGACCGAAGCTGAACTTGGCTATCTCATGGTCAATGGATCTCGGGTTGCTTTGCAATACCGGCAGGCTTTGTTGTTGATGCGCTCGGGCCCCAAAAAACACCGTGTGGTTTCAGTATCATCGTTGTCTGCTATCGATCGTAATTCTACATTTATAAGATGGGTTGAGAGCCTCGCGTCATTGAAACTGACGGGTGAGAATCTCTCAAAGATTGTCTCTTTTAATGCGCGAGCCGATGTAACCGCACAAGATTTGGACGCCAGTTCCTACCCATTTGCTCAAATGGCATTTGTTCCATTGCAACTACGCGATGGAACCGTGTTTGCTCATTTATTATTCACGCGTGAAAATGAGTGGGATGAGCGTAGTTTGGTCAGCGCAGCGCGGTTGGCTGAAACATATTCACACTCTTGGGAATTTATTGTTGGGCCAAAACGCGCCAAGCGACGCTTGCAGTCTAAATCCCTCTCGTTTGCTCTTGTGGGAACGTGCCTTGCTGTTGCGGCATTTTTACCAGTGCCTCTTTCTGTTCTGGCACCCGCTGAGGTAACCCCAGCAGACGCGTTTGTTGTAGCGGCACCTATTGATGGTGCGGTGGAAACAGTCGCAGTTGATCCAAATACGTATGTAAATAAGGGTGATCTGCTGTTTGCCTATTCGAATACGGAGCTGAGCAACCGGTTGAAGTTGGCGGGGCAAGCGGTTAGCGTTGCTGAAGCCCGCTATCAACAAAGTTTACGGACATCTTTTTCGGACCCCGCCGCCAAACGCGAACTTGCAATCGCCCAGAGCGAATTGCAACTGAAAGCTGGTGAATATGATTATGCGAGTGAACTCCTCGCCAAAACGGAAGTTAAAGCTGGAGCATCTGGTCTGGTTATCTTTGCAGATAAAGACACTTGGACAGGACGACCAGTGGCGACGGGTGAGCGTATTATGCGTATCGCCGACCCTTCCAAGGTTGAAGTCACTGTCAATTTACCTGTGTCAGATGCGATTGTTCTCAAAGAAGGAGCTGAAGTTCAGCTCTATCTCGACAGCGATCCTCTGACTGCGGTTAAAGCTGAGCTAACGAGTGCAAGTTTTCATGCCCAACCAGATGCTGCCGGGGCTTTGAGTTATCGTGTGCGTGCCAAGTTCATTGCCGAAGACGGTGCTAAGGTTCCCCGCATTGGCTTGCGTGGTACAGCCAAAGTTTATGGCGACCATGTGCTTCTTGGATACTATCTTTTCCGCAAACCTTTGTCAGCGATCCGTCAATGGATCGGGTATTAAAAGGCGAGGAAGAGGAGAGTATTCCTCTTCCAATTCTGCGTGATGATCTTGAGATCGTGCCAACGGCCGCTCAACCCAACGGGGCTCCCGCTTGGGTGGTTTTTGATCGTGTCGGCAATCGATATTTCGAAATTGGCCGCGAATTTTTAGATATGTTGACGCTTTGGCGTGTTGGCACAGTTAACAAACTTGTGTCGAAGGTACGCACGGAATTTGGTCGCACTATCACAGAGGAAGATGTTAAAGCCGCCATTCACTTCATGATATCCAACGCCTTGGTGCGTGATATACCGGGTAATGATTTTAAAGCCATGGTTGCGAAAGAGGAGGGTGCCAAGAAGAGTGCTCTGTCGCGTATGATGCACTCTTATCTGTTCTTTCGCATACCGTTGTTTAGACCGGATAAATTTCTACAAGCCACTTGGCCGTTTGTCTCGTTTCTGTTCACACGGTTTGCTGTCTGGATATACGCCCTTATTGGCATTTCGGGCTTGTATCTCGTATCGCGTCAATGGGATCAGTTCACAGGGACTTTTCAATTTATGCTGTCTTGGCAGGGAGCTGCTCTTTATGGGCTAAGTCTTGTTTTCGTAAAGTCGATACATGAATTAGGGCACGCTTATATGAGTGTTCGTTATGGGTTGCGGGTTCCGACAATTGGTGTGGCCTTTATGGTGCTGATGCCAGTCCTATACACTGATACGAGTGGGGCGTGGCGTTTGCGCTCTCGTCGTGCTCGTTTGATGATTGACGGGGCAGGAATTTTCACGGAATTGACCTTAGCTGCGATTGCCACTCTGGTGTGGGTGTTTTTACCCGAAGGTGGGCTTCGTCTCTGCGTCTTTGCTGTTGCGACAACATCTTGGATTACATCTCTTGCGGTCAATCTCAATCCATTGATGCGATTTGATGGCTACTACATTCTTTCGGACACACTTGGCTTTCAAAACATGCAACAGCGCGGGTTTGATATGGCACGTTGGCGCATGCGCGAATTGCTGTTCGGGCTTGGCGAACCTGCGCCTGAAATACTGTCAGTGCGTTTGCGCCGTCTGGTTATTGTTCATGCATGGGCCACATGGGTCTACAGGTTCTTCCTGTTTCTTGGTATTGCAGTCCTCGTTTATGCATTTTTTATCAAAATTGTCGGTATCATACTTTTTATCGTCGAGATCCTTTGGTTCATTCTCATGCCTCTTGGGCGTGAAATGAAGCACTGGTGGGAAATTCGGAGCCAAATTATGTCCGCGAAACGTTACATTGGTATTGGTGTTGGTCTTACATGTGCAATCGTGTTGGCCATTATCCCATGGTCTACGCGCATTTTCATCCCGGCTGTCATGACTGCGGAAAAAGAACAGAGTATTTTTGCGCCGTTCCCCGCACAGATTGTCGAACTGAATGCGAAAGACGGCGACACAGTTGCCGCTGGCGATGTGCTGATGAAATTGACGGCACCACAACTCTATCTCGATATTAAACTCGCATCCGAAAAACGGACCTTGATTGAAACACGGATTGATCGGACGGGTTCTGATGCAAAAGACCGTGCATCATTGATCGTTTTGACAAACGAGTTGAGGGAAGTGGTAGAAAAGCTGGAAGGCCTGAACCGGATCAAAGAAAAACTAACCGTGCGAGCACCCTTCGATGGTATTGTCGCAGATATTGATCCTGAACTTCACGCTGGTCTTTGGATAAACAAGAAAACGCCTCTGGCCATTTTGCAACTTGGTGATGGCCCGAGCATTAAAGGTTATGTGGGAGAAGCAAATGTGTTTCGATTTGAAACTGGAGCAACGGCTTTGTTCATTCCTGACAATCCTGAACTTCGCATGGTCAAAACCCATGTGGAAGATGTTGCTCAAGCCTCGTCTGAGCGCCTTGATGAACCTTATCTGGCACTTCCTTACGGCGGGTCTATCCCAATCGAAGAAACCAAACGCGAAGAGCTTCGTCCACTGGAAGCAACCTATGCTGTGAGAATGACGGCGCGTGAAAATACAAATGTACATTTGCCACAAATGGCTGTGCGGGGCGTTTCGGTGATCTCTGGTGAGCCACAAAGTTTCTACACGCGCGTTAAACGTCAGGTTCTCAAAGTGTTCGTTCGCGAAATGGGTGTGTGAGAGTTCACACTCCAGTCACTATCCGTAAGGTTGTGGCTGGCAATTTCGCAACTTACTCCTATATTAAACAAAACAATCGATAAGGCTTGGCACGGTGATTCACCGAAGCATTGAGCTATCGGCTATTTCGAGGAGAGGCACCTAATGGCAAGCATGAATAAGTTCGATCAAGAGATCGCGAAAACCAAAAGCACGATCGAAGAGATGCGTGGCAAAATTCAAAAGAGCGGTGTCGTTCTGGAAGAAATGTCTAAATCGCAATCTATCGGCGATGCGGACTTTGATATTGAAAATGCACGTATTCAAGATGTGTTGAAACAGCAGAAGGTGATGGAAGGCAATATCGCTGATCTTATCATCGGCTTGGAAGACGCAACCAATGTATTCGGTTCTGAATTTGAGTCGATGAAGAGCTACACCACTTGGGAAAAGATTGTTGGCATGTTTTCCAAGCAACGGTCACAGCGTATGCGCACGGACCGGGTTCGCAACATGTCATTGGCGGGCAATCTGCAAGAACTGCTGACGAAATCCGACACGATTACCGGAATCTTGAAAGAACAAGAGCAAGTTTTGTCCGAGCGCTATGAAAGCTCCGAAGGGCAACTTCGTGAAGTGATTGAGCGCCGCAAGAACACAATTTCCGAGCTTGAAACTACACAGACACGCATCGAAGAATTGAACCCGATGTTGCTGGATCTGGAAAACCAGATTTCAATGGCAACAGATCAAAACAAACGCGCTGACCTTGAAGGTCAACGCTCTGAATTGGCCACTGAATATAATGCTGCACAAGCCAAAGAGCAAGAATTGTTAGCAGAAAGCCAGACGTTGGAACGTTACACATCGATGTTCCAGACATTCGTGGATTCATTGAACAATCAGAAAGCCGCGCAAGCGACTTTGATCAATAAACTGACTATTGATACTGAACAGCGCATTGTTTTGTACAAGGCGCTTGAAGACTCGTTGAAAACGGCTGCCCAACAAGATGTTGCGCACAAGATCAACACATTGGGGACGCAAGTCGACACGGCTGCAGAATCCACAATGGCGGGTATTGGTGCTGCTGCTCAAAGTCATATCGGTGATCTTTTGGAGATGCATGAATCTAATATGGTCTCGACGAAAGACATTCAGCGCCGTAAGCAATTGGCTGATGAAGCGTTTGCGCGTCGTTTCCAAGATGTGATGGATAAGCACAACAAAGCGGATTACGTGGCGCAGTCCTAAGTTGAACTTTAGGACAGGATTGCAAACGTGAGTGTATCTGAAAAAACCGAACTCTATTTCCGTGCAATCGACGCTGCGTTAGAAGGCCTTGATGTGTATTTGGGGGAAGATAATTCCCCCTTCTACAACCATGAAATGACGGGGCGTATTCTCACGGGATATATAGACCGGCTGCAGCATTCTTTCGATGCCTGGGAAAACCGGGTGGCTTTTGCTGAACGGTTTAAAGTCAATCAAGCGGAAAGCGGATATCCGACATTTCAAAATGTTATGGATTTGGACAATGATGCGAAGAATGCCGAACGTGATTTAGCGGGTTTACCTGAAGCAGATGATCTTCGTCAGGAAATGATCGATTACATTTTACTGAAAAAGAAATTCCCGACACCCATGAAGCAGGCGATGGCGAAACGGGTTTATCTGGAACATGTTCAGGAAGGCGATGTGTTTGCCCCCTATATTTTGCCGGAAACAATAAAACTCGCGTTCAATGAAAAGACTAAACGACCTGTTTATGTTGTCCACTGGGCTGCGTTTGACGGCACTGCCAATCTGCCATTGGTGTATGTGGCTGTGCTGGAAGACTCTTCTCCAGATATGCTCAAAAAGCTTGTTTCCAGCGAAGGCAAGCTAACGTCGGGTCTTGATATTCCGTTTCCTATCGGCGGATTGTTGAACCCAGACCTAGCGCACGGTTTTGATGATTTTTGCGAGAAAAATTCTAGCTACGGCCTGACACTAGCAACGATTGCAGACAATTTGGACAAGGATTTTGAACATCTCCACCCCAAACAGTTGCGCCGTTTTGTTATGGGGCCCTTCTACAGTGCAGGTCTGACCAGCCACGGACGTGTGGTGGAGAAAATTCTTGAATCCGTTTCACAAGTCAACAATGCATGGATGCTCACTTGGACACAGCAAGAGTTGTTTTCAATTTCCGAGACGCCTGCAAAATGGGGACTGTTCGGTTCCACGCCTGCCAAACAAACCTTCCATATTGAAACCGATGATTTGGAGGCGGTACGGCAGGGTGTTTCAGGTTACGAGCGACATGCTCTGGTGCCTCACGAGGCGTATCAAGCCATTTATGCCAGTGGTAAGCGAAACGATGTTTTTGGCGGCTACAAAACCCATGTGGTGAGTGGCGGGCAAGTTTTGAGGGATTTTTAGATCATGGATGTTGGACAAACAGTGCTCAAAGAAACCGAAATTGAAAAACATTTGAATGTGGCTCAATCACTGATCACGCAGTTTGTTGTAGTCTCAACCGGTAAGTCGGAAAGCAATACGGAGATTGCTGGAACACGCCGGCGGTTTGTTTCTACCGTTTCAACCGCGGGCACGAAATCCACCAATAAGGTGGAACTGACCAACACGGTCGCTGCAATTAATGCGGGCGACGGTATGCTCTCATTGGCTCAACACGGGCTGGTTTACAAAACACGCCGTGCGGCTGCTGTTGCTTTGGCTGTGGGAGATTTGTTCGCTGAACAGACTGGTCTTGACGCGCTGGTGAAAAAGAATGCGGGTGGTTCGCTTGCGGGAGAAGAGGCTGATCGCTTTCGCTCTTTGGTGGAGTCTTCCTCTTATGTGGTGGCTTTCACAGCCAGTGCATACTTGTTGCAAATGTTGCCGGAAGAAGGTGAACCCGCAACAGATGTGGCAGAGCCTGACTTTTTGTTCGATACCCCGCAAGATGCATTGAAAGGTTTGATCGCTTGTATCCACGCTGCGGTTGAAGGTGCATCCGATGACAAAGTGATGACGGCGCGCGCAAGAGCTGCTGCGCGTTTGGCGCTAGATGAACTGCTACAACGCCGAGCGCGGTTCACTGGTTTGGGTTCTTTTGAGCAAACCCATTTGCGGCATGAAAGCGACGGGTTTGAACTTAACGGATTTGATGTGGCTCCGGGTGCGAAGCGCACCAAACTCGTGATGCAGTTTAAAAAGCCGAATGAAATTATCGGTAATCACATTGCGAAATATCAGGCGATCAAACTCTCCAAAATGTTGATGGCCTATGATTTTGACCGCCAGATGAATCCATTTGTCGAACTGGGCGGGTTTCTGTTCACGTTCATTGGTGATGGTTCACCCGGTACAGGTAAGACAATTCTCATTCAAATGATCGCTGGTATGATAAATGATTATTGTGAAGTGGCTGGATACGGTTTCACTTACGAGAATTTTGGCGTCGATCAAATCTCGTCTTACCAAGGTAAGTCGGGTCAAAACTGTAAGCAGTTTGTGTCCAACGTGTTGGGCACAAAAACAATCGGGTTTGGTACGGTGGATGATATCGACCAAGTGGCGGCCAAACGTTCCGATGACCGTTCTTCAGCAGGCCAGCAGGAAGTGACAGCTGTGCTGATGGAAAGTTTTGCGGGTGCGAACACAGTGGTGCGCGGCAATTGCTCGTTTGGCATGTTCTCCAACTATCCTGAAAATGTGGACGATGCTTTACGCCAACGGGCGGGCGCACGTTGGTTAGTGGATGGGCCGCAAACCCGCGACGATTATATTGATATTTTTGCTTTGCTCGCTGGCAAGAACCACAGCATTCCATTGGGTGATCATGATCTGTTCGATGCGCAGGTCATTCAACGGGCGGTGGGTGAAGCTTATGCGGAACTCTCCAAACCGAAAGAAGACGGCATGGTTGCGGTCTATGATCGTTTTTTGAACGATATAGGCGAACCAAAATCACTGGCTGACATCGGCACCTATTTGCATATGATCAAAACAGCTGAGCCGCGGTTTACGGGTCGTGCGATCAAGAACATAACGGATGCCATTAAAATGCGAGCCATGGATATCGAATTGCCAGACGAGTGGTTCGAAACGCCGGATGTGTTCATGCATCAGGACTACGACACCAAACGTGACATGATCGCAGAACTGCGCTCACCGTTCACGATGGATATGGTGATGCAAGAGATCAACCGCTACGCCGATTCTGAATTCCGCTACACCGACAAGAGCGACAATGCCGCCGTCGAAGAAATCATCCGCCGCGAACGCCAACGCGAGAAAGCAATTGGCGAAATGGAAGCGATGAAGAAAGACGGGCGCTGGTAGATGGGGTTTGAGTGTGTTTTATCACCTGAGTATATTGGTGCATTTGCAAATTCTGTAACTGCCTTAGCGGCTTCGTTTGCTGCTTGGCATGCTTGGAAAAGTCTTAGCTCTTGGAGAGACGAGAGTGTAGGTCGACGAAAAGTAGAACTCGCTGAGAAAGTACTGTCTTCATTCTACCAAGCATCAGATGTTATCAGTTCCATAAGATCACCATTTAGCCGCCCGAATGTCGAAAGTTCAGATAGATACAGGGATGAAGATGAAAATGATGAAGACCGTCGACAGTTAGACAATCACTATGTTCCAATAGCGAGAATGAACACACACCGAGAATTTTTTGGCGACCTTTTTGCACTGAAATATCAAATGAAAGCTGTTTTTGGTCCTGAAGTCGAAGAGCCATTTGCAACTCTGAATGCAATTATTCAAGAAATTCGTGCGGCTGCTGCAGTTCAAATGAGATGGGTTCGAAGGCGAGGTGAACCTGATCAAAACCTTCAAGACGAATGGGAAAAAATAATTTGGGAAGGTTATGTTGAAACGGGTGAGGAAGATGAGATACGTGCCCGAGTTCAAACTGCTGTCGATACTATAGAAAAGCTTTGTTCTCCTATTTTGTACGATGAAAAAAATGGAGGTGGCAAATGAACCGTCTCGAAGAATCTGCGCTGATATTTGGACGCATGATGCGGGTGACTGAGCCGCATTTGATTGAGCGTTATAATCAGGCGCTTAAAGGGTTTGGATTGAAAGAAACCAAGCTCACATCGTTTCGTATCGATATGACGGGTTTCTCTCCCGAAGTGGCGGACGAGTTGGGTGATCGCGAATATCTTGATCCCCACGGCATCAACCGTCGGTTCATTATTTTGTCGCCTACGCAAATTGAATTGCCTGTGGTGCATACGGCATTTTCCAACACGGGAAAACTGATGCACCAGTTTTTCGATGGCAACCGCCGTGCGATCAACGCACTCACCATCAAAGACGTTCTTTATGGCGAGATCGATGATCCTGTGCTGGAGGCAAAGGATATTGAAGATTTGCTGTCCATCGAGCAGGTGGAGTTCAAAGTCTTCACGGGGCAAAATATTGCTCAACAAGCTTTGGATTTGCGTTTACTGATGGATCGCTTGCGCAAAGAGCCTGACGCTTGGCGTGATGATGACATGCTGCATGAAATGGTCCGCTTGTCCAAAGCAACAGGTGACATTCGTGAAAACAATTTGGTGCCGACGGAAGTTGTCTTTCGGCACAACACATTTTGGTCGAGCCATTTTGGCGGGGTCTATGTGTTTATTGATGATGACCAGACCACGGTGATCGGGGATGCCTCTGCGCCCGGGTTCCGTCGTTCGCGGCCTTGGCAGGTGAGTTACATTGACAGCAAAGACACAGAATTGATCTGGCGGTTTTTGATCGAGACCAAACGCGTGCAAAAGCCGCGCGGGTCTTGGATTGAAAAATCAGGCTATATCGACCACCGCATTGAGATGTTGGTCACGGCACTTGCGTTCCATGCAGACCCCGATGGCAAACACGACCCCGCTGACAAGCGCTGGGTGAAGCGTTGGATCAACAACAACACATCGCTGATCGAGAAAGAGGGAACATTACCGTTTCTTCTTTGGGCCAAGCGCGAATATGAATCGTGGGCTGATATTGATCTTGACGAAATAGATGCACGCGGACGGTTTATCTTGTCTCGTGCGAAACATGGGCACGAAGACAATTGGCTGGTGAACCGTCTGATTTCTGACCAAGTTCCGTTTGATTTTATCTCGCGCTTTGTTTTCAACAAACCTTCCTTCTATGGTGATTATGAAAACTGGAGTGAGGGGCTGAAGGAACATGTTGTTAAAACAGTCACCAACACCTACTTGAGAAACAAAGAAAATTTGCGCGAAGACCTTTACGGCTTCGACGAAGACTGAGGATGCTATGCTAGACCCTGTGATCAATTTCTTTGAATGGATTTTCGACCGTATTGGACGTGGTGTTGGCTATGTCATCGCTGCTTGCCTTTGGCCGTTTGTCACATTTGCCAGTTGGACCCGAAAGCGCGGTGTGATCATCAAGGGAGCTGTAAGTCTCGTGATCCTTGCAATTGTCATCAGCTATGGTGTCTTGATTTATCAGACCCAGTTCTGGCGCGGTTTCAATGCTGATTATGCTCAAGCTTATAACTTCAAAGAGCGTACCACTAGCCCGGGTGAAGCGATTGAAGGACAAGAGGGGCGATGCGGCCCGTCCGCAATCATGCAGGTTGCTGCAGATTTAACAGATCAGAATGTGAACCAGAATGGCTGGATTGCTTCTTCTCTTCTCTACAAAGCCGGCTTGTTTGGTTTGGATTGGAAATACACCCCTTGGTTTGATAACAAGGCGGCCTTTCAACTTGGTGTGAACAATATTGTGCGCCGCACGGCATTTGAAGCTGTTGACCGTTTGGGCCGGGTTCGTGGCACCTCGCAGATTGATCAAAGTCTTCAAGATGCGCGCCAAAATATCAACTACACTGAAGACCTTTGGTATTTCTCACTTGATCCATTTGGCCCGAAATCTCCAACACAAACCAGCTATCGTGCGGCTGTGAAAAATTTTCTGGCTTTCAATGCTAAGCTTGAAAACTGCACTGCATTGTTTGATCCGCGTGCCGATAACCTGCTGCGTTTTCTTGATCAGATGTCCAACACAATGGGGTCCACATCAGATATACTCAGCAAACGAATTGCAGATAGCAACGCCGGTTGGTTTGACACACGTGCGGACGACCGATTCTGGTTCACCTACGGTCAGATTTACGCATTGAACGGTATTATGGCCGCAGCACGAGCTGATTTTGATGATGTGGTGTTGGAAAAAAATATTACTAAGGTTTGGGATGAAATGACACGCCAATTGCGTGCTGCGCTGGAAATTGACCCGCTGATTATTTCCAATGGTGCTGAGGATGCATTCGTTATGCCATCCCACCTTTCCACAATGGGGTTCAACCTGTTGCGGGTGCGCGCTAATATGACCGAGATGCGCGATATTCTCGACCGCTGATATTTAAACAATTGAATTTGTTACGTTTGCAATAAATGTTAAACGTATAGGTAGTGTTTTGTTTACAAATACAACCTATTGATGTATTCAACAGCTAAGAGTGTACAACTTGATTCGCGCTCTTTGTTATTCATTGCTGCTGATCCCCCTGCTTTTCCTCAGCAGCAGTGTCTCAACCCGTGCCAAGCGGGTTATCCTGAGGACCCGGATCAATCCGCCCGACCCGGGTCCTCTATTCATTTTCGCTGGTCGAACCAGCGTTTATCTTTGCAGATGGGCGTTGCAGCATTTCCTTTGGCTCTGTCTGGCAACAGGCGGAGCCCTTTTTTCTTGTCTTTCGAAAAAACCCGGCTTATGAATTTCTCATGATTATTAAATGCGCAACAAAACTCTGGTGGTGGGTTCGCTAAAGGCGGCTACGGGAGAGCTTTGTTTCAAGACACCCAGACCGCCCCAATTGCAGGGCGGTTTTTTTGTGCCTGAAATTGTTGATGGTCAGGCACATAAAAAGGAACCGGATGATGTCCGCAGATGTAAAACACGACGATTATACAACCGAAGGCGGGGTGCTGGTTTCGCGTGAGAGTTTTCCAACGCCCTATGAAGGTGCTGTGCAAACATACACCGATAAATTGGATCGTCGACGCGGTGCAGTGTTCTCATCTAACTATGAATATCCTGGTCGATACACGCGCTGGGACACCGCGATTATTGATCCGCCTTTGGGTGTCATCTCCAAAGAGCGTGTAGTCACCATTGAGGCCTATAACAAACGTGGTGAAGTGTTATTGCCTGCGTTTATAAATGTGTTGAAAGATCACCCGCATGTGGAGAACCTGACAAATACGGAATCGAAGATTTCTTTGCAGGTGAAAGTGCCGAGCGAGATTGTGTCGGAAGAAATGCGTTCGCGGGCGCCAACTGTTTTTTCCGTTCTTCGCGCGATTGTTGATCTGTTTCGCAGCGATGTCGATCCAAATCTCGCGCTTTATGGTGCCTTTGGCTACGATCTGTGTTTCCAGTTTGATGCCATCGATTACAAAATGAAGCGTCCTGATGACCAGCGGGATATGGTCATGTTTTTACCCGATGAAATTTTGATTGTTGATCACCATGCCGCCAAGGCATGGCACCAGCGTTATGAGTTTTCCATCAATGGCGCTTCCACCGAAGGTTTGCCGCGAGAAGGGCAGGACGTTGATTTTGTGCCAGCCGATTTTGACCCTGGACGTGGAGACCACGAGCCGGGTGAATATGCAAAATTGGTCGAGAAGGCGAAGGAGAAATTCAAACGCGGTGATCTTTTTGAGATCGTTCCTGGTCAGGTGTTCACCGAGCAGTGCAAAAACCCGCCTTCAGCGATTTCGCGTAAACTGAAAGAGATCAATCCGTCTCCTTATTCGTTTTTCATCAATCTGGGCGAAGGCGAGTATCTTGTGGGGGCAAGCCCGGAAATGTTTGTGCGTGTTAGTGGAAGGCGTATTGAGACGTGCCCGATTTCGGGAACAATCAAACGGGGCAATGACCCGATTGAAGACAGTGAACAAATCTTAAAACTGCTCAACTCGAAGAAAGACGAATCTGAGTTGACCATGTGTTCCGACGTCGATCGCAATGACAAAAGCCGTGTGTGCGAACCCGGTTCTGTTAAAGTGATTGGCCGACGTCAAATCGAGATGTATTCGCGCCTCATCCACACGGTTGACCATATTGAAGGCCGTTTGCGCGAAGATATGGATGCATTTGATGGTTTCTTGTCTCACGCTTGGGCGGTGACCGTCACAGGTGCACCAAAGCTGTGGGCAATGCGTTTCATTGAAGAAAACGAAAAGAGCGCACGCGCTTGGTATGGCGGCGCGGTGGGAATGGTTGGCTTTAATGGCGACATGAACACAGGCCTGACCCTTCGCACAGTGCGCATCAAAAATGGTATTGCGGAAGTGCGGGCAGGGGCGACGCTTTTGTTTGACAGTGACCCGCAAGAAGAAGAAGCGGAAACAGAGTTGAAAGCCTCAGCCATGCTGTCCGCTATTCGCGATACATCTGTGGGGAATGCGGATGGAGCGCTGCGAGAAGTGGCCAAAGTGGGTGTTGGGGTGAACATCCTGCTCGTAGACCACGAAGACAGCTTTGTTCACACGCTTGCAAACTATTTTCGCCAAACAGGAGCGGTGGTTACGACCATGCGCTCACCAATTGATTCCGCAGTCATGGACGAAATGAAACCAGACCTCGTGGTTCTGTCTCCGGGGCCGGGCAATCCGAAAGATTTCGATTGTGCAACTACGATCGCCAATGCACGTGCAAGAAAATTGCCCTTGTTTGGTGTGTGTTTGGGGCTGCAAGCATTGACAGAAAGCTTCGGCGGGGAGTTGAAGCAATTGGATACGCCCATGCACGGTAAACCATCGCGCATTAATGTGCATGAGAACTCGCTGGTTTTCTCTGGCCTTGGCCGCGAGGTGACTATTGGACGTTATCACTCCCTCTATGCCAATTCTGTAAACCTGCCAGATGATTTGCGGGTGACTGCTGAAACCAAGGATGGTGTGATTATGGGATTCGAACATAAGAACGAACCGGTGGCTGCAGTTCAGTTCCATCCCGAGAGTATTATGAGCCTCGGGCAAAATGCTGGTATGCGTATGATTGAAAATGTAGTGGCCCATCTGGCTCTGAAATCTGGAAACAATTTATGACATCGAAACTCTTCTCACCTGCAAAACTTGGAAATGTGGAACTGAGCAATCGCATCATTGTTGCGCCCATGTGCCAATATTCAGCAATAGATGGAAACATGACCGATTGGCACTTTATGCATATTGGTCAGTACGCTGTTTCTGGAACTGGTTTGGTGTTTGTGGAAGCTTGCGGTGTTGAACCCGAAGGTCGAATCACCCCCGGTTGTCCGGGGCTGTATAATGACGAAAACGAAATGGCGATGAAGCGTGTTGTCGACTTTAATCGTGACTATGGAAATTCTAAACTGGGCATTCAACTGGCTCATGCGGGTCGCAAAGCATCTGCCAATGTTCCGTGGAATGGCGGCACACCGCTTTCCGCGGATGATGGAGCATGGCAAACGTCGGCACCTTCCGCCTTGCCTTATGCGGATGGATGGCACGTGCCAACGGCGGAAAGCTCCCAAGGGCTTGAACGAATGAAACAAGCTTTTGCTCAGGCTGCTGAACGGGCCGTTCGCGTTGGATTTGAAGTGATTGAAATACATGCGGCCCATGGATATCTATTACACCAGTTTTTGTCTCCGTTAAGCAATCAGCGCGACGATGAATATGGTGGGTCACTTGAAAACCGTCTTCGCTTTCCACTTGAGATATTTGAAGCTGTGAAAGCCGTGTGTCCTGACTATGTCGCTTGTGGTATTCGGGTTTCAGCAACAGACTGGGTCGATGATGCTTGGTCAGTGGAAAACACTGTTGAACTGGGCAAGCGTTTGAAAGATATGGGGTGTGACTTTATTGATGTGTCCAGTGGCGGCAACAGTCCATTGCAAGACATCACAACCGGCCCTGGCTACCAGGTGCCGTTTGCCGAACAGATCCGTCGCGAGACTGGCCTGCCAACTATGGCGGTTGGTATGATCACAGAACCACAACAAGCTGAAGATATTTTGGTGGCTGAGCAAGCTGATTTTATCGCACTTGCCCGGGGCATGTTGTATGATCCGCGCTGGACATGGCATGCTGCAGAAGCTTTGGGTGCACAAGCTGCATTCCCACCTCAATATCAGCGGTGCCATCCGAGTTTGCGTGGCGCGCCAATTCCCGGAAACCCTCCGGCACCAAAATAAGGAGGTATCATGCCCCATTTCATCGTTGAGCATTCTGCCAATCTTGCCGAAACTTATGACCTGCAAGCTCTTGCTGATCTCATTCGCGATGCGGCGGCAGAAACGGGTGTGTTTCCATTGGCAGGTATTCGAGTGCGATTTCACCCAAGTGAAATATTCACGATCGCAGATGGTCATCGTGAGAACACATTTCTAGCAATTGTTGTCCGATTGGGGGCAGGGCGGAATATGGAAACCAAAAACCGAGCCGGGAAAACTGTGTTTGACGCGGTTTGCGCGTTTTTTGGGGATGCAATGGCAAACGGTCACATGATGGTGTCGCTTGATATGGTTGAAAATAACCCCGAACTATCTTTCAAGGCGAATAGCGTTCATCGTAGAATGAATCAGTAGATTCTTCTTCGGGTTTGGTGGTCGAATTGGCGTTTATTTCCCAAAGATTTGTGGAAATTTGGCCACAAACTCGAACAATCCAAGAAATCTTGCGACAAGTTCGACCTGAGACCTTGTTACAACTGGACAACACCCCACGAACGAGCATAGACAAGCGCTAGAAATGGCCTGCGTTTTGCGTGGGTGGATGTGCTTGGTCAACTAACAGTTTTGTGGGGCAAACACGCAATGCATATTTTGAAGAACTGGAGAGGTTAACTCCATGAGCGAACATAGTGATAGCGACGCAACACGTCGCGATTTCCTTTATATTGCTACAGGTGCGGCTGGTGCTGCTGCTGTGGGCGGTATTGTGTGGCCATTGGTCAGCCAAATGGGGCCAAATGCGCAAGAGATTGCTGCTGGCGTTCCTATTGAGGTCAATATTGGTGATATTGAAGAAGGTCGAGTGATTACGGTGACATGGCGTCGCAAAAAGTACTTTATTCGTCATTTGACCGCTGCTGAAGTTGATGCGGCAAAAACGAAAGAACAAGGCGATTTCCGTGACTTCGTTACTGCTGCTGATCGTATTACCGGACCAGAGGGCGGAGAGGCTGTTTGGTCTGTCTACGGTGCCAACTGTACACACCTTGGGTGTATTCCAACCGAAGTTAAAGAGAATGGCGACACTTGGAGATGCGCATGTCATGGATCACGATTTGATGTGATTGGTCGTGTGACCAAAGGTCCGGCTCCGGTGAACCTGCCGCAACCGCCCATGGTATTCGCATCAGAGGATACTTTGATCATCGGCACAGATAAAGTAGGAGCATAAGACGATGAGTGGACATTCGACTTATAACCCGACGTCCGGTTTTGGAAAATGGATGGATGCACGTCTGCCGATCGCAAGGCTGATGCATGATAGTTTCGTATCCTATCCGGTTCCGCGCAACCTGAATGCATTTTATACGTTTGGCGGAATTTTGATGATCATGCTGATTTCGCAGATCATTACCGGTGTTGTTATTGCTATGCACTTTACACCTAATGAAACAATGGCGTTTGAAAGCGTTCACCTTCTGCGCCGCGACGTTTCCTTTGGTGGAACGCTCCAAAGTTGGCACGCTGTTGGAGCCTCCATGTTTTTCGTTGCAGTCTATATCCATATATTCCGCGGCCTTTATTACGGCTCGTACAAAGCCCCACGTGAAATACTCTGGATTTTGGGTGTGGTGATTTTCCTTCTCATGATGGCAACAGCTTTCATGGGGTACGTTCTTCCATGGGGACAAATGTCACTTTGGGGGGCGCAGGTTATTACCAACTTCTTCACGGCGATCCCGGTTGTTGGACAAACTGTTCAAGAATATCTATTGGGTGGCTATGGGGTTGGCAACGCAACTTTGAACCGCTTTTTTTCACTACACTATCTTTTGCCGTTCATGATTGCAGGTATTGTTATCTTGCACGTATGGGCACTGCATGTGACGGGGCAAACCAATCCAACTGGTGTGGAAGTGAAATCCAAACAAGATGTGATTCCATTCACACCTTACGCGACTGTGAAAGACGCTTTGGCATTGGTCGTGTTCATGATCATCATGTGCTATTTCGTTTTCTATATGCCGGACTATTTAGGACATGCAGACAACTACATCCCTGCAAATGCTGATGTGACGCCTGCGCATATTGTGCCTGAATGGTACTTCTTGCCCTTCTACGCGATCCTTCGAGCTATTGATTTCAACATCGGCATACCGTTTACGGAAATCGTTTTGATCGACTCCAAGCTCGGCGGTGTTTTGGCTATGTTCGGTTCAATTGCGATCTTATTCCTTGTGCCATGGTTGGACACTTCCTCTGTACGGTCAGCAAACTATCGCCCGACCTATAAAGTGTTCTTCTGGCTTTTCGTCGTGAACTCTATTTTCCTCGGCTATTTGGGGTCACGCCCAGCGGAAGGAATTTGGCTTCCGTTGATGAAAGGGTCCACTTTCCTCTATTTCGCACATTTCATTCTGGTCATGCCGTTGCTCGGATTTTTCGAGAAACCATTGCCTCGTCCTGCCAGCATCACCGATGCCGTGTTGGGTAAGAATGGAAAAGAAACAACCTCTGATCCGGTTGCTGCTGAATAAGGAAACCAATCAGGTTACCTCTGAACAGGTGCGTGCACCGATTTCAAACTAAAGCCGGATGCAAAATGCATCTGGCCGCAAATGAAAGAACGACATTATGAAGAGCATCTTCATCAAAATTGCAGCGGTCGCCACGTTGGCTTGTACATTTGCTGTGGGCAGTGTTTCAGCTGCTGATTATCCAAAGAATAAACCTCGCCAACAGAGCTGGAGCTTTGCTGGCCCGCTTGGTAAATTCGATAAAGGACAGTTACAACGCGGGCTTCAAGTTTACACTGAAGTTTGTTCCGCTTGCCATTCTTTGAGCCTTCTATCCTACCGTAATTTAGCTGATCTCGGTTACTCCGATGACCAGATAAAAAACTACGCAGCTGAATATGAAGTTGAAGATGGACCCAATGACGACGGTGAAATGTTTGAGCGTCCTGCACGCCCTGCTGACCGTTTCAAAGGCCCTTATGCAAACGACAAGGAAGCTGCAGCTGCAAACAATGGTGCTTTGCCGCCGGATTTTTCATTGCTTGCCAAAGCACGTGCTCCTGAGCGCGGGTTCCCAACATTTATCTTCGATATTTTCACAATGTATGCGGAAAATGGACCTGACTACATTTATTCTTTGTTGACTGGCTATAAAGATGCACCCGATGATAAAGAAGTGGGTGAAGGCTTGCACTACAACCCTTATTTTATCGCTGGAGATGCGCTTGCTATGGCCGCGCCGCTTTCAGACGAGTTGGTTGAATATACCGATGGCTCTCCTATGACAGTTGATCAGTATTCCAAAGATGTGTCTGCATTTATGGCTTGGGCCGCAGACCCACAATTGGAAGAGCGCAAGCAACGCGGTTTCATCGTGATCCTATTCCTGTTGGTGTTTGCAGGTCTTCTGTACTTCACTAAAAAGAAAGTTTGGTCCGACCTTTCCCACTAAGGTTGCGACAGTTTAAATTTTGAAAGGCTCTGGAGTGGCTATCTCTGGAGCCTTTTTATTTTAGGCTTTTGAAGCTTTGCTAATTTGAAAGTAGAATCTAATGCATGAATCTCTGATCGATGAACTTGAAGCGTCTATTCGAGCCATACCAGACTATCCAAAGCCCGGTATTGTGTTTCGCGATATTACAACGCTTCTGCAACAACCGCGTGCTTTTCGAAGGTCTGTCGATGCATTGGTGCATCCCTATATTGGAATTGGTTTGGATCAAATCGTTGGTATTGAAGCGCGTGGCTTCATTCTCGGTGGAGCGATTGCGCATCAACTGACTGCAGGATTTGTCCCTATACGCAAGAAAGGCAAGTTACCGGGTGAGAAAATCAACATCGCCTACAGTTTGGAATACGGTATTGATGAAATGGAGATGCATCGGGATTCCATCAAACCGGGTGAAAAGGTTCTTCTTGTTGATGATCTCATCGCCACAGGGGGCACTGCTGAAGCTGGTGTGAAACTGCTACAAGAACTGGGTGCTGATGTGGTGGCAGCTTGCTTTGTTATTGACTTACCGGACCTTGGTGGCAGTAAAAGAATCGAAGCGTTGGGCGTGCCCGTTCGCACACTTATTGAATTTGAGGGCGATTAAACTGTAGCGCTAAATATCAGTTCTCATGGTAATAACGCCATCCATTTGCATGACACAATCTCCAGCTTCGTTAAATCCTTGGGAACGGCTTAGAACCAGACCCCAACCAGATCGTTTTGGGTTTTTACGCTTTGCTGTGATTTCGGACGTATAGCGGATCGTTTCCCCTGCATAGACGGGACGCAACCATTTGATATTACGTACGCCGGGTGAGGGACCAAATAATGTTTCTGGACAGGGCAAGCCAACCAAACGGCTAAACTCCGTCCTGCCATTGTTGATGTTGAGTTTCATCCAAACTGACAATGTATGCCAACCCGAAGCACAAAGACTGCCAAAGTTACTTTGTTCGGCTGCTTCTTGGGAAAGGTGAAACGGTTGTGGGTCGAAGTTTGTGGCAAATTCAATTATTTTCTCGGCTTCAAATGTGTAACTGCCGAGATCTTGCAGCATTCCGATTTCGATTTTCTCGAAGAATGTTTCCATGATTACATGCCTTCAAGCGATGGGTTTGCTACGTCGAGCATACCCATGCCTTTGATTGTGATAACTGTTTCACCGTCTTGGTTTTGCAAATAGTATTGAAATGTCACCAAGCCAAGAGTTGGGCGTTTTGATGAAATCCGACGCTCCAATACAACGGCTTCACCCGTCAACGTGTCACCAGGGCGCACTGGTTTGTGCCAACTCACCTTGTCAAGGCCGCCAGAGCCTTGGGAAGCAGATTCCAATAAATAAGCATCGCACATCATCCGCATGGTGATCGCGCATGTGTGCCACCCGGAGGCAATTAAACCGCCAACAGTTTTTGCCTGCTCGGATTCTGGTTCAAGATGAAATGGTTGCGGATCGTATTTCTCAGCAAAAGAAATAATTTCCTCTGCACTTATGGTTCGCGGGCCCAATGGAAAGCTGCGGCCAAGTGTAAAATCTTCGTATGTGAGCAATGTAATTGATTTCGATGCAATGAATTTGCCGCCAGCTTAATGTGCCATTGTGCGCGCGTCAGCAGGAAAAATTACATTGCGACACCGGGGCGTCCAGTTATCCGCATCGGCATATCATTGTCCGGTTGAATCGTGATTTTCATGACAGGCCATGGTTTTTTTGCAGCGCTGTAGTCAAAACGAAAACGGCGCAGCATTACAGCCAAAATAATTTGTGCTTCCTGCATAGCAAAGCTTGCGCCAATGCAAACACGGGGCCCCATGCCGAATGGCAAATATTCAAACCGCCCGATGGACTTGCGGTTCTCGCCCAGAAAACGCTCGGGCTTGAACTCTGCGGCATCTTCCCAAAGTGTTGTATGGCGATGCAGAACCCATTGGCTGACGTAAATATTTGTGCCCTTCGGTATCTGGTATTCGCCAAAATCGATATCGCCTGTGAGTGTGCGCAAAATGACGGCTGCAGGCGGAAACAGACGCATTGTTTCTTCAAAACATGCCGTGATCCATGGCATCTGCGCTCCCCACTTTTCGGGTGCTATCCCATCCATATCGAGTGCATCGGCCTCAGCTTCGGCACGTTCTCTTGCGTCATGGTCGTGGGACAGCAGATAGAGCATCCATGTCATTGCACGCGCTGTGGTCTCATGGCCTGCTGCGATAAATGTGATGATATTGTCTTCGATTTCTTCAATCGTTAAGCGATCTTTCTCATGATCCCCTGCACGTAATAAAAGTGTCAGAAAGTCTTCAGGAACATCTTCGCCGGCATCTATTCGTGTCAAGCGTTTTTCAGCTGTTTGGCGCACAATATCTCGCAAGCGGCTTGTGGCACCATGTCCGCGCAGTTTGGTGAGCCGTGGAAGCCAGTCGGGAGCCCCCATGAGGTCAAACGGGTCTGCTGCACTGAGATGTTCCAGGAACTGTGCCACATCTTTGAGAATTTGCTCCCCATCTTCGTTGATATCGCCGGAGAATAGAGTTTCAGAGAGGACGATATAGGCCAATCGAGACATCATGGGCGCAATTGTGAGTTGTTTTGGGCCAGCAGCAATTTCATCCATAAAAGTCTCGGTTGCGCGGCGCATGGCTTTTGCAAAACCGTTGACGTGGCGTGGCGAAAATATAGGGGCAATTGTCTTACGGGCGCGGCGCCAAGTTTCACCTTCAGCTGTCAACATTCCATCACGCAATACAGGTTTCAAAACCTTTTGGCGGATAGGTTCAGCCTTTAACAAATGGGCGTTTTCTACAAAGACATGGCGTATCAATTCAGGATCGTTCACCAAAGCGAACGGCATGTGAAATAGTTTGTAACGCGATACAGGAATGTCGAATTGGAATTTCGCGAACGCTTCTAATGGATTTCGTACTATGTTTGGAACTTGCATCAATGTGCGCAACCAGATGAAATTTTGATATGGTCCGGGCCGTCCTTCGGGATAAGGCGGTATGAACCTTGCGCTGGTTGAACCTTGTACTGATTGCAGCATAGAACGTGCCTAGTGTAGCTCTGTGATCTACCGAAAGTGAGCCTCTTATCTGGGATTTGCAAGGGGACAGACTGACGCGATGAAGATAGATTTGGTTCGTGATTTTCATTGATTGTGCTAGGTCTTCGTGACCCTATTTTGAATTGTCGAAATGAAATTCCGTATGTTGACAAATTCTGATCTTGTTGAGCTGACCGAATTTCGACGCGCTTTGCATCAACAACCGGAAGTTTCCGGCGAAGAAGTTCAGACTGCGGCTGCGATTGTCGGCGAACTTAAGAAACTGTCACCAATTCGTATTCTGACAGGTTTGGGTGGTCATGGTGTTGCTGCTGTTTTTGACAGCGGTGTTGAAGGTCCAACAGTTTTGTTTCGAGCTGAATTAGACGCTCTGCCGATTGAAGAATTGTCGGACAATCCATGGAAATCTCAGGTGGACGGCAAGGGGCATTTGTGCGGTCATGACGGGCACATGACGACGCTTTTGGCTTTGGGGCGATTGCTCAAACGCAAACCGGTTGCGAAAGGACGCATCGTTTTGATGTTTCAACCTGCCGAAGAAGACGGCAGCGGCGCGCGGGCCGTTGTGGCTGATCCTGCGTTTTCTGAGATTGCGCCAGATTGGGCATTTGCGATTCATAATGAGCCGGGCCGACCGTTTGGTTATGTTTCAACGCGCGTTGGTCTGATCAATTGTGCTTCACAAGGTTTGGCGATCCGTCTGACTGGGAAGACTTCCCATGCGGCCAATCCGGAAGATGGTGTTTCACCAGCAATGGCAGTTGCGGAATTGTTGCCAGTGCTTAGCGCGTTAGGGCAGGGCGGTGACTTGGATGAAACCTTCAAGCTTGCCACAATTACACATGTTCAAATTGGTGAGCCGAGTTTTGGAATCTCGCCCGGCGGGGCAGCCATTTTTGTGACCCTGCGCACAGCCTATGATGACACAATGGAAGGCATGGTGAAGGCTGCACTGGTCTTGGCAAAAAAGGCCGCTCAACAGTTCAATCTCGAAGTTGAGTTCGAGACATGCGATGAATTTGCTGCTTCCGTCAATGATGCGGATGCCACGCAAGTTGCGATGGATGCTATGAACGCCATTGGAATTGCCAATGGGGACGATGGTTTGCCCATGCGGGCATCAGAAGACTTCGGCGTGTTCGGATGGTCTGCAAAAGCCGCTATGCTGTGCCTTGGCCCGGGTGAAGACCATGCCGCATTGCACAATCCTGATTATGATTTCCCTGATGGTCTTATTCCGATTGGCGCAGCAATATTCAATCGTATCGCGTATGATTTGTTGGGTGAGGCGTAAGATAGTCCTCTATGTGTTGAATTTAAACATCATCACATCGCCGTCTTGCACCACATATTCTTTGCCTTCATCGCGAGCTTTACCTGCTTCTTTGGCTTTCACTTCGCCACCTAAAGTCACGTAATCATCATAAGCGATGGTCTGCGCACGAATGAAACCACGTTCAAAATCAGTGTGAATGACACCAGCAGCACCAGGGGCTTTCGTGCCAACTGAGATTGTCCAAGCGCGTGTTTCTTTCGGACCTGCGGTGAAATATGTGATCAGGCTCAAGAGTTCATAACCGGCGGCAATGAGACGGTTTAGGCCAGATTCTTCCAGGCCGTTCATTTCTAAGAAGTCGCCTTGCTCTTCGTCTGGTAGTTGGGCGATCTCTTCTTCGATTGCCGCAGAAATAACCACGGTGCCAGCGCCTTGTTCTGCAGCCATTTTGGCAACGGATTCGCTCTTTTCGTTACCTGTTGCGGCATCAGCTTCAGCTACGTTGCAGACGTAGAGAACCGGCTTTGATGTCAGGAGTTGTAAGCCGTTTAGAATTTTGAAATCGTCTGGGTCAATGCCATCAAGGAGGTGTCGCACTGGTTTGCCATCTTGCAGCAAAGCAAGCGCTGCTTCCATCATGGGAAGAGCCGTGAGGCTTTCCTTATCCTTCGCACCAGCGCGTTTTCGGGTTTGTTCGACGCGACGCTCCAGACTATCGAGATCAGCCAACATGAGTTCGGTTTCGATTGTTTCCGCATCTGCAATGGGATCGATCGTGCCTTCCACGTGAGTGATGTCATCATCTTCGAAACAACGCAGCACGTGGACAGTTGCATCCACTTCGCGGATGTTTGCAAGAAACTGGTTGCCCAATCCTTCGCCTTTAGATGCACCGCGCACGAGGCCCGCAATATCAACAAATGAAATGCGGGTGGGGATGATTTCCTTGGATGTAGCAATTTCTGCAATCTTGTTCAGGCGATTATCCGGCACTGCAACTTCGCCCGTGTTGGGTTCAATGGTGCAGAACGGATAGTTGGCCGCTTGAGCTGACGCTGTGCGTGTTAGCGCATTGAACAAAGTGGATTTTCCGACATTTGGAAGTCCGACAATTCCGCATTTAAAGCCCATGATCGTTCCTGAATTCTAGAATTTGTGAGAAGCACTTACGCTTGTTTAGTCTTGGTTTCCACCAAAGAGTTTTTTCAGCATATCTGCCATAGGGCCGCTTTTGGGAACATTGCCCTTCGGGCCATTGTTCTGCGCCTGCCTGATGTGGCTTTTGCCCGTTTTCTTGGCTGATGATTGCCCTTTGGCTCCTGGAGGCTCGTTGGATTGGGTGCGCAGTGCCAACCGGTTCATGAAAGCTGCATCTTCACCTTTGGCAAGCAAGTCTGCATTGCGGGCCATTTCGTCTAACAGGGGATCAAGCCAAACGTGATCGGCCTTTGCAAAATCACCCAGCACGTGGCTTGTCACTTTGTCTTTATGTCCGGGATGGCCAATACCAATACGCACACGGCGATAGTCTTTGCCTATATGAGCATCGAGTGAGCGGATGCCATTGTGACCACCAGCACCACCGCCTGTCTTAATGCGTACCTTGCCGGGGGTAAGGTCGAGTTCGTCATACAACACCACAATATCTTCGAGCGGTGTTTTATAAAAACGCAACGCTTCGCCAACAGCACGGCCGGATTCATTCATAAAAGTGTTGGGTTTGATGAGAAGTGTTTTCTTTCCGCCTATCGTACCTTCAGCACACATGGCTTGAAAACGGCTTTTCCACGGGGAGAAAGACTCATGACGATGGATTTCGTCCACCGCCATGAAGCCGACATTGTGCCGGTGATTTTTGTATTTCTGACCGGGGTTTCCCAGTCCAGCGATAAGAAGCATGGGTTTGTCCCGTCTTCAGATGAATGAAGTGGCTTACAGCATAGTGTAAGCCACTTCATTCAAACTGTCGCTTATTCTTCGTCTGCGCCTTCAGCCTTTTGTCCGGTGACTTCAGTCTCCGGAGCTTCAGGAGCTGCTGTATCGTCTTCTTCTTCAGTTCCGTCAGAACGCAGACCAGCAGGGGTCGCGATCGTTGCAAGAGTGAAGTCGCGGTCGGTAATGGTTGGAACCACACCTTCTGGAAGCGTTACATCAGAGATATTGAGTGAGTCACCCAATTCGGCTTCTCCGAGATCAACCGAGAATGCTTCTGGAATTGAGTTGGCTGGGCAGTTCACCTCAACAGTGTGACGAACAACGTTCAACACGCCGCCAGCTTTCAAGCCCGGGCAGGTTTCTTCATTCTCGAAATGTACCGGAACTTCAACAGTCACCGCAGTTTTTGCAGAAACGCGTAGAAGATCAACGTGGGTGATACGATCACTCACAGGATGCATCTGGTAATCTTTTGGGAGAACGCTGTGTTCTGTGCCATCCACATTGATAGAAAGAATCGTCGTCATGAAACCACCAGCGTGGATTTTCAAAGTGACTTCTTTCGAAGGTAATGCGATCGCGAGAGGGGGTTTCTTGTCACCGTAAATTACGGCTGGCACCATGTTATTTCTGCGCAGCTCACGTGCGGCCCCCTTGCCTACACGGTCACGCGCTTGGGCGTCGAGCTTGTTTTCGTTGCTCATAATATGCTCCTAAGCGGTTGTAGAGGTTGTTTGAAAACTGGTGTCAGAAATCAAACCCAATGCCTTCATTCCAAACGCATAAAACGGACCAGCCGTTATGACGATCAAAACTGTTAGAAAGCTTTGGCCCACGTTCCCTCCAGGGGTGTCGACGTGGTGGCGCTGATTTAGACGAAGAATGTGTTTTACGCAAGGGGGAAGTGGTGTTGCACGAACACAGGAAGATTGGTCATAATTGGGATAATCGTTCAATTGTAGAAACGATTTCGCCACTGCTTTGTCGGGTTACACTAATTCGAATACAGCTTTTGAAATTGAACTTGCCAGTGTTGAAAAATTATATGAAGTGAGCCTTCAGAGCGATTTTTCTATCTTAATTCATAGAAATCTGAGTTGCAGTGAAGAGAGTTCGTGCTGCTTTCCAGCCATCTTCAGTCCTCCTTTTATTAAGCAATAGTATGGATTAAAAAAATGGGGAGGATCAAGGTGACACTAGAATGTGCCCCATTTGTTCTTCAAGTGTTTAAACTTTAGAAAAAAGGGACGCCAATTGGTCTGCGTCCCTTTCAAATTAAACAATCAAAATGTTTTTAGATCCTAGAAATCAACTACGTTCACACGCCATATTGGCAGCTGTGCTGAGTTAGAACATTTCTGCACTCTAGTAACTCGTCCTTGGCTGAGTGCGAGGCACAGTTCGGGAACAAGTTTGGATTTCAATTGACCAGCAGACGTCCATGTCCAGGTTTGGTGGGAATCTCCTGACTTGTTCTCGCAATCGCGCATGGATACCGTGTCATTAGCTTTTGGTATACTTGTTCTTCTGACTTTACCAATTGACAAACATTTATTGTCACTTTTTCTGATAATCTTGCTTTCCGATGCGGTGAAATTGAAAGTGAACCTTTGATTGAGATCGTATGGGTTGCACCTTGTCTGACCGGAATTTTCAAGCACTTTTCCAAGACACTCGTCAGTGAACTTATTTCGGCTGTCCCGAATTCTGAATTGAATTGGGCGTTGGTCCAGTGAACTCAGCTCAATTCCATTGAGCCAGCAGCCTGACATTTTTCCCCAAGAGGTTGTCGTCCAAGCCCCCTTCCATTGTGCGTTCCATTTTGTTGCCAACGCGGAACATTTAGACCGAGCATCTGCGGTGTTCCATATAGGGGCAGCTTGGACAAGTGAAGAAACTGTTTCAGCTAATGCGTGTTGAGTTGGAATAATAAGTGCAACCAAAAAAGTGCAGGCATGAACAGTATTTATTTTTTTTAAATTCATTATAAGCTCCAAAAATATCCGTTTGACGTTAATCAAAGTATTTTTTTAATTGAGAGCTTAAAGTGATAAATCGCACAAATATTACAATGAAATTATTTTGTTAAAACCATTTGTTCTGGTCGCACAATCATTCAAATTTTTGGGGTGCCATAAATATAAATTCAAACTCTATTGAGTGTGAAGTTTTTAAATTTTACTGATGTTTGATTGTGATCAATCAAACAAACTCGAAACAGATTGCTCTAACGCTGTGCGGTTGATGGCTTCGCCTAATAAATCTGCGATTGAGATGACGCGGATGTTGTGGGCTGTTTCAATCGCCGTTGTGGGTTCGATTGAACTTGTGATCACCAGTTCTTTCAGTTTGGACGATGTGATGCGCGAGACCGCTCCACCTGACAACACGCCATGGGAAATATAAGCGGTTACGCTCAATGCACCGTTTGCGAGGAGAGCTTCTGCCGCGTTGCAGAGCGTGCCACCTGAATCAATAATGTCATCGATCAATATGCAGTCTTTGCCACTCACGTCACCAATCACGTTCATCACTTCGGATTCACCAGGCTTGTCACGACGTTTGTCGACGATGGCCAATGGTGCGTTCACGCGGCTCGCCAATGCACGGGCGCGGACAACGCCGCCCACGTCCGGTGAAACAACCATGAGGTTTTCCACGTTGTAATTGGCGCGCAAGTCGCGGCTCATCACGGGTACGGCGAACAGGTTGTCGGTTGGAATGTCGAAGAAGCCTTGAATCTGACCTGCATGGAGGTCCAATGTTAAAACGCGATCTGCTCCGGCCTCCGTTATCAGATTGGCGACCAGTTTTGCTGAAATCGGTGTGCGGGGACCGGGTTTGCGGTCTTGTCTTGCATATCCGAAATAAGGCAGCACCGCCGTGATGCGCTTAGCTGATGAGCGGCGCACAGCGTCGATCATAATCAGCAACTCCATCAGATGGTCGTTGGCGGGATATGAAGTGGATTGGATGATAAAAACATCCTCACCGCGCACATTTTCCTGAATTTCAACGAAAATTTCTTGGTCGGCAAACCGTCGCACTACACATTTTCCAAGGCTCGTATCAAGATAGCGAGCGATTTCCTCACTCAAGCCCTTGCTGGCGTTTCCGGAAAAGAGCTTCATGCGGGCCTGCGCATTGGTCGGTGAGTGTATGGCTGTGTCTTAGCAACAGGTTGCAGGAATCGCAAAAGGAATCATGGCGCTTATCCCCATACAAAATGGATGTGGTTACTTTCGAGCTGATTAAATAGTGATGAAGTCCAATCCATGGCTCGAAAGTGCCTTGGGTTTAGTCTCAGTCGTGAGATATGTGTGGCCCAAACACATGGCGGTGCCGGATTCGCTGTCCATGATAATCATGTGCGCAAACAGGGACATGTCCGACTGCACAATAAAGTCATTGCCTTTATAAAACATCGGTCCATCCATCCAGCACGGGGCGTATCTGGCACCCAGCCCGTAGCCACATGCGTTGAGGCGATGGCGGGATAATCCGGCTGCGTCCATCGTGCGTGCATGGGCGTCAAAAATATCACCAAATGTGTTGCCGGGAATCATGGCTTCTTCCACGGCCAGCAGGGCATCTTTGGCGGCATTGAAATGGTGCTCATGTTCCAGCTTCGGTTTGCCGATAACCAGAGTACGCATCATGGCTACATGATATTGGGCGGACACACCGGCCCACTCCAAAGTCAGTTGATCGTTTTTAGACAGTTTACGACGGCCCGATTTGTAACGGCACAACAACGCATCTTCGCCGGACCCCAGAATGAAAGGATTGCCCGGGTAGTCTCCACCATTTTCCAATGCTGCACCCTGCATGGCTGCCAGAATTTTGGCTTCATCAGCGCCTGCTTTGGTGGCTTTGACCGCAGCGTCCAGCGCCACATCTGCATGTTTAGCCGCTTTCTTGATGTGGCTGATTTCTTCTGCGCTTTTGACGACCCGCAGGGTGTGGACCAATTTGGACGCATCTTGCAGATTGGCAAAGGAACGCAACTGCTCGTCCAATAGGCGGCCGTTGTATGCCGTCAGTCCATGGGTGTCGTATTCAACGCCCAGTTTGGCACCGAGTAAATTCATATCGGTGAGCATGTTTTTCAAATCGAGAGTCGGGTTAGCATGTCCGCCATCAATCCAGATCAAAACATTATCAATATTTGATGTGTGACGTGCTTGTCGTAAGTCGGCAGACCGTGTGAGCAGGGCCATTGTGCCATCTTGTTTGTATACGAGGCATTGGAAAAAACAGTAACCGAATGTGTCGTATCCGGTCAGCCAATACATGCTTTCCTGGGCGAATAGCAGTACAGCATCCAAACCTTGCTCTGCCATTTCTGCGCTCAGTTTTGCGCGGCGTGTTGCAAACTCTTCTTCTGAAAAATGTAACATGTTGCTCTCTCCTTAAGCTTGCAAAACAATGGCAGACAATTGTCGCCCATAGTCAGGTTCGTTGCGGTGGGTGGTGCGGCGATAGGAATAAAATTTGTCTTCTTCAGCATAAGTGCAGCGGTTAACAGCGTTGGAATTCACACCTGCCTTCGCCAGACGGTCCACAATATACCCTGTGAGGTCAAACATGTGATGATCGTGTTTGGTGGATGGAATGAAATAACTTGCGTTACTGGTGTCTAGTTCCAAAAAGGATGCGGGGAAGTTAGGTCCAACTTCGTAGTTTGCTTGCGAAATGCAAGGGCCCAAAACGGCGGTGATATTTTTTGGTTGCGCGCCCAAAGTTTCCATTTGCTCGATCGTGCTTTCCATCACACCGTTGGCAGCTCCTTTCCAACCTGCGTGACATGCGCCAATCACCCCCGCACCTGCATCCGCAAACAATACAGGACCGCAATCTGCTGTCACGATTCCGAGCGCAAGGCCCGGTGTGTTTGTCACCACGCCATCTGCTTTGGGGCGGTCTTCATGCCAAGCTTGAGTTGTGACAATCGCATCTGGAGAATGAACTTGATAAGGGCTTGCTATCTTGTCATCGGGAACATTTAGATATGCAGCCATACGATTGCGATTTTCAACCACATGATTGCGGTCATCACCCGATCCAAGTCCGGCATTCAACCCTTCATAAATGCCTTTTGATACGCCACCCTCGCGCGTGAAAAATGCATGTTGAATGCCTGATATGTGGGCAAGCTTAGGAGCTTTCACAGGTGTGAGTTCTGTCATGTTGTAATTCCGCATCGAAGACCGGATCAGAGTAGCAAACTCGATTGTGGCTGCAAATGGAATAATCCAAAAATTTCAACCTCCGATATTGCCAATTATAGCTATATCGTTTCAATGGGACGATGGAACTTTGGATACCCATTACTATTGCCGCTGCGTTTTTGCAGAACATTCGTTCAAGCTTACAAAAGCATCTGAAAGGGGTAATGGGGACAACGGGTGCAACATTCTCCCGTTTCGGTTTTGGCGTGCCGGTAGCTCTGTTTTACTGGTGTTTGTTGATTTGGGGTTTTGAGTATGAGATTCCCGGGCTTTCTTGGTATTTTATCATCTGGCTGGTGGTCGGAGCGTTGGCGCAAATCGGTGCTACTTTCCTTTTAATCTATCTGTTCTCATTTCGAAATTTTACGGTGGGCACCGCCTATTCGCGTACGGAACCGATGCAGACGGCCATATTTGCTTTCGTGCTTTTTGGAACCCAGTTCAATCAGAACGCAATACTCGCGATCTGCATTGCGGTTGTCGGCGTCATGGTCATTTCCGTTGCGCGTACGAAAGTCACTCCGCTTTCATTGATCACTTCTGTATTCAGCCGTACGGCTTTGATAGGGCTGGCGGCGGGTACATTGTTCGGACTTGCCGCTGTTGGGTTTCAACAGGCAGCACGCTCCGTCGGATCAGAGTATTTTATTGTTCAGGCTGCGACGACGTTGTTGGTTGGGATCATATTTCAAACGGTAGTTATGTTGGTCTATATGGTTTGGAAAAACCCTGATGAAATCGGGCACATTCGAAAAGCTTGGAAGCCTGCGCTCTTGGTGGGTATTGCCGGAGCAACTGCAACGTTCGGATGGTTCTCAGCATTCACATTGCAACAGGCGGCTATTGTGAAGGTGTTGGCGCAAGTGGAAATGCTGTTCACATTTGCGTCGAGCGTTTTCATCTTCAAAGAAAGTGTCAATAAGTTGGAGGTTTTGGGCTGCGTCTTGATTGTGTGCAGCATCATTGTTCTGACACTGTTTGCCTAGTGCTTAACCGCTTTCAAAACCTGGCCAACGTTCGCCAAGAGAAAACGGTGCGCCAAACGCCATAACCTTGAACAGTTCTCCCATTTGCTCTGGCGCAACCAAACGGTTTACAGCGATCTGCAGGTTTTCCTGCACTTGTTTGTCACGACCATGACCAAGGTTGCCTGCTCGTTCCAGTAGCCCCAATGAGAGTAAGAAATTGCTTTGGGTTGTCGGTGCAGGGGCTGCGCAGTTTTGAGCTTTTGCTGCATTTAGCAATGGTTCAAAATTCACATGGCTGGTGAGATCAGCGTGTCCGGGGGGGGCCAGTGGCGATACAAATCCATGGTTTTTCATGGCTTGAAATGTATCGCCAAAACCGGGTTTCAAATGTCCGTAATCTATGAACAAGGCTGCACCATTACGCGTGCTCAAGTTGGTCGCGATGGTTTCTACGAGACTTTCACGGGGCGCAGACGTCTCAAATATCGTGCCGTCTGCACAAGCTGCGTGTCCTTTGGGTAATTCTGTTTCAGTCAATGATGATGGACGGGTAACGAAGTGTAGGTGATTGTCTTTCAAACCAATGGCGCGTTCGATCCATCGGCCTTCGATTTTCATCCATTGGCGAAACGGAAGAGCATCCAGCAATTCGTTTGCAATGATGATTGTGGGTTGATCGGGCAGGGCTGAAATATCGTGCACCCATTTTATGTGCGATGCATCTTTGCTCAATGTCAGGCTTTGTTGTTCAGCCAATGCCGGGCTGATTTCAACTAGATGAATGTCTGCGGCTTTTTGAAATTCAGGCACGGCGCCTGCGATCCGCAAAAGGTCTGCCATAAGTGTGCCGCGACCCGGACCGATTTCCGCCAGAGTGAATGGATTGGGACATCCAAGAGCTTGCCACACTTCCATGCACCAAACCCCAATCATCTCACCAAACATTTGGCTGACTTCGGGTGCGGTAATAAAATCCCCACCTTCGCGGTTTGCTGAAGCGCGTCCACCAACGGGGGTTCCTGTTGTGTAATAGCCATGGGTTGGATGCGTTAAACAAAGAACCATATAGTCGGCCACCGACATTGGCCCTTCGGTTTCAATTCTTTGACGTATTTCAGCTTCCAGTGGTGTCACGCTTCTGCTTGATCCTGATTTTCCATCGGTGTTGTGCGCCAAGGTGTGCGAGACTTGGAACTCCACATGCCCCATAGGCCGATTGCCAGCATAGGAACAGATAAGACCATGCCCATGGTGAGCCATCCATCTGCGAGATAACCGATATGTTCATCTGGCTGGCGGAAGAATTCCACGATGATGCGAGACACGCCATACCCCAGCACCCACATGCCAGCCACAAATCCGGGTGTGTGCAGTTTAAGTAGCTTGAATATCAACAGCGTCAATATACAAAAGAGAGCAAGACCCTCTAACCCTGCTTCGTAGAGCTGGCTTGGGTGTCTTGGCACAGGCCCACCATTTGGAAATACAAATGCCCATGATACGTCTGTTGTGCGTCCCCATAATTCAGAATTGATGAAGTTTGCGATACGGCCGAAAAACAAACCAAAACACGAGGCTATCGTGACAACATCAAAAAGCGAGAAGACGCTAAAACCTCGGCGGCGCGCAAATAATAACATTGCAACTAAGAGACCTAGTGCGCCGCCATGGAAACTCATGCCGCCATCCCAAACAGCAGGAATTAATAACGGATTTGAGAGATAATAGGAGAAGTTATAGAATATCACATAACCGAGACGACCACCCGCTATGATGCCGATGACGGCCCAAGTGAGAAAATCATCTAGTTCAATTGCAGAAATGGGTGATTTCCCGTCCGGCCAAAGTTTCGGGCTTGTCACGACCCGTTTTGCAAACCACCAGCCAAGCAGAATTCCAACCACATAGGCGACACCATACCAATGTATTGCCAATGGGCCGATTGAAAATATTACCGGATCAATAGTAGGAAATGGCAAAGCCAATGCAGTTTGGGCGAGCGGGTTCATGTGGAATGCCTACAGCGTATTGCGTTGAACTGGAGCCAGAAATTGCACCAAGGTCGTGTATTTTCTGGCCCTTTACGATTCGCATTAAACGCCAAGAGCTTTTATTGCGGATGCACACTGATAGTTTGTTTTTCTGTGGGCTTCAATTGGAAAGGAAACAGCGACCAGTCTTGATCACCTGATTGTCTTCCCAATCCATGTGATGATCGATAAATTGCAGTTGATGATCCTACACAAATCATATTGGCGGTGCGTATGAAGAACATGTTTATGTTGGAAGTGCTGAGCGCATTCCCGGGTATTGAGAACGAGATTGATCTATCCCGTTTGAATATAGCCAATGGTGAGCACCTTGCATCATGGTTTGAAGTCTCTCAATTGGCCTCCGCTTCAATTGCTTCCGCGGGCCTGATGGCTGACTTGAATATGGGCGCGCCAAGTTCAAGAATCGAGATAGATCAACGACTTGCTTCGTTTTGGTTTAATATGACGCTGCAACCAATTGATTGGGAAATCCCGCCGCCGTGGGACCCGATCGCGGGCGACTATCAAACATCAGATGGCTGGATACGTCTTCACACCAATGCACCTCATCATCGTATTGCCGCGCTTTCCATCCTCGGAGATTATACGGATCGCGATGCCCTCACACCCGCTGTTGCCCGTTGGAAAAAAGATGAGCTGGAAACGGCCATTGTAGATGCGGGTGGGTGCGCTGCTGTGATGAAAAGTATTGAAGAGTGGCAGGCTCATGATCAGGAGAAGGCGGTCGCTCAAGAACCATTGGTGGATTGGGAAGTTGTAAGTGGTGATGAGGCATTTCGTGAAGAGAACAATGGGCCCAAACCAATGTCTGGCGTGAAGGTGCTTGATCTCACCCGTGTTCTTGCAGGTCCCGTGGCGACACGGTTTTTGGCAGCTTACGGCGCTGATGTTTTGCGCATTGACCCTTTGGACTGGGATGAACCTAGCGTTGCGCCAGAAGTGACTTTGGGCAAACGCTGCGCGGGATTGGATTTGAAATCGAACGAAGGTCGCTCGATATTTAGCGAACTCGTTAAAGATGCTGATGTCTTGGTCCACGGGTATAGGCCAGATGCACTGGCAAATATGGGATTTGATCGCGAAACTTTGTACGAATTGAACCCTGCTTTGATCGATATTTCACTTTGCGCTTATGGATGGAGCGGGCCACTCGCCAAACGCAGGGGTTTCGACAGCCTTGTACAGATGAGTTGTGGTATTGCGGATTACGGTATGAAAATGAGCGACGCTGAAAAACCTGTTCCGCTTCCTGTTCAGGCGCTTGACCACGCAACAGGATATTTCATGGCTGCCGCAGCTCTTTACGCTCTGCACCGCAAGTGCCTCCACGGAGAGGTTTTGTCAGCGCGCTTGTCATTGGCGCGGACCGCGCATTTGTTGATGCAAAGCAAGCGCGACAGCCTTGATTTGCCGGGCTGCAAACTTGAGTTGAGAGATATCGATGATATGATTGAAAAAACGGGTTGGGGAGATGCGCGTCGCGTGCGTTGGCCTTTGGAACTTGATAGATGTGAAGTCCGATGGCCCGTTGAAGCAGGACCTTTAAAAACTGCTAATCCTGCTTGGTGATCTGGAGACAATGAACCGCAGTTGATTGCGGGCGGTTGAATGCTTATGTCAATTGTACAGCAAAGATGCACAACTCCAGAAGGATTGCCGCCATGTCTCAGGGACCTCAAGGACCAAATCGTATGTTTGACGAATTCGCCAAGCTTATGACGGATGCTGCGGGTGTTGCTCAAGGCGCGCGTCGTGAAGTTGAGACCGCATTCAAAGGTCAAGCAGAGCGTTTCATGGCTGGCATGGATCTTGTTCAACGGGACGAGTTTGAAGCTGTGAAAGAAATGGCTTCAAAAGCACGCTTGGAGAACGAAGCATTGCGTTGTGAATTGGAAGAATTGAAAGCATCAATGAGCGGTTCCGCTAAGAAAGCTCCGGCCAAAAAGCCTGCTGTGAAGAAATCCTAGCTTCGCCTGTATTGTTATCCACGGTTTCCTTTTTCTGTGGAGAGTTTGTCAAAATGCGAGTCATTTGAATCACTTCTGACTCATTCCAAGAAAACTGATTCAATCTCTTTTTATCGATTCTGTGGGCTGATTTCATTTCAGGGCTTTGCTCATCGTGATCCCGTTATATTCTGAATCTATTGAATGATTCGGGACGGTTTTCGAGTGCACCTGTTCCTCCCGTGAATTTGAAGCAGTTTTACGTGGTTGCAGTGATGTGGCCTCGACGGGCTGTTTTGACCAAAAATGAGAGATGTAAAATCCATGGGTATGAGTGACTCCACGTTTGAACGAAACAGCCATCCTGTTGATGCTGTTGAGCAAGTTGCCAATTTCAAAGAGTGGAACTTTGAGCGTCAGGGCGAAGATGAAATTTCCATTCTCGTGCAAGGTATCTGGACCGATTACAGCGTCTCGATTTCTTGGATGCAAGATTTCGAAACGCTGCATATTGCAAGCGCCTTCGATATGCGTATTCCTGAAAAACGCTTGATCGAAACCATGCGTCTTTTGTCCATTGTGAACGAACAGATGTTGTTCGGGCATTTCGAACTTTGGACACAAGATGGATCAGTGATCTATCGTCACGCCATGCCTCTTTCCGGTGGTGCCGGAGCAAATGATGCTCAAATCGAGTGTCTTGTTGAAAATGCACTCACGTCTTGTGAACGCTATTTTCAAGCCTTCCAATTCGTTGTTTGGGCTGGGAAGTCCGCAACGGAAGCGTTGGACAGCGTGCTGTTCGACACGGTCGGCGAGGCCTAAGCGTGATCTCCTCCCGCACGCCAGCCTCGCCGCATCTGTGCCTTGTTGGCGTTGGCAATATGGGCGGTGCGATGCTGGGGGGGTGGTTGAAAGCCGGGCGTGATCCGCAGTCAATCACTGTCGTTGATCCAAATCCGCCGCAATCTATGGCAGATATGATTGCCGAATATGGTGTAATACATGTGACGAACGCCAAGGACGCTTTGCGTCCCGATGTTTTACTTGTTGCTGTGAAACCTCAAATTATGGGCGCTGTTTTGCCGGGGCTTTCATCTTTGATGGATGAGGAAAATGTTTTGGTGTCGGTGGCTGCCGGCACTACGATTGCGCAATTGTCTGCTCCATTTGGTGTAAAAAACGGAAGCCCCGTACGTGTGGTGCGGGCAATGCCTAATACGCCTGCTATGGTGCAGCGTGGTATCACGGTGTGTGTTGCTAATGAAATAGTGAGCTCGGAACAGCGTGAAAGTGTGACGGATTTGCTGGTTGCGATTGGTGACGTGGATTGGGTTGAAGATGAGAAACTGATTGATGCTGTAACGGGCGTTTCTGGAAGTGGGCCGGCCTATGTTTTCCATTTGGTGGAGGCATTGGCGGAAGCTGGTGCAGCTGCAGGATTGCCTGCCGAACTTGCAACAAAACTGGCGCAAGCGACTGTCAGTGGTGCCGGTGAGTTGATACGTCAATCTGATTTATCTCCCTCAATATTGCGGGAAAATGTGACCTCGCCCAACGGAACAACCGCTGCGGCACTGAATGTTTTGATGGCAGAAGATGGCTTTCCATCCTTGTTGAAACGTGCTGTGGCTGCGGCGACCAATCGATCTCGCGAACTTTCTAAAGGTTGAACGCTTAAAATGAGTGACGTAATTTCTTTTGATGATTTTATGAAGGTTGAAATTCGGGTGGGGACTGTTTTGAAGGCTGAGGCTTTTCCCGAAGCCCGCAAGCCCGCTTATAAAATGGTGATTGATTTTGGGTTCGATATTGGCGAGAAGAAATCATCCGCGCAGATCACAGTTCATTATAAACCTGAAGATTTAATTGGGCGGCAGATTATGGCCGTGACCAATTTTCCACCACGCCAAATAGGGCCGTTTATGTCGGAAGTTTTGACGCTTGGATATGTGGATGAAAATGGCGACATCATTCTCGCAGGTGTTGATCATGCGGTGCCAAACGGCGAACGTATGATGTGATTGCGTGGGGATCAAATTCTGTGGTCTGCCACTATATCATCCATGATATTTGCCAAAGGTGTTGCTTCGAAATTCGGCAATAATTTTGCCAGTTTTGTCCCGTCTAATCCGTGCTCAACGTCCCACAGATATCTCATCTCCAGCAATTCGCGCATTATGGGGTTGAACAACGCCATGGCTTTGATGACGAGCCATGGAATGTTGGTGATCTGAATGTCTTTTCCCAGGGAAATTGAGACCTGAGATGCCAACGCGGAGGCGCTAAGGGTTGTGCCTTCGAAGGGAATATCCTCGTGCAGCCCCAGAGTTTCTCTAATTTCAGCCAATTCGACCATGGCGCGTCCGGTATCTGGCAAATATGCCCAAGCATGATCGGCGTTATGTTTGCCTGGATAGGCGAGTTTTCCCTTTTTGAGCCCGCCCGTGAGATGGGTGTCGAACCATCCGCCTGTCTTTTTGCGTTCGAAAAAATCTCCGCACCGCAATATGATCGTTTGGACACCGTTTTTTGATGCTGCTTGATAAGTTTGTTCCATTCGGATGCGTAGTTTACCCTTTTTGGTTTGTGCTATTTGCGAAGTGTTTTCGTTCAGCAAAGGTGGCATGACGTCACCGTAATTATAGACATTACCAGGAATCATGACTGTGGCATTGCTTGCGCGTGCTGCTTTAATAGTAACGTGTGTGATTCGGGGCAGTTGTTCAGTCCAGTCCGGATATTGCGGGTTCAAGGCGTTTACGATGATTGTGCATTTTTGGGCTGCAGCTTCGAAGTCGTCTGAGTTTTCGATATCAAACGGAGTGTGGTTGCCTGCAACATCGTTGGAAAGTTTGCTGCCGATGCGTGTATGAGACGTTACGGTCCATCCTGCTGTGTTAAAAGCATTTGCTGCGTTGCGTCCAAAGCGACCGTTTGCCCCAAGAACCAACACTGTTTTTTCGTGTTTGGGTGTCATTGCATTGCCCCTTTTCGATTTTTGATAGGGTGCAATATATGAAATTCATTTTTGAATGAAATTGCATAAATATGATTATTTGATATTCATATATGAATGTCATATCAATCGTTCTTCAATTGGGATCATGTGAACCTGTTCGTTGCTGTTGCAGACACAGGTTCAATGTCTGCTGCGGCTCGCCAAACCGGAGTGAGCCAACCGACCATCGGGCGCGCGATCGCTGCCCTTGAGTCTGACTTAGGCGTTTCCCTGTTCTCTCGCCATTCCAAAGGACTACACCTAACGGAGCAGGGGGAAGGCTTGGTTGCCCATGGGCGTTCCATGGCAAAATCTGCAGTTGAATTGTCTCTAGCTGCGGCAGGACGGTCGCAAAAAAAGCGTGGAACAGTACGAATTACCGCCAGTCAGATTGTTGCAACATATATATTGCCGCCCATATTGGCGCGATTGCGTAGGCAAGAACCACGTATTCAAATAGAATTGGTGGCCACTGACATGGTGGAAAATCTGCTGTTTAGAGAGGCCGATATTGCCATTCGTATGGTACGGCCGACCCAACAAGAGCTCATAGCGAAACATGTGGGGGATATGAAAATGGGCATTTATGCCAACAATGCCTATTTAGCAGAACGGCCCGCACCGCAAGCGATGGAGGATTTGGAACTTCATTCGATGATCGGTTACGATCGCTCCACTTTGATCATCGACAGTGCGCGCGCCATGGGGGCAGATATCGACCGCGAGATGTTTTCATTGCGCTGCGACGACCAAGTGGTTGGGTGGCAGATGGTGTTGGCCGGAATGGGCATTGGGTTTATGGCTCAAACTGTTGCCAATCAAAACCAAGATGTGGTGCGTGTTCTACACGGTGTAGAAATTAATCCACTCCCACTTTGGTTGGCGTCTCACAGCGGTTTAAAGGCGAACCATTTGGTACGGACGGTGTTTGACTATCTTTCTGAGAACCTTCGCAAAGCTGTTTCGTGACAGTTGACTGGGGTCTTTGTTAGGGAATGACGGAAAGCCAACTTGGGACTACCGAGTGCGTCTCATAGGTCGGAAGCGCTGATCAATCCCATTTGTATGGCGCCTTCCAGAATTGTAGGGGCAATCAATTGGCCGTGTTTGGCAAAACTCGCTGAAGGCTGAATGAGATCGGGGATCTGAACTGTTCTCGCACCAGATGCCACTGCAGCTTTGGTTCCTGTTTCACTGTCCTCAAATGCAATGCAGTCTTCTGCCTTTACCCCTAAATGTTTTGCAGCCTTGTGATACACTTCGGGATCAGGTTTACCGTTTTCCACAAGGTCTCCACCGATAATACAAGTGAGATGGGGCAGTAACCCCGCGCTTTCTAAATGCGAGCGGGCTTGCGATGTGCGTGTAGAGGTGGCCACGCCCATGGGATATCCTTTAGAAGCAAGGAGTTGAATGAGTTGAAGCGCTCCCTGTTTCAGCGGAATTTCACGAGCTAATTGGGCCCTTATATGTTTGCTCCATTCCGCGTTAAATGTATTGAGGCTGATGACATTGTCCAAGCTGTCTTGCACAATTCGATTTGACGCGTCAGCACGCAGGCCTACGCAACTCAAAAAGGTTTCCGGGCTTTCGGACAACGCAAAGTGTTGTCTCGCATAAGTGAAACCTTCGAAACACACCCTTTCTGTATCCAATAGAAGGCCATCCATATCGAAGATTACGGCTTTTGCGGGCATGGTGGTTGCAATCAATTTTGTGCTGAATGACATATCTTATACCAACGGACTTTGTATCACTTGGTATAAATTTTCATGTCGGTTTGAAATGTTTCCGCATTTTCGGATCAGCTACCACTCAATGTGCCCGCTTCTTGCAATAGTGCAGATTTTGACGCCCAATAGGATGCATAACAAACAATATGATTGTGGAGACATGGATGCCCCCTTTGAGTCGAGCTTTGCGGACACCGGATGATCGATTTTCCAACCTCTCTAATTTTCCTTACGCGCCTCACTATGTTGAAGACCTTCAGGGCTATGAAGGTTTGCGCATTCATTATTTGGACGAAGGCCCTAAAGACGCGGATCGTGTGTTTTTATGTCTGCATGGTCAACCAAGTTGGTCGTATCTTTACCGCAAAATGATCCCGCAAATTGTGGCCAGCGGTGCCCGGGTCATTGCACCGGATTGGATAGGCTTTGGTCGATCAGATAAGTTGCGCGTAGATGAAGACTATACGTTTCACATGCATCGCAACATGATGTTGCGACTTATTGAATGGCTTGATCTCAAGAACATAACTTTGGTGGTGCAGGATTGGGGCGGGGTCTTGGGACTGACATTGCCATACGAAATGCCGGAACGGTTTTCACGATTGCTGATCATGAATACGGCACTTGCAACAGGACGCTCACCTGGTGAGGGATTCTTGGCTTGGAAGGCTTACGCAGCTACCCAACCTGACTTGAAGGTGGGAGAGTTGATTGCGCGCGGAACACCGCAAATGATGGCTGAAGAAATTGCTGCCTACGATGCACCGTTTCCCGATGTGACGTTTAAAGCCGGGGTTCGCCGCTTTCCCGAAATGGTTATGATATCACCCGATATGGAAGGCGTTAAAACCAGTCTTCGCGCTGCACAATTTTGGCGCGAAGAATGGGAAGGTCAATCATTCATGGTTATTGGTGCAGCTGATCCTGTTTTAGGAACAGACGTGATGGTGGCCATGCAAAAATTGATACGTAATTGCCCCACGCCTTTTGTGATCAAAGACGCCGGGCATTTTGTTCAAGAATGGGGAGTAGAAGTGTTAGACGCCGCCTTAAAAGGTTTTGGCGACGTTTGAAACTTTTACGATTCGACTTTGAGATCGATCGCTTTGGGACCTTTGCCTTTGCGGTCTGGCTCCACATCGAATTCAATTTTTTGACCTTCGTTCAACGTAGTCAAACCTGATTGTTCAACAGCTGATATGTGAACAAATATATCCGTTGCACCGTCGTCTGGAGTAATAAAGCCATAGCCCTTGGCTGAGTTGAAGAATTTTACTGTACCATTCATAAGGGAGGTCCTTGTTCCCGAAGTGTCGTTTTGTTGAGCGCTTTTTGCGACCCACAGGTTTTTGGGGGAATGGAAGTGATGCTTTTCTAATAAAAATGTCGCCAGGGAGGAGGGCATCACGCATTTGACCCGCTTATAGGACGGTCAAAAGTCTCCCCAAAACGACCTGTATTCTGCGTGGTGACGCAAAACAGTACGTTTCCAAACTCCGGTAAAAACCCGAGTAAAATCGTTATGCGCGACGAAAGGTCGCGATTGCAAGTATTTTTAGCCTTTTTCTTTCAATTTTCGGCCTTTGCCGACGCAAAGCTGACCAAAACGATTGCACCGAATAAAATTGCGCAACCTATATAGCCCGGCATATCAAGCCGTTCGCCCAGAAAGATTGCGCCACCGAGTGCTGCAAACAATGCTTCTGAGGACAATAATATGGCCGCATCTGGAGCAGGGGTGAACTGTTGGCAAACCGCCATGAGCGTGAACGCTGCGGCACCAGCGACCAGTGCTGCATATAGTATTTCAGGCAAAGCTTGGAACAATGTTGCGCTGGTGACGGCTGGTTCATAGGACCAGTCGAACCAGCGGGTTGTGCTGAAGGCAGCGGTTGCGATGATGGCCCCGATAGCAAATTGACTGACGGCAATTGCGATGGGGCGCCCCGAGCGGGTGGCTACGCGCCCAACAGCGATAACATGCAATGCAGCAAATACAGCCCCAATCAGAACAACAACATCGCCCCATGTGAACCGATAAAACCCGCCGCCGCCCAACAACCAAATTCCAAATGTAGCTGCAGCGGCACACGGCCAAATCAATGCGGGCGGACGTTGAGATAAAAATACCAACATGATGATTGGCACCATGACCACATAAAGCCCTGTTAACATGCCTGCATTTGTCACCGTTGTGGCCAACAAACCAACTTGTTGCATAGACATGGCAACAAAGAAAATAAGGCTTGTCCAAACAATTCCAACCAAGTCTTTGCGCATCAAACCGTTTGAGCCATTTTCATTTGGTTGGGCGCGACGTGCTTCCCAAATGGCTAGAGGCACGATGGCAATCGCAGCTATCGCAAAACGAAGAGCGATAAACAAAAAAGGTCCAATAGAATCCATTGCCGTTTGTTGGGCAATGAAACCGCCACCCCAAAGAAGTCCGGCAAACAAAAGTAGTAGATTGGCAGTTGTACGGGACATGGAAGATGCGGAGCAATGAGAGCGGACATGGCGGTTTAGGCGTTAAGCCATTGCAGGGCAAGTGTTGATAACTCAAAGAGAACGCACACAACACGGGTGAGCCGTCCGCCCACCCATGTTGATTGAGTTCGCGTTAAATTTCAGTTTTCAATCCAGCCCTATTTCATAGAGCTTACCCCAAACATGTTGCCTTCTGTGTCTTGGCACAATGTCACCCATCCAAACTCACCAATGGAAAATTTTGGTCTGACCACTGCGCCGCCAGCATCGATTATTTTTGCTTCCTCTAACGCGCAATCTTCTGTTGAGAAATAAACAATCGTTCCGCCCACACCGGGAGAGGCATGTTCTGATTTCGTCAATGCACCACCAGCGCCATAGATGCCCATGTCGGCAGGAAAGCTCATCATCTGAGATTGGCCAGTTGGATCAACGATCTCTTCAAGCTTGTGACCGAGTACTGCTTCATAAAATGCGACGGCGCGGTTCAAGTCATTCACATAGATATCAAACCATCCAATTGCGTTCATCTTGGTCATATTCAACTCCTTGTTGTCTCTTATGACCGTGATTTAGCAACGCTTGGCAGATGCGTATTGTATATTTCAGACATCGAACTTTCGGGAATATTGCCCCGGTGTATAACCCGTCGCTTTGCGAAATGAGTGTATGAAGTGGGATTGGTCTGCATAGGATATGGCGTCCGTTCCGTTCAGCGCCTGTTGCAATCGTAAGACTTTTAGAAAGTTATGTGGAGTAAAGCCTGTTGTTCGTTTTAACGTTCGTTGCAACTGGCGGGGAGATAGGTTTGCAATTGCTGCCATGTCGGCCACGGTGTGAATGTCGAAAATATTTTCGAAAATTTGTTGCGTAACAGGATTTGCAACCACCATTTCGGCCTCGATCAATTCTTCTACCAGATTGGACAGAACGATTTGTTGATCAACAAATTCTCGCGTGGATATTTCGCGGTTTGTCTCAAGTAGTGGCAAATCACCCGAATAGGGCGTGTCAACCATGCCGTGTGCTATTTGCTCTTTGTCACCCTGCCAAACGCCAGGTAAGAAACGAATGTTTACGTAGTGGAATATTTTCCCCAAATTGAGTTCTTCTGAAGAAGCACGCAGTTTTCCGACGCCAGCAATGGATTCGTTTAACTGATCAAAGACGAGGTAGGTGCACGCATCTGGCAAAGCGTGAAAACGGTAGTCATCTAACAGCATGCCATCCGTTTTGATTTCCAAATATCGATGCACGATGTTGCGTAAATGATCAGGGGGTTCCGCTTCTACAAATTGCACGGACTGAACAGCTTTATCTTTGCCGTTTCCTTTTGGGTTGTACATCCAGCTTTGTCTTTCGCCGTGGTTCAATGAAAAGTGTACCCGATGAATTTAAGGCACGGTTATGACTTCGCCGTCTTCCTTGGTGTAAGTGGATCCACTGGCTACATCCAAAAGCGCAAACACCATTTCAGAAGGTCTGCACAAAGCTGTTCCTTTGTCAGTCACAACAACGGGTCGATTGACCAATATGGGATGTTCCAACATGGCCTCAATCAGAGTTTCATCGCTCACAATTGGATCGGTCAGGCCAAGTTCTTCCGCTGGCGACTTGCTTATGCGTAAGGCAGTTCGTGGGGTAAGGTTGGCGGCCTCAAACAATTCTTTCAACAGTTCTCTCGTCCAACCGGTTTCGAGATATTCGATGATCTTAGGTTCGGTGCCAAAGTGGCGTAGAATTTCAAGGACATTGCGCGATGTTCCGCAATTGGGATTGTGATAGATTTTTGACGCCAAGGATCATTCGCCTTTCGAAGGAGCAGAGGCCAATTGCCACTGACAAAATGCTAAAGCCAGCAGTGCCGCGATAATCTGTGCGGCGATGAAGGGAAGTGCGTCTGCGGGACGTATTCCGGCAAATGTATCTGAAAAACTGCGTGCAATTGTGACGGCAGGGTTAGCAAATGACGTGGAAGCCGTGAACCAATATGCAGCGGTGATATAAAGACCAACAGCCATGGCGATGGCGCTTTCTTTAGCTTTCAATGTGGCAAGAATTGTAACAATCAATCCGAAGGTGGCCACGCCTTCAGCCAACCATTGGGCACCGCCTGATCTTGCCTTCGCAGATGTTTGAAAAACCGTTTCATCGAACATCAGATGTGCCAACCAAACGCCCAGCAGTCCACCAAGAACCTGAATAAATATGAAACCGGCCGCACGAATGGAAGGAAGTTCACCTTTGATGGCAAACACTAGACTGACTGCAGGGTTGAAATGGGCTCCTGAAATGGGGGCCAGCATGGTGATAAGCACCACAAGAATTGCACCTGTTGGAATTGTGTTGCCAAGCAACGCAATCGCCACATTGCCGCCTGCCAGACGCTCAGCCATGATGCCTGAACCAACCACAGTCGCGAGTAAAAAAGCAGTTCCAACAAACTCAGCGGACAGTTTTTGAGAGAATGAATATGTGTTCTGCATCACGCACTCAACTTCAATGATTTATGTTTATTATATCAACGCAATGAAACCGTGCGTCCACCCTTTTTCGACATGTATATCGCAACACAATCCTCTCCACCGCCCGGGATAGGGGCAGTAACAACCCAAGGGTGGGTCATGAACGTTTGCTGATTGTAGGTGTCGCCTGCGAAAACATGTTTGTAAAACTGGCGATGTCCTTTGTAATCCAGCCAATAAATTTTGAACTGGGTTTCATCATTTTCACCAATGACGTTGAATTGGATGTTGGTTTTTTCATCTCCACGTTTTGAACGTAGTTTGTCTTCTTCGGCGCATGAGACGGTGTTTTCGGGTGCCTGAGCGGGCATTGTTCGATTGTCACGTTCACAGATTTGGAATGTGCCTTTGATGGGGGCATCATAGCTGCACAGAATCCCACCCCATTGATAACCTAATAATCCACTGCCCACGTTGATACGGAACCACGGATAGCCGTTCATCATCACGCCTGTATTTTCCAACAATTGAACCGGGTCACCATTGCGCAGGCTGCCAATTTTCTTCGAGTTGATATCCGGTGCAGCGCGAACATTGCCACCCCACGACCCTGCCTCAGTGGCTTCGGCGAAACTGGTGAGAGTGAATAAACCACTTGTAAAGATAGTGATAAAGAATGATGCAATGAGCTTAGAGTTCATGGCGCTTTCCCATGTTAAAGTCTATTATCAACTCTGTACACTAAGGATTGAATGCAGAAAAATTGCACAATGCTTGTGAGAGTGTATTTTGACACACTGAAACCGAAATTAGGTGTGTAACGTATAAAGTGTATACCGCAATTCGAAAACCCAAGGACTTTTCCCCTATGAATAAGATAATTGCTTACAGTATGATGACTTCTATGGCTTTTGCTTTGACGGGGCCATTTGCAGGTTCGATTGCAACCTCTGTCTACGCCGCTGGTGGCGGCGGTGGCGAAACCACAACAGTGACTTGTCGTAAAGGCAAAGTATGGGATAAACGCAAGAAGAAGTGCGTTAAAATCAAAAAGAGTTCTAATCTCAGTGATGATAATTTGTACGAAGCAGCTCGTGATCTGGCCTACAATCTTCGATACGAAGAGGCGATCGCGACTTTGAAATTGGCATCTAATCAAAGGGATCCGCGGATTTTGAATTATCTTGGCTATTCAACACGTAAATTGGGTGATGTGGAAGCTGGATTGAAATATTATGCGACGGCTTTGAAAGCTGATCCTGATTACACATTAGTGCGTGAATATATGGGTGAAGCATTTCTGCAATTGGGTCAGGTTGATAAAGCACAAGAACAACTGGCTGAAATTAAATCACGATGTGGAATGCAATGCCGCGAATATGCGATGTTGGATCAGCAAATTTCCGCTTATCTAAAGCGCTGATTTTAAACTTCAGTGTTCCCTGTGCTTCGATAATGAAGCGCGGGGCTATTGTAGGAACGGGTTGTTATTGCGCTCGTGCCCGATTGAACTTGCAGGCCCGTGGCCACATAAGAACTCTACTTCATCGGGCCATTTCATGAGTTTGTCTTTTATCGAATTGATCAACGTTTCATGATCTCCGCCCGGTAAATCAGTTCGACCAATTGACCCTGCAAACAAAACATCGCCCACGTGGGCAAAACCCATTGACGCGTTATAAAAGACCACGTGTCCGGGCGCATGACCTGGGCAATGGAACACTTCAAAACTGTGACTTTCTATGGAAAGCACTTCGCCTTCGTTTAACCAACGATCAGGCGTGCAGTTCCTGACTTTACCTTCCAATCCAAACATTTGTGCTTGCTTTTCTAAGCCTTCCAACAATGGAATGTCATCTTTGTGCGGACCGATGATTTCGACACTAAGTGTGTCTTTCAAATCCATCGCACCGGCAGCATGATCGATGTGACCGTGGGTCAGCCAGATCGCTTGTACTGTCATGCCCACTTGTTGGATGGCTGATTGAATTTTTTCGATATCACCACCGGGGTCCACAACCACGCCATTCATTGTCGCTTCATCCCACATAAGGGCGCAATTTTGTTGGAATGCGGTGACGGGGACGATGGCAATCTTGAGTTCAGACATATTGAGTTCCAAGTTTAAGAATTGGCTGCACTTTAAGGTCAGACTTCGTGGCATAAAAAAACGGACGACCCGATGGATCGTCCGTTTGGTAACACAGAATATGTGTTGTGAAAGGACTAGCCCTTCATTTTGTTCATTACTGTGCCAACAAGGCCAGTCAAGATAGCGCCACCGGCACCACCACCAACTGCGCCACTTACAAGGCCACCAATGTCCATGCCAGTTGCGCCAGCAGCAACGTCGCCAGTTGCTGCAGCAACGCCTGCGCCGCCGAGCATACCCAAAATTGAACCGCCACCGAGGCCGCCGAGAGCGCCAGCAATCATGTTGCCCATGCCGCCCATGCTTGAACCTTTAAGGACGGATGCAATTCCGCCGCCGCCAGCAACACCAGCTACAACTTGAATGATAATTGGTAAAAGAGATTCCATGATTACTTCCCTTCAGAAATACAAACCACCCCGCAGTGGTGGGGATGCGGTAATTTGGACTTCACAGAGCTGTGAAGTCAAACGTTAAAGGGATTCATCCGCGAAAAAATTTACGTATGGTTAACTATGATAATGTCGTTTAGCTTGGTGTTACGGCTTTTTCATATTCCTCGACCATCGCTTTGCTAATCGGTCCGGGTTTGAAGTTGAAGTCACCGATTTCTGATACAGGTGTCACTTCTGCTGCAGAACCCGTGATGAAACATTCTTCGAAATCAGCCATTTCATCTGGCATGATTGCTCTTTCAACAACTTCCAATCCGCGCTTTTTGGCCAATCCAATTACTGTTTGGCGCGTGATTCCGTCCAAAAAACAATCGGGTGTTGGCGTGTGGATCACTCCGTCTTTTGTGAAAAACACATTCGCACCTGTGGCTTCTGCGACACGGCCGCGATAGTCAAACATCAATGCGTCTGCATAGCCCTTGGCTTCGGCTTCATGCTTGGAAAGAGTGCAGATCATGTAGAGGCCCGCGGCTTTCGACTTACATGGTATGGTCGCCGGGTCCGGACGTCTCCACTTTGCAATATCGAGGCGAATGCCCTTCATTTTTTCAGCAGGATCGAAATAGGAAGGCCAATCCCAAACGGCGATGGCTAGATTGATACGATTGTTTTGCGCTGAAACGCCCATCATTTCGCTGCCACGCCACGCAATCGGGCGAATATATGCGTTGCTGAGTCCCTGACGTTTCAGAGTCTCTTTGCAAGCGTTGTCAATTTCTTCGACGCTGTAAGGAATTTCAAAACCGAGATATTCTGCCGATTTGTGCAAACGTTCAGTGTGTTTGGTCAGGTGGAATATTTCCCCTCCATAGGCGCGTTCGCCTTCAAACACTGCGCTAGCATAATGCAAGCCATGGGTGAGCACATGTACTTGAGCGTTTTCCCATTTAACGAATTCGCCATTGTACCAAATCTCGCCGTCGAGTTGGTCGAAAGGAACGCCTGCCATTTACAAACCTCATTATTAGTTAAACCGGGCCTTGCCGATCGTATCAAAAACCGTCACGAAGTATGAACCGCAGTAAATATATGTCAACCATCCTTACATATTTTTGCTGTCTGGATGCCAATGAATCACACGTCTGGCACCATTGAATGCCGAGATTTGAGTCAAAATGGGCCGGAAATGTCTGATTTAATCATAAACGCACCAGAATCTGATGAATTTCTGGATTTTAAAATGGTGGAGCTTTTCTTCTTTGCCTATCGGGATTTCATTTCTGATGCTGATGAGAAGTTGGTGGATTTACACTTTGGCCGTGCCCATCACAGGGTTCTTCATTTTGTTAATCGGCACCCGGGCTTATCTGTCGCGCGTTTGCTGGAAATTCTGCAAATTACCAAACAGAGTTTAGGACCGGTTCTGAGGCAATTGGTCGAGAGTGGACATCTGCAACAGCAAGAGGGCGTGCAGGATAGGCGCAAAAGACTTCTTTATCCAACGCAAAAAGGCCGCAATCTAGCGATTGAGTTGATGCACATGCAGTCGCGGCGCATCATGAGTGCTCTCAGCGGTTTCAGTAAAAACGATCGGGAAGTCATTGAAAATTTCCTTGTCGGAATGATTGAACCGGAAGAAAGAGCGTTTGTGGAAGGGCTTGTGACTGATCAAAAATAGAAGGATTTTTCCAACAGTACAGACAGTTCAGTTGGGATTGTTGAAACGGGAGAAGACAGGTTATGCTGCGTTCACATCAAGTTGGTTCAGATCGTGTGGCGGAGATTATGTCGCTAGAAATAACAGACGATGCTGCCCATATTTTGGTCATTGACGATGACAGCCGTATTCGCGACCTTGTTTCGCGTTATTTGAGCGACCAGGGGTTTCGCGTCTCTGTCGCTGCTGATGCTTCTGATGCCCGTCGAAAAATGGATGGTTTGCAATTTGATTTGTTGATCGTTGATGTGATGATGCCGGGAGAAAACGGCACTGATTTTACGCGCAGTCTGCGGGCTGATAATGATGTTCCTGTGATTATGTTGACAGCATTAGGTGAAGCTGAAGCCCGTATCAAAGGCCTTGAATCGGGTGCTGATGATTATCTTCCAAAACCTTTTGAACCTCGTGAGTTGGTTTTGCGGATTAACAGTATTTTGAAGCGTGTGGTTGTTGAAGAACAGCCTGTTCAAGAACAAGTGCTGTTTGGCCCATACACATTTTCTATTGCCGCCCGAGAACTGAAACGTGACGGCGAAGTTGTGAAACTGACTGATCGGGAGCGTGAAATCATGGTGTTGTTTGCCACAAGCCCTGGTGAAACTGTGCATCGTTTGGACCTTGTGGGCCACGATACAGGCGCAAATGAACGAACAGTTGATGTTCAAATCAACAGGTTGCGTCGGAAAATTGAAAACGACCCAGCTTCGCCGTCTTGGCTACAAACTGTTCGCGGCATAGGGTATCGTCTCCAGACACAGTAATTTTTTAAGTGGGCGACAGTTGAGCAACAACGATACAAGTTTGAATGCTCCGGCAGATGAGTCCACAGCCAGCGTGGGGCAAAAGCTTGCGCCCCGCTATCGTTTGTGGAGAAGGACATGGCGGCGTATGGCACGCTATTTAGCCGGTTTTATGCCGTCCGGCCTGTTTGCGCGTTCACTGATTATCATCATCGCACCAATGCTTATTCTACAAACGGTCATTGCGTTTGTATTTATGGAACGGCATTGGCAATCTGTCACAACGCGCCTCTCAGCGTCTGTGGTGCGAGACATTGCGGGTCTCGTGGATATGATTGAAACATTTCCACAAGACGCTAATTTTGAAACCGTTTCCCGAATTGCTCGAGAACGCTTTGATTTGCAGGTGTCGATATTGCCGGATGAAGAGCTTCCCGCACCTCGGCCGAAACCGTTTTTCTCCATTCTAGACACGGCGTTAAGTGAACAATTGACCAAACGGATTGATAAACCTTTTTGGATTAATACTCTGGGAGATTCAGATCTTCTCGAAATTCGTATTAGACTTGAGCAAGGTGTGTTGCGGGCTTTCGTGCTGCGCAGTCAGGCTTATGCTTCTAATACGCATATATTTTTGCTCTGGATGGTGGGGGCGTCGGTCGTTCTCATTTTAATTGCGATTTTGTTTTTGCGAAATCAGATTCGACCTATTCAAAAACTGGCTGAAGCTGCGGAGCGTTTTGGTAAAGGACAACAAATATCTGATGACTTCAAACCACGGGGCGCAACTGAAGTTCGTCGCGCGACCCATGCGTTTCTAGAAATGCGAGACAGAATTGAGAGAGCTTTAGAACAACGTACGGCAATGTTGGCAGGCGTGAGCCATGATTTGCGAACTGTGCTAACGCGCTTTCGGTTGCAGTTGGCCTTTGTTCCCAAGTCTGGGGAAGTTGCAGCGCTTTCCGGTGATATCGATGACATGCAAAGCATGCTTGAAGGCTATCTCGACTTCGCGCGAGGGGAGAGCGGTGAAGCGGCAACAGATGTGAATATCAATGATGTTTTTGAGCGTTTTCTTACTGAAGCTGAAACGTTGGGAAAACGTTTTGAATTGAGCGCGGTGGGCGAACCGGTTGTAAGGGTTCGCCATTCGGCATTCTCGCGTTTGATGTCCAATCTTGTTGGCAATGGTTTTCGATACGCGAACAAGGTTAAAGTGAGCTCTCGTCATCATGGAACGATGCTGGAAGTGGATGTGGAAGATGATGGCACCGGCATACCCGCTCAGAACTACAATGATGTTTTTAAACCATTCTTCCGGTTGGATGACGCCCGGAACTTGGATTCGTCTGGAACTGGTTTGGGTTTAGCTATCGCACGGGATATTGTTCATACCCATGGCGGAAAAATTTCACTCGGAGAAAGTGAACTTGGCGGATTGAAAGTCAGCGTGACTATTCCAGCTTAATTTCATGCGAACGCAGAACCTATGCGCTTTGTCGCTCGAATGTTTGTAAATATTTCAACCAACGTTTGACCCGTTCGAGATTAACACCCAAATCCGAAGTACCAATCTGACTTTGACTGTAAATTGCGAGTGTTGAGCGCTCCGCATCGATGGCGATAAATTCAATACGTATCGTGTCAGGGAATTTAAGCCATTTTGTGCGCTGCACATATCGCAATTTTAATGCATCTTTTGTGTCGTCGACACGCCTGACTTGTTCTTCGCTTTCGATTGCATTGACAAAGCGTCGTTTAAGTTCCTGAGCGCTCAGAGCATAGGTGGGGCTTTCCAAATCTATTTTTGCTGAAACACAATATCCGGTTGGACAAACGAGGGCTTGGTTTGGCTTCGATGTCTTTTGCAAAGTCAAAAATGTGATGGGCCCTAAGTCAGGATTGCCCGATATCCGTTCCCAGACATTCTCCCACCTATAGAGCGTCAGTGCTGAAACTGTGATTGCGACGACGAGCATCAGACCAACGATTGATGCGATTATCATTTTCAAGAGTGTTTTCACGACAGCTTTCCACGTCTAGGGGGCTTTCATCCCCTTTTTGCGCATCGATCTTCGCATTTTCCGCGCAAGACGATGTTTGGGGTGTCTTTGAATGAAAAGCGTGTATGCGGATTTTTTGCCCTTTGCAACTGCAGCATCATATTGCTCTTGAACCGCAATGTCAGGGTGTCTCGGTGCTGGCATTTCAGTGGACCGCTCTTGGGAGTTCGACCCTCCAGTCAGAATACCAAATACAGTGCCAAAATTTATGGCTGTCTTAATTAACTGATTGTTCATATTTTTCTTAACTCGATTGGATTTCTACTTTAAGATCTCAACGAACGCGGGAAATTTAGTGAATTCATAATTTGATTCACTTTAAAGAGAAAAAGCTAGGACTAAAAAATGTCAGGAATTGGTAGAACCACCGTCTCAACCGTTTTCACCGGAGATCAAAAAATCGATGGATTGATGAGGGACAACCATTGGTCCGCGTCTTCTATTACTTATTCATTCCCTGTGAATTTTTCTGAGTATGCGACGAATTATTACCAAGGAACTGCAACGAATAATTTTGCGGCGGTGTCGGCTGCACAACAGACAGCAACTTTTTTGCTTTGGATACCAATCAAGGGCCGTCGGCTGCAGCAGGATTCTCTGTAGAAGGTTTTACCAATCTGAACATCAGCCTGACCACAGTGCCCAAAGCCGTTATCCGTATTGCGCAGTCTGGTGAGCCTTCCACTGCATTCGTTTTTTTCCCAGATGCTGGGTATGATGAAGCCGGCGATGCATGGTTTGGAACCACGTATGCGGGAACGTCTAATGATCTGCGAAACCCTGAAGCTGGCAACTATGCGTGGCATACACTGATACATGAATTGGGTCATTCACTTGGTTTGGAACATGGTCATACGGGCGGCTCTCAAGGCTCCGTGCCAGCAGCTTTCGATGCACTTGAATACACAGTGATGACATACCGCACGTATGTGAACGGCCCCACAAATGGCTACACGTATGAACAATTCGGTGCGCCACAAACTTTCATGATGTTAGACATTGCAGCATTACAAGAAATGTATGGTGCGGATTACACCACCAACAGCGGAGATACGGTTTACAAGTGGAATCCGAGCTCGGGCACAACTTTTGTGAATGGCTCAGCAGCGATTTCACCAGGTGATATCAGAATTTTTGCGACAATCTGGGATGGAGGTGGAACGGACATCTACGACCTCAGTGCCTATAACACTGATGTAACCGTGAACTTGGCCCCAGGTGAATCAAGCATATTCAGTGCTGCTCAACTTGCCTATCTTGGAGGCGGATCCACCTATGCAAGTGGTAATATTTACAATGCATTGATGCACAATAATAACACCGCCTCACTGATCGAGAATGCACGCGGCGGCAGTGGTGATGATATGCTGATCGGCAATCAGGTTTCCAATGAACTGCGCGGTAATGCCGGCGATGATACTTTGGACGGTGGTTCGGGGGCTGACTTGCTTTATGGCAATCTGGGCGATGACACTTTCTTGGGAGGCTTTGGTGCTGATTATATGAATGGTGGCAGTGGACAGGGTGATATCGCCGATTACTCATCTTCAACGGTATCTCTAAATGTTGGCACCAATAATGCAGCTGCGAACACAGGTGGGGATGCTGCAGGCGACACGCTGGTTGGTATTGAGATCATCAAAGGTGGCTCGAATGATGATAGTATCGTTGGCAATACGGTTAGAAATACGCTGTACGGCAATAATGGTGATGACATTTTGAATGCATCAAGTAACAATGACACTATTTGGGGTGGTGTTGGTGATGACACATTGTTCGGCTCGCGGGGAGCAGATGTACTTAATGGTGGCGTTGATACTGATACGGCTGCATATTCCAATTCAGACGGTCGCGTCGTCGTCGACCTAGATGCAGGAACGGCGATTGGTTCCGGTCATGGCTTTGGCGATACTCTTATAGATATAGAGAACGTTTTTGGCTCTCGTTTCAACGATTTTATCTATGGTGATAATGGGGGCAACGTACTCAACGGGTTTAATGGGGTCGACCGTCTGTTCGTCCGTGATGGAGACGACACGTTGATTGGCGGTGGTGGTGCTGATCTGATCAACGGTGGAGCGGACAATGATACATTGTCAGGTTCTGGCGGTATCGACCGTTTTTTCTTTGATGTTGCGAATTTTGGAAATGATGTGATCATGGACTTTACCAATAACTTGGAACGCATGGACATGCGTGGCTCTGGTTTGACTTATTCCGATCTAACCATCACTCAGAGTGGTGGAAACACGATCATTTCCGTAAATGGTGCGACAGATACAATCACGTTGGAGAATGTTACATCACTGATCAATGCTTCTGACTTTATTTTTGATGTGATTTAAAATTAAACACTGATAGCTGCTATACTGGTCACACCGATTAGAGTGGTCGCGATTAAAGCGACTGACATGACGATAAGTGTTTGCGTGTTTGTGCGATTACGGTTTTGCGCAATCATTTGGCTTGCAGCTATTTGGATGTTTGTATCCTGTGTCATGATTTTAGCCCCGGAATTTTCCATGATGCCAAAAAAGCACGTAAGTGTGGGCGCAGCATGAAGAAAACGTGGCTGAACGATGATTTTTGGTTAACAAATGATTAACAAATCAGCTTGGCAGCCACTCTAAGGGCACATGGTTGGGTTGAGCAGCCACACGTTTCAACCATATTGAAATTCCTGAGCGGCTTTTCAAATCAAAACCTCCTTCTTCTGCACTGTGGGTGTAGGCGTAAAGTGCAATATCAGCGGCGCTGTAATGTTCGCCTGCAAGGTAGGGTGTTTTCACCAGCTGGGCTTCCATTACATCCAGTGCTTTGTTTCCATTTTCCAAAAGGGGGCCTAATATTTCTGGAGTGCGAAGGTGCGCGCGGTCTTTGTATTTCAAGTTGGCAGCACGGGTTGCGACTGAGCCTTCGTGAAAATTCTGTTCAAAGAACATCCATTGCCACATCCGTGCTCGTTCCAGCTTGTTTTCGGGAACAAACGGTGTGCCTTCGGCAAAATACAGTAGGATCGCATTGGACTCAGACAAATACTGTCCATTTTCAAATTCAATCAATGGTACTTTGGCTGTCGGGTTTTTACGCTTGAAGTCGTCACTTTTGGTGAATTCGTTTCCACCATCGTATTCCACACCAATGTGTTTGAATGGTATTCCCAATTGCGCCAAGATCAGGCGTACTTTGTATGAATTCCCCGAAGAGGGCATTGAATAGAGGGTAATCATTTTTGAAGTCCGTCTTTTGCTTGCGCTTTGTGTGGAGTGGGCCTAGTTTCGCGCCGCTCACGGCTGGCAAAACGTCGGTCGTTTAATCGAATTTAGGAGACTGATACCATGGCATTTCTTGCCGATATACTCTCACGCGTCAAACCTTCAGCAACCATTGCTGTCAGCCAGAAGGCAAGAGAGCTTAAATCGCAGGGTATGGATGTGATCAGCCTTGGCGCTGGTGAACCTGATTTCGATACACCAGACAATATCAAGCAAGCAGCCAAGGACGCGATTGATCGTGGTGAAACAAAATACACGGCCGTTGCGGGTATCATTGAACTGCGTGAAGCCATTGCGGCGAAGTTTCAACGTGAGAACGGTCTCAATTATTCTCCAGCTCAAATTATTGCGGGCACTGGTGGCAAGCAAATATTGTTCAATGCCTTTATGGCAACGTTGAACCCGGGTGATGAGGTTATTATCCCGCGTCCATACTGGGTCAGTTATCCTGAAATGGTTGCCTTGTGTGGTGGTGAGAGTGTGTTTCTAGACACAACCACGGAAAGCGATTTCAAAGTAACAGCTGAAAGTCTTGAAGCTGCGATTACACCGCGCACGAAGTGGTTCATGTTCAACTCTCCGTCAAACCCATCTGGTGCTGCATACTCTCGTGCGGAACTGAAAGAACTGACTGATGTTCTGATGAAACATCCTCATGTTTGGATTTTGTCCGATGATATGTATGAACACCTCGTATATGGCGAATTCGAATTTGTCACGCCTGCACAAATTGAACCCGGTTTGTACGACCGTACATTGACCATGAATGGCGTTTCAAAAGCATATTCCATGACGGGTTGGCGTTTGGGATATGCTGGCGGACCTCTTGAACTAATCAAAGCCATGGACATGATCCAAGGGCAACAGACCTCTGGTACAAGCTCTGTAACCCAATGGGCTGCGGTTGAAGCATTGAATGGCCCGCAAGAGTTTCTGGAAGAACGTAGAGCCGCTTTTGAAGAGCGTCGTGATCTCGTGGTCTCCATGCTCAACCAAGCAACAGGGCTCCATTGTCCAAAACCTGATGGCGCTTTTTATGTATTCCCATCTTGCGCTGATCTCATCGGGAAATCGACAGAAAATGGTAAGGTGATTGAGTCTGATGAAGACTTTGTGACTGCGTTGTTGGAGCAAGAGGGCGTGGCTGTCGTGCAAGGTTCAGCCTTTGGTCTTGGGCCTAACTTCCGTATATCTTATGCAACTTCCACAGAAGCATTGAAAGAAAGCTGCGAACGTATTCAACGCTTTTGTTCTAGTTTGCAATAAAGCGCCTCAACATAGATTTTCAAGAACGCCCAGCCGTTTGGTTGGGCGTTTTTTTTATGTCTTGATTTTGGCTTTAAGAAAAGGTGGAGCCGGACCTGAGGGGGGTCCGACTCCGGGGCGGCTGCCTGCGACAGAAGCTCACCCCATGCCAAATCGTGCACGCCCCGGCGCGATTCGGCAATTTAATTTTTTCTATGCACCGGGCACTGGCGCTAAATGTCTATATGTTTCCGAAACTTCAAAGTCGAAATTCGGTTTTTTCGAAACTTAATTTCTATCTTTGTTCAAGCGAACACAGATGAAAGAAGCATTGGTCTCTTAACGAGTGAAATCTTGTTTTAAAAGCAATAAATTCATTATTTTTGACGTTAACGTCAAAAAACTGTGAATATCATAAACAGTTTAAGTGCGCAGTCATTGGGGAACCAATCCAACTTAAAATTATGCCTCCGAAAAGAAAAAAGCCGAACCCCAAGGGTCCGGCTTATAAGTTCGGCGATCTGGTTTGGGAGGAAAACCATGTGATCGCTTCTTCGGATGGGCGAGAGGTTGGGAGGAGGTAACCTACATCGTCCGTCCAACCTGATATGGGGGATGGGCTGTCTATCTTCAATATAAAAGAATGCATACGAGCTATGCGTTAAACGCATAGCTGCGGTTTGAGCTCGTGCTCATCTCGCACAGCAACTAGAACTTCCAGTTTTTTGCTTCTTCAAGCAAAAAATCTCTAAAGGCACCAAGGCGCGCAGAATTTCTAAGTTCAGCGGAGTACGCGAAATAAGTATCAAAACTGGGCACATCCACATCGGTCATTACTTTAACCAAGCCCACGTCTTCTTCCACACAATAGTCTGGCAAAAGTGCCAATCCGGCTCCCTTTTGAACTGCTCGTTTGATCGCGAGAATGGAACTGATTTTCATAACAGGGCGTCGCGCTTTTCCTGGAGGCATACCAGCAGTCAGCATCCAATTTACATCCGCCAAATACCCGGGTGTTTCATCGCCCCATACCACAACACGATGGTCATCAAGATCTGCCAATGTGGTCGGCTTACCGAAACGGTCAATATACGATTGAGCTGCAAAGACATGGAAGTGCACGGTGAATAATTTGCGCTGAATAATGTCAGGTTGTTGGGGTTGTCTCAATCGGATTGCGCAATCCGCTTCACGCATACCCAAATCCAGTTCCGTGTTGTTGAGCAACAATTCGACTTGAATTTCCGGGCATAAATCCACGAATTTGTGCATCCTGATGGCCAACCATGCAGACCCAAGGCCAACCGTTGTTGTCACACGTAGAGACCCCTGTGGCGTGCCTTTGAAGTCTGTCAACTGACTTGCTGCGGATTCAAGTGTGTCGGTGACCTCGTGGGCCGCACGATCTAATATTTCTCCCTGTTCAGTCAGTATCAATCCACGTGCGTGACGGTGGAATAAAGGAACACCGACTTCAGATTCCAGAGAACTGATTTGTCGGCTGATTGCAGATTGACTGAGGTTCAGAGTTTCTGATGCCCGTGTGAAGCTGCCCGCTTTGGCCACTTTATGAAATATGCGAAGTTTGTCCCAGTCCATGGGCATTATAGCGGCCAATCAAATTTGCGCGAATCTTGCCGATACAATGCGATGCATTGGCAATCGGTTCAAGGAAAACAGGCGGTAGTGGAACGCGTTAGCTCTATTCTGCCGCTTCCACAGCGCTCTCCATTTCTGCAATATATTTCTCCGCCTCAAGAGCAGCCATACAGCCCATACCTGCCGCAGTGACAGCTTGGCGGTAGATATCGTCGGTGACATCGCCTGCTGCATAGACACCAGGAATTTCAGTCGCTGTGGAATCGGGAGCAGTCCAAAGATAACCCGATGATTTCAATTTTAATTGGTCTTTGAACAATTCAACTGCTGGTGCGTGGCCAATGGCGATGAAAATGCCATCAACAGGTGTATCCACAATTTCGCCCGTGTTGCGGTTTTTGACCATGGCAGATTCAGCAGATGGCATGAGACCATCCTTGCCTTTGATTTCAACCAGTTCACTGTCCCAAAAGATTTCAACATTGGCTTTCTTGAACAGGCGCTCTTGCAAAATGCGTTCAGCACGGAATTCATCACGCCGGTGAATAACGGTGACTTTTGACGCAAGACCAGAAAGATACAGAGCCTCTTCTACAGCTGTGTTGCCGCCACCAACGACGATTACGTGTTTGTCACGATAGAAAAACCCGTCACAAGTGGCGCAAGCGGAGACTCCGAAGCCCATAAATTTTTGCTCGGATTCCAAGCCCAGCCATTTTGCTTGCGCGCCCGTACAGATCACAACCGTATCAGCAGTGAATGTATCACCGGATTCCGCTTCGAAACGGAACGGACGGACATTCAACTCCGCTTTGGTGATCGTGTCATTTATGACGGTGGTGCCGACATTTTTGGCTTGTTCCAACATCTGTTCCATCATCCACGGACCTTGGACAGGGTCTGCATAGCCCGGATAATTTTCCACTTCAGTGGTGATGGTCAACTGGCCGCCTTGTTGCATACCCGCCACTAAAATGGGTTCCATCAAGCCACGCGCAGCATAAATTGCTGCGGTGTAACCTGCAGGACCGGAGCCGATGATGAGGACTTTTGTGTGGTGGTTTGCCATGGTTAGCGGTTCCAGCTTGAGAGTGCATTTCTGCCAGTTTGTTGGTTCTAATCTAAGTTTTTGTAGTCCATAATTTCAAGATAGACATTTGTTATCCCCAACACCGTTATGTGAATATGGGTTTTAGGATCTGGTATTCATCCGCCGAATGATTTCAACCGCTATTTCGGGTGTCGCGTTGATGGGTTGTCTTGATTTTAATTCCGAGCCGTCATTCAGGTTGCGTATATGGCCACTGGTTTCCAGTTCATCGAGAAATCCGTTCAGTTTTGTGTGTAGACCTTTGGGACGGAATACGCTTACGGCAGCCGATGTGGCGACCGCTTCTGAAACCATATTGTGACTGTCGCCCGTCACGATCAGATGATCTGAAACGCCCAGAATTTCGCCGTATGGATTTTCGCCTTCACCATCCCAGAACCAGTTGTCGTGATGTTCTAAGCTTATTTTTACGGCATTTAAAAGTATGTCCGGCGTTCTTCTTGATGCGGTGACCAATATCTTGTGAGTCGGGTCAATTTGCGCCAATGGGGCAGCAAACAAAATTGACAGAAGTTCATTCCACTTAACTGAACCGGAATTACCGCCCAATATGATGCCTGTGACAGGTTGGTTTGTGATTTTGTGGCGAAGCTTTGCGGCTGCCTTTCTACGCTTAAGCACGGTTTTGGAATACGTGTGTGGGGCAGTGAGCGTTGAGTAGATGTTACTGCCCGCCATCCCATCATGGTTGGGCGCCCAAATAAAATCAAACGTTTCGCGGCTATGGCGCGGATCTTTCAAAAAGACTGTGAACGCTTTTTTGGCAACATTTTCTGCAAAAGCCTTCAAATAGGGGATGGTGCGTCGGCCAGATGCAATAATGATGTCAGGATTGAGAGCAAAAAAGTCTTGCTGCCTATCCACTGCGGATAATGGCATGTTGGGCAATGGCAGGGCTGTCAGCCAGTTTGGTGTTACAACTTGTTCACGAATATGATCGGGTTCAGTCAATTCCGATGCCAAGCCACGACACTGGGCAAGGTCGCCCATCTTGCCGTCAGTGAGGATCAAAATGGAATGCAGCGTTTTGATGGAAAACCTCTCAAACCAGCATGAGCTACGGGCGCGGAACGTTTTCTGGCGACGGAATGCTATATCCCTTGGTAACTGCCGGACGATCAGCAATTGTAAGATACCAACGTTTCACATTGGGAAATTCGTTCAGGTCAATTTGGTGATAGCCGAAACGGGCTGCCCACGGCCAAATCGCCATATCCGCAATTGAATATTCACCGGCAACAAAGTCTTTATCGGCAAGCTGCTTGTTCAAAACACCATAGAGCCGTTTGGCTTCGTTGTGATAGCGCTTCTCTGCGTAATCGGAGAGACCTGGGTTGTATTTTAAAAAATGGTGAGCCTGACCCAACATGGGGCCAAAGCCACCCATTTGCCAGTTCAGCCATTCAATAGCCTGCCAATGCTGTGAGGGATCTTTTGGCATAAACTTTCCGGTCTTGGTGGCGAGATAGTAGAGGATCGCACCGGACTCCATCATCGACACACCTGTTTCGTGATCAACAATGGCCGGAATTTTGTTGTTTGGTGAAACCTTCAAAAAGGCTTCACCAAACTGTTCGTCTTTTTGGATGTTGATGGAGTGGACTTCATAGTCCAACCCCATTTCTTCGAGCGCGATGGATACTTTACGGCCGTTCGGTGTTCCGAATGTATAAAGATCGATCATCGTGATTCCTCCAAATTGATCTTGAAATTAAACGTATTGGATTTTCAAGATTTCGTAAGACCGTGAACCGCCGGGTGCAGCGACTTCAACGCTGTCGCCTTCTTCTTTGCCAATCAATGCACGGGAGATAGGTGAAGAGATCGAGATTTTACCAGCGTTCACATCGGCTTCCTGATCACCAACGATTTGATAGTGCTTTTCTTCATCGGTATCTTCATCGGCAAGTTTGACGGTTGCGCCGAACTTCACGGTGTCGCCAGACATTTTGGATACGTCGATGACCTCAGCGCGTGCTATGACATCTTCGAGTTCCATAATACGGCCTTCGTTGTGGCTTTGTTGCTCTTTAGCTGCATGGTACTCAGCATTTTCGGAAAGATCACCGTGTTCACGTGCTTCTGAAATAGCTGCAACGATGCGGTGCCTGTCCTCGGACTGACGACGTTTCAATTCGATTTCCAGCGCCGCAAAACCGGGCTGTGTCATGGGAACCTTTTCCATAATGGTCCTCCTTTAATTAGCAATATTGTTCATTTGCAGCCAAAGCTGCATAAAAATTCATGTCATTTTCCGGTTGGATAGGCGGTGAACCGACCTTTGCAGTTCCTGCCGAAAGTGTTGTTTAAGTATATGGGGTGGGGAATCCGAGCGTCAAGCGCCAATTAGTTTTGTAAATTTCTGCAGACTGATGTTTGAACCACACGCAATGACACCGATCTTCTTGTGTGCCAAGCGTTTATGAAGCGGTCCCATAACAGCTGCAGTGCTGGCAGCACAAGCAGGCTCCGCCACCAACTTCAATCCATCATACAAAATCCGCATGACAGATCGCATCTCATCATCCTCAATGCGGATTATTTCATCGACATAGTGTTTTGCAATCGCAAAGGATTGCGGCATGGCCATGGGGGCGCCAAGCGAATCTGCAATCGTGTTAACCCCATCCAAATGCACCGCTTCGCCTTTTTTGAAACTCTGCCACATACTGTCTGCGCCGTATGGTTCGACGCCAATAATTTCGCAATTGGGTAAGACTTGTTTGATCGCAGATGCCATTCCAGAAATGAGGCCACCGCCGCCGATGGGCAGTACAGCCACATCCATATCCGGATGGGCAGTCGCAAATTCCAAACCACATGTGGCCGCACCAAGCGTCATGAACGGGCTTTCAAACGGGTGCAACATAGTTCGGCCTTCTTCTTCGACCAATCGAGTGCACTCTTTAAAAGCGTCGCCCACATTGTTCATTAGAACAACTTCAGCACCTAAAGATTTGCAGCCCTCGACGCGGATAACATCTGCCGTTTTGGGCATAACAACCTTAGCTGACATGCCAGCCATTTTAGCGCCCCAAGATACGGCCAATGCATGGTTGCCTGCGCTTACAGCGGTAACCCCTGCAGATTTTTCGACATCGTTCAATTGATCGATTGCTAAAATTACGCCGCGTGATTTGAAAGACCCTGCTTGTTGGAATGCCTCCATTTTCATGTGAACTGTTGAGCCGTCGGGCAAGTGCGGTTCTATGCGACTTGAGTTCAATGTCACGGTTGGTGTCGCGACGATGCGTTCTTGAAGTGAGGACGCAGCAGTTTGGATTTCAGTGATGGATGGAGCGGTCATGTTGTGTGCCGAATTGAAAGCAGATCAACAGCTAATATAGAAAAAATTGTCGTTTGTGTATCGTGTTTGTGACTTGTAGGGTTTGCAAACCAGAAACGTGGATTACCTCTATGGATGACATCAATTTACCGATTATATTGTTGGCTGCCCTCGTAGCCGGCGCGAGTCCCGGTCCCGCCACATTAGCGATTGCAGGCACGTCAATGTCTTCCGGACGAAAGTCCGGTCTGGCGGTTGCTGCCGGTATAACATCGGGTTCTTTGATGTGGTCTGTTTCTGCCGCGCTTGGCCTTGGTGTTTTAATGTTGGCTCATGCTTGGGTTTTTGAAATTATACGCTATTTCGGCGCGGCCTATCTCATGTATTTGGCGTATAAGTCCGCAAAATCTGCTGTGTCGCGTAAAGAGTTGGCGGCCAAAGGTATGTCTGGTTCGCTTAAGGTGCTCTACACCAAAGGGCTTGGGCTGCACTTGACCAATCCGAAAGCTATTTTATTTTTTGGATCGCTCTATGCAATTGGTATTCCAGCCACAGCGTCCCCGACAGATTTGGCAACTGTCATTGTGGCTGTAGGCGCATTGAGTTTCACCGTTTTTCATGGCTATGCGTTGATTTTTTCAACTCCAATTATGACAACGCTTTACATGCGCCTCAGACATTGGTTTGAAGCAGCATTTGCTGTTGGGTTTGGATTGGCCAGCCTAAAAATTCTCACATCGCGCTTGCAATAAGTTTTTAAACTGTCGTTGGCTTGATTGGGTTACGCTACATTTTACGGGATTATCTCTTCCTATGACAAAAGAAAAAATAATCACGGTATGTGAGATCGCAGGCTCCGTATTGGCGATGATCTATGCGTTGTTGATCGCATCAAACACAGGAAATGAAATCCTCGGTTTCACATTGTTGCTGTTGTCGGCACTTTTGTTTGCAGGATGGGGTTTCATCGACAAACGTTGGGCGTTCTTTGCATTGCAGTTCTTTTATGCAGCATCTGCAATAATCGGTTTGATCCGCTGGAGTTAGAGCAAAGTGCAATTAGTCTGCACCATCAATTGCGCCAAGGTCGAGCATTTGATGGCACTGTCATAATTTTGATGAATTGCATTATGCTCTAATCCAGCGAAAGTTTGTTACTTACGCCACTTTTGGAAAATAACTCTGCAGTGGAGCCACATCAATTGTGCCTTTGACCATGGCATCTATTGCGTCTGCAGCTGCAATGCTTCCAGAAACTGTGGTGTAGTAGGGCACTTTGTTCAGCAGTGTTGCTTCGCGCAATGATTTTGAATCCGACAGTGCTTTCGCCCCTTCTGTCGTATTGAATACCAGATCGACCTGACGGTTGCGGATGGCGTCTTCAATGTGTGGACGGCCTTCCAGAACTTTGTTGATGCGTGTGCACTCAACTCCGTTTTCGGCAAAGTGGCGTTGCGTTCCGCCTGTGGCCAAAATTGTAAAGCCAAGGGCTTCCAGTTTTTTAGCGGCTGGAAGAACACGAATCTTGTCGTCGCCTTTAACAGAGAAAAAGACCGTTCCTTCTTTGGGAAGATCGTTAGACGCACCCAATTGTGCCTTTGCAAATGCAAGCGCGAAATCGTGGTCAAGACCCATGACTTCACCTGTGGAGCGCATTTCCGGACCAAGTAATGTGTCGACCCCCGGGAAGCGTGCAAATGGGAACACAGCTTCTTTGACAGCCACATGGTTCAAATCGCGTGGCGAAGGACGGTTCGGTAAAACTGTTGCCAGCTTGTCACCGGCCATGACCCGTGCTGCCAAACGCGCAATCTGTGCGCCAATGGTTTTGGCGACAAAGGGAACCGTGCGTGATGCACGCGGGTTCACTTCCAAGACGTAGATTGTGCCGTCTTTGATAGCGAATTGAACATTCATCAAACCAATTACGCCAAGCGCTTTTGCCATGGCTGCGGTTTGACGTTCCAACTCGTCGAGCGTTGCATCATCAAGGGAATGGGTTGGAAGGGAACAGGCTGAGTCACCGGAGTGAATGCCAGCCTCTTCAATATGTTCCATGATGCCACACACGAACACTTCGTCACCGTCACACAGGCAATCCACATCAACTTCGATAGCATTGGTGAGATAGCTGTCGATCAGCACAGGAGTGTCGCCGGAGACCACAACAGCTTCGTTGATATAGCGTTCGAACTGGGCGTCATCGCGCACGATTTCCATGGCTCTGCCACCCAACACATAAGACGGGCGGATAACGACCGGATAACCTACTTCTTTCACGATCTCGCGTGCATGATCGACAGAGCGTGCGATACCGTTGACCGGCTGTTCCAATTTTAAATCGTGCAGCAATTTCTGGAACCGATCGCGGTCTTCTGCCAAATCGATTGCGTCAGGCGATGTGCCGAGAATGGGAACGCCAGCAGCTTCCAGATCGTTTGCCAGTTTCAAAGGTGTCTGACCACCGAACTGAACGATCACGCCGAGGAACTCGCCATCTTCTTGTTCTGCGCGGATTATTTCCAGCACATCTTCTGCAGTCAGAGATTCAAAATAGAGGCGGTCTGATGTGTCATAGTCTGTGGAAACCGTTTCCGGGTTGCAGTTGACCATGATGGATTCAATGCCAGCATCTTCCAGCGCAAATGCGGCGTGGCAGCAGCAGTAATCGAACTCGATGCCCTGACCGATGCGGTTTGGCCCGCCCCCCAAAATCATCGCTTTTTTGCGACCTGAAATTCCAGCTTCTGACCGCATGCTGCCGACGAAAGGTTTTTCATAAGTGGAGTACATATAAGCTGTTGGAGACGCGAATTCAGCTGCGCAGGTGTCAATACGTTTGAACACAGGACGCACATCCAAACTGTGACGTGTTTTTAGAACTTCGGCCTCTGTGCTGTCTGTCAATGTTGCCAAACGGGCATCGGAAAAACCCATCGCCTTCAATGCGCGCATGTTTTGAGCATCATTTGGAATGCCATGAGCTTTTACACGAGCTTCCATGTCAATGATGTCTTGCATTTGTTCTAAGAACCAAGGGTCAATTCTGCAGAAGCGATGAATTTCTTCAAGTGACGTGCCAACGCGCATGGCCTGCGCGACTTTCAGCAAACGGTCCGGCTTAGGCGTGCCCAATGCTGCCCGAATGGAATTGCGATTTTCTTTTACGTTGCCATCTTTGTCGAAGCCGTCAATCCAGACATCGTCTAACCCTGTCAGCCCGGTTTCCAAACCGCGCAGCGCTTTTTGAAGACTCTCTGCAAATGTGCGGCCAATGGCCATAACTTCGCCAACAGATTTCATGGACGTGGTGAGAGTATCGGACGCAAGGCCGAATTTCTCGAAGGCGAAACGTGGAATTTTGGTGACCACATAATCGATGCTGGGTTCAAACGACGCTGGTGTTGCGCCGCCCGTGATATCGTTGTCCAATTCGTCCAGCGTGTAACCAATAGCAAGTCGTGCTGCAACTTTCGCTATCGGGAAACCAGTGGCTTTCGATGCCAATGCTGAAGACCGGGATACGCGCGGGTTCATTTCGATGACTACCAAACGACCATCGGCCGGATTCACCGCAAACTGCACGTTGGAGCCGCCAGTCTCAACACCGATCTCGCGCAGAACGGCAATCGAGGCGTTGCGCATCATTTGATATTCTTTGTCGGTCAATGTGAGGGCAGGGGCGACCGTTATAGAATCACCAGTGTGCACGCCCATCGGGTCGACGTTTTCAATGGAACAAACAATGATGCAGTTGTCAGCGCGGTCGCGGACAACTTCCATCTCGAATTCTTTCCAACCCAAGACGCTTTCTTCTACCAAGACTTCGTTGGTCGGTGAGGCTTCAACGCCGGAGAGGACGATTTCGTATAACTCGTCAAGAGTGTAGGCGATACCGCCGCCTAAGCCGCCCATTGTAAATGACGGGCGAATGATCGCTGGAAGATCGGTGGTTTCAAAAGCTTCCAGTGCTTGCATCTGTGCGGTGAGGCGATGTTTTTCGCGACGGAACTGTTCGCCGGAATCCCATTCTTTTTGCAATTCAGCTGGATCGCCTTTTTGCGCGAAGAATTGTTTTTCTTCTTCTTTGAATTTGATTTTTAATTCACTGGTGTTCACGAAAGCAGAACGGGGTGTTGCGAGACCAATATTATCCATGGCTGTGCGGAACAGGTCGCGGTCTTCAGCTTTGTCGATAGCTTTTGCATCAGCGCCGATCATCTCAACGCCATGTTCTTCCAACACGCCCATTTTTTCCAACGAAAGTGCTGTGTTCAACGCGGTCTGTCCGCCCATGGTTGGCAGCAGTACTAACTTCTCATTCGGGAATTCTGCGCGCTCTTTCGCGATGATCTTGGCAACAATTTCCGGCGTAATAGGTTCAATATAGGTCGCGTCTGCCAATTCCGGATCTGTCATGATGGTCGCTGGATTGGAGTTCACCAAAACGATGCGATAGCCTTCTTCGCGCAAGGCTTTACAAGCTTGAGTTCCTGAGTAGTCGAATTCACAAGCCTGCCCAATGACGATGGGGCCAGCCCCAATGATCAGGATGGCATCTATATCTTGGCGTTTTGGCATTAAGCTCGACCTTAGCGTTATGTTTGCGCGCAAAACCGGGCGCGCTTAAGCGGACCAGGTGCAACGGCGAAATGTATTGGCTAAGTCGTTTCTATAGGGGAAGGGGTCGTCGGTTTGAACCCCCAATTGATGAGATTGTCATTAAATCTGTGGGTGGATTGTTGAATTTTTCATTCGGTTAATGAATGGGGTTCTAAATAAGATCAGCAGCGCGGGCAGCTTTCGTATAGGAACGGCTGACTGGTAGTTCCATTCCATCATCCATCACAATGTGGGGTTGGCCATTTTGACGATTGTGGGAGACCGCATAGTTTTTGTTGACCCAGTGAGAGCGGTGAATGCGCGTGCCTGAAATTTGCGCGACAGCTTTTTCGGCATCCGCCATGCGTATAAGCACCATTTCACTTCCGCGCGTGGTCACCACCTTAACGTAATGATCCTCTGCGGACATATATTTTATGGGGCCACGTTTTTCGTTCGGGATGCGTGTCATCAGTGAATTATCTTCATCGTTTTCGACTGGCGCATCAATATTCGCGTCATACATTTCTGCATTGACGACAAAGTTTGTGATCAACGCAAATGTTAGCGTGATGGGGAGGGTGTAGAGATATTGAACCCAAAAACTGTTGGGGTTTCCATCATTGAGAAATAAAGGAACAACGAGTTTTAAGAACAGCGTGATGGGGGCTGCGGAAATTACAGCACCAATAATCATTGTTGCATTGAGAGACAGGCCGAACCGTTTTAACAGCGCAACAATTATGCCCAATGACAAAACGGCTATAGCCCAAGAGCCGATCATTGTGCCGGCCCAATAGAGGAACCGGTGTTCTAAGGATAATCTTTCAAACGTTCCAAACGGCCCGATGATTGAAAACAAAACAACCATCGCGCCAAACACCGCCCAGAAGCGTGGATGGCGCAAGCTTTGATTCAAAAACCACTGAAATTCACGTATCGCGGATGACATATCTGTTTTTTGACGCAGAATTTGCGTTCGTTCACGCAGTTCCGCTTCTCGTTCCCTGACCCAGCTTTAAGTTCCAAAACAGCACTATGACGTGAGGTGAAGTCAAGCACCTTTTCATATTGGAAATTGTAACCGAATTAATTGGATAGGAAAAATTATGTCATTCGATCTGCAACCTTTTTGGGAAGCCTCCCTTGCCGTTCAAATACATGTGGTTACGGCTTTGATTGCTTTGTTTGTGGGCATCTATGTTTTTTCGCGGCGCAAAGGCACAAAACTGCACCGCAATCTTGGTAAGTTCTGGGTTGTTATGATGGCTGTTGTCGCGTTGAGTTCGTTGTTCATTCATCAACTTAAAATCTGGGGTCTTTTCAGCCCCATTCACTTGCTGTCGATATTCGTTCTTGGATCATTGGTTAATTCTATATGGATGGCACGAACGGGAAACATAGTGGCCCATAAACGTATTATGGTCGGTCTGTTTTCAGGAGGTTTGATTTTAGCTGGTTTGTTGACTTTCGGTCGTGATCTTCTGATGCACCGTATATTTTTTGCAAGTGGTGGCGGCTTCCTTCCTTCGCCACAAGACCTCCCTGGTGGTGCTGTAACATTCGCACTGGTAGGCGCGACGGTAATTTATGTCATCACGTTCTTTTGGGGCGGAGAAACTTCTTACAAGAAAACTGATTGAACAACAGCGGCACTTGTAAAACCTGTGTGGCACTAGCGCGCATAGTTTGATGGTACTGTTTTCCCGCAAAATGAGATAATAATGCCCTGTACGTATTTGAAATGCGTACAGGGCATTATGTTTTGCCTCAACCAGCTCGCAAATACGGACCTTTTCTTATGAATACATTCAAATCTCTTTTGTCGCTCGGTGTTGTAACGGCTCTTTCATCGACCGTCGCAGTCGCGGGTTTGCGCACTGATTTTGATGAAGGTGCACCGAAGGACCGGTTTACATTCAGCAACATCAGCAAATGCACGATCGAAAATGCAAATGTCACTTTGGATCTTTCTAGCTCAAAATCTGGCTTGATATTTGATGTGACCAACAAAGGTGCTGGTGTTGAAGTGTTTCAGCCATTGCAGATTGTGTCGGGTGCTGAAACGTTGGCTTCTGTGCCAAAAGTGAACGATGGCGATAATCGCATTGTATTCAAAGTGAAGCGGTTGGACCCAAACGAAAGTTTTGCCTTCACGATTGATGTGGATGACACGACTGGTGGTCGCGAGATTATAGTTAATGGATCTGAAATTTCCGGTGCGAGCGTTTTGTTGCAAAGTGATGCTCAACAAGGGATGGCTCAATTCAATCAAAATGCCCAAGCTATCGTTAAGATTGGGTCTTGCTGAATCATGCATATTTGAACGACTTATAATGTTCACATTTGAGTGTGGTTTTGCAGAAGACCGTGACTTGCTTTCAAGATTTTGGTGTGGCCAACTGATGTTTGGATAACACTATGTTTCGGAACAATACCGATGGCCACTAATGATTACTATTCAGTTCCCGCATTCAATATGGGTACTATTAAATTGATGTTGATTGCTGGTGCGTTTGCCACTGTGGTTTTTGACTTCTGGGGACAAGCGATAAGCCCCATGCTTGGGTTTGTAAGATTGGCTCCTGATGGGCTTGCCCGTTCATTGTTGAACACTATCGGGCTTCCAAATGGTGCGACCCAAGGCCAATTTGTCCACCTTCTACTCGTGGGGATGATCGGCTATCCAGTCGGCTGGATGTATATTTTTGCACCTCTTTGGAAGCGTTTCGTGGGGAAAACACACTGGTTTCTTCCCTCAGCGATATATGGCGTTGGACTTTGGGTCTTTGCAATCGGGGGGATCACCTACATAGCTGGACTGTCGTTCTTCTTGGACTTCGCAGGCATCACATGGGTGGCTTTGGTTGGTCACACAATTTACGGCATTGCATTGGTTTGGGTGCTGAAAGAATGGCAGCAACGCATGTAATTCAGTTGTTGAACTGGATGCATTTGACTAAACACATTTGCATGACAGATGTGACTCAAGAACTACTTGATATGCTCGAACTTGAACCGCTTGAACAGGGATTGTTCAGAGGAACAGGTTCGGGCGGAGAAACGGCCACCCGTATTTTTGGGGGGCAGGTGATCGCTCAAGCTTTGGCGGCGGCCTATGGCACAGTGGAAGATCGTTTGTGCCACTCGCTTCATGCCTATTTTGTGCGCCCCGGTGATCCGTCCATCCCTGTGATTTACAATGTAGATGAAGCACGCGACGGTCGCAGTTTCACAACGCGACGCGTGACGGCGGTTCAACACGGTAAACAGATTTTGAATATGTCTGCGTCATTTCATGTGGTGGAGGAAAGTTGGCAATATCAGCACCCTATGCCCGATGTGCCACAACCGGAAGAGCTGGTCTCCCGTGAAGATTATCGTAAAGCACAAGCCCATCGGGTGAGTGATAAACGTCGAGAGGATTACCTGCGGCCACGACCGTTTGATATCCGTGAAGTCAATCCGCAAGATCATTTTGACCCAAAACCATTGCCGGACAAGAATCAAATTTGGTTTCGGATGAAGGGTGCACAGAATATCACTCCGCAAATGAACCAGTGTTTGTTGGCTTATGCTTCTGACATGAACCTGCTTGGCTCTTCCATGCGACCCCACGGCCTTACGTGGGGAAATGGTGAGGTTATGACAGCAAGTCTTGATCATTCCATGTGGTTTCATGGACCAATCCACTTTGACAACTGGCATCTGTACGCCATGGATGCCCCATTTACTGGCGCAGCACGCGGGTTCAATCGCGGATCAATTTACACCCGTGAAGGACAATTGGTTGCAAGTGTGGCTCAAGAAGGTCTGGTTCGTCCTCTGAAAGAACCTTAAGCAAAGCTCATCCAGCGGAAAGCAGTCCTAAACATTCTGCACGTGTGACGCGACGATCGGTTTTGTCCGTTGCACCGCGTGGCAAAAGCTCCTCACGGAACCAATAGTGTTCAGGGATTTTGTATTTGGCGATGTGTTCGCCCAAGAATTCTGAGAGCTCTTCAACTGTAACCACCATTCCAGATTTAACTTGGATACCAACGCCAACAACTTCGCCCAGACGTTCATGGGGAACGGAAAATGCAGCCGCTTCCAAAACCGCTGGATGGCGTTGCAAAGCCCCTTCCACATCTAAGCAAGCGATGTTCTCTCCACCACGAATGATGATGTTCTTCTTACGATCAACGATGGTGACATAGCCTTCATCATCGACCATGGCCAAGTCGCCCGTGCGCAACCAACCGTTTTGAAAAACTTCTGCCGTTTCTTCAGGTTTGTTCAAATAACACCGCATGTTGGCGGCACTCTTCACGGTGAGTTCGCCCACTTCTCCATTGGGTAGTTCAACACCCCCATCATCTAAAATTCGCAATTGTTGCAGTGGTGGATAAAGCCGCCCGGCAGCACCTGGTTTGGCTACATAGTCCGGCCCCCAAATACCCAATCCAATGGCGTTGGTTTCTGTCATGCCCCATCCAGAAGCAACGGCAGCTTTGGGAAACGTTTCTTGTAATTCAGCCACTTGAGATGGAGGGCGCTTGGCACCACCGGAACTTAAGTTTTCTAAACTGTCCAAACTGGCACCCAATCGTTGCGCCGCTTCCATAAGGTCAGCGGATTGGGTCGGTACACCAAGAAACCGCGTGACCTGTTCTTCATCAATCAAACGGACGGCCTCTCCAGCATCCCATTTGTACATCAATACAACTTTTGCGCCGTAGGGGATCGACAACAAAAACATGGGATGGGTTGCGGTGACATGGAACAAAGGCGTGACAATCAACACGCAGGGCTGGTGCACAGTTTTTGCTTCCAACACTTCCGGTTCGACCATCAATGGTCCGAGTAGCAGCGTCATCCACCAACTGTAAACCGCAGACACCGCGCCCCGATGTGTCTGTACCACACCCTTTGGGTGGCCCGTCGTGCCTGATGAATACATCACCGCAAAATCATCGTCGGGGTGCATTGGGAAATTGAGCCAATCGACCTTGGTACTTGTATTGCGCAAATCCGTATAATTTTGGCGGGTCATGTTTTCCGCGTCCCGCACAGCAATTAATTGCAAGTTGTTCTTTTCAACCAATGGCTCCAACCGTTCAATACGTTGTTGGTCGGCAAATACGAGCTTTGCGCCACTGTCATTTAAGGCATAGTCCAACTCATCGGTGGTCCACCATCCGTTCAGAAAAACGACAACACCTCCCGCAGCAGGAATAGCCATCATCATGAACAGCATTTCGGGAAAGTTGCGCATGGCTAAAGCAACGCGGTCACCGGGTTTGATGTTGAGCGTATCGCGCAATACATGGGCCATTCGATTTGTTTGATCGCAAAACGCGTCAAACGACCATCGCTCGTTCCCATAAACCAAATAGTCGTCTGCTCCATCACCATGGGCAGGGCGGGCTTGCTTCAGCATTTCTGAAAGACTGGATGGTGCATGTTTGAAGGTTGTGTAATCTACATCACCCACGCATGTTGTATTCAATTCAAAGCGGGTGTCAGTGGATGTAAGATGGGCAGACGCCTCATCCAATGTCATTACGGTCATGCCTACAGTTCCTCCCTGCCGAAAAGTCTAACGGTGGTTTAAAAATCAATCTATGGGGAATGTTGTTTTTTACCTGACAGGTTTCAAAAAATTGCGCCATAGTAAGGCGAACATACATCACATTCTGGAGCTAACTCATGACCAACGGAATACCTGAAACGATGGAACGCGTGGTTCTGGCTGCCAGACCTGTGGGATCACCCAAGCATTCAGATTTTCGATTGAAAACTGTTCCGATGCCTGTTCCGGGCGAAGGAGAATTTCTTGCGCGCACGATTTGGCTGTCGCTTGATCCGTATATGCGCGGACGTATGGACGAGAGTAAATCTTATGCGGCCGCTGTTGAAATCGGCGCGCCGATGGAAGGCGGTTGTGTGGGTGAAGTGATCGCGTCTAACAATCCAAAATTCAAAGTGGGTGATTTTGTGGATGATAGGTTCGGCTGGCAAAGCCATGCTGTGAGCAACGGTCAAGGTACGCGTAAACTTGATCCTGCAGATGCGCCTTTGTCCACTGCAGTGGGCGTGCTCGGCATGCCCGGGATAACGGCCTATGTGGGATTGAATACACACGGCCGTCCTAAAGCTGGTGAAACACTGGTGGTCGGTGCGGCAACGGGAGCTGTCGGCTCTCTCGTTGGGCAATTGGCCAAAGCACAAGGATTGCGCGTTGTGGGTGTTGCAGGTGGTTCAGACAAGTGTGCTTATGCAGTGGAGGAACTTGGTTTTGATATCTGTCTTGATCATCGCGTCGCTGGTGATGCGAAAGAATTGCGTCAAGGATTGGCGGCGGCTTGCCCAGACGGTGTCGATATTTATTTTGAAAACGTGGCGGGGAAAACGCTTGAAGCTGTGTTCCCTTTGATAAATGTGCATGGGCGCATCCCTGTATGTGGAATGATCGCTTGGTATAATGCTGGCGCTCTGGGCGCTGGTGCTGGCGAAGGGCCAAATATCATGCCAAAATTCTGGCGCACAATTTTGGTCAATAGACTGTCCGTCACAGGCTTCATCATTACAGACCACTACGACCAGTTTCCGACATTCGTGAAAGAAGTTGGTGGGCTGATCCGTGATGACAAAATCACTTATAAGGAATCTATTTCAGACGGTTTGGCGTCAGCACCGGAAGCTTTCATGGAGCTTTTGGAAGGTGGCAATTTCGGCAAACAATTGGTGGCCGTCTCACCAGATCCAACCCGTTAATCGTACTGCAATGAGCCAACATCCATCGCTGCGTTATTTTGATCGTCGTACACCGCCGCACGTCACCACATTGGTTTTGATTGCCGGGACGGGCGCGATTCCTATGAATATATTTTTGGCATCTCTGCCGGAGATGGCCAAATATTACGATCAACCCTATTCGATCATGCAATTCACGCTGACGGGCTATCTTGCGTTGACTGGACTGTTGCAATTGTTAATCGGGCCAATTTCCGACCGTGTGGGCCGACGACCTGTAATGCTGACCACGCTTGTCTTGTTCATTCTTGCGTCACTTGCAGCAGCACTCGCTCCAAACTTTGAATTGTTTATGACGTTTCGCTGTTTGCAAGCCGTTATTGTGTCTGGATTTGTGATTTCGCGCGCCACTGTGCGTGATGTGGTTGCCCGCGAAAAGGCTGCCAGTATGCTCGGTTATGTGGCTATGGGAATGGCTCTGGCCCCCATGATGGCCCCTCCATTAGGCGGGTTTCTGGCTGACGCACTGGGTTGGCAATCCAACTTCTATGCGATGGCAATTATTGCCGTGATTACGTTTGTGATTGTCTATTTCGACCAAGGCGAAACCAATTTGCATAAGTCGGAAAGTTTTACAGCCCAATTCAAGACGTACCCTGATTTGATCCAATCACGTCGGTTTTGGGGGTATGCGCTGACGATGGTTTTCGCGGTTGGAACCTTTTTCGCTTATCTTGGTGGGGGCCCTTTTGTGGGAGATGTTTTTTACAACCTCTCAGCTTCGCAGGTTGGTCTATATCTTGCGATAACACCCATGGGGTACATGATCGGTAGTGGTATTTCTGGACGGTTTTCAACGCAAATGGGGCTTTATAAACTGATGCTGATGGGAGCGTTTGTGACACTGTTCATCATGTCCCTAACACTTGTGACCCAATGGATTGGCATTGTGCATCCATTGGGGTTCTATGGATTTACTTTTGCAATTGGATTGGGCAACGGCTTGATCCTTCCAGCAGCAAACGCAGGTATGTTGGATGTGAAACCGGAACTCGCGGGTTCAGCGGCCGGATTGGGTGGATCTATGATGACATTTGGCGGGGCAGGGTTGTCTGCACTGTCAGGCTTTTTACTAAGTGCAGAATCTGGCGTCTATCCGTTGATTTACTGCATTTTGGGGTCGTCATTCTTGTGCCTGATTGTTGCAATTTACACGATCGGGATCGAGAAGAGAGTTCGGGGCGAGATTTCTTGAGTTCGCCGAAATCTGTTTGATGGTTTGGGATAAAAATTCGTACCGGAAAGTACGGACAGAATTGTAAAAAAACCGCCAATTCTAAACAAGAGGCGGTTTTTATGACTATTTGTGAGCGAACAGTTTTTGAATCTATGGGCGCCAATATGTGAAGTGATCGTGGACGGCTTCACTGTCGTAAAAACCGCGCATGTCGATCAATGGTGCATTTTTGGGAACCAGAGACGTGATTGTCTCTAAATCCAACTGTTCGCGGAATACAGAATGACCTAAAGTCACGATGATTGCATGGTAAGCGCCACCATCAAGCGGATCATCGATGATTGTTGTGCCACGGCCACCTTCTGAGTGCTCATCTTCGGCAATCGGGTCGAAATTGAAGACTTCCGCGCCTTGAGCCCAAAGATAATCCATCATTTTAAAGGTCTTGGAGTTGCGCGTGTCGGGACAATCTTCTTTAAAAGAGCGCCCAAGCACTAGAACGCGCTTATTTTTTAATTGCTCACCGTTGGATTCGAACAATTCTTCCAACTTTTCAGCCAAAAAGAACGGCGTTTGTTCGTTGACGCTGCGACCTGCTGAGACAAGTTCCATTGGAAGACCATGGCGGCGTCCCGCATCGACCAAGTAATAGGGATCAACTGCGATGCAGTGACCACCAACCATACCTGGACGGTAATGGTGGAAATTCCACTTTGAACTGGCTGCTGCAATCACGTCAGATGCACGAATGCCCATCTTATCATAAAGCGCCATAAGTTCGTTCATCAGTGCGATATTCACGTCGCGTTGGGTGTTTTCCAAAATCTTAGCGGCTTCAGCAACTTTGATGTTTGCGGCGGGAAAGAGCCCGGCTTTCACAACGCGTGAATAAAGTTTTTCCAAGAATGTCGTGACCACAGGCGATGAACCGGCAACAATCTTTTTGATGTCAGCCAATTTGCGTGTCGGATCAGCGGGGTTGATGCGCTCGGGCGAATATCCGAGATAAAAATCAATACCTTCTTTCATGCCTGAAGCTTCTTCAAGAATGGGCAAACATTTGTCTTCTGTTGTTCCCGGATCAACGGTTGATTCGAAAATAACAACAGCGCCACGCTTCATATTGGTACCGATTGCTCGGGATGCGGACAGGAGGGGGCTGTAATCTGGGCGGTTGCGGGTGTTCACTGGCGTAGGTACGCAAACTAATATTGCGTCTGCTTCAGCCATTGCAACTGCATCTGTTGTAAATTCGGCATCAGCGCATGCAAGGTCAGCAGATGTGACTTCGCCGGTACGATCTTCATTGTTTTTCAGTTCTTCAATTTTTGCTTGGTCAATATCGATGCCTATAGAGCGGCTGGCCTCTGAAAAACCACAAATAAGAGGAAGCCCTACATATCCCAAGCCAACGACAGCAACACGACACGTCGCCGGATCCGGTAGTGAAGCCGGTTCATCGACAACCAGTTTGATACTTGGCTTATTCGCAGTTTGTTGTTCAGCGTACTCTGCAGCAATATTGTTTGCAGTGCTGTCATTTGAGAAGATCATTTAGGCCCCTGAATACCTTCGATATTTACAGACCACAGTTCGCACATCATCTCTTCACGAATTGTAACCAAGGGCGATTAAAATTGCTTGTAGTTAACCATACGTAAGTGGATTGTGTTGGGTTAACCTGTTGGAAACCATGTGCGTAGAAACAGGGTAAATAACCAGTTAAATCAAGGATTAAATCCCCTAAGCCTCCATAGCGTTAATACTCGGGTCAGCCTTGTATATTCTATTGAGCAGCGAGTGGGGCGCATTCAAACGATGCCCTTAGTGTGAATGAACGCGGGATTTCCCGCAGGGGTATCAATGCTGGCTATAACTACAGTTGAATGGCTATTCGGGCTACTCGTACTGATCGTGTTTACGAACAGATACGTGTACGGTTCCCTATTGCGCATTGCTGACCGCCGCACTGAAATTGATTATAATAAAGACCCTGAAGAATGGCCAACAGTTGCCATCGTCGTTCCTGTGTTTTGCGAAGGTGAAAGTGTGTTGCAGACGGCGGCTTCTTTTGCAGCACTCGACTACCCGCGTGATAAACTTCAAATCGTCTTCATTGATGATGTGTCCACTGATGACACCTATGAGTATCTACAGGAAGCTTGTCGCCGCTACCCTTGGATGCAGCTTATTCAGAACCCGCATAATATGGGCAAACGCCTCGGTATTAAGAATGCTGTATTGGATATCGAAAGTGATCTCATCATGTCAGTAGACAGTGATGTGATCGTGGACAGCAATGTTGTGCGTGAATTGACCCGCCACATGTATGCAACAGGCGCTGATGCTGTTGGTGGATGCGTATTTGTTTCAAATGCTGGTGAAACTTGGTTAACCCGCATGCAGGCCGTGAAATATTGGATTGGCTATCAATTCCTGAAAAACGTGGAAAATGCTTACAGCCACGTCATGTGTCTTTCTGGTTGCCTAACTCTCTATAAAAAGGAAGCAATGCTAGCTGTTGATAAGGATGTGGAAAGCCGTACATTCTTAGGTGATGAAGTCAAATACGGTGAAGATCGTTTTCTGACGCGCAAGATTATTGAGCGTGGTTACAAGACCCGCCTTTGTTTTACGGCACGTTGCTTCACCAAAGCACCGACCAATATGGGCGCTTATTTGAACCAACAATTGCGCTGGCGCCGGTCCAATATGATCGACTTAATCACCGCAATGCCACATCTTGCAAAGTTCAATATCTTTGTGCTGATCCATTATGTCTCGATGGGCACACTGTTGTTCTTCTATCCGGTTTTCTTGCTGGTGAAGTGCATGGAAATGCAATTCGTCATGCCGATGATTTGGCATGCTCTTCTCGTTACAATTTTTGCAGTTTGCTATGAGTTGAGCAAGAAATCGCTTCCTGAATTTGCCCAGACATCTGGTCTTTGGTTCATCGCTATGGCTGCTGTCTTCCCGGTTGTTTATCTGACGATGACTCCACTTGGGTTGTTCACTTTGGGTACAACATCATGGGAAACTCGTGGCGGTGCGAAATCTGACAATGCCGCGATTTCCGGTTCTCAAGAAATCGATTTGAGTGCCTTGGGTGGTTCAGTGCAGGAGGTTTCCGCATGAATGCCGCAGAACTAAGAGCAATTATTGAGAGTCGCAAATCTCAAAGCCCGGCCCATGTCTTGTTTGTAGGCAAGTCATTGGCTGGTACAAAGGCTATCTTCAAACGCAAAGATGAAATTGTTCGTTGCGAACATTCTTATTCAATTCGGGAAGCTGTTGAACTCATCGAGAAACAGGCATCGGATCAACCGTTTGATTGTATCATGGTTGATATGCGCGGCGATCACAGTGATGACAGTCCACTCAATGTGGTTGCTATTGCTGAGATGCGCGCAACGAGTTGTTTGACCATTCTGTCATCACAAGACGATGCTGAAATGTTCAGTGATATGGTTGGTGTTCACAAGACTCTTGTGGCGCCTGTTGACCCTAAGCAGATCATATTGACCATTATCAATTCGACTGCTGAGCAAGAACTTGACCAAAACGCGTTTGATAACTCATCGCCAATTGCGATGCCAAAGATCGTGGATGTTCCGGTTGTTCCGGCGGAAGAGATCAATGTAGCTGATGATGCGGTTGCAGAGGAAGCCGTTGAAGAAGCAGGTCTGGTTAAATCTGTTGTTACTAAGGGCTTTGAAACCACAATTTCAAAGGCGCAAGACGTCGATCAAGGCATTTGGCAGCGTTTTGTTCCGCTTGCAAACTTCGTTTATAAAAAACTTGCGATTGTTGTTCTTACTGCATTGTTCCTGACGTTCCTAGCCTATGGATCGATGATTGTATTCTTCATGTCATCTTCCAGTTGGTCATTGCCATTTGAACTTTCACGTGGCCATGCGCTGGTGGAAAAGATGGATAGAGACTTATCGTCTCTGCGCTTGCGTCGCAATCAAATCCAACAGGATTTGAACGTTGCAAATGTCGAACTGAGCAAAGCTGAGCGCGATCAGCGTGATGGTGAATTGCAGTTGAAACTCACCGCGCGAACTGTGGAAGAAGAGCTTTTCCAACAAAAGACAGCCAAGTTTGAAATTGAGTTGCATATCAACCGTTTGAAACAGGTCATTCGTGACTTTAATCAATTGAACGGGAAGGGCGGGTACGCCAAAGACCTCAACAGTGCGTATTCAAGACGTTTGATCACGCGTAAATCTTTGAACAGCGGTACACTTGCTGTTTTAGAAACGTTACATCGTGTGGCCACCGTTCAAAACGAAATTTCGGTCAAACAACTTGAACTTCAAAAGGTCGACAGGAGAGTAGAATTCCTGCGCAGCTTACTTGAAGAAATCAAACAACCGGAAATTCGTGTAATTACATCTGCCGGATCTGATCTTGCCCACCTTGCTCGTGAAGTCATTGAAGCGAAAAACCAAATTGCTTTGTCCCGTCAATCGGCTCTTGCCACTGAAAGACGCGTGACACGTTTGGAAAGCTCACTGGGTGTGATTTTAACCAATGTGGAAACGCTTGAAGCCACACCTTTGGCTCGTGCTATCGACAAGCCCGTTATGGTTCTCTTCCGTCCGTATTCGAACACCGACAATGTCAAAACGGGTGAATCCCTTTACGGCTGCGGCCTGTCATTCTTCTTCTGTTCAAAAGTGGGCGAAGTCGGCCCTGAGGTGGATGGCGAAACTTCAACGGTACATCCGTTGTTCGGGAAACCTATGCGCGGAACATTTATCGAAGCGACATTCTTCGATGCAAAATCAGTTACAAAGGAAATCGTCCATGCCGGCGGCAAACCACTCCTTTTCTAGTTTCGCGTATTGGAACAGCCGCAAGTTTGTAGGCATCGCCCTTGGTTTAGGTGCGGCCGTGCTTGCTGGTTGCAATGGATCGAACACAAATCTGGGTTCCAGTCTTTCCAGTGCAGCGGGCTATGAAGAAAAAAAGATCAACACAATTGCTGTTGAATCTTCCAAATTGCCTGCTGCAAAGCTGGTTGAACCTGACACAATGAAAATTGGTTCAGTTTCCAAACGCACGAAGAAAATCAACGCATTGGAAGCAAGCGCCCTAAAGTCGAGTGCTTCTAAAAAAAGCGCTTATATCGGATCGAAGTCTCCGTCTGTAAATGCTTTGCAAGTCAGCAAACTGTCTGCCCGTTGCCGCTATATTTTTGCAACAGCAGGAGCTGATGCTACTTTGTTGCGCACGCCCACGGTTTCCGGAGAAATCGATCATGACGGCAATTTGGGTGCCAGCATTGCTTATGATGTGGTCGACATGCGTCGTGCGCGTTTGAAAGAAGAATTGGCGGATGCTGATTGCCGCCGCGCTTCTGCCATTTCTAAAATTACAAGCTTGCTGGTCACATCGCCCCAATCGCTGACGCGTGCGGGGTATGTGGCTAAGGCAAACTCACTTCGCAACAGTCGTAGCAAGTTGAACAATGTGCGCCGTCAAATCCGCAATGGCGTTTCCGAAGGACTTATCACAACACAAACTGCGACTGTTTTGAGACAAACAGTTGACCGTGTTCAGGCGCAAGAGGCCCGTATCCGGGGAGAAGCCAGTCGCCGTGATGTGGTGGACGCAGTGCAAATACAAAGTGTTGAAGGTTTAGACCGCGAATTGGTGGCTGCCGAAGAAGAGGTTGCACGGATTAGCCGGGAAGTTCGCCAAGCGAATACATTCAACGTCAATGTAAGTGGCGGTTACAATGTGCCTGAAGAAGACAATGCGTTTATATCCAGCAACAGAGATGATTTTTACGGCAACGTGAAGATGTCTGTTCGCTTGGGCGCATTTAGTTCAAAACGTCAGGCGTATGAAGATGAAGTGACCAGTGCACGAATGGACGGGTTGTTTGAAGACCAGTCAGGTGTGTTCTGGCGCGTTCGGGAACTGCAAAAAGCAAACGCACGTGCTTTGAATAGTCTTTTGGTGCAACGTCGTGAAGTTGCGGCCGCTTTGTCTGAATCTCTCAACAATTCCAGATTGGGCTCTGCTGCTTATGAGCCTGAGTTGTTTGTTCCTAAAGTACGCGGTCAGATTGATGCGGTGACCTTGAAGGCTGAGTTGGCTGGATTGGATGCAACAATTGCGGACACGCGCCGGATCAGCCGAAAATTGTCATTCAAACGAAATCGCCCTTGATGTAACCGACCAGGTTCCCCACATTACTTGTAACGGGCACGAAAGTGCCGCTGTGAAACGGGTGAATGTCTATGAAACCGAGTTTGGTCAAATTGTTTGGTTCTTCTGTCGAATTTGAAACATTCGGCAAGAGTTCACTCGCTTATGTGCGCCGTGTGTCGAAATCGGATTTGGACAGTTATTTGGCTGCTTCAGATGACTGGGAAGATGCGTCACAGGGCGCGCCTTCAGATGCTGACGACAGTTCTATATGGGGATTGTTTGGCGCTGATGGAGAACCCATTGCATTTTCCCATGAAGAAGAGTTTTTGTCTCAAAATGCTGAAGAGAGAGACTTATTGACCGTACGGGTTCAATAGACCGCCGGCTTAAGCTGCGTTTGCTTGAATTTCTGAAATCAAAATACCGTAAATTTCGTCCACATCTTGTGCTTGTCGCAGGGTATGTAATTTTTGTTCGTCACGAAGTACGCGTGCAATTTTCGACAATGCTTTTAAATGGTCGGCGCCTGAACCTTCCGGTGCAAGAAGCATGAAGAATAAATCTACGGGTTGGTCGTCCATTGCATCAAATTCGACCGGCTTGCTAACACGTGCAAATGCGCCAACAATTCCGTCAATATTAGGTAATTTGCCGTGAGGAATTGCAACACCGTTTCCGACGCCTGTGGAACCGAGACGTTCTCTTTGTAACAATGTGTCCAAAATATCATGCTCGGTGGCGTCAATTTTTGACACGGCAAGTTCAGCAAGCTCTTGCAGAACTTGCTTCTTTGAGTTTGCCTTTAAATTAGCAACAACCATATCCGGCACTATAATGCTGGTCAGTTCCATTTTTCGCTCCTATACCGTCAATCCGGCATAAATAATTTGCGATGAATTCGGGTTAAACGCTCTTTTCAGCTTTTGTAGATGGGTCAATCCAACCGACGTTTCCGTCTGTTCTGCGATAAACCACATTGACCTTGCCGCTAGCTGCGTTCTTGAAAACATTGACCGGCTGGTCCATCAATTCCAACTGCATAACGGCCATGGCAACTGTTTGGGTGCGAACGCTCATGGAGCTTTCAGCAATCACCAAGGGTGCAAAATCATCTTCAACTTCTTCGTCTTCAGCAGGTGTGGTCATCACGGAATAAGCAACCTGATGGTCGTCGGCGCCATTGCCGCTGTGATGATCTTTTAGCTTACGCTTGTAACGGCGTAGACGTTTTTCGATGCGTTCAGCGGCTTTATCGAAACTGGCATGGGCATCTGCTTCACGGGCGCTGGTTTGAAGAACCACACCAGAATCCAAATGTACCATGCAATCTGCCATGAAAAACGAACCCTGTTTTTCCATTGTCACATGGCCGCTGTAGCCGTGTCCAAAATACTTCGCTACCGCACCACTTATGCGGTCTTCAATCCGGCCTTTCAATGCATCACCCACGTCCATGTGTTTGCCGGAAATACGAAGTGTCATGTTTTGGAACTCCTGTGTCATTGAAAATAACATCATCGATTTCGCGAAGCGAAACCAATACTTCGGCCGACTCTACAATGATGTGGTGTTACGAACAAAGCTTGACAATCAACTTTTTGTTCGGTCGTAGAACGAAAGTGATTTGTCTCTAATTAAGATGCGTTTTGATTTCTGCGCAGGACTTAAAGACCCTAACTGTTTGAGTCAATATTTTGTCAGATTTTGTTTCGCTTAAACTTTGGATGCCGTTGCGGCAGCGGCTGCCTTCTTTTCCCGTCTGCGTTGTACTGACGATGAAATATTCATAGATTCCCGGTACTTAGCAATCGTGCGTCGAGCAATGTCGATACCGTTTGATTTGAGTATGATTACAATTGAATCATCGCTCAAAACGGCATTCGCCATCTCATTGTCGATCATATCTTTTATACGTGCGCGAACAGCTGCTGCGGAATGGCCTTCACCATCATCGGTGCTGGCGATATTGGTTGTAAAAAAATATTTCAATTCAAACAAACCGCGAGGCGTCATCATATATTTGTTGCTGGTGACACGACTGACGGATGATTCATGCATTTCGATTTCATCTGCGACTGTTTTTAAGGTTAGCGGGCGAAGATGTTGAATGCCGTGAACCAGAAATGCGTCTTGTTGTTTGACGATTTCGCGCGCCGTTTTAAGGATTGTTTGAGCTCTTTGATCCAGACTTTTTGTAAGCCAACTTGCCGTTTGCAAACATTGGGCCAAAAACTCTTTGTCTGCCTCACTGTTCAGTTGCTTCGACACGCTGGTCGCATAAGTGTTGTTGACCAGAACACGGGGTAAGGTGTTGGAATTCAGTTCGATATTCCAAGATCCGTCATTCGCTTCTGTGACAAAAACATCCGGCACCACATGTTGAACCGGGCCGCTTTCGAACATTGTGCCGGGCTTCGGATCAAGGGTTTGAATTTCGATCAACGCGTCATGGAGATCTTCAATATCAAGGCCAGAGAGCCTTTTTAGTGAGTCAAAATCTCGTTTTGCCAACAGATCGATATTGTCGATAATACATTCTATGCCGGGATCAAGGCGCTTTTGATCCGCCAATTGCAGTCGCAAACACTCCGCTAGATCGCGCGCGCCTACGCCGCAGGGTTCAAAGCTTTGCAGCAATGCTAGGGCTGACCTCACATGTATATCTGACGTGCCAAGGCGTACTGCCAATTCTTGCATATCTGTGCGCGAATAACCTGCTTCATCAAGCTCATCTATCAATTCGCGCGTAATCAATGTTGTGTGTTTGCTTGCGCCCGACATTACGAGTTGATTGTTTAAATGGTCGCGCAAGGTGATGGAATTCGCTGTATAATCGCTCACTTGTTGATCGTGTACGGAAGCCTTGCTGGAAATCTGAATTCCGTCATTGCTCACATGACCATAATCAGTACCATCGGGTACATTTTTTTCAGGTCGTTCCTTGCGATAATCTTGTTCGTCGGGGAACTCATTTTCAAGACTGGTGCCCAAATTGTCAGATATGCTTGCGGCGCTTGTTTCCAACTGATTATTGTCTATGAGATTGCGCGGCGCCTCGGTATCACTGGCTTTATCTATTAGCTGATCACGAAGTTCGGCCGGTGCATTGTCTGCTTGCGTTTCATTTTCAAGAAATGGATTGCGTTCCAATTCGCCTTCAACAAATGCGGCCAGTTCAATATTGGACATCGTCAGCAGCTTGATGGACTGGCTTAATTGGGGTGTCATCACCAGAGATTGACTCTGGCGCATCATGATTTTTTGCGACAACCCCATGTTCAACACTCCCGAAAAATTGGGCACTCCGCGATTGCTCTGTTGATCCGCAAATAACGGCCATAGCAATTTCTGTGCCAATTTATGTCTATTCGGAGAATTATAGCAAGATTGAAGTGTTTATAAGGTAAACTGATCACCAAGATAGAGGCGGCGTACATCAGGGTTTTGCACGATTTCTTCAGGTCGTCCGTGGGTCAAAACCTGACCTGAAGCAATGATATAAGCGCGGTCAATCAACCCGAGTGTTTCGCGGACATTATGGTCGGTAATTAAGACGCCAATACCGCGTTTTGTGAGATGGCGAACAAGGTCTTGAATATCGCCGACCGCAATCGGATCGACGCCGGCAAAGGGTTCATCCAACAACATGAATGCGGGGCTGGATGCTAAGGCACGGGCAATTTCTAAACGTCTGCGTTCGCCGCCGGATAAGGCGATCGAAGGAGACTTGCGAAGATGAGTAATTTTGAATTCGTCCAGCAGACTGTCGAGTTTTTTGGTACGTTCCTTTGCACTCTTTTCTACGACCTGCAGCACAGCTTTGATATTGTCTTCAACGGATAAACCGCGGAAAATTGAGGCTTCTTGGGGGAGATAGCCAATACCGAGGCGTGCACGACGGTACATTGGCATTCCTGTCACATCATGGCCGTCAAGTTCTATCATACCTGCATCAGGTTTCACCAAGCCGGTGATCATGTAGAAGCAAGTGGTTTTACCAGCGCCGTTGGGCCCCAAAAGCCCTACAGATTCGCCACGACGGACACCAAGGCTTGCGCCGTTTACCACTGTACGTTTGTTGTAGGTCTTCATAAGACCTCGCGCTAACAAAACGCCTTCGCGAGAGTTGGGCTGCGTGACTGTACCGGCCGCACGAGTAACAATGGCTGGAGATTCCGGAACCTGAGCAGCACCAGATTCGCCGTCCGCTTTTTTGCGAAGTGAAGGAAATTTCATAAAGGGATCAATTTTTCTTCGGCTGACTTCCGGGGGTGAAGACGGTGGTCACGCGCCCACCCTTTTTGATACCCTTCGTCTTGCAGGCTTTAATTTTGGCTAAATTCGTCTTCAAATTGGCTTCTAAACGACACCCTTTGGCAATGTTCTTGCCTTGGCTTACCACCACACGGCCTTCCAGAACAATGTCTTCTGTTCTCACGTAAAACACGCCAGTATCAGCCTGTGCGGTATTGCCTTTTGATGTGGCAACAAGCCCGCCACTCAGGTTCAACTGTTTGATGTCACCCTGCCCACCGTCACCATTTTTGTCGTACAAGACATCAAGACGGCTGGTTGTGATCAAGCTGGCACCTTGGCGAATCTTTACATTGCCTTTGTAAATTGCAGTGGATTTTGAATCGATCACTTCCAATTCATCGGCTTCAATTTGAATTGGATCTTTGCTGTTTTGCTTGAAGCCGTTGAACGCTCCACCAGACACCTGCGCATGAGCCGCAGTGGCTAACGCAATAGTGAAAAAACAGGCAAAGATGCCTTTGGATAATGTGCTGAGAAGCGGACGCATTAGGTTAGTTTCCTTCGGATGTTTAATTTGTCGTGTCCGTGGGTGTTTTGCCACGTGATATTGGTTTGCGAATAGTCATTCGCACCCTGTTCTTAAACACGATGCGGGCTCCGTTGTCTTCAACGATCACAGAATCTGCTGTAAGATCGGTGTCCTTTGAAGTCACAGTCACGGGTTTTGAGCTCTCCATGGCTCCGGTTTTCATATCGATATTGGCTTCTTCCAACTTGATGTCCATGCCGCGTGCACCCTTGATAAAGACGTTGTTGCGCAGAACCAGTTTTTCAGTGTCGCTGTTATAAACCCCATTATCGGCAGTCACATCAGCCATATTTTTGATGTCCATGGGTACAAATGCGTCAATTGATTCCAGAACAATAATGGCTGGCTCTTTCAAATCTTGTATCGCGCGGGTAGCGGTCACGTCATAGGCGCGGTTGTTCTTGTCAAAGCCCGACATTTTAGGTTGTTTCATCACTAATTTGCCATCTTCCAGCGAAGAACTGCCGATTTCCACATCCACGTTGGGAACAAACGAAATCATAGCTGATGCGCCAAAGCCGACAACCAATGCAATGGCCGTAAGCGGCAGTAGCATCTTTAATTTTGATACTCTGCCTGAGTGGCGATGCGCAGTTTGAAAATCTTGCTCTGAACGTTTATTGGCAAATCTGGAGGGTGGGGTAATGGAAGACGATTCGGCTGGAGCTTGCTTTGTCTCGCGAATATCCAAAGCAGGCGAGTTTGCAAATTGCGCTGTCATGCCATGCCTTTCTTTACAACCACCTAAAAACCCAGAACACATTCACATCTATAATGCGGAGATTTTAGGGCCATCCGTGGAGAATATTACATTAAGTCAGTTAAGAATGGGCGAAGATATCTGTGTCGTCCCAACCTGCCAAATCGAGCAAGCAGCGCTGGGGTAAAAACCGGAAACAAGAACGAGCCAATTCCGTGCGCTCTTCCCGTTCCAAACGTACATTCAACGCGTCCAACAATGCATGCAAATGCAACACGTCTGATGCTGCATATTCTTTTTGCGCCTTGGACAATTCTTCGGTTGCCCAATCAGATGATTGTTGTTGTTTTGACAGATCTATCCCCAACAATTCACGGGTCAGATCTTTCAGTCCGTGGCGGTCGGTATAGGTGCGCGTTAATTTAGAGGCGATTTTGGTGCAATAGACATTTTCGCATAATACGCCAAAGGCATGATACAGGACTGCAATATCAAACCGTCCGTAATGGAAAATTTTTGTAACACTGTTGTCGTGCAACAGTTTTTCAATGTTAGGGGCAGATGTTTGCCCTTTGACAATTTGAACCACATCAGCGTTCCCGTCACCGGAAGACAGTTGAACAACGCACAAACGATCCCGGTGGGGCTTTAGCCCAAGAGTTTCAGTGTCTATGGCCACCGATCCTGCGTAATTGGAAAGGTCTGGCAGGTCGCCTTTGTGCAAACGAATGGTCAACTGGATACTCCCGATGTTCAGTCACCCCTTCATGCCAAACTAGGAGCAAAATGCAAGCCGGACCTCACAAAACCATCAGCCACTATAGTATGAGCAAAGGCGACATAGTATGAGCAAAGGCGACCGCTTGTTGAGCTCTTTTATGCCAAAATCTACCAATGCTTTGTATTTTTTATCATGAGTGGCCAACTTTGTATGTGGGATCATGTCATTGATGCTCTCAAACCGGCCACCGCATCTGTCTTCAACCAATTGCATCACTCCGTCAGGCCCACCGCCGCTACGGTTTGCGGACACGACTTTTGTCATTTGAGGGCGCACGATGTTTTCGAAAGCTTCCAATGCTTGAGGTGTCATATCATGTTTTTGAAACAGTAAACCGACAAGACGCGCGTCAACAATGGCTTGGCTCGCTCCATTTGAACCCACGGGGTAGGCGGGATGGGCAGCATCTCCCATCAATGTCACGTGCCCATCGGTCCATTTAGGCCGTGGACCTCGGTCCACCATGGGATACCCGAACACTTTATCTGCGTTTTTAATAAGCCTTGGACAATCAAGCCAGTCAAAATCTCAATTTGAAAACGTTGGTAGGAAGGTGTTGATATCGGAGGCTGTATTGTAGCCGGCTTTGAGCCAACCTTCACCGGGATCCCGGCGGATTTCAGCAATCCAGTTGATCTCTGCTTCACCAGTTTCCGCGTCTGGTTCAGTAATAGGGTACGCCACGAAGCGGATATCATTGTAGCCAGCAAGGATCATAGATGCACCTGTTCGAAATGCTTTTCCCCGGCTGGTTGCGTGCCAGAGGACACAGTCGTTCCATACAGGTTCTCCTTCCGATGAGTACATTTGCACCCTTATTGTTGAATTGATGCCATAAGCAACCAGCAACACTTTGCTGCTGGTAGTCGTTGCTCCATCAGGGCAGTTAAGATGCAGTACGACGCCATCGGTGTTTTCATACTGTTTTGCAGCATGATTTGTATGGATCGCATCTGGTCCGACCCGTTTAACAAGTGTTTTGTAGGGTTCCATCTGTAATTTGCCACGGTGAAGTGAATATTGCAGCCAGTTGTAATCAGTCAATAAACCTCTTGGCTCAGTCCAAATTTCGAGCCCCGTTTTCGTGAAGAAACCTTATTCTTGTGTGCGTACGCCACACCGATCAAGAATATTCTCCAAACCCAATTCAAAAAGTTCGCGAACGGCGTTGGGCTGGATGTTTATGCCAACACCAAGTGGTCTCACTTCCTTCACAGATTCAAAAATGCGGAATGGTATGCCCATTTGATGTAAGGTCAGCCCGGCAATACCGCTGCCAGCAATCAAAACCATCATTTAAAATGGCCCTTCTACAATTTGCATGCGCTTATCTTTTGAGATGTTGGTTTATCTCTAACAGATGCGTTTAGCTTTAAATTGTCCATACTGGGGATGAATGAAGCATCGGTGCGCATTTCGATATCTATTGCTTTTGCATCATTATGTGTGGCGTCACCTACAAACTTGACTGACGTGTTGGCATAAATACCGTCTTTTAATTTGCAATTTAGTGTCCTTGAAACTGATGGGTCAAAACCTTTTCGACATCAAACAGATTGAGTGTAACCGGATATTGAACGCCCGTTGGGTCGAAGACAATAAGTTGACTCGAATGAAATCTATTTGAGTAAGTTGAGACAGGCTCGAAATGTTGAGAATGAGATACCTTGGCTCCCTGACACGATTATTGAAAGTTTACCTTTTATGACAACGCCGAGATCATGAAGATTAAAAACTTGCAGAGTTGGCAGGGCTTATTGCGGTCTGAAACTGCAACAATGAGTTGATGTTCAAAACGGTTTGATAATCGCAGAGGTGGTGTCGGCTGTGAATTGGTGTGTTGAAAATATTGCTGAAAACCGTTGTCACAGCTCGTGGAAGTGGCAATTTTAACGTGGAGTTTTGAGTTAATACTAAGCGTTGTGCGTTTTACCACTGCAACAAAAACACCGCTCGCGTTTGCTCACTTTCGTGAAGACTGGGAATACATACTCTTAGTTTCGGTTTGGGGCATTACCGATGATTGTGCGTGATTGCGCAAAAATCATCTTTGTAAAAAAGGATGTCAAAATGCCTGTAGAAACACAGATACCAAACCTCAACCCAATACCAAATGGCCAAACCCGTGTAGATGTTGCGCGTCGCGTGCGTGAAGAAGCAGCGGAAATTGTGACTCATCGCACTGATCCAATTACACAACGAAACAATGGCGAGACGGATAAACATAATTTTCTGACAACATTTACAAAGGGACTTAAGCACGACGATCTAGGGTTCGTCGATGCAGATGATCTTAAAAGTTTTGTCGATGCATTGAACCAAGATAGCGATAACGATGAAAGTGCGTCACCTTTTCCAGGGACATATACATCTGGAAAGCCCGCTCCGTTTTTGGCGAAGCTTTATGATGGCACTTTCCGCTGGCCAGAGAAAGGTGGAAAGCCCCGCACATGGGAAAGCCCTTTGGCAGGGCATAGTTTTGAAATCAACGGCCCCGATGCTGACCATGTTGCCATGCCACCTGCACCCAAAGTGGGCTCAGATGAGCTGACGGCGGAGATGGCTGAAGTTTACGGAATGGCATTGATCCGCGATGTTCCATTCGTTGAATGGGGGACCAGCAGTAAAGTGGCGGATCTGGTGGACTCCCTTAAGGGGGTAGCTTTCTATCAAGGCAACATTACTGATCCGAATGCACGGGTGAAGGCACGCCGCAAAGCACGTAATTTGCGCGGTGGTGTTTTCGACCCTGATTTATTGTTTCGTGGTTCCACACCGGGGTCTCAAAAGGGTGGTTACATTTCACAATTCCTGCTGATTGGTAGTAAGGAGCGAGCGGGTTTCCAGCTCAACGCTGTACCTGATGATACGGTTGCCGAACCAGATGCGATCAACCGAGCAGGGCGTTTCGCTGATCCGGAATATGTAACAACCAAAGGCGGGCAGGCGCAGAGTGCTACCGAACCGTTGCGCATGGAAGGCATAACTGGTGCTGGTACTTCGGTCGGACATGCCTTCGGACTTATTCGCTATGGCGCACAAACTATCAATCAGCGTCTTGTGCCGCACAAAGAAGGCCTCGACCATCTGACTGATTGGCATAGTTGGTGCGACGTGCAAAATGGTGCCAATCGTAAAGACTTTGACGATTTCAATGATACGGCTCGATTCATCCATACACCGCGCGATCTGGCAACTTATGTGCACTATGATGCGCTGTACCAAGCCTATCTCAACGCATGTCTTATTCTGATAGCGGAAGGCGCTGCAACTGACATTGGTTTGCCAGAAGGTGCGGGACATCCCACTCGTGATGCGTTTGCATTGTTCGGTGGCCCGCATGTCCTGACACTGGTTACAGAAGTGGCCACTCGGGCGCTTAAGGCGGTTCGTCGTCAGAAGTATAATATTCATCTGCGTGCTCGGCCTGAAGCTGTTGCTGCGGCAATCACCTTGGCTTGGAATGGCGAAGCCAAAGCAGATGATTTTGCATCTATGCAACAGTCTTTGGGTGTAGCTGGGCTGCTGACGCAAATCAGCGATTGGAACACTGGTCAAAATGCTGTTCGCCGCAATGGTGCTGACGGTGCGCCCGGATTTCCATCTGAGGTTCATGAAGACAAAAACGCTTTGCTGCCGATGGCCTTCCCGGAAGGTTCTCCAATGCACCCATCATATGGAGCAGGCCATGCTACTGTGGCTGGTGCGTGTACAACAATTCTCAAAGCTTTTTTTGAAATGTACGTGCTGCCAAACAGTATCGTTCGAGCAACAACGAAGCTCGATGATATTATCGCGGAAGGTAGCAAGAAAAACAGCGATTGGTTTGGTGATGAACTCTCAATGACCACTGATGGTCTTGGCATTCCCCATGAATATGAACCGAACGCTGACGGCACAGAATTGCGCAGAGTGCCACATGAGGCTGGCCTTACAGTGCAAGGAGAGTTGGACAAACTTTCAGCTAATATAGCAATTGGTCGCGATTTTGCAGGTGTCCATTATTACACTGACTATTATGAGAGTTTGAGAATGGGCGAGCGTATTGCTGTCGGCTTGCTTCAAGAACAAATGCTTACATATCGCGAACCAGTCTCCATGCGCTTCACCAGTTTCGACGGAGATAGGGTGATGATTACCGGGTCAGGTGGCACCAAGCACACCCACAATGGCAGCGATAAACAAGATGCATTGATTCATATTTGGGATCAGGATTGCCAGAAAGTGGGAATTTCGGATTGGTGGAACCGCGCGCTCGACCAAGACGCTGAAACCCTTTGAAGGGGAATGTGGGGCGGCTTAATGACCGCCCCATAAACATTGATCACAAAATTGAAGGATAACACGATGGCGAACCATATACTTGATGGACGAGAACTTGCGACCAGACCTGATCGGATGGACTTTCGCGATAGACCGTATCAGCCCCCCTTGGTGTCATTGCCTGAGAGTTTTCCTGCCACTGACGAAATCCAATCATTCCTGAAGCGATACTATTCTGATGGAAGAATTCTCAACCAAGGCCGTGAAGGTGCTTGTACAGGTTTCGGATTGGCGGCGGTCGTTAATTACATCATTTGGGATAGATGGATAAGAAGCCACAACGGCAGCCCGCCTGAGGACGAAGTTCAGCCTCCACTTGTTAGTCCTCGCATGGTCTACGATACGGCCCGTATTTATGATGAGTGGGAAGGAGAGGACTATTCCGGTTCAAGTTGTCGTGGAGCTATGAAGGGGTGGCACAAACACGGTATTTGCCGACAAGGTGCATGGCCGCGTGATTTGAATGCAGAGTTGGCTGGTGAAATGATTTGGGCACGTGATGCTCTCGCTCGTCCGTTGGGTGCTTACTATCGTGTTGAGGCTCGATCTATTGCAGATATGCAGGCCGCTATTCATGAGGTCCGAGCAGTCTATTGTTCCGCTCGGGTGCATGAAGGTTGGAAGAAACCGACCAAGAACGTTGTTGTTCAGATGGCTGGCTTTGATCTTCCTGTTATTGAAAAACATGACCGAATTTCTGGTGGACACGCTTTTGCTCTTGTTGGTTACACGCCCGATGGTTTCATTGTTCAAAACTCATGGGGTTCAAAGTGGGGCTTCCAAGGTTTTGCGTTACTGACGTATCAAGACTGGATAGAGAACGGCAATGACGCCTGGGTTGCCGCGATGGCTGCTCCAGTGGGCATTACTGCCCAGGGTGTTTCCCCTATCGCGATGTCAGAGCGACCGCTTGTGGAAACCGCGATGGCCAACCACAGTCTTCGGATGGGGAGCAGCCGAGGGTCCGTTGAGGCTTGGACAACTGACAAAGCCTATTTACATTCGATTGTCATGGGGAATGACGGCAAGCTGTTGCGCCGCCTGATTGATGCACCGTCAATTGATGATTTGCTGGAGCGTGTGTTGATCACAGAACCGTCTCGTTCGATTGATCAAGGAGCAAAGCATATTGTGATCTTTGCTCATGGTGGGTTGAACAGTGAGGCGGTAGCGATCAATCGTACAAGGCGTTTGGGGCCATGGTTTTTGGAAAACGGGGTTCATCCGATATTTCTGAATTGGCGCACATCGGTGCTGGAATCTATTACCAATATCGGAAAAGACATAACGGGTGATTTTTTGAACGAAAGGGATCGTCTCTCTGAAGGTGTCTTTGGAGATTTCTTCGATAGTGCCAAGAAGAAATTACAAGACGGTTTTGATAAAGCTTTCGAAGCGACTGCTGAAAAAGTCATTGGCAAGGCCGTTTGGTCACAGATGAAACAGAACGCTGGGTTAGCTGCTGATGGCAACGGCGGAACACGGGCTATGTTGCTGCGTTTGCGAAAGCTGCGTGCTAACTACCCTAATCTCAAAATCCATCTTCTTGGCCATTCCGCTGGTGCAATATTGCTTGGTAACTTGGCAGATGATTTTGAACCGAAAGATGGAATTGAAACGGTGGGGTTATATGCTCCTGCTTGCAGCGTGGAGTTTGCTGTGCGCCACTATGGCAAGATGTTGAGAAAGGGTATCGTTAGCAAACAGAAGTTGTTCATCGACAACCTTACTGACAAGTTAGAACGTGATGACAATGTTGGCCCCTATGGAAAATCGCTGCTGTATCTTGTGGGGCGTGCGCTTGAGGACAAGCGCAGTGTTCCGATTTTAGGAATGGAAAAATCGTGGTTATTAGATCAAAATCAAAGCCTTGTAGATCCTGCCACGGCTAGTCTTTCGGCTCTCAAAGGAGCTATGCGATTTCATTTTGAGGAAACGCATATCAAGCACATTCGCGATTGGAATCAGCTAGCACATGAACATCAGGTTCAAGCTAAATTCCATGCGACTCCCCAAGCGATCACAAGCAATGTGAATGGATCAGTTAAAAAAATTGATCGCACACATGGTAGTTTTGACAACGACATAAACTTGGTTAACGCGAGCCTATTTCGTATTCTTGGAACCACGCCTACAAAACCGATTGATGCGCTGGTTGGGTTCTAGATAGAATAACGCTTGATTGCGGAGCTTGCTGCAAATCGTCCAACTAATTCCCTGCAGGTGTCATTGGTTGAATTGGCTCAACCGTTCAATTGCTCAGAGAAGTGCGGCCTAGATGTTTGCAATGTTCGTCAACAAGATTTTGATAACATTCCTCTGCGACTTGCTTGAACGTCATACGAGCTTTGGTCTCTGCATCGATGTTGTCCAATTTTTTCTGAATTGAGGGGTCAACTCCGTCTGCCAAAAGTGTTTTGGCTTCATCTCTCTTTTTTCTTGCATCCGCCAGCGAAATTGATGGGTAGGTACCAAGAGAGAGAAGCTTCTCTTTTCTCATGAATTGATAGCGAAATTGTCAAGCTTTTGAGCCATTCGTTCTTAACCAACAAAAACACCCCCCAACCGTCACTCAGGCGATAGGCCTTATCTCTTTGTTTTGCTTTGTGAATTTTTAAGTCGGATAGGGGTGTATTGGGTACGGCTTTGCTCAAACTGACAAATTTTTTGGCCCGTACCCAGTTTGGTACCCAGAAATGAGTGCGATTTCCTGTGTACAGGTGTTCATCTATGAGCAAGATAATTGCATTATAAGCCTTTTAAAACAAGGGTTTTGAGCATGTATGTTCGGGATAGATGGTGCCAGAAGAGGACTGTGTTTTTTGAAACAATAGTCCGATTTTACGTTGCAAAATTGTTTCGTTTTTTATGTAATACCCATGCTGATACCCAGGCAATTTATCTCAGAAACTTGTTGAGCATTTGATGAACTTGATTGTGGCCAATTCTCCCTTTGCCAATTGGGCCATCTATTTCAGCACCGTCCACGCAATTTTTGATTTATTTTGTCCAGCAGAAGACATGTCTTGCATTCGCCGCATTCCAAAAACTATCAGCGGTCATTTGAGTTAGGCGTACGGCAGGTCCCAACACAGATCCGTCAATTCGTTCTCCATCTTTTTCATGAACTCAGCTTTTGGTTTGATGGATGGGTCGTGGTATTCATCTGGTTTGTTGGGCCATGTGCTTGCAGCCATTGCGCTTTGTAGGATCAGTCGTCGATCACCATGTTTGGCATTGACTTCGACAAATTTTTCTTGGTTGAATCCCAACGCCCAACGCCCAACGCCCAACGCCCAACGCCCAACGCCCAACGATGGGGCATGACACCCGTGTCAATCATGAAATTGGAAGATGCTATTCGGCCCCTCAAATGCAACTGTGAAGATGTCATAACCAGGCTCGCGAAATTTTCTGCGGTCAATTGTGCTTTCATTGTAAAAGAAGTTCCGGATTTTTTTAACAGAATTCAACAATCTGTTCGCAAGCTTTGTGTTCAACTAAATGGCGACCTTTGCAATTGATTAGATGCAGGTGATGAGCAAGTGCGATGTCGTCTTTAGTCGTCAGGAGATCAAAGAGTACATGTGTTGAATCTATTACACCCGACAACAAAATAAGACTGACACGCAGATTTCAATTTTTCTTTATAATTGTATTTGATAGTGATTTTTGCCTTGCTTTCAAAGTTCCGCATCATGTTAGCATCGATGCCATTAAAATGCGTAAAATAAATTTACATAACACTTGCTTGATCTGGCGGCGCGATGCAGTATTGAGAATGTTCGTCAGGATTTTAATCAAGAATACATGATTGTGGTTCTTCGTTTAAGTGGGGAATTTTTTTGAGTGAAGCGACATCAACTACTGGTCCAAAGGCGGTAACCCATCAGGCAAATTCTCATGTTGCTGAAGATGGCAAGCCCTCAGTGACCTCTAAAATTAAGATTCGCTACGCGGAAGCTGTGGACAAAGAGCCTGCTAGGCGGCTGCTTAATCAGTTCCATGGGGACACGATTTTCTCCCATTTGCCATTTTCGGATAAGAAGTTCGAACGGTATGCGGAAACCATATTGTCCAAACCTGCTCATACAGTCTGCTTTGTTGCTGAGTTTGAGGGCGAGTTGGTTGGATTAATTTGGGCCACCGCAGGAACTTACGTTCTCTCGGATGAAGGTATTGTTACTACAGTTCATATTTTAGCGATTGATATAGAGAGGTTATCGGAAATTTGGAGAGTCAAGGCACTTGGCGCGTTGTTGAGGGCAGTAAAAAATTGTTCAATCTCACAAAACTCCATTGGGCTGCTCGTTCATGTTACTACTGGCATAAATACGATGAGTGCCGATCATTTATTTAAGGCGTTTGGGGCAAAAATAATTGGAGGTAATTATTTATTTTATGAAAATTTTTAGTTTAATTTTTGCGATTGTATTTTTGTTTTTTCTAAATATTGAAAATAACGCTGCTGCAAAGCAGCCTATAAAAGGATGTAAACTCTACACAAAATACTTGGAAAATATTGATGATTCAACTGACGATGGTGCAATGTGTAGGAGGCTGGAAATTATTTCGTCAAGAGGGTTTGTTCTGAAATTTATTGACTTTGAAAATATATACAAAACAAAAGAAATTTACGACGCAAATGGTAAACTAGACTTTATTGCTGTTGCAAAACTTTTGGTTGAGTATGGTAATAAAATAAAAGATGAAGACGTGTACGTGGTTTCGTCAATAGGACAGGCTGGAATTTCGATTAATTTGAGTCCGAAAAATTTGAGCAGATTATATTTATATAACTACAAATTTGTACAAATGGAAATTTCCTATTTGACAAATATTTTGAACTCTTCAATAATTCAAAAAAAGATTCAATACGCTGCAAATTTGTTGTTTGCTGTAAATGTTAAGGGGTGGAAATCCAAAATTTCTAATGTTGATTGTTTAATTAGTATTGATGATGGTGTTTCGGATTTTGAATTTCTCGTTAATTCAAAAAGATTTATTGCGTGCGTACGATTATATGAAGAATTTGGTAGGTTTCGCCGCTAAAGTTTGAAATTTGGGAGGGTTGTGTTTTGGGAAGTAGGGTTGGGGTTGGTGGATCGCGCACCGTTGGAGCTTCTGTGACCGTAACAAGGGACGGCGTTTCAGCAAGCGTAAAGGATCATACATCTGCGCTTGGTATTCCTTCTCCTTCCCCTGATGGGGCCATTGATGGTTTTGGCACTACGGTTCCTGGCGATGACCCGCTTGCTGATCCGTTTACAAGAGCATTTCACAACTATGCTACTAGAACAGGGGGGGATATCAGCTCACAATGATGTTATTTCTGACTTTCAAAGCCAATTCCCAGGTCTAAGTCGAGCTGACATTACGGGGATTGTTACTGAACATGCTCGTTCTCGCTTTGGCTTTGACGTAATGACTGGTGATCCGTACCCAAGCATTATCGCTGCCTTTGCCAGAGCATTGCTTAAAGATGATGATTTGTTGGGCAAGTTAGGGGACGTACAGCGGGAACAAGCTGAAAACTCTATGCCCCAGTGTTTTCCGGCGGATACAAAAATTCGACTTGTGGATGGGACTTCGATCTCAATTCAAGATATTGCTAGCGGACAAGCGGTTGCTAGCTTTGACGAGGCCTCAGCCTTGCAACTAGAGTTAACTGGCTCACGTGTATCCATGTTATTTGAAAATGTCGCTGACCAGTTCATTGAACTTTCATTTGCTGATCCACAGTCTGGCCAACAAAAATTCATAACGTCGACTATTGGGCACGTGTTTCTTACAGTTGATGGTAAATGGAAACGATTGTGCGACATGATTAATCAATCGCACGTTTTTGGATCCAGTAATGATTTAGTCGAAGTTGATTTTTCCCAAGACCGGAAAAGTACTTTGCCGCCGTCCCATAAGATTGCAGAGCATGCGGCTTTCGCGGGAGAAACGCAAATTGTTCTGGCTGATGGCTCCATTGTCGATGCAGTCGCATATTCGGTAAAATATACTGTTGCGACAGCTGATTTATACGAACAGGCAGAAATGTTTGTTGCTCGCACGGAACACGGTTTGGCTATTGAACCTGAATTTATAACAGGTTGGAAAACTTACAATTTTGAAGTTGAAAGTACTCATACTTACATTGCTGAAGGTGTAAGGGTTCATAATACATCTGGCTTTGGAACATCGGTCTATGGAGTCGATGCTTCATTTGCTGGAACTGGCTTAGCTGCTATTAATGATGTATTATCTGGTGCTGCAAGCGCCAGAGCAGGCGGAGTGGACTCATTTGCTTACTCTGCCACAGCATCAGAACCAACTGCAGTGGGATATGACGCTTCAACAGGTTGGACAAGCGTAACGTCCACGACTACCGATGGTAGAGCGGTAAACACCGTAACGACTTTGAGTGGATTAACGACCGTTAATTACGGGTCTGATCCGTTTGGTGGTGGAACGACGGGTGGTCTTACTGGTGCGATAAGTGGTTTTGTCAGTGCTGTCGCTGAAGCCGTTAGCGGCTTATTCAGTCCAGAATCAGAATCCGGCGGGGCAGGCAAGCCAATTCTCATTGATCTTGATGGGGACGGCGTTGAGGTTCTTCCTGAAAACGAGAACTTTGTCCTATTCGACTTTGACGACGATGGTTTTCAAGAACGTACTGGACTTGTCCCATATTAATTCCGCATCCGGTTCTCATTTAGGCTGTTTTTCGTTCTAATTTGATGGGTGACATTCCGCCTATTGCTGAGTGTCTTCTGCGTGAGTTGTAGAATCCATTGATGTATTGAAACAGGGCT